>JAVHLP010000029.1 GCA_031082145.1 bacterium | reverse complement strand
GGGACTGTTGAAAAAGGGCGATAACCCAAGAGGAATGCCAGCGGCCCTTCCCGAATGGGTGTTCGAGAGGTCGGGTGGGAGGTCCTGGGATGCTGGTAGAACCCGAACGGCAGAAGCGCCACCGGCTGTTCGAGTATGTTGCCAAGCCATTGGATTCGTTCGTTGAGCCAGGGCACGTTCTGCGACGGATCGATGAGGCTATTGACTTCCGTAAGCTGGCAGTTCCTCTCCAGGCAGCGTACGACCCCGACCAAGGCCGGCCAGCTGTCCCACCCGAGGTGTTGCTTCGCGCATTGACCCTGGGCTATGTCTACCGGATTCACTCCTTCCGACGCCTGTGCACCGTGATACGGGAGAACCTTGCTTTCCGCTGGTTTCTCTTCATGGGACTCGAGGACGAGGTATTTGACCACTCCACCCTTAGTGTTTTTCTCAGCCGGGTAGGTCCCGAGGGGTTTCGCGCCCTCCTGGTCGGGTTGAGCCACGAGCTCAGCAAGGCAGGTCTCTTGAGCAGCGAGGCGTTTGCCGACTCGTCATTGGTCGCGGCAGCGGTCTCAACCGCTAGTCTTCATCCATCCGGCCGTCCGGTGGAAGAGTTTGCCGCCAAGGCGACCGAGGAGAACGGGCTCTGGCGAATCACGCAGGTCGTGAAGACCGTCCGCGGGCGGCGCCGGGTGCTCAGACTGGCCAGGAGATACTATCAAGACCCCAAGGGGAAACTGGAGTTGCACCCGCGTGACCTGGATGCCCGTTGGCGGAAGGTGGGGAAAAGCCCTGTACGCCTAACCTACAAGCAGCATGTGATAGCCGACAGCAACGGCTTCATCCTGGCCCAGGATGTCACGCACTCAACCACGGGAGATGCCGATCCCGTTCCCAAGCTGCTCGCTGAGGCGCCTGTGCCGATGAGGCTCTTCACTGCGGACACGGGCTATACCTCGGGCGCGTTGCGTCGCCACCTTGAGCGTCAGGGAGTGGAGGCCCACATCCCCCTTCACACCCGACACTTGCAGCACCGGAAGTCGCGGCAGGGCTTCTACCTGAGAAACCCGGAGGCGCTGATCTGCCCTGCCGGCAAGGTGCTCAGACGAGTCACCTACTACGAGAAGGATGAGACATGGACTCATGCCGCCGCGACTAGGGACTGCCAACAGTGCTGCCGAAAGGACCTTTGCCTTCCTCCACTCAAGAAGCGGCGGGTCATCCAGTTATCCAAGTACGAACCCGAGTTCTTGAGGGCTGAATCCCGCAACCGGACTCGGCGGCACCGACGCCTGCGGAAACGGAGGCAGGCAGTGGTTGAAGGTGTCTTCGCGCACCTGAAGGACCTCGGGTTCCGACGAGCACGGCGCTTCGGCCTGCCAGCAGTCAGATGTGAGGGCTACCTCGTGGCTTTCGCCCACAACGTCCTCAAGGCCATTGGGAGACGGATCGGCCCTGCGGGGGCTTCACTGACGAGGTCTTCTTACTCTCTTCAGCCGGCATAGTTGGACCCCAATGCAAGCCCTGAGCGACCCGACTTCTTCAACAGTCCC
>JAVHLP010000028.1 GCA_031082145.1 bacterium | reverse complement strand
AGGAGGTGAAGACTCACCCCCACCTCAATGCTGAGTCTACCGCAACTCGTCACAGCAGTCAAAGGTCTTCTTGCAGCGTGGAAAGACGGTGGCGCCGACTTCGCGGTGGAAGGAGCCCGTGGTTGTTCCTGCGGCTGCCCCTTTCGCCACCGGCACGGCAGCTACCCCCGTGTTGTGGTAGTCGGGCCGCGCGACTTCCAACTGGTGATACCCCGGCTGTACTGCCCCTGGTGTCGGAGGACAGAAGCGGTGCTCCCGAACTGGCTGTGTCGACACTGTGTGTACCCCGCCTGCGTCCGCCAGGCAGTCGTGGTGAGCTACCTGGAGGATGAGAGAGGTTATCGGCCCGTGGCGGCCGAGTTCCAGCTAGACTGGGAACTCGTGTGTGGACTGGTTGGCCCGGCAAGCCAAGGCCCTCCTTGTGCAATTGACCGGGCTCCTGCTCCGGTACGAGCCCGAGGCGAACATCGTTGCGCACGAACTCACAAGAGACGCCGACTACCGGACCAAGACCCGGGACCCCGCCAAGCGAGAGAGCCTTGCCGCCATCGGCCCCCTGCTCACCTGTGCCCACCGACTCTGGCAGGTCGGCCGGGCGGCGGGAGTCGGGTGGGGTGAACCGGACCCGGCACAGCTCCTGGGGTTCCTCGATAGCTGCCAGAAGGCCCTCGGTTAGCAGGAACACCCCTCCCCCGAGCACCCTCCCCCAGTCCCCGGCATGTCTGCCAGCATTAGCCAGGCCGATCCCACAGGAGGCTTGTCTCCCCCAGCCCGGGCCCGGGGGTCTAGACTTGACCCGGGAGGTGGCAATCCATGGACGACCGTCCCACGCAGGTGGCCCTTTTCCGCTACAGCGTGATCGCTCGCCTCCTGGCCCCGGACCTCTCCACCGCGGAGCGGGTCTGCCTGCGGCAGGAGATCCTGGCCAGGATGCACCTCGGGCCCGGCGAGAGCAGGGGCCGGAAGGTCTCCGCCCGGACGTTACGGCGCTGGCAGAAAGACTACCGGGAAAAGGGCTTTGCCGGCCTGCGACCCAGAGCCCGACGGGACCAGGGCAGGCCCAGACGGATGGACCCGGCGGTGCTCGAGAAGGCGGTGGCCCTGCGGGAAGAGGTACCCGAACGCAGTGTCCGCCAGATCGTCGAGATCCTGACCCTGGACCCGGAGACACCGGTCCAGGCAGGGGAACTGAAGCTGTCCACCCTGGCCCGTCACCTGAGGCGGCTTGGCAAGACCCGGTCTTTGCTGAAACTGCCCAAGCAGGCTTACCGGCGGTACGAGAAGGACCGGCCCAATGCCCAGTGGCAATCGGACGTCTTCCACGGGCCGTTCCTGCCCGACCCCCAGGGCGAGATGCGCCGGACCTACCTGATCGCCTTCCTGGACGACCACTCCCGGCTGGTACCCCACGGCCAGTTCTACTGGGCCGAGGACCTGTCCAGCCTGCTGGACTGCTTCAAGAAGGCGATCCTGAAGCGGGGGATCCCGGCCCGGGTGTACTGCGACAACGGGGTCATCTACCAGAGCCATCAGTTTCAGCGGATCTGCGCCGAGCTCGGGATCCTTCACCTCTCTGCCCGGCCGTACTCCCCCCAGGGAAAGGGCAAGATCGAGCGATTCTGGCAGGGAGTCGACGGCTCGTTCCTGCCGGAACTCAGGGCCTACCCGGTCGGGTCGCTGGACGAACTCAACCGGCTCTTCGGAGCCTGGCTGGAGCAGGGGTACCACCACCGGGTGAACCGGGAGACGGCCCAGACGCCGTCGGCCCGGTTCGCCCAGGCGCTGGAGGACATCCGCCTGGCGGATCCGGCCCGGGTGGCCCACGTGTTTCTCTGGCAGCAGGAACGACGGGTGGACAAGACCGGTGTGGTGTCGCTGGAGGGGAACCGTTACGAGGTGGACTCCCGGTTGGCGCTACGCAAGGTCCAGTTGCGCTACGACCCTTTCG
>JAVHLP010000027.1 GCA_031082145.1 bacterium | reverse complement strand
CTGGCTCAGGTAGAAAGAGTTGCTCGATGGAGAAGGAGACTGCTGTTTGCTCCCCGCTGCCTGTGTCAACCGAAAATGGAGCCACCGTGTTCATCGAAAAGGAGTCCAGGCACGCCTGAAGCAGATAGCCTTGGCCTAGTGGTGTGGGGATTGCCCCGGAGGGCCCCGTCCTGGCTGGGTAGCCCTGATCACGATGGCTTCACCTCCCCCTCCGGTGAGGATGGATCGGCTGATCTGGGCGGCATCCGGCGTCGGCTTTCCTTGAGACGATAGCTCTCCCCGTTGAGCAGCAGAACGTGGCTGCGGTGGGTCAGCCGGTCGAGCAAGGCCACGGTCATGGTCTCATCCCCGAAGACTTGGGTCCATTGAGCGAAGGGTAGGTTGGTGGTCAGCGCGGTGGCCCGGGTCTCGTAGCGGTCGGAAAAGAACTCGAAGAGCAGTTGGGCGGCTTCCCGGTTGAAGGGGACGTAACCGAGTTCATCGACCAGGACGAGGTCGAAGGCGCCGTAGAACCGGAGGAGTTTGGGGATCCGGAGTTCAGCCCTGGCCAGGAGCAACTCGTTGACCAGGGTACTGGCGGTTACGAAGCGCACCCGTAAGCCTTTCCGGATCGCCTCCATGCCCAGGCCGATGAGCAGGTGGGTCTTGCCCGTTCCGGGGTTGCCGACAAGGATGACACATTCACTGGCGCTCACGAACCGACCGGTGGCTAACTCCTCGACCCTGGCCTTGGGGACGGTAGGGACGGCGGAGAAGTCGAAGGCGCCCAGTTCCTTGATCACCGGGAACCGGGCGGTCCGTAGGTTGCGTTGGTAGCGACGGAGTTCGCGAGACTCGAGTTCGGCCGCCAGGACTCCCTCCAGAGTCCTCACCGTCTCCTCGCCGACGCCCTCCTGGGCCAGAGCGCGGCAATGAGCCGCCGCTCCGGGCAGGCGCAGGGCATGGAGCCAGGCATCGATACGACCCCAGAGGCCGGCATCATCAAACGCCTCGGCTACGCTCACCGGCCATCCCTCCCTACGGCCGCCTCGTCCAGCCAGGCATAGGCGCCGGCGGCCACCTCGGCGACGGCCGTCTCAGGCCAGCGGCCGAGATGCCGCTGATCCAAGCCCTTGGGCAGGAGTTCCTCTCCGGGATCGGTCATGGCCAGGATGGAGCGGACGCTCTCAAGGTCGAAGGCGCGGTACCCCGAGGCGGCCTCGAGCGCGGTCGCCAACCGTCGGACTCCGACCGTCTCGGCCAGCCTCAACACGGCCACGAGTTCACGGCAGGCGCCCGGGCGCGCAGCCAGGAAGTCGTCCCGGTAGCGGGCGATCGCCGGTTCTCCCCGGGCGATCACCGCCGCGTGGAGCACCGCCCGCGGCTTGTGAGCCAGCACTGGGAGATAGTGCTCGAGTTGCAGGGAGGACCCACCCGGCTTTTTCCGCTCATGTACGGCCACCGTCCGTTCCCGGTCGGTGAGCTCAATCCGGTCCCAGAAGGCTCGTAGCAGGAGGGACTTCTTCATGTAGACCGGCGGCGCCGAGTACACCGCCCGGTCGTAGACCACCAGCAGAGCCTTATCCACCCGCACGAAGCGGTTCCGGCAGGCCGGGAAGGCTGAGGCCGGCAGGGTGGAGAGATGAGCCTGCTCCTCCTCCCAGAGGTCGGCCACCAGGCGCTGGTCCCTCCCTCGTCGACGAAGCTGGGCGTCGGCCAGGCATTCCGCCTGTAGCCTTTGGTTGAGTTCCTCAAAGGACCCCACCCGAGGGACCGGGCTGAAGAGGTTCCGCTGAGCCCATTTGACCAGGCTCTCGACCCCGCCTTTCTCATTGCCCGCCGCCACGTTGGTGAACACGGGCTCGAACCGGTAGTGGGCGGCCAGGGCCTTGAACTCAGGCGTCTGGGTTCGTAGACCGCCACCGAGGATCTGCCGGACGATGGTACTGGTGTTGTCGAACATGAGCTGCCGGGGTACCCCGGCTAGGAAGGCTAGCCCGGCGGCTATCCCGTCGAGCATGGCTTCCAGTTTCTCATGGGGATAGGACTTCACGAAGGACACCCCGCTGGCCATCAAACGCAGGGCGAAGAAGGGCACGGTACGGTCTACATCGTCCATGGTCACCAAGGCGTGGCCGAAGTCCGCCTCGGCCATCGACCCCATCGGGAACTCAAGGGGTACATAGGCCTCCCTGGCCTGCCCCCGTTTTCGGGAGCGGACGTATCGCCTGACAGTGACCTCGGAGACATCCGCGCTGAAGGCGGCCACCAGATCCCGGTACATCTTCCTGGCCGTCCGGCGCTGCTTTCTAGGACATGTCTCGTCCTCGGCCAGCCACTGGTCGATGACCGGCTTCCAGGGATCCATCTTGGGGGAGGGACGCTCCTTGGCGAGGTGCATCTTGGGTACGGGGTCGACGACGTAGGCCTCGGCCGTGTACTTGTCGACCGTCTTGCGGCTGATCTTGAGGAGCGCGGCGATCTTGCGTTTGGAGAAGCCTCTGGCATGCAGAGTTCGGATAGAATGGATCTCGGGCACGTCCTTCATCTCCTACCTCCTGCTACAGTTTGGTTGGTCAACCAAAGCTTAGCAGGTTGGATGTGGGTGCGGCGTGCCCTTCTCCTTGACCTTCCCCGCTATCGCGAGGTGGCCTACTTTTCGGCGATCACGTGGCCCCCTTCTGGATTAGCACAGACACCGCACCGGGATCCGCCGGGTCGGCCCTGCCCAAGCCGTCCGCGACTTGCGCACGCTTGGTTCTGCCTCTCCAGGTTCCCACCTGCCGCCCGCAACGGCCCCTCGGGAACCAGTGCCCGACCCGCCGGGCTGTGAACCAGTTATTGCGGGGAGGAATCCCCGGCTCAAACTCGAATTCGGAGGCGGATTTTAGGCGGCCAGGGAGGTGGAGAAATGGCCTACAAGATTACTGAGGATTGCGCGAGCTGTGGCGTTTGCGAGGCGGAGTGCCCGAACAAGGCCATCAGCGAGGGCGACGAGTACTACGTTATCGACCCCGACAAGTGCACGGAATGCCTCGGTTTCCATGACGAGCCCCAGTGTGCTTCCGTCTGCCCGGTCGATGCGTGCGTCCCCGACCCCGACCACAGCGAGAGCCACGACGAACTGCTGGCGAAGAAGAAGAGGATTCACGGCGAGTAGCCGCGGCGGCCGGGGGAGCCCGGGAGCGGTCAGACGCCAAGCAAGAAGCATTGCGGGGCGACCGGTGTTCCGGTCGCCCCGTCACTTCTGGGGTGGCGCTCTCCGGCCTGATGGGCCCTCGGGCCGCCTCCAAGCTAGTCGGGAGTCTCCCGGGCCGAAAAGCGGTCGAACTCGCC
Source organism: bacterium (assembly GCA_031082145.1). Lineage (GTDB taxonomy): Bacteria > Bacillota > Sulfobacillia > UBA995 > UBA995 > Ess09-15. Next base: position 151 of record JAVHLP010000027.1, on the reverse strand, counting down.
TGAGTAAGGCTCCCAGGTCACGTCTACCCTTTCCACCACCGCACGGGGCGAACCCCGCCGGCACCATTCGAGCATGCCCCGTACCGCCGGCTCGTTGCCCTCGATGAGGGCCTCGACCGTTCCGTCGGCCAGGTTGCGGATCCACCCCGTG
>JAVHLP010000026.1 GCA_031082145.1 bacterium | reverse complement strand
AAGCCCTGGTGGGTCCAGGGTGGCGTACATCAACGCGGTCGATGACGGCACGCCATGGGGTACGCGAATCCTCTTCGCGGTTGACCTCGACGGTCACCGGGAGACGGCGATAACGTCACCGGTCGCGGGGACCGTGGTCTACGACTTCGACTGGATCGGCGACGACCGGCTGCTCATCCGCACGCGCGAATGGGGAGGGGAAAAGCGCGTCCGGGAGATCTCATCCTGGATCTACGATCTGAGAGGGGGTCGATGAGGGTGGCCAGGAGCGTCTCCGCGTTTGCCGCCGTGTTGCTGTTGCTGTTCCGTGATCATCGTCACCCACAGCCCCGCCTCTCGGACCATACCCTCTTCCTGCTTGACGGCCGGTTGGTGGAAGCCGGGCTGACCGCGCAAGCGTTCGGTGCTCCCCGGGACCGGCGGACCCGGGTGGCCACCGCGGTGACATCATCACGCGGGAGGCAGCACGATGTCAAGTAAGGGATTCAGGCGCAAGGGGGACCGGTTCCAGCGTGCGGCCGGCCCTCCGCTTGACCCTGATTCGGGACGTCGATGGCGCCTGGACCGTGGTGCAGCGAAATCCGCTCGCGCCAGGACTGGGTCTTGGACTCTCTGTTCGTGGGTGAGCAGTACATCACCAGTTGCTTCCACTGATTCGTGTGGTGGACCCCTGGTACTCCCTTACCTCAGTCCGTACCCGTATCCGCCGGGGAGTAAGTGTCTCCCGGCACGGAGGGCGGCAAGGTGCTGGTGAACCCGCGGCTGTCGATGAACTCCAGGCTTGCGCTCAGCTGCTTCTTCCTCGGCATCCTGACGGCACTCCTGGTGTTGGCAGCGCAGTGGGTGCTGGAAGCCCGCCGAGAATCGACTCACGACCTGCCAGGCGAGGTCACCGTGCTTGACATGCGCATGGTGTGGTGGCCGAGAGTCTGGCCGGCCGAGGCGATGTCGGCTCAAGCGGAACTCTTGGCGTACCTCCGCGACCGGTCGCTGGCGCTGGTCGTCTCCTCCTGCTACGTGACGGGGGGTCGCCCGGAAGTGTTCGTCTACGATCCGCACGGGTTTGTCCCGTGGTTTCCCCGGGCCACTCCCGAGGCGTATAGCTCGGTCATGAGTGGCGCGTACCTTTTTGAGGGCACCTACTCGGAACGGCGATGGTCAAAGGCTGCCACGACTCCCCTTCTGCCGAGGGGGGTCGTGGTGGAAGGCGTGATACCCGCACCCCCTGGTGCCGGCACTCGTCAATACGCAAGACGCATCGGACACGCTCTGGAGGACATGCTACCTCCCGGCAACTACATCATCAACACCACTGACTCCGGTCAACTGGCCCAGGTCCTCGGCCTCCTGCATCGAATGGGCTTTGTCCATATCCAACCGCGAAGGTTCCCGCTGATGCGGACGCTGGCGCTGATCGCCCGCGACCCCTTCGTGTTTGTCCCCTTGCTCTTTCTACTGTCGGGTCACGCCTGCGCCGTGCTTTACTGGGCACTCTACCTTCGTGCTCGCGCCGAGGAATTCGGCCTTCGCAGCCGTTACGGCGCCGGTCCAGCGGCCCTTGTCCGGGAGAACCTGGTGGGCGGGCTGCCCGGCCTGGTGGCCGGCAGCGTTGCCGGCGCGCTGCTCTCTGGCCTGTTGACTGCCGCCGTCGGTCAGGTTCGCCTCCCACCGGGCAACTTCGAAATCCTTACCGGGGCCGGGATCATTGCCGCCGCCGTTGCCACGGTCACGTGGTCGGCGACCCTTATTGTCGTCATCCGGTCGCGTCCCGAGGTGCGTCTCCTTGCGTGAAGTGCGAGACGGTCTGGTCATGGCCCTCCGGCGTTGGCCCACGATGCTCGCGCTCGCCGGGATGATCGCTGTTGCCGGCGTAGTCCTCGCGTTTGTCCTGAGTGAGGTGCTCCCGCAGGTGGCCGTACTCAGAGGGGCCAGGCAGCTCCGGAAGTGTCACGCGGTGTCCTTCGTCGAGTACTCGGAGGGACCGGGGACGACCGTTGCTGACCGCACCGTCCGCTTGCTGGCCGAGATGATCGAGCGGCAGGAAGCCTACACTGCGGTCCTGTTCAACATGGGTGTAGGCGACCCGGCACTCAGCGGCGCCCCCGGACTCGTGGTCCTGTTCGGAGACGCTGTCCCCGACCTGTTCCCCGATCTCCAGCTTCCCGCCATCGTGCCCTCCGCAATGCTCGGCTCAAGATTGGCAGGTCAGGAGCTCGATGCGGTGAGTGCCGCCGGACAGACCATCCCCGTGGTTGGAGCCTTGCCCGCGGGGGCTACCTTCTTCGATCCAAAGTCCGGCGTCTTGCGTCTGGACCATCGCATCGTCGTCCGTGCTCCGGCCGAGCTGCTCTTCCAGCTCACCCTATTCGAGCGGCATGAGGCGTTGTCTCGTACGGTCATGATTGCCCCTGCCTACGAGGTGGTGGACGCTTTCGTGTCCGGGTGCGCGCAGGGAGGGTTGTTTCTGATCCCGCAAGGCCTGGCCGGCGAACAACATCACCAGCTCGGCGACTGGATGAGGGCGGCTGCCATGTACATCGCCAGCATGCTGGGGTTCCTCGCCCTCGTCCTCAATGCTTTCGTGGCGTCGGCTCATCTGGTCATACGTCAGGAAATGCCGGCGTTCAAGATCCGGCAGCTGTACGGCGCCACGGCGATGCATGTCAGCCTGCGGATCGGCAGTTTCCTGGCTGCCGTCGTCCTGGTGCTACCGGTTGCCTTGCTCGCTTCTCTTGCCGTGATGCTCGTGAGGTTCCGGATCATGGGCGTCATCGGCGTACCGCCTGCGACCGGGCCGCTTTGGGTCATATCGGCCGTCATCCTCAACTTTGTCCTCCTGTGGGGCAGGTCGGTGCGGGATGTACTTCATCACGATCGAATAGGACGATGAAGATGAACGGGCTCGTGGCGTCTCACAACCTGTCAAAGGTATACGGGAGTGGTCGCATTCAGGTCAGGGCCGTGCGCGACGTCTCCCTGAGCATCGCTGAGGGCGAGGCCGTCGGCTTGATGGGGCCGTCGGGCAGCGGCAAGACGACGTTGTTGAGACTGTTGGGCCTGCTGAGCCGGGCGACCGGGGGCAGCGTGTTCGTCCGCGGCGAGGAGGTGGGGGACAGTGAGCAACGGCGCGCCCGGCTGCGCAACCGGTTTTTCGGGTATGTGCATCAAGACTTCGCGATCATTGAGAACGAAACCGTCGAGCGGAACGTCATGATCCCGCTGGAGTACGCCAGACCCAGACCTGCCTGGCGGGAGTGTAGATCGAGGACGCAAATGGTGCTTGACAAGGTCGGTATCGGCTGGGCCGGGAAGAGGAATCCGTCCAAACTGTCCATGGGCGAGCGACAGCGGGTCGCCATTGCTCGGGCGCTGGTGAATGACCCCATCGTTGTGCTTGCCGATGAGCCGACGGCGGCTCTCGACGGAGTGACCGCCGAGGAGGTCATGACCCTGATCCTCTCCATCAAGGACCGGGGAGCATCAGTGCTCATCGCCACGCACGACGACCGGGTGGCGAGGCGATGCGATCGCATCCTGCGGATAGTCGACGGTAGCCTCGTGACCGGCCATGATTCGGCGCGGGGCCGGGCTGTTCCCGCCCCTCTTGGTGCCACCCGGCGGGCGGTAGGGGTTTCGTTCCCCGGCGATGGGACGTTTCGAGTCCACCTGGCCGACGGCTGCGCACTGCTCGTGCCATTTGCCTGGACGCGACGCCTTGCCCAGGCTCCCGCTGAGCAGCAGGTCAATGTGAGGATTGTGGGAGACGGCCGATTCCTGTCCTGGCCGGAGATAGGTGAGGACATCGAAGTGCTTGCGCTGCTCGAGGGAGATCGGAGGGAGGTAGGGTAACGGGCCACACCCTCTTCCTGCTTGACGGCCGGCTGTTGGAATCCGGGCCGACCGCCCAAGTACTTGGTGCTCCCGGGGACCGGCGGACCGGGGACTACCTCGCCGGCAGGCTGGGCGC
>JAVHLP010000025.1 GCA_031082145.1 bacterium | reverse complement strand
GGCGGAGAAGCCCCTGGGGGAGCCGGGCAACGCCATGAGCGAGGGGCAGATCTACGGCAAGTACACGGAATGCGTGGGTAGCGTCATCGACGCCGAGGTGGCGGAGCACATCCTGGAGATGCTCCGGAACCTCGAAGGCCTGGAGGACATCACCATGCTGGTGGAGGCGTACAGGGGGTAGAACGGAGGCATTGTTGGATACCTTACAGCCGGAGTTCGATAGTTGATAGGCATAATTAAGCCGTATTTCAGCGGAACTTCCGAGCCTGTCGCACAAACCCCCATTCACAGTGCCAGACAGTTTAGAGCCTGATCCCTGGTTTTTCATGTAGAGAACAAGCGAACCCGCTTGTATCGCTAGCCTGGATTCCCACGCCAGTCCATTGAGTTAACACCGCGCGAGTCTCCCCGATCACTATCCACTATCAAAAGAGCAGGCGCAAGGTCTTGCCGCCAAGCCAGGGAACCGGCACATTCGTGTCGGCGAAGCCTGCGGCGATGAGCAGCGGGTTATGGGCGCGCTTGTGGAAGCGCACGAGGATTTCATCATCGCTAATGGTGATGCGGGCCGCGGCATCCACCAGGTTCCTGAAGATCTGGCGGGACTTTGCCATCTCGTATCCGTTTCCCACCCTTTCCCCGAGCAGCCGGTACAGGCTGTTTGCCATCAGGGTCAGCTGCAGGTCCATATCGACCTTCATGGCCACCGCCGAGGAGAGAGCGTCCATGTGGAAGAAGTCGATGCCGTCCGCTATCTGGTTCTCGATCACCATCCTCTGAGCGTAGCGGGTGATGAGCTTTACCGGGGAGGTCCGCATCTGGTTGGTGATGAGCAGGGTGGGCTCCTCGTGGCCCAACTCGGCAATCGTTATCTGCCGGATGGGCCCCTCGTACCCTTTCAGGGTGACCTTCCTGTCTATGATCCGGGGCGTCCTGTAGGCCCTTGCGACCTTGGACAGCTCTATGCGCCTCCAAGCCGCAGGCGGCTCTCTTCTCATGTCTTCCAACATCTTTGCCGAGCGCCGGCGCAAGGTTATGAAGGGAATGCCCCTCCTGGAAAGCTCACTCAGGTGCGGGTATGTGGTGAGCTTGGAGTCGAATATCAGCTCTGCCGGCAGGTGTCCCGTCCTGTCCTTCCAGAACTCCGCGAAGCGGATGACCTCGGCGTCCCTGTTCTCTTTTCTCAAGGTCCCGTTCGCATAGCAGAACACGCGCTCCTCTGAATCGTGGGCGAGGAAGGCGAGGATGCCCTTCTGGCGGCGGCTTCTCTTGGAGACATAGTGCTTTTCGACAAGTGCGTCCTGTCCGTGGAAGGGGATGGTGTGGAAGTCGAGGTCGAAGGAGGAGCCGCTTCCCAGGCCCAACTTTCGAGCGGCATCGAACCAGCGCCTTGAAAGCTCCGGGTAACACCTCGGGTCCGTGCGGCAGCTGTACTCGGTCAGGAATGACCTCTTCGGGATGACGTTCAGCCCGGCGAACAGCGAAAGCCCCCCGTCCAGCACATGGCTCATGACATGGCTCGTGCGGGCCACCCCCCACAGCTTGAGGGCGAGCAGCGAGCGCATGGCGCACCCGGCCGGCACCATCGCCGATCCCGGCAGCCCCACGTCATCCATCATCTCATCAAAGGGAAGAGCAGCGATCATGGGGAGGAACAGGAACAGGCCCCCCGCCTGGGTGCGGAACTGCCGGGGCGACAGGTCGAGCTTCCCTCTGTCTGCGGCATCGCCGGCGGTGGGCCTCACCACGCCCGGCCTCTCGTCGTCGGCCCTACGGGGAAGGCGGGAGAACCCCTCCTTCTTCAGTATCTCGTGCACGGAGGAGGGGGCGACCTTTTTCCCCTCTCCGGCAAGCTCCCTTCTTATGTCGTAGATGGAGAGGTTCCGCTTTCTAAGCTCAACCACTCTCTCGGTAAGCTTGTCCTTCTTTGGGGCCTCCTTCGGTCCCCGCCGTGTAGGAAGAAAGAACTCCCGGCCGGGATCGGAGCGGAACTTGGTGCACATCACCCTGAAGCTCCCCGCAGTATAGCCGAAGCGGTCCGCCACCTCTTCAGCGGAGTAGCCATCCACGAAGTATGCGCGCAGAGCCTCGTACTGCCTGTGCGTGGCGTTGGTCGGCTCCAAGAACGCTCTTGCCAGTGAAGTTAATGTATCTATCATATCTTCGGACATATTGCCATATTATCAGATGCATTCCGATCTGTCAAGTCCAACACCGCGTATGTTGTGGTATTCAACGAGTTATAGCACTGTTTATGCCTAGCGAGCAGTCTGTTTAGATAACAGGTTGAGGTGTATACATATTGTTTAAGACTATCGTTAATGGTCATAGGTTTGGTATTCAGATAACACGGGGCGGGTCACATAGTGCGGGAAACTGCGGGAAATCACAGTGGAGCGCTATAGAATTGTTAGGTTATTATGCGTCGTGGGAATCCAGGCTAGAGTATCAATACACCTGTCAAGATCGGCAAAGGTAGGTTTATTAGCTAAACCTCTCTTATCAAGATGAGCGACCTTTCTATCAGCATATTCTATACATTCTTTCGCTATATGCTTAAGAACTTCAAAGTCATTATTTACCATTTCGGGATCAATATGATCTCCTCCTTTCCCAGCGAATCTATCGAACTCTTTGTTCGCGACATCAGACCACCTGTCATTAGGGGGACCTTTTTCATACAGGGATAGATAACGATCTCTAGACGTAACTACTCAGGTATGATCGCTCACCAATAGTATCTCAATTCCGCATCACCGGAACAACGACGGCCCGATACTTATCCCTGTTCCCCCCTGGACTCTTTGCCGCTGCTGTGGTAGCTTGGTCTCATGCAGGATGCAGTTATCATACAGGGAAGGGAAACAACCGAAGAGGACGTCGAGCTCATCCGCTTGCTCATCGAGTCCAACCCGGCGTGGGGCCGTACCGATCTGTCGAAGGAGCTGTGCCGGCTCTGGAACTGGAGGACGGAGAACGGGCGGGAAAAGGACATGGCGGCAAGGAGCTTCCTGCTGAAGCTCGAAAGCAGAGGGCTCGTAACCCTGCCTCCGCGCAAGTACAACTACCACGGCCGTTACCGCAGGCAGGGGAAGTCTCCCTCGTACTCCACGGAGCCCATCGGAGGGAGCCTGGATGATCTCAGGCCCGTACGGGTGGAGCCGATAGGACATACCGAGCACCTCCCACTGTTCAAGCGCCTGATCGAAAACCACCACTACCTGGGATACCACAACGTCGGCGAGAGCATGAAGTACATGGTCTTCGACAGGCACGACAGGCCTCTTGCCTGCCTCCTCTTCGGCTCGGCGGCCTGGAAGTGCGCAGCGCGTGACGAGTTCATAGGCTGGGACTCGGAAAAGAGGGCGTCGAACGTCAACCTGGTCACGAACAACACCCGTTTCCTCATCCTGCCGTGGGTGGAGGTGCCGAACCTTGCGAGCCACGTCCTCTCCGGGGTAGCACGGCGCATAAGAGGAGACTGGGAAGGCAGGTACAACCACCCGGTATTGATGCTCGAGACCTTCGTGGAGACCGGCCGCTTTGCGGGGACCTGCTACCGGGCGGCGAACTGGGCACGGGTCGGGCACACCAGGGGAAGGAGCAGAAACGACACCCATCTCACCATGAACGTGCCGATAAAGGACGTCTATGTCTATCCACTGGCCAAAGGGTTCAGGGAGGTCCTGTGCACATAGAGCGCAAGGAGATACTCGCCGTCTACGAGGAAGGCCCCAATGCGGTGGTCAGGCTGGTGGAAAGCCTCGTCGCCACAATCTCCTCCCTTGAAGAGCAGTTTAGCGCGGAAGTCGCCGATCTCAGAACCCAGGTCGCCGCACTCAAGGAGAAGAACGAAAGGCTCGAGTGCGAGAACCGAGATCTCACCGATCGCGTGAGAGATCTCGAGGCCCGGCTCAAGATGAACAGCCGCAACTCGAGTAAGCCCCCGTCGTCCGACGGTTTCATGAAGACCCCTCAACAGAGGAAGAAGACCGGCAAGCCTCCCGGAGGACAGAAGGGGCACAAGGGCCATACCCTTTCCATGGTCGACTACCCCAACGAGATAATCACACATGCTCCCGGGCGCTGTGCGGTATGCGACCGCCATCTCGGGGCGGTGAAGCCCGAGGGCTTCGATCGCCGCCAGGTGTTCGATATCCCCATCACCCCGATAAAGGTCACCGAGCACCGCTGTCAGGTGAAGCGCTGCCCCCGCTGCGGGAGCGAGAACAGGGCTGCGTTCCCGGAAGGGGTCGGAGCGAAGACGCAGTACGGGTCGAACCTGAAGGCCGTCGTCTCCTACCTCACCGCCTACCAGCTCATTCCCCTCAGGCGGGCGGTCGAGCTGCTCTCGGACATGTTCGGTCACCGGATATGCGAGGCTACGCTTCTGAACGCCAGCGGCGCCCTCGCCGAGGTCCTGGGGCCGACGGAGGAGACGATCAGGGGGGCGCTCACCTGTTCTCCGGTGCTGAACTTAGACGAGACCGGGATGAGGATAGAGGGGAAGACCTCCTGGCTCCACGTCGCCTCGAACGAGATGCTTACCTTCTACGCTCCACACGCGAGGAGGGGCCGGGCGGCGATGGAAGATATCGGGATCCTGCCGGACTTCGAGGGGACCGCTGTCCACGACGCCTTCAGTTCTTACATGGGATACGACTGCCGGCACGCCCTGTGCAACGCCCACCTCATCCGAGAGCTGACGGCCCTGGAGGAGTGTGGCGAGACGTGGGCGTGCGAGATGAAGAACCTGCTTCTGGATACGTACGCTTCCGTCACCCGGGCGAAGGAGCGAGGGAAACTGAAGCTGTCCCGGCGGTCGCTAGAGGGAATCGAGAAAAGCTGCCACCGGATACTCGAGGAGGGCTTTGCGAAAAATCCGTTGCCCGACACCAGGGGCCAACCGAAGAGGAGGGGGAGAAAGAAGAAGAGCAAGGCGCGGAACCTGCTCGAGAGACTCCGTGATCACATGGACAAGGTTCTGGCCTTCGCCTACGACTTCCGGGTTCCATTCGACAACAACCTCGCCGAACGGGATCTTCGAATGATGAAGGTCCAGCAGAAAGTTTCAGGCACTTTCCGGAGCTGCGATGGGGCACGTTCCTTCTGCCGCATCCGGGGTTACATATCGACCGCGAAGAAGAACTCCTATCCGGTGATAACGGCATTGAGGGACGCATTCGAGGGCAGGCCTTTCCTTCCGGCAATCGTTGAAGCCTGATCAATCAATCCCCGATACCTGAGTAGTTACGGTTGAGCTTAGAAAGCGGAACCTCTCCATCTACGACATAAGAAGGGAGCTTGCC
>JAVHLP010000024.1 GCA_031082145.1 bacterium | reverse complement strand
CCCGCCATTACGGGACCCCCATCTCGCCATGTGCCTCTGATTTGTCAAACTCCAGGCGATCGGAGCTTCAGAAACGCGATGAACCGCCTGCGCCGCAGGTTAGAGTTCTTGGCTCCGAGCACCAGAGCAAAGAATCAGCTGGCTCACAAGTCGCTGGGGCTGAGTTCAGATGAAAATGGCGACCGTCGCATTCTACGATGAAGTGACCGAGAGACTAGGCGGAAGACACGAGAACTGGCGTGAAGAATCAACATTCAAGACAGGAGGTGCTGTCGATTTCAGACGGAGTTGTCTATTTCGGGAGTAATGATGGCCATCTATGTGCTGAGAGGTAGATGCGAAGCTGCACCGTCGAATGGGCACCAGCGAGACATGCGGTGCTCCCCGTCCGATTGCTACTCCAGCACACGTAGTTGTCCGGGAGTGCGGGATCATCTCGCGCCGGCCAGTCCCGCGATGTGCAGATCAGGTGCCATGCACCACGAGACCCACATCACAGTCAGGCGTAATGTTATCATGAGTGGTAACGCTTAGTCAGTGAAGGGGGGCGTCCAGCAAGTACTCCAGGCGGGACCATGCGGTAGGAGCTAAGGGCTTGCAGATTGCTGCCCGGCCCAGGATAATATGAGGGAGGAGGTGAGGACCATGCGCAAGGCAGTGAAGGCGACAGCCCTTGATGGCTATCGCTTGGACCTTGTATTCGACGATGGTGTGCGGGGCACTGCCAACCTTGCCGGCTTGGTCGGCAAGGGGGTGTTTGCCATGTGGAACGATTACGAGGCCTTCAAGCCGTTTCGAGTCGGCCCCTCTGGCGAGGTCAGTTGGGGCGACGTAGTTGACCTCTGCCCCCATTCCCTTTACCTCAGGGTAACAGGCAAACAGCCGAAAGACATCTTCCCCGAGTTGCGCCGGACGTCTGCCCATGCCTGAGATAAGCCGGTTCTTTGGTATCGTCGTCAAGATGTTCTTTGATGCCACGCGGAGTACGGCGACAACCTCGCTCTGATCGATGCCCATAGGCTGAGCGTTCTTTGCTGGTCATCTGCCCCCTCGAGCCCTAGGACGCAGCCGGGCGAGGCTAGTCTCACACTGGCCTCGGTGGCCGCGACCCGTCGCGCGGGCATGCCTCATCCGGCCACCACTTCAGTTGGTATGGCGCGACTCCCCGGATAGCACTTGCTCAACCCACAGCCCCATTATCGTGTTCTCTCGCAAGCGGCCTGAGACCATCTCACCGAGACGGACCTGGGTGTTGCCGCAATCTGCGGGTTGAGGAAGCTCCGGCCAGCCGCACCCGTCGTGAGGCGAGCCCAAGGTCTCGGCTCTCTGCTATTTGCGCCCGGTATCCTCTCCAGTTGATGTGGGTGGTCGATGAGATCACCGGGAACGCCCTTGTCAAGCTGAGGATCCCGCTGCTCTCGAAACTGGTCTACGAGTTCGGCCGCCCGAGCATCACCAACGGGCCAGATGGCGCTTACACGACCGCCCCCTCCTGGTTCCGGATCGTGGCGATGAGTCTTCTCCTGCTGGGCATGATCCTGCCTGCCCGTCCAACTCAACGGGTTCGCGACTGTGGAAGACCGAGTACGGCTGCGCAGGCAGGCGGGCTGGCTGGACGCGGTTGAGGCTCCCGCCCACGGGCAACCGCGGCCCCGACTGCCGGCAGGGGATCATGGGCGGTGGGCGAATCCGGCGCGTGGGCAAGGGAACGGGGACAGGAGGGACCAACGAAGGGGATGCTCGGCTGGCTGTTCGTCGGAAGAAGATCGAGCGGGGCGGCAGGGCGAGCAAGCCCGGCCGGCGGGACTCGCGTTCCTGCCACGGCTGTGGCAGGAACGTCCTCACCTACGCCGAAGCGCACGCCGCCGGTTCCCGCAAGCTGGCGAGGGGTCGGCTCACCACCCTGGACGCGCTATCGCTATCGGGACAGCAAGGCTACCGCTGCACGGGCTGTGGGCGCGTCTACTGCGCGGACTGCCTCATGCGCAAGGTGCCCGCTCACCGGTCCGGCGGGAAGGCGTGTCCGGCGTGTGGCTCGGCTTTCGGGCGTTACAGGTAGGCGACGGGTGAGGGTGCCCGCGGCGATGCGCCGTTGACATGGCCCTTCCCCATCGGGGAGCTCATGGCCGGGGCTTGGCTCGGCGGCCGTTCCTGTGCCATGATGCTGGTGAGAAGAGGGGCCTGCCATGAAGGGTGTCTCCGGTATCCAGCCCACGGGCCTGATCCACGTCGGCAACTACCTGGGGGCCGAACTACCACCCACAGAGGCGGTGGTGGATCTCCCGGCCGGCCGAAAGATCTCCTCGGTTGTGAAGGCGGGACTTGGCCGAGTGGTGGGCGGGCTATGATATCGCCATCCCGCAACCTCGTTCCCCCGCTCACTCCAACCCCGTCATCCAAAACCCAACACCACCCATGAGAGGGATTCCATGCCATCCCACAGAACCCCATTCACCGTCCCGCTGAGAAGAGCTGCAGATTCTCGGGCGGGATGGCTACAGACGGAACCCACCTGCAGCAAGAACTCATAGATGACCTGTCACGATTGGGCTCTTCTCACATTGAGGTGACTCTGGATGGCCCGGAGGAGGTCCACGACAGCCGTACTTTGGCCACGCTTTGGAGGTGTCCCGGATGCATAGGCTGACACGGAGCTTGCTCGTGGTGGCTGTTTGCTCCATAACACTGATCCCTCTAGGCTGCGGCAGTCCACTTACGGCCAGCCAGCGTCTCGCAGACTTCGACTATTTGTACGGCGCTGTCCTTGACAACTACCCATTCCTTACGTTGTTGCAGCGAACACATGGATTCGCATGGGCCGACCATTATGAGGAGTACCGGGTGTTGGTAGAACAAGCGCAGACCGACGCGTCGTTTGCTCGGGCCATTGAACTGGTGCTATGTGGCTTGAGATCGGAACACGCCGACATTGTGCCTGGAGCAATGGTGAAAGCCATTCAGAGTACTGCTGCTCCGGTATGGCTTCAGACACTCAGCGCGGGCTTTTCCCCCAGGAGGGCTGAGTACTGGAGAGCACTAGCGCAAGAGAGAACCGAGACGATCCCCGCAACAGCCAAAGCTGTCTATCTTTCTGGAGAGTACGTTGTCGCTGCCGTCTGTCCGGCTATAGCCAATATGGTCGAGTTGAGGACTGGATGGGTTGTCGAGAGCGTACGGGGAGTGACGGTGCTGGATTACGTTGAATCTCATGTGACGGATCGCAGGCTTCGGTGGGACCCGATTCTGCGGCAGCCGTTCTTGCGTGAGCTTGAGATCCCCTACGGAGAGTCCGTGTTTCGCGATGGGTTGGGTAATCGTGTCTCCCTCACACTGCCCACGGCCAATGCGCATTGGGCCTCTGGTTTCTACAGATGGCCGGCGATCGCTACTGGGACCGACTGGCTGTTCTCGCAAGTGATCGATGGGAGTATTGGCTACCTTTACATGCAGCGTATGGCCGCTACACCGACTGTGGCAAGGGACCTTGCGCGTCATCTCTCCCCTTTGATCCAATGCGACGACCTTATCATAGACATTCGGGGCAACCCAGGCGGGAGTGGGGTCTGGGCGTTGCTCGTGCATATGCTTACCAAAGAGAGCCTGGAGTACCAGCGGTTGATGGTCCCTCGCGCATCGCAACTCATGGACAGACTCTGTGCTGACGTTGTGCTGTCAGGCCAGGGTTTCTCACAGCGCCCCAAGAGTGAGTTGGAGGTCTTCGGCGAGCGAATCCCGCCAGAAGTGTGGTTGGAGCAGTTCGGCGAACCAATCTGCTTTAGCATGAAGATCGAGCCGCTGCCCGGAGGGTACTCCTACGGGGGCCGCATATGGCTGCTGGTCGACGATGGGGTGTACTCCAATGCCGCCGCGTTTGCGGCGTTCTGCACGGCGACGGGGTGGGCGACAGTGGTCGGCACACCCATCGGGGGTGAGGGAGTCGGACTCGATCCACTGTACTTCATGCTACCCAACAGCGGTATGGTGGTGAGAATTCCCTCGGTGCTCGGACTTAACCCCGATGGGTCAGCTAATGCCGAGTACTGCACTATGCCCGACGTAGTTACGCGGCACTTGCCCGATGACGCTGTGAAGCTTCCGAGGAAAGCAATGCAGGGAACTGATGCTGATGACGACCGGGTTCTTCATCAGTGTCTCGACTTAATACGATCCAGTCGGTAGATGTGTGGAGCCAAAACTTCATCATGTTGTCGGGTGGACCGATCGGTGCGGCCCGCGCGATCTTCATCAATGAACCTGTAGAGAGCGGTTGGCACCCCGAGTACCTCCCGGGCCCAATGTCGCCTTCGCTGCACGAGACGGTTCGTTCGTGGTTCGGGCCGGGCCTTCGATTCTCTGAGCCCTGGCTGGTAGAGTCGATCACCCGGTATCTGCAGGTGGTGCGTCAGAACAGATGGTCGACTGTCAATGTCGTATTCCCAATCCCATCCCCCAAGGATTGAGGAAGCGCTAGGTCGCGACGACCGGGCGATCTCCGCCGTGAAGCTAGCTGACGGGGCCCACGAGCACCGGCACATCGTGCTCACGATCTAGAATCCGGCGGACTCGCGTTGGCTCAGTGAGTGCCTAGCCACTATCGACCAAGGTGGCTCTTGCGTTCCCAAAGAGATCCTGAGTCTCGGTGAGGAGCCTCTTATAAGCCGCTTGTGCATAAAGATGGTCAACCTCAAACGATACACTGTTCCTCCCCCATCGGGCGGCTGCCAGGCTTGTCGTGGCCGTTCCAGCAAACGGGTCCAACACGGTGTCCCCAACGAAGCTGAACATCCTGACAAGCCGCTCTGCTAATTCCAGAGGGTACGGTGCTGGGTGCTTCCGCGTCGATGCCCCGTTGAGCTCCCATATCTGCCGAAACCAAACTCGGAACTCGGGTTCCGCGATGACACTAAGAACACGGGCGGCGTGCGTAGGCTTTCGGTAGCCTCCCGGCTTCCTCTGCATGAGGATGTACTCGATGTCATTCTTGATCACGGAGTTCGGTTCGTACGGCTTCCCCAGGAAGGTCGAACCATTCTTGACCTCGAGTGACGCGTTGGCTATCTTGTGCCAGATGATCGGTGCCAGGTTATCGAAGCCGATCCCACGGCACCGTTCCTGGAGTGAGGCATGCAGGGGGACCACACTGTGACTCCCGCACTTCCTGCGGGAGAGGCAGACATCGCCCACAACGATGATTAGTCTACCGCCTTTCACCAGGACGCGGTGGCACTCGGCCCAGACCTTGTCCAGCTCATCCAGGAAGCTCTCGTAGTCGTCAACATGCCCCAACTGGCCGGGGACATCTCTGTACCGCTTGAGGTTCCAGTACGGGGGCGAGGTGACCACTAGATGAACGCTGCTGTCCGGCAGACAGGACAGATCTCTTGCATCGGCCCGGTGCATGGCGTGGTCAGTCGGCAGGCTGCGCACTATTGTCGCAACCCGTGCTAGTAGTGATGAATCCTTAGCTGTCCGTGGAAGGGCTTTCTTGAGGTGGCCGGGAGATAGGTCAGACCACCCCAGGCTCTCCCTGACCACAGACTCAAAGTCAGTTCTCTCCATGGCCACGGCCGCCTTTCAGAGGGATGCCCGCACCCCTGGATTTCTGGCCTTGACTTTGAGATGGCTAGACGCACTTTGCCATCATGAAGACGTCTGGTAGAAGTCGACGCACCACGCTCGATGGCCGTCCCGTAAAGCTGCCTGACCGCTTCCTCGAGCGCGACATGGGTGGACATCCCCTAGCCTCCCAAGGCAAGACTTCTTCCCCCGTGTCTCTAACCCTCTTGTCTCTATGGGCAACCGTTGATGGCTGGAACCGGTGCCGCTAAGCACTCAGCAAGGGCATAATGGCCGAAAGGAGTGCTGATGCACGGCCGACCCGCCACCCCCCCTGCCGGGAGGCGCGTCAAACCGGCGGCGTGGGAACATGGCCCTCCTTCCACACCAGAGAGCTCATGGCCGGGGCTTGGCTCGGTGGCCGCACCTGTGCCATAATGCTGGTGAGAAGAGGGGGGCCTGCCATGAAAGATGTCGTGTTCTCCGGTATCCAGCCCACGGGCCTGATCCACGTCGGCAACTACCTGGGGGCCATCCGCAAGTGGGTTGCACTCCAGGATCGGCACCCCTGCTACTACTGCGTGGTCGACTACCACGCCATAACCGCTCCCTACGATCCGGCCGACCTGCCGCGGCGGACCCTGGAGGCGGTGGCCGCCAACGTGGCCGCGGGGCTGGACCCGGACCGCTCCGTCATCTTCGTGCAGTCCCAGATCCCAGAACACACCGAGTTGTGCTGGATCTTCAACGCCGTGACCCCGGTGGGCGAACTGCAGCGGATGACCCAGTACAAGGACAAGGCCCGCCAGCGCCGGGAGTCGGTTAACGCCGGCCTGCTCAACTACCCGATCCTGCAGGCGGCCGACATCCTGCTTTACAGGGGCACCCTGGTGCCCGTCGGGGAAGACCAGGCCCAGCACCTGGAGTTCGCCCGGGAAGTCGCCCGCAGGTTCAACGCGCTCTACGGGGAGACTTTCCCCGAGCCCCAGGTGATGCTGGGCGATTTCCCCCGCGTACTGGCCTTGAACGACCCCGCGGTGAAGATGTCCAAGAGCGTGCCGGGGAGCTACATCGCCCTGACCGACGAACCGGAGACCATCCGCGAGGCGGTGGCCAAGGCGGTTACCGACACCGGACCCCGGACGGGGAACGAGATGAGTCCCGGCGTGAAGAACCTGTTCGACCTGCTGGGAGCCTTCAGCTCCCCGGACACGGTCCGGCGCTTCCAGCAGGCTTACCAGGACGGAAGCCTTCGCTACGTGGAACTCAAGCGGGTGCTGGCGGACGATCTGGTGTCTGCCCTGGAACCGGTTCGCCGCCGCTACCGGGAACTGCTGGCCCGACCGGACGACATCCGGGACATCGTCCGGAACGGGGCCGATCGGGCCCGGCCGGTGGCGCGGGCGACCCTGGCCGAAGTGAGGGAGAAGGTGGGCATTCTCAGGGTCTAGGGCGCTTGCGGCGAAGGCTCTCCAGCAGTTCCTCAAAGTCGTCGGCGGCCGGGGGTCGGGCTCGCCGGCGGGCCAGGAAGTAGTAGAGGCCGGCCCCGGCGATGGCCAGGGCCAGGATGATCGTGACGACCGTCCACCAGTGGTTCATCTCTCCGGCTAGCTTGCGCCGGCTCCCGGTACCGCATGCCGCCCCGGGGGTCGGGCGCCGGCCAGGATCAGGTCCACGAGGCTCCGGGCGGTTGCGGCCGGGTCGTGCCGGGCGGCGTCCCAGACGATGGCCGCGGCGAGGGAGTGAATGCCGCCTAGGAAGACGTGGGCCAGCAGCCCCGGGTCGAGGGGGCGGAACTCCCCGGCTCCCACCCCGTCGGCGGCCACCTCCCGCACGGCGTTCAGGATGCGGCCTCGCAGGCCCCACAACCACCGCTTGAACTCCTCCCGCATGCCCACCGGTCCTTCCTGAACCAGCCCCGCGAACTCCCGGTTGGCCGCGGCGAAGCCCAGGGCAAAGGCGGCCATCTCCTCCAGCCGGCGGGCGGCGGAACCCGGGCCGGAGGCGATTGCCTGCAGGCCGGTGGTGTAGGCCTCGAGGCCGGTGCGGAAGATCTCCTCCAGCAGGGCCTGCTTGCTCGGAAAGTACAGGTAGAGCGTACCCTTGCCGACTCCCGCGCTTAGGGCGATGTCCTCCATGGTCGCCCGGTGAAAGCCTCTCTGACCGAAGGTGGTCAGGGCTGCCTGGAGTATGCGGTCTTGCTTGGGCGGCTGCATCCCATCACCTCACCGCGGGGGGGCTCCTGGGCGCCGGCGGCGGGCCAGGCCCACCAGGTCCTCCAGCCCGGTGTAGAAGACGGGGACCAGGAACAGGGTTAGCACGGTAGAGAGGAGGAGCCCGCCGATCATGGCCGTGGCCAGGGGGGCCTGGAGTTCGACGCCGGCACCCCATCCCACCGCCAGGGGAGCCAGGGCCAGCACGGTGGTGGTCGTAGTCATGAGAATGGGCCGGAGCCGGGTTCGCCCGGCCTGGACCAGGGCCTCGGTTCGATCCAGACCCGCCGCCCGCAACTGGTACAGGTAGTCCAGGAACACGATGGCGTTGTTGACCACGATCCCCGCCAGGGCGATGACGCCGATGAGAGCGGGGACGTTCAGGTTGTGGCCCCGCAAGGCCAGGGCCAGCGCCGCTCCGACGAAGGCCAGGGGCACCGTCACCATGATGACCAGGGGCTGCAGGAAGGACTCAAAGAGGGACGCGAGCACCATGAAGACCAGGATGACGGCCAGGACCAGCGCCCAGCGAAGAGTGCCGAAGGCCTCCGCCATCTCCCGGGTCTCGCCTCCGAATTCCAGCGCATACCCGGGAGGGAGCCGGAGCCCGGCCAGGGCCCGGCGGACGTCCTCACCTACCCGGCCCACGTCGCGGCCGGACACGTCGGCGCTGATGGTGACCAGCCTTGACTGGTCCTCCCGCTGGATGACCGGGGGGCCGGGGGTCTCGCCGATGCTGGCCACTTCCTCCAGCCTAACCGGAACGCCGAGGGGAGACAGCACGGTGAGCCGCCGCAGGTCGGCGGGGGTGCGCCGGCTATCCTCGTCCAACATGACCCGGACGTCAACCTCCGAGCCGTCTACCCGGTAGCGGGTGGCCACCTCTCCCTCGATGGCGGCCCGGACGGTGGTGGAGATTGCCGCCGTGCTGAGCCCGTAGAAAGAGGCTCGCGCGCGATCGACCGCCACCCTGAGTTCCGGCACTCCTTCACCCACGCTGGTGGCGACATTGGTCGTGCCGGGGACTCGGGCCACCCGGCCGGCGACCTCTTGGGCGAGCGTGGCGAGGGTTTCGAGATCGCTGCCCAGCACGCGTACGGTGATGGGGGACCCGAACAGGAAGTCCTCCCCGGCCATGGTGGACAGCAGGCTGACCTCGATGTGGGCTCCAGGGATGGCGGCAACCTCTTGCCTGAGGTCCGCTACCACGTCGGCGGTGGCCGGACCGCCGGGGGAGAGCCGGAAGTCAACCGCCCCCCTGTCCCGGGATCCGCCGCGGCCCAGCCCGGCTAGGGCGCCGCTACCGCCGGTGGTGGCGAACATGGCCTCCAGGTCAGGGATAGCGGCGACCCGGTCTTCCACCTGGCGAACCACCTGATCGGTCACCTCCAGGGTGGAACCCCGGGGCAGGGTGATGGCGACCGTGACTTCCCCCCGGTCCACGGCCGGCAAGAACTCGCTGCCCAGTAGCCGGAAGACGGCGAGGCCGGCCAGGATGAACGCCAAGGCCGCCAGCAAGACCGGCGCCCGGCGACCCAGCGCCCACCGGAGGGCCCGGACGTACGCCTCCTGGAGGCGATCCAGGCGGCCCTGCACCGCCCGGCCCACCGCTCCCGGCGTCCGCCGCCTACCCGCGAGCTGGGCGCTGGCCATGGGGATGAAGGTGAGGGCAACCGCCAGGGAGGCCACCAGGGCGAAAGAGACGGTGATGGCGATCTGCCGGAACAGGATGGCGGCCAGTCCCTGGATGAAGAGGATGGGCAGGAAGACGGCTACCGTGGTCAGGGTGGAGGCGGTGACCGCCGTGCCGACCTCGCTGGCCCCGGCCACCGCTCCCGCCACCGGGTCCTTTCCCTGCCCGTAATGGCGATGGATGTTCTCCAGTACCACGATGGCGTTGTCCACCAACATGCCGACACCCAGGGCCAACCCGCCGAGGGAGATCAGGTTCAGGCTTAGCCCCGCGAAGTGCATGAGGGCGAAG
>JAVHLP010000023.1 GCA_031082145.1 bacterium | reverse complement strand
CCACCGAGACGGGGATGGCCGCAGCGATCACCAGGGTACTCCGGAGGTCTTGCAGGAAAGCCAGCAGCACCAGGATGGCCAGTAGGGCCCCGGTAGCGGCGCTCTGCCCCATCGCCCGCACCGATCGGAGGATGAAGGCGGACTGATCCACGGCGACCGCCAGTTCCACTCCAGGCGGGAGTTCCTTCCGGAGTTGGCGCAGAGCGGCGTGGACCCCCCGGGCCACCTGAACCGTGTTACTCCCCGAGCGCTTCTGGATGGCGAGGCTGACGCTGGGCTTGCCGTTCAGCCGGGCGAGGGACTGCGGCGGGGAAGCGGTATCCTCCACGCGGGCCACGTCGGCCAAGCGAACCGTCCCGCCCAGCGGCGTGCGGAGACTCACGCCGGCGATCTCATCCAGGGCCTGGAACTCGCCCACGGTCCGGATCACCAGCCGGCGGCCGGCCTCCTCCACCTCCCCTCCGGGGAGCGACAAGTTCTCCAGCCGGAGGGCTTGGGCCAGTTGCCCCAGCGACAGGCCGAGGCCGTCCAGGCGAGCGGGGTCGGCCAGCACGGCTATCTCCCGCCGGACCCCGCCCAGCACCGTCACCGAAGCGACGCCGGCTACTCGTTCCAGCCGGTCCTTGATCACGTCCTCGCCGAGTCGGGTGAGTTCCATCAGGTCAGCGGGTCCGGACAGGGCTACCTGCATCATAGGCAGCAGCGAGGGGTCGGCCTTTACCACCGTGGGCGCGTCCACCTCGGCGGGCAGAAACCGCCTCACCAGGTCGATCTTCTCCCGTATGTCCAGCGCCGCCGTGTCCATGTTGGTCCCCCACTCATAGCGGGCGACCACCACCGAGACTCCCTCCATGCTCTCCGAACTCACCGCCCGGAGGTTGTTGGCCACGGCGATGGCCTCCTCCAGGGGGCGGGTGACCAGGTTCTCCACCTCCCGGGGGCCGGCCCCGGGGTAGCGGGTTATCACCGCGATGATGGGAAAGCTCAGTTCGGGCAACAGGTCCACGGGAATGCCGGCCAGGGCGATTAACCCGGTCAGGAGGACAATCCCAAGGACCATGACGGTGGCGACCGGGCGCTGGACGGCCAGCCGGGGAAGACCCATCAGGGTTTGCCCTCGACCTTCACCGGGCTTCCCTCAGCCACGAAGTGCTGGCCGGCGATGATCACCTGCTCGCCCTCCTCCAGGCCATCCAGGATGGCCACCCGGGCGCCGTCGGCGGCCCCTACCGTCACCGGCCGCTCGCGGGCCCGGCCATCCTCCACCACATAGACCAGGTCCCGATCACCGGAGCGGATCACCGCGTCGCGGGGCACGATGAGCACGTCGCGGGCCGAGGCCTCGGGCAGGGACAACTCCACGAACATGCCCGGCCGCAGGAGTCCATGGGGGTTCTCCAGGGTGACCCGGACCGGGAAGAGGCGAGTGCGGGTGTCGGCGGCCGGCGCCACCTCGTCGATGCGACCCCGGAGTTCGAGGTCGAGCGATGGCACACGGACCGCGACTTCCTCGCCGGGCCGGACCCGGACCACCAGGCTGTCGGTCAGGCTCACCACCGCGCAGAGGCTGCCGGTGTCCACCAGGCCCACGGCGGGCGTGGTGGGGGAGAGCATCTCGCCCGGGGTGCTCTTGATGTACCAGATCTGGGCCGCCCAGGGAGCCGTTATCGCCATCGCTTCCACCTGAAGCAGGGCCAGGTCGCGGGCTGCCTGGGCCTGCTCCAACTGCGCCCGGGCGGCGGCCAGGGCATCCCCCGCAGCGCCGGGCGGCAGTGACGCCCGCTGCTGCTCGGCCAGGCCGGGATCCGGCTCTGGCTCCGGCGAGCCCTTCGCCAGGCGGCTCAGATTGGCCTGGGCGGCCCCCACCGCCGCCTCCGCCTGACTCAGTTGGGCCTGGTACTCCCGCCCTTCCAGCCGGAGCAGGACCTGCCCCGCCTCCACCCGTTCACCCACCCTCACAAGTGCCTCCTGCAGCCGGCCGGGGATCCGGGGGGCCAGGTGAACCTCGCGGTGGGCGGTGAGTACCCCCTGCATCCGGGTGAACCTGAGCACGTCGCCCCGCTCGGCGGGGGCCACCCGAACCGCGGTTACCACCTTCTCTTCCTGCGGCGAAGGGGGACCGCAGCCTCCAAGCAGAGCGACCATCAGCAAGATTAGACCGCAGACGCGGGATGTCAAACCTGTGCCCCCAATGACTGACCGGTCGGTCAGTTCCAGTATAGTGTAGCCCCGGCCGCCGGTCAAGCCGTCGGCATACGGCTATTGTTCCCGGCCCAAGCTAACTCCCAGAATCCGTTCTGGTGAGGCGATGCTATGGGCGGGAAAGGGCGGCGGCTGGGCGGGCTGCTGGTGGGAGCTCTGCTGGCGGGGATGGCCCTCAGCCATCAGGCGACACCCTGGCCTTTGCCGGCTCAGGGCGAGGACCCGCACGTTCTCCCGGTGATGGTGCTCGAGGTGGACGGGGTGATCACCGGCGGCGTGGGGACTTACCTGTCGAGCCGGGTGCGGGCCGCTCCCGCCGCCGGCTTTGGCTTGGTGGTCGTGCGCCTGAACACGCCGGGGGGGCTGGTCTCGGCTACCCTCGAGGCCATCAGCGCCTTTGCCGAGTCGCCGCTACCGGTAGTGGTCTTCGTGGCTCCTCCCGGGGCCATCGCCGCCTCCGCCGGTGCCTTCCTCACCGTCGGCTCCCACCTGGCGGCCATGGCTCCTGGCACCACGGTTGGCGCCGCCATGCCGGTCATCCTCGCCCCGGGGGGTGCGCCCCAGCCCGCCGACCAGAAGACGATCAACTTCCTCGCCGGTCACATGCGCAGCCTGGCCCGGGAGCGGGGCCGGCCGCCGGAGACGGCCGAGCGCTTCGTGACCGAGAACCTGACCCTGGACAGCGTTGAGGCTGTAGAGGCGGGCATCGTCCAACTCCTGGCCTCCGACCTCGGTGACCTCATGGCCCGGCTGGAAGGGCGGGAGGTGGTAGTGGCAGGGGAGACGCTGGTCCTCAGAACCGAGGGGGCCTCGCCGGTGACCGTGCCCATGAGCGCCGGCGAGCGGGTGCAGCACTTCGTGTCAGATCCCCAGCTGGCCTTTCTACTCCTGCTCGGGGGTGCCTACGCCGTGTACCTCGGGCTGACCCTGCCGGGAACCCTGGTGCCCGAGGTCCTGGGGGCCGTGGCCCTGGTGCTGGGCATCTACGGGCTAGGGCTGTTTGAGAACAGCCTGACCGGGCTGGTCCTGATGGCAATGGGTCTCGCCTTCCTGGTGGGCGAGGCGTTCACGCCAACCTTCGGCGTGCTGGGGGCCGGGGGCGCGCTCAGCCTCCTGTTGGGAGCCTTGCTGCTGCCCCGGGAGCCCATGCTGCCGGGAGGGTGGTTTACCGCCTTCCGGGCCACGGTGGTGGGGGCGGTGGCGGTCATCACCGCCATTACCTTCGGGGTGGTGGGGGGACTGGTTCGCTCCCGCCGGGGCCGGCCCCGCCATCCCGTGCCCGAGGTCGGCCCCCAGGCCACCGTGCTCGAGGCCCTGGATCCTCTGGGGTCGGTGCGGGTGGGCGGCGAGTCCTGGTCCGCCCGGGCTGTCGGGGCCGCGCCGATCGCCGCCGGCACCCGGGTACGGGTTTTGGGCCGGGAAGGTCTCCTGCTGGTGGTCGAACCCTGGAACAAGGGGGGCGGCGGCGGCAAGAACGATCCCCCCCTGGCATAGACATCCAGGGGGGGACCCGCCATGGCTGTCCGCATCGTGGCCGACAGCGCCTGCGACGTCCCCGGGGGCTTGCTGGCCGCCCTCGGCGTCACCGTGGTGCCGGTGCACATCATCTTCGGCGATCGCGCCTATCGCGACGGGGTTGACATCACGCCCCGGCAGGTACTCGAGCGGCTGGACCGGGGTGAGTACCCGAGGTTCTCCCAGCCCGCTCCCGGTGATTTCGTCTCCGTCTACCGGGGTGCCGGCGGTTCCAGCATCGTCTCCATCCACGTGACGGCGGAACTCTCGGGCACCCTCAACTCGGCCGCCGTGGCCAGGGAGTTGCTGCCGTCTCTGGACATCAGCATCCTGGACAGCCGTTCAGGCTCGATGGCAGCCGGCTGGGTGGTCCTGGAGGCCGCCCGGGCGGCCTGGGCCGGCCTGGATCGGGAGCGAGTACTGGCGTCCGCCAGGTCGGTCGTTCAGGCGGTCGCCCTCTTCCTGCTGGTGCCGGACTTGACTTTCCTCCACCGGGCCGGGCGGCTTGGCCGGGCACGAGCCTGGCTGGGCAAGAGTCTGGATCTAGCCCCCATCATCACCGTGCGGGAAGGCCAGGTGGTCCCATTCCGCCTGGCCCGGGGGCGAAGAGCGGGACTCCGCGCCCTCGTGACGGGCGCCCTGACCCGGTTCCCGGCCGGCCGGCCGCTGCGCGCGGCGGCGGTACACGTCGCGGCGGAGGAAGACGCGCTCGCTGCGGTGACCGCCCTCGGCAAGCATTTCGACCTCAAGGAGACGCTCATCACCCATGCCGGCGGGTCGGTCACCGGAGCCCTGGGTCCCGGCGTGGTGGGGCTATCCCTGGCGCCCGCCGGCGACGCCGGCTAGGTTTGGCCGAGGCAGGCGGCAAGGGCTTCCTGGTGGGCCTGCCGGGCCACGGGGCCGAAGACGACAAGACGGATGTGCCGCACCGACTGTAAGCCGGGCGCCGCCTCGACGACGGCTGCCATGGCCACCTGGGCCGCCGCGGTCAGCGGGTAGCCGAAGGCCCCGGTGGATATGGCGGGGAAGGCGATCGAGGCGATCCCGTTGGCCTCGGCCAGGGCCAGAGCGTTGCGATAGCAGCCGGCCAGTAACCGGCACTCCGCTTCCAGTCCGGGGCCCGCCCCCCGGTGGATCACCCCGGCCACCCCGCCGCCGGCGCGGAGTTGGGCGTTGGCGGCGTTGACGACGGCGTCCATTCCTGCCTGGGCGGCGATGTCGCCCTCGGTTATCTCCAGCTTGACACCTGCCACCATCCGTTCCAAAGCCTTCATCTCCCGGTAGTGAGCGCTGGGGCACACTGCATCGTTCCCGGGGGGCGTTCCTTGCGGTCCGCTTGTCGCCGAGAGCCCTTTGGCTTCCCCTCCCGGGGAAGAGTGCGCTGAGCAGGAACTAAGCCGGACTGCTGAGAATCAGTGAGAATCAGAGCTGCTTCGTACGTAGTCCACCGCAACGAGGAGGAGGGGTTTCGTGGTGCGCGCAGGCAGAGCCACCACCGGGCTCGGGCTTCTACTGGCGTTGGTGATGGTGGCGGCAGGCTGTGGCGGAGGTGGGGGGGCGAAAGTCACCCCGGAGTCGGCGAGGTTCACCGACCGCGGTTACGGCGTTCACTTCTCACCGACGGGGACCTACAGCTTCGGCAGCATCGAGGAAGGCGGCAAGTACAGTGTGTTTCCCCGTTACACCATCGATCAATGGTTCGACACCGGGGACGTGGGCCTCAGCCTGGTGGAAGAGGTAACCCTCAAGAGCGTTCGGGTAACCCAGCAGCCGAAGTTCGGAACTATCAGCTTTGAGATCGAGCACACCGGGGCCCGGTCGTGGGGCGAGGATTTCGTCACCTGGACCGGCTACGGCATGCAGGAGGCGGCGGCGTCCATACGCCTCTTCCTGACCTCGAGCCCGCTTGGTGACCACGTGTTGGGCAAGGACTTCTCCGGCACTCACAGCGGTCCGCAGGCTTTCCGGGACTTCGTCGCGGGAGCGGGCCTCAAGTCGGCCGATCTTCGTTTCAAGATCAGATACCGCCTGGAGATCGTCAAGGATGGCAAGCGGTACTTCAGTGACAAGGAAGTGGTCATTCTCCCGGGCGACTTCCTCAACGAAGGAGGTCCCAACTACGACTATGAGATGGCTGAGCCGTTCAAGACAGAGTGATAGCGCCGGCCCTCCCGCCGGCAAGCAGGAACTGCTGGAGGCGATAGCCGGCGGTCTGGAGCAAGTGGGCGTGCCGCACCGGCGGGGCGGCAAGACCGACATCGGTATTGAGGAGACGTTCGTGGACGCCGGGTGGGGCTCGGGGCGCAAGCGGATCACCTATCAGGCTGCCATCCTGGCCGATGAGGACGCGCGGACCGTCTGGATGTGGGAGAAGACGACCGAGGCAACCAAGGGGCTGTCCTTTGGCGCCGGCGCCGAGTCCCACTTCCAGTCCGGCAGGACGCTTTTCCGGAAGGTGAAGGGAGTGCACCGCGGGCTTGACGGCTCTACCCGGGAGTACTCAGTGGACCTGGGGGCGATCGTCAAGGCAGTCCGGGATGCCGCGGTGCAAGGGGGTTGGCGCCTCAAGACGGTCCTGAACCGGTCACGGGCCGAGTACTGAGGCCGGGGGATTAAGCCTGCAGGTAGGGCACGGTGAAGGGACCCTGGGGCAACACGGCCACCCGGGCCGTGTTGCCTCGCAGTTCCCGGGCCCGGTCCAATCCCTGCTGGATGCTGCCGACCGGGTGCAGGAAAGCCGCCCGGGCCGCCGCCGGCTCCAGGCGTGAGAGGAGGAAGACGGTGGCCCGCTCCAGGATCTGGCCGAGCACCTGGGCTTCCCACTGATCCTCCACCGTGTCTGGCAGGGAGCGCAGCTGCCGGATAAGCTCCGCCGGCGTCCGCGCGGCGCGGAGGAGGTCCTCGAAGTTACCGGGCGGGAAGCCGTAACGGCACTCGGCGGCGGCCACGATGCAGCCTCCGGGCTCCGTTATCCGGGCGGCCGCCGAGAGACCCTTTACCGTCTGGTACAGGTTCTGATCCAGGGGCCAGCCGCCGTTGGTGGTGACGACGATGTCCGCAGGGCGTGCCACTGGCACCATGGCCAGGTCGTGGAGGAAGGCGCAACCGCGCCGGTGGGCCTCACCCACCTCGCCGGCGAACACCCCGGTGATCTCCCGCTCCCGGTTGATGCTCACGTTGATGGAGAAGTCGGGCGGGGCCATCCCGCACGCCTCCCTGATGGCCGCCTGCACCGGGTTCCCGTCCAACTTGGCCCAAGTCGTTGAGGGATCGCCGATCAAGCGGGCGGAGTGGATGCCCAGGATCGTCTCCCGGCCGGCCACGCCGGGCACGATGGCCTTTGGCCCACCCGAAAAGCCGGCGAAGAAGTGGGGTTCGAGGAGGCTGACGGATACCCGCCGGTCGGCCTCGAGGTAGCGACGATTCAACCAGACGGGGATCCCGGCCGAGGTGTGGCCGACCAGGCTGAGGCTATCCTGGTCCCGGGCATTGTGATTGACGCCTGGCACGCCAGGCCCCAGGATGGTCTCGATCTCCGCCGGCGTGCAGGGGCGATGGAGGCCGGTCCCGATGAGGAACCACAGCCGTGAGCCGCTCACCTGGGAGGCCAGTTCGCGCAGGCACGAAACCACCTGCCGGGTGGGGGCGGGACGGGTGATGTCGGGCACCACCACGCAGACGTCATCGCCGGGGCGGAGCAGCTCGAGCAGGCTCGGGGAGGCGGAACGGAGGGCTTGGAGGATGGTCCCTGGCTCGTCCGTCACTCCGGGCACGGGCCGGGGCTCGATCACCTCGGCGTCACCGGGTAGTTCCAGTTCCAGTCCAGTCTCGCCGTAGGGCAAGACTACCCGCATGACGATCACCCCCGGCTGTATTTGGCCACCGGTGGTCCTGTTCCTCCCCTGGATGGAGTCGCCCCCGGCAACGCATCCTAAGGCCAGGAGGTGGGATGGAATGCCCCTCTTGAACTTCTACTTGTTGGTGGGCGGCGGCATCATATTGTTCCTGTTCCTGAGTTCGGCCCTCCGGGTGGTCCGGGAGTACGAGCGGCTGGTCGTCTTCCGGCTGGGCCGGCTGGCCGGTAGCCGGGGGCCGGGTCTGGTGCTGCTCATCCCGGGCATTGACGCCGCCTTCCGGGTATCGCTCCGCATCGTCACCTATGATGTCCCCACCCAGGACGTGATCACCAAGGACAACGTCACCACCCGGGTGAACGCGGTCGTCTACTACCGGATCGTGGATCCCGCGCTCACCCTGGTCAACGTGGAAAACTTCCACCAGGCCACGGCCCAACTGGCCCAGACCACGCTGCGCAGCGTCGTCGGGCAAGCCGAACTGGACCAGCTTCTTACCGAACGCGACCGGCTGAACGTTCAGCTGCAGAAGATCCTGGACGAAGCCACCGACCGCTGGGGGATCAAGGTCACTGCGGTGGAGATCAAGGATGTCGTCATCCCCGAAGGCCTGCTCTCCGCCATCGCCCGCCAGGCCGAGGCGGAGCGCCAGCGCCGGGCTCTGGTCATCCACGCCGAGGGCGAGCGCCAGGCGTCCGAGCGGCTGGCCGAGGCGGCCCGGATGCTGGCTACCGAGCCCGGTGGACTCACCCTGCGGGTTCTTCGCACGCTACCCGAAATCGCCGCCCGGCCCGGTTCCGTGGTCGCCTTCCCGATCCCCATAGAACTGGGGAGCCTGCTCGGACGGCTCGGCGGCACCGGTGAGCCGGCGAGCCGGGCACGCCTGCAAGAGCGGCGGGAGCCGCCCGAGGCGACGTTGCCGAGCTAGCCGTCCAGAACGGCGATTCCGGCCGCACCGGCGATCGGCCTTCAGCCAGACCTGCACCCTTGGACTGCCGCCGGCCAGGTAAGCGTCCCCTCGCCGATCGGGCAGGAGATCAACCTGCCGGGTCGAAAGCTTGATCCGTACCTGTCCCCGGACCATCCTGCTACCCGAGTTACATGCCTGTGAGTCAGCGGCCGAAAGGAGCTGAGAGCCCGGATCCGGGTCCGGGCGTGCCCATGTCTCAAGCAAGCGTTGCGCTGCAACGGACCGTCTCCCTGGTGGTTGATGGCTTACCGGTGACCGTTGAGGCCGGCAGCACCCTGCTGGAAGCGGCGGCGGCGGCCGGCATCAAGATACCCACTCTCTGCCATCATGAATGGGTGGGAGCTACCGGCACCTGCATGGTCTGCGTGGTCGAGGTTGACGGAGTGGGCCTGGTGCCTGCCTGTTCGAGCCCTGCCGCCGACGGCTTGATGATCGCCACCGCCAGCGAGGCGGTCGTCGCCGCCCGGCGCCGGGCGGTGGAGGCCATCCTGGCCGACCACTACGCGGACTGCGTGGCGCCGTGCACGTTGGCCTGTCCCGCCGGCGTGGATGTGCAGAACTACCTGAAGCTTGTCGCCCTCGACTTGCCGGCTGAAGCGGCGGCGCTGGTGAGGGAGGCCAACCCGTTCCCCGGTGTGCACGGGCGGGTCTGCACCCGGCCGTGTGAAGAGGCCTGCCGGCGGCACCAGGTTGACCAGCCGGTGGCCATCTGTGCCGTCAAACGCTCGGCGGCCGACGGCGAGGCCGAGTCCGGGCTGCCGCCGATCCCGCGGGTGGCGGCCAGCGGCCGGCGGGTGGCCATCGTGGGAGCCGGTCCGGGTGGTCTGACCTGTGCCTTCTACCTGGCGCGGATGGGCCACGCGATAACCGTCTTTGAGGGCCGGCTCAAGCCCGGGGGTATGCTCCGCTACGGCATCCCCAGCTATCGGTTGCCACGGCAGGTGCTGGAGCGCGAGATCGACTACATCCTCCGTCATGGTGTGGAGCTGGTGACCGGGAAGGCGCTGGGTCGCGACTTCTCCCTGGCCAGCCTCGCGGAGCAGGGCTTCGAGGCGGTGTTCCTGGCCACCGGAGCCCATTCCGGCCAGCGGCTAGGCGTGCCCGGCGAGGAGATGCCCCAGGTCCTGTCCGGCATCGACTTCCTCGCCCGCCTGGAGACGGAGGGGCGGGTCGAACTCGGGCCCCGGGTGGTGGTGGTGGGGGGCGGTAACACGGCCGTTGACGCGGCCCGCTCGGCCTTGCGGCTGGGAGCCGGAGAGGTCACCCTGGTCTACCGCCGTACCCGCGCCGAGATGCCCGCTCACCACGAGGAGATCGAGGATGCCGAGGAAGAGGGCGTGCGGCTGACCTTGCTGGCCACTCCCACCGCCGTGGAGGCCGGTCCGGCAGGATCTCTGCGCTTGCGCCTGATCCGGATGAAGCTGGGGGAACCCGACGCCAGTGGCCGGCCCCGGCCGGAGCCGGTGCCGGGATCCGATTACGAGATGGAAGTCGACACCGTGATCGCGGCCATCGGGCAGGTCCCCAACGCGTCCCTGTACTCCTCAGTGGAAGGACTCAAGACGGGGCGAGGGGGGATTCTGGTGGCCGACGCCGGGAGCCAGGCCACCGGCCTGCCGGGAGTCTTCGCCGGCGGTGATCTGACGACCGGAGCGGCCACGGCGGTGGAAGCGGTAGGCGCCGGGCGGCGGGCCGCCCTCGCCATCGACCGTTACCTGCGAGGAGAGCGAGAACTGGCGGAGCCCCGCCCCTTCACCCTGAGGAAGGTGGACCGGCGGGAAGACGCTCTGGCCGAGGAGTTCGCCGGGGTCGAGCGGTTGCCCCGGCAGTCCACCCGGCGGGCGCCGGTGGCCGAGCGGATAAGCGACTTCCGCGAGGCGGATCTGGGCCTGGAAGGGGGAGCGGCCCGGGCGGAAGCCGGCCGCTGCCTGGAGTGCGGTTGTAAGGCGGCCCACGACTGCCGCCTGCGGGACCTGGCGGGAGAACTGGACGTGAAGGCGGAGAACTTCCCGGTCTACCGTCGATACCGGGCCGTTGACCGTAGCCATCCCTTCATCGAGCACGATCCGAACCGGTGCATCGCCTGCGGCCAGTGTGCTCGCGTCTGTCAGGAGGTCCAGGGCGTGGGAGCGCTGGCCGTCCGCCACCGGTTGGACACCCTGGGAGCGACGCCCGGGCTGCTGGCCACCAGGTGCGAGTCCTGCGGGCAGTGCCTCTCCGCGTGTCCCACGGGGGCCATCGTAGCCGGACGGGAGGTCCGCCCCGAGCGCGAGATCAGGACCATATGTGTCTACTGCGGGGTCGGTTGTGGGGTGCTACTGGGCGTACGTGGGAACGCCGTGACCGGCGTGCGGGGCGACCCCGATCACCCCGTGAACCGGGGCCTGCTGTGCGTCAAGGGCCGCTTCGGGTATGACTTCATACGGCACCCGGACCGGTTGACTACCCCGCTGGTGCGGCGGAACGGCGAGCTGGTGCCGGTCAGCTGGGACGAGGCGCTGGCCGCGGTGGCGGACGGTCTTGGCCGAGCGGGGAGAGTGGCGGTGATGGGTTCCGCCCGTTCCCCCAACGAGGACATGTACGTCCTTCAGAAGTTCGCCCGGGTCGTCCTGGGGACCAATAACATCGATCACTGCGCCCGGTTGTGCCACGCGCCGTCGGTGGCCGGCCTGGCCCAGGCCTTCGGGAGCGGGGCCATGACCAACCCCATCCAGGACCTGGCGTCGGCCGCCTGCATCCTGGCCATCGGCACCAACACCACCGAGACCCACCCGGTGATCGGGCTGGAAGTAAAGCGGGCGGTCCGCCGGGGCACCCGGCTGATCGTGGCCAATCCGCTCCGCATCGATCTCTGCCGGTCGGCCGATATCTGGTTACAGCACCGGCCGGGAACCGATGTGGCCTTGCTGTCCGGGCTGGCTCACGTCATCCTGGAAGAGGGGCTGGCCGACCACGAGTACCTCCGGGAGCGCTGCGAGGACTACGAGGCTCTGGAAGAGGCGCTGGCGGCTTTCGATCCCCGGACGGTCGAGACCATCACCGGCGTCGGCGCCGGCAGGCTACGGGAGGCCGCCCGGCTCTACGCCACCAGTACCCCGGCCTCGATCATCTACTCCATGGGTATCACCCAGCACTCCCACGGCACGGATAACGTCTTTGCCGTGGCCAACCTGGCCCTGCTCACGGGGAACGTGGGCCTGCCGGGGGGCGGCGTCAACCCCCTCCGGGGGCAGAACAACGTCCAGGGGGCCTGTGACATGGCCGTCCTGCCCAACGTCCTGCCGGGCTACCAGGCGGTGACCGATCCGGCGAAACGAGCCCGCTTTGAGGCAGCCTACGGGGTTGCCCTGCCGGCGGGGCCGGGCATGACGGTGTCGGACATGGTCGAGGCCATGGCCACTGGATCGCTTGACGCGCTCTACATCGTGGGCCAGAACCCGATGCTGAGCCAGCCCGACCTCGGCCGCCTGGAAGAGAGCCTGGGGAAGCTGGGTTTCTTGGTCGTTCAGGACATCTTCCTCACCGAGACGGCCGCCCTGGCCGACGTCGTTCTGCCCGCGGCCTGCTGGGCCGAGCGGGACGGCACCTTCGTCAACACCGAGCGAAGGGTGCAGCTAATCCGCAAGGCGGTGGATCCCCCGGGAATGGCCCGGGCCGACTGGGAGATCATCGCCGGCCTGGCCCGCCGGATGGGCGGGATCGGTTTCGACTGGCCCGGCCCACAGGCCATCATGGAGGAGATCGCCTCGCTGGTGCCCTACTACGGGGGCTTGAGCTACCGCCGCCTGGAGACGGCGGGCGTGCAGTGGCCCTGCCCGGCTCCCGACCACCCGGGAACCCCGGTGCTGCACACCGACCGGTTCCTGGCTCCCTCCGGCAAGGCGCGCTGCAAGCCCCTTACCTACCGGCCTTCGGTGGAGTTGCCGGACGCCGAGTACCCGATCCTGCTCACCACCGGACGTCTGCTCTACCACTATCACACCGGCACCGGCACCCGCCGGGTGGAGGGGCTGAACGCGCTGGCCGACCAGGAGCGGGTCCGGGTCAACCCGGCCGACGCCGGCCGGCTCGGGATCGCCGACGGCCATCCGGTGCGCGTGACCTCGCGCCGGGGCAGCGTCACCGCCCTGGCCCGGCTCACCGGAGAGGTACCCGAGGGCGTCATCTTCATGACCTTTCACTTCGCGGAGGCTTGCGCCAACCAGGTGACCAGCCCGGCGGTGGACCCTGTCTCGAAGATACCGTCGTTAAAGGTCTGCGCCGTCAGACTCGAGCCTGTCGACGCCTAGGAACCGAATAGTAGGAGGGTAAGAAGACCAGCCAGAGGGGGGAACACAGCGTAGAGAGCCAACCGGCGGGCGCTGAAGCCGGGGCCGAGGGTGGCGAACTCGAAAGCGAGCTTGCCGGTGGTCCACATCATCCAACCGCTGGTGAAGGCGACCAGGGTGGCCGAACTGGCCCCCGCCTCCCGTAGGGCCGCCGCCATAGGGAGGATAACGTAGGGGCCGAAGGGCAGGGTTCCCCCGGCGACGCTGCCCAGCAGTACCCCTCTGAGGCCCGCCCCGGCACCCAGCCAGCGCTCGATGAAGGCGCGGGGGACCAGCACCTCGACGTAACCCGCCATGGCGAAGGCGAGCAGCAGGAGAGGCAGTTGCTGGCGGAGTGAGGCCAGGCCGGCCAGCCAGCCCTCGCCGGCCAGGCCCCGGTGGCGGCGCCAGGCGGTGAGGGTGAGCGCCACCGCCGCGGCCCCGATCACCCAGATGCCCGCGGTCACCGGCCCCCACCTGCCACCGCGGGTGGACGGTAGCCCCGCAGGATCCTCTCGCCCAGGAGCCCGGCGGCAGGCGGCACGAACAGGGTGACCGCCCAGCGGATGGCGGTCAGCCGGGGACCCAGAAAGGCGAGTTCGAGCGGGATGCGAGCCACGTCCCAGACGATTTTGGCGCTGACGTAGGCCATGATGGTGCCCATGCCGGCTCCCGCGCGGTAGAGAGCGAGGGCCAGGGGGTAGAAGACATAGGGCCCGCCGGGCGTCAACGCGCCGGCCGCCATCCCCAGCAGGACGCCCCGCAGGCCCGCCTCTCCGCCCAACCACTTCTTAATCGCCGACGCCGGCACCAGCACCCGGAACAGCCCGCCAACCGCGAAGGCGAACAGGACCAGCAGGGCCGCCGCCCGGAGGGTGGCCATGCCGCTCGCCAGCCCGGACCACGCCAACGCCCAGCCCCCCTGCAGGTAGGCCAGGACCGCCAATCCCACGGTGATCAGGGCCAGCAGCCACTCAACAGCACCCAATGACTGCGCCTCCCCCGGAGATCTTGCCTTCGAGGTTCGACATCGGTCACCATGCCTTCCTGCCCGTTTACCTGAGAGAGCATGACGTGTGGATTCTCCACCGGGCATGGGTCTCGGTTGACACCTGCCAGGACGCCATGCTAGAGTGAAAGCGGTGATCTGGAGAACACCGGCGATGGAGCTCGTCGTCTGCGCTAGTGCTGATGGCTCCTACCCATCGGGTGGGAGTTGTTCTTTCTCCCCCCAAGTGAGGGGAACATGATGATCGTGTTTGGCTTGAGGAATGGTGCCGGAACCTCAGCCTGCCGGCGGCGCTTGGGGCGCTAATGGCCATCAACTGCGATCGCCGGTGGTCCAATGGATGATAGAGGTATCCAGTCTGGACGGGTCAGCTTCGACCTGGACAACGCCACCCGGGAGGAGATCGCCCGGTTGGCTCAGGCGGACGGCGTTGAACTCCCGGTGATGCTGCGACTGCTCCTCCAGCGCGGTCTTGCTTCCCGGCGGGTGGCGGACCGGCTGCGGTCAATCGCCGGGAGTACTGCCGAGGAGAAGATCGCGAAGCTGACAGTGGATCTCATGGACGCCCACAGTGCCTGCGCATCACTCACCTTCCAGAATCACCAACTGGTCAAC
>JAVHLP010000022.1 GCA_031082145.1 bacterium | reverse complement strand
GCGCGGGCTTTTCACTTCCAGGGGCCAGGAGCCCCAGAGAGGAGCCAGGTGCTCAGTAACAGATGGCACGGCGCACGGAGGTGGATGGCACCAGCACTGACTCTCCTGGCCATGTGCTAAGCCCGGCCCCCCAGAAATCTCCACGGGGACCCGAAGTGCTTATGAGGGACCAATCTAGATGCTGTGGGGAGGAGTACGCCATGCGCAGAATCGTGCTGCTGTCGGTGGTTACAGTGCTGGTGCTCACACTAAGTGCCGCGTCATGGGCTGCCGGTGGTCCGCCCGCCTCACTTCCCGGGTCCGCGCAGGAACGTGCCCAGCAGTTCCAGCAAGCCATGAACGCCATGCGTGAGAACCTGCAGGCCATGAACCAGTGCCGCATCGCCATCCGGGAGATGCAGGGCGAGATCAAGGGACTGGCGCTGCAAATCCGCGAGGAGATCAGGCGCATCCGGGACGACGGGCTGCCGATGAGCGAGGAACAACTCGAGGAGATCAGGAACCTCACCGTGAAGATGCGCGGTCACGGCAAGTCGCTGGCCGAGACCATGGGGCAGATCAACGAGCAAGCCCTCCAGATGCGCCAGGCCCGAGCTGAACTGGCACCGGGGCCGGTCAGCCAAGCCCTCAACCGCGTTCAGGCCGTGCAAGAAGCGCGACTCGGCCACCTTGAGGGTATCGCCGAGGCAATGAGGACAGTGCGGGCTCTGCTCCAGGCGATCAGGTAACGCCGGCGAAGCGCCGACGGGGTTCTCTGGCCGGAGAAGGCCGAAGCTCCGGGTACACGGGGGGATGACCGGATGGGCAGATCCGCCTGGGCTATGATCGCCGTGGTCCTGGTCCTGGCAGCCACCATTGGGTGTGGTGGTTGCCTCCGGGGGCCGGGCGCCCCCGATGCGGGCGGCGCCGGTACACCCTCTGGCCACAGTGAGACTGGGGCCCCGCCGGTCGAGGAGACTGCCGCGGCGGAAGAGATTGGAGAGGCCCTTGAGAGTCTCGACGATGACCTCAAGGCCCTGGTTGACATGCTGGACCAGCTTGAAGAGCTCACCGACGACGATCTGACCTTCTAACAGGAACCGCCGGGGGGTAAGCCCGGCGGTCAGGGTCAGAACGGGAGGCCGGGTAACTACACCAGTCTCACGGGGACGAATATGTCAAGCTGGCGGTACCCCATGGCCTGGAAGACCTCATCCGGCGTTATGACGTGGAACAGGGTGGGGCGATCGGGCCCCTCATCGAGGGCCAGGACCTTGCTCTGGCCCACCCATTCCTTGATGCCGGCGTACACCCGCTCGCCGTCGGCGTCATCCTTGTCCCTCGACACCGCAGCGGCGTAGAGCCCCCCGGGGAAGCTGACGACGTCATAGCCACCAGTATCGGCTGTCTCATCAGGCAGGGCGTAGAACCAGACCAACTTTTCCTCCGCCTCGTCGTACCACATGAAGTCGCGAGGGAAGAACCGGTCCTTCCGCTCCCTGTCCACCTGGGACCACCAGGCGTCGAACGCTTCCAAGTCCTTGCCGCCGGATGTCGCCATCCGCGCCGGAGGCAGCTTGACGATCCGGATGCCCTCCACTGTCCCCCTCCGTCCGTCCGTGAGACGGCATCACCGGGCACCGCGGGCAGTAATCCACCGCGTCTCCCGGTCATAGAATGTGCCCTGCCATACCACCCTAAGGCAGCAGGCCCTGGGTGTCAAGGCAGGAAAAGGAACGGGGCGGCGACGAGCCCTGGTCCGGGGGGAGATGCGTGAAGGTCCTGCTCACGCTCTTGATGTGGGTGATCCTGCCCCTGTCGGTGTTGTGGAAGGCGGTCGTGACCGGGGGGGTAGGCTATCTCTTTTACCGCAAGCGGAGGCTCCGGGACTCCTCCCGGATCACCACCCCCGGCGGGGTGGACTCGCTGGACAGGGTTGTCCTGGGGGGGATCCGGCAGTGGATCCTCGTTCGCGGCGAGGACCGCCTGAAGCCCGTTCTCCTGTTCCTGCACGGGGGTCCCGGGGTGCCCGAGGGCCCGCTCGTCCGGCACTACAACCGGCGGCTGGAAGAAGCCTTCGTGGTGGTTCACTGGGACCAGCGGGGCGCCGGCAAGTCCTTCTCGATGGGCATCCCGAAGGAATCCATGCGCCTGGAGCAATTCGTCACCGACACCTGTGAACTGGCCCGGCTGTTGGGGGAACGGTTCGGGCAGGACCGGGTCTTCCTGGTCGGCCATTCCTGGGGAAGCGCGGTCGGCATCCTGGCCGCGCAACGGTGTCCCCAGTTCTTCCATGCCTTTGCCGGGGTGGGTCAAGCGGTCGACTTCGCGCGCGGTGGCGAGGTGGCCTACCGGCACGCCGTCCAGGCGGCCAGGGAGCAAGGCCTCACCCGGTGGGCCCGCCGGTTGGAGAGGATCGGCCCGCCACCCTACCGGGGGCTGGCCGGCATCTGGAGAGCTCGTCAGCTACGGAGCATGCTGTTCCGGTCCGGCGGGGTGGCCTACGGCGAGACCGACGAAGCCCGCTACCTGTGGAAGCTCCTGAAGCTGTACCTCCTGGCGCCCGACTACTCGCTGGTGGACCTGGGCCGGCTGGTGTGGGGAACGGTGTTCTCGATGCGGCTGCTGGGAGCCGACCTGCATGAGCTGGACCTGGTCCGGCGGGTGCCCCGGCTGGACCTCCCCGTCTACTTCCTGGCCGGCCGGCACGACCGGGTGACCCCGAGTGAGCTGGTCGAGGAATACCACGGGGCGCTGGCCGCTCCCAGGAAGAGCCTTATCTGGTTCGAGCGCTCGGCTCACAGCCCTCACCTGGAAGAGCCCGACCGCTTCGCCGAGATCCTGGTCTCCATCGCGCTGGGGCAGGCGGATGGGGGAAGTTGAGCTACTCCGACCACTGCTCCCGGCAAGTGATGCTGGCCAGTGCCTTGCGCTTCTTGGGCGCCGGCCGGTCGGCCGGATACCCCAGGGGTAACAGGGCGACGATCTTGCGATCGGGGGGGATGTTCAGGAGCTCTCGGGCCTGGTCCTGGTCGAAAGAACCGATCCAGCAGGTTCCCAGTCCCTCCGCCACCGCCGCCAAGGTCATGTGGTCCACGGCGATGGCCAGGTCCACCGCGTAAGCCGGAACCTGGCAGGACATGACCCGGTCCGGTTCCAGCGCCACCGCCGCGATGACCACCGGCGCCTCGCCGACAAAGCGCTGACCCCGTGCCACGCCGACCAGCGCCACGCGGCGGCGGGGATCGGTGACGACGACGAACCGCCAGGGTTGGCGGTTGGACCCCGAGGGCGCCAGGCGGGCCGCCTCCAGGACCGCCTCCAGGGCGGCCTCCGGCACCGGATCGGGCCGGTAGGCGCGGACGCTCCGGCGTTCCCTGATCGCCTCTCTGATCTCCATGCTGGATCCCTCCTCTGGTTCTCAGTGATCGGCCGGGACCGGTATTCCCGCGGGGAGCCGGAAACACCCGTCTTGGCCGGGCTCGAACGCCAGTACTTGTGTAACCGCTCCGGTGTCGAGCGGGCCATAGATGTGGGGATAGGGTTGTCCGTAGCCCTCGTAGCGGATCTCGGCCTTGACCCGGGCCGGGTCTATACACAGGAGCACCAGCCCGGACTGTCCCCGGAAGAGGGCGTCGGCCACGGCCACCACTTGGCCGGCCAGCGAGCAGTGGATGAAGCCCTGGGTCAGAAGGCTGGGCGGGCGGTACTCCCCGGCCTTGCCGGCCTGCTCCCACGCGTCGGCGGTCGTGATGTGGAGGATCACCGGACAGCCTCCCCGATGAGGTTTGAGATCTCGGCCAGGGTCTCCGGGTGGTGCTTGCCGGCGACGTACTCGCTCAAGACGGTCTTCTTCTCTTCCTCGGAACCCTCGCGGAGCCGGTGGGCGACGGTCGCCGGCCGCTCGACCCAGCGGCCCACCTCCTGGAAGGATGGGTTGAAGAAGATGAAGGTCGGGATCCTCACCACGTTGAGGTCCGCAGCCTGATCGCGGGTGAAGATGCGCAGGCTGAGCGACAGTCGCTGGAACAGGAGGGCCAGCAAGGGCAAGTTGACCCTGGTGTCCAGGCACCAGCTCTCGCCGACGCAGGCTACCGAGAGCGGGGACTCCGGCCCTGCCGGGCTGGAGCCGGCCAGGGCGGCCTCGGCGCGGCGTTGGCTCAGGCGGTAGCCACTCTTCTCGGCCGGTGGCAGCTTGGCCAGGAACTGCTCGTAGGTATCGCCTTGGGCGAAACGCTGAGCGTTCATGGGTTGGCCAGCATGCCGCCACGGGGCTCGAAGCGGGCGGTGAAGAAGCGCAAGGTGGGCGGCTCGTACACCATTCTGAGGCCCTGGATCCGGTCCCGCTGGCGGTACAGGTCGATGACCGAGTCGGCCACCACGTCCATATGGCGGTCGGTGTACACCCGGCGGGGGATGGTCAACCGTACCATCTCCAGCTTGGGGAAGTACTCGGAGCCATCGGGGCGGCGGCCGGCGGAGACGTTGCCCCGCTCCATGGTCCGGACTCCGGAGTCCAGGTAGAGCGCTGCCGCCAGGGCCTGGGCGGGGTAATGGGCCTGCTCGATGTGAGAGAGGAACGCCCGGGCGTCCAGGAAGACGGCATGGCCGCCCACCGGCTCGATGATGGGTACGCCGGCCTGGAGGAGTTGCTCCCCGAGATACCGCACCTGGCCGATGCGCCAGGACAGGTAGTCGTCGTCCACCATCTCGTAGATACCGCGGGCCATAGCCTCCATGTCGCGGCCGGACATCCCGCCGTAGGAGGGCATGCCCTCGAAGATGACCACCATCTGGGCGGCCTTCTGGAATACGTCGGCCTCGCGGGTGGCCAGAAAGCCCCCGATGTTGACCAGGCAGTCCTTCTTGCCGGACATGGTGCAGCCGTCGGTGTAGGAGAGCATCTCCTTGAGGATCTCGCGGCAGCTGCGGCCGGCCTGGCCCGGCTCCCGCTCCTTGATGAAGAAGGCGTTCTCCGCACAGCGGGTGGCGTCGCACATCACCCGGATGCCGTGGCGGCGGCAGAGCTGGTGGACGGCCTTCATGTTCGCCAGCGAGACCGGTTGCCCGCCGGCCATGTTGACCGTCACCGCCAGCGACAGGTAGGGAATCCGATCGGCGCCCACCCGGTCGATGAGCTCACGGACCTTGGCCAGGTCGACGTCGCCCTTGAAGGGATGCCGGGAGCGGGGGTCGTGGGCCTCGTCGATGACCACGTCCACGAAGGTGCCTCCGGCCCGCTCCTGGTGAGCCCGGGTGGTGGTGAAGTACATGTTGCCGGGGATGTAGTCGCCAGGGCGGATCAGGATCTGCGAGATAAGGTGTTCCGCTCCCCGGCCCTGGTGGGTGGGGACCACGTGGGGGTAACCGTAGATCTCGCGCACCGCCTCCTCCAGGGCGAAGAAGTTACGGCTGCCGGCATAGGCCTCGTCCCCCAGCATCATCCCCGCCCACTGGTCGTCGCTCATGGCCGAAGTCCCGCTGTCGGTCAGGAGATCGATGTAGACGTCCCTGGAGTTGAGGAGGAAGGTGTTGTAACCGGCTTCGCGGATCGCCTGGGACCGGTAGTCCCCGGTAGTCACCGCGATGGGCTCCACCACCTTGATCTTGAAGGGTTCGGCACGCCGTCGGGTCACGCATATCCCTCCTGTGGTCTAGGCTAAGGGCCGGAAGGTGGCCGTGAAGTGGCGGAGGACCGGCGGCTCGTAGTCAAAGGCCAGTCCCTTGATGTCGCCCCGCCGTTCGTGCACACGGCAAACGGTCTGGGCGACCCAGTCCAGGTGGCGGTCGGTGTACACCCGGCGGGGAATGGCGAGCCGGACCAGTTCCAGCCGGGGGTAGTAGTTCTCCCCGGTGGCGGGATCCCGGCCGGCCAGCACGGTGCCGATCTCCACCCCCCGCACGCCGCCCTCCAGGTACAACTCAACCGCCAGCGACTGCCCGGGGAGCTGATCCTGGTCCAGATGGGGGAGAAAGCGCCGGACATCCAGGTACACGGCGTGGCCGCCGGGCGGTTCCATGATGGGTACGCCTGCCTCCAGGAGGAGACCGGCCAGGCGGCGGACCTGGCCCACCCGGTAGCGGAGGTAGTCATCGTCCACCACTTCCTCGAGGCCGCGAGCCATGGCCTCGAGGTCCCGGCCGGCCAGACCGCCGTAGGTCGGGAAGCCCTCGAACAGGACGGCCCAGACCATCGCCTGGCGGTACACTTCGGGGTCCCTCAGGGCCAGGAAGCCGCCGATGTTGACCAGGGCGTCCTTCTTGCCGGACATCGTGCAGCCGGCGGCACAGTCCATCATGGCCCGGACGATCTCGCCCAGCGGCCGTCCGGCCCACCCCGGCTCGCGCTCCTGGATGAAGAAAGCGTTCTCCGCGAAGCGGCACGCGTCCAGGAAGAAGGGCACCCCATGGCGGGCGGCAATGGCCGACGTCCGCTCCAGGTTATCCAGTGAGACCGGTTGACCGCCGCCGGTGTTGCAGGTGACCGTGGCCAGGACCAGGGCGACCTTGTCGCCGTGGGCCGCCAGCGCCGCCTCCAGCCGGTCCAGATCGAAGTTCCCCTTGAAGGGGTGGGAGGAAGTCGGATTGTAGGCCTCGGCGATCGCCAGGTCCAGCGGAACGCACTTGCGGTACTGGACATGGGCCCGCGTGGTATCAAAGTGCATGTTGTTCAGGACGTACTGGCCTTCCCGGAGAACGGCGGAGAACAACACGTGCTCGGCCCCCCGCCCCTGGTGGGTGGGGATGACATGCTCAAAACCCAGGAGCCGGCGTACCGTATCCTCCAGGTGGCGGAAGTTGCGGCTGCCGGCATAGGCCTCGTCGCCGAGCATCAGGCCGGCCCACTGCCGGTCGCTCATGGCCCCCGTCCCGCTGTCGGTGAGCAGGTCCACGTATACCGCTTCCGAGGGGACGTGGAAGAGGTTGTAGCCGGCCTCCTGGACCAAGCGGGCCCGTTCCTCCCGGGTGGTGCGCCGGACAGGCTCAACCACCTTGATACGGAACGGCTCAGCGTGGAAGGCCTCGCTCACGGGGCTCACCTCCGCCTGCTAATTCTGTCCCTCCTGGCGGCACTCCTCCACTACCACCTCCGCAGCAGGATGACCGGGCCGCGGAGGACGGCCCGTTCCAGGGCCCGCCGCAGCCGGTGGCGGATGGCCTGGCGCACCGGTGGAACGAGCAGCGCGAGACCGACGCCGTCGGTCAGGAAGCCGGGCGTGATCAGGAGCAGGCCGCCGATCAGCACCAGTACCGCGTCGACCAGGCCGGCTGCCGGAAGCTCGCCCTGGGCCAGATCCCGCTGCATGGCCCGCAGCACACCCAGCCCTTCCCGCCGGGCCAGCCAGGCCCCGCCCAGGCCGGTGAGTGCCACCAGGCCCAGGGTGGGCGCGGTACCCAGGCGGCGTCCCACCTCCACCAGAAGGCCGAGTTCCAAGATAGGCACCAGGGTGAACAGGAGAAGCAGTCTCACGAAGAACAGCGCCGACACCTCCCGGCGGTCACGGCACTCTTGCCTGACCGCGATAGACGAGGCCGCGGGCGGGATCGATGGTCACCTTCTGGCCCTCGCGCAGGATACCCATAGCCCCCTCGGCTCCGACCACCACCGGTATGCCGAGGCTCAGGCCGGCAACGGCGGCATGGGAGGTCATCCCTCCCTCCTCCACCACCACCCCCGCCGCCCGCTCCAGGAGGGGCATGAAGTCGCGGTCGGTGGCAAAAGCGACCAGGATGTCGCCGGGCTGGAAACGCTCCCGGAACTCGTTAGGCCGGCGGCCCAGACGAACCGGCCCCGTCGCCGGCCGGCCACCGATGCCCGTACCCCTCACCAGGATGTCGCCCACGGTCTCCACCTTCACCAGGTTGGTGGTTCCCGGCACCCCCGCCGGTACCCCCGCCGTGACCACCACCAGGTCGCCGTCGGCGACCAGGCCTTCGGCGGCGGCGGCCCCGATAGCCTGCTCCACCAGCCGGTCAGTCCCCCCGCCACCCGGCGTGAGCACCGGCCGCACCCCCCAGACCAGGGCCAGCCGCCTCGCAACGGCGGGGTTGGGCGTGGCCGCCAGGACGGGCACCCAAGGCCGGTAGCGGGCCACCATGCGGGCAGTGTGCCCGGAGGTGGTGGCGGTGATGATCGCCGACGCCTCCAGGTCGGCCGCCATCTGGCAGGTGGCATGGCTGATGGCGTCGGTCACCGTGCGCAGGGGGACGCGCGCCCGCCGCCACGCTCCGTCTCCGGTCTCGGGGTCTTGCTCCACCCGCTCGGCGATGCGGGCCATGGTCCGGACCGCCTCCACCGGATGGCTCCCCACCGCCGTCTCGGCCGATAGCATCAGGGCGTCGGAACCGTCGTAGATGGCGTTGGCAACGTCGCTGGCCTCTGCCCGCGTGGGCCGGGGCCGCACCACCATCGACTCGAGCATCTGGGTAGCGGTTATGACCGGCTTGCCCAGCCGGTTGGCGCGGGCGATCAGGCGCTTCTGGATGACGGGGACGTCCTCCGGGGGCATCTCGACACCGAGGTCTCCCCGGGCCACCATCAGCCCGTCGGCCACCTTGAGGATGTCTTCCAGGTTGGCCACACCCTCGGCCGTCTCCATCTTGGCGATGATCGGCTGGTCGCCGCCAAGCTCCTCCAGCAGCCGGCGGACGGCAAGGATGTCCGCCGGTTCCCTGACGAAAGAGGCGGCTACCCACTCCACCCCGTGCTCCACCGCCAGGGCAAGGCAATCGCGGTCCCGGGCGGTGATCGCCGGCAGGGCCAGCCGCACCCCCGGCAGGTTGAGCTTCTTGCCGCCGGTGAGCACGCCGCCGGCGCGGACCCGGCAGTGGACGGCTCCCTCCGCGATCGCCGACACTTCCAGTACCAGGTTCCCGTCATCCAGAAGGATCGGCGTACCCGGCTGCACCTGGTTGGGGAGTCCCGGGTAGTCAACCGGGGCCGAGTCGGGCCCCCCCTGGCCGGAGCCGGTGAACAAGGTGAAAGCCTGGCCCTCGCGAAGGTGCACGCTTCCCCCGGGCAAGGGCCCCAGCCGGACTTCCGGTCCCTGGAGGTCCAGGAGGACCGCCACCTGGCGGCACTCCCCTCCAGCCGCCGCCCGTACCGCCCGCAGGCGGGCCAGATGCTCGCCGGCGGAGCCGTGGGACACGTTGAGGCGGGCCACATCCATGCCCGCCCGGACGAGTTCCCGCACCGTGGCCGGCGCCTCACTGGCCGGACCCAGCGTGCAGACGATCTTGGTGCGCCGCAATACGGGGTCTCCCCTCAGGGGCCGGACAGCGTTTCCTCCAGCACTTCCAGGGCATCCCGGACCTCGGCCCGGGGAACCAGCACCTCCACCGGGGCTGAGGGCCCGAAATGGGGCGGCCCCAGGCTGCGAAGCATCACCAGGATGCCCTCGTGGTCCAATATCCCCTTGATCATATCGGCCACGGCGAGATTGGGAGCCACGCGAACCACCACCCAACAGCCGGGAGTGCCTGTCAAGGGGCCCCCTTCCTCTCATGACCGGCCGCCAACGGCCGGGTGGTAACCGAGCCGGGACCGGCCAGTTCCTGCAACAAGGCCACCAGTTCGGCGGAAGCCTCCACCCAGTACCGGCGGTCGGCCCGCACCGTCTTGCCGGCCGCCGCCAGCTTGAGATATACCGGGCAGGGCCCGGGGTAAAGCCGGCAGGTTCCCTTGATCCGCTCCAGCAGGTCGGGCGGGACCGAGGGTCCGGTCAGCTGGACGATGACCGCCGTGGGGAGAGGCTCTGGT
Organism: bacterium; assembly: GCA_031082145.1. Classification (GTDB taxonomy): domain Bacteria; phylum Bacillota; class Sulfobacillia; order UBA995; family UBA995; genus Ess09-15. The sequence goes on along the minus strand of JAVHLP010000022.1, from coordinate 9,482 downwards.
TCCTGCAGGCCGCCGGCCTCCAGCATCCTGACCTCATCGGCATGCAGTTTGAGTTCCTCATCGCTGGCGGCCACCCGGCCCTGGATCACGAAGACACCGTCCCGGCGGAGGATGGAAGCATACCGGGAGTACACCCGGGGGAAGACGACGACCTCAACCTGGCCGGTCAAGTCCTCCAGGGTCAGCCGGAGCATGGGTTCGCCAGCCCGCGTCATGATATGCTTCCTGGCGACTATCATCCCCCCGACCGTCGCCCGGTGACCATCGGGAGCCTCCCGGATCTGGGCCGTGGTTGCCGTGATGACCCGCCGCAACGCCTCCTCGTGCTCGGCCAGCGGATGGCCGGTGAGGAACAGGCCTAGCATCTCCTTCTCCTGGGCCAGCAGGACCTCAGGCGGGAACTCGGGTACCTCGGGCAAGCGAAGCTCCTGGGCCATGCCCTCGAAGAGGGCCAGTTGCCCGTTCTCGCGGAGGCGCTGGGCCTGTTGCCCGGCCTCCAGAGCATTGTCGAGCGCCGCCATCAGGCGAGACCGTGGAGCACCGAGGGACCCGAAAGCGCCGCCCTTGATCAGGCTCTCCAGGCCGCGACGGCCCAGCAGGCGACCCTCCACCCGCTCGCAGAAATCGACGAGGGACAGAAAAGCCCCTCCCTCCCGCCTGGCCCCGAGTATGGCCTCGACGGCCCCGGCGCCCACGTTCTTGACCGCCGCCAGCCCGAAGCGGAGGGCCCGGTCACCCGCCACCGTGAACTCGGCCTCGCTCTCATTCACATCCGGGGGCAGGACGGTCACCCCCTTGCGCCGGCACTCGTCGAGGTAGCCGGCCACTTTCTCGGACGACCCGGAAACGCTGGTGAGCAGGGCCGCCATGAACGGCAGGGGGTGGTAGACTTTCAGGTACGCGGTGCGGTAGGCGATCAGGGCGTAGGGGGCGGTGTGGCTCTTGTTGAAGCCGTAGCCGGCGAAGTGGGCGATGAGCTCGAACACCCGCTCCGCCACGGCCTGCTCCACCCCGCGGGCAGCAGCACCGTCCAGGAAGGCCTGGCGTTGAGCCGCCATTTCCTGGGCCTTCTTCTTGGCCACGGCCCGGCGCAACAAGTCGGCCTCGGCCAGGCTGAAACCGGCCATCTCGCTCACTACCCGCATGACCTGTTCCTGGTAGACCATCACCCCGTAGGTCTCCGCCAGGATCGGTTCCAGCACCGGGTGCAGGTACTCAATCGGGCGACGGCCGTGGCGGCGGTCGACGAAGTCGTCGATCATGCCGCTGCCCAGGGGGCCGGGCCGGAAGAGGGCCAGGGCGGCCACCAGGTCGGTGAACTGGCAGGGACGTAGCCGGCGCAGGAGGTCGGTCATCCCCGAACTCTCCAGTTGGAACAGGCCCGACGTCTCGCCCTCGGCCAAGAGCCGGTAGACCTCCGGGTCATCGAGGGCGATGGCCTCGATGTCGAGGTCGACGCCATCCCGCCGGAGGCTGCGCACGGTCTGGTCGATCACGGTGAGGGTCCGCAGGCCCAGAAAGTCGGTCTTGAGCACCCCCAGATCCTGCAGGGCACCCATGCTGAACTGGGTGACCACATGGCCGTCGGCCGTGCGCTGCAAGGGCACCTTCTCGATGAGAGGGTCGCGGGCGATGACCAGACCGGCGGCGTGTACCGAAGCATGGCGGGGGGTTCCCTCGAGCAGCCGGGCCACCTCCACCACCGAGGCCACTGTTGAGTCGCCCTCAACCAGGTCGCGGAGTTCGGGCGTGCTCTCCAGCGCCCGCTCCAGGGTCATGCCCGGGGCCCAGGGCACCGCCTTGGCCACCCGGTCGACCTCGGCGTAGGACAGGTTCATGGCCCGGCCCACATCCCTGATGGCAGCCCGGGCGGCCATCGTCCCGAAGGTGATGATCTGGGCTACCCGATCCTCACCATACTGGCGGACCACATAGTCGATCACTTCCTGGCGTCGTTCAAAGCAGAAGTCAATGTCGAAGTCAGGTAGGTCCACCCGCTCGGGGTTCAAGAAACGGTCAAAGAGGAGATGGTGCCCGATCGGATCGATGTCCGTGATCCGGAGCAGGTAGGCCACCAGGCTGCCGGCGACCGAACCCCTCCCCGGTCCCACCGGGATCCCCCGCTCGCGGGCGAAACGCACGAAGTCCCACACCATCAGGAAGTACCCGGAGTACCCCATGGTCCGGATGAGCTTGAGTTCCCGGTCCAACCGGGCCCTGACGTCGGGGCCCACCTCGGGGTAGCGCCGGGCCAGGCCCCGCTCGCAGATCTCCTCGAGGTAGGAGTCGGGGTCGTGACCCGCCGGTACTCGGTACTGGGGCAACTGCGGCCGGCCGAAGGTGAACTCCAGGCTCGCCCGCTCCGCCACCGCCCGGGTATTCGTGAGGGCCTGGGGCACTTCGGCGAACAGGGCCGCCATCTCGGTGCCGCTCTTCAGGTAGAAGGCGTCGGTGGGAAAACGCAGGCGGTCCGGGTCGTCCACGTTCTTCAGGGTCTGAATGCAGAGCAGGATGTCGTGAGCCCGGGCGTCCTCTCGCTTGAGGTAGTGGGCATCATTGGTGGCCACCAGGCCGACGCCGAGTTCGGCGGCCAGGGCCACCAGCCCGGCATTAACCTCCCGCTGCCCCTCCAATCCCTGATCCTGCAACTCCAGGTAGAAGCTCTCCCGCCCGAAGACCTCGCGGTAGAAGAGGGCGGTCTCCCGGGCCCGTTCCCGCTCGCCCGCCCGCAGGAGGCGGGGCAACTCCCCGCCCAGGCAACCACTTAGCGCGATCAAGCCCTGGCTGTGGGCTGCCAGCAACTCCCGATCCACCCGCGGCCGGTAGTAGAAGCCCTCTAGAAATCCCCGGGTGCTCAACTGGACCAGGTTGCGGTAACCGGTCTCGTTCTCCGCCAGCAGCACGAGGTGATAGGGGTCGTCGTCCTGCCGGGGAGTCCGGTCGTGACGGGTACGCTGGGCCACGTATACCTCACAGCCCAGCAGGGGTCGGATTCCCTCCTGCCGGCATGCCTTGTAGAAATCAACGACCCCGTGCATGGCCCCGTGATCGGTGAGGGCCAGCGCGGACATGTCCATTTCGGCCGCCCGACGGGCCAGCTGCTCCACCGGGCTCAGCCCGTCGAGCAGGCTGTAGTGAGAGTGCACGTGCAGGTGCACGAAGTCGGTGGCCATGGTCCCTCCGCTAGGAGACGGGGTTCTCCTCCGGTTGTCCCCCAGCCTTCTTCCGCCGGCGGCGGCGACGCTTGGCCGGCGCTGGGGGCTCGGCGGCGGGTTCCGGCTTGGGGGGACGCCACGGCTCGTCGCGACCCCTGGCCCAGTACTCCTCGATGGCGTCCGAGTCGTCGCGGGCCGGGGGCAGGCGGGGCGGCGCCGGGGCGGCCGCCCGGGGCTGCTCCGGCTTGACCCTCGTCTTGTCCCGCTTCCTCCCCCGGCGGCGACCGCCGGCCTCCTCCACAGGCCGGGGAGCCTCCTCGGGGACCCCGGCTTCCGTTGGGCGCTTGAGGCCCTCTATGGGCGGCCGGGCGGTCTTGACGGGGGGTGCCGGGAGCTCGGTCTTCCGGCTGAGCACGGCGATGAGCCGGCGGTGGTAGGGAGGCACGTCGAAGGGGCGTTCAAGGTCAAAGCCCTGGAACCAGGCCGCGAGTTCGAAGACGGCCGAGGCCTCCACCAGGGCCAGGAATTCCTGCGGGTAGAGCACGCGCTTGACCGTCTTCTGCTCGAAGACCTGACCCTGCCCGCGCTCGCCGATCTCCATGCGCAGGACCTCGGTGGCCACCTGGCGGACCGGATCGAAGCCTTCCCACCGGTTGCCGGTGAAGACCACCCGCACTTCGTCCCGGCTCATCTCCCAGCTCTCCGGATCCCCGAAAGGGCGACCCGGATCGACCACGGTGCCGAAGTCGACCACATAGAGTCCCCGTGGTGCCAGGTGGCGGGCGACTGCCCGCAGGTGCCCGATCACGGAGGGGATATCGACCAGGTAGGTGAAGGAGTCGGTCATGCAGACGGCGGCGTCGAAATCCCGGCGGGGCAACTGGAATTCCCGCATGTCACGGGCGAACACCTCCACCGGGAGGCCTTCCAGGATCGCCTTCTTGCCCAGGTACTCTATCATGTCCCGGGAAATGTCAATCCCCGCCACGGTTCGGCCTCGCCGGGCCAGCTCCAGCGAAAAACGACCGCTCCCGCAGGCCACGTCCAAGACCGATCGGACCTCGCCGGGAGCGTAACGCTTGAAGCAGGCTTCCAGGAAATCGGTCTCCGGTCCGGGGTCCCAGCCGAAAGCTATGTCATAGTACCTTGGCTCTCTGTACACGGGACTGGTCAATGGGCGTCCCCCCGATCCCCGGGTGTTCTCACCCGGAGTCTTCCATTCCGGGCCGCCCCGGATGCCGGCCCCTCCCGTTATTCTCCTCCGTCGGCCGCGTTCTCCTGCCGCCCTGATAGACTCTGGCAGCTTGGGTTAAGATTGGAATGGAGGGGAGTGTACTGGGCAACCGCACGGTCCGGGTGCTGATCCGGGGCGGCGTCTTCCACGCCGGGCTCCGATCCTGCATCCAGCGCCAGGCCACCCGGCTGGCGTTGCGCGGCTACGTGCGAGCCCGGCCTGATCGGTGCCTGGAGGTCCTGGCGGCGGGCAGCGCCGACAACCTGACCCGCCTGCTTCAGGTGCTGCGGGACGCGCCTGGCGCGGACGGCTTCGAGCGGGTGGACGTGGACTGGACCGACCAGGCGGTACCCGAAGGCCGCTTCACCATCAGCTACGGTGACTGGTAGGGCATCGCCCGGCCAGGGGGCAAGCTCCGCACCGAGGGCGTCTCGCCCGGCATACCTGCCGCCCGTGAAGGATCAGGTTCACATGCAGCGACAGCACCAAGCCGGGAGGCGTGGCCGCGGTGAGCTGTTCCTGAACGCGGGCCGGCCCCGTCCGCTTCTCCGCCAGCCCCAGCCGGCGGGCCAGCCTGAGCACGTGCGTATCCACCGGGAAGACGGGGCGGCCGAGGGAGAAAAGCAGGACACAGGCGGCCGTCTTGGGCCCCACCCCGGGGAGGGAGACCAGGCGCCGGTAGGCCCGGGCAGTATCCAGGCCGGCCAGGTCATCAAGGTCGACCCGCCCATCAGGCGCCGTCAGCTCATGGAGGACGGCGACGATGCGGGCCGCCTTCTGCCGGGCCAGGCCGGCCGGGGCAATGACGGCGGCGACCGCCTCCTCGCCGGCGTCCCTCACCGCTTCCCCGGTAGGAAAGCGCGCCCGCAGTGCCCGGTAGGCCTGGTCCCGCTGCCGGTCGGTGGTGGACTGGGAGAGGATCCCGCGCACCAGTTCGTCCAGCGGTCTGCTGGTCTCCGGCCGGGGTTGGCCGTAGACCTCCTCCAGCCTGGCGGCCAACTCGGCCAGGTCCTCGGGTCTCACGCCCGGGCGGCCAGAGTGGCCACGAAACGGCGGAACAGGTCGCCCCGTTCCTCGAAGTTGGCGAAGCTGTCAAAGCTGGCGCAAGCCGGCGAGAGCAGCACGGTGTCCCCGGGCCGGGCTGCGGCAGCCAGGGCCGGCAGCAGTTCGTCGTAACGCCGGTGACGTTCGTGAGGCGGCGGGGCAAGGCCAGTCTCCTCAGCCGCCTGGGTGAGCGCCCGCTCGATCTGGTCGGCAGTGGGACCGGTCAGGAAGACCCGCCGCACCTTCCCGCCACCCAGGATCAGGTGCGCCAGTTCGGCGAATCCCACTTTCTTGTCGTACCCTCCCAGGACCAGCAGGATGGGGCCGGGCAGGGTGGCCAGGGCCGCCGCCGTCCGGTCGGGGGCGGTGGCTATGGAGTCGTTGACATACCTCACCCCACCGACCTCACCCACCAGTTCCAGGCGGTGGGGAACGCCCGGGAACTCGCGGCCCGCCCGGGCGATGGCTTCCGCCGGCGCGCCCGCCAGGGCCGAAGCAGCCGTCGCGGCCAGGAAGTTCTCCAGGTTGTGCCGGCCGGGAAGGGCCAGATCGGCGGCCGGGCAGACCGGCTCCCGGTTCAGCCAGACCAGGCCGTCCGCCAGGTAAGCCCCTGGCTCCACACTGTCCAGGGCGCTGAACCAGGCGGTTCCAGCCGTTCGGGCCGAGCCGAGTTCCCGGGTCCGCGGCTCGTCGGCGTTGAAGACCGCCCAGCCTCCCGCCTGCTGGTGTCGGTAGATATTAGTCTTGGCGGCGACGTAGGCATCCATGGACTGGTGGGCGTCCAGGTGGTTGGGGCGCAGGTTCAACAGAACGGCGATCTCGGGGCTGACCGTCAGCAGCTCCAACTGGAAGCTGGACATCTCCAGCACCACCTGCTCGCCGGGGTCGATGCTGAGCGCTTCCTCGATCAGGGGGCGCCCGATGTTGCCGCCAACCCGCACCGGTCGCCCCGCCCGCTCCAGGATGGCCCCGATCAGGGCGGTCGTCGTGGTCTTGCCTGCCGATCCGGTGATCCCCAGTACGGGAGCCCGGCACAGCAGCAGGAGTAGCTCTATCTCGCTGGAGAGCTCCGCTCCTCCCGCCACCGCCTGGCCGACGATGGGTTCATCGGGGCGGGCGCCGGGGGTGAGGAAGATCAGGTCGTGACCGCGCAGTCCATCCTGGTAGGCCTCGCCCAGGCGGTAGTTCACGGCCAGGCCCCGCAGGCGCTCCAGGCGGGGCGCCAGGGCTTCCGGTGGCTTGCGATCAAGGACCGTGACGGTCACTCCCTGGCCGGCCAAGAACCTGGCCAGGGCCTCGTGACTGACCCCCAGTCCCAGCAGGGCCACCCGCCGGCGGCGCAGTTCTTCCAGCACCTGGCCGGCATCGGACCGCCGTCGCCGCAATCGATCCCAGGACAACGGCCTCCCCCCTCAGGAGCGGGCCAGCGCCTCTTCCACCCGGTTCAGGCCGGCTTCGATCCGGTCCCTGGCGGTGGCATAGGAAAAGCGCAGGTGCAGGTCGGACCCGAAGCCGGCGCCGGGCACGGTCACTACCCGCGCCTTCTCCAGCAAGAACTCGGCGACATCGGCGGAGTCCTTGAGTTCTCTCCCGGCTCTAGTCCTTCCCAGAAAGCGGGAGATGTTGGCAAACACGTAAAAAGCTCCTTCCGGAACCCCGCAGGCGAACCCCGGTATGGACGCCAGGCGGGACGCCATGTAGTCGCGCCGCCGCTGGAATTCCTCCCGCATCGCCTCCACCGGCTCGTCCGGCCCGGTCAGGGCGGCCAGAGCCGCCCGTTGAGCGATGGAGGTCGGGTTGGAGGTGACGTGCCCCTGTAGCTCGGTCATGGCCCGGGCCAGTTCCCGCGGACAGGCGGCGTAGCCTATGCGCCACCCGGTCATGGCGTGGGTCTTGGAGACGGCGTTAACCAATACGGTGCGTGCCCGCAAGGCGGGATCCAGGGTGGCCGGGCTGACGTGGCGACGGCCGTCGTAGACCAGCTTCTCGTAGACCTCATCGCTTATGAGCCAGAGATCGTGGGCCAGCACCAGCTCGCCCAAGGCCTCGAGTTCTTCCCGGCCGTAGACGGCCCCCGAGGGGTTGTTGGGGCTGTTCAGGATGAGCGCCCGGGTCCGAGGGGTAACTCGCTCGGCCAGGGCCGCAGCGGTCACCCGGAATCCCTGGTCCTCCCCCACGGGAACGATCACCGGCACCGCCTCTGCCAGCTTTACCTGCTCCGGGTAGGTCACCCAGTACGGCGCCGGGATCAGCACCTCGTCACCGGGGTCGCACACGGCCATGACCGCGTTGTAGAGAGAGTGTTTCGCCCCCACCGACACCACGATCTCCTCCGGGCCGTACTCCAGACCCTGGTCCCGGGCGAGGCGGGCACAGACTGCCTGCTTGAGTTCTGGTATGCCGCCGGCCGGGGTATACCGCGTGAAGCCCTCCCTGATGGCAGCGATGGCCGCCTCCCGGATGTGGATGGGGGTGTCGAAGTCCGGTTCCCCCACGCTGAAGTTCACCACGTCCACACCCTGCTTGGCCAGTTCCTTGGCCCGGGCATCCATGGCCAGGGTGGGCGACGGGCTGATCGCTCGCACCCGTTGCGCCAGTCTCATCTCCATCCCTCCGCTTCTTCTCCTTATCCCAGGTGGTAGACCCGTCCTTCCTCCGCCAACTCAACCGGCCCGCCGGCCACGGCCTGGGCCTCGGCCAGGCTCACCTCGCGGTCATAGAAGGCCTGGATGTGGGTGAGCACGAGCCTGCCGGCGCCCGCCCGGTCGGCCACCCGGGCGGCCTCGGTGGCCGTCAGGTGTCCCGTGGGGGCGGCCAGATGCCGGTCCCGGTCCTGGAAGGTCGCCTCGCAGAGCAGCAGGTCGGCCCCTTGAGCGGCCTGTATGAGCCCCTCCCCCCACCGGCTGTCGCCGGAGTAGGCCAGGCGACCCCGCTCCCCCTCCACGATTACGGCGTGGGTGGGGATGGGATGATCGACGGCCACGAAGCTGACCCGCAGGTCACCCACGTCCACCGCTTCCCCGGCGGTGGCGGGTACCCAGCGGGTGGCCTCCTTGTAGGTGAGGAGTTCGGGTAGGCCGGCGGGCCCGGCAGGCGCGTAAACCGGTAACCCCTGCCGGCGATCGCCTAGCGCCCGGCAGACATCAATGGCGTAGCGCAGGACGAGGAGATCGGCAAAGTGATCGAAGTGGAGGTGGCTGGCTACCACCGCCGTCAGGTCTTCGTAACGGCAGTGGGCCAGCATACGCTCAAGCACCCCGTTGCCCGCGTCCAGGAGCAGCCGGGTGCTCCCCTCCTCTACCAGGTAGCCCGGGCAGGCCCGGCCGGGCGCGGGGAAAGGTGCGGTGTGCCCGAGGATGGTGAGTTTCACCGGCCACCCCCCTGATCTCAACGGTGGTCAAGCCGGGATCGACCCCGGCTGCCACCGCCATTCGACGGGAAGTGGTCGGGGACCTACCGGGCCGCCTTCAGCCCTTGCGCGGGTTGGCCAGCGCTCCCTCGCGAATCCGCCGCGACATCAGGGCGCCCAGCCGGCCCGACTCGGCAGCGGTCAACTCCGCCCAACCTGACTGTTCCACCTTGTCGAGCAGGCCCATCTCGCCCGCCAATTCCAGCTTGAGGAGATCGCGAGGAGACGGCGGCTTCTTGACCTTCTTCCCCTTGCCCGCCGACAGCGCCACAACTCTCACCCCCGGGGACGAGCCTCCCCGGGCGAACAGCGGAGTATGCGTCTCAGGCCTGTTTGACGAACGTCTCCGATCCTCCGCACTGAGGACACTGGCGGGGCTTGCAGCGAGTGTCCTTCTCGTAACCGCAACCGGAGCACTTGAAGACGGCCAACCGGCTCACCCCCTGTCTCCAGGTTAGCATCGGGGCCAGGGGCGGTCAAGCGCGAGGTGTGAATGCGCATCGAAAAGTTGACCATCTGAGGGGTGCGTGCTAACCGAAAAGTTGGCCACCGGAGTCAACCCCGTTCCCGGCCCCCTATTGCCGCCGATCCCCGTTTCCGGCACCGCCCTTATGGTATCTCCCCGGTGGTATACGGCGAC
>JAVHLP010000021.1 GCA_031082145.1 bacterium | reverse complement strand
TAATCCTGCCTCCTCATCAGTGATGAGGAGGCAGGATTATGCAAAAAGCGCCGATCAGTCTGACCGTTCGACACCACTTGGCGGATTCCTCCTACTGCCGGCCAAGAAGTCTCTGCACTTCGGCCCAGACGACCGCCGGGCCCTCGGCCACGACATCGCTCACGGGCACGCCCGCCGCCTGCCTCACCGCGGCCAGGAGCCGGCCGCCGTCACCGGCCCGCCACTGGTAGGCTCCCCCCGCCCGGACCGGGTAGCGCGGGTTGATGGTGAACGCCAGCAAGGACAAGCCTCGCTCCACGCCCAACTCGAACCCCCGCCCGGCGAGGGCCGCCAAGGCCTCCGCCACGGCCAGGGGCTCACCCGGCGCCAGCAGGTGCAGGGGGTGCGAGAACACGAGCTTGAGCGGACCGTCGAGCTGGCTCCCCAGGCGCCCGAGAGCCTCTCGGCTGACACTTCCGGGGAGATGGATCTCCCGGGCGCCCACCGCCGCCGCCTCCGCCGCCAGTTCGTCGGCCCACGCCGGATCCAGCAGGGCCGGGTAGGGCAGCACTCTCTCCCCCCCGGGCCCGCTCACCCGTAACCGGGGATGCCCGTCCCCCGGCCACCGGGGCAACCGGAACAGGGTGGCGATGGCCCCGGCCTCCCGGGCCAGGAGCTTCGGCTCCCGGTGGCGGGCGGCCCCGGTGGCGATGATCAGTCCGTCGGCCGCCGTCATGGGCGCGAGCCGCCCAAAGGCCCCGTCCACCAGCACCAGCCGCGCTCCCCGCCGGTGCAGCCGCGCTATCACCTCGGTCAAGCCGCCGGCGGTGGCCGGTCCCGCCAGGACGGCTCGACCCGGCCGGACGGCCCGGGCCAGCGCCACCCGGCCCACGGCGGTCTCCACAGCGGTGCTCTCGGCAACCTCGAGTTCGGGCCGCAGCGCCGTCTGCGCCGTGGCTACCCAGGTCCCCCGGGGGACGGCGATCCGGGGCTTGGGCAGGCCGGTAACGTGGTCCAGATCCTCGCCGTCATAGCCGATGCTGGTGAGTCCCACCGGTATCCCGGCCGCCGCCGCTTCCGCCAGGAGCACCCGCAGGACCGTCGTCTTGCCGGTGTTCTTGGCCGTCCCGGCCACCCCGACGGCCAGCTTCACCGCCGTGATACCGTCCCCCGGCCGGCCCGTCCGGGGTAGGCGCCGTCGCCGGGACCTCCCAGCAGGCCCTGGTACAGGGCTACCTCCAGCGTACCCCGGGCCAGCACCGCTTCCAGAATGCGGCCAATAGCCTCGACCAGCTCGCCGGCCCACTCCCGGGCGCGCCCGGTGGGAGCCATCCCCGCCGAGCCGAAGAAGCGGAACGCCTCGGCGGTCGCCCGCAAGGTATCCACCCGCGAGGCGGCCGCGATCGCCCCCCCGGAGTACGCTTCATCGGTGGAGGCAATGGTGATGGCGTCCACGTCGAGCGAGGACGCCAGGGCGGCGTGGAGGGCGGTGGTTACCGCCGACTGCACGCGGTCTTCGGTGTGGGTCAAAAAGCCGATGGGGGCTCCGGGCCAGATGGGGGCGTCCATGATCGCCCGCAAGGCATGGACCTTGGCCGCGTTGTAGTCGAGGAAGTTGTCGTCCATCTGGCCGTTGACCATCACGTCGGGAGACAGGCAGAACAAGGGCTGCAGCAGCGGCCGGGCGCCCAGGTGGACGGCGATGGCGGCCACGATCAGCATCCCCGCGAAGGCCTTGGCGGCCGGCACCCCGCACAGTTCCTCGTTGGTGACCACGTCCAGGGGCAGGCCGAACTCGGCGGCCAGGGCCAGACATTCCACCCCATCCACCAGTAGTCGGCCGGGGTCGGTACCGGCCCCCAGCGAGCCGTAGACCATGTTCACCTTGGTCAGGTCGGCCCCCGCGGCCGCCGCCAGCACCACCGTCTCCGGCGTGTTCAGGCCCCGGTGGGCCCGCACCTGCCAGAGGGTCCAGGGCTGGCGGGCCGCGCCCACGGCGGACAGATTCTCCAGGGTCAGCAGGGAACCGTCTTCCTCATGGGTGTGGTAGCCCTCCATGAGCCCCTCGCAGCGGGCCGACCACGAGGGATCGAAGTGCACCAGGCCGTCGGCCCCCCAGCCCTCCCCCACCCGGTTGTGGGCGATGTCCATCAGCGGACAGCCGGTCCCGTACTGCACGAAGACGGCGGGGCGGGACCGCCGGTGACGGAGCCGGAGGGGTTCCAACCGCCTGGCGCCGGCGGCCGACTCAAGGGCCAAGATCTCCTCCCGGCGCAGCGGCCGGGTCCGCCCCGCCGGCACACCCTCGCGGTAGAAGGCCTGTATGCGGGGGTCGCAGTGGGTCAGGTACTCCTGGCGCAACTCGGCGCCAGAGCCGGGGTCGGCCGCCAGGAGCTGGCGGCGGATCCGGGCCCGCTCCACCCCGGGCGTGGTACGCTCCCGGGCCCAGGCCACCGTGCCGGCGGCGATCGTCTCCAGGGTCCGGGCTATCCCGGGATCGTGCACCCGGTAGCTGTAGCCGGCGGTCAGGTCAGGCTTCCGGCCGCCCTCGCCCGGCGCCGGCGGCTGGTAGTCGCGGCCCTCCACGAAAGCCACCGCTTCGGCGGGCGTGGTGCCGGGGCCGAATCCCCGGTCAAAGCCCAGTTCGGCCGCCAGTTCGGGCCGCACCGCCATTCCGCCCACGCCCAGACGAACCCGCGACCGCAGGCCGGTCGCCTCCATGACGTCCACCAGCCGGGCCAGTTCCTCGGGGACGTTGTAGCCGAGGGTGCGGCCCACCAGCACCGTGTCCACCTGGTGCTCGACCGCCCGCCGGACGATCTCCTCCACCGGGAGATCGGGCGGCAGCAGGATGGTGGCGTGCCCGGCCTCGTCCAGCGCCCGCTTCACCATCTTGAGGCCAACGTCGTGCACGGGGTCGAGCGGGGCCAGCAGTACTCTCCGCTCACCCACCCCGCTCACCACCCCCCAGCCAGGCGTAGTCGTCACCCGGCCGGTGGGCGTAGGAGCGGATCCGGACCCGGGCTCCCGTGCCCCGCCACTCCAGGAACACAACATCCGCCCCGGGCAGGCCCAGCTCCTCCATCAGGGTCAGGGCCAGCCTCCGGGCCGTCTCCTCGTCCTCGGCCAGCAGGAAAGCCTCGACGTCGATAGCGTCCAGCACCCGGTCCCTGGCCTTCACGACCGCCCGCCACCGAACCCGGCCGTCAGTTCGGGAGACTTCTCCTGAACCTCCGCCCAGTACTTGCGGACGTCGGCGATGACATTGTCGATGTGGGCCACCATGGCCCGCTCGGCGCCATCCGCGTCCCGCCTGGCGATGGTCTCGGCCAACCGCCGGTGATCAACCGCGATGGCGCTCCGCGCCCACTTCCGGATGTGGTCCAGCACCGGCGAGAGCAGGCTGTCCTGGTGGATGAGGTTCACCGCCGCCGCCAGCACCTGGTTGCCCCCGATCCTGGCCACATGCCGGTGGAAGCGCACATCCCACTCCGGGCCGCCGGTCCCGGCTGCCTCGTGCTGATCTACAATGGCGAACAGCTCCGCCACGCCCGCCTCGTCACCGTTCAAGGCCGCCAGGCGGGCCGTCTCGCGCTCTATGGCCCGCCGCGCCATCAGGACGTCCACCAGTTCCCCTAGTCCCGGCTTGCCCAGCACGTGCAGGAGCTCCTGCCCGAACATATTGCGCCGGCGCTGAGCGTCAAGTTCGTACAGGCGCCGCCGCCCGGCGTCGGTCAGGACCCGGCCCCGGTAGGACTGGCGGGCGGTGAAACCCCTGACGTCCAGATCCCGGAGCACCCGCCCCGCCGTGGCCTCGCTGACGTCGATGGACGCTTTCCGGAGAAACTCGGCCACGCTGCCCGATCCGACGGGCTCCCCCTGCTCCTGGAGGAATCGCAGCAGTTGATACTCCTGTTCTTCCCTGGTGGGCAGCATCCCTGATCCCCCTTCCCCGCCGCTATCCATGGAAACCGCTGTAGCGGCCGATGATTCCCAGCAGCCGGACCAATCCCCGCAGGGCCAGCCGCATGCGCTCGGGGTTCAGGCTCCCGTCCGCCTCGCTGGTCCCCTGGCCGGGAGACACGAAGATGTTGGCGTCGTAGCCGATGGTGGGGATGATCCCCATCTGGGCCAGACCGCTCTGGATCACGTTGGACCCGGCGTACATGTCCTCGATGCTGAAGATGGGGAATCCGAGCCCCTCCCCGTCCCAGGTCCGCTCATAGTTGATCTCCACCGTGCCCGAGTTGTAGGACTTGCTCACGACCAACCGGTCCCGCAGCCGCGGGTGGAGCTCGGCCAGCTCCTCCTCGACCAGCTGGTAGAGCTGATCGACGGGCCCGGTGATGATCTCCGGGCGGTCGCGGAGCACCTTCAGCACGTGGACCTGCGTCAGCAGGGCCTCCTTGCCGGGATCCTGGGTGACGTAGGCCGCCTTGCCGTAGGAGGCCAGGGTGCCCCACCGGTCGCCGTGCATGCCCAGAGCCCTACGGATCCCCGTCATGACGTCCTCCCGGCCGATGACGAGGCCGCTGGTGGCCGCCCCGGTCGCCTTGTCCATGCTGTAGACCATGACGTCGGCCCCGATCTTGCGGATGTCGGTCCCCACGAAGGGCAGTCCCCAGGCGTTGTCGACCACGTAGGGCAGGCCGAGGTCCCGGGCCAGGCCCCCGATCTCCTTCAGCAGTACCGGCGTCCCTTCCTCGTCCTTGACCCCATAACCGTAGCCCGGGGTATCGTAGCCGAGCGAGGTGAACCCGGTGAGCAGACCGGCGTTCATCTCCGCCATGTCGGTGATGACCTCGATCGACTCGGCGGGGTCCACGTCCAACAGCAACGGCACCGGCCAGTACTTGATGCCGTGGTTGGGGTACCTGGCCCCTGCCAGGGGCACCACCACCACGTCCAGGTCGGCGAGGCGTTTGCCGTAGAAGCCGAACTCCCCCGCGGTCGCTCCCCGATCCGCGAGGTAGTCCTTGAAACGGGGCGGAAAAGGACGGCCATAGCCGGCCTGGTGATGCATGTGCTTCTCGTAGGGCGCCAGGTAACGGGCCCGATAGTTCGCCCCCCGGCCGGTGAAGGGGGGAGTGAACAGCACGTCAAAGCTGACCCACATTCCCGCCTCGCAGGTGTTGATCGGGCAGACGTCGTACTCGTCACCGTACACGTCCTTCACGATCTCCCGGATCTCGTCGACCAGCCGGGCCAGCGGTATGACCTCGCCGGCCCCCGCTTCCGCCGCCTCGAGCACGTCCTCCCGCATGGGCGCCGGGCAGCCGGAGATGGCCCCGGTCAGGCCGATCTTGCCCCTCAACTCCGGCGGCAGGCCGATCTCGTCGGCGGCCTTGCGGGCCTCGGCGTAGATGCTGGCCAGGTTGGCCTGCAGGTGCCTGTACAGCTGGAACTTGTACTTGAAGCTGGGCATCGCGCTCTCCCCTTCCTCCCTCAGCCGGCCTGCGGTCCGATGGTCACCTGGTCGCCCGGCCGGATACCCCGTTCCTCTCCCGGCCGGCGGTCACCGCACACGACCACGTTCAGGTGATTGGGGGCGTGGGTGAGGTCGAAGCCGGCCAATACCAGGCCGCCCTCCCCGCCCAGCATCACCTGGTCACCGGTCACGGCCACCCCACCCTGCTCGACCTCAAAGAAGCACAGGTAGCCGATGCGGTCGACCCGGGTTCCGGGCGCCGCACCGGCCTCGTCGGTGACGATCAGTTCGTGGATCTCACCCCGGGCCAGGGCCCGGGAGATGGGCCGGATCAGCTCCAGTCCCCGCTCTTCCAGCCGTCCCCGCAACACGGCCACCACCGCTCCCCTGATCGGCCGCCGGGCACCGTAGAGGCTCTGCCTGATGGAACCCTTCGCGTAAGGGTCGTTCACCCTTCACCGCCCCTCATCAGTGATGAGGACGTCGGGCCATAAAAATAGTCACTATATGCAAGCAGACGACAGACGGTGACACTTCCTGCCTCCATGATAACCGGGGGAGTGGGTTCCGTCAACCCGGCCTACGGTCCGGTGCGGGCGGATAGCGGTATTGTCGCGTTGGATGTCTTCGGCCTCAGACCCCTGTCTGCAGACCTTTGTGTACCCTATGAGTGAGCCAGCCGAGGACTTCTGCGCTCGGCTTCTGTGACTGTCCAAAGCTCTTAGTTGCTGGCGACCGGCAGGAAATGCTACCATGCAAGATAGGGTGGTTACCGACCCAATGGACGTCCACCCGATACCCACAAGAACTGAGCAAGGCCCTTGAGGATTACCCCGCGGATGTTGTCCGAACCTACATAGCCGAGACGAGGGAGGTAGTGGCGTGCCTGAAGGAACAAGTCGCCTGAGAGCAATCAACGCTTATCTGGCCGCCCTCAAGCGGCTCGGCGTTCCGACCAGGAGCGCTTACCTCTTCGGCTCCCATGCTACCGGTGAAGCCAAGCCGGAGAGCGACATTGACTTGATAATCGTCTCTCCCAACTTCTCTTGTATGCCGCAGTGGAAGCGGTGGGAGATCCTAGGCGATGCCCTTTCCGAGATCCGCGAGCCGATAGATGTCCTCGCCTATTCTCCTGAGGAGTTCGACGCCGGTAGGAATAGGGAAGCCTCCTTCCTCGGTCACGTACTCAAGAGGGCAAGAGCATTGACCGTAACGCAGCCTCCCGTGTCTTGACGGTGCCCCGACCGGGTTGCCATACGGCCGGCGCGACGCAGTAGGCGCGGCCCATGATCCGGAGAGACCAGCCCTGGCGCACTCAATCTCTTTTCGTTCGCCCGTCAGGGTCGCACTGCGGCTAGTTGGTCTTCTCAGAAGGCCGGGTTCGCGCTACCCGAGTTCGGTGGTGTGGAATGAAGGCGATGATCCCCGCTACCCTCCCCCGGCGCCCCCGCGTAGGCCCACCTGCAGGAAGAAGCCGTGGAAGAGGTACTCGGCAATGCCGACCATGGTGCCCAGCACGAGAGCGGTGCCGGCCCCGACCGGCGGGGTGCCCGCGTAGGCAGGGGCCAGCCAGGCCAGCACCAGTGCCAGGCCCCCGTCGACGACGGCGGCCTGGCTCGCCCCGACCGCGGGCAGGATCACGAGATCACCCAGCAGGTAGAGGATCACGGTCATGAACAGAGCAACCCCGGTGGCCTGGCCCCGGGTAGCCCCGGCCCAGGGGACCAGCACGACGTGGCTTATGGCCAGGAGGACAGCGAGCTTGATGAGGACCGCCGGCAGGTGCTTCAGTCGGTTCACCCCCGGGCCCTAGTCTCCCCGCCGGGGCTCGTCTACTCCCGACCGGCCGATCCGGGAGGCAGAATCCTCTGTGCATGACCCGGGCGCAGGACGGACATCCTTGACCGAAGAGCATTCGCGAGGAGGGACTCCATTGCCCAACTTGTCACCCCGGGAAGCCCTGGACCTTCACGAGATCCTGCGGGGCTACTCCGTTGGCGCAACCAAGCTCCAGGCCATGCTGCCGCTGGTCGAGGACGCCGACTTGAAGGCTTACATGCAGGACGCCCTACAACGGACCCAAAGCCGCATGGAGCGGGTCCGGGAGTTCGCCCGCGGCACCGTGAGCTGAGGAGGGACTCGATTCCATGACCTTGTGGCAGAAAGCGACCGAACTGACCGGCGCCGAGGTCACCGACCAGGTGATCGCCTCTGACCTTCTGGGAGCGACCAAGTTGGCCTGCGCCAAACTCACCGCCGCGACCCTGGAAGCCACCACCCCGGAGGTACGCCGCTTCTTCCAGGACAGCCTGAACGAGCACCTGCAAGGCCACGAGCGGTTGTTCGACCTCGCCACCCGCCGCGGCTGGTACGAGCCTTACGCCAGCCCCCAGGCACAGCTAGATCTGGAGCTGCGCATGTCCAAGCCGGCGGCCGAGCGGGCGGAGCACCGTCACCAGTAGGCAAGAGCGGGGAGCCATGCCGGCCGGCAAGCCCGCCGGCCGGCATGGGTATCATGACCGTTCCGCCAGCACCCTGACGAAGCTGATGTTGTCCCCGTTGTCGTCCTCGATCAGGGCATCGTCTTCGCCTTGGGCCCAGAAGCGCCAGATGTCCACGCCCTGCCCATCGGGGAGGTTGTCGCTCACCTGCACCCGGAAGAGCCCGGTCTTCTCCAGGTGCCCTCTCCACCATCTTGGCGAATGGTACGCTATAACGTGGTCCAGCCAGAAAGGCTTGACGTGCTCGGGTATGGCCTCCCCGTACTCCCGGATGAGCCCGGGGACTGTGAAGGCGACCCGACAGCCGGGTCTGAGGAGTCTGGCCAGGTGTTGGGGTACGTAGTAGTCATCGGTCCCGAACAGGTGAAGGGCGTTCACGCTCAGGACGAAGTCGAAGAAGGCGTCGGCGAAGGGCAGCGACCGTGCGTCACCCCGCAGGGGGAAGACCAGTTGCTCGACACCCGCCTGGCGGATCCGTTCATGGTTCTCCGTGGGCGACGCCGTGAGATCGACCGCCCACACCTCGACGCCGAACTCCCTGGCCAGGAAGATCGAGGTGATCGCCTTGCCACAACCGAGATCCAGCACCCTGGCCCCCGGCTCCAGTCCGGCGATCTGCGTGAGCGACTCCGCCAGCCACAAGCATTGGGAGCCCAACGCGTTGTCGAGTATCCACTGCGGATCGTACTTGCCCGAGAGAGGGTAACGCTCGTTCCGGAACAGAGCCTCGAGTTCCTCCCGGCCCAGGTTCACCTTCACCGGTCTGGCCTCCCCCGCCCGTGTTGTGCCTGAACCTGCTGGAAGTGTTCTTCAGGCCCGCGGGGCGAGAGTCCTTGTGCCGACATGGCAGCCCTGAGCCTCACATGCTCCTCGTGTACAGCCGTCTTTCCGCCTGGTAGCCGGCCAGGAGGAGCACAATGGCGACTGCGGCCACCGTTGCCGGTTTGACCAGGCTGCCGGCATCGCTGAAGGTTCCGATCGTGAAGATGTTCAGCGGGGAGTCCAGCACAGCCAGCATGAAGATGGAGCTGTAGGCGAAGTTGACTATCAGGGGGATGAAGGTGTTCTGAAGCAGCAGAGAGAGGGAGTATCCGAGAGCGATCATGAACATGCTTTGGGCCGCCACGGCGGCGAACAGGTACCAAACGCGACCGAACAGCGAGGCGAAGTAGACGAACACGACCGCCGCGAGCAGAACGTAGAGCGCCCACAGAGATATCATCCTGGAGAGGAGTTCGGCCCTGCTGGACCTGTGGACAACGAGCAGTTCCCTGGCGGGTGAACTGTGGTACTCCTTGAGGACGAACAGCGGCCACCAGGCGGCGAAACTGGGGATGAACAACTGAGATAAGGTGACGCATTGAGAGAAGCTGGGGTCGGTCCCCTGTGGGCCGGCCAGGACCGACAGCGGGACCAGCGCGAACAGCACAAAGGGCGGCACAAAGAAGTACAGCCGCTGGTTCTTCAGTTCGAGATAGAGCCTCCGCATCAGGCGATCCCATTCGTGAGCCACAGGTAGCCATCCTCGACGGTGGGCTTTTTGCCTGTGTGGCCCGCCTGTCGGACGGCGACCTCCCTGAGCTCGTCAGAAGGCCCACTGAACAGGATGCGACCCCCATGGATCACGATCACATTGTCGCAACACGCATCCACGTCCTCGACGATGTGGGTGGAAAGAAGCACCGTCCTATCTCTCTTCAGCTCTCTCACGCTGTTCCTGAACCGGGCGCGCTCGCTGGGGTCAAGTCCGGCGGTAGGCTCGTCAAGCAGGAGCACCTTGGGGTCCCCCAGGACCGCCTGCGCGATTCCCGCTCTCCTTACCATACCTCCCGAAAGCGTCCTGACCCGCTCCCTGGCCCATTCCTCCAGGTTCACAAACTCGAGCGCCTGCGCTATCTCGCCGGCGCACTGGCTCCTCGGAATTCCCTTGAGGGAACACATGTAGTCCATCATCTCGTAAAGAGTTAGCTCTGGGAGCATTCCGAAAGCCTGAGGTAGATAGCCCAGATCGCGCTGAAAGCCCTTCAGTCTGTGTATGGGCCGGTTGTCGTAGAGCACCTCGCCCCTCTGTGGCTCGAACAGGCCGGCCATGCACCGTATGAGCGTGGTCTTACCGGCTCCGTTGGCGCCCAGCAGCCCGTAGCAGCCGTTACCCATGCTCAGGCTTATCGAATGAAGCACCTCTTTGCGTCCGAACCGCTTGCAGAGGTCCCTGACCGCGATCATGGGCCGAGTTCCTCCCTCACTCTGGTTATCGCCAGCTGCAGGCAGTCTTCCGTGCTCTCCGAGGTGAAATAGTCGAAGAAGAAACGCAGATTCTCCTGCTTACGGGCCGATTCATAGAACAGGTACTTCGCGGCTTTCTCGCTTACGGCGCGCTCCAGTTCGCTCCTCCGTCTCTTAGCAGCGAGGTATCCCGCCCTCTCCTGTTCGGTCATGTTGTTGGCGCGTGGATCCGGGAGAAGCAGCCATTCCTCCATCTCCTCCAACAGGAGGCTGGTGTCCACTTCGCTCTGAAGCGCCAGGCTGGTCTCATCCTGGCCGCGGAGCAGGTAGCTCAGGTAGCGTGTTCTGAACCAGAAGTCACCGGCAGACTTGGGTCTGACGATGGACGTCATGATGCTGCAGGCCAGTCCTTGCGCACCAGCCGAAGAGGAGACAATGTGATCGCTCATGATGACGGTGTTGTCCGTGTTGGAGTTAAGTGCGAAGCTCGCGGGCGTCTGAAGGAACTTCTTATCTGAAAGGGCTATGACCATGTCCGGATGCCCCACCCGCAGAAACGCGTCGGTCAGGATCTGCTCCGCTTCAAGGATGGACTCTCTCGTCGGCTGGTCGCTTCGCATGGGCTCCGCGTATATGCCGTGGGCGACCTCGTCGTACATGCCGGCGAACAGCGAGACGCCGTTCGACCGGCCATGAAACCCATTGTCGCCACCGGCAAGACTGCAGAACACCTTCAGACCGGACCGCACCTTAACCGTATAGACGCTCTCATACGGCGGGAGGTTTACCACGTACCCGTACCGGTCGAGGTCCCATATGTTCGACCTGCCGGCTTTGGGGTAATAGGCGAAGTATCCTGGCAGAGTTATCGCCTGCGCGTTGGCGTAGAACTTCGGCGACTTGCCGTGGTACGTGAAGACAAGGGTGTCCGAACCGTTGAGACCACCTATGCTTACGTAGTCGCCCTCGCGGGTGAAGGGTATCTCTCCCCCCTCAGTCCGGACGCTCTTCAGAATGTAGCCGTGATACAGTGTAAACTCGTAGCCCTCGCGGCCGGGGTTGTCGACGGTCACGTGCACCTGGGCGTGTAACTCGTTGCTCACGGTCAGGTCCATCCTGTACGCCTCAATCGCGAACCCGGCCTCGTAGCCTGCGTAGTCCTGCCTTAACCTGTCAGCGTAATAGATAGGGTCGGCGTAAGCGTAGGAATCATTCCTCATGTCCATCGCCAGGACAGACCCTCTGACGGAGAACAGGCCGACGCCCAGCAGGAGTAGCAGGGCGCTCGCCACAAGGAGCGCTCTCCTGATTCTTCGGGTGAAGCATTCCACCAGCACGAGGGTTAGGGGGAACAGGACCCAGAACACCGCCACCACCCAGCGAACCGGCTCCATCGGGAACCCGTAGATGGGATAGATGGCGAAGTAGCTTCCAAGCTGATGGGGCACGAGAGTTAGGAAGTCTTTGACGTAGTAGAGTGCCCTCTCGACCAGATAGGAGTTGAAGACCAGGTGCGGCACGCGGAAAGGAGCGTCAGTGAAGGTGGTATTGAGCAGCATGAAGCCTGTCGTGAGGGTGTATACGGCGAGCCTGTTACTTCTGAGCCTGGCGGCCATGGCCATTCCTAGCATGGCTCCAGCCGCCAGCGACAGCCCGAAGTACAGCACCGACAGCTTTGTGAGATGAACCAGGAAGGGGGTGTACTGAACGCCGACGCGCTGGTACAGGAACAGGAAGAAGGCGAAGAACATGGAGGAAGGCACGGCAACGATGGTCAGCAAGCTGAACAGGACTGCGCTATACGCCTTCAGCAGTCCCAGGGTGTGGGCCCGCACGTACTCGACCATGTCGTTGTCGTGCATCCGAACCGTGAGCTCATAGCCGCAGTAGATGAAGAACGCTATGATGAAAATGACCGGGCGCGCGAGCCACCACCTGACTGCGGAAAAAACATCGTCATATCGGGAGTAACTCCCTAGGCAGCAAAAAGACATCACCAGAACCAAGGCCAGCACACCATGATATGGGATGCTGAGCTTCCTGTCGCGCAGGAACACCGAGAGCGAGTGCTTGTACAGCCTCATCAACAGCGCTCCACCTCTTTGATGACGGGTTCTGTCACGCTCAGGAAAACCCTCCATACTTCGCATTTCCCTCAGCATAGACCAAGATCACCGCCATTCGGCGTCGGTCCCGCCATCGGGAAGGTTCGCCTAGAGAAGCCAATCTAAGGAGTGTCCTCCCAATGCATCCAAGAGTCGCCGGCAGGGTGGAGGGGTAAGGGGTGCGGGCTTCGTGAGCCGCGTCCCCATCGGTGCGGTCACCGACACGACGTGGTAGATCGGCACTCCAAGAATCAACGTGGCCGCCGGGGAGGACTCCTCGGACTACTGTATCGCAGGCTATCCACTCCCTCACCGCGACCGAACCGGACTGGGAAGACGTCCCCAGGAGGGACGCCCAACGCAAGGGAGGCGTCATTCCATGGCTGCTGTGCCCAGAGCACACGTTGACGGATGCCTAGGCCTTCAGTCTCTCTTGCGGCGCCAACCGAGGGCGCGCCCCCGCTACGCTCCGTCACTCCCCGCCGTACCAGCAAGCCCCCGGCGCATGGGACCTGCGGGGTAACCGCTCTCACCGCCGGGCGTCATTCCGCCTCCGTCCACCAGAGGAACGCCTCACCCGCACGGACCACCCCGCTACCGGGACCCAAGTAGGTGATGCCTAGCGACGGGTGCCAGCCGAGGAGTCCCGACTCCGAGGAGTGGAGCACAACCCAGTCTCCGTTAGTCACCAGCGGCCTGGGCGCCCACCGCTCACCAACCTCTCGGGCCGAGAGCAGAGTCCGAAGAGAGGAAGTGGCCGGATCCCAGAGCACCCAGGCCGCATGGTCATCTTCCCTGAGGGCGTAGTGCGATCGCCCCACGCGGTATCCGTAGGCGAATGGCCCCAGGACCTCACGCACGGAACCGGTGTCCACGTCGATGGCCATCAGCCGGTAGACCGGGCGGTCGGGACCGGTATCATCCAGTGCCAGCCAGTAGACTTCGTCCCCCCACCAAATCGGGTGTACATCCGGGGTGCCGTCATTGAACCGGCCCTGTGGGCAGATCCCGTCCCAGGTCCGGCACAGCTTCAGGTCGGCGTCAAAGATCATGAGATCGAGTTCGAGTCCAGTGTCCTCGCCGTACCGGCCCAGGAACACGGCGACTTCATCGTCGGGCCCGACCGCGACCCCGTAGGAGTACGCATGCCCAAGGGGGGCAACTGGCTCGCCACTGCGGTCGACCACCGTAACGGACCAGTAGGACTGGAGGACAAGGTCGTCACTGCGGTGGAAGACCCTTCCCGTGGTCCACAGACCCGGAAGGAGTGCAACCCGAGGCTGAGTGCCAGATTGCCAGCGCCAGAGGTAGGTGTCCACCGTTCGACACCCACTAAGTCCTTCGGGGGACTCGGTGGTCCAAAACCCTTCTTCCCGGTCGGACTCAAGACCGGCCTCAAAGGGATGCCGCGGTAGGAAGTACTGCCCCAGCACCCTCGGGGATCCGCCGGGCTCCCATCGCACCAGGTGATAGGGGGCACCCTGGTCAAGAACGAGGGTGGGGTAAACCTGGTCCACGCTTCCCCCTATGCCGAGGAGTGAGATGGCGTACCGGCGCGGTGCCAGGGTCACCCTTACGAAGACTCGATCCGCCTCGTGGCCCTCTTCGTGCACGAGCGCGAGAGGGTAGAAACTGCGGAGGTGGCTGATGACCTCAGCGGGGTCGGGGATCGTCTCTTTAAACCGGATCTCGATGGTGACCGGATCGCCGCCAATGACCCAGTACTCTGTGGATGGGAAGCCCGGCAGGCTGGCGGCCGCCCGGTGGACCACAGGTGCCTCAATGTGGTAGCGGTGGGGTGGGTAACAGTGCGGCCCCGCCGGCACGGCTACCGGCTCATCCGCCACCGGCGCGGGCATCTCGATGCCAGCCAGGGATCCGGCCCGGCGATTCCACGCCACAGCCGACGCGACGACAAGGAAAAGCAGGGCGGCAAGGGCAAGAAGCCGGAGCATGTGGCGACCCGAGAGGTCTGCCATCTCAGACTCTCCTCGCCAACGTTCTTTGCTCGCCGCTCTCGGCGCCCGGCATCACCGCACCTCCGTCCACCAGAGGAACGCCTCACCCGCCCGGCAGAATGCAAACCCGGAGCCCAGAGGGGTTGCGCCAATAGTGGGGTGCCACGCGATCAACCCCGAACTGGAGTCGAAGACTACCCATTCCGATCCCGCTGCCACCGGTTGCGCCCAGCTCCGTTCGCCGAGTTCCCCGGCTGAAGGAAGAGGCCGCAGAGACAGGGTGGCGACGTCCCACAGCACCCACTCCCCCTGTCTGAGGAGCAGATAGTGCGAGCGTCCCAGCTGACAGCCTCCTTCCAACTGCCCCAGCACTCGCCGCAGGGTTCCGGTGCCGACGTCAACGGCCATCAGCTGACGGGGGGTGTACTGGCGCCCATCGTCGGGCGCGAGGAAGAAGATCTCATCCCCATACCAGATGGGCCGCATGTTTTCCCTGAACCACTCTCGGGGGCAGATCGCCTTCCAGGTCCGGTACCTCTTGAGGTCCGCTGTGAACAGCACCAGGTCGGGTCCAAGCTCGCCGCGGCCGTCTTCCTCATCCAGGAAGACGGCTATCTCCCCTCCTGGGCCCACCGCCACGGCATAGGAGGGTCCTTCCACCAGCTGGGCCACCTGGTCGCCACTGTGCTCGACCACCAAAACGGCGTCGTGGGACTGGATGACCAAGTCCTCCCACCGGGGGAAGACCCAGTTCCCGTACATGCTTCGTGTGGCGTGCAGGCCGGGTAGAGGCGCGAAGGACGGCTGAACGTCAGGCTGCCAGCGCCAGAGGCAGGCTCTCACCGCGTCACCCGCCTCGGCAAAAGCTTGCGTGGCGAAGAGCGCCTCCTCTTGTGGGGAGCCGGGGCCGACGCTAATAGGGCGGGCGGGCAGTGAGTACTCCCCCACCACGGACGGCGGGGCGCCCGCTTGCCAGCGCATCAGCCGGTACGGCCTACATCTGTCCAGGATGAGCATGCGGTGATCCTCTGCCCGCTCGGTGGCCACGGGGCCAAGAACATACCTTCCGGGGTGAAGGCTCAACTTCACGAAGATGAAGTCGGTTCCAATCCCTACCTCGCGGACCGCCAAGCCGTTGTTTATGTCCTCGAGGACCTGGCGAAGCACGTCTCGGGAACTCGCCACCGCTTGGGCGAAATGGATCTTGACGGTCACCGGATCGCCCATGACAACCCAGTAGTCGGCTTTGGCGGAGGGATGGCCGGCCAGACTGAAGCCGGCGGCTACCAAGTGGAGACTCGGTCCCTCAACCCAGTAACGGTAGGGAGGGTAGTGATAGGGCTCGGCTGGCTCAGGCACAACCCGGGTGGGGGCCGTCGGGGGAGCAGACGGGGCGACACTCGGCGGAGGTAGGACCTGATCCGGGGTGGGCAGGTGAACTGCCCGGCGGGAGCACCCACCGCCCGCCAGAATTGTGCAGACGACCAGCACGGCTAGGGCTAACCGGCGTCTGAGCGGGCTGCAGCCGCCTCCGTCGTCACCGGCTGTGGTGCGCCTTCCTGCACTCCGGCCAGAACACCGCAACAAGCCGAGGGCGATCAGAGGGTCCACCCGCTTCCACCCATCACTGGCAACATGTTCCTCCTCAATACTACGGCGGCACTCATCGTCCGGTCAACGGTCGTTCCGCTTGAGGAACCGTGGCCACCCTACGGGGTCCCGGCCATGCCTGTCCACCATAGGAATCCGTCACCCGCGCGAACCACGGCCGTACCGGGGCCCAAGCGGGTGATGCCGGTTGATGGGTGCCATCCGAGCAATCCTGACGGTCGGGAGTAGAGGACAACCCAGTCTCCGTTCGTCGCGAGCGGCCTGGGCGTGTCCCACTCACCTACCTCGTGGGCTGAGACCAGAGTCCAAAGCGAGCGCGTAGCCGGATCCCACAGAGCCCAAGTGGCGTCGTGCTCCCTGCGGAAGGCGTAGTGGAACCGTCCCACTCGGTACCCGTCGACAAACGGGCCCAAGACCCGCCGGAGGGAACCGGTGTCGACATCTATGGCCATCAGCCGGTAGACCGGGGTGCCCGCAACTGCATCGTCCAGCACCAGGAAGAAGAGCTCGTTCTCCCACCAGATCGGGTGCACGTCGGGGGTGTAGTAGCCAGAACGGCCCTGGGGGTAGATCCCGTCCCAGGTCCGGTACAACTCCAGCTCGGCGTTGAAGACCATGAGATCGAGTTCCGTTCGACCCTCCCTGCCGTACCGGCCCAGGAACACAGCGATTTCGTCGCCAGGCCCGACCGCAACCCCGTAGGAATGGCCGTACTCGAGAGTGGCAACTCGCTCGCCGCTACGGTCGACCACTATGGCCGACCGGAACTGGATGACCAGATCGTCGCTGCGTGAGAACACGTTGCCCCTAGGCCACAGGTCGCCCAGGTGCGTCAACTGCGGCTCAGCGTCCGAACGCCATTGCCAAAGGTGCGTGTACACAGTCGTGTAACCATCACCAACAACCGTGGCGCCGAACAGGGCTTCGTCCGGCCTTCCCTCGAGAGCGGCGGAGTAGGGGAACAAGGGCAAGAAGTACTCCCCCATCACCTCCGGGGACCTTCCCGGCTCCCAGCCCATCAGGCGAAAACTCGCCCCCTGCTGCAGTAGGAGAATGCGATGGTCACCCCGTAAGTCCATGAACTCTCCAGACTCGGCCAGGCTGATAGCGTACTGGCCGGGCGTCAGGGTTGCCCGCACGAACACGCGGTCCCCCTCGCATCCCTCTTCGTGTATGAGCGCGTCGCGCAGCGTCAGGCGGATGTGGCGCAGCACCGCGATGGGGTCCGCCACTTGATCGCTGAACACGATCTCGATGGTGATCGGACCGCCGGCGATGAACCAGTAGTCGGCCACATGGGGAAAGGGCAATGAGCCAGGCGAACGGAAGTCTGAGGCAATCAGAGAGGCGCCTGGCCCGCTGACGCGGAACCGGTATGGTGGGTAGTGATGGACCGCAGGGGGGCGGGGTTCGGGCGGGTCCTCGGCTTCCGCAGGCAAGAGGGCTGGAGTATCCGCCGGGGATACTGGCAGCTCGGCGCCTGGCGTGGGCACAGCCGGCCGGCGGCAACCCCAGGCCGACGCCGTGACAAGGAGAAGTAGTGCCACGAGGCCGAGACACCGGCCAAAGTGGCAACGCCGCAGGTCTGCCATGTCAGACCCTGCTCGCCAACGTTCTTCGCTCACCGCTCTCGCCGCCTCGGCATCACCGCACCTCCGTCCACCAGAGGAACGCCTCCCCCGCACGGACCACTGCCGTACCGGGACCCAAGCGCGTGATACCCAGGGACGGGTGCCAGCCGAGGAGTCCCGACTCCGAGGAGTAGAGCACAACCCAGTCTCCGTTCGTCGCGAGCGGCCAGGGTGTCCCTCTCTCACCCACATCGCGGGCCGAGGGCAGGGTCCGTAGGGAGCGCGTGGCCGGATCCCACAGGACCGTGGCGGCGCCGTCCTCCTTCTCCAGAACGTAGGTCGACTGTCCCACGCGGCGCCCGCGGGCGAACGGGCCCAGGACCCGCCGCAGGGAGCCGGTGTCGACGTCCATGGCCATCAGGTGGTAGACCGGGGTGCCGGGACCGGTGTCGTCCAGAGCCAGGAAGAAAACCTCATCCTCCCACCAGATCGGGTGCACATCGGGGGTACCGTCGTTGAACCGGCCCTGGCGGCAGATGCCGTCCCAGGTCCGGTACAATTCCAGATCGGCGTTGAAGATTATGAGATCTAGTTCGAGTCCAGTCTCGCCACGCCGGCCCAGGAACACGGCGACTTCGTCACCTGGCCCGACCGCGACCCCGTAGGAGTACCTCTTCCACGAGTCCCCTTGCCCCAGGGTGGCCACTTGCTCGCCACTGCGGTCGACCACCGTAACGGACCAGCAGGACTGGAGGACCAGGTCGCCACTGCGGGGCAAAACCCACTCCCGGCCTGTGCATCCAGAGGTCCACGATCCGGGAAGGAGCGCGACGCATGGTTGAGCGCCGGGTTCCCAGCGCCAGAGGCACGTGGTCTCAGGCGGACCTTCACCCGAGAAGGGTATAGTGAAGAAGAAGGCCTCATCGCGCTCGGCTCCGAAAGCTGCGGCATGGATACCCCAAGCCACGGAGGTCAGCTCGTACTCACCCAGGGACTCCGGGGACCCCCCGGGTTCCCAGCGAGTCAGGCTCCACCGGCATCCCCGGTGCAGGACGAGGGTACGGTGGTCTCTCCATGCCTCGAGCCGCTCCCCGGCCGGCAAGTCGACGCGGTAGATCCCGGGTGGAACGGTCACCATCAAGTACACCCGGTTATCTTGATCCCCCTCGTCATGGACAACCGCGCCGACCAGCTTCTCTCGCACTTGACGGATCACCGCGGCCGGATCGGAGATCGGTTTGTCAAAGTGGATCTCGATGACCACCGGATCGCCACCGACAATCCAGTGGTCGGAGGGAAACCGTGAATACAGGTCATATGCCCCGGCGGCGATCAGGTGAGTGCCCTGCCCCTCGACGTGGTAGCGATGGGGCGGGTAATGCTCGGCAATCGCCGGAGCCGGGACCGGCGCCTCCTCAGCCGGCGCCGGCGTACGTGGCGATGTGTCCACCAGGGGTATTGGCAGCTCGGCACTCGGCGCTGGCACAGCCGGCCTATTGCAGCCCCAAGCCCACGCCGTGACGAGGAGAAGCAATGCGACAAGCACCACACGCCGGTCCGACTTTCGAGGCATGATCAGAGCCTCCCCCACAAGAGGTCAGACATGCCAGTTTCTGCCATCATACGCGGCGTCAGCCGCCCTGTCAACGCGGCATCCCCCGGCACCGTTCGCCAGGACTCGACACAGTGAGGGTCCGAGGGCTTCGGCAGCAGGTAAGCCAAAGAGACCCCCGGCCGTGAGCCGAGGGTCTCTTCTAGCGGACGCTACTTCGCCCGCACGATGTCCTTGATCTTCATCAAGCGGCTGGCGTTAGACCGCTCCATCTCGCTCAGCTTCATGGCGATGCTCCGCACCGCCCCTTGGAGCTGGGGGATGAGAACGTACTCGAGGGCGTTGACCCGGCGCCGGGTCTTCTCGATCTCCTCGGCCAAGAGCTCGACCGCCCGCTCGGCTTCGGCCAGTTTGACCAGGGAGCGGAAGGCGGCGTGAGTCTCCCGCACTGCCGTGTCCAGCTCGGCGGTGGTGTAGCCCAGCCCGTAGGGATGGGGGTTGCCCTTGACCTCGGCCTCCAGCCGGGGGATGATCACGCTCATGACGTTCTCCAGCTCGACGGTGGCGACGACCTCGGCCTCGGGCGAGGAGACGGCCGCCGCCAGGGCCCCGGGGGTCATTGCCGCCCGGGCCACCGCGAGTTCCCGGTAGGCCCGTTCCAGGGTCTTCTCAACGTCGCCGCGGAGGCCGCGGGTCTCCCGGACCCGGGCCAGGAACACCTTCATGAGCTCGTCCCGCTTGTCCTTGAGGAGCTTGTGCCCCCGGCGGGCCATCTTCAGGCGGTTCTTCAGTTTGAGCAGTTCCATGCGGGTCGCGTTGACCCTGGCCAGCACGTCCGATCACGCTCCCGCGGCGGGCAGGTACTTCTGCATGTGCTTGTCGGAGACCCGTTTTAGCTCGGTACGGGGTAGGGCCGCCATGAGCTGCCAGCCGATGTCCAGGGTAGTCTCGATGGAGCGATCCTCGTCCTCGCCCTGGCGGACGAAGCGCTGTTCGAACTGGTCGGCGAACCGGAGGAACTCCCGGTCCACGGGGGTAAGGGCCGCCTCGCCGAGGACCACCGCCAGCTCGCGGGCTTCCTTGCCCCGGTCGTAGGCCGCCGAGAGTTGGTTCAGCACGTCGGCATGGTCCTCGCGGGTCTTCTGGGGGCCGATCCCCTTGTCCTTGAGCCGGGAGAGCGACTGCGACACGTTGATGGGGGGGTAGATGCCCCGGTTGTGCAGCTCCCGGCTGAGGATGACCTGCCCCTCGGTGATGTAGCCGGTCAGGTCGGGGATGGGATGGGTCTTGTCGTCCTCCGGCATGGTCAGTATGGGCATCTGGGTGATCGAGCCCGGCTTGCCCCGGATGCGGCCGGCCCGCTCGTAAACCAGGGCCAGGTCGGTGTACATGTAGCCGGGGTAGCCGCGGCGGCCGGGGACCTCCTTGCGGGCCGCGGAGACCTCCCGCATGGCCTCGCAGTAGTTGGTCATGTCGGTCAGGATGACCAGGACGTGCATGCCTTTCTCGAAAGCCAGGTACTCAGCGGTGGTCAGGGCCATCCGGGGGGTGGCCAGGCGCTCGATGACGGGGTCGTCGGCCAGGTTTATGAACAACACCGAGCGCTCGACGGCGCCGGTCCGGGTGAAGTCGGAGATGAAGTAGTCGGCCTCCTCGAAGGTGATGCCCATGGCGGCGAAGATCACGGCGAAGGGATCG
The DNA here is from genome assembly GCA_031082145.1 of bacterium. Taxonomy (GTDB): domain Bacteria; phylum Bacillota; class Sulfobacillia; order UBA995; family UBA995; genus Ess09-15. Next base: position 4,028 of record JAVHLP010000021.1, on the reverse strand, counting down.
TGGGTCCCCCGCACCTTGGCCTGGCGGGCCACCTGGGCGGCGATCTGGGGGTGGGGCAACCCGGCGCCGGAGAAGATGGGCAGCTTCTGGCCGCGGACCAGCGGGTTCATGCAGTCGATGCCGGAGATCCCGGTCTGAATGAACTCCGAGGGATAGGCCCGGGCGGTCGGGTTCAGCGGGTTGCCGTTGATGTCCAGCCGGGTCTCGGGGATGATCTTGGGCCCCCCGTCGATGGGGCGGCCGAAGCCGTCAAAGACCCGGCCCAGCATCTCGCCGGAGACCCCGAGCTCTATGACCTTGCCCAGGAAGCGCACCCGGGCGCCCTGGATGTCGATGCCGGTGGTGCCCTCGAAGAGCTGCACCAGGGCCCGGCCCTCGGAGGCCTCGAGCACCCTTCCCCGCCGGATCTCGCCGGCGGCCAGTTCGACCTCCACCAGCTCGTCGAACTTGACCTGGTCCACCTGCTCCACCATGACCAGCGGGCCGGAAACCTCGCTTATGGTCCGGTATTCCTTCAGCAACGCCGTCTCCCCCCTCAGGCCCTGGCCCGGGTCTGACCGACCTGGGTGGCGATCTCCTGGGCCAGCGTATCCAGCCTGGCCAACTCGTCCTCGGGCGTGTAACGGGCGCGGGCGATGCGCTCCCGCACCGGCAGCTCCAGCAAGGCCTCCAGCGGGGCCCCCGCCTCCAGGGCGGCCAGGGCCTGATCGTGGAAGCCCAGGATGAGCCGCAAGAGCCGCGCCTGCTTATCCATCGAGCAGTAAGTGTCCACCTCGTGGAAGGCGCTCTGGTACAGGAAGTCCTCCCGGATGGACTTGGCCGTCTCCAGGGTCAGCCGCTGCCGGTCGGAGAGGGCGTCCACGCCGACCAGGCGCACGATCTCCTCCAGCTCGGCCTCTTCCTGCAGAGTGGCCATGGCCCGGGCCCGGTTGCCGGGGAAGTCGGCCCCGTACTGCTCGGCGTAGGCCGGGTCGAGCCGCGAGGTGTAGAGCGAGTAGCTCAATAGCCAGTTGATGGCCGGGAAGTGCTTGCGCTGGGCCAGGCGGTCGTCCAGGCCCCAGAAGACCTTGACGATGCGGAGGGTGGCCTGGGTCACCGGCTCCGAGAGGTCGCCACCGGGAGGGCTGACCGCCCCCACGATGCTGAGCGACCCCTGCTGCCGGGCCGAACCCAGGCAAACCACCCGGCCCGACCGCTCGTAGAACTCCGCCGCCCGCGAGCCGAGGTAAGCCGGGTAACCTTCCTCGCCCGGCATCTCCTCCAGGCGGCCGGAGATCTCCCGCAGGGCCTCCGCCCAGCGGGAGGTGCTGTCGGCCATCAGGGCCACGTCGTAACCCATGTCCCGGTAGTACTCGGCTATGGTGATGCCGGTGTAGATGGAGGCCTCGCGGGCCGCCACCGGCATGTTGGACGTGTTGGCCACCAGCACCGTCCGCTCCATCAAGGGTCTACCGCTCTTGGGGTCCTTGAGTTCGGGGAACTCCAGCAGCACGTCGGTCATCTCGTTGCCCCGCTCGCCGCAGCCGATGAAGACGATGATGTCGGCGTCCGCCCACTTCGAGAGCTGGTGCTGCACTACCGTCTTGCCGCTGCCGAAGGGCCCGGGGATACAGGCGGTGCCCCCCTTGGCGATGGGGAAGAAGGTGTCGATGACCCGCTGCCCGGTGGTCAGGGGCACCTCCGGGGCCAGCTTGCGGCCTACCGGCCGCGGCCGGCGGACCGGCCACCGCTGCAGCATGGACACTTCCTGGGTCTTCCCGTCGCTCTCCAGGACGGCCACCGTCTCCTCCACGGTGAAGGAGCCGGAGCGGATCTCGGCCACCGTCGCTTCCCTCACCCCCGGCGGCACCGGCACCCGGAGGACCACCAGGGGGGTCTCCTGGACGGTGCCCAGGACGTCGCCGGCGGCGACCTTCTGTCCCCTATCCACCGCGGGGACGAACTCCCAGCGACGGCTGCGGTCGAGCCCGGGCACCTCGATGCCCCGGGTCACGTACTCCCCCGCCTCCCTGCTGATGGCGTCCAGCGGCCGCTGGATCCCGTCGTAGATGGAACTCATGAGTCCCGGCCCCAGCTCCACCGAGAGCGGGCTGCCGGTGCTGACCACGGTCTCCCCGGGCCCCAGGCCCGATGTCTCCTCGTAGACCTGGACCGAGGCCCGGCGGCCCCGGAGTTCGATGACCTCGCCGATCAGCCGCTGCTCGCCCACCCGGACCACGTCGTACATCTTGACCCCGGGAACGTCCTCGGCGATCACCAGCGGGCCCGCGACCTTCACCACTCTGCCAGCCATCAGCTATCACCCTTGAAGAGAATGTCGGCTCCCACGGCCCGTTCCACCATCTTGCGGATCGCTTCCCGGGCCGTCCCCCTGCTTCCCCTGACTCCGGGGACCAGGCTGATCACCGGCAGGGGCCGCCGCTTCAGCCGGGCGATGGTGTCCGCCAGGCCGATCCCCAGTTCTTCCTCGATGAAGACCAGGGCGTGCTCTCCCCCGGCCATCCGCTCCAGGGCCTGCTCGGCCCCACTGCCATCCTCCACCTCGGCCACGTCCAGGCCCAGGGGACGGAAGACGGCGGCCGCCTCCGGGCCGCCCACGAAACCCACCTTAGGCATAGGGTTCTCTCAACCTCCCCCGGATCTGCTCGGGGCCGACCCCGAGGGTCACCCCCTGGAAGATCAGGCGGAGGTTCCGGGCCTCCACTTCCCGGCCCCACAGGTGCCCGCTCACCGCCTCCGGTCCCATGGCCACCCGCCGGGCAGCCCGGGCGAACCCGGTCAGGGCGTCATCCACCGTCTTGCCCAACGAAGGCAGGGCTCCTTCCCGTACCGCTTCCTCCGCCGCCCGGGCGGCCACCCGCTCCTCCCCGGTCCCGGCGAACAGCCGCGGCAACTGCTCCCAGGCCTCACCGATGGCCCGGAGGAAGACCTCCGCCTCCCGCCCCCCGGGGACCAGCTTCCCGGTCAGGAAGGCGCTCCTCCGCCCCAACAGCTTGGCCCTCAGCATGGCCTGCAGGTTGGTGAGATCCGCCCACAGGGCCACCAGGTCCCGGAGGAACTCGCTGCCGGTCGCCCCGGCGGACCCGGCCATCAGCCGGAAGCGTTCCTGGTCCAGCCGGGTGTCCACGACGTGGATGGGCAGGCCCTGGGCCACCAGGTCCCGGACCCCATCCGCCACCTCCGCCGGCAGCTCGCCGTTCAGGGGCTCACGCCGCCGGACGCGGGCCCGGGCCACCGCGAACCGCCGGTCCCACTCGAAGAGATCGACGGGGGCCGGATGGGGGCTCAAGGCCCGGATCTCGGCGTACACCCCGCCCAGCACCTGATCCACCATGCCGATGTCCTGCGCCTCCGCCGCCGGCCGGTAGTCGGTCTCCGCCAGCTGCCGGAAGAGGTCGGCCGGGGTGGCGGCTTCCGCCATCCGCCCCAGCTGCCCCATGCTCAGCATGCGGGCTTCCATGCCGCGGATGCGCCCGGTCAGGTGGGCGTACTCGGTGTCCTGCACTCCCGGTTATCCCTCCCCGAAGAGGACCCCGGCCACCTCGGGCTCGAGGTCGTCCCGCAAGCCCTCCAGCTCGACGTCCAGGCTCACGTTGATCTCCACCGGCCCCGCCAGGAGCACGAAGCCTCCCGCCAGGGGCCTGGTCTCGCCGGCCAGGACCAGCGACCCGCCCAGTTTCCGGTTGGCCTCCTCGATCAGCCAGGGGCCCAGGCTCTGGTCCCGGGGCGACAGCACCACCGTCTCCGTCCCCCCGGCCACGGCCACCAGGGCTTCCAGCAGCCGCTGGCGGTACCCGGGCAGGTCGGCCAGGGTCTCCCGGGCCGACCGGAAGACTTCCTCCAGGACGTCCCGCCGGGCCTGGGCCAGGAGAGCCCTGGCCTGCAACCGGGCCGCGGTGACGACCCGCTGCCGGGCCGCCTCGGCCTCCCGGCCGGCCCGGGCCAGGTTGAGGGCCTGGGCCTGGTGGGAATATAGGCTGGTCACCCCCTGGCCGGCCAGGGCGCGGGCCAGGGCCGGGGGCAGCTCG
>JAVHLP010000020.1 GCA_031082145.1 bacterium | reverse complement strand
AGCCCCGGAGGTGACCACCATCCCCCGCCGGCAGCTCTTCCTCCTCTTCGCCACCGTCTTCCTCATGATGCTGGGCTTCGGGGTCATCATCCCCGTCCTCCCCTTCTTCGCCCGCGACCTTGGCGCCTCCCCGTTCCACCTGGGCCTCATGGTCTCCGTCTGGGCCCTGGCCCAGCTCCTGTGCGCCCCCCTCTGGGGCGCCTTCTCCGACCGCGCCGGCCGCAAGCCCGCCCTCATGCTGGGCCTCGGCGGCTTCGGGGTAACCTTCCTGCTCATGGGCATGGCCCGCTCGGTGGAAGCCTTGCTCTTTGCCCGGGCCCTGGGCGGCGTCCTCTCCGCCGCCTGCATCCCCGCCGCCACCGCCTACGTCGCCGACGTCACCGATGAGAAAGACCGGGGCCAGGCCATGGCCTTCATGGGGGCCGCCTTCACCACCGGCTTCATCGTCGGTCCCGCCCTCGGCGGCCTGCTCGCCCCGTTGGGGGTGCGGGTCCCCTTCCTGGTGGCCGGGGCGCTCGGCCTGGCCGCGGGTCTGCAGGCCCACGTGATCCTGCCGGAGACCCGGAAGCTCGTGCCCCTGGCGGGCACCCGGGCGGGGGGCCCCGGGGATCTCCTGTTGGCCGCCCGCTCCCCCGGCGCCGTCTTCTTTGGCCTGGCCTTCGCCAACGCCTTCGCCGCCTCCAGCATGTTCACCATGCTCTCCTTCTTCCTCATGGACCGCTTCGGCGGCGGCACTGCCGAGGCTGGAGTCACCTTCACCCTCCTGGGCGTCACCATCACCGTGCTGCAAAGCCTGGTGGTGGGCCGCGCCATCCGCCGGGCGGGAGAGTTCCCGGTCATCCAGGCCGGACTCGTCCTGGCCGCCCTCGGTTACCTCGGCATTGCCCTGGCCCCTTCTCTGGGCGCCTTCTTCGGGGCCGTGATCCTGGCCTCCGCCGGCATGGCCTTCACCAAGCCCCCGTTGATAGCCGCCCTGTCCCGGGTGACCACCCTGCCCCAGGGGGCGACCATGGGCCTCTTGGCCTCAGCCGACTCCCTGGGACGGGTGGTGGGTCCCCTCTGGGCGGGCTTCATCTTCGGGTCTACCATCGCCGGACCTTACTACTCGGCGGCGGCCATGCTGCTGGTCGGGCTGGGCGCCTTCCGTCTCTTCCTGGCCGCCCCGAGCGGAAAGATCCCGCCAGCGGTTACATATAATACCTGATGACCCGGGAATGATAGCCAGCAGAAACGAAGAGGGGGTTGTCAGGTTGACTGCCAGTACACTTCCCCGTCCCCGCAAGCGCAACCTCTGGTCGGCCGGGATCGAGGAGCAGCTCTGGGCCCGGATCCGGGAACGCGACGACCGTCCCATCTCCGCCGTCATCAGGGACTTCTGCCGGGAGAGAGGGCTGTCCTTCCATACCGCCCGGGCCAAGTACTACCGCCGGCTGCGATCCGCCGACGAGCCGGCCCAGGCCCCGCCGGCCGACACCGCCCTCGAGGACCTGGCCGCCTTCCTCCGGGACGCCGCGGAGGTGCCCGGGGTGGACCTGGCCGGCTTCCTGGGCGGCCTGAAGACCATGGCTTCGCTGGCCGCCGGGGGGCGCCGGCAGCGCGATCTGGCTGCGGAGGTGCAGGGCTTGCGGCGAGAAGGCGAGCAACTGAGTGGCCATCTAGAGGAGTGCCAACAGCGGCTCAGGGCGCTGGCCGAGGAACACCGCGGCCTGGAGAGCCTGGTCGAGGAGTTCACCGGTCTGACCAGCGTGGGCAAGGTGGCCGGCCTGGGTGAGTTCGCCCGTAACCTCCGGCAGCGGGTGGACCAGATCGGCCGGGTGGCGCGGGGCGAGAGCTAGGCCAGCACCGCCAGCTCCTGATGGGCGGGATTGGGGCCCTGGAAGCGGCAGCCGGCCGCGGCCAGGGCCTCCAGCGTTTCCGGCAGCCCGGGCGGGATCACCTCGCCCGGCACCAGCACCGGCAGTCCCGGCGGGTAGGGGCAGACCAGTTCGGCAGCCACGCGGCCGGCGGCCAGGCTCAGAGGGATCCGCTCCCGCGGCAAGTCCAGCGCCTCGGCCGGGCTGAGGGCGGCCCGGGGGATGGCTGTGAGGAGGCCGGCCAGGGGGAGAACCCGATCTATCCCCCGGGGGAGACCGGCCAAGCCGGCGACCAGGGCCTCCAGCCACCGGGCCTCGTCGCCCGGGCTGACCAGGGCCAGGAGGTTGGCCGGATCGGCGTACTCCACCTGCACCCCCGCTTGCTGCCGGAGGTGGTCCTCTGCCCGGTAGCCGGTGATCCCCCGGGCGCCCACGTGCACCAGGAGGCGGGTGGGGTCCACCCCGGCCACCCCCGGCCGGCCGGCGTACTCCGTTCCCGGGCAGTCGAGCCCCAGTTCCCGGATTTGGGAGCGGGCATCCGCGGCGAGATTCAGGGCCCGGTCGAGGTCCCCCCGGCCGTGGACGGCCAGGCGGCGGCGGGCGGCGTCGAGAGAGGCCAGGAGCGGAAAGGACGGGCTGGTGGTCTGGACGAGGGAGGCCATGAGGCGGACGCGGTCGCGGTCCAGGCGGTCCCCGGCGAGGTGCAGGAGGGCGGTGCCGGTGAGCGAGCCCCCCGCTTTGTGCAAGCTTTGCACACAGGCGTCGGCGCCGGCGGCCAGGGCCGGTGGGGGGAAGCCGGGGTGAAAACCGAAGTGGGGACCGTGGGCCTCGTCGACCAGGAGGGGTAGGCCCCGGGCGTGACAGGTGGCCGCCAGGGCCCTGAGGTCGGGGGCGAACCCCTGGTAAGTCGGGCTCACCAGTAGAACCGCGCGGGCGGCGGGATGGGCCCGGATGGTTTCTTCCAGGGCTTCCGGGGTGACCCCGACGGCAAGACCCAGGCGGGCGTCGATCTCGGCCGGGACCCAGGCCGGGGTGGCCCGGGAGAGGATGAGGCCGCCGGTGGCGGCCCGGTGGCAGTTACGGGCCAGCACCAGCGTCTCGCCGGGGCCGGTGGTGGCCAGGATGAGGGCCAGGATGCCGGCGGTGCTCCCGTTGACCAGGAAGAGCGTCTCGGCGGCGCCGAAGGCCCTGGCGGCCAGTTCCTGGGCCTCGCGGAGGGGGCCGATGGGGGCGTGCAGGTCGTCCAGGCCGGGCAGCTCGGTCAGGTCGAGCTCCCAGGGGTGGGTTGTGAAGAGTTTGTGGAATTCCGCGTCGGCCCAGCGGCCGCCCTTGTGGGCGGGCAGGTGCAGGCGGCCGGGGATAGACTGGAGGTAGGTGGCCAAGGCGGCGACCAGCGGCGCGCGGTCCATGCCCTCTGCTTCTGCATTGTGACAGGGTTTCCCCTGCCGGGTTGCCCAGCGATTCCCTGGCAGGGGCGCCGGGCCGCTGCAGGTCAAGGCTTCCAGGGCGGAGAAACCATGGCCATCTGTGGAGGTGGTCCCCGTGCTTCCCCGTCGTCTGGTCACTATCCTCGTGTGCGCGGTTATCCTGGCCGGCCTGGTGCTGCCGGGCGCCGGGGGACAGGCCCAGCCCAACCCGGACTACCGCTACCAACTCAACCGGATAACCGAGGTCTTCAACCTCATCATCCTGGCCTACATGCAGCCGGTGACCCTGCGGGACCTGGCCGACGGGGCCATCTACGGGATGATCGAGTCGCTGGGGGACCCCCACACCCAGTACATGCCCCCTGAGCTGTTGCGGCAGTTCACCGAGGGCATGGAGGGGACCTACGGCGGCGTGGGGCTCATGATAACGACGGAGGACGGCGCTCCCGTCGTGCTGCAGGTCTTCCCCGACACCCCGGCCGAGCGGGCGGGGATGAAGGTCGGGGACATCATCCTCGAGGCTAACGGTATTAGCCTCGTCGGCAAGACCCTGGACCAGGTCACGGCCATCCTGCGGGGCGAGCCGGGGACTGTGGTGGTACTGCGGATCAAGCGGCCGGAGGTGGACGCGCCGTTCCTGGTCCCCCTGGTCCGGGAGATCATCCGGCTGCGGACGGTGGAGAGCCGGATGCTGGAAGACGGCGTCGGCTACCTGAAAATCCGTTCCTTCCAGGCGGGGACGGCCCAAGAGGTCCGGGACGCCTTGCGGCTGCTCGAGGCCGGGGGTCTCAGGGGCTTGGTGCTGGACTTGCGGGACAACCCGGGGGGTTACCTGGACCAGGGGGTGGAAGTGGCTTCCCTGTTCATGCCCGAGGGGCCGGTGGTCCGCATCCGCAGGGCGAGCGGGGCGACCGAGTTCATGCACGGGCACGGTCGGGGCATCAACTTTGCGCTGGTGGTGCTGGTGAACGGCCGTACCGCCAGCGCGTCGGAGATCGTGGCCGGGGCCATCCAGGATTACGGGACGGGGGCCCTGGTGGGCACCCGCACCTACGGCAAAGCCACCATCCAGAACATCTACTCGCTGAGCGACGACGGCGGGCTGAAGATATCCACCGCGCGCTACTTCACGCCCATGGGCCGGTCCATCCAGGGTGTGGGCCTGCAGCCCGACCACGAGGTGGCCGCCTTGTTCGACCTGGCCAGCCTGCCGGTGGTGGAGATACAGCTCCTGCGGTACGAGCGGAGGCTGGTATATGGGCTGGTGGGTCTGGACGTGCTGGCCCTGCAGCGGCGGTTGAACCAGCTGGGGCTGGGGGCCGGTCCGGAGAATGGGGTGTTCGGGGATGAGACCTTGCGGGCGGTCAAGAGCTTCCAGGGGTCGGCGGGACTGCCGGTGACCGGCGAGGTCGACGCGGCGACGGTGGATGCGTTGAACCTGGCCCGGGCCCCCCGGGTGGAGGTCCCCGAGCCGGTCGACGTACAGCTGGAGAAAGCCCTGGAAGTGCTCCAGGTGAGGATGAGCGGGCGGCGGTAGGGGGGAGCGGCATGGATCAGGTGCAGGAAGGCCGCCGGCGGGTGGCCTGGGCGGCTGACAACATGCCGGTGCTGGCCGGCATCAGGCGGCGCTGGCTCGACGAGCGGCCGCTGGCGGGACTGCGGGTGGCGGCCTGCCTACACGTCACTACCGAGACGGCCACCCTGGCCCTCACCTTGCGGGATGGGGGGGCGGGAGTGGCCCTCGCGGCCTCCAATCCCCTGTCCACCCAGGACGACGTGGTGGCGGCGCTCCGGGAGGAAGGCATCGCCACCTTCGCCCGACGGGGCGTGGACACCCGGGGCTACTACGAGGACATCGAGGCCGCGCTGGCGACCGGACCCCACTTCACCCTGGACGACGGCGCCGACCTGGTGAACATGCTGCACACCCGGAGGAATGACCTGTTGCCGGGGGTGCGGGCGGGTACCGAGGAGACCACCACCGGGGTGATCCGGCTGCGGGCCATGGCGGCCGCCGGTGAGTTGGTCTACCCCATCGTGGCCGTCAACGACGCCCGGACCAAGCACATGTTCGATAACCGCTACGGGACCGGCCAGTCCACCATCGACGGCATCCTGCGGGCCACCAACCGCCTGCTGGCCGGTTCGGTGCTGGTGGTGGCCGGCTATGGCTGGTGCGGGCGGGGAGTGGCCATGCGGGGGGCGGGGATGGGGGCCCGGGTCATCGTGACCGAGGTCGATCCCATCCGGGCCCTGGAGGCGGCCATGGACGGCTTCGAGGTGCTACCCATGGCCGAAGCGGCCGCCCGGGGCGACTTCTTCGTCACCGCTACCGGCAACCGGCACGTGATCGACCGCGAGCACTTTGGGAACATGAAGGACGGGGCCGTGCTGGCCAACGCCGGTCACTTCAACGTGGAGATCAACCTGGAGGCTCTAGCCGGGCTGGCCGAGTCGCGGGGGGAGGTCCGGGAGGGAGTCGAGGAGTACCGGCTGCCTGGGCGGCGGCTGCTGGTCCTGGCCGGGGGCCGGCTGGTCAACCTGGCCGCCGCCGAGGGGCACCCCGCCCAGGTCATGGACCTCAGCTTCGCCAATCAAGCCCTGGTGCTGGAGTGGCTGGCCCGGGAGCAGCCCCGGCTGGAGGCCGTGGTCCACCCCGTGCCGGCGGCCATTGACGCGCGGGTGGCACGGCTCAAGCTGGCGAGCATGGGCCTGGCCGTGGACCGCCTGACCCCGGACCAAGAGGAGTACCTGAGGTCCTGGGAACAGGGCACCGGGTAGTTCACGGCGCGGCGTCCACGGTCATCCGTACTCCTCCCGCACCGCCTCGTCCCCGTCGCGGTAGATGCTGGCCAGGTCCGGGGCGAAGTCGGCGTGACCCAGGATGACGCTGGCCACGAAATCGGCTAGCCGGCCGGGATCACGCACGAACGGGCGGCGGCCTCGCCGGCGTCACCTCTCATAGAGCACCCGACCCCTTTTCAAGGCGAGTCTCACGAAGGCACGGTCTGAACTCAGGCGGTGCATCTCCTCCGGCGTATACACCAGGACATCCATGGCCATCCGGGGCATCAGGGCCGAGTATACCGCTTCCAGCCGGTCCGCAAACGACTTGTCGGTCCTCTCGACCACCAGGAGGTCAATGTCGCTACCCGGCCCCACCTCGCCGGCGGCCAGCGACCCGAAAAGGATGATCTTCTCCACCCCGCGGTTCTTCAGGACCTCGACGGCACGGTCGAGTTCCTCGCGCAGCAGGCGCTCCCGTTGCCCGCGGGGGGCGACGAGGAATCCCATGCGATCCTCCTCCTGGCAGATAGCGGCAAACTCAATACACCACGGCCGCCCGGGTCTAACAACCGCGCCGGACCACGAGGACGCCCGTTGTGACCCCGGCCGGGCAGAATTCATCGTCGGCGACATCACCTGAGGCGACCCCCGAAAAAGATCGACTCGCCGCGACTGTTATGGGTGGCAGGACAAGCACTTGCCCCCAACCCAACGTCCCCCGATAGGAGCGTCCCGTCCCCCCGGGACGCTCCTGACTTGCAGGAACCTCGTCCGCCGGTCAAGAATCTCAGGGCCACGCTGTCCAGGGAGGATTTGCCGTGGGAGGACAGGGTAAGCCGGCCCGCATCGCCATCCTGCTGGTCCTGGCCCTGCTGGCCGCCGGTTGTGATCGCCCGGCCTACCGGGGCGGTTCGTACGGGCAGGTTGTCCCCAACCACCCTTCCCCGGAGGAGAACCTCCGGCTGCGGGAGATCGAGTGGGACCAGATCCCCGTCGGTGCGCTCATGCCGGCCTGGGAGAAGACTTATGATCAGGTCATCCGGGCCTCGCTGGCCGAGGATGGGGCGACGGTGGCCGCCAATGTGTCGCTGACCGTGGGGCGAACAACGGGCCTGGGCTATGAGTTGTTTGATCGGGACGGGAAGTCGCTCAGCCGGGTGGTGTTCACCGGCGACTACTACCGGGCCTCGTCGGTCTGGCTGCTCGGAGACGGGCGCTGGGTGGCGGCCACCATGACTAACTTCGATCAGCGGGGTTCCTTCGCCGTCTACGATCCCCAGGGCAAGCGGGTGCTGACCCGGCAGGTGACCGGTTGGGCGGTAGGCGCCGGTTCGCGGGAGGCGACCCGGGTGGCCATGCTCTCCCAGCCCTTGAGTCAGAACCAGGCCCGGCTGCACCTGTTCGAGACCGCGGGTTGGTCTGAACTGGCCTCCTTCCCGGTGCGCCCCGATGCTGTGGTCCAGTTCGCTCCCGGTGGCGACCTCCTGGTGGCGAATGCCGACCGCGTCCTGCTGGTCGACGGCAGGGGGTCGGTGGTGGCCGAGTACCCGCTGGCCGCGGCGTTGAGGCGGGAGGTGGCGGTGTCGCCGTCGGGCAACCTGGTGGCGGTCACCACCGGCCAGACCGACAGCCGGGTATACCTGTTCGACCGGGCAGGAGAGCTCTTGCTGGAGGAGCTCCTGTTTTTCGGGGGGCCCAACCGGCTGGTCTTCTCCGAGGACGAGCGCTGGCTCGCCGTCTACGACGTGGGCGAGAGGGGAGGGATCTACCTCTTCGAGGTGACGACCGGGCAGTTGCTCTGGCGGTCCATGTTCCGCACCCCCGAGGGTACCAGTATCAGCGTGCGCAAGCTGGCCCTGGATCCGGTCGCGGGGCGGGTCGCGGCCGAGGTGGTGGTGCGGGCGGCCGACGCTACGGTGGAAGAGCACCACGTCTACCTGGCTACCGTCAGCGGGGAGCCCCAAGCGCGGTTTCCCCTGGGTGAGAACGTGGACGTTCACCTCGACGGGGCGGCCCGGGTGGCCGTCGTGACCACCAATAGCATCGCCGACTGGAGCAACCGGGTCCGCAACTACCTGCGCTGGTACGACCTTTTTCCACTGCCAAGGGAGAATGCCGGCTGGTAAATCCCAGGCGATGGACGCAGTTTCTCCACCTCCCGACAGAGGAACGCCGTTCTCCCCGTAGAAGGTAACATAATCTGTGATTTGTCGGAGGCAGCATGGCCGTGCTCGCTGAGGGAACCATACTGCAGGACCGTTACCGGGTCCTCAAGCTGCAGGACGAGGGCGGCACGGCCACTGTTTACCTGGCGGCTCGTCTTGGTATGGATGAAGAGGTGCGGCTGGCGGTCAAGCAGTTGAAGCCCGAGAGCCTGGCCCCCCAAGAGTTCCTGAACGAGGTCAGGCTGCTGTTCCGCCTCAACCATCCCAACCTCCCCAAGGTGTACGACTTCTTCCAGGAGAACGGCGAGTACTTCCTGGTAACCGACTTCGTGGACGGCGAGACACTGTCCAGCCTGGTCCGGGAACGGGGAGCGGTGAACGAGGACGAGGCGGCCGACTATGCCCTGCAAGTCTGCGATATCTTCCGGTACCTGCATGAGGGGCCGGACCGGATCATCCACCGCGACCTGAAGCCGAGCAACCTCATGGTGGACCGGTCGGGGCAGCTCAAACTGATCGACTTCGGGATCGCCATGCGGCGGGGATCACGGGGGACCGCCGTCCACGGGTTCACCGAGAGCTTCGCCTCGCCGGAACAGAGGTTGAACCTGCTGACCGATGAGCGGAGCGACATCTACAGCTTCGGCGCCACACTTTACTACCTCTTGCGGGGGAACCCGCCCGACCAGGAGTTCCTGCACGCCCTGGGCCGGTCCCGGCGAAGGGTCGTATCCCGGGAGCTGGAGCGGATCGTCAAGACGTGCCTGGAAGCCGACCCCGACCGGCGCTACCAGTCCTTCGCCGAGGTGGCCGACGACCTCCAGGCCTACCGGGTGGCCCGGCGGACCAGCATGGGGCGGCGGCTGCGGCTGGCGGCGGCGGTGGTGGCCGTGGCGGCGGTGGTTCTGGGCGGCCGGGCGCTGCTCGACCCCCGGGCCTTCACCGTGTTCGGCGACGAGTACGCGCTGGCGGGGAGCAAGGTAGTCCTGCACCTGGCCTTGCCCCCTTCCCGGCTGGCGGCCGAGGAGGAGCTCAAGTGGTTCATCTACGACCGCCAGGTGCCCGGAGAGCCGGTCGCCACCTTCCAGGGGCGGGCCGCGGTGACCTTCGAGCCGCAGGTCCCCGGCGTCTATGCGGTGGAGGTGCGGGACGGCGAGCGCCGGATCTCCGAACGCAAGGAGATAGCAGTATACCAGAATGTCGCCGCTCCCGGCGAGGTGCTGCTGGCCCAGACCTTGCGGTTGACCGCCAGCCCGGCCCTGCCTGAGATTCCCGGCCGGAGCCACGAGTGGCAGTGGGAGCTCGCCGACGGGAGGGGAGGGGTGACCGAGCGGACCACCGGCCAACCCTGGCTGGACTACGTGTTCCCCGAGGCCGGGGTCTATGCCGTCCGCCTGGCCGTGCTGGTGCGGGTGGCCGGCTCCTTTGACCTCCTGGTACGGCCTCCGCCGGAGCTCAAGACGGAGATCCGGGTGGCCCAGTACCTGGTGGCCCAGCCCGAGCGCATCATCTACAAGTCCAGCTTCGAGGAAGAGGCCCGGGGCTGGCCGGCGGAGTGGACCCTGGTGGGACGTGCGGCCTACGAGCGGGAGATGGGCTTCCACGGTTTGCGCTCGGTGCGCCTGGCCGGGGCCCAGGACGAGCGAAGCTACGCCATTACCACCCTCGCGCTGAGAGAGGGGCGGCGCTACCGGATCACCGTCTGGGTGAAGGGATCGGAGGTGGCGCCGGGCGGCCGGCAGATCCTGGAGGCCCAGTTCCGTTCCATGGTGGACGATAGCTATGTGCTCCCCGGCCAGCGGATCGTCCAGCAGTGGTCAGGCGACTTCGAGTGGAGCCAGATGTCCCTGGACTTCAAGCTGCCACCAGGGCTCGACACCAACCTGGAGATCTACCTGAAGGCGGTGGGACCGGGGACCGTCTGGTTCGACTCCTGCGTGGTGGAGGTACTGGATGGCTAGGCGCCACGCCATCATCGGGGCCCTGTTCCTGGCCCTCGCGCTCGCCCCGGCGGCGGAGGCTTTCGAGGATCTGGGGGGCCACTGGGCCCGCCAGGAAGTCGAGATCCTGCAGGCCCGCGGCCTGGTGGAGACGGCGGCACGCTTCCATCCCGACCAGTTGATCTCCCGCGCCGAGATGGTCAAGCTCCTGGTGGTGGCCATCGAGGGGCACCAGACCGCGCGGCAACTGGCTCCCTTGCCTTCGAGCTTCAGCGACCTGGGTCCCCGGCACTGGGCCAACGGTTACGTGGAGTCGGCCTACGAGCGGGGGCTGGTGCTGGGTGCCGGCCAGGGCGCGTTCGGTCCCGACCGGCCGGTGACCCGGGCCGAGGTGACCGTCTTGCTCGTCCGGGCCGCCGGCTGGGAGGCCGAGGCCCTGGATCGCGATCCGGTGGCCGCCCGCCGGGCGCTGCCCTTCTCCGACGTGGCGGCCATCCCCGGCTGGGCCGCAGGCCACGTGCTGGCGGCCTGGGAGCGGGGACTCGTCGGTGGCTACCCGGACGGCGACTTCCGGCCCCAGGGCAACACCACCCGGGGGGAAGCCGCCGCCCTGGTGACCCGCCTGCTCCGTCGGCAGGGCCTCCTCTACGACCTCACCGGTGAGTTGGTGGCCATGGAGGGGGCGAGCCTTACCGTCGCCTGCGGTACCGGGGAGCGCCGGGTCACCGCCGGGCCGGAGACCGTCTTCTACCGGCAGGGACTGCCGGCCGGGGCGGCCGACCTCTGCCTCCTGGACGAGGTCCGGGTGGTCCTCGCCCCCGGGGGAGAGGTTCTGTACCTGGAAGCGTTCCTGCATGACGCCGTGGTCAAGCTCTCGGCGGTCAGCCTGAGCGGCCGGTCGTTGAGCTTCGGGGCCGGCGGGGACCAGGTGACGGTCAAGGTGGCGGAGACCGCCGCCTTGATCCGCAACGGGAGCCCGGCTCGCCTGAGCGACTTCCAGCCCGGCGACCGCTTGTATATCATGTTCAGCCTGCTGGCGGGCGAGGTCCGGGCGGCCTGGGGCGCCCGCATTGACTTCGAGGGGACGGTGGCCGGCGCCGCCGCCGGGCGGCTGGAGATAATCCTCGACGGGGGTCCCCGGCGCGCTTTCGCTCTGGCCCCCGTGGCCACCTTGGTCCTGGACGGCCGGCCGGTCGGGATTGACGAGCTGCAGCCGGGAGACCGGGTAGGCTTGACCCTCAACCCCCAGGGGGCGCTCCTGTTCGTCGACGCCGTACGGCCGGAGCCATCGCCATGACCCGCCGCCTGATGGTGATCTTGATCTTCCTGCTGGCCCTGGCGCCGGTGGGGCCGGCGCCGGGTGACCTGCCGCCGGGCGTCGGGCGGGACCTGTTCCTGGCCTCGCTGCGGGGCGAGACCGAGGTCACCCTGTTGGCGGTGCTGGAACCCGGGGCGCTGGGAGGTCTCGAGCGGGCGGTGCGGTCGGCGGGGGGGACTGTGAGCGGGGCCTCCCAAGGTGACTTCGCCGTGCTGCGGCTCAGCCTTGGGGCGGCCGGAGAACTGCTCGGCCGTCGGCGTGAGCTGGGGCTCAGGGAAGTCGCCCTGGATCGGCCGCTGGGAGCGGCGACCGCCGGGACTGCCCCGGCCCTCGAGGCCGACCAGGCCCGGGCGGCCATGGGAGTCAACCTGAGGGCCATCCGGGCCGACGAGTTCAGCGCCCGGACCCGGCGGACCGGCCAGGGCATAACCATCGCGGTGATCGACACCGGGGTGGACCCTTCCCACCCCGACCTCCAGTTGACCTCGGCGTGGGAGCGCAAGCTGGTGGACTGGCTGGACTTCACCGGCGAGGGAGACGTGCTGACCACCGTCACCGTGCGCTCCAACCGGGGCGGGTGGGTGGAGACACCGTACGGCCGGGTGAACCTGGGCGCCATACCCTCCCAGAGCGGGCGTTACCGGCTGGGGATCTTCTACGAGAGCAGGCTTGCCCCCGGCGGACCCCTGGGGCAGGACTTGAACCGGAACGGGATCCCCGGCGAGAACTTCCTGGTACTGGTCACCGACAGCCTGCTGCCGGGGATCTACGACACGGCGCACGTTGACACCAATGGCAACCGGGACTTCTCCGACGAGGTAGCCCTCAAGGAGTTCCGGAAGGATGCCCAGTCGGCGTCGTTCGTCTCCCGGCCCGAGGCCGGTCGGGCGGGAAGGGTGCCCTTCGTGGTGACCCGCATAAGCGCCACCGGTGACCGGGTCAACCTGGGCTTCGACGCTAACGGCCACGGCACCCACGTGGCCGGGGTGGCGGCGGCGGCCGGCCTCTACCGGGGTGGCATGAACGGGGTGGCACCCGGCGCCCAGGTCATGGTCCTCAAGGCTCTGGGCGCCGGGGGCGACGGCTACTGGTCGGATATCGCCCTGGCCATGAACCACGCCGCCGAGAACGGCGCCGACGTGGTGCTGCTGAGCTTGACCGGCAACCAGGAGCCGGGGGCGCTGTGGGTGGAGACCGAGTTGATGCGGCAGCTGGCCGGACGGCACGGCGTCCTGTTCGTGGTGGCCGCCGGCAATCAAGGGCCGGGCCTGGGCACCTTCAACGCTCCCGGTGACCCGGCGGTGACGCTGAGCGTGGGCGCTTACATGTCACCCGACATGTGGTCGACCCTGTACGACTACCGGGTGCCGGCCGAGGGGCTGTGGCACTTCAGCGCCACCGGGCCCCGGACCGACGGCGGCCTGGGTCCGTCCACGCTGGCCCCCGGGGCGGCGGCGGCGAGCGTGCCCTACTGGCTGGCCGGCGGCGGCTATGCCCGGTTCGAGGGTACCAGCCAGGCAGTGCCTCACCTGGGCGGCCTGGTGGCCCTGGTCCTGGAAGAAGCCCGGGCCCGGGGGGTTGACGCCACTCCCGCCAGCTTCTGCCGGGCGGTCGCGGAAGGCTCCCGATCACTGGCCGGGGTGCCCCCTGTAGGGCAGGGCCACGGCCTGGCCGAGGCTCCCGGGGTGTGGGAGGCCCTGGCGGGGGGAGGAGGGAGCGGCCTGGCCGCGTCTAGCGCCGACCCCGACAGCCTGCCCGCCGGCTTGTACCTGCGCGGCCCGGCGCCGGGGACGGCCTCCGTCCGGGTGGCCAGCACCGACGTCCAGGCCCGCCGGCTCGAGGTGAGTGGCCCGGACTGGCTGGGCAGCGATCGCCGTCAACTGACGGTGCCGGCCGGGGCCGGCCGGCTGCTGCAGCTGGACTTCAGGCCGCCCGGGCCGGGCCTCTACAGCGGCCTGCTCGCCCTGGACGACCGGACGACCGCGGGCCGCGATCTGACCTTCCCCGTCACGGCGATCGTGCCCCATTCCTTCCCCGGGGGCATCGGGATCCTGAACCTCGCCGGCGAGCTGGCGGCGGGGGCCGCCGCCCGTCATTACCTGGCCATCGCCCCGGGCACGCACAGTCTGGAGGTTGTCCTGACCGTGCCGGCGGCCGCCGGCCAGGTCCGGTTGCACCTGCTGCGCCCGGACGGGCGGGAGTTGTGGGCGAGCGGGTTTGTGGGGGTGGCCGAAGACGGCGGCCAGCCGACGGAGCGGGTGACCCGGACGGTTCGCTGGCCCCAGCCAGGGGTTTGGGAGTTGGTCGTGGCCGGCTCACCCGCTCTCTCGCGCCATGGGCTGGAGACCAGCCGCTACCGGTTGGAGGTGCGGCCGCGGGGGCTGCTGGTCGATCCGCCCGCGCTGTTCCTGGGGGTGGGACGCCCGGCCGACCCCATCAGCCTGGAGGTGCTCAACGCGTACGACACATTCGTGCCGCGGGTGGTAGGCATCGGGCTGGGCGGCTCGACCCCACTCAAGACCCCGTCCCTGCACCGCATCAAGTCCCGGGGCAACGCGGCGGCGGCCCTACCGGCGGTGACCTCCGGGGCCGTCTATCTCAGGGTAGAGTTGGTGAACGCCAGCCAGGCGGGCGCCGATCTCTCACTTTACCTGTACCATCGCGACCCGGCCAGTGGTCTGTGGACCGAGATCGTCTCGTCCGCCACTCCGGGCAGGGCCGATGAGACCGTCGAGCTCTACCTTCCCCCGCCAGGGGACTACCTGGCTTACGTCGAGGGCCGGGGTTTCGAGGGGGAGACGACCTTCGAGCTCAGGCAGGTAGTGGCGGAGGACTGGGGTCAAATCAGCGCCGTCGATTCCCCGCGCCGGCGCGTCCTCGGCGAACGCTGGAAGCTGTGGGTGACGGTTGCCGATCCCGCCGGGACCGGTGACCACTACGGCCTGGTACTTATCCGCGACGAACCGACCGGCGAGGTTCTGGCGGTGGTCCCCGTGCAGGTGACCGCCGGCCGCCCGGCCCTCCAGGTTGAGGTCCGGGCCCCGCCGCTCGTGACCGGCCGGCCGGACTGGGTGACGATCCAGGTCCGCGAGGCCGCAACTGGATACCTGGTGGGGACGGTGCTGGAGATCGACGGTCGTCGCTACAGCGCCCCCCGCGGCGAGGTGAGGGTGCCGGTCACCCCGGGGACAGGCCCGGTCGAACTCCGCGTCGCCGTCCGCGATCCTCACTACCAGCCGGTGGACGCCCGCCTGGCCTTGGCTCTGGGCCGGGCGGGGGCGACCTTGCCGGCTGCTGCCGGAAACGACCTCGAGGCGTACCGGCTGAAGATGCGCAATCACCTGCTGGCTCGCTAGCGGCAGCATAATCCTTCCAGCGCCGGCACAACATGGCGGTGGGAGGCGATGGTGATGCTTTGCCGCCGGCTGTTGACGGTTACCCTGCTCACCTTGATGCTCGCCGCCGGCGCGGCGGGCGCGTCCCGGCCCGTCCGCCTGCTTGTGGACGGCCGGGAGATCCGGCCCGACGTGGCCCCGATCCTGGTCCAGGATCGGGTGATGGTACCCTTACGCGCGGTGGCCGAGGCCCTGGACTGCGATGTCGCCTGGGATCCGGGGGATTGGACGGTGGAGGTGTGGCGGCGGCCGCCGGCGCCGTGGGCCAGGCCGGGCATGGGCGCCGCCGGCGACCTCTTGGTGCTGCCCACCGGTTACCGCCGGGCCGCCGTGCTGGTGCCCCCGCGCGATCCGACCCGGGCCAGCGCCGCACCATCAGGACAGGTCTACCTGGTGCTCGAGTTCGCGCTGATCAGCACCGGGTCCACGACCGGGGTGAGCCCTGGTCACGTGTTCCGCCTGGAGATGGACGGCCGGGAACTCGAGCCCGACTTTTGGGCCATGACCTTCTCACTGGAACGGCCGCTGGCCGGCGAGGTTCCGGCCGGTGGCTGGCTCCAGGGAGAGGTCGCCTTCCTGGTGCCGGCGGGCCTCCGGAGGGTCGTACTGAGGGTGCGGGGGCTGGGCGGGGAAGACCTGAGCTTCGAGCTCACGGTCGGCTGAGGGCAGGATCGGGGAGGGCGGCGGGCGAATCAAGCCGACCAGACGGGGTCAGCAGACGAGGTGAGGCCGTGCCGGCTCCCGCTCTTCCCGTTCTCGCCGTGGTGCAACTGGCGGCGAGGACGTCGCTCTCACCCGCCGAATTTGAGCATCTCCTGGCCGCCAAGGCCCGGCAGGCCCGGGAACGGGGCGCGGAGTTGGTACTGTTCCCCGCCTACCTCGGGCTGACCCTGCTGGCCGGCGGCTGGAGCTTCGACAGTCTGGGTCCGGCGCTGGCCGGGACGGGGGCGGTCCGCCAGGCCTACCTGGACGGCGCCGCCCGGGTGGCCCGGGCCGAAGGTGTCTACCTGGCGCCGGGGAGCCTGATCGAGGCCGAGCCGGCCGGGCTGGTTCACGCCGGCTACCTCTTCTCTCCCGCCGGCGAGATCCTGGCCCGGCGGCTGCAGGTACACGTGAGTCCCGCCGAACGGCGCTGGGGACTGGTGGGCGGCGACGCCATCGACCCCGTAAGGACCCCCTGGGGGAAGGCGGGCTTCCTGCTCGGGACCGATGCCTGCTACCCGGAGACGGCCCGCATTCTGACCCTGCAGGGGACGGGGATCCTCTTGGCCCCGGCCGCCCATCCCGTCGCGGCCGGCCCGTGGCCCCAGATCGCCGGTCTGTGGCGGGAGGCCCAGGCCAACCAGGTTCACGCGGCCGAGGCCTGTCTGACGGGCGAACTCGGGGGGCGGGTATTCGGGGGTCACAGCGCCGTCTATGGGCCCAACGAGGCGACCCCGGGCGAGTCCGGGGTGCTGGCCCGGTCCGGACCGGAGGAGGATATCCTGGTGGTGCGAGTCGATCCCCGGTGGGAGGAGAAAATCGTACGCTACCGGGTGCTGGAGTTGATGGAGGCCGGGGTGTACGCCAGGCAGCTCCCCCCGGCCTATGCTCGGAGGGGGCGGGGAGAGGGGCCGTGAGCCGCCGTCTGGGCGAGAAGATCTGGCGGGAGTTCCTGACCTGGCGCTGCCGGGAGGCTCCCGTCCGGCGGTCGCTGGCCCGCCGGGCCTATCCCCATCCGGCCGACCGGCCGGCGGTCGAACCCGGCCGTTTGCGGGTGGCGGCGGTGCAGGTCAAGATCAGGGGCTTTGGGGGACCGGACGAGTATGCCGGGGCGATGTACCGGGCCCTGCTGCCGGCGATAGAGGCGGGGGCGCAACTGGTCGCCTTCCCCGAGGAGATCGCCACCGGGCTCTTGGGCCTCCTGCCGGGGTTCGGCCGGCTGCTGGAGTCCGGATCCATCGAGGAGGCCCTGGCGCCCGGGCTGAAGGTCGCCGATGTCTTCGCCTTCGCCGACCCGGCGGTGCGGAGGGTCTACCACGCCACCTTCTCCGAACTGGCCCGGCGAGCCGGGGTCTGGGTGGCGGCCGGTTCGGCGAACCTGGTGGGGGAGGACGGCCGGGTCTACAACGAGGCCCGGCTGTACGGCCCGGACGGCGCCCTGGCGGGCCGGCAGCGCAAGGTCAACCTGATGGGGATGGAGCGAGACTGGGGGCTGGCCGGCGGCGACCGCTTCGAAGCTTTCGACCTGGAGAGCACCCGGGTGGCGATACCCGTCTGCAACGAGGCCGGCTACTGGGAGACTTTCCGCCTGCTGGCCCTGGACGGCGTCGAGGTGGTGGTGGTGCCCCAGGCGGATACGGACGAGTACAACCCCTGGAACCACCTCCGGGGAGCCTGGGGAAGGGTTCAGGAGAGCCCCGTCTACGCGGTGGTCAGCTGCATGGTGGGGGAGATGGCGGGGATCCGGCTGACCGGCAAGAGCGGCGTACTCGCCCCGCTGCAGCTGAGTCCGGGGGGCGACGGCGTGCTGGCGCGAGTCGACGACGCCCGGGGCGAGGGGATGGCCGTGGCCGACCTGGACCTGGCGGCCTTGCGGGTCTACCGGCGGGAGAGCGGTGTGCTGGCCGGGTTGCGGCCCGACGTGTACGCCCGGTACCTGCCGCGGCTCTACGGGGGGGTGCCCATGGCGGGAGGCAAGATCCTTACCGTGCCGGAGGAACTCCGGGAACCCCGGATTTCCTTCCCCACCGGCAACGAGTACGTGAGCCTGCCCTTGATCGGCCCCGGGGCGGGAGCGATCGACCGTCCCAACTGCCTCAGCATGGCGGCGATGGGGCTCCTGGAGTTCGCCGGGTTGCCGGACGAGCCGTTCCTGCGGCCCACCGTGGCGGTGGATGGGCGACCGCTCTCGCTGGCCGTCTGCTCCTGGGAGCGCCTGGGCTACTGGCTGCCCCGCTTCCGGGTCACCGACCCCGAGCGCGGGTTGGCCGTTCAGGGCACTATCTTCGCCCCCCCGGGCCACAAGGGATTTGTCTACGTCCTGGAGGCGCGTTCCGACGGTAAGGTCGAGAGTTCCTTCGAGCTGGGCCTGGAGGGCTGCTGGGGGGGGACCCTGCAGACGGTCTACACCTCGCGGCCGGTGAGCGGTGAGCGGGCCCTGTGGCTGGACCGCTGGACCGGAGCGCCCGTGCTGGAGATCCGGGCCGGTCTGGGCCTGGCCGCCCTGGGGTTCGCCGCCTCGCATCCGTTGACGGTGTGCGAGGCCGGAGGGGGGGAGCCGGCGAGGTTCCGCATGGGCGTCACCCTCCCCGGGCCCCGGGCCAGTGTCGCCTTTTACGTGGGGGTGAACCGGGAGGCCGACGGGGCGAGGACGACGGCCGTGGACCTGGCCCGCCGGGGGTGGGAGTCGCTCCTGGAACAGAGCCTGGACTGGCTGGACGGCCGGGCCGGGGAGTTGGCCGACCCCGGCCTCACCCGGATCATGAATCTTAACGCCTTTTTCAACTACTTCTA
Source organism: bacterium (assembly GCA_031082145.1). Classification (GTDB taxonomy): domain Bacteria; phylum Bacillota; class Sulfobacillia; order UBA995; family UBA995; genus Ess09-15. Next base: position 6,862 of record JAVHLP010000020.1, on the reverse strand, counting down.
CGCCCTGGGGGAGACGATAGATAGCGAGGACCTGGTGATGGTGACCTCCCGCAGCCCTCTCTACTACGTGTCGGCCGCCTTCTGGGCCCGGGACGCCCTGCTCTGGAGTCTGCCAGGAGTGCTCCTGGTCGACCCGGCGCGGGCCCGGGACATGGTGGTGACCGCCTTCACCCGCTACCGCCGCCACGCCGGCGTTCACAGCCTGTACCTGGACGGCAGCCTGCTGTATCCGGGCTTTGAGCTGGACGAACTATGTGCTTACCCGCTGGCCTTGGAGCGGTACCTGGGGGCTACCGGCGACCGGGGAATCCTGGAGGAGCCGGGGGTCAGGGAAGGCCTGGCCGAGGTCGAGTCCCGGTTCTGGGCCTGGCGGCACCCGCGGGTGGATCTCTTCGGGACCATGCTGTGCCCCTCCGACGATCCCGCCACCCATCCTTACCTCACCTACGGCAACGCGCTGGCCTGGCGGGCGCTCGAGTTCCTGGGCCGGGTGGGTCTGGAGGCGGGCCTGGCCCCGGACGCGGTGCGCCGTTGCCGGGAGACGGCCCCCAGGGTGCGCCAGGCGGTCTACGATCACCTGGTGACCGAGGGGCCGCGGGGCCCCATGTTCGCGTGGTCGGCCGACCTGGAGGGGGCCCGTGAGATCTACGACGAGCCCCCGGGGAGCCTGCAGCTCCTGGCTTACTATGGTTTCTGTGACCCCACGGACCCGGTCTACCGGAACACCGTGGCCTGGGTGCACTCTCCCGACAACCCCCACCATTATCCCGGGGCGCGCTTTCCCGAGGTCGGCTGCCCCCACGCCGACCATCCCTTCGTGATGGGGATCTTCAACAGCCTGCTGTCGGGGCGGGCAGCCGTGGCGCGGGAGATCTTGCTGGCCGCCCCCCTGGACGGCGGCCTGGCCTGCGAGAGTTTCGACCGGGAAACGGGGGTGGCCAAGACCGGGGCGGCCTTTGCCACCTGCGCCGGTTTCCTGGCCTACGCCCTCCACCAGGCGTTCGGCCGGGAAGCGGCGGATCGCGAGTCGGGGAGGGATTAGCGTGGGACATCGACCTAGCTTGCCGTCTGCCGTACCCCTGGCCACCGGGGGACTCCTGGTCATCTTGTGGATCGCCGGGGCCGGGGGCGACTTCTTTTTTGCGGCGGCCCTGGGGCTGGCATACGCCGCCGGTCTTCTCCTCTGGATGGGCAGGGACCTGGTGGCGGAGTGGCCGGGATCCCGGCCGGGGACGATCTGGCCGGACCAGGCGGTCATCATCCTGACCGCCTGGTACCTCCTGGCGGCCGTGTTGGCCGCCAGTCCGGCCCGGGCCGCGGCGGGAGGGTTGGCCGCCCTGGTGCTTCTCCTCCTGTACTTCCTTGGCCGTTACCTCGGTGCCCTCTGGCTGCCGGGGCGTGAGGCCGCCGGTTGGGGCGCCCTGGTCGGGGCGGCCGCCCTGCTGGCCGGGCTGGGCCTGGTCCTGCACGCCCTCGGTCTCACGCCGGCCACCGGCTTTCCCGGGGCTCCGCCCCTTACCGGCCTGGGCGACCTGATCATTCCGCCCCCGTCGGGCTACCTGACCGGGCCCGGGGCGCCGGGGGGCCTGGCCGCCACCGGCCGCCTGGCCGCCGTGCTATTTTACCCCAACGCGGCCGGCGCCCTGTTCCTGGCCGGCCTGATGGGGACCGTCTGGTCGGCGGCCCGGGCCTGGAAGCGGACCGGCGGTCAACCGGCCGGGCCTTGCCCGCTGTGCCGGGGCCTCGGGGCCACGGCCGGCTCACTGACCCTGGCCGGCTTCCTCTTGCTGGCGGGGCTGCTGCTGAGCTTCTCCCGCGGGGCCTGGATCCTCTGGCCGGTGGGGCTGCTGGCTCTGGGGCTGCTCTTGCCCCGGGAGGAGGCCCTTCCCACCGTGCTGGCCGGTGGCCTGGTGTGGGCCCTGGGGATGGCCTTTCTGGTGGCCTACCTGCCGCTCCTGGCCATCGGGGGACCGGCCGCGGGGCTGGCGACCATCATTGCCGGCGGCGTCCTGGCCTGGTTGGCCGGGGAACGCTTGGGTCCCCGGCTGGGGGAGTGGGCGGCGAGATCCGACCGGCCCTGGCTACCGCCGGCGATCGTGGCCGCCCTGGTGGCGGCGACCGCCCTGGCCGGATTCCTGCTGCCCCGGGGGGCCGCTCTCCGCCTGGCCTGGCCGCTGGTGGCGGGGCCGGAAGCCGCCGCCTGGCTGGGCCGCCTGCGCGATGGGGCGGCCGCCATGCTGGGAAGGCCGCTCGTCGGGACCGGGCCCGGTGGCTGGACGGTTGCCGGCGCCACCTTCCGCCAGGGGTCTTACGTGAGCCTGGAGCCGCAGGGCTTCTTCCTGAAGGTGGGCGTGGAAGCGGGGATCCCCGGCCTCTTGCTGGTCCTGGTGCTGACCGTCGGCGCCCTGGTGGCGCTGGCCCCGCTCGTCCGCGGCCGCCGCTCCGGCGGTCTGACCGCCGCCTACGTGGCCTTCGGGCTGCTGGTGGTCCACGGCCTCCTGGACTACGCCGTGGGCTACCCGCCCCTGGCCGCTTACTTCTTCCTGCTCCTGGGTCTTACCTGGGGGCTGGGGGTCCGGGCGGCCCTGGGACCTCCCCGCAAGCCGCTGGCGGGGCCGGCCGAGGGGCGCTGGTGGTGGCTGGTGGCCGGCCTCCTGGTCGGGATCCTGGTGCTGGCCGCCGTGGGAGTGACCGGACGGGCCCTGGAGGCGGTGGGGGAGGCCCGGCTGGCCGCGGGGCGGCCCGCGCCGGCCCGGGTCGTCTTCGGCCTCGCGTCCAGGCTCAACCCACTCTCGGCGGGCGCCTTCTGGGGGCTGGCGCGGGCCCACCTGGTTGAGGCGGACCCCGGCGACCTGGGCGAGGTCATCCCGGTCATTGCTTCCGCCGGGCAGGCCATGCGGCTGGACCCGGGCAACCCGGCCTACCAGAGCCTTGGTGGGCAGATAACCGTCCGGCACGGGTTCCCCGATATCGGCCTGCGCGCCCTGGGCCGGGCCCGGGAACTCGATCCGGTGGCCCAGGATCACTGGGAGAACCTGGTCTGGGGGCATGTCCAGGCCGGGGTGGGCTATGACGCGGCCGGGGACCGGACCCGGGGCGAGGCCGCCTACGCCCGGGCCCTGGATTGGGCGGCTGCCACCCAGGCGTACTTCGGCCCGCTGCGGCAGGGGCGGGTCGATCTGGCCCTGGGCATCGCCCACCTGCGGCTGGGGCAGTTCAGCGCCGCCCGCGAGGCCTTTGTCCGGGCCCTGGCCGATCCGCGGACGGCCGGGCCGGCGGGGGAGTGGCTGGAGGCGTTGGGCGACTGAGAGCGAGGGAGGAACGGCTGCCATGCGATTGTTCGTGGACTCGGCCAACCTGGAAGAGATCCGGAAAGCAGCTTCCTGGGGGGTCATCGCCGGCGTCACCACCAACCCGACACTGGTGGCGAAGGAACGCTTCGCCGACTTCCACGCTGCCGTCCGGGAGATCGCCAGCTTGGTGGATGGCCCGGTCAGCGCCGAAGCGGTCAGCCTGGAGAGCGGGCCCCTGGTCGAGGAAGCGCGGGTGCTGGCCGGGCTCGCTCCCAACGTGATCGTCAAGGTGCCGCTGACCCCCGAGGGGTTGCGGGCGGTGCGGGTACTGAAGGCGGAGGGGATCGGGACTAACGTGACCCTGGTCTTCTCGGCCGCCCAGGCCTTGCTGGCGGCGCTGGCGGGCGCGACCTTCGCCAGCGTCTTCGTGGGGCGCCTGGACGACGCGGGCCATGACGGCATGGACGTCGTGCGCCAGACGGTGGAGATCGGCGCCCGGCACGGGCTGGAGACCGCCGTCATCGCCGCCAGCATCCGCCATCCCCTGCACGTGGTGCAGGCGGCCGAGGCCGGCGCCGACGTTGCCACCGTTCCCTTCAAGGTGCTGGAGCAGCTGTTCCGGCATCCCTTGACCGACCAGGGGATCGAGCGCTTCCTGGCCGACTGGCGGCAGGTGCTGGCCCGCTCTTGAGAAAGAAGGAGACCGGGGGGCGGGCGCCGAATAAAGACAACGTTAACGGCTCCCCCGGTGCATCATCCCCCCAGTCTGACCATAAGATGGGGCGTGGGTGCATAAGTTTGGCCGCCGAGAGGCATGGTTCTGGTCAGGGGCCGTAGTACCGGCCTCGGCCCCGTTCCCTCGTTAGCGCCAGCCCGATTAGCCACGGGTTTCTCTGGTGTTTTGCCGGTACCATTCCCGGGTAGCCCCGGTTTCCCCATCCCTAGTGTGCTGAGGTGAGATTAGCCAGGATGAACGTGCAGGAGTTGGAGCAACTGACCATGCGGGAGCTTTACGTCAAAGCCCGGGAGCTTGGCATTTACGGCTACTCGGGCATGCACAAGAAAGAACTGGTCCTCGAGATCATGAAGGCCAGCATCACCAAGGAAGGATCGCTGTTCGCGGAAGGGATTCTCGAGATCATGCCCGAGGGCTACGGCTTCCTGCGGCCCATCGGCTACCTCCCGACCCGGGAGGACATCTACGTGTCCCCATCCCAAATCCGCCGCTTTGAGCTGAAGACCGGGGACGCCGTGTCCGGCCAGGCCCGTCCCCCCAAGGACTCCGAGCGCTACTTCGCCCTGCTCCGGGTGGAGCTGATCAACGGCGACCCGCCGGAGAAAGCCCGGGAACGGGTCGCCTTCGAGGCGCTCACCCCCCTGTTCCCCGACAAACGCTTCCGGCTGGAGTCGCGCCCGGAAGAGACGTCGACCCGGCTGATCGACATCATCGCCCCCATCGGCAAGGGGCAGCGGGGCCTGATCGTCTCACCCCCCAAGGCCGGCAAGACGGTGCTCCTGAAGAACATTGCCAACAGCATCACGGCCAACCACCCCGAGGTTCATCTCATCGTCCTCCTGGTCGACGAGCGGCCGGAGGAGGTCACCGACATGGAGCGGTCGGTGAAGGGCGAGGTGGTCAGTTCCACCTTTGACGAACTGCCGGACAACCACGTGAAGGTCGCCGACATGGTCCTGGACCGGGCCAAGCGCCTGGTGGAGCACAAGCGAGACGTTGTCATCCTGCTGGACAGCATCACCCGCTTCGCCCGGGCCCACAACCTGGTGGTGCCCCCCAGCGGCCGCACCCTGTCCGGGGGCATGGACCCGGCCGCCCTGAACAAGCCCAAGAAGTTCTTCGGCGCCGCCCGCAACATCGAGGAGGGGGGCAGCCTGACGATCATCGCCACCGCCCTCATCGACACCGGCAGCCGCATGGACGATGTGATCTACGAGGAGTTCAAGGGAACCGGCAACATGGAACTGCACTTGGACCGCCGGCTGGCCGACCGCCGGATCTTCCCTTCGATCGATTTCAAGCGTTCGGGCACCCGCAAGGAGGAGTTGCTGCTCAGTCCCAATGAGCTGGAGATGAGCTGGGCCCTGCGGCGGGCCCTGGATCGCCTGGGCAGCGACGAGATCATCGAGCTGCTCAACAAACGCTTGCGGAAGACCAAGTCCAACCAGGACTTCATGCGGCAGGTCATCAAGGGCCTGGACGAGGTGGCCAGCCAGGTCCCCGAACTCATGGCCCGCGAGCGCTAACGCCGGGGAAGGTAGTCCTGCGGGTTTCGCGGCCGGTCGGCCACGATTATCTCGAAGTGCAGGTGGGGGCCGGTGGAGTTGCCGGAGGAGCCCACCCGGGCGATGATCTGACCCTGGGTCACCTGCTGTCCGCGGCGCACCAGCAACTCGGAGGCGTGCGCGTAGAGGGTGACCGTCCCGCCGGAGTGGCGGATCATCACCGTCCGCCCGTACGCCCCCACCCAGCCGGTGGTGATCACGGTGCCGGCGGCGGCCGCCCGGATGGGCGTGCCGGTTGCCCCGGCGATGTCGATGCCGGTGTGCAGCTTGCCTCCCCGGGGACCGAAAGGCGAGGTAATCCGCCCCAGCAAGGGCCAGATGAAAGTAGTCGTGGTTCCCCCCGCCGGTACCCCTCCGGTCGCCGGTATGATCAGCGTCTGGCCGACGGCCAGGAGAGAGGGGTTGCGCAGGCCGTTGGCCTCCGCCAGGGTCTGTTGGGACACGCCGAAGGAACGGCTCAGGTCCCAAAGGGTGTCACCCGGCCGTACCCGGTAGGTGGAGCCGCCACCCGACGGGATCAGCAGGAGCTGGCCGGCGCGAATGAAGTTGGGATTGGCCAGGCCGTTAAAGCTGGCGATGGTGGCGACTTCCACCCGGTACCGGGAAGCCAGGAGAGACAGAGTCTCCCCCTGGGCCACCACGTGGCTGGTGTGGCCCGCGGCTGCCCCACCCTGGCCCCCGTCCTCGGCCTCTGCTTCCGGTGGGAGGGCGGCCACCGGGTCGATGGCGACGGGCTGGGCCAAGGGTTCGTCCGGGGCTGTCAGGACCGGCCCGGCATCACTCGAAGGCGAGCGCTCACGGTAGGGAACTCCCCCGACGGTGGCCCAGAGCAGCAGCCCCAGTACCACCAGGTTCCGAAGGCGGCGCCAATTGCTGCCCACGGTATCACTCTCCCCCCGCTTCTGATATCCATCCTTCCCTTCCTCTACCGGATTTGGAACCGCTTAAGGTACGAGTTCGCTCGCTAGGATGGCAGGCGGAAGCGATCTTTATTCTCTACCAGAAACTGCCGTGCTAGCTGTCTCGAGTGTGGCGATGCTTGCCGCCCTGTTCGCCTACGTAACCTGGGGGGGCAAGCCGGGCGGGCGTGGTTCTGGGGGAAGACCAGAGCCACCAGCACCCTCACGGTTGCGCTGCTGTCGGCTGTCGCCCTGGGACGGCGGGGTCAGCTGGGCCCAATTTCCGTGCGGCTCCTCGGTAACTTCGACCTGACGAGCGTGTAACATTGCAGTAGGCACGGAAGAGGATGGCAGCGAATGAGACCTCTC
>JAVHLP010000001.1:275346-587826 GCA_031082145.1 bacterium | reverse complement strand
GCCGGTCCGCTCCCGCAGGGAGCGGACCGGCTTGTTCCTCTTCGTGGTGGTGGGAGGATGTTTCAGCGACTCCGCCCAGGCACTGGGCTGGGAAACCTTCCTCCGCCTCACCCATACCGATCCCGGGCGGCTGGCAGCCTGGAGCCGGCGCCGGCTTCAGGCCCGCACTGCCGCCGCCCTCGAGGCCGTGCAGGCGGGAGCCGACGGCGTGGTTGTGGCGGACGACTTGGCCCACCAGACCGGCACCTTCGCCGACCCCCGGGTGCTGCGCCGACACTTCTTCCCGCTCCTGGGAGAGATGGTGAGCCGGTTCCGGGATCGGGTCCCCGTGTTCCTGCACTCCGATGGCTGCCTGGATGCCATCCTCCCCGACATCGTGGACATGGGTTTCGACGGCCTTCACCCCCTGGAGCCTGGCGCCGGCATGTCACCTCCGCGCGTCGGCGAGGCCACGGGATGGAGGCTGGCCTTGATGGGCGGGATCGACCCGATCACCCTGGCGACGGATGACGCGGGTCTGGTCCGAGGGGCCGTGCGCGCGGCCCTGCCGCCCCGCCGGCAAGGGCGCTACCTGGCCGGGACGGCCTGGGGCTTCCCTGACGACAGCGTCGATCCCGGCCGGCTGTTGACTCTTTACCGCATCATCGCCGAGGAGACCGGTGACTGAGCCGGTGTCGGACGTTCGACACCCGTCGCCGCAGGAAGAAGTCTCTGAGGCTTGGAACCCCTAAGCCTCCCGGGAGGGAGCCATGGGGGTGTGGCCTTGAGGACGGGCACGACAGAGGGACTGCGGCCGGTCGGACTGCGCCGGGGGCGCCCACGACGCAACTGGGCCGAGCGGACCAACCCCCTGCTCGGCAGGACCACGGCCATGCCGGCCCGAAGCCGTTGGTCCGCCATCGCCGCCGGCCTCAGCACGGCAGCCCAACTGGCCCTGGTGGCGGCGGCCCTGGTGGGCCTGCAGGCTTTCCTGACGCCGCCGGCCGTCATCGTGCACCGTCCCGAGCAGGAGCTGGAGATCAACGCCAGCGCGGCGTATTTCGTCTACCCGCGGCCCGGAGCCCTCTATGACTCCCCCGGTCCCCTGACCGGCGACCCCCTCTACTTCACCCGCCTTGTGGAACAGGTCGAGGTCATCTTCGATTTCGTCCTCTCCTCCCGGCCCACAGTGCCCTTCGAGGTAAGGCGGGGGCTCACCCTTGACGTGCGAGCGCCCGGGCTGTGGCGCAAGCACATCGTCCTTGAGCCCAATACTCCCGTCCTCGCCGAGGGTGGCCGAGTCGCCGTAGCCTATCTACTCGACCCCGTCGATCTGACGGCCCAGATCCGGGATATCACCCGCGAGACGGGAGTGGAACCGGAGGGTACCGCCTACGAGGTCAACTTGGTGGCCTCGGTTGAGACCCAGATGGACCACGGCCGCCTGCAGGCGGTGCTCAGCCACGCTTTCCAGCTCCTGTTCCGACCCGAGCTGGAGGTCTTTGAGCCGTCTTTCAGTCCCGGGGGCCGGGTAACCCGGGCCCTGGAGACGCGGGAATGGCGGCCTAACAAGCTATCGCTGCTGGGCTTCAGCTTGCCGGTGGTCACCGCCCGGCTGGGTGGAACGGCGGCCGTCGGGGCGCTGGGAATCTGGCACATGACCCGGCGCCGGCCCGGCGGCCCGCTCCCGTCCCGCCGGGAGCGGCGCCTGAAGCGGCGGCTTGTGCTCACCCGGGGGCTGGCCGACGAGCTGCGTCGCTGGCCGCGGCTGTACCTGGACAACCTGGACGACCTGGTGCGGTTGGCGTCAGAGCGGGACCGCGCAGTGCTGGCGGCGCCCGCCGATGAGCCCGCCCTCTACTGCCTCCTGGCCGAAGGCATAGCCTACATTCACGTGCCCGATGCCGGTCCCCAGCCCGAAACACGGCCCTAGGTGAAGGTCTGGCTTCCGGCGGCAGAGAACCACCATCCGAGCACTCACTTTCCCGGGAGGTGTCCCCCTCATGTCCGATCTCTGCCTGGCCAAGGAGGAGTATAGGGTCCGCCGCGACCGGATCATCGCCGCCCTCGACCGCGAAGGGCTGGCGGCGATGGTCTTCTTCAACTCCACCTCCATCGCCTACCTCACCGGATTCGCCTTCATACCCACCGAGCGGCCCGCCGCCCTTATCCTGGAGCCGGCTCGGGCCAGCCTGTACCTGCCCCGGCTGGAGTTGGAGCACGCCGAGGAGACGGCCTACGTGGATCTGGTGCGCACCTACCCCGAGTATCCGGGAGAAGTCCACCCCATGCGAGGGCTGGCCGGTCTGCTGCAAGAGTTCGGCCTGGCCTCCGGCAGGCTGGGCGCCGACGCTGCCGGCTATGGCTCGGGAATGGGCTATGAAGGCCCTCGTCTTGAGGAAGTGCTGCCCCAGGCGAGCTTGAAGCTCCTGCCAAAACTGGTGGAAGGCCTGAGAGCTATCAAGTCGCCTGCGGAGGTGCGGCTGATCGGGGAGAGTTCGCGCTGGGGCAATCTGGCCCATGTCCTGCTGCAGGAGTACTCCTTGCCGGGCCGGACCGAGAACGAGATATCCCAGCGAGCGTCGATGGAGGCCACCATGGCCATGGTGCGCACCCTGGGGGCGAGCTACGAACCGCGAGGTGGGCACGGGGCGGCAGCCGGGTTCCGGGGGCAGATCGGCCCCAACTCGGCCCTTCCTCACGCCATCACCAGGAATCTCCGGCTGCGGCCGGGCGACGTCCTGGTAACCGGAGCCGGCGCCACCGTGTGGGGTTACCACAGCGAGCTTGAACGCACCATGTTCGTGGGCCGGCCCAGTCCGGAGCAGGCCAAGTTCTTCGGTCTCATGGTAGAACTACAAGACCTGGCTCTCGCGACCATCCGGCCGGGGATTCCCTGCAGCGAGGTGGACCGCGCGGTACGGGCTTTCTATGATGCCAACGATCTGTGGCCCTACTGGCGGCACCATGTGGGTCACGCCCTGGGGATGCTCGGCCACGAAGCGCCCTTCCTGGATATCGGCGATCAGACCATCATAGAGCCGGGGATGGTCTTCAGCGTCGAGCCCGGGCTGTATGTGCCGGGGCTGGGCGGTTTCCGCCACTCCGATACCCTGGTGGTAACCCAAGCCGGGATCGACCTCTTGACCTACTACCCGCGGGACCTGGAGAGCCTCATTTGCGGCTGACGGAGGTGTTCCCCTACTGGAGGGAGTGCCGGGCTGTCCTCCTGGCTTGCCTCCAGGGGCTCTCCCCGGCGGACTTGGCCTGGGTTCCACCGGGCGGCCGGAACGGCATCGGCTGCCTGGCTGCCCACATAGCCCGGGTCCATGATCGTGATGTGACCCAGGGAGTGCTGGGGCGCCCTCCGCTGCTTCCCCGGAACTGGGATCCCCGCACGGTGGAGGAGCTGGTGACCCCGCTGGAGGCACTTGGCGAGCTCCTTTGGGACTACTTGGCGCGGTCCGGGGCGGAGATCCTCGAGAAAGGACACGGAACCCGGCCGGTGAAGGACCTGCTCGGCAATGCCTGGATCGAGGAACTGCACCACCGCGGGCAGATCTTCTTCCTCCTCCGGCTGCTGGGCCGGGAGCCTCCCGCTATCTGACCGGCATGGCCCGCCCCCTCCCCGGCATATACAGAACGGCACGGGGGTGATGGGATGGGCGGGTACTGCCCGGTGAGCCTGCGACTCCAAGGCCGGCGCGGTGTGGTCGTGGGCGGGGGCGATGAGGCGGCCAGCGTAGCTGCCGCCCTGGCCGATGGGGGCGCCGATGTTCTGGTGATAAGCCCGCAGTTGGGCGGGAGGCTGGAACCACTGGCGCGGGCGGGACGAGTCGAGTGGGTGGCACGGGCCTATGAAGGTCCATCGGACCTGGCCGGAGCGATGGTGGTGGCCGCCGTCGCCGGGGAGTCGCAACTGGACCAGCGAGTGGCGGCCGACGCCCGCCGTTCACGGGCCCTGCTTCTAACCACCGGCACCGCGCAAGGGGACTTGCTGTTACCCGAGGTGCTGAGACGAGGCCGGCTGACCATCGCCGTGGACACCGGGGGCAGGGGACTCCCACTGGCGCGCCGGATCCGGGAGGAACTGGAGACCGCCTACGGCTCGGAGTACGGGGTCCTGCTGGAACTCCTGGGACAACTGGGCGATCAACTGCCGGATCCCGGTCAGCGGCAACTCTTCGCTGATACGCTGGCCCGCCCGGAGGTGGCGGTCCTGATCCGCGAAGGGCGCCTGGACGAGGTGGAGCAGGAGGTTGGACGACTGCTAGGACCTTCCGCAACCTAAGGGCTGCGGCGGCGGGACCGGGACGAGAGGCCGGGGAGGGGTGGCCCCCGGCCTCTCGTCGCGTTGCTCCTTCTCCTGCGGGAGTTGCCCGTCGCCGGCCGCCATCCCCGATCCCGGTTAGCAGGGCCCTGGCAACCTGTGAAATCAGTCACTTTCCGGCAGGTTCCACAGCGCTTCCTGGCGAAATGACCTCCCGTCGGCCGGAGGGGCGGTGCCCATCAAGCGGGCCGCCCTCAGCCTGTGATGTCTTCCCGAGTTGGAGGAAAGGGGAGTACGCCGTGCGAGAGATCAGTGTGTCCAAGGTGGCGGACACGGTCCGAGACCTCTGTGTGGAGGCCAACTACGACCTGCCGCCGGATGTGGTGGCGGCCCTGGAGGTCGCCCGGGAGCGAGAGGAGTCTCCACTCGGCAAGGAGATCCTCGGCGAGCTCCTGGAGAACGCGGCCATCGCCCGGGATGACCGGGTACCCCTCTGTCAGGATACAGGTGTGACCCATGTCTTTGTCGAGCTGGGGCAGGACGTGCACCTGGTCGGGGGAAGCCTGCAGGACGCCATCAACGACGGTGTGCGCCGCGGCTACGACGAAGGGTACCTGCGGAAGTCGGTGGTGGACGACCCCATCTTCCGCCGGGCCAATACCGGGGACAACACTCCCGCCATCATATACGTGGACTTGGTGCCCGGTGAGGGATTGAAACTCTGGGTGGTTCCCAAGGGCACCGGCAGCGAGAACATGAGCGGGATGAAGATGCTCACCCCGGCCCACGGCGCCCGGGGCGTGCGCGAGTTCGTGGTTGAGGTGGTGGACCGGTCCGGCTCCAATCCCTGCCCACCGGTAGTGGTCGGTGTCGGGGTGGGCGGGATGATGGATCGAGCCGCCCTGCTGGCCAAGAAGGCCCTGTTGCGCCCGATCGGGAGATCCCACCCTCGCCCCGAGGTCGCCGCCCTGGAGGCGGAGATCCTGGAGGCGGTGAACAACCTGGGGATCGGGCCCCAGGGCCTGGGTGGCCGGACGACCGCTCTGGCGGTGCATGTTGAGACCGCCCCCACGCACATCGGCGCCTTGCCCGTGGCCGTCAACCTGCAATGCCATGCAGCCCGGCACGCGGAGCGGGCGCTCTAGCGACCAACCCATCGGGGAAGAGGTGAGCGAAGTGGACGAGAAGACAATCCGCCTGACTCCTCCGCTCAGAGAGGACGAGGTCAGGAAGCTCCGGGCCGGTGACCGGGTTCTGCTCTCGGGGGTCATCTACACCGGCCGTGACGCCGCCCACAAGCGCCTGGTGGAGGCCCATACCCAAGGTCAGGCCCTACCGCTGGATCTCTCCGGGCAGGTCATCTACTATGTGGGCCCCTGTCCCGCCAAGCCGGGGCAGGCCATAGGATCGGCCGGCCCCACCACCTCCGGGCGGATGGATACCTATGCCCCGACCATCATGCAGCTTGGACTCAAGGCCATGGTGGGCAAGGGACTGCGCAGCCCGGCAGTCGTGGAGGCCATGAAGCAGCACGGGGCGGTGTACCTGGTGGCCACGGGGGGGGCGGGCGCCTTGCTGGCCCGGCGGATCACCGCGGCGGAAGTGGTGGCTTACCCTGACCTGGGCCCCGAGGCCATCTACCGCCTGGAGGTGACGGATTTCCCCACCATTGTGGCTATCGACGCCCACGGCGGCGATCTCTACGCAGCCGGCAAGGAGCGTTTCGCGAGATGACAAGCGGGAGGTGCACGAAGTGTCCCTGAGGGAAGAAGCCCTGCAACTGCACCGGGACAACCGGGGCAAGATCGAGGTCATCAGCAAGGTCAGGCTGGTGGACCGGAAGGACCTGTCGCTGGCCTATACGCCGGGAGTGGCCGAGCCCTGCCGGGAGATCCACCGCGAGCGTGAACTGGTGGACACCTACACGGCCCGGGGCAACATGGTTGCGGTCGTGTCCGACGGCACCGCCGTGCTGGGGCTGGGCGACATCGGGCCGGAGGCATCGCTGCCGGTGATGGAAGGCAAGTGTATTCTCTTCAAGTACTTCGCCGGGGTGGACGCCTTCCCGATCTGCGTCGCCTCCAAGGATCCGGACGAGATCGTCCAGGTGGTCAAGCTGCTGGAGCCCACCTTTGGTGGCATCAACCTGGAGGACATCTCTGCTCCCCGCTGCTTCGAGATAGAGAACCGGCTCAAGAAGGAAACCGGCATGCCCATCTTCCACGATGACCAGCACGGCACGGCCATCGTGACCGCCGCCGCCCTGCTCTCGGCCATGAAGGTGGTCGGCAAGACCTTCGCCAACTCCAGCGTCCTGATCATGGGTGCCGGCGCCGGCGCCATCGCCACCGCCAAGCTGCTGCTGGACATGGGCGTGGGCCAGATGGTCCTGGTTGACCGGGTGGGCCCCGTCTACAAGGGCCGCTCACAGGGGATGAACTGGGCCAAGGAGGAGATGGCGCTCCGGACCAACCTCGGCAAGATCAAGACGACCGAGGAGGCATTCCGGGGGCTGGACGTCTTCATCGGTCTCTCCGGGCCCAACCTGGTCACCCAGGATATGGTCCGGTCCATGGCCCCCGGCGCGGTGGTGCTGGCCATGGCCAACCCGGTACCGGAGATCTTCCCCGACGAGGCCAAGGCGGCGGGCGCCCGGGTTGTCGGCACCGGCCGCTCCGACTTCTCCAACCAGGTCAACAATGTACTGGGCTTCCCCGGCGTCCTGCGCGGGACCCTCGACTGCCGGGCCACCGACATCAACGAACCGATGAAACAAGCTGCGGCCCATGCCATAGCCGGTCTGATCCCGGACGGCGAGCTCCGCGAGGACTATGTCATCCCCAGCGCCCTGGATCGGCGGGTGGCTCCCGCTGTGGCGGCTGCAGTGGCCAAGGCAGCCATGGACTCGGGCGTCGCCCGGCTCAAGGTCGACCCGGCCCAGGTCGCAGAGGAATGCAAGCGGCTGGTGGAGAAGGTAAACGCGCAGTTCGGTTAGCCGGCGTCCTCAGCGCAAGCGTCCGGGGCCCGGCCCGGCCGGGCCCCGGCGCATTCGGGGAGGTCCTCCATGAAGCTGTATGAGTACCTGGCAAAGCGAGCTTTCGCCGAGGCCGGGATACCGGTGCCGCCCGGCCGGGTGGTCTCATCGCCCGCCGAGGCGGCCGTCGTGTGCCGCGAGATCGGCCCGGTGGCCATCAAGTCTCAGGTCCTGGCCGGCGGTAGGGGCAAGGCGGGAGGCATCGCCTTCGCCGACTGGCCCCACGAGGCCGAAGCGCGAGCAGCCGAGATACTGGGCAAGGAGATTCGCGGCTACCGGGTTGAGGAGCTCCTGGTGGAGAAGAAACTCACCGTCCAGGCCGAGTTGTACTTCGGCGTGGCGGTGGAAGGAGCGGCCCGCAGGCCGGTAGTCATCGCTTCCACCCAGGGCGGCGTGAACATCGAGGAGGTGCCCGAGAAGGCCATCGTGCGGCGGGCGGTGGATCCCATCTGGGGATTCCGACCCTACCGGGCGCGGGAGGTTGTCCGACGGTTGGGCCTGACGGGCAACGAAGCCGGCCGGCTGGCCGACATCCTGCATCGCCTGTGGCAGGTTTTCCGCCGTTACGACGCGGAGTTGGTGGAGATCAACCCGCTGGTCCTCACCTCGGACGGTCCGGTGGCCGCCGACGGCCGCCTTAACGTGGATGATTATGCTCTGTTCCGGCACAAGGACCTGCCGGCAGTGGAGGAAGGCTCGGACCGCGAGCGTAAGGCCCGCTCCCTTGGGCTTGCCTACGTGGAACTGGGCGGCGACATCGCGGTCATGGCCAACGGGGCAGGGATCACCATGGGCACACTGGACGTTCTCCAGGAACTCGGCGGCCGGCCCGCCAACTTTCTTGACGCCGGAGGCGGGGCGGGCGTGGAGCCCATGACCCGGGCCATTGAGATGTTGCTGGACCAGTCACCGAAGGTGGTGTTGGTGAACATCTTCGGCGGCATCACCCGCTGTGACGATGTGGCCCAGGCCGTGGTGGCCGCCCGGGCATCCTGCGGGACGGAGGTCCCGTTCGTGATCAGGCTGGTCGGCACCAACGAAGGCGAGGGTCTGGCCATCCTCCGGGAGCACGGGCTGGACGCTTACACCGGCATGGAGGAGGCTGCGGCGAGGGCGGTTGCCCTGGCCAGAGGCAGATGAGGGGGGCGCGACGTTGGCCATCCTGATCGACGAGAAGACCCGGGTGGTGGTCCAGGGGATCACCGGCAACCAGGGTAAGTTCCACGCCCGCCTGATGGCGGAGTACGGCACCCGGCTGGTGGCGGGCGTCTCTCCCGGCAAGGGGGGCGCCGACGTCGACGGCATCGACGTCTATGACACGGTTGAGGAGGCGGTGGAGCGCCACGGGGCCAACGCCTCGATTATCTTCGTTCCCGCACCCTTCGCTCGGGATGCCTGCCTGGAGTCTCTCGAGGCTGGCTTGGGGGTGGTGGTCGCCATCACCGAGGGCATTCCCGTCCACGACGCCATGGAGGTCATGGCTTTCGCGCGCACCAAGGGCGCGGTCGTTGTGGGCCCTAACACTTTTGGCGTCATCTCGCCCGGCAAGTGCAAGCTGGGGATCATGCCGGCCCGGGCTTACGCCCCGGGTCCGGTGGGACTGGTGGCCCGCAGCGGCACCCTGAGTTACGAGATAGCGGCCGCCCTGACCGGTGCCGGTCTGGGCCAGTCCACGGTGGTGGGACTGGGCGGTGACCGGGTGGTCGGCCTGAACTTCGTGGATGTGTTGCGCCGGTTGGAGGGCGACCCCGCCACCTCGATTGTGGTCATGGTCGGCGAGATCGGGGGCACGGCCGAGGAAGAGGCGGCGGAGTTCATCAAGGGGATGACCAAGCCGGTCGTGGCCTACCTCGCCGGGCGCAGCGCGCCGCCCGGCAAGCGGATGGGGCACGCCGGGGCCATCATCGAACGGGGCCGGGGGACCTTTGAGAGCAAGGTGGATGCATTGACCGGCGCCGGGGCCGCCGTGGCCCGGTTGCCATGGGAGATCACCGGGTTGGTGCAGGAGCGGCTGTCCACGGCCGCCGGAGACTGAGAGCGTCCGTCTCCGGATCTCGCCGGGTGAGGGGAATGGGTCATGGTCAACCTCCGGGCAGTGGCGCCGGTTCTGGCCCTGTTCCTCTTTGGTGGTTGTCTGCGGCCACCTGCACCTTCACCCGGCGCCAGGGCGACCGTGGCCCTCTACTTCGCCGACACCATGGCCCAGTTCACCGTCCCCGAGGACCGGGAGATCGACCTCCAGGGGAAGTCGCTCGCCCTCCGGGTAGTGGAGGAGCTAACCGCCGGCCCGCGTGGCCACGGCTTGCACCCGACCATTCCCCGGGGAACCCGGGTGCGTGGGGTTGATGTGGTCCAGGGCGTGGCCCGCGTCGACTTCTCCCGTGAGTTCGTGGACAACCATCCCGGCGGTTCGGCCGGAGAAGCCATGACCCTCCGCTCGCTCATCTTCACGCTCACCGACCTGGAGGGAGTCGAGGGCATCACCATTCTGGTGGAAGGCAAGGCCATCGACCTCCTGGCCGGGCACCTGGAGCTCAGGGAGAACGCAGGTCGCTGGGGCATCCTGGCCTACCCGGTGTTCATCGACCCCGAGCGGGCGTCCTGGCTGCAGGAACGGGCCGATCAGGGCCACGAGACCTGGCGCCGGGATCCCCTGGCGGTGGCGATGCGGGACGGCCGCATGGCCGGCTTCCGCCTCACTGACCAGTTCCGGTTGACCGGCCAGACCGGCTCCCAGGCAGTGGTGGAGGCCGTCCACGGCGGGCGCTCCTATACCATAGAGCTCGGCCAGCCGGTCAAGACCGGCCCCGCAGGGATCTGGCTGATCACAGCGATCCTGGACGGAGGCTGAACGCGTTGACCCTCAAGACCCGGGAAGACTACCGGGCCGCCCTGGCGGCTCTCCGACCCAACATCTTCAAGTTTGACCGGCCGGTGGCCGATGTGACCGCCGATCCGCTCACCCGCCGCTCGGTGGAGAGCCACTGCCGGGCCTATGACGGCGCCCATGACCCTGCCCTCCGGGATCTCTTCACGTGTCGTTCCCCGCTCAGCGGCGATGTGGTGCACCGCTGGAACTCGCTCAGCTTCTCCCCGGAAGCCCTGGTGGCCAATGCCCGGCTCAAGCGGGAGTTGTACCGGCAGACGGGAACCTGCACCGGCGCCGCCTGCGTGGGCTGGAACGGGATCAACACGCTATGGGCGGTCACCCACGAGGTGGACCAGTCCCTCGGCACTGGCTACCAGGGACGCCTGCGAGACTGGGCCCTTCAGGCGGAGAGCAGGGGATGGATGGTGGCCGGGGCCCTCACCGACGCCAAGGGCGACCGCTCCCGTCCGCCCTCCCAGCAACCCGCCCACTACCTCCGGGTGGTCGGGGAGACGGCGGAGGGCATTGTCGTCAGGGGCTACAAGGTGATGATCGCCGGCGTCGCCGCCTGCCACGAGATCCTGGTGCTGCCGGGCGCCGCCTTGCGTGAGGCGGACCACGATCACGCCGTGGCCTTCGCGTTGCCCCGCGACGCGGACGGCCTGACCGTCGTGGAAGCCCGACGGCCCAGCGATGGCCGCGAACTCGAGGATCACCCGGATGTTCCCGCTACCGGTATCACCCAGGCCTTCTTGATCTTCAACGACGTGGTCGTACCCCGCGAGCGGGTCTTCCTCTGCCGCGAGCACCGGTTCACGGCCAACCTCATCCGTTACTTCACTGCCAACTACCGGGCCTGCATTGGCGCCTGCGTGGCCGGTCAGGGTGATGTGATGGCCGGTGCCGCGGTGCTGATGGCCCGGGCCAACGGGCTCTCGTCGCGGGTCTTCCGGGACAAGCTGGTGGAGATGGCGGTTAACAACGAGACCACCTACGCCCTGGGGATCGGAGCCATCACCCTGGGGGAGCGTCATCCCTCCGGCGTCTGGCTGGCCGATTCCCTGACCGCGCATGTCAACAAGGTCCAGGTGTCCCGCCTGCCCTACGAAACCAAGCGGCTCTGCCAGGAGATCGGCGGGGGGATCGCCGAGACCGGCTGCCTGCCCTCGGCCGCCGACCTGGCCAGCCCAGTCTACGGCCATGCCCTCCGCGAGGCCCTGACGGCCGCCGTTCCCGGCGAGGTCCGGGCCCGGGCCGCCCGTCTGGTCGAGTGGCTGACCATCGGCGCCGGGGTCCCCGGCTGCATGCACGGCGGCGGCTCCCCCGACGGGGCCCGGCTGATCGTGAGGGCCCTGACCCCCTTTGACGGTTACGCCAACCTGGCCAGCGCCCTGGCCGGCATCGACTCCCCGGTGCCCGAGCCGGAAGAGGGATAGCCCCGGAGTTTGTCGAACGGGGTCCCCGGGGTGAGGCCGTGGATTGCCGGGTGACCTTTGAGCCGGCAGGCCGGCGGGTGAACTGCCCACCCGGGACCACCATTCTGGACGCGGCCCGGTCGGCCGGGCTCCGCCTGGTCTCCGCCTGCGGGGGCCAGGGCACCTGCGGCAAGTGCCGGGTCTTGGTCCTGCCCCCCGGCCCGGCCGGCCCCGATGAACAGGCCCTCCTGGATGCCGGTGACCTCGGCCGGGGCTATCGTCTGGCCTGCCGCGCATCGGTTGATCGGGACTTGATGGTCTGGGTCTCTCGCCAGGAGGGCGAACCCCCCCCGCCGGCCGAGGACTCGCTGCCGCTGCCCGCGGTCCCTCCCGGCGGCCTCGACGGGGTACCGGTGGCCGCCTGGCACGACCTGTCCCTCAAGCCACCCGACCGGCTCGAGCCGCTAGCCGACGCCACCCGCATTCTCAACTGTCTTAGGGAAGATCATGGCCTGGACGTTGAGGGCCTCGACCCGGCCGCCGCCCGGGTGCTGCCTCCCCTGCCCCGGGCAGCCGCCGTTCGCGGGCGGGAGGTAATCGCTTTCTCCCCCCGCCCGGGGCGGATCCCCGCCGGCATGGCCGTGGACTTGGGCACCACCAGAATAGCAGTCTATCTGGTTGACCTCAGGGACGGGCAGCTCCTGGCGGCTGCCGCGGTGGGCAATCCTCAGTCCTGGTACGGCGCCGACGTGATCTCCCGGCTCACTCACGCCCTCCAGGGCCCTGACGGAATGGTCGAGCTCCAGACTGCCGCCCAGCAGGGGATCAGGGTCGCCACCGGGATCGCCTGCTCCCTGGCCGGGATCGGCCCCGGCGACATCCTGGAGGCCAGCCTGGTTGGGAACACCGTCATGCACCACCTCCTGCTGGGGCTGCCTGTCGACCGGCTGGCGGTGTCCCCCTTCGTACCCGTCGTGGCCCACCCCCTCCTGCCGAGGGCCCGCGAACTCGGGTTGGAGACGGCCCCGGGGGCCCGCGCCTTCCTGCCGCCCCCCATCGCCGGCTACGTCGGCTCCGATCACCTGGCCCTGCTGGAGGTCCTTGAGCTCCGGCGACTCCCCGGCAACCATCTGGCCATCGACGTGGGCACCAACACCGAGGTCACCCTCAAGACGGCCGGCGGCCGCCTGCTCACCTGTTCCTGCGCTTCGGGCCCGGCTTTCGAGGGCGCCCACATCCGTCACGGCATGCGGGCTGCTCCGGGAGCGGTAGAGAGAGTCCGGATAGACGCCGTCACCGGCCGGGCCGAGGTAACCACCGTCCTCGCCGAGCCGCCGGTGGGCATCGCCGGCACCGGTATCCTGGAAGCGGTGACCGAACTCCGCACCGCCGGCCTGCTGGGCCCTTCGGGCGGGTTGGTGGACGGCCCCGGGGTGAGGCGGGGGCCGGACGGCAAGCGGGAGTATCTCCTGACAGCATCCGAGGAAGGGGATCTCGTGGTGACCCAGCAGGACGTTCAGGAGGTGCTCCTGGCCAAGGGAGCCATCCGGGCAGGCATTGAGATCCTACTCGGCGAGGCGGGGGTCAAGGCGCTTGACTTGGACGGTTGCTGGGTGGCGGGCGCCTTCGGTACCCGCCTGGACCCGGCCATGGCAGTGCGGGTGGGCATGTTCCCCGCCATCCCCGGCGAACGCTTCCGGGCGGTTGGCAATGCCGCCGGAGCCGGGGCCCGGCTGCTCCTGGTGTTTCCCGCCCGCCGCCTGGCCGCCGAGGCCCTGGCTTCTCAGATCGAGTATCTTGAACTGGGTGGCCATCCCACCTTTGCCGAGCGCTTCACCAGTTCGCTGGCCCTGCCCTAGCGCCGCCCCGCCCGTACCCCGGCCAGCCAGGCCAGGGTGGTGAGGACGCCCCCGAGTGCCAGCAGGCCGGACGTGGGCAGCCACGGCACCAGCCGGGCCGTCATGGGAATGACGGGCAGGGTCCAAGCCTGGGGGATAAGGCTGCCCAGGCCGGGTCTCGGTCCCCAGGCCAGGTAGACGCCGACCATTAGGGCGGTGAAGGCCAGCTTGCCGAGCGCCCCCTTGAGGGCCCCGGCTCGCCAGCGGCGCCCGGCAAAGTCGCCCAGGAGCAGCCAGCCGAGGACCGTGAGGATGGAGACACCCATGGCCGGGAACCGGGCCACCAGCAGGTAACCCAGAACCAACTGGGCCAGTTCACCCACCAGGGCGGTGAGAACGGGATTCACGTCAGTCGCCCTCCTCCAGTTGCCGCACCAGTTCGTCGATCGACCTCAGCAAGGAGCGGATCTCCTCCAGGATCGCCTCCCGGTCCCCGGCGGGGGGCGCGAGGGCGGGGATGTCCCCCTCGATGAAGGCCAGGATCTCGGCATCGGTGCCGGCCTCGGTGACCCGATTGGTGCGGCTGTCCACGAAAGCCTGGTAGGCTATGCCGGCGGCATCCTCCGGGATGACGGCGATCTTCCAGTAGAGGTCTCCGTTCCTCACAAAAGGCAGCGGCTCGGTGAGCAGGAACCGGCTCCAGTCCACGACGGGGTTGGCCCGCCGCACGTAATCCATGGCCCGGACCGGCCCGGTGAGGCTGTCCTCGGCCGGCAGCTGGTAGAGGTCGATCCGGCCGGTCACCGCATCCACCAGGAAGATCTTGAAGATACCGTGACTGGCTCCGTAGGGCTCGGTGCTGATGAACCACTTCAGCCCCTCGGCGGTCATCATCAGGAACGGCTGCCGGTTGATGTGGGTGCGGCTGGGCACGTCCTGGATCTGGATCTGGTCCTCGTGTATGAAGAGCCGGTTGGCGATGCCTTTGTGGTATTGGTAAGCGTCCACGTACTGGCGGGCCAGGAACTCGGGGAAGATTCGGTTGCCCGCCAGCACGGGATGGGCCGCAGACTCCGCCGGGGTCAGGAAGCGGGTGTTGCCCGCCGTGTCCACCAGGAAGGTCCCGGCGAACCGGGGCGCCGCGAACACGACTCCCCAGCTCAAGCGGTACTGGTAGTCGATCGCGGGGACGGCGGTGTAGATGTCCCCGCCATGCAGCACATAGTAGGGATACTCGGTTCGCACCCAGTAACGGATCCGGTACAGGTTCCACCAGAGGTTGTCGGTCAACTGCATGCCTTCCCCGATCCGCATGGCCCTCCAAACCATGCGGGAGTTCTTCTCCTGGGTGGTGGCGTCCACCAAGGCCAGTCCTTTATTTTGCATCAGGAACTTGATGATCAGCCCGTCCGGAGTCAGTGGGAAGACCCAGGTGAGCCTGCCTTGCTGCAGCACCATGTTCTCGGTTCCCAACCGGTACTGGCTTAGCTGCAGCGAGTCCTTGCCATAGCGATGGGCTACCTCGTAGGGCATCAGCCGCACGTTCTCGACCGACTCCGGTAAGCCGGCAATCCGGTGGTATTCCAGGGTCCGGGCCAGGTAGGCGGCTCGCAGCCAGCCACCGAAGAGGGAGAACAAGAGGATCAGGATCACCGTGAGCGAGCCGCCGGCCCAGTGCAGCCAGCGGAAATGCATCTCCGTTAGCCTGACCCCGCCGGGGGTCGCAGTACTGGTCGTGATCTTCCGCACCCGGGCGAGGGCACTCCAGCGTGGCAGCAGGAAACGCCAACAGATAACACCCGCCAGGGTCCCCTGGAGGATCTCCGGCCGGGCGAAGAAGAACAGCAGAACGTCATGGAACCACGTTCTGAAGAACCAGGCAAGCCAGAGCAGCAACCCCAAGGGGGCTATCCAACGCACTCTCGCGGCCACCGTCCATCCCCTCCGGTAGCGGGTTTCCCCGCAGGGGAGAGGATCCCTTCTCGGAAGGCTCACCCCGGGCCGGGGACGACGCCGGGCAGGTGAGTTATCATCGCCGCCGAATGACGGGAGGGGGGTGGTGAGCCATGGCCGGACGGACGATCGGCCTTGTCTTGGAAGCCAACTACGACGCCAAGTCGGGCCGCCCCAGGCTCCTGGGCCATGTCGTGGGTCTTCCCGGCTGTGTGGTCAAGGCCGACGACGAGGCTGCCCTGCTGCACAAGACGCCGGAAGCCGTGCGGGCCTACCTCAAGTGGCTGATCAGCGCCGGCGAGGAGGTCCCCGCGGGCTGGGCCGTCCTGGCCGGCTCGGCGGTGGAGGTGGTGGCCAGGTTCGATCGCTCGACGGTGCGGGAGCCAATGCTGCCCGGGGACCAGGTCGAAGTCAGCCGGGACGACCTGGCCCTGTTGTTGCGGCGCCTTGAGCAGTCCCGAAACGAACTCAAGCGCCTGTTAGCGGAATCCCCTCATCTTCAGACCCCGAGCGAGAAGTGGACGGGCCCCGGTTGGCCGCCAGGACGGGTAGTGGCCCATATTGGCGAGGCCGAGATGTGGTACTGGCACCAGCTCCTCGGGGATGAGGTGATCGTCCCCTTTCTCGACGCGATCAGGCGGCAGACCTGCGAACTGGCGGCTCAGGCGCTATCCCACCCGCCGGCGCCGCCGGCCGTGGGGCAGACAGGTTGGAGCCTCCGCAAAGTGCTTCGTCGCTGCCTGGAGCACGAACAGGAGCACCTTGACCAGCTCAGGCGCTTGGCCGGGACCGGGGACGCTGTTCCGGCCGGCTGAGCCGGCCGGCGCTGACCAGGAAGTAGCCCCCCAGGAGCATGATCGTTCCACCCAGGCCAAACAGCACCCCCCGGTAGGTGGAGTCGGTGAGCAGGGTGCGCCCGCCGGCGACGGCAATCGCCAGCAGGGTGAGCCAGGCCAGATCGGCCAGAACGTGCCCGCCCCAGAAGGCAAGCTGGTTGCCCACCGAACGGGCCCAGGCCAACTGGGATGCGCCCACCGTCGCCCACCACAAGAACCAGTAAGGATTGGCCAGGGTGGCGGCGATACCGGCCACGAAGGGACCCGCGCCGGCCGGGGCGGCCGCCCCGGAAGCGGGGAGCGCCGCCGCCGGCGCAGTGGCCACCATACCCCAGCCCATCCAAAACAGCACCAGCCCGCCAACGAGGGCCAGGGCTGCGGCGACGCCCCGGCGCCGGAGCACCCGGCTCATGCCGGCCACCAAGGCGGCTACCATGGCCAGTTCGAGGAGGCCGTGGCTCAGGGTGGCCAGGGGGCCGGCCAGTGGGCCGGAGGTGATCGCTCCGTGCAAGACGACAACGGTCAGTGGGCCCGGCATCAGGGCGCCGGATAGTCCAACCACGAACGCGGTGACGAAGACGGTGACAGGGGAGGGCATGTGCTCACCTCTGGCCTTCATTCTACTCCCCCGCCGGGCTTCTCCTTCCCCGCTCAGGCTATGTCCTTATCGGCGAAGACCATCGAGGCGTACACCCAGGCGGCCGCGCAGACGACTGCGGCCGCGATCAGGGAGGTCGAAGTGGCGCGGGCGAGGGTCATTGCTTCTGGGGCGGGCGAGGAGAGCGAAAGACGGCCAAGCAGCCATACGGCGGGAGATAGCCAGGCGAAGTGGGCCGGGGCCGCCGCGAAGCGATATCCGAAGCGGTAGTAGGCGGCGTTGAACAAGCTGCTCAGGGCGACACCGGCCGCGAATCCCATCCCGGTGTTCGCGGGCCAGGTTCCCCCACCCAGCCAAACCAGCGGCAGCCCCACGGCTAGGGCCAACGCCAAGGTGGCGAGCAGGCTGGCCAAGAAGCGGACGGCTACGACCTGAGCCGGGGCGACGGGCAGGGCCCGCGTGAAGGCCCAGGTGCCGGCCCGGTCATCTTGGCCTGCCGCCGATCGGGCAAACATCCAGGCCGGCACGGCTACAAAGAAGACCGGCAGGTCGGCGGCTTGACCCAGAATCAGGGCCAGGATGGCCACCGCGAAGACCACAACGGGAAGGAAGCCCGCCAGAGGGTAGCACAATAGGAGCTCCCACCCCATTACCCCCAAGAGACGGCAGCCCGGCCGATGCCCCCGTCCGGCGGCGGCGACCGGCATGACACCCACCTCCCCTATAGCAGTTCCTTCCCTGCGAAGGTCGCCGCGGCGTAGATGCAGCTCCCCACGTACAGCGCGGCGATCGCCGCCGCCGGCAAGAGACCGGCCGCCGCTCCGGATCCGGTCCAGGCCCAGACCTGCCGCAGGACGGGAGACAGGGTGGCTTCTGGCGACTGCCCTGCTGACACTGACAGGTGCACCAGCCAAAGGCCGGCGGCCGATACGCCAAGACCTAGGAGGGTGAGGAACTCCGAGGCTGCCGTACGGTACCCAAACCTGAAGTAAACGGCGTTCATGAGTGCGGTCAGGGTCAGGCCAAGTCCTGCCCCCACGGCCACGGAGATCGCCCAGGTGTGCCGGCCCAGGAGGATCAGGGGTACGGCCACGGCCAGGCCGGCCGCCAGGACCAACAGGAGCACCGAGAGATAACGCGCGATCACCGCCCGCACCGGAGAGATGGGCAGCACCCGCAGGTGAGTCCAGACATCAGCCAGTTCGTCCTCTCGGGCCGCTCGCAGTGCGGTATAGCAGGCGAGGGTGGCGATTGAGAAGGCGGGAAAAGCGATGGCTTCCACCGGGCCGCCCAAGTAGTGCAAGCTGGTGACCAGGGCCAGGACCGGCAGCAGCTTGATCGGGGACCGGTGCTGTACCGACAGGTCGAACCAGAGCAGCCACAGCATCCTTCACCGACTCCCTTCCCGCCACTCCGGACTCCCAGCTCACAGTAGTTCCTTACGGCAAAACGCCCAGGTGGCATAGGCCCAGCAGGTCGTGTACAGGGCGAGAACTCCCGCCCCCGCTAGCCAGGGCATGAGTGCGGGGTTGGCTGCCAGCCAGGTGCCGACTTCCCCAAGCAGTAAGGGCCAATCCACGCCGGGCAGGATCAGCCGCGCCAGCAGAACGCCACCCAGGGCAACCAGCAGCAGGCCGTAGCGGAACCAGGTGGACACGGCACGATAGCCGAACCGGTAGTACACGGCGTTGAACAGGCCAGTCAGGGCCACGCCGGCTCCCGTTCCCACACCGGCCGCCGGCCAGGCACCCCCGCCCAGCAAGATCAGGGGTAGGGCGATAGTCAAGCCAAAGGTGATGGTGAGCAGGAAGCCTGACAGGTAGCGGGCAGCCACCACCTGGGCGGGAGGGACGGGCAGGGTCCGCAGGAAGGTCCAGGTATCCGCCTTGTCGTCCTCGTAGGCGGCCCGCAGACCGGCGCCCCAAGCCATCATGCTCACCAGGACAACGGGGAACGCGGTAGCCTCATGGACGCCCATAACCAGCGCCAGGACGGCCATGAGAACCGCTGCCAGCGGCACCAGCCCCAGCGAGGAGCGGTGCTGCAGGGAGAGATCGGACCAGGTCTGGAAGATCAACGGTCATCCACTCCATTGGGGCGGTTACGCCCGACGAGATAGCGGAACACCTCTTCCAGCCCCATGGCGGCCGCTTCCACCGGGCCGGTCGCCACCTGGCGAAGGGTCTGCAAGAGGTCCACACCGTATTCTCCGGTGACCGCCGTCACCGTTGCCCCCTGGCGGCGCACGTCAAGGAGCCGGGCGTCCGGCCTCCCGGTCGCGTCTTCCACCCGGAAGGTCAGCCGGCGCCAGCGTTCGGTGAGCCGATCCCGGGGCTCGGAGGCGACAACCCGCCCATCGTTGATCACGGTGACGAAATCGGCGATGGCCTCCAGGTCAGACACGATGTGGGTAGAGAAGAGGACCGAACGGTCCTCGCCGGCGACCACATCCCGGAGTGATTCGATCACCTCGTGACGGATCAGCGGATCGAGCCCCGAGGTGGGCTCATCCAGGATCACCAAGCGGGGCCGGTGGGCCAGAGCGGCGGCCAGGGCCAGCTTGGTGCGATTCCCCTTGGAGAGGGCGCGTACCGGCTTATCCCGGGGGACGCCGAAGCGGTTGAGGTAGCCCTCGAACCGGGAGTCGTCCCAATCCGGGAAGCAGCGGGACAGGAAGGACGCCACCCACCGCGAGGTCACACTTTCCGGCAATGCGACTCTCTCCCCCAGGTAGCCTACCTGCCTCTTTATGGCCAGGGAGTCCTTCCTGCTATCCATGCCGAACACGGTGATCGTGCCCTCCCTCATCCGGAGCAGGCCCAGGATGAGCTTAATGGTGGTTGTCTTGCCGGCTCCGTTGGGTCCCACCAACCCCATCACATAGCCGGGCTCCAGCGTGAAGCTGACCCGATCCAGCCGGAAGCCCGGAAAATCGCGGGTTACCCCTTCGAGTCGGAGCAGTGGTTCGCTCACCGGCGCACCTCCCTTTCGATTGCTGAGTCCAGGAGATCTTGTAGTGCACGGGGTTCTACCCCCAGCGCTTGGGCGCGGGCCAGCCATCCGCCAAGCTCCCGCTGGAGCAAGGCCAGGGCTGCGCTACGCCGCTGATGCGCGTCGAGTTCGGCCACGAAGGTACCCCGGCCGGGGCGGGTCACGATCAGCCCCTCCCGCTCCAGTTCCAGGTAGGCCCGGCGGGTGGTGATGACACTGGTGGCGATGTCGATGGCGAGTTGCCGCACCGACGGCAGGGGATCGCCCGGCGACAGGTCGCCGGCCAGGATCAGGGCCCGCAACTGGTCTACCACTTGCAGGTAGAGGGGCTGGGGATTTGCCGGCGAGATGGAGAGCAAGGTCCACCTCCGACTGTGCATGTAGCGTATACACAGTATAGCCGGGCAGGGACGGCCGTGTCAAGGGGTAGGGGGCGTACCCTCAGGGTTGCTGGGTGACGTGAGCTCTCTGACCGCCCTCAGTCCGGCCAGTGCCGGGGGTGCCCGACATCCCGTCCGCGTCAGGCGCCCGGCCCGGCCCGGAGGCTGCGGGCGCGGCGGCGCCGCCAGGCCATGACCAGGGCGGCAGCGAGCATTCCCCAGCCGACCAGCCGCCAGGCCGATCGGCGAGGAGGGTCGGGCGCGACCGGCTCATCGCCGGGTCCGGCGGGCGTGACCGGCTCATCCCCGGGTCCGGCGGGAGTGGCCGGCTCATCCCCGGGTCCGGCGGGAGTGACCGGCCCATCCCCGGGCGCGGCGGGGGTGACCGGCCCATCCCCGTTCGCGGCGGGGGTGACCGGCCCATCCCCGGGCGCGGCGGGGGTGGTTCGTGGCACGTACTCCAGGATCCCGGTCGAACCGCGGTTCCCTTTCAGGTCAACGGCGTCGACGCGGTACCAGACGCGCTCATGGGGCCGGACCCATACGCGGAGAGAGCCTGAGCTTTTGCCCCTGGGACCCGTCTCCCAGCCCCCCTTGGCGGCCGGGTGCTCCGGGTCGTCTCCTGTGTGCCAGACGGACCATCCCACGCGGATGAGGTCGCCGTCCGCATCCTGGGCGTGATACGTCAGGGAGTAGCTGCGTGTCTCATTGCTGTAGCTGGGCGGTTCCTCCGGCAAGAGGACGGCTGCGACGGTCGGCGGCACGCCAACCCTCAGTTCCGACGGGAGCATAGACTGCATCCACTGAAGCAGCACGAAGGGCGGCTCGCCATGTCGGGGGAGAGGCCTGTGCTTAAGCTCCCGGTATAGCTCTACCACCCGGTCCTGGTCACCCGCGGCGTGGTAGTACCGTACGAGGTGGTAGTAGGCCTCGTCCTGTGCCGGGTGGAGCCGCCAGTAGGGGTCGTCCGGCGGCAGCGTGAGCTCCAGGATTCTGTGCCAGTTCTGCACGGCGTCTTCTGTGCGGCCCAGGCCGTTCTGGGCCCTCGCCTCGTACAGCGGCACCAGGAAGGGATTCGCCTTCATGCCCTCGTCGTGCCGGTGCTTCTCGACTTCGGTCAGGAGCTCCTCGTAGCTGCCCGCCCGGCTGAGTGCCTCCCACTGCCAGGCGAGGTCGGATGCGTAAGCCCCCGGTGTATCCTGCACGTTATTGAGGAGACGCTCGCTGATGGTGAGGCCAAGGTCGATGCCGCCATGCCCGGGTTCGAACTCAAGATCATGGCACTCCCAGACCACGTTATCCCCCTCGAAGCGGTATCGCGGGTCCAGAGGGTACGCGACGTGAACGCGCAGGACGTAGGGGAGGTACGACGCTAGCTCGAAGAGCACCCTTACCCTGCCTATACTGCCGTGCCAGGCGGCGGCGGGCCTGAGGTAATAGCCGGCGTGATGTGACCACCATATATAGCGGACCTGGCGGGTCTGCCCCGCGGCGAAGTTGACCTCCCACACGTACCAGGCGACAGCGTCTCCGGGGGGTTCGGGAACCAGGTCGGGGTCGCGCCGGACGGGAACCTCCAGGCCGTCCACGAAGGCCCGAAAGTCATGGGGGACGGGGTCATACCACTTCGTCGGCGGCTCTTCCTCGGCAAACCCCATCAGCACGGTGGTGGCAGGCCCCATGTTGCTCAGGGTGAAGACGGCCTCTACCTCGGAGCCGTTGAACAACACCCTGAATCGGATGTCCAAGGTCTCGAGCGTCACCAGGGTGGGCTGTAGGGGCCGGATGGCCGCCGGATATGGGGACCACCCGGTGCCACAGGCAAGCGCCGGGCCGGATGCAAGGACCAGGGCAAGTCCAACCAGAGCGGCCACGAATACCTGTCGCACGCGGGATCCCTCCTCACATCGACTGCCGGGGGCAGGGCGGCGCCCGCCGCGGGAGGATTACGCCGACGGGCGACCGCCACCCTGCCTGAAGCACCTACCGGGAACCGACGTCCTTCTCTCACCTGGTCACCAGGGCTCGATTGGAGCGCCGGCACCCGGCTCACTGCATGGGAATGTGTCTGGTGGGGGCCATGGTACGCCGCCACCGCCACCTGGGGGTGGTGGGTCGTCCCTTCTGCCCGGATCTTAGC
This sequence comes from bacterium, assembly GCA_031082145.1. Lineage (GTDB taxonomy): Bacteria > Bacillota > Sulfobacillia > UBA995 > UBA995 > Ess09-15. The sequence continues at coordinate 565,523 of JAVHLP010000001.1, read as the reverse complement.
AGTGCCGCTTTTTGGCTGTCAACCCATATGTTGCCTGCTGTGTTGCCTGCCGTTCGTTCTCCGAGTCTGCCAGGACGGACAATCGGGGGGCGTGGTGGATCGCTGTTTGCGGGTAGGCAATGGCTAACGCGCGGCAGTAGGGTCAGTCAACCGGAGCCCGGCCGGTATGCTGAGCCCGCTCGTCCGGGGTTCCAGGACGCAACCCACAACCTATGCCCGGCCCGGGTGTGTCATGTCTCGGCCGGGGGTACTGGGCAGAGGACGCCACCAGGTGTTATGCTGGGAACGAGAGTTCGGCCGGGGGGGATCCCATGAACCGGACCGACCGTCTGCTCGGCATCCTGCTTGAACTCCAGGCCCGGGGGCAGTTGACCTCGCGCCAACTGGCGGAGCGTTTCGAGGTGGCCCGGCGGACCATTCTCCGCGACCTCGACGCCCTGGGGCAGATGGGGGTACCGCTGGTGGCCTTGCCCGGCCGGGGCGGCGGGTGCCGGCTGCTGGAGGGTTACTTCCTTCCCACCCGGGCTTTCACCCCCGGCGAGGCGGCCGCGCTGCTGGTGGCGGCCGATTTGCTCATGAGCCATGGACGCAGCCCCTACCAGATCGACCTCGTCCAGGCTGCGGACAAGGTGAGAGCCCTGCTGGGGGCGGCCCGGACGTCGTCTCCCGGGCCGGCGATGACTATGAGCGCCCGCCCCGATCCGGGCCCGGCCCTGGACGAGGTGAACCGGGCGGTCGAGGAGCGGGAGACCCTGGCTATCGAGTACGAGTCACCCGGCAGCGGGAGAACAGCCCGGGAGGTAGACCCCCACGAACTCCACAGCCGGGACGGCTTCTGGTACTTCGAGGCCCACTGTCACCTCAGGGGAGCGGAGCGGGTATTCCGGGTGGACCGCGTCGTGTCCCTCCGCCGTACCGGTCGGCGCTTCTCGCCGCCGTCTTCCCCCGAGGCGGGGATGCGCGAGAGAGATGTCCCCGTGCGGGTGGCGCTCAGCCGGGCGGCCGCCATGCGGCTCAGGGACTCCTCCTACCTGGCCCCCCATGTGGGACCCGGACTGCTGGCCCTCGAACTACCGGCGCCGGAGCTGCCCTGGCTGGCCCGGGCCATCGTCTCGCTGGGGGACGAGGCCGAAGTGCTGGAGCCGGCGGCATTACGATGGCTGGTGGCCGAACTGGCCCTGGCCGCGCTGGGTCAGTGCCTGGGGGATGCTTCCGTCCGGGCCCGGCTGAGTGAGATGGTGGGGTGATAATCGTCACCGGGGGGCGGGGATGCTCGGGGGAGGCGGGGAATGCTCCTGCCCGTCCGGGTGCGTAGCGCCGGCCACGGCCTCCACGAGACCGCAGACGGTCCCCGGCGGGGCTTGTTCCGCCGCCGGGAGTCCTTCGTAGTGGCGGGCCATTGCCTCCCGCCGGGCGACTAGTTCCCGGATGCGGTCGTCGACTTCCGCCAGGCGCTCGCGGACCAGTTCCCGCAGCCGGGCGCAGGGCGGAAGACCCTGCGTCCGGAGCCGGATCAGGGAAGCGATATCATCTAGGCTTAACCCGAGCAGCTTGGCCTGCCGGACGAAAGTGAGCCGGGCCTCGTGTTCGGGGCCATACCGGCGGTAGCCCCCGGCCGTCCGGGGAGGCGGGTCCACGAGTCCCAGCCGCTCGTAGTAACGGACGGTGGACCGGGGGATCCCCGTCTTCCGGCTGAGGGCGCCGATCCGCACCCGCCTACCCTCCCAGCCCGGCCGCCTGGAGGTCTTCCCGGGTGACGGGGCCTTGGCCTGAGCAGCAACCGGCCGGGCGTCCGTCCACAGCGACGGCGGGCAGGCGGTGGATCCCCAGGACGGCCGCCCGGCGGCGCGCCTCTCCCTCCTGCCGCAGGTCGTGGACTTGCACCGCGCACTCGGGGCAGGCCAGTTCCCGCACCAGCCGGACCGCTTGCTCACACAGGGGACAGCCGGCGATGAAAACCTCAACTTGCCGCTTGGCCATCACAGCCACCTCCTGGGGCCAGCATAAACCATGATCCCGGGTTGAGAGTCAAGACCTCGGCCGGACCGGTGCCCCCCGCAGCCGGTTGGCGTTGGCGACCACGCTGATGGAGCTGGTGGCCATGGCGATCTCGGCGATCACCGGGTGCAGGAGGCCCAGTACGGCCAGGGGGACTGCAACCAGGTTGTAGAAGAAGGCCCAGAACAGATTCTCCCGGATCTTGCGGAAGGTGTGCCGGGACACGTTGATGGCCACCACCACCGCCTTGAGATCCCCCCGGACCAGGGTCACGTCGGAGGATTCGATGGCAATGTCGGTACCGGTGCCCAGGGCTATCCCCACGTCGGCCTGGGTCAGGGCGGGGGCGTCGTTGATGCCGTCCCCCACCATCACCACCCTCTCGCCCGCCTCCTGCAGCCGGCGGATCTCCGCCGCCTTGTCGGCGGGGAGGACTTCCGCCAGGACCCTCCGGATGCCTACCTTGCGGGCGACGGCCTCGGCCGTACGCCGGTTGTCCCCGGTTATCATGGCCGTGCGGTAGCCCAGGCGCTCCAGTTCGGCGACGGCCGCCGCCGAGTCCTCCTTCAAGGTATCGGCCAGGGCGATGATCCCCGCCGCCCGGCCGTCGACCGCCACCAGGGTGGCGGTGTCACCCTCTTCTTCCCGGGCCCGGACCAGGTTCTCCAGAGCCGCGGGATCGGCGCCGGCCTCCCGGAGCAGGGCGCGGGTACCCAGCACCACTTGCCGGCCCTCAACCCGGGCCCGGATGCCCCTGCCGGGGATGGCCTCGAATTCGTCCGGCGAGGGCAACTCCAGGCCTTGCTCATCCCTGGCCCGGGCCACTACCGCCCGGCCCAGGGGATGCTCGGAACCCTGCTCGGCCCCGGCGGCCAGGCGCAATAGCTCTCGCCGGTCAAAGCCGGCCACCGCCTCGATGGCGGTCACCGCCGGTCTTCCGGTGGTCAAGGTCCCCGTCTTGTCGAAGACGATGGTCCGGGCCTCTTGCAGGACCTGGATGGCGGCCCCGTGGCGGATGAGCACGCCGTTCTCGGCCCCCAGGCCGCTGCCTACCATGAGGGCGGTGGGGGTGGCCAGGCCGAGGGCGCAGGGGCAGGCGATTACCAGGACTGCCACCGTGGCCCCGACCGCCAGGGTGAACGGGCCCAGGGCGGGGTTGACCCACGGGAGGTAGGGGGCGGCCGCGGCCACCACCGGGCCGAAGACTCCCGGGAAGGCCAGCCAGGCAGCCAGGGTCAGGGTGGCGAGGGCCAGGACGGTGGGGACGAACACGGCCGTAACCCGGTCGGCGAACTCCTGGATGGGGACCCGGGTGCCCTGGGCCTCCTCGACGAGCCGGATTACCTGGGCCAGGAAGGTATCCCCGCCCACCCGGGTGGCCCTGATCTTGAGCAGGCCCTGGCGGTTGATGGTGGCGCCGATGACCTCGTCGCCCGGTCCCTTGCCGGCCGGCAGCGACTCACCGGTGGCCATCGACTCGTCCACGGCGCTCTGCCCCTCGACGATCACCCCGTCGGTGGGGATCTTCTCGCCCGGGCGCACGACCATGAGGTCGCCCGCGCGGACCCGGTCAATGGGTACCAGCACCTCGTCACCGTTGACGATGACGCTGGCGGTATCCGCCTCGAGCTCAAGCAGCTTGCGTATTGCCTCCGAGGCCCGGCCTCGGGCCCGGGCCTCGAAGTAGCGACCGGTCAGGTGGAAGGCCATGATCATGGCTGCGATCCCGGAGTAGTTGGCGATGGGGAAGATGAAGGAGGCGGGGCCGGTGAGGAAGGCCACCCCTGTCCCCATGGTGATGAGCACGTCCATGTTGGCTGAGCGGTGGGCGAGAGCCCTGAGAGCCGAGGAATAGGTGTTGCGCCCGGTCACGAACAGGACCGGGGCCGCCAGGACGACCATGCCCAGGTTCATGGTCAGATGACCGAAGGGGACGTAGTGGAAGAACATCTCGGGGATCATCCAGAGCACGATGGGCGCCGTCAAAGCCCAGGCTACCAGCGTTCGCCGCCGGGCAGCGGCCAGGTCCGCAAGGTCCGGGTCGACTACGGCGCGGGCCCTGTCTCCCGCCGTCGCGGAAGCACCGTAACCGGCGGCCTCGACGGCGCCCCGGAGCCGGCCGGCGTCGGTGACTCTCGGGTCGTAGGTCACGGTGGCGGTGGCCGTCGCCAGGTTCACCACCGCCGCCTGCACTCCCGGGCTCCGTTCCAGGGCCCGGGTCACCGTGGCGGCGCAGCCGGCACAGGTCATGCCGGATATGGGAAGGTCCACGGTAGCCGTCTCCTCCCGCACCCGGTAGCCGGCCGCCTCCACCGCCCGGGCCAGCCCGGCGAGGGTGATGGTGGCCGGGTCGTAGGTGACGTGGGCCCGGGCGGTCGCCGGGTTGACCCGGGCTCTAATGACTCCTGGCGTCTTGCCTAGCTGTGCCTCGAGCCGCCGCGCACAAGCGGCGCAGGTCATGCCGTCTATAGCCAGGCTCTGTTCGATGAGGCCGCTCACCGGGTTCACCCCTGACTCCAGGTTTCCCGGTTGGCACCGTTTCTCCTGCGGTCTGGCCCTCCTCCTAGGACTCCAGGACCCGGTAGCCGGCTGCCAGGACGGCCCGCCCCAGGTCGGCGCGGTTTACCCGCGCGGGGTCGTAGCGCACGTAGGCCCGGGTGGCCGCGAAGTCCACCCGGGCTTCGGCGACGCCCGGGATCTCGCGCAGCCGGGACTCGACAATGCCGGCACAGCCGGGGCAGGCCATTCCCTGGATCGAGAAGCTGGCTTCCTTCACGTGCCCTCACCTCGTCCCCAGGTTTCCCCGAAGCAGTTGCTAGACGCCCGCGTCGGGCGGGGTCAGGCTGGCATACCGCTCACCGTCGAGCCTTGCCGAGGCCAGGTTGAAGAGCGATGGTAGGTAAAACAAAATATCGAGGGCGTTCACACGCTGCTCCGGGGTGCCTTCCAGGATGGCCTGATCGGCGGAGGCGGCCACGACCTGGCCGGCTACCAACGCTACCCCCGGTGCGATTTCCCGGTGCCAGTCCAGACGGCACTCAAAGTGGGCCACCGCTTCGGCTACGCGGGAGGCGGCAACGGCCTCTCCGGGCAGGGCGGTCAGGCCGGAAGCCGCCAGTTCGTCTGTCTCCGGCTGGTTGTGCCGCACGACCTCGAACATGCGGTCGCCCATGCTTCGGGGCGCCACGTTGGCCACCCACTCGCCGGTCCGCAGGGCATTCCGCAAGGTATGACCACCCCATAGCACCATCAGGAACAGCTCGGCGGGAGCGCGCCCGGTTAGCAGAGTCCAGGCGTTGAGCTGTACGTTGTCGGTGCCGTTCTCGTTCTTGGTGGTGATCATGTAGACGGGTAGTCCCACCGGCAGCAGGCGGCACAGCCAGGAGTCGAACTGCCCGGGCCACTCGGGTTCGGTTCCTGGCGGGGCCGACAGGGGAAGGGAGATCTTCTTGTTCACGGAGCATCACCTCGCCTCAAGTGTAGGCGGGGAAACATGACGACCTCCGATCACCTTTTCGCGGGACCGCCTGGGAAGAGTGGCATGCGTTGACTGCTGGCTCACGACTGATGGCCCTCGAGCTCGCAGCCGCATTCCACGTCAGCCCCGGGGCCGGGCAGCGCCGTTGCCCGAACGGCCAGCAGGGGGCGGAGCGCTTCGAGGTCCACCCGCCAGCCTCCCCAGGGGTGGTTCCGGCTGAGGGGAATGGCCAGCGTGAGCCGGTGCGGCCGGTCGGGGTCGGACTCGCGGTAGTAGACCAGAACGTCGGCCTCGACGACGGCCGTGAGTCCCTCGCACACAACCGCCTTGACGGCTATCAGGTCCAGGTGGCGGATGGCAGTCGCGAGGTCGTCCCACAACCCGGAGGCGGGCTCCCTGCCGGCGTACCGGTATGTTGCCCGCTCATGGTGGGCGACGGCCGTGAGCAACCAGGCGACCAACTCGGGAGGAGACGCGGCTTCCAGCAGTTCGGCCAGGCGTCCGGCGGCCCTGACCACCATCAACTGGTGACCGCGGTCCACCCGCCAGGTCCGGTGCACCCGGCTATCGGAGAAATGGAGGCAGAAGTGGCCGGGGAAGTCGTTATCGCGGATGCTACCCTCACCGTGGGGCATCCCGTTCATGGAAGCCGCGATACGGTGGCCGGCCACGGAGACTACGGCCGACCGGCGCTTCCAGCTCCACTCCCCCTGGTAGATCTGGCGGAGCACGGCCGCATCGACCGCCGTTACCGGCTCCACATCGGCATGGGCGTCGCCGCCGCGCCGGCGGACGCTGAAGACCAGCCCGGTCTCCAGGTCTTGCACCTCCGCCTCCGCGCCGGGGGGGAACAGCCGGTTGACCTCGCTCCAGGTCAACTCCTCGCCGAAGACCTGGCCGGCCAGTTCGCCCGCCAGGAGACCGAATTGCGCTTCTAGCCGCGGATGATGCAACTGGGCGGCCGCTTCCGGGTCAAAGATGGCCAGCTCGCGGGAGAGGATGAACTCTGTGGCGGAGCCGTCACTGAAATGCAGTAAGACCGTCCAGTAGGGAAAACGGTGGTCCGGGGTTGCCGGTAGCCTCTCACCCCCATCCAGCAGGGGCTCGATCCCGGCCAGGTGCCAGGCCTGACCGAAGACTGCCGTGCGGCCGAGTTCGGGCCAGGCAAAACCCATGACTACTTGGACCAGGCGGGGGGTAGGGGGAGCGGCCGGGAGCCAGAGGGGCCGGACGAGGGCCAGCAGGACGAGCGGGACGAGAAGGAGCAACGGCCGGTAGCGACCGTGGCTCCCTCTGGCGGGAGATAGACGGTAACGATGGCTCCTGCCCATGAACCTCCGGCCGGGCGTTCCCCGGCCATTGCATCCTATACTGACGGGTGATGCTGCAGGAGAGCCAACAATTCCCATGGGTGAGAAGGCTTGACCGCTGCCGGAGGCGAATTGGAAGACCATTAGGGGATGAGGGAGGCCGGTTGTTGACATGAACCAACGCACGGGTGGGTGTTTTCGGCTGGACGGTCCTACGGCCGCCGGGGTGCTGCGGCGGGCCCTCGCGAAGGGCGGCCAGTTCGCCGAGATCTTCCTGGAGCGCCGGCAGTCCACCTCCATTCGCCTGGCCGAGGACCGCATTGAGGCGGTGGCCCTGGGCGACGACCAGGGGGCGGGGGTCAGGGTGGTTAGCGGGGGCAGCACCGGCTATGCCCACACCACCGACCTCAGCCCGGAGGGCCTCAGACGCGCAGCAGAGGTGGCCGGCGCCATCGCCCGGAGAGGAGACGGTGCCGATGTCGTCGCGGCCCGGCTCGAGGCAGCCACCCCGGCTTGGCGGGTTGACCGCCCGGCCGCCGCCGAGCCGGCCGCCGCCAAGGTGGATCTCGTCGAGCGGGGTAACCGCGTCGCCCGGGCCGAAGGTCCGGAGATAACGCAGGTCGACGTAAGGTACGAGGATTACCTGCAGGCGGTGTTGGTGGTCAACTCGGAAGGCCTTTGGGAAGAGGACGAACGCTCTCTCGTGGAGTACCAGGTCGTGGTCACCGCCCGCCGGGGTGAAACGCGTCAGGTGGCCATCCGCGCCCGGGGAGGACAGCGGGGCCTCGATATTTACTCCGGGACCATTCCCGAAGACGTCGCTCGGGAGGCCGCCGCCGCGGCCATCCTGATGCTGGGAGCGGGTCCCGCGCCATCGGGGGAGATGCCGGTGGTGATCTGTGCCGGCGAGGGGGGCATCCTCATTCACGAGGCCATCGGCCATGCCCTGGAGGGGGACTTCGTCAACAAGGGGTCATCCATGTACGCGGGGAAGCTCGGCCACCAGGTGGCTGCCAAGCAGGTTAGCGTGGTGGATGACGGCACCGTGCCCTTCCGGGCCGGCTCCGGGCGGATCGACGACGAGGGCACCCCCAGACGGCGGAGCGTCCTCATCGAGAACGGGATTCTCCGGGGCTATATGGACTCCCTGGGCACGGCCCGGGAGGCCGGCCGCCGGCCCACCGGCAACGGCCGCCGCGAGGACTACCGGTCGGTGCCCATCCCCCGCATGACCGTGACCTCCATCGAACCGGGTTCAATGCCGGCCGGAGAGATCATCGAAGGCGTGAACCGTGGTCTGTACGTGCACCGGATGGGTGGCGGCCGGGGTGACCTGGCCGGAGCCGAGTTCGTGTTCAGCGCCCCCGAAGCCTTCATGATCCGGAATGGTAAGCTAGCCGAGCCGGTGCGGCGGTGCACGCTGGTGGGCAATGGCCGGGAGGTGCTCTTCAGCATCGACGCCCTGGGGGACGACTTCGCCCTCGACGCCGGCGGGCGGGGGCGCTGTGGCAAGCTGCAGACCGCCCCCGTGAGCTTTGGCCAGCCCACGGTGCGGATCAGGGCCATGACGGTGGGGGGGGCGGGATCATGAAGATTCCGGTGCAGGAAGCGCCTGCCTTCCTGGTGGAGGAGGTACGGCGGCGGGGAGCCGGCGACGCCGAGGCCTTTCTCGAAGTCGCCCGGGAGACCAAGCTACAGGTCAGCCGGGGCCAGGTGGAGGAACTCACCCATGCCGAACAGGCCGGGGTAGGTCTCCGGATCCTGCTCAACGGGGCCACCGGCTTTTCCTACGCAGCCGACTTCGACCGGGCCTCCCTGGAAGCTCTCGTGGATCGGGCGCTCGGCGCCGCCCGTATCGCGACCCCGGATGAGTACGCTGCGCTGCCCGAGGTGAGCCCGGCCGCCGGCGTGACCGGGTTATGGGATCCCGTGCTGGCCGCCCTGGACGTGGAGGACAAGATCCGCTTTGCCCTGGAGCAGGAGCAGTCTTGCCTGGATCAAGACCCCCGGGTGAACTCGGTGATCCTCTGCCGCTATGAGGATGCCGTGACCCGGACCCGCATCGTCAACTCCCGTGGACTGGACAGTGAATACACCGATACCGCCTGCGGGGCCTTTGCCATATGCACGGCCCGGGGTGAGGGCAAGGGGACAATGGGCGTGGGGCAGGCCCAGGAGCGGTTCTTCCGGGCAGTCGAAGGGCGGGCGATTGGCCGCCAGGCCGCCCGCAAGGCCCTCATTGCGCTGGAGGGCATGCCTCCTCCCACCGAGGTGCTCACGGTGGTCTTCGAGCCCGAGGCGGCGTTCAGTTTCCTGGCGGCGGTGGTCAGCGCCCTCAGCGCCGAGCGGGCGCAACTGGGCCAGTCCATGTTCGCCGGCCGCCTGGGTCAGGCGGTCGCCGCCCCCGGGGTGGACCTCATCGACGACGGGCTCCTGCCCGGCCGCCCGGGCACCCTGCCGGTGGACGGTGAGGGCGTGCCCCGGCGGCGCACGACCCTCATCGCCGGCGGCGTGCTCCGCTCCTTCTTCCACAACGTGCGTTCGGCGCGCAAGGACGGGGTGGTCTCCACCGGCAACGCCCGGCGGTCGGGCTACCGCGCCCTGCCCCAGCTCGCCCCCTCCAACGCCTTCATGGTTCCCGGCACCGCCTCCCCCGGCGAACTGGTTCGGGCGGTGGAACGCGGCGTCCACGTGGTCGCCTTCACCGACACGGGGGGAGTCAGCGGGCTCAGCGGCGACTTCTCGGTGGCCGCCTCCGGTCGCCGCATCACGCGGGGTGAGCTGGCGGAGTGCCTGGATCCCTTCACCATTGGCGGCAATCTCCAGGCCATGCTCCAGCAGATCAGTGGGGTGGGCAATGACCTGACTTGGGTCGGCAGCCTGGGTTCGCCGACCATCCGGATCGAAGGGCTCACCATGGCGGGGAAGTCGTGAGCGAGAGTCACCGGTCCCGGCGGTGGAATACTCCAGGGCGGGAGGCCTCGTAATGGGTGGAACCACCTCTGTTCCGGGAGAAGTGCTGAGCGTGCGAGACTCCCGGGCCATTGTCAAGGTGCGCCGCCACAGCGCCTGCGGGCGCACCCACAGATGTCCTTGGGCCGTGGACCTGCGGCTTTTTCCCGGCGACGATCACCTGGAGGTTGAAGCGGAGGCGGTAGGCGACCTGGCCCCGGGAGATAGTGTGCTGGTCATCACCGAGACCAGGCACGTGGTCGGGTCGTGGGCCCTGGGGTTTGGCCTTCCCCTGGCCGGCGCCCTGGCCGGCGCCCTCGCCGGCGCCTGGCTGACCGGGACCGACCTCGGCGCCGCCGCCGGCATGGGGCTTGGCCTGGCCGGGGGCTGGTGGCACCTTCGCCGGCTGACCGGCAAGATGGCGTCCGCTCCCCTGCGGGCGATTCGGCAACAGGATGACCCCTGCGCCGGCGTTTGCCCCTTCGGCGGCGGCTGATCTCCCCGTCAGAGCTTGACACCGGCTGACTGCTGGACCTACTATATTCCTGGATGGCCATGAAGGAACAAAGGATCATCGTGAGAACGGCTAACCTGCTCAAAGCCTTAGGTCACCCGACCCGGGTGGCCGTGGTCGAGTTCTTGGCACAGGGTGAGCGTTGCGTGTGCGAGATCGCGCCGGCCCTCGGGGTCGAGCAGCCGACTCTCTCCAAGCACCTCGCTGTGCTGCGCCGGGAGGGCGTCGTGGTCTGCCGCAAGGAGGGGCTGCGGGTGATCTACCGGCTGGCCGATCCCCGCGCCGCCGCTATCACCGGCCTGGCCCGGGAGTTCCTGCGGGGCCGGTGGCGGGATGAGGGAGGGGTGTGGGAGGTGGGGGAGCACTGAGAGAATGGCCAAGGTGCTTGGTGGTGGTGGCGCTCTTCTTGGGCGCCTACCTGATCCCCTTCGGGCATCCCCGGGTCCAAGGGGCCTTGCTGGAAGCTCTCCTCATGCTGCAGGAGTATGCCCGCGAGCACGTCCTGTTCTGCCTGGTGCCCGCCTTTTTCATCGCCGGGGCCGTCGCCAACTTCGTCTCCCAGGGGTCGGTCATCCGCTACTTCGGTGGGGGTGCCCCGAAGTGGCTTGCCTACGCGGTAGCCTCGGTCTCCGGCGCCGTGCTGGCAGTATGCTCCTGCACGGTGTTGCCGTTGTTCGCGGGCATTCATCGCCGCGGCGCCGGCATCGGCCCTGCTATAGCCTTCCTGTACTCGGGTCCGGCTGTGAACGTGCTGGCCATTATCCTGACCGCCCGGGTGTTGGGCTGGCAGCTCGGAGTGGCCCGGGCTGTCGGGGCGGTGCTCTTCGCCATCGTTATCGGGCTGACCATGGCCGCCCTGTACCACCGGGAGGAAGCGGAGCGGGCCCGCCTGGCGCCGCAGGTCCCGGAGGAGACCGGCGACCGCCGCCGCCCCTGGCAAGACATCGTCTATTTCGTCCTCCTGCTGTTGATCCTGATCACCGCCGCCTGGGGCCGCCCGGCCCATCCGCTGGGCTTCTGGGCCGCCGTGTACGCGGCGAAGTGGCACCTCGTCGTCGTCCTCCTGGTCGCGCTGGCGGTGATGCTGCACCGCTGGTTCGCTCGGGAGGAACTGGGACAGTGGGTGAACTCCACGTGGGAATTCGCCAGACAGATCCTTCCCCTGCTCGGGGCCGGCGTGTTGCTCGCCGGGCTCTTGATGGGGCGACCGGCTTCCGATGGGGGGTTGATGCCGTCCGGAGCGGTAACCTCTCTAGTCGGCGGCAACTCCCTCGTCGCCAACCTGGTCGCCGCCCTGGCGGGAGCTTTCATGTACTTCGCGACCCTCACCGAGGTCCCCATCTTACAGGGGCTGATCGGGTCCGGCATGGGCCAGGGACCGGCACTCGCCCTGCTCCTGGCGGGTCCCGCCTTGAGCCTGCCCAACATGCTGGTTATTCGTAGTGTGATCGGCATTCGCAAGACACTCGTATTCGTGCTGTTGGTGGTGACCATGGCCACGATCAGCGGCCTGGTCTTCGGTCAACTGGTGGGTTGAGGAGGTGACGAGGGTGGAGATCAAGATCCTGGGCCTTGGCTGTCCCAAGTGCAAGCTCCTGGAAGACAACGTGCGGCAGGCCTTGGCCGAAACAGGGCTCGAAGCCGAGGTGGTGAAGGTGAGCGATCCATCGGCCATCGCCGCGTACGTGATGCTCACCCCCGGGCTGGCCATCGACGGCAAGGTGAGAGTGTCGGGCCGGGTGGCCGGGACGGGCGAGATCAAGAAGTGGATCCAAGAGGTGGGCGAGGCGTGAGCGGGGGGCAGCCAGGGTAAGCGAGCGGGCAGTGTTCAGGTTGGACCAGGGGAGGCAGCGCGAGCGGTGAGAGAGGCAGCCAAGGCGGAGCACGGACGTGAGCAAGGTCTGGGGTTCTTCCAGAAGTACCTCACCGTCTGGGTGGGGGCGTGTATCCTGGCGGGAATCGCCCTGGGCCGTGCTTTCCCCGGAGCAGCCGAATACCTGAAGTCGATCCAGTTGGCCCAGGTGAATCTGCCGGTGGCAGTGCTCCTATTCGGGATGATGTACCCAATTATGGTCCGTATCGACTTCAGCGAGGTAACCAACGCCATCCGGGCCCCCCGGCCGGTGCTGCTCACTCTGGTTGTGAACTGGGGCATCAAGCCGTTCACCATGTTCTTGCTCGCCACCCTGTTCCTGCAACGCCTTTGGACCCCCTTTATCGACGCCGAGGCCGCTCGCGAGTACGTGGCGGGAATGATCCTGCTGGGGATTGCCCCTTGCACGGCGATGGTGCTGGTCTGGAGTTACCTGGCCCGCGCCTCCATGGGCCTCACCCTGGTCATGGTGGCCATCAACTCCCTGACCATGCTGGTTCTATACGCTCCCCTGGGCAACTTCCTCCTCGGCGTGGCCCGGATGCCCATCCCCTTCCTCACCATCCTCTGGAGTGTGCTCCTGTACGTCGGCGTGTCCCTGGTGGCGGGCTACTTCAGCCGGGTCGGCCTACTCAGGGCCCGCGGGCGCGACTGGTACGAGGGTGTGTTTCTCAAGCGCACGGAGGGTGTGTCGATCCTGGCCCTGCTGGCCACCCTGATCTTCCTGTTCACCCTGCAGGGCGATGTCATAATCAGAGCCCCGGGCGTGGTGGCCCTGATCGCAGTTCCCCTCTTCTTGCAGACCGTTCTCATCTTCCTGCTCACCTATCTAGCCGCGTGGCTCCTGGGCTTCGCCTACCGGGACGCCGCCCCGGCAGGTATGATCGGGGCCTCCAACCACTTCGAGGTGGCCATAGCCACCGCGGTGACCTTGTTCGGCCTGGAGTCCGGTGCCGCCCTGGCCACCGTCGTGGGAGTGCTGATAGAGGTCCCCGTCATGTTAATGCTGGTCCGGGTCTGCCTGGCCACCGCCGGCAGGTTCGGTCCGGCCAGGGATTCAGCTTCCCTCCGCGAATAGGATGATCCGCCTCGCCGTCCGGCTTGGGCCAGGCTGAGCAGGGAGTCGATCTCCTGGTGGGCTGGGGCGGGCTAACGCCGGAATAGCCGGGGGCTGGCGAGGCGAGTGATGGCAAAGGCCGTCACCGCCCCGTAGAGAGCGTTATTCCAGAAGCCGGAGAGAAGCGTGGGGGGGTCCCGGGGCCGGATAGAGAGCTTCCCGCCCAGCCCCCCGTAGAACAGAGACCAGAGGGCCAGGCCAACGCCGATGCCCTTTAGCAAGTAGTTATCCTTGCCGGTGCGGGTCAGGACATAGGCCAGGGGAATGCCTGCTCCCGCGCCGATGAGGCCGTCGGTGATGAGCCCGACGGCGAATCCCGCCGGGCGCCGGGCGCTGCCGCTGTCCGTGAACAGCGAGGCTGCCACCCTGGGGTAAACCTCGGTGGTGACCTTCCGCCGGTAGAGCAAGTAGTTTGACAGGTCCTTGGCCAAGTTGCCAATGGTGCCGGCCACCATCCCGAGAGTCACCGTGTCGCCTATCATTGGCCGCCCTCCCCCGCTATTCTTCGGCCGCTGGGGGCAATCAATACCACCGCAGTGTCTCGGAGGATCTTGTCGCTTTCTGTTGAAACCCCCTGAAGGTCCGGGCCCTGTCGCGTGCCTCCGGGCACTCAACGGTAATCCTGAAAGGGGCGGTCAGCTGAGAGCCGATGCCGGCGCCCGTTCGCTTCTCGGCCGGGATTTTCTCCTGCTCTTGGCCGGCTTGGCCGTCTCTCAGCTCGGAGAGCGCATGTGCCTGTTCGGTCTGAGCTGGTGGGTGCTGGTAACGACCAGTTCGGCCGCGATCACCGGCGCCGTTATGGCCGCCTTCACCGCTCCCCTGATCGTTTTCGGGTCCTTGGCCGGCGTACTGGCCGACCGGGTGAGCCGCAAGACCATCATCGTGGCCGCCGACGCTCTCCGGGGCCTGCTCATGGTCATTGTCTGGCGCCTGGTGGCCTCGGGGTCGCTGGACACCTGGCATGTGCTGGCCGTAGTTGCCTGCTCCAGCACCCTGGCCGCCTTCTTCAACCCCGCCGGCCAGGCTGCCATCCCCCAGGTTGCCGGCCGGCAGCAGCTCACCCGGGCCAACTCCTTTGCCGAGATTGCCGCCCAGTTGAGCGGCTTGCTGGGGCCGGCTCTGGGCGGTCTCCTCTACGGGGTCTCCGGCCTGGGCAGTCTGGCCCTCGTGAGCGGCTCCGCCTTTCTCCTGTCCGCTTTCTCGGAGACCTTCATCCGGCTGGGACCGCCGGCGGGGAGCCGGGCCGGAGGGTTCGCCGCCCAGTGGACGGACGGCTGGCGCTACGTCCGTTCCCGCCCTCTGGTCCACCATATTGTGCTCGTCTCTTGCGCCATAGCTTTCTTCTCCACCCCCGTGCTGCTGGCGCTACAGACGATGCTACGGCTGGTACTGGGAGCCGACGCCATCCAGGCCGGCATTCTGGGCTCTGCACTGGCTGCGGGTATGCTGTGCGGGGCGCTGCTCTTTGGACTGAAACAGGAAGGCAGGAAGTACCGGGTCACCCTGGGCGCCTTGCTTGGGGCCGGCGTCCTGGTCGCCGCGATGGCCCTTGCCCGATCCCTTCCCGTCCTGGCCGGGCTGGTCGCCGCCTGGGGGTTCGCGCTGGCCGTGGGCAGCGTGAACGCCCGCGCTCTGCTTCAGCAGTCGATTCCCGCCGAGGTGATGGGCCGGGTCTTTGGGTTGCTGCTCAGCGTCAACATGGCGCTGGGCCCGCTGGCCTATGCCCTGACCGGGCTGGCTATCGACGCCACCTCCGCCCCCCTGGTGCTGCTAGTTCTTGCGCTGGGGATGACCGCCAGCGTCCTGTTCGTCCCCTTCATCCCCGGGATAAGGGATCACTGAGCAGGACAACGCCCCCGGGTGGCATATCCTCCGGGGGGAGGGGGGATCGCCATGACGGGGTTTGACCTGATCATCCGGGGCGGCACCGTATTCGACGGGCAAGGCCGGCCGGGCCGCCTGGCCGATGTGGGCGTCCGGGGCGACCGCCTGGCCGCCGTTGACGATCTGGGCGCGGCGGACGCCACGGTGGTGCTGGAGGCTGAGGGCCAGGTAGTGGCTCCCGGCTTCATCGACATTCACTCCCACGCCGACGAGACCATCTTGCTCTACCCGGGGGCGGACAACTTCATCCGCCAGGGGGTCACCACCGTGGTCGGAGGGAACTGCGGTTTCTCACCCGCCCCGCTGGGCGAGCGCTGGCTCTTGTCCTTCTGGGAGTTTGATTGGTGGGACGAGTTGGTGCCGGGCAAGTACGATCGGGCAGGCTCGGCCGACCTCGAGACCATCCGCCGCCTGGCGGCCGAGCGCAACGGCCTGGCGATCGACTGGCGGACTTTCGGCGAGTTCCTGGACCGGGTGGAAAGAGCCCACCCCGGCGTGAACTACGTTCCGCTGGTGGGTCACAACCCCCTGCGGGTGACCGCGATGGGCGCCGACCACGACCGCCCCTGCACCCCGGGTGAACTGCGGCAGATGCAGGACCTGCTTGCCGAAGCCCTGGCCGCCGGCGCCCACGGCCTGTCCACCGGCCTCGACTACGAGCCGGGGGCCCACGCCGAGCCGTCCGAGCTGCTTGCGCTGCTGCAGACGGTCGCCGGCGCAGGGGCCTTGCACGCCACCCACTGGCGGCGCACCGGGATAAGGAAGGGCACGGGAGCCCGGGCCCTGGTCCGGGGATTGCATGAGGCGGTAGAGATGGCGGCCCGGACAGGCGGGCGACTGCAGATCTCCCACCTCATGCCCGCCTACCAGGTCTACCCGGCGCCCCCGCAGGAGGTGTGGCGGGCCGTCACCGCGGCTACCCTGGGGGTCATCGACGAGGCCCGTGATCACGGGGTTGACCTGGCCTTCGACGTCATTCCCAACACCGACGGCGGCGTGATCACCGCGCCCTACCTGGTCTCGTTGCTGACCCCCTGGCTCCGCGATGCCGGCTCGCCGGAGCAACTGGCCCGGAATCTCCGGGCGGCCGACCTGCGGCGGGAGATCCGGGACTACATCGCCGCCGGCCGCTGGTATGCCCTCAATCCCCTGCTGGATCCGGACTGGGCCTGTCGCGTAGAGCTGCCGGAGACGGGGCGAAACCTGGCCGAAACGGCCGCGGCAGGCGATCCCCTGGAGACCATGTTCGACCTGATCACGGCCTCACCCCGGGCCCGCCTCCGCTACGCCCCGGCCCTCTCCGAAGTGGCGGTGCAACTGCTCTACGAGCATCCCCTGGCCATGGTGGGACAGGATACCTTCGCCCTCGACACCGGCTGGCAGGTGCACACTCCCCCCTACTACCTGCCCCATCCCAACACCTACGGGGGGGTCGCCCGTTTTCTCAGGGTCTACGGTAGAGAACTGGGCCCGGCCGGAGCCGTGGCCCGCCTGACCGGCCGGCCCGCCGCCGTCCTGGGCTTGGCCGACCGGGGCCGCATCATCCCCGGGGCCGCGGCCGACGTGGTGGTTTTCTCCCCCGACGAGGTGACCGAGCGAGGCGACCACTTGGAGCCACGCGTCTATCCTGCCGGTATCACCCACGTGGTGGTGAACGGCAGGCCGGTGGTGACCGGAGGTGAGCCGAACGGGGTCCGGGCAGGCCGGGTACTGAGGCGCAGCTGACGGACGGCCTCTCCGCATTGAGAAGTCGTCCAGGAGGATGGGCCGCACCAGGCAGAGAAAACTCCAGGCCCGGGAGGTGTGAGGGTGCAAGGTCTCTTACTAGGACTGGAAGAGGAGGTCTTCCTGACCGAACCCTCCCGGCCTTCGTTGCGTTCCCTGTACTTCCTGACCCGCCTTCTCTGGCGGGAGCCCCGTTTCTACTACGCGCACAGCGACTCCAACTTCTCCCGTGGGGCCGACCTGAGGCAGGGCATGATGAGCGGGGTGGAGATCTCGACCCTTCCCTGTTCCTCGCCCGACGCGTTGGTGGCGGACCTCGCCGGGCGAAGAGAAGCCCTGGCCAGCGCTTGCGGCCGGGCGGCTCTCGTCGTCCCCCTGGGCCATCTGGCGGAAGGGGATACCCCCACCAATACCTGTGGCCTGCATCTTCACCTGGGGGGTCTCGCCGAGCCGCTCCGGGCCTACCGGCGGCTGGCCCGGTACCTGCCGCTGCTAGCCCTCTTGACCGCCAACGCCCCTTTCCGGGGAGGCAGGCAGTGGGGCGTGTCCTACCGCATGGCTTGTTCCTATGCCATCGGTCCCTTGCGGCCGGACCCGTACTACCGCTTCCAGGACCTGATCCTCGCCCGCCGGCTGGGTACCCTGGAGGCCCGGGTGTTCGATCCCACCTGGGACCTTGATCGCCTGCGGGTTCTGGCCGACTGCGCGCTCAGGGTGGTCCTGCACGGCCCCGACATCGAAATCGACCTCGAAGACTACGCCCGGTTGCGGCACCAGGCGGCCACAGCCGGCTACACGCCCGAACTGGCGGCCCGTTACCGAGAGTTGTCCGCTTTCTGCCCGGTTGACGAGAGGCTCTTTGCCGTCCCACCGGCGGTGGTCATGGTGGACCTGGTCCGGGAGTACGGGATAGTGGGGGCCTACAGCGCTCTGGACAGCGCCTACCGAGGTGGGCCGCTCCGGCCCGGCCACCTGCCCAGCGGGCGCGGGCACCCCCACCAGGTGTTGAGCGGTCTGGTGGGGTATTACCTGCCGCGGCTCCCCTACAAGGCCCAGAAGGCCTGGCGGGAGTGGTGAGAGGAGGAATGGAACTGCTCGCATACCTGGTAGTTACGCTGGCGGCCCTGGCGGGCGCCTATGTCTTCCTGCAACGGGTCTGGTTCTATCGCGATCCCCCCCGTCGTGCCCCGGACCGGCCTGACACCGTGGTCTCCCCTGCCGACGGCATCGTCCTCTATGTCCGTCCCTTCGCCGGTGGTGAGGTGGTGGCCGAAAAGCAGGGGACCCGGATCCAGGTGGAGGAGATCCTCCGCCTGGACCTGCCCCAGAAAGAAGGTTGGCTGGTAGGCATCTACATGTCCCCCCTGGACGTGCACTTTAACTACGCCCCCATGGCCGGCGAGGTGACCCGGGTGGTCTACACCCCAACCGGGATCAACCTGTCCATGGTTGGCTTGCTCAGTTTCTTCCGCCTGACCTTCCTGCGCCGGCCGGCCGACCTGCTGACGGCCCGTTACCGTCTGGTCAACGAGCGGAACACCATCGTGTTCCAGGCCGGGGAGCGCATGGTGGCGGCGGTGGAGATTTGCGATCGCGTTGTGAACCGGATAACCTGCTTCGTGCGGGAGGGTGACCGGGTCGCGGCAGGGCAGAAGATCTCCTTCATCGACCGGGGGTCACAGGTTGACCTGGTGATCTTCGATCCCGCGGTCACCGTGCACTGCCGGGTGGGTGACCGGGTGCGGGGCGCCGAGACGGTGCTGGCCACTTTCGCCGCCCGGCCATGACCAAGGGATGGGTTGAACTCGTGCGGCGGCAGGGGCTCCAGGAAGCACTGAAACTCCTGGGGTCCAGGATCAGTACCGGGGCCATGATCGGCCGGGCGGGACACTGGCTCTTCGCCCGAACCGGGGACGGCCTGGTATTTGGGCTGGGCGGGCGGCCCGAGCCGGGGGAGACCTTGGTGGAAGCCTTGAGGCGGGAGATCAGGGAGGAAGCCGGCCTGGCGGCGGCGGTTCAGGACTCTCCCTTGACCCACCTGTTCCTGGATGCAGGACCTCTAGCCGTCGAGCTTCCGGAGCGAGAGACACCCCGGCCGGCCTTCATATGGCGGCAGCAGACCCCGAGTTCGCCGATCGACCTCGATGGATACGTCTGTGCGGTCTACCGGGTTCGCGTCGCGAGCGGCGAGCCGATCAGCAGTCCCCGGGATACCGTGGAGGGGTTTGTGTGGCTCTCCAGCCGGGTCCTGGCCGAGGGTGGCCCTCTGGTTGCCGGCCAGCCCGGGGTACGGTGCCCCGGGCTGGCGGCGGGAAAGCCATTGACCCTCTTGGGATCGGCTGCCTTCGCCGGAGCATGGCTCCGGGCCGGTAGCCGACCCGGGGCCGCCAGTGAGAGTGACCACTAGCTGCTGCTGAGGCCGTGAGGGCAGGAATCGTCGCCTCGCGGTCGAATACTCCAGAGGCCGCGAGAAGGGAGGACCAGACATGATGTCAAAGCGTGGTCGTTTGCTGACCGGTTTGATCCTGGTGGCCTTGATGTTGATGACGATCGGTTGCAGGAAAGCCGGCGACGGGCAGGCCGCGGGACCGGTAGTTCCCGACGCGCCGGCCAAGGCTCCCGCCCCGATGTTTCCTGCTCTCTTCAACCCCACCAACATCACCGAACTGATGGGCGTCCTCAGCGGTCTGACCTACACCTCGGCCTTCCTCGATGCCGGTGATGAGGTCGACCAGATGGAGATCGAGTACCAATTCCTCGGTGAGGACACGGTGGGCGGCCAGAAGGTGAGCAAGGTGTCGGTCCGGATCGCCGATGGCGTGAACCCCGAAGAGATGAACACGATCTGGGTGGATGCCGGCGGCGAAGCGGTCAAGTTCGAGACCGACGGTGCGGCGCGGGAGCTGTGGATAGCCGGCTACGTCTTCGAGGGGTCGCTGTTCCTGCCCTGGGTTACGGCCGACCTGTTCGACGTCAGGAAGGCCTTGGCTGACGGGAGGCCCGGGTACGGCGTTGAGGTGGTTGACACCCAACAGGTGAACTTCGGGAGCGTCGCGGCCAAAGTCACTACCGTGAAGGTCAGTGATGAGGACACGGGATTGTCGGTCGGTCTCTGGTCGGTCGCCGACTTCGGCTCCTTCCAGATGATCGTGGCAACCGATGTGGACCGCGATGATGCCGACTCCGGGTTTGTGTTTAGGGTGACCGCGGTCGTGACCCGCTGATACTAGCGAGGGGGCCGGGCCGGACGGGAGTGGCCAGCCTCCTCGCTTTTTTGTTCGCCCCCCGCCGGTGTTCCCCCGTCTGGGGATAATAGCCGGGGAGGGGGATGGGCGCGGTCGTCTACGACGCCGTCCTGATCGGGGCCGGGCACAATGCCCTGACCGCCGGCATTCTCCTGACGAAGGCCGGCTGGAGGGTCGGCATCTTCGAGCGGGGCCAGGACGTCGGGGGCGCGATCCGCACTGCCGAGTGGACCCTGCCCGGATACCGGCATGACGCTCTCGCCAACACGCATGTGTTCATCCTTATATCCCCCTTCTACCGGCAGATGCGGGCCGAACTGGAGAAGTACGGGCTGAAGTACCTGCGGTTCCCCGTCCCCCTGGCCAGTGTTTTCCCCGACGGTGACGCCGTCTGCATGCACCGGGATTTGGAGCAGACCCTGGGCAGCCTGGGGAAACAGTCCGCGGCAGACGCGGACGGCTGGCGCTTCCTTTACGACCTCTACAAGCGGTATCAAGAGACTTTCGTGGCCCTCTTCAGTTCGCCTCTCCCCTCCGTCCGGGCCTTGGCCGGGCTGATCCGGCCCCGGCTGGGACTAGGCCCCCGAGGGACCGTTGAATTCGCTCAGATGCTCATCATGTCTGCGGGTGACTTTGCCGGCCGGCATTTCTCCACTGCGAAAGCCAGGGCCTGGTTCGTACCGTGGGCCCTGCACCCCGATCATAGCCCCGAGACCGCCGGCGGAGGAGCGCTCTCGTGGATCGTCCTCGGCACCTCCCAGGACCCTGGCGCCGGCCTGGCCATCCCCGAAGGGGGCAGCGGGGCGCTCACCGCAGCCCTCGCCTCTCTACTCCGGTCATTGGGAGGGGAAATCCATCTCGGCCAAGAGGTGGTCCGGATACTGCTGCGGGGCAGGACCGCCCAAGGGGTGGAACTGGCCGGCGGTACCCGGGTCAAAGCAAACCGGGCGGTAGTGGCCGGACTCGCTCCCACCAAGCTCTTCCTCGACCTGGTGGGGGAGGGGCACCTCCCGGGGGCCTTCCTCGAACTGGTCCGCAGGTATCGCTATGGCCTGTCCGTGGTCAAGATCGACTATGCCCTGGACCGGGCTCCCGCCTGGATCGCCGGCGACGAAGTCGGGCGGGCGGGCAATCTCCACCTCGCTTCCGGGGTGGACAGCATGTCGCATGCTCACAACCAGGCCCTCAGGGGGTACCTTCCGGATGAGCCCCTGCTCATCGTGAGCCAGCCTACGGTGCTGGACCCCACCCGGGCTCCTCCCGGCAAGCACACCCTCTGGGTTGTCGTCCGGTCTGTTCCCCACCTGGTCAAGGGCGACAGCGGGGGGGAGATCCAGCCGGGCCCCTGGGACCGTATCAAGGACCGCTTCGCCGACCGGGTCACCGGCTTGCTGGAGGGCTATGCCCCCGGCTTCCGCGCAAGTGTGCTTGGCCGGTGCGTACTCTCTCCCGATGACCTGGAGCGACTCAACCCCAACCTGGTACGGGGAGACGTGGCCGCAGGTAGCATGCTGCTCGACCAGTCTTACCTGTTCCGCCCCTTCCCTGGGTGGTCGAGGGGCCAGACCCCCATCCGCAGGCTCTACTTGACCGGGGCGGCCACCCATCCCGGCCTGGGCATAAGCACCAACCCCGGCTACATCACGGCACGCCTCCTGCTGCGGTGACTTACGACGCCATCCTCATCGGCTCGGGGCACAACGCCCTCGCGGCGGCCGTAGTGTTGGCCCGGGCGGGGTGGAAGGTGGTCGTCTTTGAGCAAGCCAGGGAGGTGGGGGGAGGCGTTCGGACGGCGGAGTGGACCTTGCCGGGGTTTCACCATGACTCCTTCGCAAACCGCCACCTCCTCATCTTTCTGACCTCCTTCTACCGCCAGTTCGCCCCCCAACTCCGGCGCCACGGGCTGCGCTACCTGCGGTTTGATCTCCCCGCGGCCACACTGTTCCCCGACGGCGATCTCGTCGCCCTGCACCGGGATTTGAGCCACACTCTGGCCAGCCTCACCCGGCAGTCGGCGGCCGACGCCGACGGCTGGCGCCGTCTCTATCGCCTCTACTCCAACCTGCGGGCGGGCATCAGCGCCCTGCTCAACTCCCCCGTACCGGCAGCCGGATCACTGCAGGCGCTGGCGAACGCGCGTCTCAGGCTGGGGTCTCGCGGGAACGTCGACTTCGCTCACCTGATGACCATGTCCGTCCGGGACATGGCCGACCGCTTCTTCACCCAAGAGAAGGCCAAAGCCTGGTTCGCCCCCTGGGCTTTCCACGCCGACCACACGCCGGAAACGGCGGGCGGTGCCGTTCTGGCCTGGATCGCCCTGGCCGCGGCCCAGGATCCCCGGGCCGGCCTAGCCATACCCGAGGGAGGTAGCGGGCGACTTACCCAGGCACTGGCCGCGTTACTGCAGTCGCTCGGCGGCGAAGTCCGCACCGGCACACGGGTGACTCGCATTCTCCTCCGTGGCACCACCGCTTGTGGCGTGGAGCTCTCCGGCGGCGCCCGGGTGGTGGCGAGGCGGGCCGTCGTAGCGGGCGTTCCCCCGACTCACCTTTTCCTGGACCTGATCGGCGAGGACCTACTCCCGCCCGGATTTGGCCGGCTCGTCCGGGCCTATCGCTATGGCCCGTCAGTGGTGAAGCTGGATTTTGCCCTGAGCTGCCGCCCGGCCTGGATTGCCGCCGAGGCCGGAGAAGCCGGCAACCTGCATCTGACCCGCAGCGTGGACGACATCTCCCTTGCCTGCAACCAGGCCCTGCGCGGCTACTTGCCAGAGGAGCCCCTACTCCTGGTGAGCCAGCCTACAGTGGTGGATCCCGGCCGCGCTCCTCCTGGCCGGCACGTCCTGTGGGTGGAGGCCCGCTCCGTCCCCTTCGCAGTCGCCGGCGACGCCGCCGGGGTCATACCTCCGGGCCCCTGGGAGCGCATCAAGGAACCTTTCGCCGATCGGGTAGCACTGCTGGAGACTTACGCTCCGGGTTTCCGGCAGTGCATCCTGGCGCGCAACGTTCTCTCCCCGGCCGATCTGGAGCGGCTGAACCCCAACTTCGTCCGAGGCGATGCCGGTGCCGGCAGCCACCTGCTTGATCAGTTCTACCTCTTCCGTCCCTTGCCGGGCTGGTCCCGTTTCCGGACGCCCTTCCGGCGCCTGTACATGACGGGGGCTTCGACCCACCCGGGAATCGGGGTCAGCTGTGCGTCCGGACACGCCGTGGCCCGGATGCTCCTCGGCTAGCGGGTACCAGCCGAATGGGGGTTATCTTCCCTGCAAAGGGAAATGCTCCGTGGAAGAAGAAAGGCCGGGAAGGTGATCCGCTTGGCAGCAACTACCAGTGATCTGCCAGCCCTCGGGCTGGATTTGGGGACTTTCGCCGTCAAGGGTGTGCTGGTGGACGGGGAGACGGTTCGGCGGGCGATCGTGCCCACCGCCGGCCGGCCGGTGCAGAGTGCCCGGGAGTGCCTGACCCGTCTCCTCGGAGACGACCGCACCCGCCGCTTCCGTCTGGGCCTGACGGGGGCCAACGCCCACCTCCTGGCCGGTGAACTCGGGTCCGAGCCGGTACTGGAGATAGAGGCTTTGGCCAGGGGGCTGGTCGCCGGCGGGGTGCGGACCGAGGCCGTCCTGTCGCTCGGGCACGAGAACATGTACTACCTGGAACTGGGGCCCGGAGGGGCGCCGAGTTTCTTCAACCGGAATGGCCAGTGTGCCGCGGGAAGCGGGTCATTCTGGTACCAGCAGGCCACCCGCATGGGGCTTGACGACCGGGGGATGGCCGACCTCGCTCTAGCCGCCGACTCCCCGGTGCGGATCTCCGGGCGCTGCGCCATCTTCGCGAAATCGGACATGACCCACGCCATCAACGAGGGAGCCACCCGGAGCGGGGTAGCCGCCGGCCTGGCCCAAGCCCTGGCCGAGATGGTTGTCCACAGCGTCGCCCAGGGCCGGCCCCGGACCCGGAGCCGGGTGGCCGTGGTGGGTGGAGTCGCCAATAACCCGGCAGTTCTTCACTACCTCGGCGAGTGCTGCGGTGACGGCCGGGTAGTCGTCCCCCCTGACCACGAGTACCTTCCGGCCCGGGGGGCGGCGGGGGAGGGCCCGGCGACGACCCTGGAGCAGCTTGACTTCGCGGGTATGCTGGCCCGCCCCTATGCTTGTCTCAACCCCCTCGGCCGGCTTAACCCGGGGCAGGTACACTACATGCAGCCGGCGGCAGAGCGCCCCCGGGGATTGGACACCTCTCTCATCTACCTGGGAGTAGACTGCGGGTCGGTGTCCACCAAGTGCGCCCTGTTGGACCGCCAGGGCACGGTCATCGGGGGTGTCTACCTGCCCACCGCCGGCCGCCCCGCGCTACAGGTGCTGGAGCTCATGCGACAGGTCCGGGAGCAGTTCGGTAGCCTGGTCGCGGGCTCCCGCATCATCGCCTGCACCACCGGCTCGGGGAGATTCCTCTCCCAGAAGACGATCGGGGCCGAGTACGCGGTGGACGAGATCACGTGCCAGGCGGAGGGCGTCAAGTACGCCTGCGGTGATGGTGAGGACCTCTCGATTATCGAGATTGGAGGCGAGGACGCCAAGTTCCTCCTGCTCAAGCAGGGAGTCCTGCATGACTACCGCATGAACCCGGTCTGCGCGGCGGGAACGGGTACCTTCCTGGAGAACCTGGCCAGCCTGTTGGGAGTGGACATCGCCACTGGGTTCTCGGCCGAGGCATTCGCCGCCGATTACGCCATCGACCTTGGGGACACCTGTACCCTGCTCTCCCAATCGGCGCTGGCCGCGGCGGCTTCCCAGGGCCTTCCCCTCTCCGCCCAACTGGCTAGTTTGGCCTACTCGGCCGCCCGCAACTACCTCCGCAAGACGGCCGAGAACCGTCCCCTCGAGGGCAGGATCATCTTCACCGGCGCCACGGCCAAGAACCATGCCCTGGCTAGCGCATTCGCGGCCGAGGCGGGCAGAGACGTCACCGTGCCGCCTTCGCCGGAACTCACCGGCGCCCTGGGCAGCGCCTTGATGGCCAAACGCTTTCATGAACGGGGACAACCGGCGGACCAGGAGTTCCGTGGCCTGGACACCCTGCACGCATTCACCCGCGGCCAGCGCAATTGCAGTGCCCGGTGTGAGCAGGGACACAACTGCCTACTGGACGTCCTGACCTTTGCCGACGGCGGCTCCACGCTTTATGGCGACCGCTGTGGGCGCTACTCCGGCATTGAAGCCAGGCGGGCCTCCCGGTACTCCCACCTCCCCGACTACGTGGCCCGCCGCAACGACCTCTTTCGGCAGATTGAGGTGCTGCCCGAGGGGCCGTCGGTGGGGCTCGCTCGCGGGGGACTCTTCTTCGACCTCTATCCTTTTTGGGCCGCCTTCTTGCGTGAATTGGGCCTGCGGGTGGTCGTAGCCCAGGGTGGTGCCGACCACTCCTTACAAGAGGGCAAGCGGCGGCTGGACGGTGAGATGTGCTACCCCATGGAGATCCTGGTCGGGCAGTACCAGGAACTGGCCGAGAGAGAGCTTGACTACGTGTTCCTCCCCGATGTGGTGGACCTGGAACCCTTGCCCTGGGCCCGGCCTTGGCCCCGGGGCTTCACCTGCCCGCTGCTGCAGACTGCGTGGGGAACGGTCACCGCCGCCGTTGACCTCCCTCCCGGCCGGGTCCTCTACGCGCAGCTCAATTACCGGCGGGGCCGGCGAGCGGTCAGGGAGCAACTCCGTCCTCTGGCCCGCAAGGTCTTGGGCGGCCGCTACACCGAGGAGCGACTCGCCCGGGCGGTGGCTGCCGCGTACCGTGAGCAGACAGGATTCGACCGGGCCATGGAGCGCGAGGGGAGGCGGGCGGTGGAGGAGGAACTCCCCCGCCACGCCCGGGGTGACGTCATCGCCGCCGTCTTCGTCGGCAGGCCCTACACCGTCTACGACGAGGAGGCCTCCAAGCGATCGCTCCGGTACGCCCGGCAGGCCGGCATCATCGCGCTGCCCCAGGAGTACCTGCTTGCTTACGTGGCGGGCTGGTACGAGGGGCGGCTGCCATCGCCCTGGCTGGGCTCGCGCGAGGACTTCAAGCGGGAGTTCAGCCGCTTCCGGGAACGCGTACATCACATCTACCCGGCCCAGGCCCAGCGGATGTTGTCGGCTGCCTTCGTGGCCCGCTACCTGAACCAGCGGGCCGCCGCCGGGTTGCCGGTCCTACACACCGTCTTGCAGGATCCTTTCAAGTGCGGGCCCAACGCCATGCTGCGGCACTACCTGGATATGGTCACCATTGGCCTCCGGCTAACCATGGACGAGCACACCGCCCCCGCCGGCATGATCACCAGACTGGAGGCGTTCAAGAACACCTGCCGGGCCCGGCCGGCCGGCTCCGGGCCAACCGTCCTCTCCTCGCGGACGGCGTCACTGGCGAAGCTGGACGGCAAGATCCTGGTGCCTGAGCCTAGCCCCCATGCCCGCGTCTTTGCCGCCCTATTCGAGCGCTTCGGCGTACCCGCCGGCCTGCTGCCCCGCAGCGCCGACCCGGACCTCTCCCTGGCCCGCCGCCATGTCAACGGAGACGAGTGCCTGCCCCTCATCCAGAACGTACAGGATTACCTGGAGTACCTGGAGCGGAACGGTGAGGAGAGGGTGACCTTCTTCCAGGGTGGGGCTTGGGGTCCCTGCCGCTACGGGCTGTATGCGCCTACCCAGGCCCTGGTTCTGAACCGGGCCGGTCACGGCGACCGCCGCGTCTGCTCGGTGACCTTGGGCGAGACGGTCGGCCGCTTCGGCTTGACCTTCGCCGCCGGAACCTACGCGGGCCTCCTCGCCATGGACGCCCTGCATAAGCTGCTGCTGGCGACGCGACCCTATGAGCGGGAGCCGGGGTCGGCCGAGGCTTGCTTCGAGCAGTACGCCGCCGAACTGGTGGGCCTGCTGGCCCGCAGCCGGATGAACCTCTCCCGGGTGGTCTCCGGCAGCTACCGCGAACCCTTTGAGGACCTGGTGCGGCGGGCCGCGGCCGCCTTCGCCCGGCTCCCCAGCACCGGCGAGCGTCGCCCCCGCATCGCCGTGTCCGGTGAGTTCTACGTGCGCCTGGATGATCGCTGCAACCAGGAACTCATCCGCAAGGTGGAGCAGGCGGGGGGTGAGGTCTCGCTCTCCCCGGCTTCAGAGCTCTTCCAGTTCAGCGCTTACGTGAACTACGAGGAGGCCTTAACCTTCTACCGGCAGAGCCGCGGGCCGGGCGGGTTCATGCGCCAACTGGCTTTCAGGGGGTTGGACGCCCTGGCCCACCGCGAAGAGCACCGCATCGCCGTCGCCGGCGGGATGGGACGCGAGCCCGCCCCGGCCGAACTGCGGGAGCTGTCCGCCGCCTACGTGTCGAACCACTACGGTGGCGAGCCTCCCATGACCATTGGCCGGCCCCTGGCCCTGGCGCGTCAGGGGGAGATCCAGGGGATCATCTTCGTGGCTCCCTTCAACTGCATGCCCGGCTCGGTGGTCGAGGCTCAGCTCACTGCCTTGCGGAGAGACACCGGGTTGCCCATGATCGCCGTCTACTATGACGGCAAGAACAACCCCAACCGCGAGGAGTTCATCCGCAGCCTGGTCTTTCAGGCCAGGGCGGGCATGGGAGAAGGCGGCTGAACTCCGCACCGAGTTCCCCATCCATCCCTGACAGCTGGGGGTTTCCTTCGCGCACCCGAAGGTGCGGAGGCGTGCGGCGGGGAAACCCTGCCCGACTCCTTGGAGAGAGGTCGGACATGCGAGGCGCCAAGAGCATTGCCGCTGTAGCCGCCGTCTTCCTGATCGCCGGCTGCTCTCGAGCGCCGGTGAGAGACGTCGAGGCGCCGGAAACCGCCACGCCTGAGATCTGCTGTCCTCTTGATGGTGAGGAGACCCGACATGGTGTGATGACCCTGCGAGTTGACGGAGGCCAGCCACAGACCTTCTCCTGGACCCAGGATGCCTGGCCTCAACTGCTGGTCCACGCGGGGGAGGAGATCGAGGTCGAGCTGGGTTCTGAGGTGCCCCGCCGGCACTGGCCCCTGCTCGCACTCGGATTGGCCACTGGTGAGCTGTCGGCAAAGCCCCTGGTCGTCTTCAGGGAAGGCGGCCTTGCCCGCTTCATCTTGCCGGCCGACTTGCCTCCGGGGGAATACGGCCTGGTTATCGCGGATCCCGCTTTCGCCGTGAACAGCGCCATCTACCGCGTCGACCTGCAAGTGGTCACCGTTCCCGGCCCTGCCGTCGATGATTCCCCGGCCGGCCTGACCTCACTGCTAGCCGGAGCCGGCCGGGTGGTGCTGGTGGCCGGTGACCTGCCCGCCGTGACCCGCGACCTCGATCCCCACTACGTGAGTTCCCTACAGGCGGCAATGAAAGGCGTGGGACCTCCCGCCCCCGGTGGATGGCCCGCAGCCTTCCCCGACTACGCGCTCTACGTGTACACCGACAAGCCCTCCCGGGCCCGGCCGGTCGTCATCGGCTTGAGCGACCCCGAACACCTGGTGGTGGCCGGCACCCGGCTGGCCGGGGCCGCGCCCCTCTGGCAGTTGGCCCAGGCGATCCTCGAGCCACCGCCCCGGCCGGAATACGATCCCCGTGGCCTCCTACGGGCGACGCGGGTGAAGGTGCTTATCGGCGGCGAGGCTCCTGTCGTCTTCGACTGCGCGAGCGGCCCGGAGAGCCTCGGTCGGGTGGCGGGTTTGGCCCGGCTGATCCTCGCGGGGACTCTCAATAACCTCTATGAGGAGGAAGGCACGGCGGCCGCGGTCCTCACCTTTACCGTGGGTGAACAGGAACAGGAGGTGTGGGTGTTCGAGAACACCTCCTGCGGCGAGGGCTCGGTGGCGGTTGTCCGGCCTGCCGCCGGCCTGTATTCCGGCCGTTACCGGCGGGAAGGCCTGGCTGAGCTCGTCCGGGTCCTCACCACTCGCTGACAAGGTCTTCCTCGTCCCCCGGGCGCGTAGGTTGCCGGGGGGGGCGCTGTCTTGCGGGCCAATGCCGTGTTTGAGGGAGGCGGGGTCAAGGGAATCGGCCTGGCCGGGGCGGTGGCCGAGATGGAGGCAGCCGGCTACCGGTGGCTCCGTGTGGCGGGTACCTCGGCCGGGGCCCTGGTGGCCAGCCTGCTGGCTGCTGGCTACACCGGGGCCGAGATGGGGCAGTTGCTTCACGAGGAGGACTTCCGACGCTTCGCGGACCGTGACTGCCTGCCGCCCGTCGTTGCCTTGGCCATGCGCGGGGGGGTTTACCGGGGGCTCCGGTTCGAGGCTTGGCTCCGGGACTTGCTGGCTGCGCGCGGGATTCGCTGCTTCGGGGACCTGGAGGTCGGGGAGCACCCAAGAGGACAATATCCCTTGCAGGTGATTGCCTCCGACCTTAGCCTGCGACGGGTTCTGGTGCTGCCGCGGGATGCATCGAGATACGGCCTGGATCCTGATCGCCTGGATGTGGCCCGGGCGGTCCGCATGAGCGCGTCGGTCCCCTTCTTCTACGAGCCCGTGCGACTGGCCAGGTTCTCCGGCCAGAGCGTGATCGTCGACGGGGGACTGCTCTCGAACTTCCCCATCTGGCTGGTCGACACCAACGGCAAGCCCACCCATCCAGCTTTTGGCTTCCGGTTGATCGAGCCGTCATCCGGCCGGCCCACACCCATCCGGGGCCCGTTGAGCCTGACGTTGGCCCTTGTCAGCACCATGCTGCAGGCGCACGACCAGCGCCACCTGGAAGAGCGGGACTGGGTACGGACGGTCGCCATCCCCACTCTGGGCGTGGGCACCCTGGAGTTCGACCTGAGTTCACAGCGCAAACGCGAGCTCTTTGCCGCCGGGCGGGAAGCGGCGCGGCGCTTTCTCCAGACCTGGAGCTTCCCGGCCTATCTGGCGAAGTACGGTTGCTCCGGGCCCCGGAAGGAACTCCGTCGCCCGGGGGGGAATCCCTTCCTATCAGCCACACGACAGGAGTGACGCGGGTGAAGGCCAGGGATGTGATGAAGAGCCCGGTGATCACCGTCCGGCAGGGAGCCACCCTGGCCGAGGTGGCCAGGCTGCTTGACGAGAATAAGATCAGCGGCATGCCGGTGGTCAATCCACAGGGAGAACTGGTCGGGATCGTCTCCGAGCACGATCTGATCACCAGGAGCCAGCGGCTTCAGGTCAAGATGCTCCGGGAGCCGTTCGGGTGGCTCTCGCCCCACACCACCCTGGAGGAGATCGCGCAGTTCACCCGGGGCCTGTGTGAGGTGGGGGACACCCGGGTCGAAGAGGTGATGACAAAGAAGGTCGTCACCGTGAGCGAGGACGACTCCCTGGAAGAAGTCGCCCGGTTGGTGGGGCGCCGCAAGATCAACCGGGTGCCCGTGCTTCGCCAGGGCAAGCTGGTGGGCATCATCAGCCGGGGTGACCTGGTGTGGGCCATGGCTAACCTGTGCGAGCGGAAGCCCGGCATCCTGAACTGAGTGCCGTCCCTGAATGCGGGGCAGGGTGACCCCTCTGGCACACCCTGCCCCGCGCTTCGGCTATCCCCAAAGGGTCTGCTCAGAGTGGTACGGCGCCGGAGCCGGGGCCGGCCGGGAACTGGAACGTACCCCGCTCCACCCGAGGCCCGCCTGTGACCGGGTCAGGGTCCAGATAAAGGTGGGCGTCAAGATCGGCCCCCATGACGTTGCGGTGAGCCGCCACGAAATGCGCCGCCGCGGCCACGGACACGCTGCTCTCCAGCATGCAGCCCACGAAAGTCCGGATCCGGGCCGCCTCCGCTATGGCGTTGATCTTCCGGGCCGGGTGAAGCCCCCCGGACTTCATCAACTTGATGTTGAACACGTGGCATGCCTGCTCGCTCGCCAGCCGGAAGGCGTCCTCAAGGGTGAAGATGCTCTCGTCGGCCATGATGGGCACGGCCGAGCGCCGGGATACCTCAACCAGGCCCTGGATGTCGCTCGCCGGTACCGGCTGTTCGACCAGCTCGATACGGAGAGGGGCGATGCGCTCGATAATGTGCAGCGCCTGAAGCGGAGTCCAGGCCTGGTTGGCGTCCACCCGCAGCGTCACCGAGCCGCCCACCCGGCCGCGCACTGCGACTACCCGCGCTACGTCGTCGTCCTCGCCCGATCCCAGCTTGAGTTTGAGTATGGAGAAGCCGGCCAGGACCTCCTGTTCAGCCTTGGCAGCCATGACCTCCGGGGCGGCCATACCGATGGTCATGTCGGTCAGGAACGGCCGGGTCGATCCGCCCAGCAGGGCGGCCAATGGTATGGACAGGGCGCGGCTCACGGCGTCGTGCAGGGCGAGGTCGATGGCGGCCTTGGCGGAACCGTGACGGGGGCTCGCGCGGTTCAGTAGGTCGTGCACCGCCTCCAGGTCTGCTGCCTCGAGCCCGATCAAGGAGGGCGCGGCAAGGCGGGCGAAGGCCAGCACTCCCTCCTGGGTCTCGCCGGTTATCACGGCCATGGGAGCGCCTTCGCCGTATCCGGTTACCCTCCGGCCATCGGGAGCCTCCACCTCCGCGGTGACCAGCACATTGGCGGCAGAGTGAAAGGTGCCCAGGGAGATGGGCAAGGGGTTCTTCAACTTGAGGTTCCTGGGCCGGACATCGATGGATCGGATCCGCATCTGCGTCTCCCTCCCACCGCGATGAAAGCGGGGGGTGCGGCCGCAGCCGCACCCCCACAGCGCTAACTCATGCTGCGGACGGTCTTCGCCGGTTGCACCAGGAGGTAGCATCCGGTGCCACGCGGGCTCGCAATAGCTTCCCCTCGTCTCAGGGAGCACCAGGCCTTAAGAGACAAGTTCTTCGACGGGCGTGAGGAATCCCTCCTGCGTCCCGACCTCGCACGGCATTTGCCTGCTCAAGCGGGTAGCGAGCCCGCGCTCACCGCATCAGAGAGCCGCAACCGTCGCGGCAGGAAGGGCGAGCGCCGCGAGGAAGAAGGGGCCAGGGGAGGGGGAGCGGGATGGCCCTCAAGACGGGAAGCGAGTACCTGGCGAGCCTGCGAGGACGGGAGTTGACCGCCTACTTCCTGGGGGAGAGGGTGGAGGAAGCGGTTGACCATCCCTTCATCGGCCTCTCGGCCCGGTCGGTGGCAGCCACCTACGATCTGACCGGTCACCGGGAACACGGTCGGCTGGCCACCACCGTGACCCCAGGGGGGCGAACGGTCAACCGGTTCACCCACATCCACCGGTCGGCCACCAACCTGGTGGACAAGGTCAAGCTCCAGAGGATCCTGGGCCGGGCTACCGGCGCCTGTTTCCAGCGCTGTGTGGGCTGGGACGCCCTGAACGCCCTCTTCATCACCACCCACGAGATGGACGAGAAGCTGGGCACCGGTTACCACCGGCGGTTCCAGGCCTTTCTCGAACACGTGCAGGAGGAGGACCTCGTTTGCCAGGGGGCGATGACGGACGTCAAGGGGGATCGATCCGCTCGCCCCGGGGCCCAGGAGGATCGAGACCTCTACCTTCGAGTCATCGGCAGGGGCGCCGACCACCTGGTGGTCAGGGGGGCCAAGGCGCATCAGACCGGGGCCCTGTGCTCGCACGAGATCATCGTCATGCCGACTCTGGCCCTACGCGAGGACGAGGAGGAGTACGCCATCGCCTTCGCCATCCCCGCCACCACCCCCGGCATCAGCCACGTCGTCGGCCGGCAGGTGGGCGACCAGCGCTGCCTATATGACCCGCTCCTGGATCGGGGCAACGCTTGTTTCGGGGGTCACGAGGCGCTCACCGTCTTTGACGATGTCCGGGTTCCCCTGGACCGGGTGTTCATGGCCGGCGAGGTCGCCCACAGCGGCCGGCTGGTCGAGCGATTCGCAGCCTTCCACCGCCAGAGCTACGGCGGTTGCAAGGCGGGTGTGGGCGACGTGCTCATCGGCGCCGCCGCGCTGGCGGCGGAGCACAACGGGGTGGCCGGGGCGGCCCACGTACGAGACAAGCTGGTGGAGATGGTCCACCTGAACGAGACCATCTACTCCTGTGGACTTGCCTGTTCGCTGGAAGGGAGGCTGACCCCCGCCGGTTCCTACATGGTGGACCCGCTCCTGGCCAACGTCTGCAAGCACAACGTGACCCGGCTCCCCTACGAGATAGCCAGGCTGGCCCAGGACTTGGCGGGTGGCCTGGTCTGCACTCTGCCCTCGGCCCGGGATCTCGAGCACCCGCTGACGGGGCCGGTCCTCCGCAAGTACCTGAAGGGCGTGCCCGGCGTGACGGTCGAGGACCGGATGCGAGTCTTGCGGCTTATCGAGCACCTGACCCTGGGCCGGGGCGCCGCCAGCTACTTGCCGGAGTCACTGCACGGCGCGGGCTCGCCGCAGGCCCAGCGGGTCGTGATCGCCCGGACGGCGCCGCTCGAGGAGTGCAAGCAAGCGGCCCGCGTCCTGGCCGGCATGGGGATTTCATGAACAGGTGAACCCCCGCGCCCCCTCCCTCGTCCAGACGGGTGGGAAGGGGGAAACGGAAAGCATGCGCAATTCGGCTTGGCGCCAGCTGGCGAGTACGGCCCGGTACGAATGCATCTTGATCCTGAGGGACCCCGCCTTCCGGGGACTCTTCGTCCTCTGCCAGCTGGCTCTGGCACTTTATGTCCTGCACTACGGGCTGGACCGCCCGATCGAACCGCTGCTGGCCGACCTTGTCAGCAGCTTTGGCCTCGTACTGGCGGTCGTAATCTCGGTCTACACCGTCCACAGCCTGCGGCGAGCCCGGCTGGAGGGAGTCGACGAGACTCTGGCCGGCCTACCCACCCGCCCCGCCCCCGAGTTGTGGGGCAAGGTCCTGGCGGCATCCCTGGCCGGGGCGGGCCTGGTGGCCGAACCCCTGCTGCTGGGGATGGCTCTGGGCTGGGGCCGCCCCGAGTTGCCGGGGCTGCTCCTCTACCACGGCGCTTTCCTGGTTGCCAATCTGGGTCTGGCCGTTGCCTCAGCGGTCCTGGCGGCGGTTCTTCTGGGGCGCTCGAATTTGGGCTACGCCGCTGCACCGGCGGCCTGGGTCGGGTCGGGCTTCGCCTGCAACTACCTGGTATACGGGTTGGGCTTCACCCGGGCGTCGCTGGGTCTCAGCTTCGCCGCCGGGGTCGGCTATCACCGCACCGATAGCCTCTGGGGCGCCTGGCCCGACCTTCCCCTGGCCTTGCCCCAGTACGCCTTCGTGACGGCGGCGAGCGTCGCCCTGGTGGCGGTGGCTATCCTTGCCTCCGCGGGGGGGCGAGAGCCCGGCCGGCCACGGTGGCGCACGACGGCCGTCCTGCTGCTGGCGGTGGCCCTGGCCCTGCCCGCCGGGCGTCTTTACCTGCACCGGCTCGATGCACGCCTGGCCAGCATCGACCGTCAAGTGGAACTGGAGCGGGCCGCCGCCGGAGCCGCCGCCCTGCCGGTCCCGGGAGTCGTCCGGGTGACCGGCTACGAGGTCACGGTCTGGCTGGAGAGGGACGGAACGCTCCGCGCCGAGGCCGTCCTGGAAGTGGTTAACGGGGGAGCCGAACCCCTGGCGGCCCTGCCTCTCATCCTGAACGGCGTCTTCGAGGTCGAGTCGGCGGCGGCGGGCGGGGTGGAAGTGTCTTTCCAGGCCCGGGGCCACCGCTTGGACCTGGACCTGCCGCGGCCGTTGGAGCCCAGCGCGGGCTGCTGGGTCTATCTCCGCTACCGGGGCACTCCGGGGACCTGGAACCGTCGGGGCCTGGCCGGCCCCCATCTGGTGGCGGGCACCTGGGGCCGGGGGACGCTGTTGCCCGCCGGGTTCGCCTGGTATCCCCTTCCCGGCCAAGCGGGCGCGTTCGCGTTCGACCGTCGCCAGCCGGCCACGCTGACACCGCCGGTGTTCTGGGGATTCGGGCCGCCGGGGCATCATGATCCCCGGGCCGTTGTTACCGGGCTCAGCTTCGTGCCCCACTACCTGGAAGCGGTGCCCTTCGCCCTGACCGTCCACGCCCCTCCGGGGCAAGTCCTGGAGAGCAACCTCGCCTTGCGGGAGCGGGCGGAGGGCGTGACCCGGTTCTCGGGTCTGGCCGAAAACGGGTGCTACCTACTGGGGGCACCGGATGCGGTGGGACTGACCACCGCCGGGGGGCTTAAAGTGGTCGGCGCCGGAGAGTGCAGTGACCACCTCCAGGCCCTGGCCGCGCACGCCGAGGCCGCCCTGGCCCTGATGCGGACCCTGGCCGGCGAGCATCCCAGCGCACCCCCCACCATCACCGTCCTGTCCCGGGCCGGCGCTCCGGAATGGCTGGGGCCGGCCCTGGGGGGGAGTCTGAACCTGGATGTTAACCAGGCCGGCCTCGTTGCCTCGCCCGCCGGTCCCGGCGGCCCCTCGCGGCTGGCCCAGTTGGAGGGGGTCTTTGCTTGGGCTTTCGGGCGGACCCTGGACTGGCTGGATTTCGGGGTAGAAGACTCCTTTGAGCCGGCCATGATCCGGGAGGCTTGCCAGGAGCTGCTCCGTGCTCTTTTCCTCGGCCGGACATATGGAGACGACTTCTACCTGGCGGCCCGGGAGGCCGCCCGGGCCCGATCAATTCTGCCGAACCATCCCTGGCGTCCGGAGGGCGGTAACCCCGGGCTGGAGCGGGAGCAATACCACCAGGCGGTCGAGGCCCTCTTCGGGTACGTTGACCGGTACGGCCCGGAGGCTGCCCTCAGCCTTGGCGCCTATCTATACCCCGCTATCCGGGCCGGCAGTCTGGACCTGGCGGGACTGCTCCGGGCGGTCGGAGAGGGGGGTAGCTAGGATGAGGAAAGAGGCGGCCCTCCTCCGGCACGAGGCCCGGCTCATGCTCTCCTGGGGCTTCCCCGGGACCCTGTTCCTGGCCTTCTTCATCCTGGCCGTGGTGCTGCGGGAGAGCCGGACCGAACTCCTGGTGGTGGCCGAGGGGATTGGCCCCGGGGCGGCCCGGCTGCTGGCCGGGGCGCGGGCCGTCCGGGTGGCGGAGATCACCCTGGCGCCGCTGGCCGTCATCGCCGCCGGTCACGCCACCACCCTGGACGACGAGGCGCGGGCGGGGGAGGTCGTCCGGTCCCTGCCCCCCTGGCGTCCGGCGATTCCGCTCCGCCGCCTGGCCGCCGGTTGGGCCGCCTTCGTCCTGGCGGTGCCGGTTGTGCCGGCCCTCGCCGGGCTGGTGACCTCCACCGGCTTCGACGTGGCCCCGGTGGCGGTCGCCCCCCTGGCTCCCGCCGCCTTCCTGACCGGCCTGGTCCTGGCCGCCGCCACCCTGCTGCGATCTTATCCCGCCGGGGTGGCCGCCGCCATGGCCGTCTGGGCTTCCGATCTGCTGCGGCCGGGTGTGCTCACCGGGCCGCTATACCTGTTCCAGCGGGGCAACCCGATGGAAGGAGTCGATTTGGTGGCCAATCGGCTGGCCCTCGGGCTGGCCGGCGCGGCCCTGGCCGCCTTCGCCCTCTGGCTCTACGGCCGGCAGGGTCAGTGAGAGGAGAGAGAGCGTTGGACGTGGTAATCCGCAATGTCAGCAAAGTGTACCGCGGTGGGGTAAAGGCGCTGGATGGAGTCTCCCTGAGCGTGGGCAAGGGCATGTTCGGCCTTCTGGGCCCCAACGGCGCCGGCAAGAGCACCTTGCTGCGGCTGGTGGCCACCCTGGACACGCCCACCGCGGGCCAGGTGACGGTAGGCGGCCTGGACTGCCGGAAGCACCCCGGCGAGGTGAGGCGCCGGCTGGGTTACCTTCCCCAGGCCTTCGCCGCTTTCCGGCGGCTGACGGCGCTCGAGTTCCTGGACTACGTGGGCCTGCTCAAGGGCCTGGACAACCCCCGGCGCGGCCGGGAGATCGGGGAGTTGGTGGAGCAGGTTGGGTTGGCCCGGGCGGCCCGGGCCCGGATCGGGACCTTCTCCGGCGGTATGTTGCAGCGGCTGGGAATCGCCCAGGCCCTGCTGGGGAGCCCGCCCCTGTTGATCGTGGACGAGCCCACCGCCGGGCTGGATCCCGAGGAGCGGGTGCGCTTCCGTAACCTCCTGGCTGACCTGGGGCAGGACCGGACGGTTGTGCTGTCCACCCACATCGTGGCCGACGTCGAACGGGCTTGCGGCGACTTGGCCCTGCTATTCGAAGGCCGGGTGGCCTTTCAGGGCCCGCCGCTCACCCTGGCCGAGCGGGCCTCCGGCCGGGTATGGGAAGTGGCCACCGACCGGGAAGGCTACGAGCGCGTCCGGCTCAGCCACCAGGTCGTGGCCTCCCGGGCCGCGGCCGACGGCGGTTTCTTGCTCCGGGTGGTAGGCGACAAGACCCCTCCCGGGGAGGTCCGGGCGGCCACACCCACGGTGGAAGACGGTTACCTGGCAACCATCCGGTCCGCCGCGGTGGACTGCGTGAGCAAGGCGGCGGCGTTCTGAGGAGGAGCATGGAGCAGGAGGCGTTGGTCCGGGCGGCCCGGGACGGCGATGGGGAAGCGTTGGGGGAACTCGTGCGGTGCTTTCACGGCCCCCTGACCGCCTACCTGATCCGCCTGGGCGGCGATCGAGAGCTGGCGCTCGACCTGGCGCAGGAGACTTTCTGCCGGGTGTGCCTCCACTTGGCCTCGCTGGAGGAGCCGGAGGCCTTCCGGGTGTGGCTGTACCGGACGGCCCGCAACCTCTTCCTGGACCACCGGCGGAGCTGGTACTGGCGGCGAGTCTCGATCCGGCCGGAATCTGACGGCCGCGAGCAGCCCGGTCCCGGGCCCGAGGAGGCCGCCATCCGGAGGGATGAAGGCGAGTGGGTCCGGCGGGCCCTGGAGACGCTCTCGCCGGCCCACCGGGAAGTCATCATCCTGCGCTACTACGAGGATATGACGCTGGGCGCAATCGCTAAGGTTACCGGTCTGCCCCTGGGCACGGTGAAGTCCCGCCTGCACCATGCCCAGCGCGCCCTGGCCGGCCGGCTGCGCCGGGAGACCCCGGCGGTAGTTCTGAAGGGGAGGTGGCAGGGGTTATGAGGCGGGATCGCGCACTCACGCGCGCGCTCCAGGCCTGGCGGGTCGCGGCCCCCACCCCCGGCCAGACTGAGGAGCTGGTGGCCCTGGTGCGAAATCTGCCCCGGCCGGGACCCTTCCGGGTCCAGATGGAACGGGAACGGGGTGCCAGGCCCTCCACCGGAGGTTCACCCCTGGGTATCCTGCAGTTGACCCTCGCCCAGGTAGGCTTCTTCCGCCCCTGGTTCTGGCTGGCCTCGCTGGTGACGGTGGCCGGAGGCCTGGCCTTCATCGTGCTGACCGGAAGCAGCGCGACCACGCTGTTGGCTACCTTGGTGCCGGTGTTGACCGCGCTTGGCGTGGCCCACGCCTTCCGTGCCGCGGGCAGCGGCGCCTGGGAGGTGGAGATGGCCTGCCCCATCAGCCCGGTCCACCTGACCCTGGGCCGCCTGGTAGTGGTCGTGGCCTATGACATCCTGCTCGGAGCGACGGCCAGCCTGGTGGTGTGGTGGGGGTCGCCGCCGCTCCTGTTGTCCGCGCTGGTCCTCAGTTGGCTGACTCCCCTCCTGCTCACCGCCAGCTTCGCGCTATACCTCTGTGTGGTCCTGCCCTTGAGCGCCGGCGCGGCAGGAGCCCTGGCCGCCGGCTTCTGGGTGGCCCAGGTCCTGGTGCGACGGCTCGGCCTCGGCGTCAGCCTGTTCGCCGGCCCCGGCGATCCGGCCTGGCCCCTGCTGCAGGTGGTGGGGCTTGCCGTCGCCGGTTTCTTCACGCTGATGTCCCTGCGTCAGGCGGGGGCCGGCCTGGCCATCACCCGGGCCCGGGTGGGGGAGGTTGAGGGAAGGTGAGCCTGCGCTTTGAGCAGGTGTCCCTGGTCCTGGGCGGAGCCGCCGTCCTGCACGAGATAGATCTGGCCTGCGGTCCCGGTATCACCTGGGTGATCGGGCCTAACGGTTCGGGTAAGACGTGTCTATGCCGGGTGGCGGCCGGGGTGATGCGGCCCTCCCGGGGCCGGCTGCGGTGGTGGGGCCTGGACGCGGCCGTCCATCCCTTCACCCTCAAGGACAGCCTGGGTTACCTGCCGCAGCGGGCGGTCGTCTACCCGGACCTGGATGGCCGGGAACTGCTCTGCCACCTGGCCTTGCTCAAGGGCATACCCCGCCGTTTGGCCGCGGGGCGCGCCCGTGCCGTTCTCCAGCTCGTCGGCATGGAGGAACAGGCTTCCACCCCGGCCGGCCGGCTCTCACCCGGCCGGCGGAGACTGCTCGGCCTGGCCCAGGCCTTGCTGAACGACCCCTACCTCCTGGTGCTGGATCAGCCCACGGCCGGCCTGGCCCCCGAGACCCGCATAGCCGTAATGGACCTCATCCGGCGGTTGGCCTCGGGCAAGACGGTCCTGCTGGCCACCCACGACCCGTCGGCCATGGAGCCCGGCGACCGGGTAGCCTGCCTGGAGGAAGGCCGGCTGACCGCCAGTGGCCCGGCCGGAGAGCGGGCTAGTTGGCGGTAGTCTTGCCAGGTGCGCCCGCCGGCAGCGACAACCTGGCGGCCAGGGTCCCCGCCAGCACCAGGACTGCCCCCAGCCCCTGCGCCCACCGGAAGGGCTCCCTCAGGACCGCCAGCGAGATGGCCAGGGCCACCAGTGGAACGAGGTACTGGTAGAGCATGACCCGGACCGGTCCCAGGGAGTTGACTCCCCGGTACCACAGGACCCAGGCCAGGCCCCCCGCCAGGAGAGCGGAATAGGCCAGACCTCCCCAGACGCCAGCCCCCAGTCCGGCCCGAGGGGTAGCCGCCAGCAGGCCTAGCCCGGGCACGGCCATCACGGCGGCGGTCAGGGCGAACACGTAGGCGGTGACGCGTAGGGCGGAATAACGCCGGAGCAGGCGGGGGCCGCCGTTGGTGTACAGGCCCCAGCCGGCCGCCGCCGCCAACACCAGGAGGTCGCCGGCGAGGGGGCCGGCCCCAACCGCTCCGGCATCCACGATGAGGGCCACTCCCGCCAGGGCGGCCACGAACCCCAGGGCGGCCCGCCAGCCCAGCCGCTCTCCGGCCGCCGCCCGCAACAGGGCCACGAAGGTGGGAGAGGTCGCCATGAGCAGGGCGGTCTTGCCGGAAGTGGTGTAGCTAAGCCCATAGAGCCAGAACACCTGGCTGAGACTGCCGGCGATGCCAAGCCATAGCATAGCCCCCCAGTCCCGGCGGTCAAGGCCCACGCTGCCTTCCCGCACCCGGGTCAGGGCGAAGAGAAGCAAAGCGGCCAGACCGAAGCGGGCCAGGCCGAAGGCCATGGGATCGACCGTGGCCAAAGCGTGCTTGACCACCGCGAAGTGGGCGCCCCAGATCAAGGTCACCGGGAGGAGGAGCAGGCAAGCGGTCGAGGTCTTCATCCGCTCTCTCTTGGCCGCGGAGGGGACTTGTTCCTGCGCGTTTCCAGGCATGAGGCGTATTTCCGGCGGAAGACTACCCGCCATGAAGGGCATAAAGGATCGGGTCATGCTGGGCATCCTGGCGGGGCTGGCGGGCAACACCGTCAAGACCCTCGTTGACGAGGTATCCCTGCGCTACAAGGTATCCCAGCGTCCGTTCAGGATGACGGCGTCGGGGATCTGGGTAACCAGCCGGAAGGAGGCCAGCCAACTAAGGGGCCAGATCCTGGGTAGCATCTTCGACTTTGGGCTCTCCTCGCTGGGCGGCGTGGGCCTGGTCTACCTGCTGACCCGGACCGGCCGCGACCACTACTTGCCCAAGTCCTTCATCTTCGGCCTCTCTTTCGGGTCGATGGTGAACGCCATGCTGAGCGGCCTCCCTACCAACAAGGTCAGCCCCAAGGATGCGGCCAGCAACCTCTCCTACATGGTCGCCCACGCCTTCTACGGCCTGACGGCCGGAGCCGTGGCGGTCCACCTGGGACATCCCAGCCTGTACGACACCAAACCCCTGAGTGACTACATGGAGCCGACTGTCCCCACGACGGAGCAGAGCAGGAGGCTCCGACGGCGGCGGCGCCCGCCCCGGCCCGCCCCCGAAACGGTCCCCGTCCAGCCCGCCCGGCACTGACGGGCCGGCCCTGCAGGATAACTCCCACCCCGGCGGGAAGCCCCGGCACTCAGGAGGTGTCCACCACCATGGAGCTAACTACTCCCCTGCTCGCCGATGCCTGCCTGCGGCTGGGAACCCCCTTGCGCCTGGCCCCTCCCGGGCTCCAAGCCCTGTTGCCCGGCAGCGCCGTGACCGGCCGGGTGCTGCCCGCCCGGCATCACGGCAGTGTCGATGTATTCCTGGAGGCGATGGGCCACGCCGAGCCGGGCGATGTCCTGGTCATAGACAACCAGGGAAGGCAGGACGAGGCCTGCATCGGCGACCTTACCGTCCTGGAGGCCCAAGCCTGCGGGCTGGCCGGCATCCTGGTCTGGGGTTTTCACCGCGACACCGCTGAACTCCTGGAACTGGGATTGCCCGTCTTCAGCTACGGCCGGTGCCCTTCCGGTCCGCGCCGGCTGGACCCGCGGCCCGCCGGGGCGCTCGATTCCGCCCGGCTGGGAGATCTCGAGGTGAGCAGGGAGGACTGGGTGTTTGCCGACGCCGACGGGGCGGTCTTCTTCCCCGCCGGCCGTCGGGAAGAACTGCGGTCAATCGCACTGAGCATCCGGACAACGGAGCGCCGCCAGGCGGAGGCCATACGGCAAGGCCGGAAGCTGCGGGATCAGTTCCGGTTCGACGACTACCTGGCCCGGCGGGCGGCCGACCCTGCCCACGACTTCCGCCGCCACCTCCGGGAACTCGGCGCGGCCATAGAGGAGTGAAGACTCAGCGCTTGTCCCTCATCAGGGCGGCGAGGGCCCGGCCCTCGCCCGTTGGGCTGAGGAAGGCCGTAACCTTCCGGGGGTGGTGCCGGCTCACGTTGGCCAGAGCGCGGGCCACCGCCCGCCTCACGTACCCCCGGCCGTCGTCCACCAGCATGGCCAGCACCCGGAGGGCCAGGTCGGGTTGGTGTCTGCCGGTGGCCTGGGTGAAGGCCGAGGCTACGTTCCACCGGGTCTGCTCGTCATCCCGCCGGGCCCACTCTTCCAGGTAGGGCCGGACGGCGGCCGGGTGGGTCCGCGCCAGCAGCCCCAGGGCGTAAGGGCCGTGATTCCGCCGGACGGGGTCGGCCCGGTTGGTCAGTTGGTCCTCCAGCACCGCCATGATCCGGGGGAGCCGGTCGGGGTGGGAGCGGCAAAAATCCTTCATGCCAAAGGGCGCGACGGCCCCCGTGTTCAGCCAGGGGTCGTCCGTCGCGGCGCACTCCAGCACCAAGGCGAAGGCGGTCTCGAAGTCCCCGGCCAGCCAGACCGACACGGCGTACTGGGCGCCGAGCCGCTCCCGCCAGTCCTCAGCGGTGAGGCGCCTCCGCATTTCAGCCCTGTTCATGTCTGGCCGTAGCCGGGCATGAACCAGAGCACGTAGCCACACTGCTCGCAGATGTAGTTGTGGGCTTCCCGGTTGGCCCAATCGAGGTTGAAGAAGGTGGCCCCCCGGGTGTTCATGAGCGTCCGGCGGGTCCAGAAGCGGTTGTGATCGCAGAAAGGGCAGGCTAGCTTCCGGCCTGCCACCTCGTGCTCGCTTGCCTCCACGATCTCACCTCCAGGCGGAGGTCTTCCCCGGGGCCCCCCACCAGTCCTCCCTCCCTCTTGACGGGCTGCGGGCGGCGTGATAGAGTAATGGTGCACCAATGCACTGATGCACAGGGAGGGAACAGGGAGTTGCGCTTGACAGTGGCAATCTTGCTGATAGGGGTGGGGCTCTTGCCGGCGCCGGCCCGGGCTGCCGAGTGGGACGACCCCCGGGAGCCGGTGATGATCACCTACGGTACCCTGGGTACCGCCGCGGAGACCGCTGATCTTGAACGCGTCGCCCGGGAACTCGCCGCCTGGCTGGGTGGCACCGTGGTCGTGAGCGACCGGGGCTTCGCCCCCGGCGAGGGCACCGTCTACCTGCTGGGCCTCCCCCACCGGCACCGCCACTTCGCCTCCCTCCTGGACCGGCTGCCGTTCGCCGTGGCGGAAGACAACTCGCTGGTGCTGAAGGGATCGACTTTCGAACCCCCCTGGGCCCTGGCCGCCCAGTTCCCCCACCCCGATGCTGAGGGCTGCGTGGTTCGGCTCCTCGCCGCCAGCGACCCCCGCCATGCCGACGCCATCATGTCCACCTACCATGGTCACCATGACTTCACCCTGCGCCACCGGGCGGAGGAACCTCCCCTGCATGGCGACTTCGACGACCCGGCGCCGTTGCGGCTAGCTCCGCCGGGGCAATGGGAATCGCTCGTGACCGAGCATTACGTCCTGTACCGGCCGGCGGGGTCGGCCATTGATCTCGACCGGGCGGCCTTCGAGCTTGAAGGCGGCTACCGCCAGGCGAGCCGCTACCTTGGGGGCGACTACCCGGGCCGGATCCGGGCCTTCTTATTGCCGGATCCCGGGCTGATGGAAGCCATACGGGCGTCTGACCCAAGCGCCTTTGCGGCCCCCCTCTTCGGGGCGGAGTTTCACCTGGTTCGGGGTCCGCTGGGTTGCCATGAGAGCATGCACCTGCTGGCGCGCCACATGTGGGGGGCGCCGGGCACGCTCTTCATGAACGAGGGGGTGGCGGTGGCGGCGGACGGATGGTACCGCAATTCGGCCCACGCCTGGGCTCGTTACAGGCGCGACCGGGGGGAGATCCCCGCCCTGACCGAGTTCATCTCCCCTCATGGCAGGTGCGCTGTGCCCGGCGGGGTGTCTTACCCAGCCGCGGGGTCGTTCGTGGACTACGTCCGGAAGTGCTGCGGGCTGGAAGCCGTCCACCGGCTGTGGGTTGCCGGTCCCGCCGGCTTCGAAGCCGCCGTCCTCGAGGCCACCGGCAGGACGCTGGAGGAGTTGGAGCGTGCCTGGCGGGCCAGCCTGTCCTGGCGGCTGCCGGCGGCTCTGGACCTGTTTCCCGGGAAACCGCCGGTCGACAACGTGCCGGTCTTCCTGGCGGTGGCAGGGCTAGCCCTGGCGGCTCCGCTCGCCCTGGGCCGATGGTTCTGGCGATCGAGGGGAAGGAGGCTGCCGCGGTGATCCGGATCGACCTTTCCCAGCCGATTTACCAGCAGATCATGGACGGCATCACCAAGAAGGTGGTCCGGGGTGAACTCGTGCCGGGCGACCAGATCCCTTCCCAACGGGAGATGGCCCAACTGCTCAGGGTTAGCCCCAACACCGTTCAG
The DNA here is from genome assembly GCA_031082145.1 of bacterium. Classification (GTDB taxonomy): domain Bacteria; phylum Bacillota; class Sulfobacillia; order UBA995; family UBA995; genus Ess09-15. The sequence goes on along the minus strand of JAVHLP010000001.1, from coordinate 521,331 downwards.
CGGGCCTACCGCGACCTGGAGGCGCTGGGAGTGGTACATACGCTGCGGGGGCAGGGAACCTTCATCCGCGCCGCCCCGGACCTCATTGGCTCTCTACGGGAGGAGATGTTGCGCCGGGCGGTGACGGGGTTCGCCCGCGAGATGCGATCACTGGCCTGCGGCCGGGAAGATATCCTGCGGGCGCTGGAAGACGAGATCAAGCGAGGTGACGATGGTGATGGTACCTCTTCTGACGACGACCGGCATCAGTAAGCGCTATGGCCGCACCCGGGCCCTGGATAACCTGGACCTCGAACTGGAACCCGGCTGCATCTTGGGCCTCCTGGGCCCCAACGGAAGCGGCAAGTCGACCCTTCTGAAGATCGTGGCCGGCCTGACCCGGCCCGATGCCGGCGAGGTGCGCGTGCTGGGTCTCAAGCCGGGTCCGGCGGCCCGGGCCCGCCTGGCCTACCTACCGGAGGTCGACTGCCTGTACCGCGACCTGACGGTGGCGGGCACCCTGGCCTACGTGTCAACCTTCTTCGCCGACTGGAGCCCGGCGCGGGCGGTCGAACTGCTGGAGTTCATGGATCTCAACCCCCGGGCGGTGGTGGGGACCTTGTCGCGGGGCATGCGGGCGCGGCTCAAGCTGGTGCTAGCCCTGGCCCGCGACGCGGCCCTGTTCCTGTTGGACGAACCGCTGGCCGGCATCGACCCCCGGTCGCGGGCCCGCATCGTCGAGGCCTGCATCCGCCAGTACAAGGACGGTCAGAGCATGATCATCTCTACCCACGAGGTCCTTCACGCCGAGGGCGCCTTTGACCGGGTGGTCTTTCTCGAGGCCGGCCGGGTCAAGCTGGCCGGCGCAGCCGAGGAACTCCGCCGCCGCCACAACTGTTCCCTGGAGGCACTTTTCGGGGAGGTGTACGCCTGATGTCCCACCTGTGGACCTTGTACCGGCGCGAACTGGGGGCGTCCCGCGCTTTCGTCATCACCGTCCCCTGCCTGATCGGGCTTTGGAACCTCTTCCTGTTCTCGCGGCTGAACTCCTGGCCCCTGCTAGTGGTCGGTAGGCTGCCGATAGTGCCGCTCTTGCTGGCCATCCCCTGGGCGGCCATCGCGTCTATGCAGGCCTGGCGCCGGCCGTGGCAGGACAACACGATCTACCTCGCACGGTCCCTGCCCGTCGCCGCCTGGTCGCTGCTGCTGGCCAAGACGTTGGCGGTCCTGACCGAGGTGACCCTTTACGCTACGGTGGCCGTACTGACCGGCCTGCCGCTGATCGCCCGGCTCTTCCCCAGCGAGGTGGAGGCCCCCACCCGGAGCATCCTGTTGGCCGCCGGCTGGATCAACGTCCCCCAACTCCTGTTCGTGGTCTTTGTCCTGCTGGCGGCGGGCTCGGTGACCGTGCAAATGGCCTACCTGGTGGGCCGGCTCGCACACCGGTGGCTGCCCCTGGTCCTGCCCCTCGCCTTGGTCCTCAGCACGTGGTGCCTGATCCGGATCGGCACCGTGCTGAACGCCATGCTGGCCTGGGTCCCGCCCCTCGTCCTGCGGGATGTCGCCACCGTGGCCCGGGGAGTGCACCAGGTACGACCCATTTACCTTAGCCCCGCCCCGGTCCTCTCGACCCTGGTCGTGGGTGTCCTGTATTTCTGTCTGGCCGCCTGGCTCTTGGAGCGCCAGGTCGACGTGTAGGGAGGGATCGGCATGACCAGGTCCACGATAGGCATTGCTATCCTGGTCCTCCTGACCGCGCTGATGGTGGCGGACGTTTCCGCCCACGGTCTGCGGGTAATTGACGGGTTCATGCTAGGCTTCAAAGCCAGGTTGGATCACCCCGACCGCCGGTCCGCCGAACACCTCAGGGACGGCGTGCTGACCGCCGGTCCCGGCCTGTCCGTCCTCGAGGTCAATACCGGTACGGCATCGATCCAGATCATCGGCGCCGACACCGGCGAGATCCGGGTGAACTACCGCGTCCGGGTGCTGGCGTCCGACCCGGCTCAGGCCGTTCTGCACGCCAAGACGATCATGGTTGCCCTGACGGCGGATGGCGACCGGGGCCGGCTCACGGTCACCGAGCCCCCGACCCGGCCCTCTCCCGTGGGCGGAGTGGAGGTGGACCTGCTGGTCCAGGTTCCCCGGGGGCTGGCCCTGGAGGTGGATGCGGCCTACGAGTTGACGATCCGCGGGGCCGGGTCCACGCGAGCGCATAACTTCGGGCCGACCGTGATTGAGGACCTGCAAGGCGACCTGGTCGCCACGGTGACCGTCGGCAGCCTGCGGGTGAACGGTGTCTCCGGTTCGGCCACGGTGGAGGCTCAGGGTGGCCACGTCGTGTTGATCAACGTCGGCGGGGCGGTCCAGGTGGATGCCCGGGTGGCCAGCCGGGCAGAGATCCGGGACGTGGGCGGCGGTTTAAGCGGCCACTTCCTGGGCGGCAGTCTCGAAGTGAGCGGTGTGCGGGGTGAGGTCGGCATCCAGAGCCGTCTCACCCACATCAGCCTGCGCGACGTGGGTGGCCCGGCCGACATTGGCTCCACCTACGGGGGGGTCACCTTCTTCGGCCCGGTCGAGGACGTCTGCATTCGGGGTGCGGGCAGTCACATCCGGATCTTGCTGCGCCCGGAGGCCGGCTACCGGGTTCAGGCTTCCGTCTCCCACGGCTTCTTCTCATCCGACTTCCCGCTCGAGGTCACGCGGGAGGATTCAACCGACCATGCCGAGGGAACCATTGGCGATGGCGCCAAGATACTGGACGTGATCAACAGCATGGGGAGCGTGGAAATCCGGAGCCTGGTCGGGAACTAGCGCAGCTTAGCCAGTTGGGCCCGTTCCAACACCAGCTTGCCCCACTTGACGGGCGGCCCCGAGACGCCGAGGTAGTTGACGGGCCGCCCCTGGCCCGGGGAAGGGCGCCGCAGCCAGCCCAGGCCACCCCCAAGCCCCAGGTCCAGCACACACAGGTATTCGGAGTTGTACAGAGCGACGGGCTTCTTGCCTTGGAGCAGGGCGGCTATGTTGGACCCGGCCACCTTGCCTTGCTGCTGGGCGATCCGTCCTGTCTTGGGCCCGTCCACGTCAACCGCGTCGCCCACCGCGTAGACGTCGTCGTGCCGGGTGCTCCGCATGTAGTCGTCCACCGGTAGCATGCCGTCGGCGGTGGGAGGTTCCAGCCCCTGCACGACGTCCCGCCCCTTGTACGGCGGCATGATGAAGGTCAGGTCGGAGGGGAGCTCGGCACCGTCTTCCAGCCGCACCCTCCCCGGCTCGATCCGGGTTGCCGTTGTTCCGCCGATGAAGCCGATGTTCCGGTTGCGCAGGATCCTTGCCCCCAGCCTTGATGCACGAGGGCCTGCCAGCGCGTAGGGGGTCTTCTCGTAGGAGAAGGCGGTGATCGTGGTCTGCCCCCGCAGCCCTCGTCTCACCAGGTAAGCGTCCAGGAGCAGGGGCACTTCGTACAACGGGCAGGGCAGTTCTCCCCCCCGCTGCATGCCGATGACCACCGACCCGCCGCGGAAGGAGTCGATGGCCTGCCTGAGCCTCACGGCATCGTCCATCCACAGCAGGGTGTGAGCATGCTCGGCCCCTCCCGGGAGGCCAGACCAGTCGGCCCGGGCTCCCGGGGCCACGACCAGGAAGTCGTAGTCGTGCTCGCCGGTCCTGCCGGTTACCCGGCGGGCCTGGGGATCGATGTGCTCCACGGTGTCTTGCACGAACTCGATGCCCCTCCGCCGGAGACCGGGGGCCAGCGGCCGGCGGATCTGCTTGGCGGTCCGGAGCCCCATCGCCAGGTGAACTAGTGTTGGGCGGTAGACGAATTCGTCGACCGCCGAGATCAGGATGATCCGGTGCTCCCGGCCCAGGCGATGGGCTAGCGTGTGGGCGGCGTTGACGCCGCCATGGCTTCCTCCGACGATGATGATCTGAGCCATGGCTCAAGTATTCCCCGGAGAAAGGGTCGAACCCGCGCGGGTTGAATCCTGACCGGGGGGAACAGCGATGGTGATCCAGGTCGTCAGCGCCAGCCGCCGCACCGATATCCCCGCCTTCTATGCCGAGTGGCTGCTCAACCGGTTGCGAGCGGGCTACTGCCTGACCTCGAACCCGTTCAACCCCAGGCAGGTGACCCGGGTAGCGCTGGCGCCGGGGGAGACGGTCCTGGTCCTGTGGACCCGCGATCCCCGGCCCCTGCTGCCGGCCTTGCCTGAGCTGGAAGGCTTCCGCCACTACTTCCTCTTCACCCTCACCGCCTATCCCCGTCACCTCGAGCCGGGTCTGCCGCCCCTCGGCCAGCTCGTGGCTTCATTCAGCCGCCTCTCCCGGCTGATCGGCCCCCGCCGGGTGATATGGCGCTATGACCCGATCATCCTCAGCCGAGAACTCGACGCCGCCTATCACCTCCAGGCCTTCACCGCCCTGGCCCGGGCCCTGGAGGGGGCCACCGAGCGGGTGGTCGTGAGCTTCCTCGATCCCTATCCGCGGGTGATGCGGCGGCTGAAGGTGAACCGGGACCCACCGGACCCCGACCTCCTGGGCCGCCTGGCCGGCATTGCCGGCGAGCACGGCATACGGCTGCAGACGTGCGCGGAGGGCCTGGAGCCGGAGGGCAAGTGCGTGGATGATGGGCTGGTAAGCGAACTCTCTGGGGTGGCCGTGCCCGCCCGCAAGGATCCGGGCCAGCGGCCGGCCTGCCGCTGCGTGGCCAGCCGGGATATCGGGGCCTATGACACCTGCCTGCACGGCTGTCTCTACTGCTACGCCACCCGGGGCCGGGCGGCCCGTCGCAACTTGGCCCGCCACGACCCCCGGGCGCCGTGGCTGCTGGCGCCGCCGGATTAGCCCGAACCGGGGCGGCACCCCCCGCGCCTTCCTCACCGGGGGCCCACCGGGTTAGGGCAGCGAACTCGCGCTGCCCGGAAGGAGCCTGGAGCGGGTCCGCGAAACCAACCTCTCATGGCTATGCCCTTGCGAGTCAGCCGCGAACAGGCCCGGCGGTTCCTGGTGAACCGCTCCGGCTTCGGGGGACGCTGGGCCGGCCCCCTGATGGCGGTCCGGGGTCTGGGCTACGTGCAGGTCGACCCCATTCAGGTGGTGGAACGGAACCACCACTTGGTGCTGCGGGCCCGGGTTCCCAGCTACCAGCCGGAGCAACTGGACCATCTTCTCTACCGGGAACGTGAGCTGGTGGAGGTTGTGACCACCGTCCGCTGCATCGTGCCGGTGGAGACCTTCCCCCTCTTCCTCACCCGCTTCCGGGCCTTGGAGGCCCGCTACCGGCCCGGCCTGAGTGCGCTGGAGCCCACCCTGGAAGCCGTCTTGGGCACCATCACGGAAAGGGGACCCATGAGCCCCCGCTGTTTCGACTCCCGCGAGAAGGTTGAGGGGTGGTGGGACCCGGATGGCGAGGCCGGCACCCGTGCCGTCAGCCAGGCCCTAGAGTGGCTCTGGCACTTTGGGCGGATCGTCATCCACCACCGCGAAGGCAACTTGCGTTACTTCGACCTGCCCGAGCGCGTGCTGGGGCCGGTGGAGCCCCGGGGCGATGACGGTCACCTGGCGCGGCTGTACTTCTCGGCCGTGGGCCTCGCCGATCCGCGGGACGTTCACTTCGCCTGGGGACGCTTGAAGGCCCCGGAAAGAAAGCGGCTAGCCGAAGAGGCGGTGGCTCGGGGCGAGGTGCTACCGGTAGCGATGGAGGACGGGGGAGGGTTGTACTACCTGCCGGCCGGGGAGGAGGAAGAGCTGCGGAACGGGCGGCCGGCGGAAGGCGGCCTGCGTTTCCTCCCCCCTTTGGACAACCTCATCATCGACCGGAGGCGGACGGCCGCCATCTTTGGCTTCGACTACACCTGGGAGGCCTACCTGCCCCCCGCGCGGCGAACGTACGGGCCTTACACCATGGCCATCCTGGCCGGGGAGGAACTGGTCGGCCGGTTCGCGCCCCGGCTGAACCGGCGGCAGGGAGTCCTTCAGGTGGAGGGTGTATGGTGGCAACGGGAACCCCAGGGGGGTTTCCGGGACGCCCTTGAGGAATGGGCCCGCTGGCAAGGGGCCCAGAGTGTGGAGGGGATGCCGTGATCACCTACCGGGACACGACGGCCGGGGTGGCCCCGGAGCAACTCGAGGGTTTCTTCGAGGGATGGCCGGCTGCGCCTAACCCCGCGACCCACCTCCTCCTGCTGGAGAACTCGGCCCACGTCGTGTTGGCCGTGGACGACGACTCCGGCCGGGTGGTGGGGTTTGTCAACGCGGTCGGCGACGGGGTCTTGACCGCCTACATCCCGCTGCTGGAGGTACTACCGGAGTACCGCGGGCGGGGAATCGGCCGGGAACTCGCGCGCCGGATGCTGGCCCGTCTCAGCCACTTCTACATGGTCGACCTGGTCTGCGATCGGGGCCTGGTTCCCTTCTACCGGCAGTTCGGTATGGTGGAGAACACCGGGATGATGATCCGCAACCCCGGCCGGCAATCGGGGGGCCGGTGAACGGGGAGGGGAGACATGCGCGAGGTGGTTGAAGACCGGGAGCGGCAGACCCTGGCCCCGTACGCCGCGTTCTCGAACCGGGCCGAGAGGAGGTTCCCGGACTCACCCGAGGAAGAGTCCGGGCGATCGGCGTACCAGTTGGACCGCGACCGCATCCTGTACTCCACCGCCTTCCGCCGGCTGCAGTACAAGACTCAGGTCTACGTGTTGCACGAGGGCGACTTCTACCGCACCCGGCTCACTCACACCCTGGAGGTCATGCAGATCGCCCGGACCCTGGCCCGGTCGCTCGGTTGTAACGAGGATCTGGCCGAGGCTATTGCCCTGGCGCATGACTTGGGGCATCCGCCCTTTGGCCATGCCGGCGAGCAGGAACTGGGGGCACTGGTGGGAGGGGGCTTTGATCACAACCTTCAGGGCCTCCGGATCGTGGATGAACTGGAACTCCGCTATCCCAGCTTCCCCGGTCTGAATCTGACCTACGAGACCCGGGAGGGGCTGGCCCGGCACGTAACCGACTACGACAACCCCCGGGTTCCCCCGGAGTTTGCCGTCCATCACCAGCCGTCGCTGGAGGCGCAGATAGTCAACCTGGCCGACCAGATCGCATTCTGCACCCACGATCTGGATGACGCTCTGGTCGGAGGGATGACATCCCTGGCTGAACTCCGGGCCCAAGGTATTCCAATGGTGGCCGGGGCCGAACGGCTGGCCCGGGAGGAAATCAGGCGGTCTCCCCCGGCCGATCCCCGGGTGCTGGGCCGGAGGGTAATTCGCCACCTTATCCACACCCTCATCCAGGATGCGACCCGGTGGTCGGGGGAGAACCTGAAGGGGGTGTCGAGTCTGCCTGAAGTGCGCGAGTGCGCCTCGACAATGATCGGACTCCCGTCGGGCCTGACCGGCGACTTCGCGGCTCTGAAGAGCTTTCTCATGGAGCGAGTCTACCGTAGCCACCTGGTGCAGGTCATGAATCACAAGGGACGGCTCATCGTCCGCGGGCTATTCCGGGCCTTCCTGGACCACCCCGAACTCCTGCATCCCCTGACCCGGGCCCTGTGGGAAGCCGACGATTCGGAAGCGGCCCGGGCCAGGGTCGTGGCCGACTACGTTTGCGGCATGACCGACTCTTTCGCCATGAACATGTACACCGCCATCTTCGAACCCGAGGGACGTGCCTTGCACCTGGTCATGCAGCGGGCGCCGTTCGGTGAAGGAGGCAGCGATGTCGACTAGAGCCCGAAGCAGGCTTATTGCCGGCCGGTCGCCTCCTGCCGAAGCTGAGAAAGTCACGAACCAACCTGATCCACTAGAATGTGGGTGTTGACGTCCACGGCGGCATCCACCAGCAGTTGGACTACTCTCTCCACCGCCCGCCGGTGCCGGAAGTCGCCGAGGTACTCCTCTAGGGTGATCCGGCTCAACTCGTTCAGTTCACGGAGATAGCCAGGCCATTCGGTGGAGCTTGCGCCGGATGACGGCAGTGTCAACCACCAGGCTCCACCTCGATTTCCCGGCGCAGATACTCGTCTGCACCCCGCTCAAGCACCCGCCCATCACCTTGTTCACGCGCGGCCCGGGAACAGAAAGCGGCGAACAGCCCCGGCTCCGCCTCGTAGACCGGCTTGCCGGTTCGAGCCACCTGTAACTTCAGGAAAGGGGTGGAGCGGCACAGGAAGACCAGGTCGATAGCGTCGATCCGGAGGTAGGAGACCAAGTCTCGCAGCAGACGTCTCCTGGCGCGGCCGGGCTGCCGGTGTCGTCTCCGGCTCGTCCACTTGGACGGCCAGGTCAACGTCGCTCCGCGCGCCCGCCCGGCCGGTGGCGCGGGAGCCAAAGAGGACTACGAGGCGGAGGCCGCGCCGGCGGCAAAACTCCTTGAACTCCGGCGTGTACAGGGCTGCCAAATCCACCTTCCCGGCACCTCCTACCTTTGCGCCTATTGTACCACGGCAGTCCCGGCCGGGGGGAATCCGTCAGGGATGCCGGCGGACCCGGGCACCGCGCCGGGGTGGGGCCGAGCCCAGTTCCGAGGCCCTGCGGCTGGCCGATTGGACCGCCCGCCGGACGGCGGCGGCGAACCCCGCCTCCTCGAGGGTGCGCAGGCCGGCCAGGGTGGCCCCGCCGGGGGAGGCCACCCGCAGCCGTAACGCCTCCGGGCCTTCACCGGTGCGCAGAGCCATGAGCGAGGCGCCGAACACCGTCTGGGCGGCCAGCGAACCGGCGACCTCGGCCGGCAGGCCCACTTCCCGGCCTGCCTCGGCGAGGGCCTCGATCATCAGGTAGACGTAGGCCGGTCCACAGCCCGACAGTCCGGTGACGGCATCGATAGCTTCCTCGGGGAGAGTCAGGACCTGCCCCACCGCCGAGAAAACAGCCCGTGCCACCTCGAGATCGGCCTTATCGGCACCGGGGGCGGCTGCCAGAACCGTGGCGGATTGACGGACCTGGCAGGAGGTGTTGGGCATGGCCCGCACCAACCGGGGGTGCCCGCCGAGACCTCGAGCCAGCCGGGCCAGGGTCACCCCGGCGGCCACGCTGATCACCAGGTGCTCCGGCCGGAGCACGGGGCCGACCTCGCCCAGGACCTCGTCCATGTCAACCGGTTTGACCGCCAGGACGATGGTGGAGCAGGCTTCCAGTACCGGGCCCTTGCCGGGATGCGCGCGCACCCCGAAACGGGCTGCCAGGGCAGCCCGGCGGCCATGATGGGACCGGTTGGTGACATGGATCTGGCCGGGAGCGGTCCAGCCTGCGGCCAGCACCCCCTGAACCAGAGCCTCGGTCATGGCGCCGGCCCCGATGAAGCCGAGGGTTGGTTGGGCACACATCGGCTGCTTCACCTCCTTGTCCCAAAGTGAAGACGCCCTCCGTCCGACAAGGACGGAAGGCGTCACTTCCGCGGTACCACCTTGCTTGGCCGGTTGCCCAGCCCTCTCGCGGGTACGGCCCAATACGGGCGATACCCGTCCCCGGTTAACGGCGGGGCATCCGGACTGCTCTTCGCAGCCAACTCCAGGGTGGGTGGAGGGGCCCGGCTTGCCGGTCTCTCAGCCCGCGAACCGGCTCTCTGGGGGTGCCGGCGACACCCTCGTTGTTCCCCTTCATCGCTCCTATGTTCTTGACGTCCATTCTAGCAGACCCCGGGGTGGCGGGCAAGAGCCGGACCGAAATCGCCACTCCCTTTTTCGACTCCCGAATAGGTAGGACTCGCGGCCGGCCCGGCGAAAGGAAGACGCGAGGAGGATCACCATTTCCGTGCCTTCATCGGCCCTTGGCTACTCCCTCGCCCTTCTGGCCGGGTGCCTGTGGGCTTCGCTGGTAGTCCTCGGCAAGCTGCTGATGGCCACCGGGATCGACCCGGTTATCCTCGTCGGTCTGAGGGCGGCCGCGGCCTTCTTCATGCTGGCCGCAGTTCTGGGTGTTGTCAACCGGCGGCTGATCTGCCTGAGACTGCGAGACGTGCCGCTGTTCCTGGCCTGCGGGACCTGCGTGGCCCTGAACTACGCCCTCTACTTCTACGCCCTCAAGTGGACGACCGGTACCGTGGCCGTTGTCCTGATGGGCACCTATCCCTTGTTTGTGGCCCTGCTGGCCGGCCGGGCGTTGGGCGAACGGCTCGACTTGGGCAAGTGCCTGGCCCTCACCTTGACCCTCGCCGGCTGCTTCCTCGTCGCGCAGGCCTACAACCGGGAAGCACTGCTGCTCAACATCAAGGGCGTCCTGAGCGGCGTGGGGTCCGCCGTCGCGTTCGCGCTGTATAGCATCATCGGGAAGAAGGCGACCGCCTGGTACAACTCCTGGACGGTGGCGTTGTGGGGGTTCGGTTTTGGGGGCCTCGTTCTTCTGGCCAGCCGGGTAGGCGACCTGGGCGACATAGCCGGGCTGGCCAGGGTGTGGTGGGGCGTCGTCCTCCTGGCCCTCTTTCCCACTCTGCTGGCTTATGCTGCGTTCACCCGGGCTCTGGCCCATATCGAGGCCACCCGGGCGAGCATCACCACTGCCGTTGAACCGGTGACGGGGGCGGCTGCGGCCCGTTTCTTGCTTGGCGAGCGCCTGGAGGCCCTGCAATGGCTCGGCGCGGCGGCCGTCGTCGGCGGTATCCTGCTGCTGCAGGTGACCGATCTCGGGCGTCGCGCGCCCCGGCCCCGGCCGCCGGCAGGCCTTGATGGGACGAGCGGCAGATAGGAAGCAGGGGTTGGTCTCTGTCACAGGGAACTAGGGGCGCGGGGAGATGCCCGCCGAGGTGGCGGGGCATACCCATACAGGGGGGGCCGAGGGGCCCTCGCCGACAGTCAGAAGGAGGCCGGGCAGTGGAGCTGAGTCAGGTTGACCCGGAGATCCTGGAGGCCATCCGGCGGGAGACCCGCCGCCAGAACGATCACATCGAGCTGATCGCCTCGGAGAACTTCGTGTCGCGGGCGGTCATGGAGGCTGCCGGTTCGACCCTCACCAACAAGTACGCCGAGGGTTATCCCGGCGCCCGCTACTACGGCGGTTGCGAGTTCGTGGACGTGGCCGAGAGCCTGGCCCGAGAGCGGGCCCGGCGCCTGTTCGGGGCCGAGCACGCCAACGTGCAACCCCACTCCGGCGCCCAGGCGAACGTGGCCGTATACCTCGCGCTGCTCACACCAGGGGATACCGTGTTGGGCATGAACCTGGCCCACGGCGGCCACTTGACCCATGGCCACCCCCTGAACTTCTCCGGCATCTACTTCAACTTCGTCCCCTACGGGGTGCGGCCGGATAGCGAGACCATCGACTACGAGGCGGTTGAGCAGTTGGTCGTTGAGCACCGGCCCAAGCTGGTGGTTGCCGGGGCCAGCGCCTATCCCCGGGTGATAGACTTCGGGCGCCTGCGCCGGGCGGCCGATCAGGTCGGGGCCATGCTGATGGTGGATATGGCCCACATCGCCGGGCTGGTGGCGGCGGGGCTGCACCCGAGCCCGGTCCCCCACGCCGACGTGGTCACGACCACCACTCATAAGACCCTGCGCGGGCCCCGCGGGGGGATGATCTTGTGTCGGAAGGACCTGGCGGCCAGAATCGACCGGGCCGTGTTCCCCGGGACCCAGGGAGGCCCGCTGATGCACATCATCGCCGCCAAGGCGGTCTGTTTCCAGGAGGCCCTGCAGCCGGGCTTCAAGGCCTACCAGGAGGCGATCCTGGCCAACGCCCGGGCCCTGGCCGAGGGCCTGGATGGCCGGGGGTTGCGCCCGGTCTCGGGTGGTACCGACAATCACCTCATGCTCATTGACTTGCGGGCCCTGGACATCACCGGTGTCCGGGCCGAGCGGGTCCTGGACGAGGTGGGGATCACTGTGAACAAGAACTCCATCCCTTTTGATCCCCGACCGCCCAAGGTGACCTCGGGGATCCGGTTGGGGAGCCCGGCCGTGACCACCCGGGGTTTCACCCCCGCCGACATGGACCGAGTGGCTGCCATTATTGCCCGCGTGCTCAAGGCGCCTGCCGACGATGCCGTCCTGGCCGCCACCAGGGAGGATGTGCGGGAACTGGTATCCCGGTACCCGCTTTACCCGGACCTCTGCCGCTAGAAGAGGGGGCGGGCCCGCCGGCGTGCGCGGGCCCGCCCCCTTCCACCCCCCGCCCGTCTGCCCCAGGAAAACTTGTTCAAGGTTAGCAGGATACAGCAAGCCGATGTAGTATGTTACATATTGTATACAACTTGCTTGCAGTGCCGGACCAGGGGAGGGCGTCAGAAGTGGCCGTGTTGGACCTGATAGGCAATACGCCGATGGTGCGTCTCGCCAGGCTGACGGACGGGGTCGGGGCCGAAGTCCTCGTGAAGCTGGAGTACCTTAACCCCAGCGGGAGCATTAAGGACCGGATTGCCTTACGCATGATTGACGACGCGGAGCGGTCCGGCAGGTTGCGCCCCGGCATGCGAGTGGTTGAGGCCAGCACCGGGAATACGGCGACCGCTCTCGCCTTGGTGGGTGCCGTGAAGGGTTACCCGGTCACCCTCTACGTCCCCGGATCGGCGGCCAGCGAGGAGCGGCTGCGCATCTGCCGAAGCTACGGCGCCGAGGTGGTTTCGGTTGATGTTGATGGTGCAGCCCATGCCGCCGGGAGCAAGGGGGTTCACGGTGGGATCGCTGAACTCGTGCCCCGGCAGATATGCCGCGATGAGGAGGCTCGAGGCAACACTTGGTGGGCCAGGCAGTTCAGCAATCCGTCTAACGTGGCCGCGCACCGTGAGACCACTGGCAGAGAGATTCTCGAGCAGACCGGCGGCAGGGTGGATGCCTTCGTGGCCGCCGTTGGCACGGCAGGCACGCTGGTCGGCGTGGCCCAGGCCGTCCGAGCCGCCAACCCGTCGGTGCGGATCGTCGCGGTGGAGCCGGAGAACTCCCGGTCCATCAAGGATGGCAAGCTAAGAGTCCCCGTGATAGAAGGCATAAGCGGGGGCATCCTGCGCGAGATGTTTGAGCAGAGGGTTGCTGACCAAGTGGTGGTCGCAGACGAGGCGGAGGCCATTACCACAGCCTACCGCCTGGCCAGAGAAGAAGGCCTGTTCTGCGGCTTGTCGTCAGGAGCCAACGTGCTTGCAGCTCTCCGGGTGGCCAGGGAACTCGGACCGGGTCAGAGGGTCGTTACGGTCCTCGTGGATAGCCGGGATCGCTATTTGTTTGAGCAGCGCCTGACTACCTAGCCCTAGCCCCCGGAGCTGCACCGGACCGATCCCAAGAGAGCTTGCCGGTGAAGGCAGGAATATGACTGAACAGTATGGAATACATGACACGGAATATATTGTATACAAGAGGGGGTGAGCAATATCCGCGACCCTGAATCGCTGTCACCTCTGCCATCGCTCGTGGAACACGTGTACGACCGGACCAAGGAGATGATCCTGACCGGGGAACTGCGGCCCGGCGAGCGCCTGATTGTGGACTCGTTGGCGCAGAAACTGCAGGTCAGCCGGACACCGGTCCGGGAAGCCCTGAGACAACTGGTAGCAGACGGCTTTGTCCGGCTCCTGCCGCGGAAGCGCGTGACCGTCACCGAGCTGTCCATAGGTGACATTCACAACCTGTACGCAGTGCGGCGCCCCCTTGAGATGCTTGCATGTGAACTGGCCGTTGCCAACCTCACCCGGTCGAAGCTTGCCCCCATCGTGGAGTGCCACCACTCTGTCCTCAAGGCCGTCCACAGGGGCGATCCCGCTGTGTTGAAGGAAGTCCGCAAGCTTAACCGGGCCTTTCACCTGGGTATCTACCGCCTGACCGGGAACCCCTATCTTGAGGACTTGCTGCCAAGGTTGCGTGATAGGAGCAACTGCTACATCGAACCGATGATCCACTGGGAGGGATTGGACAAGGCCTTGGACGGGCACACCGCCATCCTCGAGGCCTTGACGGCGGGTGATGTTGACGGCATGAAGAAGGCGATTCAGCGAGACATGGAGCGGACCGTTGAGCTGGCTGTGCAACTGCTGAGACAGATCTCGGACGTGGTTCGGCAACAAACCGAGGGAGGGAACGGTGCGTGACGGAGCTCGAGAAGGCGGTATTGGCTCGTATTACCGAGAGTGACCTGGTGTCCTTGTCCAGGGAACTGGTGCGGCGCCCGTCGGAGACAGGTAAGGAGAAGGAGGTTTCGGACTTCTGCGTCGCCAGCATGAAGGAACTGGGCATGCAGGCCCAGGGTATTGAGGGACAGCCAGCGCGGCCCAACGCCGTCGGGGTGCTCAAGGGGGTTGGCGGGGGTCCGCGGGTCCAGTTCTCGGGGCACCTGGACACAGTGCCTCCAGGCGATCTGGCCAAGTGGATCACCGATCCCTACGGGGGAGAAGTCATCGACGGCAAGATCTACGGGCGCGGCGTCATGGACTCGAAGGGCGGAGGAATCGCCTCAACCCTCGTGGCCATCAGGGCTATCCGCGAGGCAGGCGTCCAGTTGCGTGGCGATATCAACGTGGTCGGGACGGTCGATGAAGAGGTTGGCGGGCGCTGGGGAATGAGGTTCCTGGTGGAAAACGGCCACGTCAACCCTGACCTCTGCATCTACTGCGTTCACTCGGACATGGAGATAAAAGCTCACTTCAAAGGGGTACTCTGGACGAAACTGACCGTGAGGGGACAGACCGCTCACGGGAGCATGCCCTACAAGGGAGTTAACGCGATTACCCGTGCCAGCCGCTACGTTGTGAACCTGGAGGACAAGGGTGTACCCTACCAGAGTCACCCCATCCTGAACGACTTCACCATGAACTTCGGCTGGGTCCACGCCGGGCCGGATCTCAGGTACAACATGGTGGCTGATCTCTGTGAACTCGGTATCGATATGCGGCTGGTTCCGGGTCAGACCACTGAAGCCGTGTACCAGCACATGAAGGCGATCCTGGCCGAGATGAAGCGCTCTGACGCCAAGCTCGATGCCGACCTCGCGGTCATCATGCGGGATGAGCCGGTTAGTGTGCCGGATACTGACCCGGTGTTGACGGTGGTGCGGACAGCCGCCAGGGACGTGCTAGGGGAAGATCCGGCCATTGGTGGGACCATCGCCGCCGGCGATTTGGCGCCTATCTTCAAGCGTGGGCTGAAGGGCGTTGGCTTTGGCCCAGGCGATCTCGAGCGGGGCAACGCTCACAAGGAGAACGAGTTTCTTGAGATCGACCAGCTACTGCTGGCTTCCCGGGTCTACGCGTTGATAATGCTCAGGGCTGGTGTTGTGGCCTGACTCGTAGGAAGGAGCTGGTTTCGGTGTTCGATCAGGAGGTGGAACGATACCTGTGCGACGTGCTGGTGATCGGCAGCGGTGCCGCCGGCTGTCGTGCCGCTATCGCCGCCTCGGAGGCTGCGGCCCAAGTCTGCCTCATCACCAAGGGACCGTTGGGGCGGTCGGGTACCACCAACCTAGGGGGAGTGGTATACGCGGCCGCCCTGGGCCACGCCGATCCGTCAGACAGCGTGTACCATCACATGAGGGACACTGTCGTAGAAGGCCGCTATCTGGGAGACCAGCGAATGGCTATGCTCATGGCCGAGAGAGCTCCTCGCTCGGTCTACGATCTGGAGCGCTATGGCCTCAACTGGTACAAGAAAGGTGGCCGCTTCTACCAACTCCCCACACCGGGGCACTCGCGTGATCGCGGTGTTCACTACAATCAGAAGACAGGCCAGATGGTGCAGCGCGCGCTAGTGAGGGAACTCCTCCGTCCCAGCCGGGTCAACGTGATGTTACTGGAGGATTTCCTGGTTGCGTCGCTGATTCGCGACCGCGAGGGACCGGTCGTGGGAGTTAGCGGCGTCAACCTTCGTACTGGTCGGCTCGGCCAAGTCGACGCGGGTGCGGTGATCATCGCCACCGGTGGCTGCGGGGCGATGTGCCGGGTGACCGACATGGACACAGGTGCCACCGGCGATGGTATGGCTCTTGCGCTCCGGGCCGGAGCCGAGTTGATTGCGCCGGAGATGCACCAGTTCTTCCCGACGGCGTTTGTCCACCCCGAGTCGCTGAGAGGGCTGGCCTTGGCGACGAGCGCGCTCTGGAAGTACGGACTGCGGCTGTACAATGCCAACGGTGAGCGCTTCATGGAGCGGTACTACCCCCGAGAGAAGGAGAACGTACCCCGCGACCTCCTGTCCCGAGCCATCTACCAGGAGATAGCGGAGGGCAGGGGAACCGAGCACGGCGGTGTCTACCTGGACACTTCTCAGGTCGCCGGGTGGGAGGAAGTCAAGAAACACCGCGCGCGGTCCTACGTTATGCCCCAGCGCCTAGGCATAGACACTGACCGGGTGGAGGTCGCTCCAACGTATCACTTCACCATCGGCGGCATCCGGGTGAACCTGGACACGAGTACCAGCGTGCCCGGCCTCTTTGCGTGCGGCGAGGCGGCCGGTGGGCTGCACGGCGCCAATCGCATAGGAGGAAACGCGCTAGCTGAGTGCGTGGTCTTCGGCGAGATAGCCGGCGAGGTCGCGGCTGGTTGGGCGCGCGGGAACGGTGGGAAGGCTCCAGATGCGGTGAGCGAGTTGCGTAGGAGCATCGGCGCGTGGACTGCGGGACCGGGGGAGGGAGTCAGGCCCATCAAGCTCGTCCGAAGCCTGCAAGATCTATTCTGGCGGAGAATGGGCATTGTCCGTGACCACCAAGGCCTCAGCTCGGGGCTGCAGGAACTCGACGAGCTTGGCGAACTGGCTGGACGAGTGCGATTGGCTGCCACCGAGCGGGTGTTCAACCTGGAACTGGTTGACGCTATCCAATTACAGAACATGCTCGAACTGGCCCGGGCCTTCTTCCGGGGAGCGCTCGAACGGACAGAGAGCCGGGGTTGCCACTTCCGCGCCGACTGCCCCCGTCCCGACAACCCGAACTGGCTCCGGAACATCGTCTGCAGGAAGAAGGGAAACCAAATCGAGATGGAAACTGTGCCGGTCGAGTTTCCCCATGTTGCTCCAGAGGAGGTCGAGGGGTGATATGGGAGAGATCACGGTCGTGATCATCAGGCAGGCCCCTCCGGCCGGAGCCTACCGGCAGACCTACCGGGTGCCAAGAGCCGGGATGCTGAGGGTGCTCGACGTACTCAACTATGTATACGAGAACCTGGACCCAAGTCTGGCCTTCCGCAATCTCATCTGCCGTGATGGAGTCTGCCACGCCTGCTTCCTCGTGGTCAACGGCAAGCGCTCGATGAGTTGCTTCACCCCGGTGCGCGGCCTGGGGGATACGGTTGAGATCGGCCCCGCGCCGGGCGAGAAGGTAGTGCGAGACCTGGTGGTGGAGCACGACTACGATCTGCCCCCGGGTCCCCCGGTGGTCTTTGAAAGCGATCCTCACGGTCAGGCAGACGACCACGGTTAGGCGGGGGTGAGGGGATTGACAACGCGGACGACGGCTGAGAGTCTAGCGGAGTTCGCCCGAGACCTCCGGCTCGAGGATGTGCCTTGCGATGTGGTGGACAAAGCCAAGACCTTGATTCTTGACTCGGTGGGCTGTGCCATTGGCGGCCAGCGAACGCCCTTCGGGCAGGCGGCCATCCGGATGGCCTTTGAGGAAGAGAGAGAAGGGTCGCTTCCCATCATGGGGTCCCGGGACAAGACCACCCTGCCCTGGGCTATCTATGTCAATTCCTACCTGGCCAACTGCCTTGACTTCGACGATGTCCACGATGTCACCGGCCATCCCGGGGCCACCATTGTACCTCCTGCCCTGACCTGGGCCATGGCCGGCGGGTCGTCGGGAGCGGCAGTGTTGCGATCGGTGATCGCGGCCTACGAGGTGTCCATTCGGATCGCCGAGGGCTGCCGGTCGAGCCGCGAGCGGTCAAGGGTGGTGGCCGGCTACTCCACCTTTCAGATCTTTGGAACCACCGTTGCTCTCGGGTTGCTGGCGGGTCTTTCTGCAGCTGAAATGGCCGATGCGCTGGCTTTGACCGGGCCTCACGCCACTGTTCCCTTCGTCCGCAAGTCGGGCCGCCAGGACCGGCCCTACAGCTGGATCAAGAACAACTACGGCTGGGCCGCGCTGGGCGGCTATCTGGCGGTCAACCTTGCCGGCCAGGGGTTCCGAGGGAATCGCACCCTACTGGACGGCGATCGGGGGTTCTGGCGGATGGCCGGCTCGGACAACTGCGACCCCGACCGTTTCTGCGACGGCCTGGGGACGCAGTGGCGGTTGACACAGGTCGATGTGAAGCCCTATCCCTGCTGCCGGCACATCCACGCGGCGCTAGGGGCCGTCCGGCGGGCACTGGCCGAGGCGGGACACCCCGATACGACTGATGTGATGATGATCGAGGTGGCCAGCGACCCCGACCTCATCCGTGACTTCCTTGTCTACCGGCCCCAAGACGTTGTTGACGCCCAGTTCAGCCTGCCCTACACCGTCGCCTTGCTGGTGCTCGGGGTAACGCCGGGCTACGAGTGGCTGGACAAGGGCAACTGGGACCGCTCGGAGCTGTGGCAGACGGCCGACAAGGTTCGCGGGCGCGCCGTCGAGACGCCGGAACCCGAACGCCTGGGTGGACGCTGGGCCGGATGCCGCGTTGTGCTGAGGGATGGATCTGAGCACACAGCCGTCGCCACCGCACCGTCTGAGAGCTTGGACGGGCCCCAAGTTGCGGCCAAGTTCGGGCGCCTGGCGGTGCCGGTCCTGGGTCAGAAGGCCTTGGGCGTGGCGGAATGGTTGGCCAGGGTTGAAGCCCAGGCAAACTGCGAGAGCTTGATCCCGCTGCTTGGCTTGGAGTAGCACTCGGGGGAGGCTGTGAGCCATGGCTTTGTCGGAACAAGAGCGGAGAGTGATTGCCGACATCGGGGCCCAGGAGCTCATTGAGTTGTCCCGGGGACTTGTGGCCGTCCCGTCGGAGACAGGCAACGAGGGGAAGTGCTCGGCGCTGGTGCAGGACCTGATGGCCCGGGTCGGCATGAAGGTGCACGGAGTTGAGGCCGAGCCGGGGCGGCCTAACGCTTACGGGGTGTTGAAGGGTGTTGGCAACGGGCCGTCGCTACAACTGTCCGCTCACCTGGATACCGTTCCCGCGGGGGATCGGAGCCGCTGGCAGGTGGATCCCTATGCCGGAGCCGTGGTTGACGGCAAGCTGTTCGGCCGGGGGGCGATGGACAGCAAGGGTGGGGGAGTGGCCTCGGCCATCGTGGCCCTGCGAGCACTTCAACGCAATGGCGTGAGGACCCGCGGCGATGTGTACTTCGTGGCTACGGTGGACGAAGAGGTGGGCGGAGCCGCCGGAATGGGTTTCCTTGCGAGAAGGGGTCTTCTCGTGGCTGACTACTTCCTCAACTGCGTTCACTCTGACCTTGAGATCAAGGCCCACTTCAAGGGCGTGGTCCGGGCTGTCGTGACCTTCCTGGGCGAGACGGCGCACGGTAGCACCCCCCATCGGGGGGTGAACGCGGCCGTTGTCGCCTCCCGATTTGTCGACCGCCTCATGCTCGCCGGGATGCCGAGCCCGCCGGACCCGATCATGGGCCGGAGCACCGTAAGCCTGGGCTGGATGAGCACCGGCGTCGACCGCCGGTTCAACGTCGTGGCTCCTCGATGTGAGGTGGGCTTGGATCTACGACTCAGCCGCAATGACCCGTGCGGCGAGGTCCAACAGCGCCTCAGAGACGCCGTTGCCGCCGCCTGCGCGGAGTTCCCGGGCGCGAACGCCGAGGTCGTGTTCCCGACTGCCCGGGGCTGTGTCAGCGTTCCCGATGACGACAGACTGCTTAATCAGGTCCGCGAGTGTGCCCGGCTCGCCTTGGGCGAGGCTCCGCCCGTGACCAGCACGATATCGACGGGGGATCTCACTCATGTCTTTGCACTTGGGAAGCGGGGCATCGGGTTCGGCCCGGGTGACTTGGACCGCGGCAACGCCCACAAGGAGAACGAGTTCCTGGAGGTTGATCAACTGGTGGCCGCCTCCCGTGTCTATGCCGTCACCATCATGCGTGTCTGCGGGGTCGCCCAGGACTGAGGGCAGGCCCTTGCCGGTGAGGAGTTGTCTTAGCCGTGACTGCTTACTTCATCCGCCGATCGGCCACGCTCATTGCGGTGTCGCTGACCGCCGTGACGATTGTCTTCCTCCTCATGCGGCTCATACCCGGCGATCCGGTTCAGATCTACCTTGGACCCGACGCTAGCCTCGAAGAGATCGAGCAGGCGAGGGAGCACCTGGGACTTCACCGGCCCATTTACTGGCAGTATTTTCGATTCATGGTCAACGCTACCCGGGGGGATCTTGGTCGGAGCATCATCAGCCGGCGCCCAGTGTCCTCCGAGATCGCGCGCACGTTCAAGAACACGCTCGTCTTAGCGGCCACGGCCATAGCCGTCGCGGTGCTGAGCGGAGTGGTTACCGGCGTCCTAGCTGCGGTGAAGCATCATAGCCCATTCGACCTCGCCTCTATGGTCGTTGCGGTGCTGGGCATTGCCACACCCCCCTTCTTCTTAGGGCTGTTGCTTATGTACGTCTTCAGTATCACTTTGCGGTGGCTGCCCTCGTCCGGCACCGGTAGCCTGGCGCACATTGTCCTGCCCTCCGTTGCGCTGGGCACTCCCTCGGTGGCCGTCATCGCCCGGCAGACCCGGTCCGCTATGCTAGAGATCCTGTTCTGCGACTATGTCCGGACAGCGCGCGCCAAGGGGCTCCCGGAAAGGGTGGTCATCTTCAAGCACGCTCTCCGGAACGCCCTGATTCCGGTGGTGACGGTTATCGGCCTCAGGTTTGCCTACATGGTCGCGGGGGCCGTCTTCACCGAGACCGTCTTCCGGTGGCCCGGCATGGGACGGATGCTGGTCGACTCCGTGCGAGAGCGCGACTACCCGCTGGTCCAGGGCATAGTGCTGGTGGCCGCCGTTTGCTTCGCTGCCATCAACATGGTCATTGACATCTTCTACGTCTGGCTGGACCCGCGAATCCGCGCCCGCTCGGCCAGGGCAGAGGGTTAGCGATGAAGGCCAATCGCTTGCGGACAGCGCGTCGCCATATCGGAGCTGTGCTGGGAGCTGTGGTGCTGCTGATGTACGTCGCCACCGCCCTGCTGGCCCCGGCGCTGACCGTTCACCAGCCCAACGCCCAGAATCTGATGCGCAACCTGGAACCGCCCTCCCGAGAGTATCCCTTGGGCACCGATGAGCTGGGCCGGGACATTCTCAGCCGGATTATCTGGGGATCGCGCATTTCCCTCCTCATGATGCTGGCGGGGGTGGCCTTCTCGGGGATCATCGGGGTGCTGCTGGGGCTCCTGGGCGGGTTGAGCGGGCCAAGGGTCGAAAGCCTGGTCATGCGGGCAATGGACGTGCTTATGGTCTTCCCGCCGATTCTGCTGGCCATTGTGCTCGTGACCGCGCTGGGGCGGGGGCTACCCTCCCTGGTGGTGGCGATCGGAATTCACGGAATCCCGCAGTTCACCAGGCTAACCCGGGCAATGGTCATGTCGCTCCGAGAGACGGCTTTTGTGGAGGCTGCCCGGGCAGCGGGAGCTCGTCCCCTGGAGGTGGCTTTCGGGCACGTGCTGCCCAATTGTGCCGGTCCCTTGATCGTGCAGGGCACCCTCGTTAGCGGGACAGTAGTCCTGACCGTTTCGGGGCTTTCCTTCCTGGGGCTTGGGGTCCAGCCGCCCACCGCCGAATGGGGAACGATGATCAGCGCGGCCCGCCTGCACATGTACACCTACCCTCATGCCGTAATGTACCCCGGTCTTGCTCTTATGCTGCTCGTCATCGCCCTGAACGCGCTGGGCGATGGGCTTCGGGACTTTCTGGACCCCAGGTTTCGCCGGTGAGCGGGTCCGAAGGGAGGTGCGAGTAGGTCACGGCCTCGTTTTCGCGGCGGAACAGCGGTTATCCGACAAGGAGGGACACTTGAGATGACAGTGAGATGGCAGCGGGCACTCGCTATGGTCGTGATCGCAGGCCTGATCGTCGCGATGGCGGGATGCGTCGCCAAGCCAGGGACTCCGGCAACCAGCGATCGGCCGGTCACCGGGGGCGTCTTGACCTTTGTTCAGGGAGCTGACCCCGTCACGCTGGACGTGCATCGGACAACGGAGTTCATGTCCTATCGGGTGACGTCACAGATCTACGAGAACCTCATCATGCTAGGGACTGATGGAACGCCCAAACCCGGTTTGGCCGAGTCCTGGCAGATGTCCCCGGATGGCTTGAGCTGCACTCTGAAACTGCGGCAGGGAGTGAAGTTCACGGACGGGACAGTCTTCGACGCCGCCGCCGTGCAGGCCAACGTAGATCGGATCCTCAAGACGACCCCAGCACTGCCCGCCCGAAGACTGCTCGCAGACGTGAAGAACCTGGAGGTAATCGACGCCCACACCATTCGCTTTGACCTTTCTAAGCCGCTGTCGCTCTTCCCCTACTACCTGTCCCACCCCTCGGTGGGCATGATCAGTCCCCGGGCCCTCTCCGAGCTTGTTGACCAACTGCCCACGACGACGGTAGGGACAGGTCCGTTCGTCCTAAAGGAGTGGGTGCCGAAGGACCGGGTCATTCTAAACCGGAACGAGGACTACTGGGGTCAGCCGGCTTGGGTGGACCAGGTCATCTTCCGGCCGGCCCCCGAGGCAGCGACTCGCACCGTAATGCTGGAGAGTGGTGAGGCGGACATAGTAGCCAACGTCCCGCCGGCCATGGTATCCCGTCTTCGCGCCAACCCGGCGGTAGAGGTCCTGGTTGCACCATACGCCCGGGTAACGTTCATTGCTCTCAACAACTACCGCGGTATTACCGCCGACCCGAAGGTCCGCCAGGCTCTTAACCATGCCGTGGACAAGCAGGCCATCCTGGAGCGGATCCTTTTCGGGATCGGCGTCGTGTCGGACGCCCCGGTGGCGTCAGGCGTCGAGGGCTACAGCCGGGTGGGGACCTACCAGTATAACGTGGCCCGGGCCAGGCAACTGCTGGCCGAAGCAGGCGTTGCGCCGGGAACCAAGGTCACCTTCTTCACTCCTTCCGGCCGCTATCTCATGGACTACGAGATAGCCCAGGCCGTTCAGGGTTACCTCACCGAGGTGGGCTTGGACGTCTCGCTGGAGACGCTGGAGTGGGCCGCGTTCCTGTCCAACGTATCCAAGGTGCCGGATGAGAGCATCTTTGACCTGGCCTTGCTCTCGTTCGCACCCGGGACCAACGACCCCGACTGGCACTACAGCAACATGTTCCACTCGGCCAGCTGGGCTCCCAAGAGCAACAACCGCTGCTTCTTCGCCGACCCCCGTGTCGATGAGCTGCTGGAGCTTGCGCGGCAGAAGCCGAGTGCGGCCGAGCGGGCGCCCCTCTACGAACAGGTAAACAAGATCGTCTTCGATCTCGCGCCCTGGATTTTCCTGCACGAGGAGCAGCAGATCTACGGCCTGTCGCTGCGAGTCCAGGGTGTGGAACCAGCGCCGACAGAGATGGTCTACCTCAAGGACGCATGGCTCAAGGTGAAGTAGAGAGAAACGGCTGACGGTTGAGCAGGCTCGGCGGAGGCTTTGCTGCCTCCGCCGAGCCTCGGTCCGTTAACCTCTGGCGCAGCCGGGCAGAAGGAGGCCGGGCAGTGGAGCTGAGTCAGGTTGACCCGGAGATCCTGGAGGCCATCCGGCGGGAGACCCGCCGCCAGAACGATCACATCGAGCTGATCGCCTCGGAGAACTTCGTGTCGCGGGCGGTCATGGGGCTGCCGGTTCGACCCTCACCAACAAGTACGCCGAGGGTTATCCCGGCGCCCGCTACTACGGCGGTTGCGAGTTCGTGGACGTGGCCGAGAGCCTGGCCCGAGAGCGGGCTCGGCGCCTGTTCGGGGCCGAGCACGCCAACGTTATACCGGGACTTTTAGCGGACCGGGGCGAGCCCGCCGTCAGAAGTGGTGAGCGTATCCCTTGCAGAGATGAGGCTCCAGCGGGGGCTGGGTAATCACCCGGAAGAGCCGTCGGGCTTTCTCCCAGTCCTCCTCCGGGCAAGTCAGGTGGGCATAGACAACACGGCTCCCCCTGGCCGCCCGGGTGAAGCGCTCGTCGGGCTCCACGGCAAACCGCCAGTGCCGGTTGATGCATTCCATGCCGTATCGCTCATACCAGTCCTGGGAGCGGGGATCCATGCTCCACCACTCCAGGTAGTTGACGCCCTGCCGGCCGAGGCGCCGCTCGGCCTCCCGGACCATGCCGGTGCCGATGCCCTGCCCCCAGAGCCCGGGTAGGACGCTGAACTCCCAGGCGAAGCCCTGTCCCGGCTGCCGCCGCAAGCACAGGCTGCCCGGCTCGTCCTCAAGCTCAATGTCCAGTAGACCTACTATCTCGTCTCTGTCGACCGCTACCAGCAGCAGGGTCCGTCCCTCGTAGGTGGACCTCTCCTGGCGGACATGCCAGCCGGCGTGGCTGGCGCCGGCCGCCAAGAGCCAGCAGCGCAGCCAACTGGCGGCGTCGCCATCGGCGTATGGTCTGATGACGTAAGAACTCAGATGACTCTCCTCCCCTAGCCGCGGTCGGGCGGCAATGAGCCGCCCGACCGAGGTTCCCTCAGAGCCGGTCTGGTTCTCGGTTCAGTCGCCGCTCACCTCGGCGGCCGCGAGTTTGTCTCGGGCCAGCGCCCGCAGCACCTGCTGGCGTTTCTGCCAGGCGTGCAGGCCCAGGGCGACGGCGATGACACCGTAGGCCACAAAGACCCGGAAGTACTCGCCCACCTGGGGTTGGCCCAGGAGCCGCTGGCCGGCGAAAGGCGACACGATGAAGAGTAGGTGGAACAGGAACGTACCTACGAGGGCGTTGGCCACGGTGGCCCGGGCCACGGTCGCTCCTCCCACCAGCAGGGCGGCAATGGCGAACATGCCTACCTGCTCGTGGCTGTTGTAGGTGTTCAGGGTGCCGATGTTCTGAAGGAAGATGACCTGGCCCCAGGCGGCCAGGGTGGTGGAGATGATGACGGCTATGATACGCGTGCGGTCAACGTTGATCCCCGCCACCTCGGCCACGTGCATGTCTTGCCCCACCGCCCGGAAGTCCTGCCCCAGCTTGGTCCGGGCCAGGAACATCAGCACCGCGCAGAGGGCTGCCCCTGCCAGCAGGGTCAGCACGGGGAAGCTGAAGCCGGACACCCGCCAGTACACCAGGCGGTCCAGCGACCAGCGGATGAGCTCTAGATCCTGGGTGTTGCGAAGCCCGACGCCCTGGGTCAGCAACATAGCCGGGTTTCGCATGGGGATAGCGGTCCCCACGAGGAAGAGGAACACCAACTGGTACACCCCGTTCATGAAGAAGCCGAGGATCATGCTGGTGATCATCTCCCGGCCTTTGGCGCGGTTGAGAATCATCCCCGCGAACCAGCCCAGCCCCACTGCAAGAGGAGTGCACAGGGCCAGGGCGAGCCCCAAGCCGCTGAGTCCAGGGATCCGCCAATGAGTAACCGCGATGAGGGCCGCCTGGCCGGCCATGGCCCCCAGGACAATGCCGAAGTTGAGCCCCAGCCCGGCCGTGACCGGGATGAGCAGGGAGAGGACTAGGAAGGAGTTCCGGGCCAGCCGGTTGATCGTCTCGTTAGCCAGGAAGTAGGGGTTCATGCCGGTGGCTAGCACTCCAGCCAGTCCCAAGGCCAGGAAGAGGAGAGGTACGGCGTTCTGCCTGACTATCCCGAGAACGTCGCTCTGGATCCGGCGGGCGGCGGGTTGACGACTTAGTGCCATCTCAGTTCCCCCCCCTTCCCCGGGTCAGGGCGTAGAGGATCATGCCGTTGGATACGATGATGCGGGCCACCTCGGAGATGTCACCCTCCATCAAGGTGCGGGTCACCGGCAGGGCGGTGGCGAGCATGGTATGGAAGAGCAGCGCGCCCACGATCACGTTGAGGACCGAAGCCCGCCGGGTGGATGCGCCCCCGATCAGGATCGCCGCCACCGACGGGAAAGCCATGAACATCGGTGCCACATATAGCTGCAGGAAGCCAAAGCTCTGGGCGTAGACTACTATGCCCACGGCTCCTAGCACCGTCGAAAGCACCACGGCGAGGAGCCGCATGTTGTCGACGCTGATGCCCGAGGCGGCGGCGAAGGCCGGATTGGAGCCAGCGGCGGACATGGCCATGCCAACGCGGGTCCGCAAGAACACCGCCATCAGCAGGCAGAACGATAGGTAGAACAGCACCAGGCCTCCGGGAATGAGGACGCCCAGCAACCGGAAGTTCAGTGCCTGGTTGAGGACGTGTCCATAGTGGTTGCTGAGAGTGAGGGTGTAGCGCAGACCGGAGCCACCCACGACCCAGATCATCTCCGGGTTGCGGAAGGGACCCAGCAGCCAGAAGACGCTCATCCCGGCCACCACGGAGAAGCCTACGTAGGTGCCGACCATCATCTCCTGGCCCTTGACCCGGTTCAGGAGTTGCCCGTAGAGGAGGCCGGCAACTGCCGCCAGCGGTATGCCTATGGCCAGGGCGGTACCGAAGCCGGTGAACCCCCGCAGGTTGTGCTCCATGGCCAGCAGCGCTCCCACCAGGCCGCAGACCACACCCACGGGAAGGCCAAAGTTGAGGCCCACCCCCGCCTGGATGGTTGGGACCATGGCCAGGACGAGGATCCCGTTCATGGCCGTCCGCACCAGGGCCCCGTTTAGCAGCATGGCCATGGGGAGCTTCTGGATGTAGGCGACCACGAACAGGAAGACGAGGAACAGCCCAATGAGCAGGCGCGGTATGCCGACTCCCTGGGCGAACCGGCTCAAGGATCCTCTGACGTCCATCACGAGGCCTCCTTCCGCTTGCCGGCCATGGTCAGACCAAACTCGGCGGCCGGGGCTTCGGGGGGCAGGATACCGGCCAGGCGGCCTCCGTAGACCAGGGCGATACGGTCACAGATCTTCTGGAGTTCCACCAATTCGCTGGAGGTCATGATGATGGTCATGCCCAGGTCTCGGTTCAGCCGTACCAGAAGGTCGAGGACCAGACTCTTGGCTCCCACGTCGATGCCGCGGGTGGGCTCAGAGACCAGCAGCAGGTCCGGCTCCAGCGCCAGAGCCCGGGCGACACAGACCTTCTGCTGGTTGCCGCCGCTCAAGCGCCGAACCACCTGTTCCGGCCCCCGGCAGCGGATATCCAGCTCCTTGATCATCCGCTCGGCGAAGGACCGCACCGCGCGCTCATCCCGCAGGCTCAAGGCCGGCAGTGCGGGGTTGGGGCGAAGGAAAGCCCCTTTCACCTGCATGGCCGTCAGGGCCATGTTGAGTTCCAGCGACTCGTCCAGCAGCAGACCTACTCCCCGCCGGTCCTCAGAGAGGAAGGCGAGGCCGGCGGCCAGGGCTTCCCGGGGACGACCCGGTGTCAACTGGCGCCCGTCTTTGCTGATCTCGCCGGTGGCTGGGTACAGACCCATGATCCCGTTGGCAATCCCCACCTTGCCGTGTCCGGCCAGGCCGCCGATGCCCAGGATCTCGCCCCGGTAGACGTCGAGGTCAATGCCGCGCACGCGTTCACCCGGCATCTGCACGGTGAGCCGCCGCACTTGGAGAATGCGGTCCTCCGGCCCCGGCTCGCGGGCCCGGGCCGGTAGCCCGCCACGCTCCACCTTGCGCCCCACCATGAGTTCAGCCAGCTGTTCCAGCGAAGTCTCGGCCGGGGCGCGGGTGGCCACTACTTCGCCGTCACGGAGGACGGTGATGCGGTCGGCTACCTCCAGGACTTCTTCCAGGCGGTGGGTGATGAGAAGGACACCCACCCCGGCTGCGGTTAGCCGCTTCAGGGCGCCCAGCATCTGAGCGGCCTCCGACTCGGTCAGCACCGCCGTCGGCTCGTCGAACACCAGCAAGCGGATCCCCGTTTTGTCGATCTCCCGGGCGATCTCGACGAACTGCATGTGACCTACCGGCATGCCGGCCACCGGCAGCCACTCATCGATCTCCAGCCCCAGCCGGTCGATGGCGGCCCGGGCATCGGCCCGCATGGGTGGGACGTCCAGCGTGCGGAGACGCTCGCCGGCCAGGCGGCTCACCAGGTTGGGGCGGGTGGCCTCCCGGTTGAGTTTGATGTTCTCGGTTACGTTGAACCCGGGAAGGAGCATGAACTCCTGATGAACCATGCCCACACCGAGGGACATGGCCTCGAACGGGGACTTGACGTGCACTTGCTGACCCCCGAGGAACACCTCGCCCTGGAAACCTCCGGTCTCGCGGATGACCGGCATGCCGAACAGGATGTTCATCAGTGTGGACTTGCCGGCACCGTTCTCTCCCACCAAGCCGTGGATCTCTCCCGGCCGGACATCCAGGTTCACCCGGTTGAGCACCCGGTTGCCGTGGAACTCCTTCGTAACTCCCCTCATGTCAAGGACGGGTGTCCCGTTCAGTCCCGTCACCTCCCGACTTGAGACAGGGGAAGAAGATTACCGGGTCGGGGGACCCGGTAATCTTCCCCATCTCCTTAGGGCACCGTCTGTTACTTGAAGATGTACGAGCCGAGAACGACCAGATAGTAGTTGGCGCCCGGCTGAATGCGCTTTACCTGGGCTTCTCCAGCGCCAGCCATGAGCGGTGCGTTGTCAATGGCCGCCTTAACCTGATCCAGGTTGGCGGGATCAGCCTTGCCCTCAACGATGTCCATGGCCAGCTGCACGCCCGCCTGGATGAACACCATGTTGATGGGGGCGGGCCAGGTGGCGAAGCGGCCACCGGCGCCGGCCGCTACGACCTTGGTGCGGATGGCTTCCAGGATAGCAGGCATGTTGCCGGCCAGTGCGCCGTCCCCCTTGACTCCTTCAATGCCCATGGCCGCGGGGTAGCCGTGGGTCGGGCTGGGGCAGCACTGCTCCACAAATATCGCCCCGGTGGCCAGTACCTGCTTGATCATCGGCTCCATCATGCCGCAGTTGGTGCCGAAGATGGCGATGTCCTTGCCATGCACCGCGACCTGCCGCGGGATGTCCTCGACGATGAACTGCTGGGTGCCCGGAATCCCGTCGGGACCCATCGGGTCGGGAGCGGTCACGAAGATGAACTCGACGCCCAGCTGGGCACAGGTCTCAATCATGAGGTCGCGCCGCTGGGCCAGGAGCACCATCGACATGTGGCGGGGGAAGGAATAGTGAAGGAACTTCTTGGCGCCCATCGCGTGGGCCAGTTCGGGAATCGTCTTGCCCCGCGAGGGGTTGTCAACCTCCATCACGATGTCCGCCCGGGGGATGATGGTATTGGGGTCTTCGTGGGCCACGCCGATGATGAAAATCATGTCCGGCCGATCCGCCCTGACCGTGTCGATGGCGGCCGCAGTGCCCGGAACGCCCTGGCAGATCACGATGGCCTTGATGTCGGGGTCAGCTGCCAGGCTGACGATCTGGGTAATAGTGGTCTCCTGCTCCTGCATGAAGTTGTCGGGGTAGGTCAGGTGGACGATGCGACCAGGGTACTGCTCCACCAGCCTCTCGGCGGCCCGGTACTCGTCCTCACCCTGGCTGACAGTGCCGGTCATCAGGCCGATCTTGAAGACAAGGGGACCTTCCTGTACTACCTTCTTGCAGCCGCTGCCCACCAGGGAAACGGCCAGCACGAGGACCAGAGCGCACACCAGAATCTTGGTCATTCTCATGGGCTCTATGACGCCTCCCCTCGCCCGGTGTTGCCGGGCGTTCTCTGCCGTACCAAGCGCGGAAACGACCAATCGCCCGTCATCTCACCTCCCGGCAGCCAGTTCGACGCCTGTTCGCATGGCTAGTGCAAGCGTGGACACAGTATGCCTCCCCAATTATAACCAAGGAGACGGCCTTGGTCAATATCCGCATTTACCTGAGCTTATCAAGAGCAACGGCAGGCTCCCGGGCGTCTTATGGAGGAGTTTACAATCCGGGGAGGAGATGCCCGCTAGCGATAACTGTTGCTTGGATGAACGACCCGCCGTTGAGTTGTGGCTGCCCGCAACGGTGGGTAGCGTCGTGTCCGGCCGGTGCGTGGCCGACCGGGCTATCGAGCTCCGCCCGAGAGGTTCACGGCCGGCTCCCGCCGAATCTCCAGTCGTGGTGATCAGGCAACCCGCGGCGGTGGGGGGATGGCATGGCCACTGTCACTGTGCACATCAGCTACAAGGGGTATTTGGCCGTACGGGCGGGCTGCGCCGAGGAGCGGGTGGGCTTACCTCTTGGTTCCGGCTTCGCCGAGGTGTTGGATCACGTCGCCTCCAGGTGCGCGCTGAGTCCCGAGCAACGGCGCTGCCTGTTTGTGAGCATCGACAACTCGGCATCGGGTGAGGAGGCCTTGGGGGACGGGGATCGGGTCACCGTCGCCATCCTGGTCGGGGGGGGATAGCGTGGAATTCAGCGAGTTCCAGGTGCCGACCCGGGTGGTGGCCGGACGCGGCCTCTCGACCAGTATCGACATTGAGCTCCAGCGGGAAGGCTTGACCCGCGGTCTCCTGCTCACCGACGCCGGCGTCCGCCCGCTGGCCGACCGAGTACGGCGGGCGGCGGGGAGCCGCGTAGTCGGGGTGTATGATGCCATCACCCCCAACTCGTCGGTGGAGCAGGTCGAGGAAGCCGCCCGGTTGGCCCGGGAACTGGAGGCTGACTTCCTGCTGGCGGTAGGAGGCGGCAGCGTGCTGGACACCGCCAAGGCGGCTGCCCTGGTTTTCACCGAGGGCGGGAGACTGCTCGACCACCAGGGCGTCAACGTCCTCGCCCGGCCCCTCTTGCCGGTAGCGGCCGTTCCGACGACGGCCGGCACCGGCAGCGAGGTTAGCATCTACGCCGTTGTCCGGGATGAGAACACCGGGACCAAGGTCTCCTTTATCAGTGAGCACCTGGCCCCTGCACTGGCCGTGTTGGACCCCGTACTCACATTAGGGCTGCCTCCCGGGCTCACCGCCGCCACCGGCTTGGACGCGCTGACCCACGCGCTGGAGGCTTTCCTCTCGGTTAAGGCCGGACCCCTGTCGGACGCCCTGGCCCTGGCAGCTGCCCGGACTGTCCTCAGAGAGCTTCCCCGGGCCGTGGTCGACGGCTCGAACCTTGAGGCCCGGTGGCGGATGCTGACTGCCAGTTGCCTGGCGGGGATGGCCTTCTCCTGGGCTATGGTGGGCTGTGTCCACGCCATGGCCCATGCTTGCGGGGGTCTCCGGGAGGTTCCCCACGGCCTGGCCAACGCGATCCTGCTTCCTCACGGTCTGGAGTACAACCGACCGGCCGCCGGTGACCGGTTCGGAATTCTGGGCGAGTGGATGGGAGCCGACCCCGTGGAGGCCGTGCGCTCCCTGGCGGAGAGGATCGCCCTGCCGACCCGGCTGCGGGAGGTGGGAGTGGAGGAGGCCGATCTGGCGGCCCTGGCGGAGTTGGCAATGCTCGACGGCAGCATCTACGCCAACCCCCGCGAGGCCACGGCCGAAGAGATCGAGGCAGTCCTCCGGGCTGCCTTATGAGAGGGAGGGATTCTCCTTGCCCGTCTTTGCCACCGACCAGGACGTCTATGCCACGATCGGGGCCTTGTTCGAGTGGGGAAGCCAAGATCCGGAGCTCGGGCCCAAGATCGCGGCTTCCGGGCTCACCATTCGCTTTGTCTACCACGAGCCGGAGAGCGAGATTACGGTCGACGCACGGGCCGTGCCGCCTGAGGGGCGGCACTTCACGGTCCTCTGCGGGCCGGCCGGTCTGACCCCCGACGTCACCATGGAGATGAACGCCGATGTGGCCCACACCTTCTGGTTTGGCCACATGAACCTCCTGACCGCGTTGGCCCGGGGACAGATGAAGGCGGTGGGTCCCATCCAGAGCATCCTGAAACTCCTGCCGGCCATAAAGCCGGCCTACAAGAAGTACCCCGAGATCGCCCGGGCCCACGGCTTGCCGGGGGAAGAGTGAGTGGACCGGCGGCTGTTGGTAGTCGACCTCGAGCGCCTGACCTGTTCCGAGCAGGTGATCCCCGGCAGGGTGGCCCGCCCCTTCATCGGTGGTGGTGGCCTGGCCGCCTACCTGTACTGGCGTGAACTGGCCGCCGGCGCCGACCCGGGCGATCCCCTGTACCTGATGACCGGACCCCTGACGGGGACGGCGGTTCCCTTCACCCCTCGCGCCATCCTGGCCGCCCGCTCCCCCCTCACCGGCCTGTGGGGTGAGGCCAACTTCGGTGGCTGGCTGGGCCCCGAACTCCGGTATTGCGGCTACGACGGAGTGGAGTTTCACGGCCGGGCACCCACTCCCGTCTACCTGAAGGTCGTCACCGGAGAAGCCGAACTGGTGCCGGCCGGTGACCTCTGGGGGCTCGACGCCTACGAGACAACGGCCGCCCTGGCCGGAGAAGGCCGGGTCATGGCCATCGGGCCCGCCGGTGAGAACGGAGTGCCATATGCCGCCGCCATCTCCGACCGGGGCCATGTGGCCGGCCGCACCGGCATGGGAGCGGTGATGGGGGACAAGCGGCTCAAGGCCATCGTCGCCCGGGGCGCGGTCCGGCCCCCGGTGGCCGACCCAGCGGCAGTGGCGGCCCTGCGGCAGCGCCTGGTGGCCGAGGCGGAGGCCAACCTGGTCTTGCAGGCCCTCAGCTTCTTCGGCACCATGTCGATCATGGATGCCGGTTCGTTGGTCGGCGACGTCCCCCTGCGCAACTGGTCGCGGGGATCCTGGGACGAGGGCTTCGAGAAGCTCACCGGAGTGGGTTACCAGGAGATCCTGGGCGCCGGCAGCGCGACCTGTTCGGGCTGTCCCCTGGCCTGCAAGCGCGTTGTGAGGCTGGCGGGGCAGGATGTCCCGGGCCCCGAGTACGAGACCGTGGCGTCCTTCGGGACCATGTTGCTGATTGATGACTTGGCGGCCATCGCCGGCATCAACGACCTGTGTAACCGGCTGGGCCTGGACACCATCACCTGCGGCAGCACCATTGCCTTTGCCACCGAGTGCGTCGAGGCGGGGCTCATCCCCTCCGCGCGGACCGGAGGGATACGTCTCGGCTGGGGCGATCCCGCCCCGGTACTGGCGGTGCTGCCCCTGATCGCCCGCCGGGAAGGGTTCGGGGCCTTCTTGGCCCGCGGCTCGGCCGCCATGGCTGAGGAACTCGGCGAGGCTTCCCGGGCCTTCCTCACCACTACTCGCAGGCTGGAAGCTCCCATGCACGATCCCCGGGCCCTCCATGGCCTCGGGCTGGCCTACGCCACCGCTACCCGCGGAGCCTGCCACGTTGACAGCCTGACCATGTGGGTGGAGCAGAGCGTCTGTGCCTTGCCCGAGTTCGGGCTGGAAGAACCCTCGGCCATGCGGAGCGGGGAGGGCAAGGCCCGGCTGGTAGCCCTCGCCCAGGACTTGGGGCAGGCCAAAGGATCCTGCGCTATCGTCTGCGTCAACGGGGGTCTGGGCATGAGTACCCAAGACCTGTGCCAGGCTCTCAGCGCCGTGACCGGCGACGACTACGGTCCCGAGGGCCTGCGGGAATGCGGGGAGCGGGTGTTCCTGCTCAAGCGGGGGATCAACATGCTGCTGGGAGACACCCCGGCGAACGACCGGCTGCCCCCCCGGCTGCTGCTAAGGTTGGGGGAAGGGCCCACCCGCGGTTCGGCCCCCGACCTGGAGCGAATGCTGGCCGAGTGGAGAGACTGTCGGGGGCTGGACGATCGAGGACGCCCGCGGCGGGCCAGGCTCGAGGCCCTCGGGTTGGCCGATCTCGCCAGGGTAATGTAGGAAGACCGCCATTCCGGCCACGTCGCGGCGCCGGTCCCCCCCTTGACAGCCTGCAGCCGGGGGGCTATACTCAATTAGTGATTGCTTAAAGACTTAAGGGCGGGGTGTTCTGATGTTGGAAGCCTTGCGGGCCCTGGCGGAACCCAGCCGTTACCGCATAGTCCGCCTGCTGGCAAGGGGGCCTTGCTGCACCAAGCTGATCGCCGCGGAGGTCGGGATCTCCTCGCCCGCCGCCTCCCAGCATCTCAGGGTGCTCCGTGATGCGGGGCTGGTCACAGGTGATCGCCGGGGCTACTTCGTCCACTACCGTCTGGAGCGAGGTGCTTTCGAGCAGTTGCAGCGTGAGCTACAGGCGGAGCTTTGGTCGATTCTGCCGGAGGAGGCCGGGAACGACCGGTGCTGCCGGCGAGGAGAGGGAGGTGGAGACTGTGGGCGGTGAGGAGAAGAAACAGGAGTGCAAGCACCCGGATAAACTCCGGGGCAAGCCGGGAGAGTGTTCTGCGGAGCAGATCCGGGAATGCCATGGCGATGAGCCGTGCCATCCGTGCGCCGAGAAGCCCAAGCAGTAGCGAGTGGTGGGGGAGGCGTGGCAGGGTCGCGCTGCCGCTTTGGCGGCCGGTACGGTCGGGGGTCCGTCCCATCGGACGGGCCCTTTCCGGCAGTTCACAGAGGTTTTCCTCAGACCTCAATCTCCCGCCAGCGCCCGGCCCTGAAATGGGCTGCCAGGTAGGCCGCTCGCACCAGCCAGTCGAGGCTCATCGCCAGCCAGGCGCCCAGAATGCCCAGCCCCAGCACGGGCACAAAGAGGTAAGCGCTGATCAGCCGCACCCCCCAGACGCCGATCAGCGTGATGCGCAGGACGGTGAGGGTGTCGCCGGCACCTCTCAGCGCTCCTCCCAGGACGAAGCCGGTGGCCTCGGGGATCTGGGCGAAGGCCACCACCCGGAGGGCGATGACCCCCAGGGTGACGATCCCCGGGTCGGCGGTGTACAGGCGTACCAGCGGCCCCGGCAGCAACAGGAAGATCAGCCCCATGCCGCCCATGACGGTCAGGGCCAGCCGGAGGCATTCCCAGCCGCAGGCGATGGCCCGGTCGGGCCGGCGGGCTCCCAACTCCTGCCCCACCAGTGCCGACGCGGCCACCGACAAGGCGATGCCGGGCATGTAGGAGAGAGACTCCACGTTGAGGGCGATGGCGTGGGCGGCGAAGGCCACCGTGCCCAGTCCAGCCACCACCCGGGCGTACAGGACCATGCCCAGGCTGTTGGTGATCCGCTCTAGGGCGGCCGGTAGGCCCACCCGGACTACGCGGGCCATGGTGGCGGGCTCGGGCCGGAAGAACCCCCGGCGGGGGAAGGGGACGGCCGCGTTACTCCTGAAACATGCCGCCAGCAGCAAGACCAGCCCACCGGCCCGGGCCAGGCTGGTGGCGACGGCCGCGCCTGCCAGCCCCAACGCCGGAAAACCGAGGTGCCCGAAGATGAGCACCCAGTTGCCACCGATGTTGAGGAGGTTGACCAGGGCGCTAATCTTGAGGGGGGTGCGGGTGTCACCCGCGCCTCGCAGCGCTCCCGTTACCACTTGCCCGCACATCAGGGCCACCATGCCGGGGACCAGAAGGCGGACGTAAGATGAGCCCGCTGCCACCACCGCCGGTTCGGCTCCCATCAGCCGCAAGAGGGTGGCGGCGCCGGCAAGAACGGCACTCCCCACGAGGAGCGCGAGGGCTACGGCGAGGAGAAAAGACTGGTGGGCGGCCCTTCCCGCGGGGCCCGGGTCACCAGCGCCAACCGACCTGGCCACCACCGCAGTGGTCCCCGCCGCCAGGCCCATGAAGACCCCGGTGGCCAACCAGAGCGGCTGGAAACTCAGACCGACGGCCGCCACCGCCACGGCCCCCAGCCGGCCGACCATTACCAGGTCGACTACTTGGGTTATGGTCTGCAGTGACATCTCGGCGAAGACCGGCCAGGCCAGACGGACAATGCCAGGGCGAACCTGGCGGCCTGCCAAGGGTTCGATCACGGTGGGCCTCCTCGGGAGAACTCCATTCCGCGGGAAAGAGGTCTTCTCCTACCGGCTGGGGGCGTGACCTGCCGGGCGGCGCCCGGACTGCGTCTTCCCCTTCTTCCGGGCGGCCGGTTTCTTGGGAACGGGCGGGCGGGTGTCGGGAACGGCCAAGGCCGGTTCTTCGACCTGACCGGGGAGCACCAGGGAGAAGCGACGGAAGCGGTGCCGTACAAAGCCTTCACCGGCGGGCTCGATGCGGCTGACGCCCGCCCGGACCCGGCTCACGGCCTCCGCCGCCTCGGCGAGGAAGTCCGGTCCCAGGGGTGCCTGGTGGTGGCCGGGGCAGATCCGCGCCACCTCGCCGGCCAGTTGGGCCAGCCGGGTCATGCTCTCCAGCAGTTGCTCGGGGTCGGAGTCGGAGCCGGCGGCAGACATGGCGGTGGGGGAGAGGGTGTCGCCGGTGAACAGGATGCTGTTGTGCTCGTCCCACAGGCAGAGGCTACCCGGCGTGTGGCCGGGGGTCTCGAGAACTCTGAGCCTTCTACCACCCAGCTCTATATCATCCCCCTCGGCCAGCAACCGGGTGACCGATGAGGGTTCCACCCGGTACTCCCCGGGGTCGAACCCGGCCGGCAGGGGAGCCCATATCTTATGGGGTAGCATCGCTTCGGCTACCTCTTCCGGGCTCCATCCCCTCTCAATCCGGGGGACCTCCGCGGCGTGGGCGGCGACCTCCTGGTACTCGTGGTTGGCCCCGCAGTGGTGGAAGTCGGCGTGGGTGTTCACCACCAGGATGGGGAGTCTGGTCAGGCGCAGGACGGCCCGCCGCAGATCACCGATGCCCATCCCGGTATCCACCAGCACGGCGCGGTCACGGCCGAGAACCAAGTAAGAGATGACCTCTTCCAGGTGACCCGGCTCAGAGAGGCTCCACACGCCGGGGTGGATCTCCCTCAAGTCGAACCAGGACTTGGCCACCACCCCCGTCCTCCTCTCCGGACCTATTCTTCCCATTCGCCACCGGCAGGCGCTTGACCTCCCCTGGAAAAACCCTGCCAGGAGGAGATCTTGCTGGTAACGCGCTGTCTCCAGAAAATGGCGATCAGGCGCCGTGGGCCTCCAGGTATTCGCGAACCGCAGACCGAAAGCGGCCGAAATGGAAGCCGAGCAGCCTCTCGTACCCCAACCGGCCTCCGTGAGGCCGTTCCAGGTAGTTGTGGCGGGGCAAGGGACGGTAGGGCTCGCCTTCGCGCCAGCGGCTGCGGTCAAGGCAGAGGGCCAGGGGGATCCTCAGGTACCGGTACTGGGAGCGGTGCAACTGCCACAGCCGCAGCCAGACCCGCCGGTCTTCGGGGCGGCGGGGAGTGCGGAGCACGGGAACGGAGTCCGGTACGAATCCGCCCAGCACTGGCACGCGGCCCCGGCAAGCGTTGGTGACCGGAAACTCATAGACTTGAGCCGCCAGCGTGCTCCGGCAGACCGCCTGGCTGACGGCGAAGTTGGCCACGTCATGGTCGGGGTGCCCTCCCTCGAAGGAGGGGACGTAGATCTCCGCCGGAACGGCCGTGCTGAGGTAGGACGCCAGACGGCTCACGATCTCCTCCAGGTGGCCGAGGGTGCGGAGGTCGGGGTAGTCCCAGAACGACAGCTTCTCCGCGGGTACTCCCAGGTATGCCATAGCCGCCCGGGACTCCTCGCGGCGGGTATCGGGCGAGGGGGCCAGTAGGCCTGCCGTTAGCCAGACGGCCTGCACTTCCCCGCCTGACCGGATCAAGGCCCGGATACGCGCGTTGATGAAAACTTCGTCGTCGTTGTGGGCCAGAACCATCACGGCCGGTCCGCCTGCGGGGGTACCCGTGCCCTCGCGATGGGACAACCGACTCCTCCTCCCGTCCGGGCGCACAGCTTACCTCAATTGTAGTGGACGGAAGGGCAAGGCACAACTGCCATCAAAGGGCCGGGCGTCTCTTCCTGTCCAGCCTGACGCCACGGCCAGGGGACCGTCGCCGCTGGCCCGGCCGGGGTGGCCTACCGGAGGGCTTGCCAGTTCCGCCCGTCGCGGGGCTGAGGCCGGCCACGCCCTCAGGCGGCTCCTGGCCCTGTGCCTACCCCACCGGATGGGGGAGGTCAGAGGGCTGCAAGGTTAGAAGCGCCACGGCCGGGCTTGCCAGTTCTGCAAGGGGCTTGCCGCCGCCTCCCCGTGCTATGCTGGTCGCAGGACGGGAGTAGGCCCTGCACCCAGTTACCGCGTCAGCCCGGCCTGCCGCCAGGGCAGGCCCGCGGCCGGGGGGCCCCGGCCCGGCGAGACCTCCGCGGGAGAGTGCCGCGCGGGGGCTTTCTTGTCCCCGCGAGCGGGAGGGGCCTCAGGTGGAAGACGGTGGCCGCAGTCTGGATCCCGCCCTGGCGCGGGAACGGTTGGGGCCCCGGGCCTGCTCCAGGCTGTTGCAGGCGGGAGCGGTGCTCGTGCCGGCGGTGCGGGGGTTCCTCGCCACCGGACCCCTGGCCGCCGGCGGCTGGCTGGCCTGGGTATCGCTCCCGTGCCCGTTGCCGCCCTGGTCCGCACTGACAGCAGTTGGCTCATGAAAACGGGCCGGTGATGCGCTACAATGGACTAGGAAGGAGGCCGAGCATGACAAGACGCCTGGTAGTGAGAATCAACGAGGATCTTTGCGACGGTTGCGGTCTTTGTGTCCCCGCCTGCGCAGAAGGCGCGCTGCGGGTCGAGGGCGGGAAGGCCCGCCTAGTCGGCGATAGCTTCTGCGATGGACTGGGAGCTTGCCTGGGCGAGTGTCCCCGGGGGGCTATCACCGTGGAGGAGCGCGAGGCGGAGAGCTTTGACCCGGTGGCGGTGGAGAAGCATCTCGCCGCCGCGAGGGCCTGCCCGGTGTGCCCCGGCCTGGGGGAGCGGGAACGGGGGCAGTGGCCGGTGCAGCTGCGGCTGGTCGCTCCCCGGGCGCCCTTCCTGGCCGGCAAGGAGATCCTGGTGGTCGCGGACTGTGTGCCGGTGGTGTGCTCCGACTTCCAGCGTGGGCTGCGGCGGGACCGGCCGGTGCTGGTCGGCTGCCCCAAGCTGGATGATCCGCGGGACATGGTCGGCCGGCTAGCCCTGGTGATCCGGGAAGCCCTGCCACAGGGGTTCGTCATCGCCCACATGGAAGTGCCCTGCTGCCACGGACTGGCGCGCCTGGTCGCCGAGGCGGTCCGGGAGTCCGCCCGCCCGGTGCCGGTCCGGGTGGTGACCGTCGGCACCGGCGGCGAGATCGGCCCGGAGAAGGCCTGTCCCGGCTCATCTCCGGGGCCGGCCATCCCCCGCCCGCAGGGTGGTGAGCACCACGATCGCCAGGGTTAACTCCAGGGCACCGGCCAGGGTGAAGGGCAGCCCCGGGCCCGGGCGTACAGCCACCCGGCGGGCGCCGAGCCCAGCGTCATCCCCGGCATCACCAGGGTGCTGGTAAGCCCGAGGAAACGGCCACGAGAGGCGCCCGGCACTACCTCCCGGGTCATGGCGTCCAGGGCCGGGCCGTTGCAGGCTACGACCAGGTAAAGTGAGGAAGTAAGCTGAATACGCCACCTCCAACCGTGGCGCCCAGGGAAGGGCGCTGAAGGCGACGGCGCCGAGCAGGAAGCTTGCGGTGACGATGGCCACCCGCCGGCGACGGTCGGCCAGCATTTCCCCGCCTAGCGTTGCGACCATGGCGGCCAGCGAGGCGAACACGCCCACCTGGCCGACCGACAGCCAGGTGACGTTGAAGGCGTCCACCACCAGCAACCGGCTCACCGGGTCGAGCAGACCCCATCTCTAGGCCGATGAGAAACCAGAGCAAGGCGGCCCCCATCACCCTCCGGGATCCCGTTCCGCAGTACACCCCGGCCTTCGCTCCCGAGAGGAGGCGATGCTGACTTGCCGCACCTCCCCGGTCGCCGTCACGGCGGCGAAGAAGAGGCCTACCCGTTCCACCGGCACCCCCTGTCCCCGGAGGAAGGGTGGCCGCAGCCCGTGGCAGGCATTGTGGGCCAGGCCGCTCAGCAAGATGGACCAGTAGAGAAGCGCAGATCAGGCGCTAGCGAACGCCATCCGGCCAGCACTCGTCGCACGGGACACCTCCCCGGGAGTGGTCCCCGCCGGTGGCCTGGGCCGGAAAGCCGGCGCCCGGCCGGGCGATACCGGCCGGGCGCTCTCTCTCTGATGCAACGTCGGGAAGGATCCCAACGGCGGGAGGACTCAGACCCCGCCGGTGTGGATCATCTTCCTGTCCTCCTCTGAAGACCCTGATCCAATGATAGACCGGAGTTGGACGTTTCGTCAACAAGAACAATGCTTGCCATCGACGTCACGAAACCCCTGTCGGATGCCTGCCGCCGCTACCAGCACTCCCGCAAGCACCGGGGCCAGGCCGATGATGGGGCTCACCCCAAACGCCCCCGGCCGAGGGTGAAGGCGGTTATGAAGGCCTGAGAGCAGACGACGCGACAGCCGCTTCCTCTCGACTTGGGCAGTCACCGCCGGAAACTGCCTGGAATCGGATTGACATAGCGTCAAGCGGGGGGGGTACACTGTAACCATCATAAGGCGGCGGAGTCGTTACCTGGGCTCGCCGTCAGTGAAAGGCGGGGCTATCATGCTCGGATACTGCGGTATTGATTGCGGGGAGTGTCGCGCCCGCAAGGCCACGGTGAGAGGGGACATTGAGCTCCTTAAGCAGGTCGCCG
Organism: bacterium; assembly: GCA_031082145.1. GTDB lineage: Bacteria > Bacillota > Sulfobacillia > UBA995 > UBA995 > Ess09-15. Next base: position 481,053 of record JAVHLP010000001.1, on the reverse strand, counting down.
CGAGGTTTTCGGGCGGCGGGGAACCTGAAGAATGGGTCTGCCTGGGGTGTGGCTCTAGCGACCCGCGCTTCCTTGCCGCCTACTGCTACACCTGCAAGGTACGTGTCTGTGCCGAGGGGAAGGGTGTCTTGAACTGCGCGGCCTGCGACGGGTTTGAGACCTGTTCTAACCTTCATGACTTCATCGGCAAGGAATCCCCTGAACTGCCGGCCAAGATGCGTCTCTTGAGGAAGGCTTACTTGTCCAAGGCGGAGCGGCTCGGAGCGTGAGCCAGGTCGGGACCGGGCTCGGACCCGGGGATGGTACAACCGGCCATAGTTTTCTGTGAGGACGGCCGGCAGACGAGGGATCCAGGAGATTGGTTCGGCAGGCGAACGGGGCTGTGGCAGGGCTAGCCTGAAACCCGGGGAGGACAAACGGCCACCTCCCCCGTATGAGAGGGCTGGAGGTGGGTTCTGTGGACTTCTACGCCGTCCTCGCAGGGCGGCTGGGCGAGAACGCGAGCGCGGAGATCCTCCGGCGCATGTTCACCCCCGGCGAAGCACGGGTGCTGGCGCTCGCCGGGACCGGCCACCTGCCGGAGACTGCTCCCGAGACCCATCTCATGGTAGAGCTCTACCACTCCGGCTACCTTGAGCGGGAGGGTGCCGGGTACGCCCTCAGTTCCTGGCGGGACGTGCTCTACCAGTACCTGCTTTCGGCCCGCTACGCCCGTCAGCCCGGAGCGGAACGGGAGGTCTTTCGCCGGCACTTCCTGGAGCGGAACCTCCGGCGCTTCCGGGAGGTTCAGACGGCGCCCTTCCGGGTCCTGCCGGCCGAAGGGACCCTGGCTCACCTGGATCACCACGTGGTGGTTCCCTATACCGTGGCCGCCGAGGTGTTGGCCGCCGCGGGGTCGGTGGTGGTCATCGACTGCGTGTGCCGGGTGGCCATGGGTGAGTGCGAGAGGCCGCGCAACGTCTGCCTGAGCTTGGGCGACGCGACTGCCTACTACCGGGAACGAGGACTCGGGCGATCCCTGGACCAGCGTCAGGCCCAGCACTTGCTGGCCCGGGCGGCAGACGATGGCCTGGTGCACTGCATGGACAACCCGGCCATGCGGCAGCCGGCGCGGGTCATCTGCAATTGCTGTGAGTGTTGCTGCGTGTTCGTCCGAGGCCTGAAGCAGTATGGCCTGCCGCGCACCATCGCCTCCGCCGGTTACCTGGCGGTCACCGACGCCGATGTCTGCAACGGTTGCGGTGTCTGCGTCAAGCGTTGCATCTTCGACGCCCGCGAGTTAACCGGGGAGGGGATCGCTTTGGACATCGACAAGTGCCTGGGGTGCGGGCAGTGCGTGCGGGTGTGCCCGACGGGCGCCGTTACTCTCGAGGTCCCGAGTGGGCCGGCCTGACCCCCGGACCCGATGGCGACGTTGAGGTGGCCGTGCCCGGACCGAGACCGGTAGCTCGGCCGGCGAACTTGAGGCAGGATCCATCGTCTCCGTCTCGAACCGAGTCAGGTATGACCGGACTCCATCCCGACGTGTTCCGCGAGTACGACATCAGGGGTGTCGTGCCCGGCCAGTTGCCGCCCGCCGGTGTGAAGCGCCTCGGCATGGCCCTCGGCTCTCTGGTCCGCGAACGTGGCGGCCGCACTGTCGCCGTAGGCCAGGACAACCGCTTCTCCTCTCCCGGCCTGGCCGGGGTGCTGGCGGAAGGGTTGACCGGCGCGGGCTGCGACGTCGTCGATACCGGTACCGTCATCACCCCCATTCTCTACTACGCCGATCGAGAGTACCGGACCGATGCGGCCGTCATGGTCACGGCCAGCCACAACCCCCCCGAATTCAACGGGTTCAAGATAGTCCTGGAGGGGGCGGCTCTGCACGGCGACCAGATCCAGGACTTGCGTCGCCGAGCCGGCGCGTCACTGCCGGCGGTTGCTCCCGGCCGCGTCCGGCGACAGGATCCGGTTCCCGGCTACCTGGCCATGCTCAAGGACGGGATCCGCCTGCCGGGGCGGAGGCTCAAAGTTGCCTGTGACTGCGGCAACGGGACCGCCGCCCTGTTCGCGGTCTCGGTGCTGGAGAGTTGGGGCTGCGACGTGGTTCCGCTGTACTGCGAGTCCGATCCCCGTTTCCCCCATCATCACCCCGATCCGACTCAACCGGCCAACCTCCGGGACCTGATCGAGGCGGTGTCCGGACACCGGGCCGACCTCGGCATTGCCTTCGACGGCGACGGCGATCGGCTGGGTGTGGTAGACAATGAGGGCAACGTGGTCTGGGGCGATCTTCTGATGTGCCTGTACTGGCGGGAGATCCTGCCCTTCCGGCCCGGCACCCCGGTCCTTGTCGAGGTCAAGTGCTCGCAAGCACTTGTGGATGAGGTCCGCCGGCTGGGCGGGGAGCCGCTCTGGACCCGGACCGGTCACTCCCTCATCAAGGCGCGGATGAAGGAACTTGGCGCGGTCTTCACCGGCGAGATGTCCGGCCACATGTTCTTCGCCGACGAATACTTCGGATTCGACGATGCCCTGTATGCCGCAGGCCGCCTGCTCAGGCTCCTGGCGGCCGCCGGTCGGCCCCTCTCGGAACTGGTAGCCGACCTCCCTCGCTACCATGCCACCCCGGAGATACGGGTTGACTGCCCCGACGATCGGAAGCGGGCGGTGGTGGACGCGGTCACCGGCCACTTCGCGGCCGCCCGGGAGGTTATCGCGGTGGACGGCGCTCGGGTTATCTTCCCCGGCGGTTGGGGCCTGGTCCGCGCCTCCAACACCCAGCCCGCCCTGGTTGTGCGCTGCGAAGGCGAGACGGCAGGGATCCTGGAGGCCATCAAGGCAGAGGTGGCTGCGGGGCTGCTGGCGGCCGGCGTGGAGCGGGTGGCTTGGTAGCGAAGCTCGAGCCTGCCGGTTGCTCCCGCATCCCGGGATGTGGTAGAATCTAGTCAGAGCACGGCGCAGGTAACCTCAGGCTTGGATCCGTGAGGACTGGGACCAAGGGGAGTCAGGCGCCCGGGCAGCGTGTGCCCTCGAGGTCGCCTCCCTGTTGGCGCAGGGGGGTTTTCTCCGGGGAGTGCCTCCCGTCCTCACTCCCGTGCTCACAAGGAGGATGGGGAGATGTCCTATCGGATGACGGCCGCCATTCTGGCGGCCACCTTGCTGGCGAGTCTCCTGGCCGGCTGCCGGCCCGGGCCTGCCCTGCCGCACGCCGATCCCTCTCCGGTACGGGGCGGCACCCTGGTGGTGGCCGTTCCCGCCGATCCGGCGGGATTGGATCCCCACAAGGCGGTCGCTGCGGCCACCTTCCAGATCACCCGCAACCTCTACGAGACCCTGGTGCAGGTCGATCCCAACGGTGAACTGGAATCGGCCCTGGCCCTTGAGTGGGAGGTGTCTCCCGACGGGCTGGCGTACACCTTTTACCTGCGCCCCGGCGCGAGGTTCCACGACGGTCGCGCCGCCGACGCCGCGGCAGTCAAGGCCAGCTTCGAACGGCTGTTGGACCCGGCGACGGGGCATCCCCGGCGCAAGGACTACGCGGTGATCGGCGAACTCGTCATAGCCGGGGAGCACACCCTCGTCATCCGCCTCGCTGAGTACTCGGCCGCCTTTCTGTCCAACCTCGCCATGGGCTGGGCGGCGGTGGTTCCCGTGGACGCCGCCGACCTCTTCAACCAACCGGTTGGGTCAGGGCCCTTCCGCTTTGTGGAATGGCGACCACAGCAGCACGTCAAGCTGGCCCGGTTCGAGGAGTACGGCGTGGATGAGCTGCCTTACCTGGATGAGGTCGTCTTCCAGATCATCCCCGACGGGGCGGTGCAACTCCGACACCTCCAGGCTGGGCAGGTGGATGTGATCACCGTCTTGCCGCCCGAGACTGCGGATCAGGTCCGGTCCACCCCCGGGCTCAAGGTGTTGTCCGCCCCCATGAACGCCGTGCAGCTACTGGCCATCAACAACGCCCGGCCTCCCTTCGACGACCTGCGTGTGCGCCGGGCTCTCAGCCACCTGGTCGACCGTCAAGCGGTGGTGGACGGGGCGGTCTGGGGTTACGGAACCGTCATCGGCAGTCACATGCCCCCGGTCAGCCCCTACTACGAGGATCTGACCGGGGCCTATGAACACGATCCGGCCCGGGCTCGTCAGCTTCTCGGGGAGGCCGGCTATCCGGACGGGTTCGAGGTCACCATTCACCTGCCCGACGCCTACGAGTTGCACCGGCGGGCCGGCGAGATCATCGCCGATCAGCTACGAGCCGGCGGCATCCGGGCTCGCCTGGAGGTCGTGGAATGGGGGCGCTGGCTGAAGGAGATCTACGAGCAACGCCAGTACCACCTGACGGTCATCGGCCACACCGGCCGTCTTGACCCCGACCCCTTCCTCAATCGGTACGTGTCCAAGAGCAGGGAGAATTACATGAATTACGACAACCCCGTTTATGACCAGCTGATAGCCGAGGCGGCCGCCTGCACCGACCTCGCCCGCCGCCACCAGCTGTACTCTCTCCTTCAGAAGACCCTGACCGGCGATGCGGTGGCGGTGTGGCTGCAGGCTCCCCACCACGTGATGGGGGCGGCAGAGACGGTGCGGGGATGGAGGTTCTTCCCGATCGATGTTTATGATCTCAGCACCGTCCACAAGACCAGGTAGGGCTCGCCGGTGACAGGCCGGCTGGCCCGTCGGGCGGCCGGCCTGGCTGGCACCCTGCTGGTAGTGGGAACCATCGTGTTCCTGGTCTTCCAGGTCCTGCCCGGCGATCCTGCCCAGATCGTCCTCGGCACTGAGGCCACCGCCGAGGCTCTGGCCCAACTCCGGGCCGAGTTGGGGCTTGACCGTCCGGTGGCCGCCCGCTACCTCCACTGGTTGGGGGGCGTGGCCCGCGGTGATCTCGGCCGGTCGTTGAGCTACCGGCGGCCGGTCGTGGATCTCGTACGAGAACGCCTGCCTGTCACCATCCCCCTGGCGCTGCTGGCGATGGCGGTCACGACTGCCGGATCGATCTTGCTGGGCGTGACGGCGGCGGTCCGCCGGGGGCAAGGCGTCGATCTGGCCGTGCTCACCTTGACCCAACTGGGGCTGGCAGTACCCGCCTTCTGGCTAGGCATGATCCTCATCATCGTCTTCTCCCTGCTCTGGCCGGTGCTTCCTGCGGGCGGCTTCCCGGGCTGGGAGGCGGGGGCGGGCCGGGCTCTCAGCCACTTGGTACTGCCCGCCATCGCCCTGGCCGCCGCGCGCGTGGCCGTGATGTCCCGCCTGGTGCGCGGTTCGTTGCTAGACGTGCTCACCCGGGACTACGTGCGCACCGCCTGGGCCAAGGGCCTCCCCGAGCGCCGGGTGGTGTATGGGCACGCTCTGCGCAACGCCTTTATCCCGCCCCTTACCATGCTGGGATTGCAGCTTGGGGCCCTGCTGGCCGGGAGCGTTGTGGTGGAGCAGGTATTCTCGCTGCCCGGAGTGGGCCGGCTGCTCCTGCACGCCATCTCCAGCCGGGACCTGCCCCTGGTCCAGGGGACGGTGCTACTCGTGGCGGTGGCCATTGTGACCGTGAACTCCGCCGTCGACCTTCTGTACATCAAGCTCGATCCCCGGATCGGGCCGAGACCGTGAACCGGAACCTGACCCTTGGCTTCTCTCTGGTCGGCCTTGTGCTGGCGGCCACGATGGTCGGGGCGCTCGCCGTCCCCCGTGACCCGCTCGCCATGGATATCGGCAACCGGGTACAGCCCCCGGGGGCCGCCCACTTCTTTGGCACCGACCAGTACGGCCGGGACATCTTCAGCCGGGTCCTGGCGGCCGGGCTGCCGAGCCTCGCCGTGGCCCTGGGGGCCGTAGCCATCGGCCTCGGGGCCGGCGGCTTGGCTGGGGCGCTCTCGGGCCTGCACCGTGGCTTGGCCGATGAACTGCTGATGCGGGCGGTGGATGCCATGCTGACCTTTCCCGCCATCCTGTTTGCCCTCATGGTGGTGGCCGTGCGGGGGCCGGGGAACTTGAACACCGCTCTGGCCATAGGTCTGGTGAATATACCGGTCTTTGCCCGGCTGACCCGGGGATCGGTGCTATCCCTCCGGGAAGAGCAGTACGTCGAGGCGGCGAGGGCTCTGGGGGCCACCAATGGGCACATCCTCCTCCGCCACCTGCTGCCCGGTCTGGCTACCCCGCTGGTCATCCAGGCCAGCCTCAGCGTGTCCACCGCCGTGCTGGCCGAGGCGGCCCTCAGCTATCTGGGGTTGGGCGTTCAACCCCCTGATCCCAGTTGGGGGAGGATGATCGGCGAGGCCCAGAGTTTCCTCGGCCGGGGGCCCTGGATGGCGGTGTTCCCCGGTCTGGCGATAGCCGTCACCGTCCTGGGGTTCAATCTGCTGGGGGATGGTCTGCGGGATCGGCTCGACCCGCATACCCGCTAACTGCTGCCAGCAGGATCGGGCGCGGGTCAGACTTTCCCCGTCCCCGAACGTTGTAACAGGTGAGGCGAGATGGGGACTGGAGGCGGCGATGGCCGATCCCGAGACGATAGTCCGCGAACACCAGCATGCCGTCTACAATCTGGCCCGTCGTCTGACCGGCAGCGCCGACACGGCGGGGGAGATCACCCAGGAGGCCTTCCTGCGCCTGTTGGGGATGCTCGCTCGGGGCAGGAACCCCGGCGGCACCCGGTCCTACCTCTACCGCACGGTGTTGAACCTGTGCGCCGACCGGTGGCGGCGGCTGGGGCGAGAGACCTTACTGGACGGCGAGCTCCCCGCCGGCGTCACCGCCCAGCCAGAGTGGCAGGCGGCACACCGCGAACTGGCCGGCGACGTGCGGCGGGCGGTATCGGAGCTTCCCCTGCTCTACCGGCAGGTGGTGATCCTCCGCTACTACCAGGAACTCTCCTACGAGGAGATCGCCCGCGTCCTGGGCTGGCCCCTCAGCCTGGTCAGGAACCGCCTGTACCGGGCCAGGCAGCGGCTCAGGGATAGGCTTGACGGAGAGGGAGAGGAGGCGAGACGACTTGCCGGAGCGATGCCCGGCTGAGAGAGAGTGGTATGCGCTGCTCGACGGTGAGCTGGGGCTGGCCCGGCGCGAGTCGCTCCAGGAACACCTCGGACGGTGCCAGGAATGCCGGTATGTCTACAACCGGGGTTTTCGCCTGGCCACCACGCTCGCGATATGGGAGAGCGTCCCCGTCCCGCCCTCGCTCACGGCCAGACTGCTGGAGGCGGCGCGGAGATGTGAGTTGCCGTCACGAGGGGTGGCAACCGGCTGGCAGTGGCTGACGGTGTTCTTCCTGGCGGGTGGCCTCGCCGTGTTCGCCCGCCTGATGCAAGACCCGGCCCCCGGGGCGCAGGCCTGGGGTCTGCTCCGGGGGATGGCCGTGGGGGCCTTGCGGGGGGCGGCGTTCGCCCTCTGGAGTGGTCTTCGGTGGCTGGTAATCTCCTGGGGGAGTTCCGGGACCGGGGTGTTGCTGGCCGTGGTGGCCGCTATGGGCCTGGGGGCCCTGGCTGTGTGGTGGAACGCCCTGTGGTCAGAGGGGCACGTGCGGTGATCCCAAAGTGAGGTGGGAGAAGATGCGGAGAATCGTCCCGGCAGTCGCCCTCGTGTTATTCGCCCTTCTTCTGAGCGGCTGCATTACCGTCCACCCCGGCTCGATGTCGGGGGACCTGGTGGTGGTGGGGGGCAGCGGGACCGTGCCGGCGGGGACGACGGTTGACAACGCCGTGGTCATCGGCGGCCGCCTGGATATCCTGGGTGTCGTCCGCGACGCTGCCGTGAGCGTGGGCGGGGACGTCCTCGTGCGATCCGGCGCCGTGGTAGGAGGCGACGTGGTAGCCGTGGGGGGCCGGGTCATTGTGGAGGAGGGGGCCCAGGCGCGGGGGGGTGCGATCAGCCTTGGCTTGCGCTCGGTCCTGCCCCGCAGCTGGTGGTGGCCCGTCCCTCGGCTGCCCACCTGGATCGGCTTGCTGGTCCTGGCCCTGGCAACGGTGGCCCTGTGGGGTCGCAACGTGGCCGTCACGGCCGAGACCATCGCCCGGGAACCGGCCCGATCGGCCCTGACCGGCCTGCTCGTGTTCTTGGCCTTGCCTTTCACCCTGCTGCTGCTGGTGGTGATGGTCCTCGGCATCCCGCTGGTGCCCGTCGTCCTGTTCATCCTGGTGGCCGCCTACTTCTTCGGCTTCACGGCTCTGGCCGGTCTGCTCGGTGGCGGCATCCTGCGCCTGCTGAAGGTGACCACCGCCGGCGGCTACTGGCCGGTTGTGGCCGGCGTGGTTAGCTTGGGCCTGCTTCGCCTGGTGCCCTTGGTCTCGGGTATTGTGGGTATAGCCATAACCCTCCTGGGCTTGGGGGCGACGCTGGCCACCCGCTTTGGCACCCGCCGGCCCTGGGCGCCCCCTCCGCCTACCGAGACCGGTGGCGAGGCATTGCCTCCCGGCCCGGCCGGCCCGGGGAGGGATGACGGATGAGCGGCAGGCGGGGTTGGGTCATCGCGGCGGTCGTGATCATGGCCATCTGGCTGGTTTGCCATATGGGTCACCGAGTACTGGTGGGGGCAACCCGGCTGATCGGGCCGCGGCTGTTCAGCTGGCCTTTGGACATGGGTCTCGTCCGCTCCGACATCTCGAGCGATGTGTCCACCCACGGCCATGACGTGCTCGAGGTGGAGTTCGCCACCGGCAATGTCCATGTCTTTCCGTCCGTTGATGAACGGCGGCTGGCGGTCGCTCGGGCCGATATCGCCGCCTCCAACAAGCCGGCTCACGACAGCGTGATCCCGCGCTTCACCAGCTCGACCGGTGAAGGCGTGCTCCGTCTGAGCGGGAATAGCATGGTCCCGCCGGTGGTCTTCGGCGCCCTTCGGGTCACCTACGAGATATGGGCACCGCCAGACTTGGAACTCCGGGTGACCACCAGGAACGGCAGCGTGAGCGTGAGCGGGTGGGAAGCGCCGGTCACCATCCACACCAGCAACGGTAGCATCAACCTGATTCTGGACAACACCCCTGCCGTCGCGGCCGGGACCAGCAACGGCAGCATAGTAGCCGATCTGGGACTGCTGGAGGATGGGGAGTACCGGTTGACCACCGGTAACGGCTCCATCCGGGTGAGCTTGTCCCCCGCCTCCTCGGTGGCCCTGGACGCCCGGACCAGCAACGGCAGCGTGCTCCTGAAGATGCCAGGGTGGGTGTTGGGAGAACTACACACGGCCCGCGCCATCGAGGCTTCCCTGGGCGGAGGCACAGCCCTGCTCGTCCTGAGGACGAGCAACGGCAGCATCACTGTGGAGGCGGCCGACTAGTCGCAGCGGCTTGTTGCCTCTGGCGCTCGTGCTAGGGCCGGCGCGGGATGTTCCGGACCAGAATCCAGCCCAGCCAACCCGCTGCCACCAGGATGGCGCCCAGCCCCAGGAGCCCCGCCAGCAGTTCGAGGTCACCGGCAAGGCCGGCCCAGCGAAAGGTGCCGCGGGCCAGGAGGAAGCCTCCGTACTGCCAGGCGAGCACCCAAGCGACGGCCGACGGCAAGGAGAACAGCACGAACAGGGGTACGGGAAAGCGCGCCTGACCGGCCAGCACCAGGGTGGAGGCACGGAGGGGCAGGAACCAGCGGCCGGCCAGGATGGCCAGCCCTCCGTAACGCCGGAAGAGTCTGGCGGCTTGCCGGGCCTGTTCCTCACCATAGCCGGCCCGCCGGGCCAGCCACTTGAGCGCGGAGCCGCCAACCCGTCTGCCCACCAGATAGCCGGCCAGGTTGCCGGCTACGATGGCGGTCGTCCCCAGCGCCACCACGCCGGCCAAGGGGAGCCGGCCTCGGGCGACCAGCATGCCGGTGGCCAGGAACAGGGGTATGCAGGGCATGCCGGGAACACCCGCGCCCTCCAGGAATAGCATGCTCCAGGCAAGCGGGTAGGCCAGGATCGGAGTTCGCGCCAGCCAGGCGCCGAGGTCAAACGTCGACGGTCACCCTCCCGGAGGTGTCATGGGACTTCCAGGGGTTCGCCGCCTGATCCCCGGTAGCCTCCCGCCTATCATCCCCCGCCTGATAAGCGCCGCACGGGGCCGCCACCGCCCGGCGTCAGCAGAAGGCTCCCCGGGCGGCGATGGTCCAGACGTCCTGCACCCGTCCGCCCCGGCTCACGTGGAGGCGGTCGTGCAGGTTCACGGTAGTACAGCAGTGGGTGGGGAGCAGTACCACCTGATCACCTACCCGGAGGTCCCTGGCCGGTCCCTCCAGCTCCAGCACTCCGTGCTCCTCCGAAAGGGCGAGGGTGGTCGCTCCAGGCAGCCCCTCCGGCTGGGGCAGCCCGAACTCCCCGGTCACGGCTTTCATGCCCAGGTCGATGACCGCCCGCGAGGGTTCTGGCCGGCTGATCACGGTGGCCAACGCGGTCAGGGCGGTGGCGAACTCGGGCACGATCTTACGGTAGGTGGCGTCCATAAAGACGTAGCTGCCCGCCTCGACCTCGGTAATGCCCGGACAGTCGCCGGAGATGTCGTAGGTGCCGGTGCCTCCGGCGCTGACTAGGGGACAGGGGATGTCTTCCTGGCGCACCGCCGCCGCGTGGTCGAGCAGGCAGGCGTTGGCCGCCCGGCAGGCGGCTTCCCGGTCTTCCCGGGACGCCCGGAATACGGCATGTCCCTCGTAGCCCATGACGCCCTGGAAGTCGATCCCCGGCAGTGAGGCGGCCCGGGCGGCCAGTCTCAGCGTGGCCGGGGCGGATCGGGTTCCCGAGCGCCCCATGCCCACGTCGACTTCGACCAGAACGCCGATACGGCTGCCGGCGGCCACCGCCGCCCGGGAGAGAGCCAGCAGATTCTCCTCGTCGTCGACACACACTTTCAGGTGGGCGATATGGGCCAGGCCGGCCAAGCGGGCGACCTTAGCCGGCGCAGTTACCTGGTTGGCGATCAGGACGTCGCGGATTCCCGCGTGGACGAGTACCTCGGCTTCACCCAGTTTGGCGCAGGTGATGCCAATGGCCCCGTGCTGCAACTGCAGGTGGGCTATGGCCGGCGTCTTGTGGGTCTTGAAGTGGGGGCGGAGCTTGGCCGGGCGGCCGGCGAAGAAGCCCGCCATCCGCCTGATGTTGGCCAGCAGGATCCCGGCGTCCACGATCAGGGCGGGCGTGTCAATCGGGTATTCCGGGGCGGCGACTCTGAGCATGGCGCCGAACCTCCCTGCCACCTGTTGCTTGTGGTCTTCGCTCTTGGCGCGGGTTCCCCTGTATTCCCCGGCCGGCAGGTTCTTGATGCAATGTTATCGAAATTGCACAAGCACTGAGATGTCTGGGTTAAGCTGAAGTAGAACTGAAACCACAACCGATCCCCACTCGCCGGAGAGGGGCGTGATTCGCTTGAAGGTGCGGGACGTTCTCGAGCTGCCGGAACTCGCGGCCAGCAACGTGCTGGCCGGCGACGCCGGCCTGGACCGGGATGTCCGGGGGGTCACCATTCTTGACGCTCCGGACGGAATCCGGTATATCCGGGGTGGCGAGTTCATGTTCACGACGCTCTTCCACTATCGCAATGCCGGCGAACAGATTGCCCTGATCCGCGAACTCAACGAACGCGAGGCGGCGGGGCTGGGGGTGAAGCTGCAGCGGTTCGTGGACAGCCTGGAGCCAGAGGTCATCCACGCCGCCAACGAGCTGGCCTTCCCCGTCGTGCAGGTGCCATATGCCCTGGCCTGGGTGGATGTCATCAACTCGGCCCTCAAGGAACTCCTGGGCCGGAAGACGAGGGAGCTGGAGCGCTCCTGGACGATCCAGCGCCACTTCATCAGCCTTGCCCTGGAGCAGGGGAGCATTGAGATCCTGGCCAGGGAACTGGCGGGGCTGGTCAACCGGCCGCTAGTGATCGTGAACGGCTTCACCGGAACCCGTGCGTCCGTGGATTTCCCCGAGCTTCCCCGTCCCTGGCAACCTGGAAGCGACGAAACTGCTACTCCCTTGCCCGAGCGCCCGGCCCTGGCGCGCATCAAGTCTCCCCGGGCCTGTTCGTGCCGTGTCGTCTGCCGGGTGGGGAACGACCGCAGCGTTGACGGCTGGGTCATCGTGCAGGACAGGAACGGCGACCTGACCACCGAGGACCTGGTGGCCATCGAGCAGGCGGCTGTGGCCGTGGCTCTTGACGTCCAGAAAGTACGCGCCGTCAGCCATATGGAGCGTTCGGTCAAGGATGACTTCGTACACCACCTGCTGGCCGGCGACTTTGAGTCCGAGGTTTCGGTCGCTGCTTCGGCGAGGGCTCTGGGGTGGGAACCCGCTCCCTCTTACGCGGCGGTGGTCTTCCGGGTTGACCGGCTGCCTTCAACCTGGGCTGACGCTCGGGACTACCGCGTGGGCTGGCGGGTGCTCGATCTCCTGGCGGGTGGGGGCTTGCCCCGCCACAGCATAACCGAAGTGGGCTACCAGGAACGGCCCATTGCCCTGATTCCCACCGGTGAGGCAGGGGTGCGGGAGCGGGCCGATCTGCAGGTCGCCGCCCGGGTGGCCGGCATCATCGAGGATCTGGGCCGTCGGCATCAAGGTCTCCACCTCACCGCCGGTGTCGGCCGGCCGAGGATGGGCGTCCTCGCTGTCAAGGACAGCTATCGTGAGGCGGCTATGGCGGTGGAGCTGGCCCCCGTGATCCCCGGCGCCGGTCCCGTGGTCCTCTTCAGGGACCTGGGCCTCTACCGGCTGGTCGCCGACCCAACCGATCCCGAGGTGGCGGGCTTCATCCGCGATACCATCGGTCCGATCCTCAAGTATGACCGTGAGCAGCCGGCTGACCTGACCCGTACCCTGGCTGCTTTCCTCGACCACGGCGCGAGCTACCGGGAGGCCGCCAAGATCTTGCACGTGCACCACAACACCGTCCGCTACCGCCTGTCCCAGGTGGAGAAGATGACAGCGATGGATTTGGGCTCGCCCCAGGACCGTTTCAACCTTCACCTGGCAACGCGGCTGTGGCTGGCCTCCTCTTTGGCTGCGGAGACCAAACAAAGGGCCGAAGATTCATAATAGTGGTCAAAGGCGCTGCCCCGTCAGTCCAGCGAAGTTCCGCACCGAACCTGTCTCGGGGAGAGGTGTGGGCAACGGGTGCTGGAACGGGCTGCAAAGCTATATCGACCCCTGGTTGAATTGCGACGGAGGCTTCACCGGTCGCCGGAGTTGGGGGGCGAGGAGACCCACACCTCCGCCCTCATCACCGAGTATCTCCAGGCTCTCGGTCTTGAGGTCCGCCGGCCGCACGGCACGGCGGTTCTGGGAGTGCTGCGGGGCCGGGTGAGCGGTCCCGCAGTGCTTCTCAGGGCGGAACTTGACGCCCTGCCCATCCAGGAGGTCCCCGGCCGGTCTTACGGTTCCCAGGTGCCCGGGTGCATGCACGCTTGTGGCCACGACGGACACATGGCCATGCTCGTGGGGACGGCCATGCTGCTGGCCGAGGAGCGGGACGGGCTGGCGGGAGAGGTCTGGTTCCTCTTCCAGCCGGCGGAGGAGAAGCTGCCGGTGGGTGGCGCCCGGGCCCTGGTGGAGGCCGGCCTCCTGGCCCGGGGCCCCGTGGAACTCGCCCTGGGCCTGCACCTGTGGCCGGACTTGCCGGTCGGAACGGTGGGATTGCGCCCCGGACCGGTGATGGCGGCGGGAGACATCTTCCGGGTCACGTTTACGGGCGACGGTGGCCACGCGGCTCAACCGCACGCGGCCTCGGACACGGTGGCCAGCGCCGGCCACGCGGTGATTGCTCTCCAGGGACTGGCCCGGCGCCAGGTAAACGCCGTGTCTCCCGTTGTGGTCTCGGTGGGCATGGTCCAGGCGGGGAGCTCCCCCAACGTGCTTCCTGCCGAGGCCGCGCTGGCCGGAACCACACGGTACCTTGACAGCGAACTGGGCGCCGTACTTAAGACGCAGGTGCAAAGCATCGCCAGGGCGGTGGCAGGCATCCACGGCTGCCGGGCCGAGGTGGACTACCAGCCGGGATACCCGGCCATCGTCAACCACCCCGAAGCCACCGAACGCGTGGCTCAGGCGGTCCTCAAGTCCATGGGCGCCGGGGCATTGCGGCAGGACCTGGCCGCGTCCATGCTGTCCGATGACTTCTCCTACCTCGGACGGGAGGTCCCGTCCGGCTACTTCTGGCTGGGAGCGGCGGGGGCCGGCCCGCGGCCGACCCTGCACAGCCCCCATTTCGACTTCGACGAACAGGCATTGGTTTGCGGGACGGCGGTTCTCTCCCAGGTCTGTCTCGCCAAGCTTGTCCGAAAGGAGGTCCACGGCGATGGCTGATTCGTCCCGGGTGTTCCGGTGGGTTGAGGACCATCAGGAAGAGATGGTGCAGTTTTGCCTCGAGTTCATGCGCCGGAAGTCAGTCATTGGGCAGGAAAGGGAATCCCAGGAGTGGCTGCGGACGCGGCTCGAAGGGTTCGGTTTTGATAAGGTGGACTGCTGGGCCGAGGACGAGGGAGGGCTGCGCCCGAACGTGGTCGCGGTCAAGGCCGGCAGTGGCGGCCGCGGTCTCATCTTCAACGGCCACGGCGACGTGGTCCCGGTGGAGGACTTCGAGAAGGAACGGTGGACGGTCGACCCCTGGAATCCGACGGTGAAGGACGGGAAGATATGGGGCCGGGGGGCCAACGACATGAAGGGTCCAAACACCACCGCCCTCTTCGCGGCCCGGGCCCTCATCGAGACCGGCACCCGGCTGGGTGGCGACCTCATCCTCGAGTTTGTGGTCGGCGAAGAGCGGATGGAGCACGAACTGGGAACAACGGCCACCGTCCGCCGGGGCTACCGCGCCCCCTTCGCCGTGGTCGTGGAGCCTACCAACTGCGAGATCCATCCCGTGACCACGGGAGCGTTCGGCTGGGAACTGGCGGTGGCCGGCAAGCCCACCCATACCTGCCTGAAGAATCAGGTCATCTTCCCCCAGCGCTACGGCTTGCCGGTGGGTGAGAGCGTAGGCGTGGATGCGTTCGTGAAGTCGCTCAGGATCCTGCAGGGGTGGGAGCACCTGGAACGGGAGTGGAACCTCCGCTGGCGGCATCCGGCCCTGGGCGGGGGCGGCTTTCCCCGGCCCGACGTGCAGGGGGTGGGCTGCTTCTCCATCACCGCTACCCTGGTGGACGCCGGCGACTACATTGCGGCGGTCCCCGGGCGCTCGAACATCCAGGGGAATACGTACTACCCGGCCTGGGTATCGCTGGCCGAGGTGGTGGCGGATATGCAGCGGGTAATCGACGGTGTAGCCGCCTGCGATGACTGGCTGAAGAAGAACCCTCCCGGGTTCCGGGTCATGTACCACTGGCCGCCCAGCCACGTGGACCTGGCCCACGAGGGCTGCCAGACACTGGCCGAGTCCTGGCGCCAGGCGACGGGGGAGGAACCCGTCTTCTCCGGCTTCAAAGCGGTGTGCGATAGCACGTTCCTGTGCGAGCAGGGCATTCCGGCGGTCATCTTCGGGCCAGGCGATCTCTCGATGGGGGCGCATGGCCCGGACGAGCACGTTCCCATCGACCAGATGGTGACCGCTTGCAAGACTCTGGCCCAGTTGGCCATCAACTGGTGCGGCCTCAAGTAACCCGTGAAGGGAGGCGGGACCATCTGTCAAGGGGACCCGATTCCCAAGATTCTCAATGAAGGGAGGTGCCCGGAGTGAAAGGCTGGGTCAGGACTGCCTTTGTCATCTACTTCGCCGTGATGCTGTTCATCCTGTCCGCGCCCTGGACCTTCAATCTCTTCATCAACCGCCTGGATCCATGGGTCGGACCGTTCCCGTGGAGCATTTTCAGTGTTTTCCTGTTCACCTTCATGTCTTGCATCGGACTGGCGATCTACCAGACGCTGGACATCCAGCAGTAACATGAGAGGAGGCGTTAACCCGTGAGGGAGGTATCGCTGGGGCTGGCCATCATTCCGACCCTGGTAGTGCTCGGCTACATGGCCGTCCTACTGTGGATGAACCGCCGGTCATACGGTGTTCAGGAGTTCAACGAGTTCGCAACGGCCAACCGGGCCTTCGGGGTCTGGGCCATCACTTTCAGCATGATGGCGACCTGGTACGTCGGCGCGTCGTACACCGCCTGGATGGGGATGGCGGTCAACTTCGGCTTCGTTTATACGTACACGCCAGTCTACGGCGCCTTTTGCTTGATTCTCCTCTACCTGATCCTGGACAAGATGTGGATCTGGGGGGCGACTCACCAGCTCAACACCCAGGGAGCCCTTTGGGGCCTTCGCTACAACAGCAACAAGATCAAGGCCCTGGCGGGTGTCGTCGGCGTCATCGCCTCGTTCCCCTGGCTGATCATGGAGTTCTGGACCATCGGCTACCTGTTGAGCCACGGGACCTATGGTTACCTGCCGTTCCTGTGGGCGATGCTGATTGGCGCGGCCATCATCGCCGTGTACGTTGCCCTGGGCGGCATGCGGGCGGTCATCACCGCGCACTTCGTCCAGGGGCTGCTCTTCGCCCTGGGCGCAACGGTGTTCACCTACATCCTGATTTACATGAACACCGGGGGCTTTGCCGCGACGATCCGGAACGCGGTGGCCAACTTCCCCGAGATCCTCACCTACCCCGGCCCCGGCTGGAATCCCCCGCCGCAGTGGTGGGCCTCGATCATCATCACCAGCTCGGTGGGCGGCTTCCTGTGGCCGTGGGCCATGAACCGGGTATTCGCCTCCGACTCGGTGCGGACGGCCAAGCGAGCCACCTGGCAGGCGATCACCATCGGGACCCTCATCTGTGTGTTCTTCCTGTTCTTCGGGCTTAGCGCCCACAGCCTGGGCTACGCCCGGGAGAACCCGCAGATGGTCTGGCTCTGGCTCTCGGACAATCTGGGCGGCCCGGTGTTCCTCACCCTCGCTCTCCTGGTGGCGATGTCGGCGGTGCTGTCCACGACCGCCAGCCTGATTCACTTCTTCGGCGCTTCCATCGCCGAGGACGTGCTGAAGCCACTCAACTCGAAGCTGGATAGCAGGCAGGCGACCCGCCTGGCCCAGTACGTCGTGTTCGGGGTGTCGGTGCTGGCGTTCTTCATCGCCAACATGGAACTGCCCATGCTCATCTTCGTCGCCCTGCTGACCTACCAGTTCATCATCCAGCTGGGCCCGGGTCAGCTACTGGGCATGTACTGGAAGCGCGGCAACGCCGTGGGCGCCGTGGCCGGGATGATCGCCGGCTTGGCGGTCGCCTTCTACCTGACCTACCTCCACCCGGAGGGCATCTCCTTCGGCGGTTGGACGCCCGGCGTCTGGGGCCTGGTCGTAAACACCATCATCTACATCGGCTGCGGGTACGCCCTGCCGGTTGACAAGCGCACCGAGGAACTGTTCCAGGAAGTCGAGAACTACCATCGGCAGCACAAGCTGGCTGCTGCCGGCCGCTAACCCGAACTGCGACCGGGGGAGGACGGCCGTTGGACCGCCCTCCCCGCGGCCGCCGGGGCAGAAGATTGGAGGGATGCGGAGTGCCCCGTGACAAGGATCTTGTCCATCCCTACATCCCCAACTCGGTCCCGGCCATCCGGGACCAGTTGCTGCGGGAGATCGGCGCCGGCGACATCGAGGACCTGTACACCGGCATTCCCGAAGCACTGCGGTTGAAGCGCCCCCTCGACGTTCCGGGCCCGCTGCTCTCCGAGTACGAACTCCGCCAGCACGTGGAGGGGCTGCTCCGCAAGAACCGGTCCTGCCAGGAGTACCTGAACTTCAAGGGCGGTGGTTGCTGGCAGCACTACGTCCCGGCGGTCTGCGACGAGATCGCTTCCCGGGGCGAGTTCGTCACCGCCTACGTTGGGGACACCTACTCCGACCTCGGGAAGCATCAGGCCATCTTCGAGTTCCAGAGCCTGCTGGGCGAACTCCTGGAGATGGACGTGGTGTCCAGCCCCACCTACGACTGGGCGTGCGCGGCCAGCAGCGCCCTCCTCATGGCCGCCCGCATCACCGGCCGCAAGCAGGTGTTGGTGCCGGCGGGCACCGGACCCGAGCGGCTTGCCCACGTGCGCAACTTCTGCCGGCCGGTGGTGAACGTGGAGACCGTGGCGACCGATCCCGTCACCGGCCTGCTCGACCTGGATGACCTCCGCCGCAAGCTGTCCTCACGGACGGCCTGCGTCTACCTGGAGAACCCCACCTACCTGGGGCTTATCGAGCACCGGGGGGCCACTGTGGCCGAAATGGCGCACGCCTTTGGCGCGCTCCTGGTGGTCGGTGTCGACCCCACCTCGCTGGGGGTAATATCCCCCCCCATCGCTTACGGCGCCGACATCGTGTGTGGCGAGGCCCAGCCACTGGGGATCCACATGAACTACGGCGGCGGCGTCTGCGGATTCATAGCCAGCCGCGACGACGAGACTTTCGTCGCCGAGTACAACACCTTCCTCACCAGCATCGCCGAGACCCGCGAGGGCGGCGAGTTCGGCTTCGGCTGGTCCACCTTCGACCGCACTTCCTTTGTCAAGCGCGACACTTCGCCAGACTACACCGGCAGCAATACGGCCCTTTGGGGGATCACCGCCGGGGTGTACCTGGCCCTGATGGGGCCGCAGGGGATGGCCGACCTGGGCAAGACCATCATGCAACGTTCGTACTACGCCATGAAGCGGCTCGGAGAACTCAACGGCGTCACCACTCCGGTTTACCCCACAACCCACTTCAAGGAGTTTGTGGTCACCTTTGACCGGCCCGTGGCGGACGTCAATCGGGCACTGCTCGGGCACCGGATCTTCGGCGGCATCGATCTCAGTGCTTCTTACCCCGAGTTGGGGAACAGCGCGCTCTACTGCGTGACCGAGATTCACAGCCGGGAAGCCATCGAGAGGCTGGTTGACGCCGTGAAGGAGGTTCTCCGATGAAGAGGCGCCTGAAGGAACGCTACCAGGCGGTCGCCTGGCAGGAGCCAATCATCCTGGAACTGGGCAGTCCCGGGGAGCGGGGCGTGCTGGTCCCGGAGGCCGGCGAGGAGATCGAGCGGGTGGCCGGCGACGTCCTGGCTTCCATCCCGGCCGAGGTGCGGCGGAAGGACGTGCCCCGGCTGCCCGAATTGGCCCAGCCCCACGTGCTTCGCCATTACCTCAGGCTGTCACAGATGTGCCTGGGGACCGACCTGAACCTGGATATCAGCCAGGGCACCTGCACCATGAAGTACAGTCCGAAGGTTAACGAGCAGATGGCCGCCCTGCCCGAGATGACCGAACTGCACCCCTACCAGGACGACGACACGGTGCAGGGCATCCTGGAGATCATGTACCGCTTCGAGCGGATCCTCAAGGAGATCTCGGGCCTGGACCGCTTCACCTTCCAGCCCGGCGGCGGCGCCCAGGGCATCTACACCAATGCCTGCTTGATCCGGGCCCACCATGAATCACGCGGTGACAAGCAACGAAACGAGATCATCACCACCATCTTCTCACACCCTGCCGATGCCGCCTGCCCGGCTACGGCCGGCTTCAAGGTGATCACCCTGATGCCCGACGAGAACGGCTACCCCGACCTCGAAGCCCTGAAGGCGGTGGTGTCGGAACGGACCGCGGGCATGATGATCACCAACCCCGAGGACACCGGCATCTTCAACCCGCGCATCCGGGAGTACGTGGACCGAGTCCACGACGCCGGCGGGCTCTGCTCTTACGACCAGGCCAACGCCAATGGCATCCTGGGGGTGGCCCGGGCCCGCGAGGCAGGCTTCGACATGTGCCACTTCAATCTCCATAAGACCTTCTCGTCCCCCCACGGTTGCGCGGGACCGGCCTCCGGCGCGGTGGGCGTCACCGCCGAACTGGCGCGGTTCCTTCCCGTTCCGGTGGTGGAATACGACGGCAAGCGGTACCGCCTGGCCTATGACCGGCCGGACAGTATAGGCCGGGTCCGGGGTTTCCTGGGCAATATCCCGGTGGTCCTGCGCTCCTACGCCTGGTCCATGAGCATGGGGCCGGAGGGCCTGCGGATGGCGACCGATATCTCGGTGCTCAACAACAACTACATGGCCAGGAAGATGGCGGCGATCCCGGGCGTGGCCATCCCCTATCCCCGGGCCAGCCACCGGCTGGATCAGATCCGCTACAGCTGGGAACCACTCCGGCAGGCGACGGGGGTGGGCACGCACGACGTGCGGCGCCGCATGGTGGACTTCGGCCTGCAAAGCTACTTCGAGAGCCATCATCCCTTCGTGGTCCCCGAGCCCTTCACCCTGGAACCGTGCGAGTCCTACTCCAAGGACGACATCGATGAGTACGTTGAGGTTCTCCGGCACATCGCCGAGGAAGCCTACACCAACCCGGAGATTGTGCTGACGGCTCCCCACCGCAGCACCATAAGCCGGATTGACGAGAGTGCCCTCGACGATCCCGAGCGCTGGGCGATGACCTGGCGGGCCTACCTCAAGAAGAGAAAGAAGCGGTAGAGCGGGGGGCCGTCTCACCGGTGGCCCTCCCGGGAAAGGAACGGTGGGCGGCCAGTTGAAGAAGCTGGGCCTGATCGTGAACCCGGTGGCCGGAATGGGGGGAAGGGTCGGCCTCAAGGGGACCGATGGCCCCGCCATCCTGGAGCAGGCTCGGGAACTGGGGGCCGTCCCCGAGGCTCCCGGGCGGGCGGTTGAGGCCCTGGGCCGGCTGCTGCGCCTGAAGGACACCTTCAACCTGGTCACCTATCCCCACGACATGGGTGAGAACGAGGCCCGCCGGGCGGGTTTTGTACCCACCGTGATCGGTTTGATTGAGCCCGGCCGCACCACCGGCGAGGACACGCGGCGGGCGGCCGGCGACCTGATGGACCGGGGAGTGGATCTGCTCCTGTTCGCCGGGGGTGACGGCACCGCCCGCGACATCTGCACTGCCGTGGGGGCCGGCCTGGTGGCGGTGGGCGTTCCCGCCGGGGTGAAGATCCACTCGGCGGTATGCGCCACCACCCCCCGGAGCGCAGGCGACCTGGCCGCTCTCTTCCTGGAGGGCAAGGTGACCCGGGTACGGGAAGCGGAGGTCATGGATATCGACGAGGAGGCCTTCCGGGCCGGCCGGGTCTCGGCCCGGCTTTATGGCTACCTCAAGGTGCCTCACGAGGCGGGGATGGTCCAGTCACTCAAGGCCGGGAGCCGTGGCGGGGAGGAGTCGGCCCTGGACGGGATCGCCTCGGAGGTCATCGACCGGATGGAGGACGGTCGCCTGTACGTGGTGGGGCCGGGCACGACCACCCGGGCCATCCTGGAGCGCCTGGGGCTGCCCAAGACCCTCCTGGGGGTCGACGTAGCCCAGGGCGGCCGCCTGGTTGCCGGCGATACTACCGAGAGCGTGTTACTCTCGCTCCTGGAGAGCGGGCCGGCCAGGATTGTCGTCACCCCTATCGGCGGCCAGGGGTTCATCTTCGGCCGGGGAAACCAGCAGATCAGCCCGCGGGTGATCCGGAAGGCGGGCGTGGACAGCATCATCGTGGTCGCCACCATGGGCAAGCTGGTGGCCCTGGGAGGCAACCCCCTGCTGGTGGATACCGGGGCCAGCGACCTGAACGGCGACCTGAGCGGCTACGTCAGGGTCATCACGGGATACCGGCAGGAGGTAGCGTGCAAGGTAGCGTCGTATACCTGAGAAAAGGAGCGCCCAAGATCCCATGGTCGATCTCGAGCAACTGACCAGTCAAGTCCAAGCCGCCGTTCGCCAGCTTACCGGAGTCGCCGGACTCCGGCCGGGCCAGATCCTGATCGTGGGTTGCAGCACCTCCGAGGTGCTGGGACACAAGATCGGTACCGCCTCCAACCGCGAGGTGGCCGAAGCCGTGTACCGGGCACTGGAACCGGAAGTCCAAGCTAACCGGCTATACCTGGCGGTGCAGTGCTGCGAGCACCTGAACCGGGCCCTGGTCACCGAACGGGCCTGCGCCGAGAAGTACGGCCTGGAGATAGTGGGCGTGGTTCCCCACCTGAAGGCCGGCGGCGCCCTGTCGGTGGTGGCCATGGAGCGCCTGGCGGACCCGGTCGTGGTGGAGAGCGTCGCCGCCCACGCCGGCCTGGACATCGGCGACACCCTCATTGGTATGCACCTGAAGCGGGTGGCGGTGCCGGTGCGCCCCCAGCTCAAGGCCATCGGCGCCGCCCACTTGACCATGGCCCGTACCCGCCCCAAGCTCGTCGGTGGCGAGCGGGCCCACTACGAGCCGGACCCGGGCAAGTGACCGCGCTCAGGTCGGCCCTGGCATCGGTCAGGGGCGGCTCACTGGACCCGGATCTCACCCTGCGCTGGTTGCTGGCCCTGATCGCCTTTCCCACGCCCGATCACTGCGGCCAGATGGTGATGGTCAGGCGGCACCTCGGTTAGCGGTGGACGAGAGGAGGGGGAGCGTGCCGGGGCTCGGTCCCCTGGGGCCAGTCCATTACGAACAGCGGGCCCGGCTCCAGGGTCTCGTTACCACAAGCCACGGCCGCACCAGCACGACGCGCCTCCTCGCCGCCCTGCTGCTGCTCCACTCCCCGCTGATCCTGGAGACCCTAGCCGGATCGCTCTGAGCTTCCTCATCTCACCGGGGGGAGGGAAGATGGCGGAATTTGGCGAATCGCGTTCTCAGACGATACGCGGGAGAACCCCGGGTTCAGCGGGACTCCACCAGGACTGCTGGCCGCGATCATCGGGCGACGCCAAGGTCCACGCGCAGCAGATGCAGGTCGGTGGCGAAAGGGCTGGCAACCTGCCATGGATAGCCAGGAAGGGCAATGGCCGAGGACAGTTCACGCCGCCGTCGAGCGCCTCCTGACCCTCCTGTCCGATCAGGGTAAGCAGGCTGTTCGGGATGTCAGTGATGAATGGGATCTGGATCTGTTCCACTTCGGCCTGGGGATGTTCGTCCGGAACAGCTTCGGCCTGTGGCAGGGCAACATCGAGCTGCTGAACTCGTGCGGAGGGGCCGGAATGCACCCCGACACCGCTTCCATGGTCATCATCCGGGCGCTGTGGGAGAGGTTGAGGGAAGGAGAGCCTGAGAGGCAGCCGTGACGGGGGCGGCCGAGAACCGGCCTTGCCCCTGACGTTCCGCAAGCGGCATACACCGTCGGCCGTCTTCACGCTCAGGTACCGGCAGCACCCGGGTACCGCCGGCCTCCCCTGCCCAATTCCCGGCACTGCTCTCGCCGGACTCCTCGCCTTGCTGGTTCCGCTGCGGGGCACCGTTCTTGCATGGGACAACCTACAGGGAGCAGAGAGACCATTTTCCCGGTCCCCGGGACCGAGGAGGTTGAACGTGACCAGAAGACCTTGCCCCTATGGCAGTCACCGCAGCCTTGAACCGGCGGGGTCGCTGCCCCAGCCGGCCTGGCGGATCGACAACTGCCCCGACATCGCCCCCAACGAGCTGCTCATCCGGGTGGACACCCTGAACGTCGACGCCGCCAGCTTCACCCAGCTCGAGAAGGCGGCCGAGGAGAAGGGCGGGAGCGTTGAGGACAACATGGCAGCCGCCATCCTCGACATCGTGGCCCGGCGAGGCAAGCTCCACAACCCGGTCACCGGGTCCGGCGGCATGCTGCTGGGGACCGTGGAGCGGGTCGGGCCTGAACATCCCGCGGCGGGCAGCCTGCAGCCGGGGATCCGGATCGCCACGTTGGTCTCCCTGTCCCTCACTCCCCTGAAGCTTGAGCGGATCCGGCAGGTGAACCTGGACCGGGATCAGGTCGAGGTTGATGGCCGGGCGGTGCTCTTCGCTTCCGGCATCTACGCTCCCATCCCCACCGATCTGCCCGAGACGCTGGCCCTGGCCGTACTGGACGTCGCCGGGGCCCCCGCCCAGACCGCCCGCCTGGTCCGGCCGGGGGACAGCGTACTGGTCATCGGCGCCGGCGGCAAATCAGGACTGTTATGCCTGCACGAGGCAAGGAAGCGGGCCGGCGTCACCGGCAGGCTCTACGCCATGGCGCACAGCCCGGCCTCAGTGGAACGGGCCGCGTCCCTGGGTATCAGCGACGCCGTCTTCGCTGCCGGCGCCGACCGCCCGCTGGAGGCCCTGGCCGCTTTCCACGCGGTTTCCGGGGGCGAGGCGGCCGACGTCACCATCAACTGCGTGAACGTGCCCGGGACGGAGATGACGTCGGTCTTGTGCACCCGCGAGGGTGGGACGGTCTACTTCTTCAGCATGGCTACCAGCTTCACGGCCGCGGCCCTGGGGGCGGAGGGGATCGGCCGGGACGTCAACATGATCATCGGCAACGGCTATGCCCGCGGCCACGACCTAATCGCCCTGGCTTGCCTGCGGGAGAACTCGCGGTTGAAGGAGATCTTCGAGAGTTGGTTCGTATAGCATGGGTGACCTCTTCAGTCTGGTAAGGGCCAGCCGGCTGGCCAGCCTCGCCGTGGTGGGCACCGCCAAGGGTGTGGGTAAGACCCTGGTCGTGGACCACCTGGTGCTCCGGGCCCAGGAAGAGGGAGTGCCGCTGGGGCTGCTCGCGGGGGGCCGGGAAGGGGCGCCGGACGACCGGCCGGAGGTATACGCCCCCCGGGGCAGCCTGGTGGCGACGGCAGAGGCCTCCCTGCGTCAGGGTGAGGCCCACGTCGAGGTCCTGGAAGTGCTGCCGGCTGCCGGCCCTCTGGGCCACCTGGTGGTAGCCCGGGTACGGGAGCCGGGGAGGTTGGGCCTGGCGGGGCCGCCGACGGCGGCCGGTCTGGGGTTGGCGGTGACTCGCCTGCGGGCCCACGGGGCAGCCCTGGTCCTGGTGGACGGTTCGGTGGACCGGGTGGCTTCGGCCGCCCCCCTGGTGACCGAGGGGACGGTGGTGGCCACCGGGGCGGCGGTTGGGGGTGGCGTAGGGGAGGTGGCCGAACGGACCCGGCTCCTGCTCACCTTTCTCGGCCTGCCCGGCGTGGCGGACCAGCGGCTGCGGGAGGCCGCGGTCCGGGCCATCCACAAGTGGAGGGTGGCGGCGGTGGACGAGGACTACCGTCCGTTCGGCCTCAACCTCAGAACTGCCCTGGGGAGCGGGGGGGTCATTGCCGGGGCGGTGGAAGAGGGAGTCAAGGCCCTGGTGATCGCCGGCGCCCTTGTCGACGGGGTGGTGGAGGCCCTGGCCGGCATGAGCAGGGGACCTGGACGCCTGAAGGTGATTGTTCCCGACGGGACTCACGTCTTCGTAGGTAGCCGGGCTTGGGCCCGCTTCGGCCGGGCGGGGGGAAAAGTGGCCGTGCTGCACCCTATCCGGGTCGTCGCGGTCACCCTGAACCCGGTGGGACCAGACGGGCTCACCCTGGACCCGGAAGAACTCGTCAGGGAGGTGGCCCGGGTGGCGCAGCCCCTGCCGGCGTTCGACCTGGTGCTTGGCCGGGCGTTGAACCTCAGCCCATGAAGGAGTTGTTGCTGGCCTCAACCGCTGCCGGTCTGGGGCTGGACAAGATCTGGGCCATGATCGAGCCCGCCAGCCCCTTCGGCCGGGAGGAGAAAGGCCGTGCCCGGGCTTATCTGCCCGGCGAGGAGGCCGCGCTGGAAGAAGAACTGGGTCGGGTGGAAGCCGCCCGGCGGGCGGGCGACGACTCCCCCCCGGTGATGCGGGCGCTGGTAGGCCGCTTGGGGCGCCTGCGCGACCTGCGGGGTTCGGTGGCCGCGGCCGTCCGGGGGGCGGCCCTGGAAGTTGTCGAGCTCTACGAACTCAAACGCTTTGCCCTGATCAGCCGGGAGATCGAGGAACTCCTCGGCCGCCTGTCCTGGCCTCTACCGCCGGACCTCCGGCTGGAGGCCGTGGATGGGGTGCTCCGCGCGTTGGACCCGCAAGGGACGGGATCGCCCGGGTTTCACGTCGGCGACCAGTTCTCAACTTCCCTGGCCCGGCTGCGCCGGAGGAAGCGGGCCGCGGAGCGGAGCCTGGAGGAGGGGCGGAGGGAGCAAGCCTTCGCCGTTGCCGGACGGCTGGGGGTGAAGCCGGGGCCGGGCGGGGAAGTTGTGTTGCCGGCGGGGGACCGGCGAGTGCTCCTGGCCCGCGAGGAATCCGATCTCCTTCCGGTGAGGGAAGCCGGCGGCTTCCTGTACTTCCGCTTGCGGCCAGGGGCCCGGGCGAGGGAAGCGGAAGCCATCCTGGCACACCTCAAGGAGCAGGAGCGGCGGGAGGAAGCCCGGGTCCGTGGAAAGCTATCGAGGGCCGTTGCCCGGTGGGCCCCGGCTCTCAGCCACAACATGGCTGCCCTGGGCCGGCTGGATTTTCTACTGGCCCGCGCCCGCCTGGCGCGGGAGACGGCAGCGGTGCGGCCGGTGATCCTCCCCCCCGGCTCGGGGGTGGTCCTCAGGGAGGCCCGTCACCCCGGGGTGGAGCAAGACCTCGGACGATCGGGCCGGCGGTTCACCCCGGTGAGCCTCGAACTCCGGCCGGGGGCGGCGGTGCTGACCGGTCCCAACATGGGGGGCAAGACGGTTGCCTTGCGCACGTTGGGGCTGGCCGTGGCCATGGCGCAACTGGGCCTGCCGGTCCCCGCCGGCCATATGGCGTGGTCCCCGGTGGCTTTCATCTTCTACGGCGGCCAGGAGGAGGAGAACCGGCCGGGGTTGAGCGCTTTCGCGGCCGAGGTCACCCGGGTGCGAGAGCCCCTCGGCCGTCTCGACGAGGCGGGACTGCTGCTCCTGGACGAGTTCGCCCGGGGCACTAACCCCCGGGAAGGGAGGGCTCTTTGCGCCGCGATTCTCGGGCGGTTGGCGCGGGGCCCAAGCGTGTGCCTGCTGGCTACCCACCACTCCGGCCTGGCCGAACTGGTCGGGACGGCCCACTGGCAGACCCGCGGGCTCCGGGGTGATGTCCTGGCCGGTGAGGATGGGGCCGAGGGGGTCGACTGGTTGTACGAGCACATGGATTACCGGCTGGAGAGGGTCGCGCCGGGGAAGGAAGCCCCTCGTGACGCGCTGGTGGTGGCCAGGCTGCTGGGCCTGGACGAGGGCGTCGTGGAACTGGCCGAACGCTACCTCGGGGAGACCGCCGGAGAGGGGGAACGGCCATGACGGGAAGGCCGGGAGGCCTGCCCGGTTGCCTGGAACTGGATCCCGGATTGGTGAGGTCGGCCCGGGAGGACGCCCGGGTCATAGTGGATGAGATCATGGACTACGTCCGGCACCACACCACCACCAGCATGGAGCGGGCGGCCCTGCGACTGGCCGGCATCAATGGCGTGGACGGCGAGGGTACTCCCCTGCCCAACCGGCTGGTGGATCAGATCGGGAGCGAACTGGGCCACGGCGCCAGTTACTGGCTTTTCAACGCGGTGGCGGTGACCGGCCGGGATCCCGGCGAGGTGGCCCGGGCGGTGGCCGACGAGGGCCTGGACCTGATCCGCCTGCCCGGCGCCGATCCCGTGAAAGTGCGGGAACTGGGCCGGGCGGCCGCCCGGCGGGCGATGGACCACATCAGCAGCCGGCGGCGGGAACGAGAGGACTTCGTGGACCGGCTAGGTGAGAGCCCCCAGCCCTGGCTATATGTTATCGTGGCCACCGGCAACATCCACGAGGATGTGGTGCAGGCGCAGTCGGCCGCCCGCATGGGAGCCGACGTGATCGCCGTCATCCGGTCGACCGGACAGAGCCTGCTGGACTACGTGCCCCACGGGGCCACCACCGAGGGTTACGCCGGGACCTACGCCACCCGGGAGAACTTCCGGATCATGCGGGAAGCCCTGGACGCCGTGTCGGAAGAACTTGGCCGCTACGTCCGCCAGGTCAACTACGCGTCGGGCCTGTGCATGCCGGAGATCGCGGCCCTGGGGGCCATGGAACGCCTGGACATGATGCTCAACGATGCCATGTACGGTATACTGTTCCGGGACCTCAGCCCCCGGCGGACGCTGGTTGACCAGTACCTGTCCCGCCGGATTAGCGCCCGGGCCGGTCACATAATCAATACCGGCGAGGACAACTACCTCACCACCGACGACGCCTACGAGGCGGCCCATACCGTGATCGCTTCCCAGTTCATCAACGAGGAGTTCGCCTTGCAGGCCGGCCTGGCGCGGGAGCAGATCGGGCTCGGCCACGCTTTCCAGATGGACCCCGACCTGACCGACGGCCTGCTCTGGGAGATCGCCCAGGCGGCCCTGGTCCGGGCCCTCTTCCCGCTAAGCCCGATCAAGTTCATGCCGCCCACCAAGTATAAGACGGGCAACATCTTCCGGTCCCACCTCCAGGACTGCCTGTTCAACCTGGTGGGAGTCCTGACCGGCCAGAGCATCCAACTGCTGGGGATGCCCACCGAGGCCATTCACACCCCGTTCGTGGCCGATCGCTACCTGGCCCTGGAGAACGCCCGTTACGTCATGAACAACGCGCGAGACCTGGGGCGGGAAGTGGTACTGCGGCCAGGCGGCCGTATCCAGGAGCGGGCCGTCCGGGTGCTGGAAGGGGCGGCCGGCATGCTGGGGGAAGTCCGGGCGATTGGCCTGTGGGAGGCGCTCGAGCAGGGCATGTTCGCCGGCGTACGCCGGCCCCGCGATGGGGGTAAGGGTCTGGACGGGGTCGTTCCCCGCGAGCCCGGTTACTTCAACCCCTTCCTGGCTCACCTGGAGGGAGTTGAGGGTGATGGTTGAAGACATCCGGCCCTACGGTGACCACCCCGATGACGGCGCGGTGCAGGTCGCCTTCACCCTGCCGCTGAAGGCGGGACCCCAGGCGGCGGAGGCGGCCCGGGAGTTGATGCGGCAGATGGGGATCGAGGATGCCCAGGTTGTGCACAGCCGGGACCTGGGCGGCGACTTCACCTTCTTCGTGGGCTATGGCCGCTGTCGCCATCGGGTGAACCCGGGGGCCCTGGAGGTCCCCCGGGTGGACCTGGAGGTCATGGACTTCCGGGCGGTGAACCAGTTCGTCAGGGAGCGGCTGGGCCGTAAGGTCCTGCTGGTGGGCGCCTGTACGGGCACCGACGCGCATACGGTGGGCCTGGACGCCATACTGAACATGAAGGGCTTCGCGGGCCACTACGGGCTCGAGCGCTATCCCGAGTTCCGCGTCATCAACCTGGGCAGCCAGGTCCCCAACGAGGTTCTGGTGGCCCGGGCGGTCGAGGAGGGGGCCGACGCCGTACTGGTCTCCCAGGTGGTGACCATGCGTGACGTGCATCTCGGCAACTTGACCCGGCTGGCCGAACTCCTGGAGGCGGAGGGCGTCCGGGACCGGGTGGTGCTCGTCTGCGGCGGTCCCCGGATCACGCATGATCTGGCGGTGGAGTTGGGCTACGACGCGGGCTTCGGCCCGGGGACCACTCCGTCTCTGGTGGCGTCCTATATCGTGGGAGAACTGGACCGGCGCCGAGTGGCCGGCCGGTTGGGGGAGGCGAGGTAGCGTGGACGACCTGCGGGCAGTACTGAGGTTCCGGGTGGGCCAGGCCGACGCCCACTACGCGGGCAACCTGGTGGCCGGCGGGCGCATCCTGGAGTGGTTTGGCGACGCCGCCACCGAGTTATGCGCGCTCCACGATGGCGATGAAGGCCTCTTCGTGGCCTATGATCTGGTGGAGTTCCGGGCTCCGGTCTACGCGGGGGACTTCCTGGAAGTCCGGGCCAGGCTCACCCGGGTGGGCAAAACCTCCCGGGCCATGACCTTCGAGGCCCACAAGTACATCCGGTCGCTGGCCCACGAGGGGGGAGCTTCGGCCGCCGACACCGTTGACCCGCCGGTCCTGGTGGCCCGGGCATCGGGCACCTGCGTGGTGCCGGCTCACCTCCAGCGGCGGAGGAACCAGGACCTTGGATAGGCTCTGGATCACCGCGGCCCTGGCCGGAGCGGAGGTTACTCCCCAGGAACAGCCCCACCTCCCGCTGACCGCGGACGACCTCGCTGCCGAGGCGGCGAGATGCCGCGAGGCCGGTGCCGCCATCGTCCACCTGCATGTGCGTGATGCCGAGGGGCGCCCCACCCAGGATCGGGCCGCTTTCGCCGCCGCCATCGAGCTCATCCGCCGCCGTACCGACCTCATCATCCAGGTCTCAACGGGTGGGGCGGTGGGCATGACGGCCGCCGAACGGGGGCAGCCGTTGGCCCTGAGACCCGAAATGGCTACCCTGACCTGCGGTTCGGTCAACTTCGGGGACGGTGTCTTCCTGAACCCGCCGGAGGTGATCGAACACTTTGCCCGGACCATGCGCGAATTCGGGGTCAAGCCGGAAGTGGAGGTTTTCGACGCGGGGATGGTGGCCAACGCCCTCAACCTGGTCAAACAGGGGCTGCTGGATCCGCCACTCCACTTCGACTTCGTGCTGGGGGTCCCCGGGGGCATGCCGGCTTCCGCCGCCAACCTGGTGTACCTGGCCGGCTTGGTGCCGGCCGGCAGCACCTGGAGTGTGGCCGGGGTCGGGCGGCATGAACTCAGCTTGGGCACTATGGCCATCGCCATGGGGGGGCACGTCCGGGTGGGCTTCGAGGACAACATCTACTACCGCAAGGGCGAACTGGCCACCTCCAACGCCCAACTGGTGGCCAGGATGGCCCGCATCGGCCGCGAACTGGACCGTCCCCCGGCCACCCCGGACGAGGTTAGGTCGGCTTTGGGGATCGGCTAGCCTGCCCAGCCCGGCTCATCTTCCCGGAACCGGCCGTGGGGACAGACGTCCTGGCACACTCGGCACATGACGTGAGCATGAGCCGAGAGACGGGTCTGATGATCGTCTGCCGGGCGCTCTTTGCCCCGCAGCGTGCTGCCCACCAGGCACCGATGGGGGTCAAGCCGGTACGGCTCCAGGGCTCCCACCGGACAGGCTTCGACGCAAGCCCGACACTCGCCGCACAGGTCCTCGCCGGCGGGCTGGTCCGGGGTCAGTTCGGCGTCGGTGAGGACCACCCCCAATCTGAGGTTGGGACCGTAGACCCGGTTAATCAGGAGCGAGCTCTTGCCCTGGGCCCCGAAGCCGGCCTCCACCGCCAGCTTCTTGAAGGAAATAGGGGCGTAGCCGGGGGAGTTGACCCGGTGTCCGTCTTCGGTCAAGGCTTGGCGTACTGCCCGCGCGGCCAGCGACGGCAAGATGTGACCGGGGTAGGTCCAGCCCCCGCCGGGCCGGCGCAGGGCCAGGTCGAGCGATCTGTCCCAGATGGGGTAACCCACCACTACTACCGAGCGCACGCCGGCGAACACTTCCGTGACGGGGACGGTGGTCCGGTTGACCCAGCCCACCTCGATTCCAGCGTATTGATCGGCGGTTTCCGGCGTCACCACCCCGAGCAGCGCGTGGCCGAGAGCTTTGGCTTTCTCAGCCAACTCCTGCTTGAGTTCATCCACGACCCTCACCTCGTAGTGGGCGGTTCGGTAGGGGAGCAGGATTGTCCTCTGCGTGCCGCCAAGCGCCCCAGGCAGAGGAGGGGAAGCCGGTGACCCGCCATAGCGCCGGTCTCGCCATGGCCAGCCAACCCTCCCCGCAGGTATGACGTCCTCCGACGGAGACAGGTTCCGGGTGGCGCGGGGCCTATAGCAAGGTAATCGCTGCGGCGGCCAGGGTGGCCGCGCCGAGAAGCAAGGTCGACAGCCAGAAGATCCACCAGAACGAGCGAAGGCGGCCGCGGGGTTCCTCGCCCGGGGCTGGCCTGGACATGCGATCACCCCCGATCAACATTATCCTCCACCGGGCCAGGATTTCAAGTCCCCGATCGTCCCCGGAGGGGGCCGTCTGGCGGCCCGTCCCTCTTAGGGAGCCGCCAAGACCGCGAGAGCGGGAGGAAATATGCTACTGCCAGGGAATTCATAACCAGCCCCATTAAGCTGCAGGGGGGCAGGGGAAGGGGGTGGAGCGGTGCGGCTGGCCTCCATCGCCATCGGGGCGGCGCCGGTGCTGCTAACCGGCTGGCTGGTGGCCGGCTGTTCCGGTGGCATGCCCGACCCACCGGCCGTCGAGATGCCACTCTGGTCCGCCCGTGCGGCGGACGGTACTGAGAGAGGCGGCGGCCTCGAGGCAATCACCATCCAGGGCGAGACCGGCGAGCGGGTCGAGATCACCTTCATCTTCTCGCCGGGCGAAACCCCGTCGC
This sequence comes from bacterium, assembly GCA_031082145.1. Lineage (GTDB taxonomy): Bacteria > Bacillota > Sulfobacillia > UBA995 > UBA995 > Ess09-15. The sequence continues at coordinate 449,165 of JAVHLP010000001.1, read as the reverse complement.
CGGAGACCATTGGCTTTTGGAACACAGTCTTGGGGGAGAACTCGGCCAGCCGGGATGCCCACTCCCGGCTGGTCATCGCACTCCCCGGGGCCTGGGGTTTTGACCCCGGCGAGCATCCCGGCGGGCGTCTCCGGCATGAACTGGTCGCCTCGGTGGAACTGGAGGATCGTCGAGCGGAGGGCATCATCGCCCTCATGCTGGAACTGCGTCACCCGGTGGCCATCAGCTTCGCCGTCGCCCCGGCTGGCCCGGCCATCAGTGTCGTGCTCGCCCTCGAGAACTAGGGCCAGCTTCAGCTCTCCCCGATGATGGCCGCCATCTCCCGCCGGATATCCTCCAGCGATGGGTCCCAGGCGCCTCTTGCCCGCTTGCGGGTGGCGAGAAGACGTACGATTACGGGCATAAGCTGGGCCTCGCGGGCCAGCCCGTATTCCACGGCCACCTCCGCGAGGTAGATGAGGTCGGCATAGGGCGCCGGGCCTTCCCGTGGCAAGGGCCGGCCGGCGATAGCCCGGGCCGTGCGAATGCTCTCCTCCCGGAGCCACTCGTCTTCCCGTTCCAAGAGCCGGTCGAGAGCGGCCAGTTGCCCGGCGGGAAGGCTCCAGCCCACCGCGCCCAGGTTCTCTCGCAGGTGGTCAGGACGCGAAGTCCCGGTCAGGGCGACCGCTATGCCGGGCTGGGCCAGCACCCAGGCGATAGCCACCTGGGCAGGTGTCTTGCCATGGCTCCGGCCCACTTCGGCCAGGTGATCGCGTATGCGCAGGCCGGAGGCGAGTTTCTCGCGCTGGAAAAGAGGGTCCGCCGCCCGCAGGCCGCCGCCGGCCGGGCCGCCGGGGCCGGCCCCGGTCGTCAGCACTCCCCGCCCGGTGGGGCTGAAGGCTATGCCCCGTGGCCCGTCAGGACGGCAGAGGGGGACGAGGTCGCGGCGGGACAGCCGGGCGGCAGGGCTTAACTCAAAGAGCAGGCTGGCCGGGCGGCCCCGGGCGATGTACTCTTGGACCCGGGCGGCGGGCAGGTGCCCCACGCCGTACATCCGTATCTTGCCCCGCTCCCGCAGATCCTCCAGGGCCGCCACGGTGTCGGCCACGGGTGTGCCCGGGTCATCGTAGTGAACCTGGTAGAGGTCAATCCGGTCTGTTCCCAGGCGGCTGAGGCTGGCGTCACAGGCTCGCCGGATGTGCTCCGGCGATGCGTCCGGGCCCCGATCGGGGGTGACCCCGGCCTTGGTGGCGACGACCACCTCATCGCGGAAGGGTCCCACCGCCCGGCCCAAGATCTCCTCCGCCGGGCCGTACTGGTCGGCGGTGTCGAAGAAGTTGACCCCCCGGCCGTGAGCTTCCCGGATGAGGTTCACCCAGTCGGCGGGGGTGTTCGGGCTATCGCCAAGGGCCATGCTGTAGCAGCCAAAGCCGATGCGGGAGACGCTGAACTCGCCCAGGCTCACTCGATCCACGGACTTCTCCTCCACGTTTCGTCAGCCCGGAGGGCTGAGCACGTATTCCCGCCGGGGCGGGCTGGCTTCGCGCACCACGACGCGGGTGCCGCCGGTGAAGGTGGACACCAGCAGGAACAAGCGGAACATCTGCCAGTACCCGATCTGCGGCAGGCCAAAGAGTGCGGGCAGGGTGGTATTCCACAGGTAGGAGAGGAAGAATGGCAGGAGCAGCAAGACCGCCGCAACCGTGGGAATCACCACTGCCAGGCGCTGCCGGCTCTTGGTGTCGGCGAGAAGCATGTCATTCCCTCCTTTCGCTGAGTGGGTAGAGGGCGATCAAAGCCAGCCAGGGCTCACCCTCCCCGGGTTCGCAGCCCTCGACCTCGCCGAGGGCCTTGCCCAGCCGCGAGGCCAACTCCCGGGCTTGCTCGCGGGTTAGGCGGAGTTCCTCGATGGCGACCAGGCCCAGGTCGGCCCGCCGGGGGTCCAAGCGGTTGAGCCCGGCCCGGAGGGCCGAGGCGGCCGCGTCGAGGGCGATGGCGGCCGGCTCGCTCAGCTGCCCCACGTCCTGATCGGCCACGATGCGCTCGGCGACCGCCCGGTAGTACTTCTCCAGGATTCCCGACTTCTCGCGGGTGTGGGCGATCCGGACCAGCCCGGCGCGCTCCAGGGTTTTCACGTGGTGGTGGACCGTCGCCGGGAGTTCACCCAGCTTATCGGCAAGCTGGGTCACCGTGAGGGCTTCACCGGCTAGCCAGCCGAGCATCTTGATCCGGCGGGCATCGGCCAGGGCCTTGAAGTCCTCCGGGCGATGAACGGTGTGAACGCGCTTCACGGCAACCGCCTACCTCCACGTTCCTCTATCACTAGAAGAAACTCTATCATGAGAAGAGACACAAGTCAAGTCCCCAAGGATGTGAGCCCGGCAGCCGGTGGGGCAGACACGCAGGACCCGTCGCAGTGCTTCAGGCGGAGAGCGCCCGGAAGTGCGCGGGGGGCTCCAGGCTGCGGCGGCGCAGGACCTCCGCCATGGCCTGGTCCAGCGCCTCCAGGTGATGGCCCTGCCGGCGCTGGACCACCCCGGCCAGCCGCGCCCGTACTTCCTCCCCGGCTCGCTCCCAACTGCCCAGCGCTCCCGCTTCGGTCCAGGCCCGGCGGTCCCGCCGGTCCAGGGTGGGGCCCGGCAGGTCGAACTCGGACCGGAAGTGCCGGCGGGTATGGGCGTCGGCGAGGAAGTCGCCGCCGGGGCCGAGCCTGGCCAACAAGTCCTCGGCCAGGGCTTCGTCGTCCAGGCGGATGCCCCGGGCCAGGCGCAGGGCCTGCCCGCAGATGGCATTATCCAGGACCAGCTTCTCCAGGCTCTGGGTGAGGGCGAACTCCAGCAAGCCGGGCCCGGACACCAGGCTCACCCCGGCCAAGACGGTCAGGACGGCGCCCGGGGCCGTCTCGGCGCCCGCCTGGGCGTCGACCACCTTGGCATCGCTGAGGGCGGCGTAGGTGTGGGTGGGAAGGCAGTGCCAGGCGCCCATCTGGGCGGCGGCAATCCCCATCATGGTGGCTTCGATCGCCGCCAGCGCCGAGGTGCCGTGCCTCATGTCGAAGACCACCGGCGCCCCGCCCCAGATCACAGGAGATCCCGGCCTTGCCACCTGGGCCAGCACCAGCCCGCTCAGGTTCTCCGCCGTGTGCTGGAGCAGCGAACCGGCCAGGGTGACCGGCGAGGCAGCCCCCGGCATGGGCATGGAGATGAAGTTGAGCGGGAGGCCGGCCCGGGCGGCGTCGACGATGTTCATGGCGGCGGGTTGGGCCCACTTCAGCGGCGGCGACGGGCAGACGTCGAAGACGGCCCGCGGGCGGGCGGCCAGATCGGCCGCCGACCCCGCCGCCGCCACCAGGAGTTCGTGCATGTCGGCCAGGCCTTCGGCGCTGAAAGCGCCGGTGACGACCGGCTTGGGGGAGACCCCAAGGGCCACCCATAAGCGGTAACTGTCGCCCACCACCCGGGGGACGTCGTGACACACCAGGGCCGTGGATTGCAGCGGTAGATGCTCGAGGGTGTTGTTGAGGGCCAGCAGGGTCTCCAGGTCGGCCGCCCGGGATTCGCGGACGGCGCCGTCCGGCCCCAGGAAGCGGGTGGCACAGGAGCCTGGGTTGAAGCAGGTTTTCTCGCCCCCCAGGCTGACAACCAACCGGCCGGCGCCGTCGTAAAGCTGGACCCGGGCCGGGGCGGAGGCCAGTGCGTCGGCTACCAGTCGGGGCGGGAAGCGCACCCGGTTCCCTTCTACTCGAGCGCCGGCCCGGGCGAGCAGGTCGACCACGGGGGCGTCCACCAACACTCCCACTCGATCCAGTAGGCGGAGGGCGGCGGCGTGGATCCGCGCCAGGTCCGCTTCGGACAGGACTTGAAAGCGGCTCATCCCGTTGCCTCCAGTTCACGCCCGGCCGCGGCCAGGATCCGCTGCCACTCCCGGCGTACGGCGGGCTCCACTTCCCGCGGCCGGTGCCCGGCCAGGATGTCTCGGGCCAGGTCAGCCGCCACATCGTAAGCTCCCCGGCCGCCCCCCTGCTCCCAAGCCTCGTAGGGTGAGCGGTCGACCACCGTGGGGCGCCAGATGTCGCCCAGGTGACGCAGGGTGTGGGGCTGGGCCAGGTAGTTACCTTCCGGGCCCACGCGCTGGATGGTCTCCACGGCCAGGGTTTCGGCGTCCACCCGAATGCCTTCGGCAACCTTGGCTACCACCGAGTAGATCTCCGAGTCCATGACGAGCTGCTGGTAGGAGAGGATCTTAGAGCCGTTGAGCATACCCGCGCCGGTCAGCATGGCCGTCCCCGTGAGCACCGGCAGGAGGGTGGAGAAGCTGTTGTCCAGAGCCGCCTGCCAGTCCGGCCGCTTGGCCCCGGTGGCCATGGCCCCCATGGAGAGGGGCAGCCCGTAGAACCGGCAGATCTGGTTGAAGGCGCCGCCCAGGAGGTAGTCCTCCGGCGAGCCGCCGGTGTAGCCGCCGGTTCGAAGGTCCATGACCGTCGGGGCGGCGGCGAAGAAGACCGGGGCCCCGGGATGGGCCAACTGGATGAGAATGAGCGGGGCGAGGGCGTCGACGGTGGTGACCACCAGGTTGCCGGCCACGGTGGCGGGGGCGGTGGCGCACGACATCGGCATGGGCATGAACCCGGTGGGTATGCCGTGCGCCGCTGCCACCAGGGATGCCTCCAGGCTGCCCCCGTCCTGGCCTAGGGGGTCCACGGCACACTGCATGACCGAGAAGATGGGACGCCGGCGCAGCTCGGCGGTTGTTCCCACTTCAGCCAAGGCCATCTCCACGCACCAGCGGGCCACCGGGGCGGAGAGGATAGTCTCCGGTTGCACGTGTTTGGAGGTTCCCAGAAAGGCGGCCTCCAGTTCGTGGAGCGGGCGAGTGCTGGGCGGGACGTCCTGGGCGCTCACCGTCGGTCCCCAGTAGAAGGCGATGGCGTCCAGGTAGTCGGCTACCACCGCCGAGCGGTAGACGTCGTCACGGGTGGACCGGCGCCGCTCGCCGGTCTCCAGGTCGTAGACTTCTATGCCACAGCCGTCGGTTGAGAGGTAGCAGTGCTCGCCATCGAGATCCAGCGTGTCGGCCGGGTCGCGGGCTCCCAGGGCGAAGCGACGGGGGGCCCGGCCGATGGCGGCCATGGCCACGTCGGGGGGGATCCGGGCGACCTGGCGGCCGTGATCCACCTCGCAGCCGGCATCGGCCAGGATGCCCAGGGCCCGGTCTGAGGGGAAGCGCACACCGGTCTCGGAGAGCACTCGCAGGGCGGCCTCGTGAATGGCCTGGACGTCTTTTCCGGTCAGGATGTCCAGCGACAGCCGGGGCCGGATGGGCCGGACGGACCGCCGGGGATGGAGCCTGCTCACTGCTTCCCACCACCCACCAGTTGCCGGGCCAGATCCACCGCGGCGCTGGCATCCTCGGCATACCCGTCGGCCCCGATCTCCTCCGCCCAGGAGGGGGTGACAGGGGCTCCGCCCACCATCACCCGGGCGGGCACGTTCTCCCGGCGGAGGGCGGCGATTACCTCCCGCTGCCGGACCATGGTGGTGGTGAGCAAGGCCGACATCCCAACGATGGCCGGCCTCAACTCCCTCGCCCGCTCCAAGAAGCGGGCTGCGGGTACGTCAACTCCCAGATCGACGACTTCGAAGCCTGCCGCGGCCAACAAGGCGCCCACGATTCGCTTGCCAATCTCATGGATGTCCCCCTCCACCGTGCCCAGGAGCACCAGACCCAGGCTCTCGCGCCGGATCCCGCTCTCCTGCAGCCGGGGTTGTAGCACGGCCAGGGCTCGCTGTACGGCCTCACCGGCCGCCACCAACTCGGGCAGGAACTTGTCGCCGGCCCCGAACTCCCGGCCCACCTGCTCCAGGGCCCGCATGAAGCCCCGGTTGACGCATTCCAGGGGGTCGAGACCGGCGGCCAGCGCTCGCTCGGCCGCCGGGCCGGCGGCGTCCACTTCCCCCTCGTACACCACCCGGTACATCTCGGCATAGAAGTGCTCCACGATCTACCTCCTCTTGTCCCGCCGGATGTCCCCCCGGCGACGCCACGGGGACGCCTTCCTGGATTCGCGGCAGCCAGCGCCGGCGCCTTCACTTCTCCACCGTCGAGACAACATGCTCCCGGGTACCGCGCAACGGATAGGCCGTGAGCGCTAGCGCGGCGACGGCCAAGGCTACCACGGGTAGCCCGCTGAGCATGAGGCGGAGTCCGACCAGGGTGGCCAAGGGCTGGGATCCCACCCCCAGGGCGGGGTCGTATCCGGTCAGGCTAAGGACACCGCCCATGACTATCGCTTGCAGGGACACTCCCAGCCGGATGAGGACGCCGTTCACGCCGTAGTACATGCCCTCCCGCCGGAGGCCGGTGCGGATCGCGTCATCGTCGACCACCTCGGCCAGCAAGAGATCGAAAAGGACAATGACGCCGGCCAGGGTTGCCCCGGCCGCCACGGCCGCCCCCAGCCCGTCCAGAAAGCCCCGGGCGAGTCCGAAGGGTACCAGGGCCAGCCCGAACGCGCTCACGGCGGCGAGGGCCACCGGTCGCGTCCCCCGCCGGACGGCCCACCGGCCCCACGGGTAGACCAGCGAGAAGGCCACCATGAACAGGAGGGCCAGCAGGGCCGAGGTCTGGCCCTCGGTGAGGCCCAGGGCGTACTTGGCGTAGAAGGGGAAGGTTGTGGACATGGCCACGAACGTGAAGTTGACCGCCAGGTTGGCGGCCATGAAGGTGAGGAAGGCCCGGTTGAAAAGGGTGTGCCGCAAAGCCGGGCCCGGTGCCAGGGGTTCTCCCTGGCTGAACTCGGGCCGCTCGGCCGCCCCCCAGGCTGACAGGAAGAGAAAGACCGCCGAGACGGCCGCGAACAGAAGCCCCATACCGGCCCAGCCGATGCTTGCGTAGAGCAGGGGCGTCGCGGCCACCGCGGCAACCGTGCCGGCGATGCGGAAGCAGTGACGGACCGCGGCCAGCGGGGCTCGCTCGTTCAGATCACGGGCGACTTCCGGGAAGAGGGCCGCCCAGTTGAGGACGACCATGGTATAGAAGAAGTCAAACAGAAAGGCGCTGACCAGGAACCAGGCGAACAAACGGGTGGTGGTCAGCGCTCCCGGCGGCGACCACAAGCAGGCAAACACGAGACAAAGGGGCAGCGTGCCGGCGAACATGAAGGGCCGCCGGCGTCCCCAGCGGGTCCGGGTCCGGTCTGACCAGTAGCCGATGAGCAGGTCATTGGCCGCGTTCCAGATGCCGAAAGCGGCCATGCCGGTCCCGATTGCGGCGGCCGGGACCTGCAAGTGGTCTATGTAGTAGAAAGCCGCATAGGTAGCGAAGGTCTGGTAGAGGAGAGCCGAGGACAGCGCCCCGCCTGCATACCAGACCGCTCCCGCCCGCCTCCGGCTCACCCGGGAACCCCGCAGGCAGGGCTCATGACCTTCACAGCGGTTCCTCCCAGCGGTCACTGGCCTTCTTCTTCCACGAGATCGCCAACGCTTCCTCCCGCTGGCATAGTTGCCGGAGGCCGAGCAATTCGCCATCACGCTGCCAACCTTTCCAGCTCTGTGGTTTCCAGCCCGGCCCCGGCCCAATATCCTCACCTAGTTGGGATTGCCAGCGTTGGCGACTGGCACCGCCGCCGCTAGAATGGAGACAAGCATGGCGGGGGAGGTTGAGGGTCTTGCGGACTGGGTTCACCAGGATTGTGGCCGTCTGCGGTCTGATCTTGCTCTTTCAGGGGCCGGCCGTGGCCGCTCAACTGCCCTACACCGTCGCTCCCGGTGACTCACTGTACAAGCTGGGCCAGCGCTTTGGCGTCACCGCCGCTGAGTTGATCTCCCTCAACGGCCTGCGGTCGGACCAGATAGTGGTCGGGCAGGTGCTGCGAGTTCCCGGCCAGAGCCACACCGTCCGGCCCGGCGATAGCCTGTTCCTCCTGGCCAGGCACTACGGGACCACTGTGGACGCACTCAAGCAGGCCAACGTGTTGCGGTCAGACCAGATCCAGGCCGGCCAGGTCCTGGCCATCCCCGAAAGGAGTCCGGCCACCTCCTCGCTCATCCGAACCGACGGGGACATGCGGTTGCTGGCGCAGATGATCCACGCCGAGGCGGACGGTGAACCCTACCTGGGCATGGTCGCAGTGGGGGCGGTCATCCTCAACCGGATCCGGTCCCCGCTCTTCCCCAACACCCTGTGGGAGGTCCTGTTCCAGCCCCGGCAGTTCGAGCCGGTCATGAACGGCTGGTTCTGGCGACCTCCGGGAACGAAGGCCCTACAGGCGGCCGGGGACGCCGCCGGCGGCTGGGACCCGAGTCAGGGCGCACTCTACTTCTACAATCCTGACAAGTCAACAAGCAGGTGGATCGTGACCCTTCCGGTGATCCTCCGCATCGGAAACCACCTGTTCTGTCGCTAGCGGCAGTCGCCGCGATCCGGCCCCGACGTTTCCTTCCACTGGTATACTTGCCTGAGAGCGCGGGCCGGGCTCGGATTCCGATCGGTCCGCCGATCCTCCCCCTTCCAGCGGAGCAACGCCCCGAACCCCTGTTTAGCTGGACTGAGCCCGAGTTGGCGGCTGCCGCCTGTTCTGGTAGAATGGACGTCGGTCCGAAAGGGGGCTGGTCAAGTTGAGCCGGAACTGGATCAGGGTTGTTGCCGCCGCCGCGTTCCTGTTCCTGCTGCAGGGGCCGGCAACAGCCGCGTCGTTCAACTACACCGTGGTCAGAGGTGATTCCCTCTTCAAGCTAGGCCAACGTTTCGGCGTCAGCGCCACCCAACTGATGCGGGACAATGGGTTGCAATCGGATCGGATCATCGCGGGCCAGGTACTCGTCGTGCCCCGGGGTTCGGCCGCTCCTGCGGCTCCGGTCAGGACCAGCGAGGATGAGCACCTGTTGGCGCAGATGATCCACGCCGAGGCGATGGGTGAGCCTTACCTGGGCAAGGTGGCGGTAGGGGGGGTCATCCTCAACCGCGTCCGGTCGCCGCTGTTCCCCAACACCCTGCGGGGGGTGCTCTTCCAGCCGGGGCAGTTCCAGCCGGTCATGAACGGTTCCATCTGGCGGCCGCCGGGGGCCGAGGCCCTTCGGGCGGCGCGGGACGCAGCCGGGGGTTGGGATCCGAGCCGGGGTGCCCTCTATTTCTACAATCCCGGCCGGTCGACCAACCACTGGATCTTCAGCCGGCCGGTGATCCTGCGCATCGGCAGTCACGTCTTCGCCCGCTGACCTCTATCGGACATAATCGTCGGCCCCGACCGGCATCCCTGCCGCAGCGTCGAGGTCAGTCAGGTCCTCTCGCGACGGCCGCCGCCGTGTGCCTTGGCGGCCGTCGCCGTCCGGCCCTGGCCGCCCCAGGTCAGGACCGCCAGGCCGGTCAGGATGGCGGCGGCTCCGCCCAGGGTTGCCGCCGGTGGCCGCTCCCCCAGCAGGGGTATGGCCAGAGCGATGGCTACCAGGGGGATTAGCCACAGGAAGGGAGCGGCGATGCCCGCCGGCAGTGACTCCAGCGCCCAGTGCCAGAGACTGTAGGCGGCAACCGTGCCTAACAGGCCCAGGTAAGTGGCGGCGGCCCAGGTTGCCGGGGCCAACCCGGCGAGGTCGCGCCAGGCCCCGGTGGCCAGGACCGGCGGGACGAGCAACGCTGTGCCGAGGATCACCACCCATGAAGTGAGGGCCAGGGGGGCGTGGCGGGAGACCAGCCGGCGGCCGGCTGCCGTGTACACGGCCCAGGCGAGGGTGTTCAGAACGGTCAGACCCGCTCCCACGAGGTCATCGGCGTGCCGGAGCCCGGGGACTTGACCTCCGGTTGCTACCAGGGCCGCCCCGGCCAGGGCTACGGCCATGCCGGCCACCTGCCTCGGCGTTACCCCTTCGCGCAGCCACCAGCGGCCGACCAGGACGGTCCAAACTGGGGTGAGGGAGATCAGCAGCGATACATTGGTGGCGGTGGTCCGCTGCAAGGCCTCGAATTGTAGCAGGTAGTAAGCGGCGACGCCCAGGAAGCCCATCAAGGCCAGCAGGGGAAGCTCGCCAAGGGTGGGTCGGCTGCCCCGGTGGGCCGTCCAGGCCGCGACGGGGATGAAGATGGCCACTGCCACCAGGAAGCGGGCCAGGGACAGGGCGAGGGGACCCAGTTCGCGTAGGGCCACCTTGGCGGCGATGAAGGTTCCTCCCCAGATCATGGCGCAGGCCGTCAGGGCCAGGAGGGGCAGGACGGTGCCCCCACGACGGTGTTCCACAACTGTCCCTCCCCACGGTGGACCCGCCCGCACCCAGCAGTTTCTCGGCGATCGCGGTTCCTCCCTGCTGAGCAACATGACCGGGTCAGGCAGGATCCCCCGATCCTCCGGTGGAAGCACGCACTTGAGTCATCGGAGGTGAAAGGATGCTCCCGTCGGTGAGGCCCGGCCCCCGCTCGCTGGCCGAGCACGAGCGGGCCCGGCAGGTTACCCCGGGGGGTGTGAACAGCCCCGCCCGGGCCTTCGCCAAGGTAGGCGGGGGACCGCCAGTGGTGCTGCGGGAGGGCCGGGGTTCCCGGGTCTGGGACGTGGACGGGTATTCCTACGTCGACTACCTGGCGGGCTACGGCCCCCTGATCCTGGGGCACGCCCATCCCCGGGTGGTCGAGGCGGTTAGTCGCGCTGCCGCCCAGGGCCCCCTGCTGGGAACCTCGAGCCCCGGCGAGACCGAACTGGCCGAGCGGCTGCAGGCGGCCGTGCCCAGCATGCAGTTGATCCGGCTGCTCACCACGGGCACCGAGGCCGTCATGACCGCCCTGCGACTCGCCCGCGGCCACACCGGCCGGAGTCGGGTGGTGAAGTTCGACGGCGCCTACCACGGGCACAGCGACCCGGTACTGGTGCGGGCCGGTTCGGGAGCGGCCAGCGTCGGCGTGCCTGACAGCGCCGGGGTAACCCCGGCTACGGCTGCCGAGGTCACCAGCTTGCCGCATAACGACCTGGGAGCGGTGAAGGGTTTCTTCGACCGGTGCGGCGACGAGGTGGCGGCGGTACTGGTGGAGCCGGTGGCCGGCAACATGGGCCTGGTGGATCCAGAACCCGGCTTTCTGGAAGGGTTGCGCCACCTGACCGCCGCCAGCGGCGCCGTCCTGATCTTCGACGAAGTCATCACCGGCTTCCGCTTCCACTTCGGGGCGGTCCAGGATCTCCTGGGGGTGCGCCCCGATCTGACCTGCCTGGGTAAGATCATCGGGGGTGGCCTGCCGCTGGCCGCAGTGGGCGGCCGCCGGGAGATCATGTCCGGGTTGGCCCCGGAGGGCCGCACTTACCAGGCGGGGACTCATGCCGGCAACCCCCTGGGGGTGGCGGCCGGGCTGGCCACCCTGGCTGCCCTCGAGACCGCCGGCGTCTACGAAGGACTCGAAGAGGTGGCGTCCGCTCTGGCTGCCGGCCTGACCGAGTCGGCGGCGGCGGCGGGGATCCCGGTCACCATCAACCGGCGGGGCTCTATGTTTACGCTCTTCTTTGGCGATGGCCGGGTACGCGATCTCGACTCGGCGGAGGCCGGCGACCACCGGCGCTTTGCCCGCTTCTTCCGGCTGCTGCTGGATCGGGGCGTGCTGCTGGCGCCCTCTCCCTATGAGTGCTGGTTTGTGTCCACCGCCCACGGGTGGGAAGACGTTGAGCAGACGCTGGCGTCGGCCGAGGCAGCTTTCGCCCGGTTGGCGGAGAGAGGAGACGAGTAGCTTGCCAGGGAACGGCGTCATCCGCAGGGTGCTTCCGGACGAGATGCCCAGGTTCACCAGTATCCACGTTCAGGCCTGGAACATGGACCCGGGGAGTTTCAACCCCGACGAGGCGGAGCTTGAGGACAGCCGGGTGCTGGCGGTGGAGGGGGACCTGGTGGCAGTGCTCTTCCTGCTGCGCCGGGATACCTGGATGGGGCCCGATCGGGTGCCTCAAGTAGGCCTGGGCGGGGTGGCCACCCCGGCCGAGCACCGTCGCCGTGGCTACTGCCGGGCCCTGTTGGGGGGAGTGCTGGAGGAGGCCAGGGCGAGTGGCGACGCCCTCAGCCTGCTCTGGCCGTTCTCCCATGCCTTCTACCGCAAGCTGGGTTGGGAGGTGGGCGGGAGGGCCCTTGAGGTGACCCTGCCCCTGGCCTCGCTGCCGGGTAGGAGTTCCGGCTGGTCCGCCTGTCCGGTGGATCCAGACTCCGAGGCCCACCTTGCCGAACTGGACGCCGTGTACAGCCGGAGCGTTCAGGAGTACAACGGATGCCTCGTTCGCGAACCGCGGGATTGGAAGCGCAAGCTGAGTCGCAAGCACGAACGTCGCTTCGCCTACCTGCTCCGCCGCCCGGGAGGCGGGGCGGCGGCCTATGCCGTCTACGCTTTCAAGGACCTGGATCACTTCCACCGCAGGATGGACGTGCGAGAACTGCTGGCCCTGGACGGTGAGGCTCACAAGGCTCTTCTCGGCTTTCTGCGCGACCATGACTCCCAGGCTCGAGAGATCCAGTTCTACCTGCCCGAGCAGCATCCCCTGCTGTACTCCTGGCCCGACCGCCCGCAGGTCACCTACCGGGATGCCTTCATGTTGCGGGTGGTGGACGTGAAGCGGGCCCTGGAGGGACTGACCTACCCCGGGGAGGGGGAGATGGCGCTGAACTGGCGGGTGGAGGACCCGCTGTGCCCGTGGAACCACGGGACCTTCCGGGTGACCTGGAGCGGTCCCCGCTGCACGCTGGAACGGCTAGACGGCTCCCCCCAGGCCGACCTCGCCTGCGACATCGCCACCTTGTCGGGCATATACGCCGGCCACTTGCCGGCCGGTGCGGCGCGAGTCCTGGGGAGGCTCAGGTTGGACGGGGACGAGGGCGCCCGGCTGTCCTGGTTGCGGCGTGCTTTCGGCAGGCGGCCGGGGCATCTGCTGGACTTCTTCTGACCTAGTGACAGGTCTGGCAACTGCCGCCTTTGCAGGTGGAGCAGCCCGACCCCCCAAGCCGGGTGCCCGACCCGCCACCGTCGCGGGAGAACGCCGAGAAGGTGGACACGCAACGTCGCAGGCGCTTGCCGCCGCACCCGGGGCAGGCCAGCGATGACCCATCCTCACCCATGCGGCAGAGGGTCTCGAACTTGCGGCGGCAGTCATCACACCTGAACTCGTAGATGGGCACTCGCATCTCCCCCGTCAGTACTGCTGCGCCTATTCTAGCCCCTGAGCGAGCGCGCGTAAAGACCAGTCAGCAGACTGAGTCCAGGCGCGGGGCCGGACAGCCCCCGGCCCTTGCCGTCAGGCTCTTGACCGGACCGGGTCGCGCTGCTTATGATAGGGGCGTCCGCTTGGGGAGCGGAGGGAGCGCCGTGTCCGAGGCCGTGGTGGTAGCCGGGCTCAAGAAGAACTATGGTGGCGTTGAGGCGGTGGCCGGGGTCGACTTCACCGTCCGAGCCGGAGAGGTGTTCGGCATGCTGGGCCCGAACGGGGCCGGCAAGAGCACGACGGTGGAGATCCTCGCCGGTCTTCGCCGCCGCGACGCCGGCGATGTGTCGGTGCTGGGCCTGGACCCGGCGACGGCCGCGAAGGAGCTGAAGGCTCGAATCGGGATGCAGCTTCAGAGTGTTGCGCTCTACCCCCGGCTTCGGGTGTGGGAGGTCCTTTGTCTGTTCGCCAGTTTCTACCGCCGACCCCTGAAGCCGGCGGAAGTGCTGAGCCGGGTCGGGCTGGCGGACAAGGCCCACTCGTTAACCAACCAACTCTCAGGCGGGCAGGCCCAGCGGCTGGCGATCGCCATGGCCATGATCGGGGATGGAGAGCTTTTGTTCCTGGACGAACCAACGACCGGCCTTGACCCACAGGCCAGAAGAATGCTCTGGCAGGTCATCCTGGATCTCAAGCAGGGGGACAAGACGGTTGTCCTCACCACTCACTATATGGACGAGGCGGAACGCCTCTGCGACCGGGTAGCCATCATTGACCACGGCCGCATCATCGCCCTGGGAAGCCCCCGTGACCTGGTGGCGGAGCACTTCCGGGAGCAGGCCGTCGAGTTCGAGGCCCACGGTCTGTCGGCTGAGTTGGCGCCCGGGCAGATCCCCGGCGTAACCCGGATCGAGCGCAACGGGGGCATGGTCACCCTGTACACGACCCAGGTAAGCCGCACGGTGGAAGCGCTCCTGACCTGCCGCGGCGGCGAGGAGACGGGGCTGCGGGACTTCACGGCGAGGCGGGCCACCCTGGAGGACGTCTTCCTCAAGCTCACCGGGAGGAGGATACGGGGGTGAGAACATACCTGGAACTGGTCAAGGCGAACGCCAGGAACGTCTTCCGAGACCGTATGGCCCTCTTCTGGTTTCTGGCTTTCCCCATAGTATTCGTACTGCTCTTCGGCACCATCTTCAGTGACGACTGGACCCCGTCCGAGTTTCCCGTGGGCCTGGTTGCCGATGGCGGTGAAGTCGCTCAGGGACTGGCCTCCGCTCTTGGCCATACCGGGGCCTTCTCCACCCATACGGGGACCGAGGAAGACGAGCTCGAGGCCTTGCGGCGGGGCGACCGCCGGCTGGTGATCGTCCTCCCGCCCGGGGCTGACTCCCTCTTGGCCCAGGGTGAAAAGGTTCAGGTGGTTCTCCACTACGATCAGCGTCAGCAGGCCGTGAACCAGGTCCTCATCTCGTCTGTCGGCGAGATCCTGCAGGAGATGGAGCGGGCTATGACCGGCCGGCCCCGGGTGTTCGCCGTCCGGCCGGAGGCTGTCCAGACCACCGACCTCAGGGGCATTGACTTCCTGCTCCCCGGGGTGATGGCGATGGCGCTCATGCAACTAGGGCTTTTCGGGTCTCTTCAGGTAGTGGGTCTGCGTGAACGGAAGGTGCTCCGGCAGCTGCACGCCACGCCGCTCTCCAGGCCCCTCCTGATCGCGAGCGAGGTCACCGTCCGCCTCAGCATGGCTCTGATCCAGGCCATGCTGATCCTGACCATCGGTCACCTGGTGTTCGGGGTCACCGTCGTCGGCAGTTGGCTGGTAGTGATCGGCCTGGTCGTGCTGGGGGCGGGGATGTTTGTCAGCCTGGGGTACCTGCTGGTCTCCTTCGCCAAGTCGGAAGAGGCCGGGCAGGGGATTGTGCAACTGGTTCAGTTCCCGATGATGTTCCTCTCGGGGATCTTCTTCCCGGTTGATGTCATGCCCGACTTCCTCCGGCCGGTTATGAAAGCTATACCGCTCACCTATCTGGCCGACCTCCTGCGCCAGGAGATAACCGGGTGGGCCGCGCTGCACGCCCCGGCCACCAACTTCACGGTTTTGGGAGCGTGGCTGGCCGTGTCGCTGGTCCTGGCGATGAGACTGTTCCGCTGGGAGTAGCGGGGAGGCCGCCGAGCGCGGCCCCCCACAGGCGTCCTGTCAATGGACAGCGAGAATGTCACTCTATGTAGGTTTGATGCGGACAGCGATTCCGTCACCTCCTTGAGACGATAAGGCGGACAGCAATTCTGTCACCCCCCGGGGGTAGCTGTCAGGTCTCGAGGACCGACTGCCGGTGACGGTCCCAGTGTTCGTCGAAGTAGCGCTCCACCGGGTCACGCCTGCGCGTCGCACTGGACCAGGAGCCCTTCCTGCGGCATCCGGTCCCGGGACCGCCGCCGGCGCGTGCTGTTGCGGGTGTGACGGTGTCTAAGTTTCGCCCGGTCAAGTATCCTACGAACCCCTCGTGCAGAAACCCTGACCCCATGCCTCTCGGCCACGAGATCGGCCACGTGCTCACAGTGGCGTCCTTCAGCAGGCCACCGACCAGTCCGACTACCTTCTCGTGGACCGCCATACGGGGATGTGAGCATCACGGCGACGAATGACGGCCTCACCTGCGCAATAGGAGAGCCCGAAGTGGCCCCGGGCGGCCAGGGAGGAAATGGCGGGCGAGCGTCGTAATGCCAGTACTGGCACAGACTGGCTGCCTCTCAGCCGGAGGGGGAGTTGGCGTCAGATGGGGATGAGGGCTAGCCCGGCGGGGCGGCGGCCGGAGTTGGCGACGCGCCTGCTGCGGACGTCCCTGGCATCCTCCCTGGTGGCTCTACTGCTTCTCCCCTCCGGCGCGACGGGCGCTGCGGGCTCCAGCCGGGTCCCCGCCGGGTTCTCCCGGCGGGAGGTAGCTGGAACTCTCCTGCTGCACAAGGCCCCGGACGCGCCCGGCATGGGAGCCATCTTTGCAGTCATGCTGGCCGGGGCCGGCGACCAAAGGCCGGAAGAGACACACTGCGCGCACATCGCCGAGCACATGGTGTTCCGCAACCCGCTGGCCGGCGGCCGCTCGCTGTCCGAGGCGGTCTGGCAGGCGGGGGGCAGGTTCAACGGATGGTCCGGCCCGTTCCATACCCAGTTTGAGGTCGTCGTGACGGACGAGCTAGTTCCCGAGGCCCTGCGGTGGCTCGTGGAGGCGCTGTTCCCCCTTCTCCTCTGCGGACAGGCTTTCCGCGAGGAGATCCACGCGCGCATGGCCCGGGAACTGGAGTACATGACCTCAAACCGGCTCGCCGCAGCCATGAACGCCTTTCACCAACAGGTGTATCGCGGCACAGCGTACGAGCAGCAGCTATTCGAGGTTCCCGTCACGACGGTTATGATGGACGCGGTGGCTGCCTTCATGGCCCGGGAGTATTCGCCGGAGCGCCTCATGATCGTCGTGGTGGCCAACGTTGAGGAGGCCACGCTGGCAGCTGAACTGAGCACGGCACTGGATCAAGTGCCCGCCGGGCCGCCTCCTGCGCGGCGACAGGTATCCCTTGCCCCGCCGCCCATTGCCCATCTGTCCTTGCCCGGTTTCGGCAAGCCGCTCATCCTCGTGGGTCTGGCGGTCGACGGCATCGAGGAAGACGATGGCTCCCTTCTGGCCCTGGGGCTCCAACTGGCCCTGCCCCGGCTACTGGGCGTCGCGCCCCCCGGGCTAAGACCACGCCGGGAGCTAACCGGCGGGCTGCCGCTGGAGGGTGCCTTTTGTCTCGCGGTGGCTTTCGAGGGAGCGGCCACGCTAACCGCCGCCAGGCTAGAGCGGCTGGCCGAGGAGGCAACACAGGCGGTCCGGAACGCTGCGGCCGGGTTCGCGGCCGAGGGTCCGGACGAAACTCAACTCTCGGAGTTGCTGGCGGCAGTTGAGGGGTCCTCGGAGGAACAGCCCGTCCCCGAGGGGGTCCCGCCAAGCCTGGCCGAGGCTTTCACGGCTGGCGTCACCCTGATCCCCACGTATCAGGCCTACTCTTGGGCCCCGGACGACGTATTCGAGCCGGGGGCGATCGGTCCCACTCTTGCCCGTTACCTGCCCCGGGCCACCTACACCGTGCTGGTGGTGAGCGCGCCGGCCAGCAGGGCTCCGGCCCTTATCATCGGGGCCGCCGTGCTGGCGGTTGCCGGCGTCGTCCTGGGTCTGGCCTTGGCCAGGTGGAAGCGGCGTTCTCGTCGCGCAGCTGTGTCTCCGCCCGAGATGTAATAGGCGTGGGTTCCGACAACCCTCTAACGCCCTCATGGTGACATTGTCGCTGTCCGCTTACAGCGTGACAATATCGCTGTCCGGTCACAACGCTCCACAGGCGTCCTTGACATTGGCTGGCTCGGCAGGTTATACATGGAGCCAGGGAGCTTGCCACTTGGCGAGGCACCCGATACCGAACCCGAAGGCAGGCTGTGTCAGTGCCCAGGACATCCCTGACCCGACCCGGGGCCGCCACGTCCGGCCCCCGGCGCTATGATCGCTGACGGCTGTCAAGCGCGGCCGGACTGCCTGGAGACCCGCATCCGGCGGGCGGCCAGCCGCCCGCACGGTCTTACACTCGTCGGTTCGGCCGCCCGCGGTGGCGCTCCCAGGGTGTCGTGGGCCGGCCTACACGAGGAGGCCCGCGGGGTCGCCGCCAACCTGCAGGTGTTGGGGGTGGCACCGGGCGACCACGTCGCCGTTCTGGGACTGACCAGCCGGATGATGGTAACCGCCATACAGGCGGTCTGGCTGGCCGGCGCCTGCCTCACCGTCCTGCCGCTGCCCTTGCGGGCGGGCGGCGTTGAGGAGTTCCTGGCCCAGATCCGGGCCTTGCTCGGCTGCGGCGACATCGGGCTGCTGTTGCTGGATCCTGATCTGGCCGCCTTCTACCGGCCTGCCCCCGGTGACCCCAGAGTGGTCCTGCTGGGTGAAGTGCAGCCCGGGCCGGGACGGGCGACCACCGACGATCTGCAGGAAGTGCCCGAGGACTCCCGGCGCCTGGCCATCCTGCAGTTCACCTCGGGTTCGACTTCCGACCCCAAGGGCGTGATGCTGCCCCACCACGTGGTCGCCGCTAACCTCGACGCCATGGTCGCGGCGGCCGGCATCGAACCGGGCGACACACTGGTGTCCTGGGCGCCCCTGTACCACGACATGGGGTTGATCGGGCTGCTCTCGGTGCCGATGACCATCGGCTGTGAACTGGTGCTGGCCTCGCCCCAAGACTTCCTCAGTAGTCCGGGCGATTGGATGCGCTGGTTGAGCGAACACCGGGGCACCGTCACCGCGGGCCCGAACTTCTCCTGGGTGCTGGCCACCCGCGCCCTCCGGCGGATGAACGACACCGGCGAGCGCCTCGATCTGTCGACTGTTCGCCTTGCTCTCAGCGGGGCCGAGCCGGTGGATCCCGATGCCGTTGAGGCCTTCGTGGCCACGGCCGCTCCCCACGGCTTCCGGCCGGAGGCCGTATTCTGCGGCTTCGGCATGGCCGAGGTGACCCTAGGGGGAACCTTCCCGCCCCTCATGCGCGGGATGGCCTGCGATACGGTTGACCGGGTAGCGCTTGAGTCGGAGGGAGTGGCCCATCCCGCCGATCCCGGCCTTCCCACGACGCGGCGCCTGCCCTTGCTGGGCCGCCCGGTGCCCGGCCTGGAGATGCGCGTCTGTGACCCCCAGACAGGTGAGGAGCTGGCCGAACGTCAGGTTGGCGAACTGGAACTGCGGGGCACCTCGGTGACCACGGGTTACTACAAGCGGCCGGACCTCCGGGCGGGCATGTTTCACGACGGGTGGTTACGGACCGGAGACCTGGCATACCTGGTTCCGGCCCCCGACGGCGGGTCGCCGGAGTTGGTGCTCTGCGGGCGACTCAAGGACGTCATTATCATCGGAGGACGCAACATCTTCCCCGAGGACCTCGAGCGCGCGGTGGGCGCCATGGAGGGGGTGAGGGCCGGCAACGTGATCGCCTTTGGCGTGGGAGGCGACAAGGGCAAGGAGTCGATTGTCGTGGTGGCCGAAGCCCGCACCGACGACCCCTCGGGGCTCGGCCGGTCCATCCGCCGGCGGGTATTGCAGGTCTGCGGTGTAACGCCACGGGAGGTGGTGCTGGTGGCGCCCGGAACAGTACCCAAGACCAGTTCCGGCAAGCTGCAGCGCAGCCTCTGCCGCGAACGGTTTCTGCGGGGGGCCTTGGCGCCGCTCTGAGGGAACCCCGGTCCCGCGGCCGGTTCCGGCGCTGTCGGTCCCGGTCGTCGTGTGTCAGTTCCAGCCGCTCATCCCCTTCCCGGCGAGGCCTTACTCCTGCCCCGCCATTTCACCCTCTTGGGGGCCGTATGGGGCCGCCAGGGCAGATCACCGCTTCCGGCTACGCCCACCCGCGGTATTAGTCCGAATAGCAGGAGTCTGGCGATATTTGCCGAATCCAGAATTGCGAGGCATAGTCTGAGTGAGGGTAAGTTCTGTGGTCTGCGTCGGGGTGGAGGGCAGAACGGATGCTGTCACGGGTAGTGCGTGATAGACAGCCAACCGTAATGGTCGTCGCCGACGCCGGGAGTTCCCGGCAGCTGTGCCGGGAACTGAAGGCCGCCCGGCCCGGCGTCAGGGTGGTGATCGTCCGGCCGGCGGCGGTCGTCGCCGGTTCCGAGTCCCTGAACGCGCAGGCCGATCTCATTGTGTTGACCGACCAGCCTCTCTCCCGGCAGGACTTCTGCAGTCGCTTCCCGGTGCGAAAGGGGGATGGCCGGGGAGGTCTCGTGCCGGCAATTGTGATTGCCGGCGAGCTGTCGCCCGCCACACGAGCTCGCCTCATCGAGGCCGGCGCCGATGCCTTATTGTTCAGGCCCCTTTCGTCGCAGGAACTGGCGGCGGCTGTTGAGACCCAACTCCAACGGAGGTATCTTTGGGAGGAACTGGGACAGCAGGTGGGACAAGTGCTGCTGGGATTCGCCCAAGCCGTCGAGGCAAGGGATGCCTACACGGCCGGCCACTCCCGGCGAGTCTCGCTGCTCGCCGATGCCCTGGCGACGGATCTGGGCTTGTCTCAGCAGAACCGCGACGATGCCGTGACCGGGGCCTTGTTGCACGATGTCGGCAAGATCGGAGTCCCTGACGCCGTGCTCAGGAAACCAGGCCCCCTCAGCCGGGCTGAGAGAGTCCTGGTACAGGGGCATTGCCTCACGGGCGTTCGCATCCTGGAACCCATGCGGTCCATGCGGGCGATCTTGCCCTGCGTTCGCAGTCACCACGAACGCTGGGATGGCAAGGGTTATCCAGACGGCTTGGCGGGGGAGGCGATTCCCCTTACGGCACGGGTTGTGGGCCTGGCCGACGGCATAGAGGCCATGCTCAGCACCCGGCCATACCGGCTCGGGCGCACGGTGGCGGTCACCGAGTCGCTCCTGCGGAGACACCGGGGTAGGCAATGGGATCGGGCGATGGTGGAATGCGCTCTCGATTGCGGGCTGGTTGAGCTGGGAGCAAGGCTGGTCTACGGCAAACAGGCGGGCCCCGGCGAGCATCCGGGGGGCAGGAGGGTGGTGCCGTCTTCAGGGCCAGGGGCACGGGGGGACTGCACGGGGCTCCCAATGGAGTTGCCACGACCCGCTATTCCCCGTTCTGCTCGCGGGTTCCCGGGAGGGCACCCCGGTGATGGTGAAGGTGGAGTTGACAGCCCCCCGGGGCCGGAGGTATAATGCGGGAGAACTTGCCATACGATCCGGGCGAAAGGGGGCCGTGATGCGAATGAGGCTGCTCGATCGTCGCCCGTTCGCGTGACGGCCGACCTGTCCGCCTGGCTCCCATCTTAGTCAGCGGGGCCACCGGTCGGCTGAGAAGCGGACCCGTGGTCCTTGCTCTTCCCCTTGCCGGAACGGGGACCCCGGTTCGCTCCGACTTGCGAGACGTGGTCCCTTTTTCGTGCCCGTGTTCCTTGAGTTCTTGTGGAGGTGCTAACCCGTGTCAGGAAACGGTGTCCCCGCAGCGGCCGCCACTGCGGTTCGCAAGACGTTCCGGGAGAAAGATGAGACGCTGGCCTACCTGCCGGAGTACCGGGGCCTGGCCGGGCGGTGGAAGTACGCCCGGCTGCGGCCAAAGGACATCCGGGCTGTGAACGACGTCAGCTTCGAGGTTCGCCGGGGTGAGATATTCGGCATCCTGGGGCCGAACGGCTCTGGCAAGTCCACCCTTATAAGGTTGGTGGCAACCCTGCTGCTGCCTGACGCCGGGCGGGTGACCGTGTTCGGGATGGACGTGGTCAAAGAGCGTCGCGCCGTCCGCCACCTGATTAACCGGGTATCAGTCGAAGCGGCCTTCTTCAAGAAGCTATCGGCCCTGGAGAACCTGCGGTACGCGGCCAGGCTTTACGGTCTCCCACCGCGGGAGGGCACCGAGCACGCCCTGGTCATCCTGGAACGGCTCGGCTTTGACCGGCGCAAGGCCTTTGGGTCCCTGGAGAACCTCAGCCGGGGCATGCAGCAAAAGGTGGCGGTGGCCCGCGCCCTGTTCACCTCTCCGGTTCTCCTGCTCCTGGATGAACCGACGACCGGACTCGACCCCCGGTCCAAGCGGGAGGTACAGGAGTTCGTTCTGGAGGTGCGGGCCACGCATGACACCACGGTTATCTTGACCAGCCACGATATGGCCGAGGCGGATCGCCTCTGCGACCGGCTGGCGTTCATAGACGAGGGCCGATTCGTGACCGAGGGGCGGCCAGCCGTCCTCAAGGAGGAGTACTGCCGGTTGCGCCCGGACGGGGCGACCCTGGAGGACATCTTCCTGGACGTCACCGGTAAGCACCTGATCGCCGAGGGGGATGACTGATGGAGGCGCCAAAGAAGTCAACCCGGGGCCAACTCCGGGCCGAACTGGGGGCTACCCTTGGATTTGTTGAGCGCAACTTCTACCTGAGCAAGCGCTACCTGGGGTGGGAAGTGGTGTTCCTCTTCTACACAATTGTGAACACCCTGACCATCGCCTTGATCGGGGTCACCGCCCCCGGCCAGGCCGGGGAGAAGGTGCTCTACCTGGTGATCGGGGCCCTGCTGTGGGGGTTCCTGTCCATCATCTTTCACGATGTGTCGGAATCGGTGGCCTGGGAGCGGTGGGAGGGCACCATCGAGTATACTTTCATGGCCCCCATCCACCGCCTGACTCACCTCGGGGGGATGTGCATCTATGCCATCATCTACGGCATCCTCCGCTCCGTGATAGTGCTGGCGGTGGTGGCTCTCTTCTTCGACCTCGATCTGGGGGGTGCCAACCTGCTGGGGGCGCTGGCGGTGCTGATGATGTCGAGCATCTCCTTTATCGGGCTGGGACTCATGGCGGCCGTGCTGCCCCTTCTCTCGGCCGAGCGGGGAGCCCAGGCCACCCACATTCTGCAGGGCTTCATCCTACTGGTCTCGGGGGTCTACTACGAGGTGTCCGTTCTCCCGCGGTGGCTCCAGCCGATCTCGGTGATCTCGCCTGCCACCTACACCTTGCGCGGTGTTCGGGCCGCTCTACTGGAAGGGGTGCCTCTGGGTGAACTGGTGCCTTGCCTAGCCATACTGGCGGCGACCGGCGTGATCCTGATCCCGGCGGGCCTGGCAGTGTTCGCCTGGGGCGAGAACTATGCCATGAGAGCGGGCAAGCTGAAGCGGAGCGGCTAGCTCGGGGCGGCGGAGTCAGGGCTTCCGGGAGGCCAGCCAGAAGCGGTAGCCGTCACCCACTTGCCAGTCGATGGTGCGCACCGGCAGGCGGCGCAGGACCCGGCGGAGCCACCCGCCTGCCGACAGGGGTGAGTGGCCCGCAGACCGCTGGTGGCGGCCTGCCAGGTAGTGACGAAGCCGCAGCCGCAGGGGGCCCGGAGCCTCGAAGCTGACCATGATCAGGCCGCCGGGCCGCAGGCTGGCCACCAGGCAGGAGAGCACCCCGGGCCAGTCGCCGGGAGGCAGGCATTCCATGACGTCAGAGCACCACACGGCGTCGAAGCTGCCCGGCGGCGGCCGGTAGGCCTGCAGGGGAGAGCAGACGAGGCCGGCGTCGGGGAGTTTCTCGCCGGCGCACTTGAGCATGCTGGCCGATCGGTCCACCCCGGTGACGGCCAGTCCCGCCTCCGCGAACACCGGCCAGTATTTCCCGGTGCCGCAGCCGGCGTCCAATATGCTTGCTCCCGGCCCGAGCCGGGACAGGAACCGCGTGAGCACCTGCCGGTGTCCCGGTGAGATGGCTTCCCAGCGGGGATCGAACTCCCGGCTGGGCGGAGCCCCGTGAACTCGTCGGCGCCGCAGGCTGCTCAGGGCCAGCCGCCTCAATAACCTACCTCCTCGCTGAAATGCCCGGCGTCATTTCGCCTCCGCCGGGAGATATTCCTTCTCCGGGACTCCGCTCCAGGCAGGCAAGGTATGCCAAGACGGCGAAGGGCCAACGGCCCGGCTGCCGGTCTGGCGGTCATCGCCCACCTGAGGCGGTCGGGGTGAGTCTTGGAGGCATGATGCGTGGACCGGGCAGACCTGCACCTGCATACTACCGCCAGCGACGGCGACTTCGCCCCGGCCGAGGTGATCCGCAGAGCGGCTGCCGCCGGGCTGTCCGCCGTAGCCGTCACCGACCACAACACGGTGGCCGGGGTGGGGGAAGCGCTCACGGCGGGGGAGGCGAGGGGCGTCCGGGTTATCCCCGGGGTGGAGATCAGCGCAGCCCACGGGGACGGCGAGGTCCATCTCCTCGGTTACTTTGTGGACTGGCAAGCCCCGGGCTTTGGCGAACGCCTCGCCCGGGCCGAACGGGACTTTGCCCAGGCGCTCCTCGGTCGCGCTGCACGCATGCGCTCGCTTGGGTTCTGGGTCGAGGATGAGGATGTGTTGGAGTTCCGGCCGGAGGGTGGCTACATCCTCAAGTCCCTGCTCGAAGCGCTCCTGCGGGGAGACCGGGACCGCGCCGATCGCCGGCTTGACCCTTACCGGGCGGCAGACCTGCCGGCGCGTCTGGCCTTTTTCCGGGACTACCAGGGTCCCTCAGCCCCGGGGTATGTATCTACCGCCGTGATGCCGATCGGGGAGGCGATCGACCTCGTCCGGGGAGTGGGCGGCGTCCCCGTGCTGGCCCACCCCGTGGTGAGTCTGGGCCTGGGGAAACCGGCGAGTGCCCTGGAGCCCTTACTGCGCGAGCTAGCCGGACGGGGATTGGCAGGGGTAGAGGTGTTCAGTTCTTACCACTCGGCCAGCGTGTCTCGCGGGCTCAGAAGGCTGGCGCGGCGACTCGGCCTGGGGGTGACGGCCGGCTCCGACTTCCATGGCCCCAGCTTGAAGCCCGGGCTGGAGGTGGGGCAGGTGGCCGGTGACTGCCGCGAGGTACTGGACTGGATGGAGCAGGCAACAGGATCAAGCAGTCGCGCGCCCGGCTAGGCCTGAGGTCAGGAACTCGCCAGTCGTCACATCTGGCGCGACCTTCGGAAAGGCCCAGCGTCCGCCCACAAGCTGCTGGCTGGCTCTCTTCTGCCAAGAACCCTCTTGACCGTCAGCGGGATAAATATTAAAGTGATAACGGGTTAGAATCCGATTAAAGCGGATATAAACACCTTCGGGATGGGGGTTGTGACGTGGGCGAGGCCGGCCAGGTGCTCGAGAAGCTGCCGGTGCCGCAACATAGCAGGATTCAACGTGTAGTGGCGGTCATGAGCGGTAAGGGAGGGGTGGGCAAGTCTACGGTCACCGCCTTTCTGGCGGTGGCCCTGAACCGGGAGGGTCACCGGGTTGGGATCCTTGACGCCGACATCACCGGTCCCAGCATACCCAGGCTGTTTGGGATCAAGGAGGCGGTAGTCCCCCTGGAGGGGCTGGGCATGGTCCCTCCCCGGACCAAGACGGGGGTCCTGGTGATGTCGTTGAACCTGTTCTTGGACGCCGAGGACGACCCCGTGATCTGGCGGGGGCCACTGATAGCCGGGACTGTCAGGCAGTTCTGGACTGACGTGGTGTGGGGCGACCTGGATTACCTGGTCATCGATCTGCCGCCGGGTACCGGCGACGCGCCCCTGACGGTACTCCAATGCATCCCCCTGGACGGCCTGATCGTTGTCACCTCACCCCAAGACCTGGCTGCGATGGTTGTGCGTAAGGCCATTAAAATGGCTGCCAGGCTTAATGTTAGGGTGATCGGACTGGTGGAGAACATGGCTTTCGCCCGCTGCCCGGCGTGCGGCGAGACCTTTCGCGTGTTCGGGTCCAGCCACGCCCGGGAGACGTCGGATGCCATGGGGGTACGCCTCCTCGGAACCGTTCCTCTGGACCCCGCCATATCCGAACTCGGGGACCGGGGGGAGATCGAGAAGTATGAGGTGGATTTCTTGAAGGTCTTGCCTTCGTTGCTGGACGGCCCGGCTCGATCGACCAAGGGAGGTGACCAGGGGTGAAGGTGGCCATCTGTTCGCAGGGACCCAACCTGGACTCGCCCGTTGATCCGCGCTTCGGGCGCTGTGCCTATCTGGTACTGGTGGGTCCGGAGGGGGATGAACTGGAGGCCGTCCCCAATGCCGGCCGCGATGCCGCGCGGGGGGCGGGCATTCAGACGGCGCGGATGCTGGTGGACAGGAAAGTGGAGGCGGTGTTGGCGGCCCAGGTCGGGCCGAACGCACTGGCGGTGCTGGAGGCGGCGGGGATCAAGGTCTACGGTGACATCACGGGAACGGTTGCGGATGCCCTGCGCCGGTACCGGCAGGGAGAGTTGACGCCGGTGGGGGGACCGACCGTCAGCCCCGGCTGGGGTGGGCAGGGAGGGAGAGGCCGGTGAAGATCGCCGTGGCCACCGAGGGAGGCAGGGTAGCCCCGCACTTCGGGCGGTGCTCGGAGTACACGCTGATCGGCGTGCAGGACGGTGTGATCACCGCCAGCACCATAGTCCCCAATCCCGGTCACCAGCCCGGCTTCCTCCCCGGCTATCTCGCCCGGCTAGGGGTTACCTGCATAATGGCGGGAGGCATGGGGCCGCGGGCCAAGGAGCTCTTCGCCCGCGAGGGCATCGAGGCGTTGGTAGGAGTCACCGGTCCGGTCGACATGGCCGTCAGGAGCTACCTGGCGGGCGCCCTCGAGACCGGTGAGACGCTGTGCGAACATGGAGAGGAGGTGACCGGATGCCCGGATTCGACAGGACCGGACCTGAGGGAAGAGGACCGATGACGGGTGGTGGCCGAGGGTTGTGCCGGGTACCACTCCGGAACCTGGCCAACCGGCTTGGCCGTCCCCGCCGCCGGCTGACGCTCCTGGGCCGCTTGGGCCTCGGCCTACGATGGCGGCGGGGCGGAGCCAGGCGGGGTTCATGGTAGATACGGGACGGAGAGGAGGTGGCCGTAGTGCCTGGAGGAGATGGAACTGGCCCCTTGGGGTTGGGTCCCCGGACCGGGTGGGCCAGGCCACTGCTCCCCGGCGACCGGTCCCCAGTTTTGGGCTGGTCGGAGGGCTCTTGCGGGAGGAGCCTGGCTGTCGAGGAGAGGGTCTGACATGCCGGGGTGGCGGTCCTGGCGGAGACCGGGATGGGGATGCCGGGTTGGCCCGCCTAGCTGGTGGTCAGCAGCGGGCTCCTGGGGATACGGCCCACCGGAGCCGGGGACGGAGGCGGGCTTGCTGAAGGAAGAGGCTGCGGCCCTCCGCCGGGAACTCGAGGCCATTGAGAAGCGGCTAAACGAACTTGAGTCGGAAGACGACTGAT
The DNA here is from genome assembly GCA_031082145.1 of bacterium. Taxonomy (GTDB): domain Bacteria; phylum Bacillota; class Sulfobacillia; order UBA995; family UBA995; genus Ess09-15. The sequence goes on along the minus strand of JAVHLP010000001.1, from coordinate 422,312 downwards.
CCCAACCCGGTTATCACCGTGGCCAGCGGCAAGGGTGGGACGGGGAAGACCACCGTGGCTACCAGTCTCGCCCTTGCCCTGGCAAAGCGAGTTCCCGTCCAACTATTGGACGCCGACGTGGAGGAGCCCGACGCCCACCTCTTCCTCGGCCCTACCTGGTCCTATCAGGAAGAGGTCATGGTGCCGGTGCCACGGGTTGACCATCAGCGTTGCACTCGCTGTGGGGAGTGTGCCGCCTTCTGCGGGTCGGGCGCCCTCGCCGTCACCGACCGGGAAGTGCTGGTCTTCCGCGAGCTTTGCCACGGCTGCGGGGGATGTGTCCGGGTCTGCCCGGAGCAAGCCATAACTGAGGAAAACCGCCGGGTGGGCCTGGTGAGAACGGGAAAAACGGGCTCCCTGCTCTTCGCCGAGGGCAGGCTGGAGCCCGGCCAGCCCTTCGCCGCTCCCGTGGTCCGGGCGGTCCGGCGCCAGGCCCGCCGGGACCGGGTGGTCATCATCGATGCCGCGCCGGGAACCTCATGCCCGGTGGTGGGCGCGGTGCGGGGGAGCGACCTGTGCCTCCTGGTCACCGAGCCCACCCCTTTCGGGTTGAGCGACCTCCGCCTGGCTGTGGAACTGGCGAGGGGCCTCGAGGTGCCGTCGGCCGTGGTACTGAACCGCTCTGACGTGGGAGACGGCGAGGTGGAGAGCTGGTGTCGCCAGAGGGACCTCGCCATCCTGCTCCGGATCCCATTTGATCGAGCCCTGGCCGAGGCCCACGCCCGCGGCATACCAGCCGGGCGCTTGCCCCGTTGGCGGGGCGAGTTCGCGGCCCTGGGAGAAGAGGTTCTTCGCCGGGCCAGGAGGGGCCGGTCGTGAGGCAGATCGCAGTAGTGAGCGGGAAGGGCGGCACCGGCAAGACGTCCCTGGTGGCGTCGTTCGCCGCCCTGGGCCCCCCAGCGGTCTTGGCCGACTGCGACGTCGACGCCGCTAACCTTGGGCTTGTCCTACGGCCGGCCTTGCGTGAGCGCCACTCCTTCCAGGCCGCCCGGGAGGCCCGCATAGACGCCGCTCGCTGCCGGCAGTGTGGGCTGTGCCAAGAACTCTGCCGGTATGATGCCATCGACGGCTTCCGGGTGGACCCCTGGTCTTGCGAGGGGTGCGGGGTATGCGCCAGGTTCTGTCCCGTCGAAGCCATCGCCATGGAGGATAAGGTTTCCGGAGAGTGGTTTGTGTCTGATACCGCCTACGGGCCGCTGGTGCACGCTCGCCTGCGCCCCGGCGAGGCCAACTCGGGCAAGCTGGTAACCGCCGTCCGGCGGCGGGCGGAGGAGTTAGCGGCCTCCGGGCGCCAAGATCTGGTGCTGATTGACGGGCCACCGGGGATCGGCTGCCCGGTCATGGCCTCGCTAACAGGGGTGACCCGTGCTCTAGTGGTGACGGAGCCCGGTCTGTCCGGCTTGCACGACCTCCAACGGGTGTTGGCGGTCTGCCGCCATTTCGGCGTTCCTACCCTGGTCTGCGTAAACCGCTATGACCTGCATGAAGGAACCTCCCGGGCCATGGAAGAACGTTGCCGGCAGGAAGAAGTTCAGGTCGCAGCCCGGATACCGTACGATCCGGCATTCACCGCCGCCGGGGTTGCCGGCCGGCCGGTGGTGGAGTGTGCTGGGGACGAGACCTCGCGGGCGATCCGGCTGCTCTGGCGGCAGTTGCTGGCGGGGGAAACCTAGCCTCCAGCGGGAGGGGACGTATTGCCACGACCACCTAAACGGAGGTTTGTTGAGTTCGAACCGGAAGTCACCTACTTCAAGCCTGCCGGCGTACCCATGCATGCGCTGGACGAGGTCCGTCTGGGTGTGGATGAGTTCGAGGCCCTGCGCCTGAGCGACCTGGAAGGGCTGGAGCAGGAGGAAGCGGCCAGGCGTATGGGGTTGGGACAGAGCACATTTCAGCGGATTGCGGCCGCCGCTCGCCGTAAGCTCACCCAGGCCCTGGTGGAGGGAAAGGCGATCCGGATCGAGGGCGGCCCCTACCGGGTGGTGGCCCGGACTCTCCTGTGTGCCGAGTGCGGGGCGCGGTGGGAGCGGGAGGAAGGAGCCGGGCAAGAACAAGGGGAGCCCTGTCCTGGCTGTGGGAGCCGGGAAGTACGGCCGCGGTGGCACCGGGGGAGGGGCCACGGGCCCCGCCACTCTTGAACTCTCGCCGCAGTAACGGACGGCAGCTCACCTCCTGGAAGACCTCTCAACACTCAACAAGCCTCAGGCGTCTTGGTATCACCCTGGAGGCCGCGCCGCAACCGGGCGCCAACTACGTGCGTACGGTGAGAACGGTGGTGAACGGTGCGTCGGACCTCCTGGTGGAGGTTGTCGGCGAGGAAGGCAGGCACGCCCGGTGTGCCATCGGGGTGGCGTCGTTACCACGCGGAATGGCCGTTGAGATCGACTAGCCAGAGGGAAACCCGGTCTTACGCCCGGGACACTCGCCGATGCGGCCCCCTCCGGCAGGGGAGACCTGTCGTCACCGAGAAGACCTGTGCGAGCGCTGTTTGGAGGGATCGCCGTGAGCGGAGTGAACGGGAAGATTCTACGGGTGGACCTCTCCCGGGGGGAGTTGGCGGTGGAAGAGCCGCCCGAGGACCTCTACCGCATGTACCTGGGTGGCGAGGGGTTCGTCGCCCACTACTTGATGCGGGAGATGCCGGCGGGCACCGACCCTCTGGGTCCAGACAACGTCCTGATCTTCGCCACCGGTGTGCTGACCGGGCATGCCTTGCCGGGCAGTGGCCGCAACAGCGTGGGAGCCCGGTCGCCACTGACCGGTGCCTTTGGCACGTCCGAGGGCGGCGGGTGGTGGGGAGCCGAGCTGAAGCGGGCCGGCTACGACGCCATCGTCATCCGCGGACGATCTTCTCGCCCGGTGTACCTCTCCATAGTTGATGGCGAGGCCGAGATCCGGGACGCGGGCGATATCTGGGGCGCCAGCACCGCCGAGGCCGAGGCAACCATACGAGACCAGCTGGGTGACCGGCGAGTTCGCGTGGCCCAGTGTGGTCCCGCCGGGGAGCGCCTGGTGCGGTTCGCCTGCATCATAAACGACCTCCGTCACGCGGCCGGCCGGACCGGCATGGGGGCTGTCATGGGGGCCAAGCAACTGAGGGCCGTCGCCGTCCGGGGAAGCGGCGGGCCGCCGGTAGCCGACCGCAAAGGCCTGCAGGCGCTGGCCGGGAAGATGATACGGCAGCAGAAGGAAAAGGACACCGGGCTGACCGAGTTCGGCACCCCCGGTGTACTGATGCCCCTGCAGTTGGCCGGCGGCTTGCCCACCCGCAACTTCCGGCAGGGCGACTTCGAGGGCGCGGAGCGCATCTCGGCCGAGGCCTTCAACCGGGGACCCCTCGTGGGCAGGGATAGCTGCTATGCGTGTGCCGCCAGCTGCAAGCGGGTGGCCCGCACCGGACCCCCCTGGGATGTCAACCCTATCTACGGCGGGCCTGAATACGAGACCCTGGCTTCGCTTGGTTCCACCTGCGGCATCGACGACTTGGAGGCGATCTGCAAGGGCCACGAGATCGCCAATGCCATGGGGCTGGACACCATTTCTGCCGGGGTGGCGATCGGCTTCGCCATGGAGTGTTTCGAGAACGGTATTCTCACCGCCGAGGACACCGAAGGACTTGATCTCCGCTCAGGCCAGGCGGAGGCCATGATTGCGATGTTGCGAGCCATTGCCAAGCGAGAGGGCCTGGGCGACTTGCTGGCGGAAGGGGTGGCTGTGGCGGCCGGTCGTCTGGGCCCGCGGGCCACCGGGCTGGCCGTGCACGTGAAGGGGTTGGAGGTACCCATGCACGAACCCCGTCTCAAACACGGTCTGGGCCTGGGCTATGCGGTGTCGCCGACTGGTGCCGACCATTGCCACAACCTGCACGATACCCTGTACGAGAAGCCCGGGCGCATGTTGGAGAACCTCCGGCCGCTGGGGATCTACGGCCCGGTCGCACGCACCGACCTGGGACCGGCCAAGCTCCGGCTCTTCCATGCCGTCAGCCGGCTGCGGCACCTTGTCAACTGCCTGGGTGTCTGCTACTTCGTTCCCTGGAGCCCTCAGGAACTCGTCGGACTGACGGCGGCGGTCACCGGCTGGAACACCTCCCTGTACGAACTGATGCAGGCGGTAGACCGGGTGATAACCTTGGCCCGTTGCTTCAACGTGAGAGAGGGCTTCACCCGGGACGACGACCGGCTGCCGGGGCGCCTGCACGAGGCCTTCAGCTCCGGGCCCCTGCAAGGGCAGGGACTCGACGAAGAAGGGTTCAGGCGCCTGCTGCAGATGTACTACGAGCTGATGGGCTGGGACGCCGGCGGCCGGCCCACGCCCGGGCGGCTGGCCTCCCTGGGTCTGGAGGAGTTCGCCTGACCCGGTTCACGCCGGGATGGGCCCACCACCAGCTGGAACCCGCTCGGCTCCAGCTCCCGCAGGCTGAGGGTGAAGGCGTGAGGGTTGGGAGGACTTGACGCCACCCGGCTCAGCCACCAGCGCAGGAAGCAGGCGAACGGCGGGTTGACCCGGACGGGGACGATGTGGTCCCCCAGCCACTCCAGTTCGGCTACCGGGGTCCCGGCGGCGTAGAGCTCCCAGCGCACCAAGGGGCCTCCTCTCCGTTCCCGTTGAGGGCACGCCTCAACCCTATGTCGTCCCCGCCTCTCCCATGTGGCCCCCGGTGGTCAGCAGATGATGGGCGTAGGCCACTGGGTTTCGGTACACCCGGGCCCAGGCCTCGTGTTCGCCCGTATCCCTAAGGCTGAGACGCAGCATCCGGAGGTTTACCTCCAGGATCCAGGGGTGGGCGTCACGATCTAGCCCCACATCAAGGCCGAGGTCGGCAACCCGGGGATAACTCGACGCCATGGCCCGGCCCACGGCCAGGCTGGCTTGCTCGATGTGCTCGTAGATGCGCTCTCGGTCGGTGCCGGGGAACGCGGCCGCGAGCACCTCGCGGACCCGGTGGGCCGACCCGCCCCGGGTGAGGTTGGTGACGAAGCGGCCGCTGTGAGCCCTCCTGGCGGCCATGCCGGGCACGTTCCAGTGGCCGCCCTCGCCCCGTTGCAGGTGCACCCGGATGTCGAAGGGCTGACCCTGGTAGCGGGCGAGTTCAATGCCCTCCTGCAGGATGTGGGGGCCCCGGCGGGCCGCCTGGCGAACACACCGTCGCAGTCCTCTTCGGCCTACAACCCGGTGCCGGACGCCGTCGACCCGGTACCTGCCCCCGCCGGCGCTGGCTATCCGGATGACACCCTGCCCGCGGGACCCGAAACTGGGCTTGACAAAGAACTGCCCCGAGCGACGTTGCAGTGTCTCCAATCGGGCGGGCCAGCCCGGTGCGAGCCGGAAGGCGGACGGCAGGTAGGGGCGAACCTCGGCAGACCGGTTGAGGAGGAGGTGTTTGGCATGCTTGCTGGCCGGCACGATGGGGTTGAACACATGCACGCCGCGTGCCTGTAGCCATCGTACGCCGCTCCTGGACGAGGCGGATTGGAGGGTGCGGTTGTGCACTACCTCGGGAATCGGAACGCTCACCGGCCGAAAGCCGGGGACCGAGTAGCCCCGGACCCTCCTCCGCCGCCGGCTGAGGCCGCGGGGCCGGAACAGGACGAGATTCAGCCCGAACTCCCGGGCGGCCGGTTCGTAGAGATGCACTGCCTCGAACACACGCCGCCGGCGCAGTACCCTGAAGAGTACCCCCGAGTCAAGGAAAACCCCTAGCGTGGCCATAGGTGCCCCTCCCTTGACTAACTTACGTTCACTGGTTGAGGGCGCGACCGGGACGGGTGTAACAGCGGCACGGGACCACGGACCCAACTGGCAAACATTGCCATGATGCTGGTACTGAAGAGGCGGCCGTAGTCGCCGGGGCCTGTCAGCATTTGTGAGCTCCAGGAACCTTGACTTGCCCGGCGGGGACGTCTACCCTGAACAAAGATCCTCAAACAATAGTCCAGGGAGGAGAGTAGGTACGATGTTCAAGACAAGATGCTTGACGCCGGTGGCCATGCTCGCCCTGGCCCTGGCCATCTCACTGGCCGGCGTGGAGTCGATCCCCGCCGCTGAGGCGGCGCCGGCTCACGAGCTGACCGAGAGTGACCTGCTCTGGCTGGCGCGCATCATAAGCTCGGAGGCCCGCGGAGAGTCTTTCGAGGGCCAAGTGGCGGTTGGCGCCGTGGTCCTCAACCGTGTTGGCAGCCCCGACTACCCGAGCACCGTACGCGGCGTTATCTTCCAGCCCGGCCAGTTCCAACCGGTCGCAAATGGGCGAATCTACCTTCCGCCCGCGGCATCGGCCGAGCGGGCCGCGGTTGCGGCAGCGTCGGGGTGGGACCCCAGCGGCGGCGCCCTCTTCTTCTTCAACCCCCAGAAGAGCAGGCACCCGTTCATGGTGCGGAGACCGGTGGCGACGGTCATCGGATCGCACTGGTTCACCTTCTGATTGGATAGCGGGAGGGGTGACCCACCCCCTCCCCCCCTCTCCCCAATGGACTGCCCCCCGGGGTCGTTGGCCTCTCTCGATCCCTTGGCTGCCCGCCAGGAGAAGTACTGGCAGGAGATGGCGGGCCGGAGCCCGAAGCTAAATAGGTAAGATGATCCTGCCTCTAGAGCAGCTAGAGGGCATGAACCTCCTTGCCGGCGAACGGCCGAAGAGGGGAAAACGGTCTTGATCGGGTTGCTCGAACACCTGGGGTCCATCCGGCAGTTCGGCACCAACGCCAGGCTGTTTCTGACCGTAAACGCGCTTGGGAGCATGTCCCACGCCATCTTCAGCCTGGTCTTCAACCTGTATATCTACAGCCTGGGCTACCGGCAGGACTTCATCGGCCTGCTGAACGGGCTGCCGGCACTGGTCGTGCTGCTGATCGGGTTGCCGATCGGCATGGCCGCCGACCGCCGGGGCTATCTCGGCTTCCTGAGGGTTGGAGCGGTTCTGTCCACAGCCTCGTGCCTGGGCTTGGCCCTCGGGCAGTCACCGGCCTTACTGGTGGGCTGCTCGCTCGTAGGTGGCGTGGGTGGCGCCCTCTCATGGGTTATCGGCGCTCCCTTCATGATGAGCTTGACCCGGCCGGAAGACCGGGTGACGTTGTTCTCGGTAGCGTCCGCCCTCTCGTTGGCCACCGGCTTTGCCGGCAGCCTGCTGGGAGGGGCGTTGCCCGGCGTCTTCGCCGCCTGGTGGGGCATGGCGGCGTCGGATGCCCAGCCGCTGCGCTGGGCCTTGATGGCGGCGGTGGCTTTCTCCGCATTGTCTTTCCTACCCCTCTTGGTGATGAGAGAGACCCGAACAGCGCGCCCGGCCACGTCCCGCCCCCTGCCCCGCGGCCGACGCGAGATCTCGCTGTTCCTGAAGCTGCTCACCCCTTCAGCACTCGTGTCTTTCGGAGCCGGGGCTATGGTTGTGTTCTTCCAGTTGTTCTTCCGGCTGCGGTTCAACTTGGAGCCCCGGACCATCGGAACCCTCTTTGCCTTCTCGGCGGTGACCACCGCCCTGGCCACGCTGGCTGCCCCCGTGTTGGCCCGGCGCTCGGGAAAAGTCCGGACGGTGGTCCTGACCCAGATGGCCTCCATACCCTTCTTGTTGCTCCTCGCCTACTCGCATGACCTGCGTTGGGTGGTCACCGCCTACTACTTCCGGCAGATGCTCATGAACATGGGCGGCCCCGTCCAGCACATATTCTCGCTGGAACAGGTGCGGGAGGACCAGCGGGCCACCTTCTCCAGCCTGTCCGCCATGCTGGGCAGCTTGGGCCGGGGCGGGCTGGGCCCCATCGTAAGCGGGATCCTGCAGGTCCGGGGCGGGTTCTCGGCGGCCTTTACGCTGACCAGTGTCTGCTATGTGACAGGGGCGCTGCTCTTCCACTTCTTCTTCCGACACACAGAAGGGGAGCCGGCCGCGGCCGGCCGGGTGCCCGCCGCCGCCGGCCCGGGGCGGTGACCGAGGAGGGATTCCCGGTCTTGGGATGGGTTGCCGAGTACTCGTCAGCGGTGAAGCGGTTCGACACCAATACCCGCCTGATGCTCATGGTCATGGCTCTTGCCAGCACCGGCGGGGCCATCACGGCTCTCATCTTCAACCTTTACATCCATGCCCTGGGCTACCGCCAGGACTTCATCGGGCTCCTCAATGGTCTTCCGGCTGTGGTCGTGCTGGTGGTCGGCCTGCCGCTGGGGATCGCCGCCGACCGCCGGGGCTACCTGGGTTTCATGCGGGTCGGAGCGGTGCTCAGTGTCGCCTCGGGCCTGGGTCTGGCCCTGGCCCGGCCGCCGGCCCTGCTGGTGGGCTTCTCGCTGCTGGGTGGCTTGGGCGGCGCTCTGACCTGGGTGATCGCGGCCCCGCTGATGATGGTCATCAGTCGCCCCGAGGACCGCTTGCACCTGTTCGCCATCAGTTCCGCCATCGGCCTTAGCGTCGGTTTCCTGGGCAGCCTGCTGGGAGGAGCCTTGCCTCGCCTGTATGGCGGCTGGTGGGGCCTGGCCGCCGGTGACGTCGAGCCCTTGCGGGCTTCCCTGCTGACGGCGGTTGCCCTCTCCGCCCTGGCGATCGGCCCCTTGCTCGGCATGAGGGAGCCCCGGAGCCGCCCACCGGGGGCCGCCCGGCCCCTACCCCGGAACTGGGGCGAGGCCAAGCTGTTTCTCAAGCTACTGGGCCCCTCGGCCCTGGTGGCGACCGGAGCCGGGGCCATGGTCGTGTTCTTCCAGCTGTTCTTCCGGTTGCGCTTCGGGTTGGAGCCGGGGACCATTGGCGTGCTCTTCGCCTTTGCCTCGGTGACCACCGCCGTGGCCACCCTGGTGTCACCCGGACTGGCGCGGCGTTTCGGCCGGGTCCGGGCCGTAGTCTGCACCGAACTGGCCTCCATCCCGTTCCTTCTCGTCCTGGCTTACTCCTACGACTTGCGCTGGGTGGTCCTGGCCTACTACTTCCGGCAAGCCCTCATGAACATGAGTGGCCCCGTCCGCCATGTCTTCTTGCTGGAACAGGTACGGGAGGACCAGCGGGCCACCTTCTCGAGCCTGGCCGAGATCTTGGGCGGCCTGGGCCGGGGCGGCCTGGGTCCCATCATCAGCGGCTTCCTCCAGGTGAGGGGGGGATTCAGCGCCGCCTTCACCCTGACCAGCGCCTGCTATGTAGTGGGAGCGGCCCTCTTCTACGCCTTCTTCCGCGGTGCTGAACGGCCCCCGGTGGCAGGAGACAGCGTGCCGGGGATCGAAGCTGCAACTTAGCCTGCAACGGGAGGAATGACCATGCGACCCTGCTGGATCGGCCCCGCCCTCAACGAGACGATAGGATACCTCCAAGATCTGATCCGCATTGACACGACCAACCCTCCCGGGAACGAGTCGGCGGCTGCCCGTTACCTGGCCGAGCGGCTGGCGGCGGAAGGTGTCGCCGCCGAGGTGGTGGAACCGGCGCCGGGGCGCGGCAGCGTGGTGGCCCGGCTCCGGGCCGAGGGATCTCGCCCCGAGGACGCCCTGCTGCTGCTATCCCATCTGGATGTGGTGCCCGCCGAACCCGCCGGGTGGCGGCGGGATCCGTTCGGGGGCGAACTGGTGGATGGTGAGGTGTGGGGCCGCGGCGCTCTGGACACCAAGAGTCTGACCGCCCTGTGGCTGACCCTGTTCCTGAAGATCAAGCGCGAGAAGCTTCCTCTCAGGCGGGACCTCATATTCGCCGCGACCGCCGACGAGGAGATGGGCGGAGCCCTGGGGGTGCGCTGGCTGGTGGAGAACCGGCCCGAGTTGCTGGAGGCTGGCTGGTGTCTCAATGAGGGCGGTGGCTTCGCGGTGGAGCTTGGCGGCGTCACCTACTACCCCTTCCAGTCGGCGGAGAAGAGCCCCTGCTGGATGACACTGCGGGTGCGGGGGACGCCCGGCCACGCTTCCATGCCCCGCCGGGACAACGCGGTTGTGCGGTTGGCCGAGGCGGTGGCCCGGATCGGTCGCGCCCGGCTGCCGTTCCATCTAACCGGAACTGCCCGCCTCTTCGTTGAGGGTCTGGCCGCGGTGCAGGAAGAGCCGATGGCGGGGTTGATCCGCTCGCTCCTGGACCCCGAGCGGGCGGATGCCGTCCTCGACGGGCTACCCGACGATAACCTTGCCGCCATGTTGCGAGCCATGCTGCGGAACACGGCCAGTCCCACCGTGCTGAGGGCGGGGGAGAAGACCAACGTGATCCCCTCGATCGCTGAGGCCCAAGTTGACTGCCGGATCCTGCCGGGGCAGACCCCGGCGTCCATCCGCAGAGAACTCCTGGCCGCCCTCGAAGGAGGCCCCGAGGTAGAACTGGAGCTTGGCCTGAGCGGCGAACCGACGGAATCCCCAGTTGAGACCGAACTGGCCGCGTCCATCGAGCGAGCACTGGCCCGGCACTCGCCAGGGGCGCACCCGGTTCCTTTCCTGGTGCCCGGAGCCACCGACTCGCGCTTCCTGCGCCCGCGGGGGGTCGTCTGCTACGGCTTCGCCCCCACCTTACCCGACGTGGACATCCGTCTCATCCACGGGCATAATGAACGAATAGGCGTGAACACCCTGGATTTCGCCTTGGCAGTGCTGGCCGATGTCCTGGCCGGCTTTGCGCTGGAGGTGTGAGGTCATTGCCTTTGGCCTATGTGAACGGGCAGGTGCTTCCCATCGAGCAAGCCCTGATACACGTCGAGGACAGGGGGATGCAATTCGCGGACGGTGTCTACGAGGTGGTTCGAGCTTACCGGGGCCGGCTCTTCCGGGCCGGGCCCCACCTGGCTCGCTTGCGGGAGGGCATGGCCGGCCTGGATATTCCCCCGCCGGAGGTGCCGGGAGGGCTGGCCGGCCTGCTGGATGAACTCTGGGAGCGATCCGGTGAGACTCAGGGCCTGCTGTACTTACAGGTGACCCGAGGTCAAGGGCCCCGCGCCCATGTCGCTCTGCAGGGTCTCCAGCCCAACCTGATTATCACCTGCCGGGGAGTGCCTCCCCAGCCCGAGGACCGCTACCGGGAGGGAGTGAAGGTGATCACCCACCGCGATATCCGGTGGGAGTGGTGCCACCTGAAGACAACCGCCCTGGTCGCCAACGTCCTCTTGAGGACCCGGGCCGCCGGCGATGGAGCATACGAGTGCCTACTACACCGGAATGGCGTGGTCACCGAGGCGACCGCCTCCAACGCGTTCGCCGTGGTTGACGGGGTGCTGCGGACCGCTCCCTGTTCACAACATATCCTCTCTGGGGTCACCCGTGCGGCAGTGCTTGAACTGGCCCTGCGACTGGGTATCACTTCCCTTGAGGAGCCCTTTACCCTTGATGAGGCGGCCCGCGCCGGGGAGTTCTTCGTGACCGGAACTCACACCGAGCTGATGCCCGTGGTAAACCTTGACGGCTTGCCGGTGGGTGACGGCCGGGTGGGGCCGGTCACCCGGCAACTGCTGGACTCCTACCGGGACCTTATACGCACGGAGATCGGCGGCTAGGCGGTGACGGCGGCCGGTCCGGCACCGGCCGCCCCCGACGACCGACCCCCCCCTGGAGACCTATTTCCCCTGGGAGTTCTGTCACGCCCCTCTTGGGTCATCCATATCATGAAACGAGCCTGGCGGCCGGGGCACGGATCGCCGGGTGACCGCTGACCTGCCTCCCGGGGGAAGGCAGGAAGCGAGCCGAAGGGGGAGTCTGGCATGGCAGAGAAGGCTTTGGGGGGGGCGTTCCGGCAGATCATCACCCGGGCCGTCGTGGCCAGCGGCAGTCATCGCTACCTCCAGACCCACGTCATCAACCCGGTCAAGCGCCCCACCAGCATCCTGGGCGCCCGGGTGGTGAACCACGACTACCGGGCCCGGCCCGGCGGGTCGGAGGTGGAGATCGCCGGTAACTACGCCGCCGAAGTGTGGTACTCGCACAGCGGGGGGACGCAGACCGAACTGGCCAAGGAGAAGCTCGGTTTCCGCGAGAACCTCGCCGTGACGTCGGTCCCCGGGCGGGTAGGCAGCAACGAGACGGTGGAGATCACGGCCGCGCGCGAGCCGGGAGTGTGGGACGCCCGGATCACCTCTGGCGGGCAGATTGAGTTGGTGGTGGAGACGGCCTACGCGGCCGAGGTGCTTGGCCCCGCCCGGCTCTGGGTCCGGGCCTACCCCGAGGAAGTGGTGGCCCGCAAGCTGAAGGGCAACGGCACCGGGCGCGATGATGAACTCAGTGACGATGAGTGGGAGGACCTGCTGGACGAAGAGGAGGGGGCTCCGGAGGAAGAAGACCTCTAGCTCCCGGTGGCTCCGGCTTCCGGCCCGCCCCGCCACCCGCCGGGTCATCCCCCAGTGCCCGGGATCGGGCCCGCCTGACCGCTCAGGCGGGCCCCTCGCCACTGCCTCCGGCCATCACCCGGCCCACTCCGTCCCGCCAGGTCCGCTCGACACAATGCCCCGCCGGTAACCGGTCGGCGGGGTTGACATATACTGTTTACCGGCCGTTACTACCGGCCCGGATGGCTGGCGATACCCGTGTGGACGCTGGGAAGGCTGACAGGACCGCCGGGGGGACCGGTTCTCACGCTCACCGATTCCGCAGCCCGTTTGCTGGGAGTTGAGCCGGGGGGTGAGCTCACAGTTGAGGCGGGAGGGAGGAGAACGAGGGCCGTCGTGGTGCAACGTACAGGCGCCGGCCAACGTTCCCTCTGGGCCAACCGGGCCCTCCTCCAGGCACTGCGAATGCCGGCTGGAGTACGCCTGGGGGTGCGGGTAGGTAACGATCCCCCCACCGTCAGGTTGGGCCCTATCGTGGGCATCTTCACCACCCGGGGACGGCGCTCGCTCTTCGGCGGCCAGACACCGATCGTCCGGGAGATGACCCGGCTGGCGGCCACCCAGGGCGTGCTGGCCTTCGCTTTCACTCCCGGATCGGTTGACTGGGAACGGGGAACGGTCCGGGGTTACACCTTCTCGGGGAGCAGGGGCCGGTGGCGCCGGGGGCATTTCCCCTTTCCGGACGCCGTCTACAACCGGATCCCCAGCCGGCAGGCGGAACGCCGCCCCCCGGTCGCCGCCACGGCGGCGCGGCTGGAGCAGGCGCTGGGTTCCCGCTACTTTAACCCCTCCTTTCTGGACAAGTGGGAGACCTACCAGGCGCTCATGGGCGAACCCCGCATCCGGCCGCTGCTGCCTGAGACTCATCGCTACCAGGGCGTACCCATCGTACTGGGCATGCTAGATCGTCACCGCGTGGTCTTCCTGAAGCCTACGGGCGGCAGCCAGGGCCGGGGCATCATCCGGGTTCTCCGGCGCTGGCCGGAGCAATACCTCTGGCAGTTCCAGGGACCAAGGTCGGTGCGGACGGGTGAGGCCGTGGGAGCCGCCGGTCTCGCCCGGGCTCTGGCCCGGCTGATGCGGGGCCGGAAGTACCTCGCCCAGGAAGGTCTTGATCTGGCCCGGGTGGGGACCCGCCCTTTCGACGTGCGGATCCTGATGCAGCGGGACGAGAGCGGCCACTGGCGGCGGACCAAGCTGTTCGCCCGCGTTGGGAGCTACGGCGGGATAACCTCGAACATCAGCGCCGGCGGGACGGGCGAGCCGTTGGCGAGAGTAGTTCCCATCGCCCTGGCTCGGGCCAGGCCGGCCCGACGGCGGGAGACCGCGCGCCGCTTGCGGGATGTCTCGACGTGGCTCCCTCCCCTGGTCGAGTCGGCGCTGGGTGTGACCCTCGGCGAACTCGGGCTCGACCTGGGAGTGGACCGAACCGGGCAGATCTGGCTGATCGAGGTCAACTCCCGCCCCTGGCGCAACGTTACCACCGAGCGAGGATCGATGGCCCTGGTGCGGCTGGCACTGGTCCGGCCCCTGGCCTACGCACGCCACCTCGCCGGCTTCGCGGAAGAACCAGTTGAGAGGGCGGGCGGCGCCGGCGAGGTGGGGGTGTCGCAATGAGAACTCCACTGGTCGGGATGTTGACCACGCTGACGGCGGGACGAGGTTTTGGCGAGCAGAGCCCGCTCTTCCGGGCGCTCTTGCGGTCGGCCCGGCAGGAGAGGTGTAGGGCCTACGTGTTCACCCCGGAGGGCGTGAACTGGGAGACAGGGACGGTACGGGGTTGGACCGCCGGCAGGGGTGGCTGGCGGCGGTCCAACCATCGCTTGCCCGACGTGGTCTATGATCGCATTGTCAACCGGAGGGATGCCAGACGGCCGCCGGTGGCCCAGGCTGTGCGGAGGCTCAAGGCCAGGTACCATGGGCGCTACTTCAACCCGACGTTCCTGGACAAGTGGGACGTGTATCAGTGTCTCTGGACCGAGCCGGCGATGCGGGCTCACCTTCCTGCTACCTTTCTGTTCGCGGGTGTCGAGACCGTCCGCGAGGTGGCCTGCCGCTGGCCCCTCATCTACATGAAGCCCCGTTCGGGGACCCAGGGGCAGCAGGTGGTCAGATTGGAACGCCTGACCGCCGATCCCGATGGGGCCTACCGGGTTCGCTCGCCGGGGCGGGTGGCCGGCCGGCGGGTGTCCGGCCTTCAGGCGGCTGTGGACATGGCCGGGGCCGGCGATGACTTCGTTGTACAGCAGGGAATCGAGGTTCCCGGTCGCCGCCGGAGACCTTTCGACGTACGGGGGCTGCTGCACCGTGATGGTGCGGCCGGGTGGAGGCTAACGGCGTTGGTGGCCAGGATCGGCCGGTCCAGGGGGATAACGTCCAACCTGCACACTGGGGGTACGGCCAAGGCTGCCCGGTCTTTCTTGAGACTGCTGTACCGGGGCCAGCCTGGGCGGGCAGAGCAGGCCCTGTCCCGTCTGAGAGCTCTGGCCCTGGCCGTGCCGCCACCGATCGAGCAGCGGTTCGGGCCCTTTGGCGAACTGGGAGTCGACATGGTCTTGGACCTCCAGGGTCAACCCTGGTTCCTGGAGGCCAACGCGCGCCCCGGGCGGAGGGCCCTGGTGCTGGCGAGGGCCTGGAGGGAGCGCCGGCTGGCGGGGAGGAGAATCTTCCGGTACGCCCGGAGCCTGGTGGAAGGTGATGACGCATGAGGGTTATGGCGGTGAGGGCCGCCGGCCTGGGTGACAAGAGCCGGTTCGGCCTTAGCGTGCCACCCGCGACGGCGGTGAGACTCGGGCTCAGCGCGGGAGACCGGGTGCCGATCCGGTTCGGCAAGGATGGTGGCATCGCCGAGTTGGCCATTGCTGGCGACGGGTCCGGGGGCCGGCTTGAGGTCCCGCGAATAGCTCGCGGCATGGTTCCCCTTGGCCACTGGCTGACCCTGGGCCGGACCACTCAGGGGCTTCGCTTGGGCCCCCTGATCGGGGTGATGACGCTTCACGCCGCCGGACGCCCGCGGGTGACCTCCAGCCTGGGGCCTCAGGATGCGTCCTTGAGGGGTGTGGCCATGGCGGCACGAAAGCTGGGGGCCATAGCCGCCGTCTTCCCGCCGGCGGGCATCCGCCGGCGACCCGGAAGGCTTGACGGCTACGTGTTAACACCCGGTGCCGGCCGTAACCGCTGGCGGCGGCACCGGCTGCCGTTTCCCGACATCATCTACAACCGGGTCTCTAGCCGCTCCGCCGAGCGCGAGGCGGCCATGAAGGCTTTCTACCGGCGACTGGAGGGCGAACTGGGGCACCGCTTTTTCAACCCCCATTACCTGGACAAGTGGAACGTCTACAAGCTGCTCCGGATGCGTCCGGAGGCGGCGCCCTACCTGCCGGCCACGATGCGCTTCGGCGGCGGTGGGTTCGTGACCATGGTCGACCGGTACCCGGTCCTGTACCTGAAGCAGGCGGGCGGCAGCCTGGGCGTCGGCATAGTCAAGATCGAGCGCACGGGCCTTTCCCGCTTCACCGTCCGGCACCAGATGCGGCCCGGCCGGGTCCGGCGGCTTAGCGTCACCGGGGCCGCCCGGTTGCGAGGGGTGATCCGGAGCCTCGTGCGGGCCCGCCGTTACATCGTGCAGCAGGGCGTGCCCCTGGCCACCTTTGAGGGACGGGTGTTCGATGTGCGGGCTCTGGCCCAGAAGGACGGCCGGGGTGTCTGGACGGTGACCGGCATGGCCGCCCGGGTGGCCCGGCGAGGCGGGATTGCCACCCATGTGCCCAACGGGGGCACCCGCCAACCGTTGCTCAGGGCCTTGGGAGCGAGTTTCGGCTCGCCGGACCGGGTGCGGGAGATCATCGTCGAGCTCGAGCGGGCCGTCGGCCTTCTGGCGGAAGGGCTCGACGCCGAACTGGGTCACCGCTTCGGCGAACTCTCACTGGATATGGCGGTGGATCGGGACGGACGGGTCTGGGTTCTGGAGATCAACTCCAAGCCGTTTCGTTTTGATGAGGATGCCATTCGCGAGTATGCCTGGACCAAGCTCGTCCTTTACTGCCGCTACCTGGTCGGGTTCGACCCCCTGATGGAGGAGGGGGGTGACGGGGCCAGGAGCGCCGGCTAGGGGCCACCGGGGGGGGAGGGGCTTGATCAAGTTCATAGCCCGGCCCGGCGACGAGACCGCACTCCGCCTCGAGGCCCGGCTGCGGGATCTCCTGGACCCGGACGGGGAGCCGCTTGGCGTTCTCGCCTGGGGATGGCCGGCCGATCCGGGTCCGGGCGCCATCCTCAACGGCCGTGAAGGCCTGGAGAACGCCGGCGACTCTGAGCGGCTGCGGGAAGTCCTGCGGCTCAACGGGGTACGGACCACTGCTCAACTGGCGCCCAGCGTGGCCCGGGTTCGTGGCTATCGCGTGCACCTTTGCGACCTGGAACCGGTTGCGGTGCTGAAGCGTATGCGGAGAGGAGGGTTCAGGGAGGTTCCGGCCGGATCGGCCGCGGACAGAGTGGTGCGGGCGGCCAGATCGGCTTTGTACAGCACAGGGCTGGACTTCGGGGCAGTGGATGTGGTGGTTCCCCCCAAGGGGTCGCCGGCCGTGCATTGGGTCGACCCCGCGCCGCGGCTGGAAGCGGAACTCCTGGAGGCTTGGGCCGCCGCCCTCAGGGCCCTGATGTCTCGCCACATCGCCATCGCCGACGCCCGGCGCCGGGACTGCCGGCCCTCGCCGGCCTCGCCGCTCTTGCTGGGGGCCGATCCCGAGTTCATGCTGCAGGACACCGTCACCCGGCGGATGGTGGCGGCCTCCCAGTTCTTCCCCCGCCACGGCAGCGTCGGTTGTGACGACCGGCTGCTCAGGCGCTCCCCGCGACCGTCCTTCCCGCTGGCCGAGGTGCGGCCCCGGCCGCACTCCTGCCCCGACGAGGTGTTACGAGGCATTCGCGCCGCCCTGCGCCAAGCCCTCGAGCTGGCGCCCTACTCGAACATCAAGTGGCTCGCCGGCAGCATGCCCTTCAAGGGCTTTCCCATCGGCGGGCACATCCATTTCGGAAACCTCCGGCCGACCACCTGGTTGCTGCGGGCCCTGGATAACCACCTGGCCCTCCCATTGATGCTGGTGGAAAAGACGGAGACCGCCCAACAACGCCGGCGGCGCTACGGCTTTCTGGGGGACTTCAGGCTACAGCGGCACGGGTTTGAGTACCGCACCCTGTCCAGTTGGCTGGTGTCCCCGGTGGTGACCCGGGCGGTCATAAGCCTGGCCCGGCTCATCGCCATGGACGGCGACCTCCTCCGCCGCCGGGTTCTCACCCCGGCCGAGGCCCAGCGAGCCTTCTATCGCGGTCGCAAGGCCTTCTTCCGGCCTCTCTTCTCCGCGCTATGGACTGACCTGACCTCCTTGCCGGGCTACAAGGAGTGCTCGGAGGAGATCGAACCCCTGCGGCGGCTCATAGGGGACCACCGCCAGTGGCGGGAGCGGGCGGATATCCGGCGACAGTGGAAGTTACCCATCCCGGCAGCCGTCTGGCGGCCACCGGCGGCGGCCGGCGGTGCTTAGCCGGCCACCGGGGGTCAGGGCGAGGGGGGACGCCACAGCATCAGCCGGGTCCCGGCGACCATCAACACCGCTCCCACCAGGCGGGGCCAGGCGGCGGCGATCCTCTCCGTCCCAAACAAGCCGAAGTGGTCCACCACCACTCCGGTGATGAGCTGCGAGGTCAGGATGACCGCGACGCCCAGGGCGATGCCGGTGCGGGCCAGCGCATAGGCAACCCCGGCGATGATGATCACCCCCAGGACACCGCCCAAAAGGGCGTACCAGGGGATACCCGAGAGGGCGGGCAGGCGCCGGGGTTTTCCCCACAGGAGGTAGACCACGACGCCGATGGCCAGGCCGGTCACGTGGACGAGGAGGATCATGGCGGGCAGGTCCACGCGTTTACCCACCACGGCGTTGAAGGTCCCCTGCAAGGTCATGGCCAGGCCGCTCAGCGCAGCCGCCGCGACCGCCAACAGAAGTCCTCGGCCCGAGCGGGTCACCCCCCAACCACCCGGCTAGTCTCCCCCCAGCGGGTGGGGCCAACTCAGGTTCGCCTGGTCACTCGGCCCAGCCACGATCGCACGGCCTGCCGTCGGAGTTCGCGGATATGGTGGGCCGGGTTGACATTCCGGGGACAGGCATCGGTGCAGTTCAACGCGTAGCGGCATCGCCATAGTCCCCGGTCTGCCCGCGCCAGCCGGGCCGCTCCGTCCCCATCCCGGGAGTCGGCGTAGAAGCGAAAGGTCCGGGTCAGGGCGGCCGGGCCGAGATCGTGCTTGCCCGTCCAGTGGGTGGGGCAGGCGCTAAAGCACGACCCACAGAGGATACAGGCGATTGCCTGTCCCATCCGCTCGCGGTCCCGGGGTGACTGCAGGAACTCCCGTCCCCCGGGGGGGCCCGAAGGAGGCGTCAGGTAGGGCCGAACGGCTTCGTGCGCGCGCCAGAAGGGCTCCAAGTCGACGACCAGGTCCTTTATGACCCGGAGGCGGGGGAGCGGGGCCACCGTGATGCACTTCGTCCCCAGGTCGGCCACGGGGGTGGCGCAGGCAAGCCGGTAGCGGCCGTTGACCAGCATGGCACAGGCCCCGCAGATGCCCTCCCGGCAGGATGATCTGAAGGCCAGTGAGCTATCGTGTTCCTCATATACTTCCTGGAGCAGGCCCAGTACCGTCAGCCTGCTCTGCCAGGGCCGGTGGAAGAACTGAAAGCGCGGCCGGGGCTCTCGCCGTGGCTCCCAGCGGTAGATCTCGAGCCGAATGGTGTTCTCGCACGCCTCCATGCTCAGTCTGTCCCCGGCGGTCGGAGGGAAACGTCCACGGGAAGGGACGAGAGCAGCGGCCCGTCTAGGCCGCGCTGGACGCCGGTATGGACGAGCCAGCGGCGGTCGTCACGCCGGGGATGGTCGCGCCGGCAATGCGCGCCCCGGGTCTCCTGCCGCCGGAGAGCGGCTAGGGCGATGACTTCGGCCAGCACAAGCATGCCCCGCAACTCCCAGGCGCCGAGGAGTTCCAGGTTGTAGCACCGGCTGCCCCGGGTGATGCCTATCCTGCGAAACCTCTCCTGCAGGGAAGCCAGGGTTGCCGCCGCTTCGTTCAGTCCTGGTCCGTCCCGGCAGATCCCTATCTTCTCGGTCATGGTCGCTTGGAGGGTTCGCCGCAACCTCACCGGGCTCTCAGGCCCGTTCGCCCTGACTAGTGCCATCCACTCCTGGCGGGTCCGTCTCAGGGCTTCACTGACCACCGCTGCCGGGACTCGTCGGGGGCGGCGGTCGCGGGCAGCTACGGCGGCGCTCGCTCCCGCTCGCCGACCAAAGACCAAGGTCTCCAGCAGGGAATTCCCTCCCAGTCGGTTGGCTCCGTGAACGGACACGCAGGCACATTCTCCTGCCGCGAACACCCCGCCCAGTGGCGTGGCCCCGTGCTCGTCGGTGCCGATCCCACCCATCATGTAGTGCTGGGCAGGCTGAACGGGAATAGGTTCAACGGCGGGGTCCACTCCCACGAAGGCGCGAACCACTTCCCGCACTCCCTTGAGCCGGTCCCGGTACGGCTCTTCGCCCAAGTGAGTGAGGTCGAGGTGCACGTGCCCACCGGGAAACCCCCGGCCCGCCTCGATTTCACTCTGGATGGCCCGGGCGGTCACGTCCCGAGGGGCCAGTTCCATGTCTTGTGGCGCGTACCTGGCCATGAAGCGTTCCCCGCAGGCGTTCTTCAACTGCCCACCTTCTCCCCTGGCCGCCTCGGAGACCAGCACGTTGCCGCCGGCCAGCGATGTAGGATGGAACTGCACGAACTCCATGTCCTTCAGTGGCGCTCCCGCCTGGTAAGCCAGCACCATGCCGCTACCCGTATTGAGGACACCGTTGGTGGACCGCGCATAGAGCCTTCCGGCGCCCCCGGTGGCCAGGACGATGGCCTCGCACTGCACGGGCACGAGGTCGCCGGTTGCCAGGTTCACCGCCACCAGCCCGAAGACCGCCCCGTCCTCCTCGGCGAGCGAGATGGCCACAAACTCTTCGTAGAACCTGACGCCATGCCGCAGGGCCACGCCGTGCAGGGTGTGCACAAGCGCCTGTCCCGTGCGGTCAGCGGCGTAGCAGGTACGGGGGAGACCGGCCCCCCCGAAGGGGCGCTGGGCGATCCTCCCCTCAGGGGTGCGGCTGAACGGGCAACCCCAGTTCTCCGCCTCAAAGACTCTGGCCGGCGCTTCGGCGGCCAGCAAGGCCACCGCTCCCTGGTCGGCCAGGTAGGCGGAGGCCCGGATGGTGTCCAGGGCGTGCTTCTCCGGGGTATCAGCCCCGCCCTCGGGGGCATTGCCCAGGGCGGCATTGATCCCGCCCTGCGCGGCGACCGAAGCTGAGCGCAGCGGGTGCAGCCGGCATAGGACGGCCGTGTTCGCGCCCTGCTCGCGGGCCGCGATGGCCGCTCGTAGCCCGGCAAGGCCGCCTCCGACAACCAGCACGCGATGACGGATCATCGTCTCATCTCCGCCGGAAGGCAAACAGGCCCCATGCGCCGAGGATCCAGAGCAACACCCCCGCCGTGCCCAAGGCGACCGCCAGCCGCCTCTCGCCCGGCCGGTCGAGCCGCCACCAGTCGCCCAGGACGTTGCCCAGGCCGGTCAGGCCGTGGAAGATGGTCAGTGACAGAAGCAGTAGCGCCACCGCCATAGCCGAGGTAGTCTCCAGCCGGGCCCGGGCCGGGGCGAAGGCGGTCGGAGGCGCTCCTGGGGCGTGCCAGGCCCACAGGTGTAGGACGATGAGGGGTAAGAGAGCAAGGCCGGCCAGCCGGTACAGAACCCACCTCCCGAGGCCGCTCATCTTCCCATCCCCCCGATCAGCGGCGCCAAGAGGTACCAGGCGCCGGTAAGGGTGCCTGCGGCGGCGAGCGCGAAGGCGGCCCAGAACATGTGCTTCTGGTAACGGAAGCCTACTCCGAGATCCAAGAGGATGATCCGGAGGCCGTTCAGCCCGTGGAAGAGCAAGGCAGCCAGCAGGGCCACTTCCAGGGGGCGAAAGACGGGACGGTGCAGGAAGGCCATGGTCCGGTCGAAGGCGTCCTGTCCCCTCAGTGCCGAGGCCATGGCCGCCAGATGGATGAAGACGAAGAGGACAAGGGCCAGGCCGCTGATTCGATGGAGCACGAAGGCCCAAGTGCCCACCTTGAACTGCCCGGGCCAGGCGTCAGAGTCGCGATAGCCAACCTCCCGGGTACACCGGGACCGGCGCACGGGCTCCACCTCCCTGGGAGCATCTGGCTCACCTGCCACTTCGCCACCACGATTGCCTTCCCCTGGCATCCCCGGCGGGAGGTATTCCCGGGGAATACGGTGAACTCAAGCGGCGGCGACGGACCGGGTGAACTGGCTCCGGCCGGGTCCGGCGAAGGGGAGCCAACCATGACGGCTCTGATCACGACCCCCGAGGGATTGGCCCGATTGGCCGGGGACCTGGTCGGCGTGGACGCGGCCGGGTTGGATACCGAGTTCGTGTCCGAGCGGACTTACCGTCCCGTCCTGTGCCTGGTGAGCTTGGCCTGGCCTGGCGGCGAAGCGGTGGTGGACGCGATCGCGCTCCCCGATCTGCGGCCGCTGGCCCCGGCCCTGACTCGGCCCGGCTTCGCGCTGGTGCTGCACGCCGCGTCGCAGGACCTTGTGCTCCTGGAGGAGCGCCTGGGCTCTGTTCCCAAGTTCGTCTTTGATACCCAGTTGGCTGGCGCTTTCCTGGGCCACGGCCAGATTAGCTACGAACGGCTAGTCCAGGCGGTGCTGGGGATCAGGCTAGAGGGAGCCAGCGGCTATAGCGACTGGACGCGACGCCCGCTCAGCGAGGAGCAGCTGCGCTATGCCCGGGAAGACGCACGTCACCTACCTGCCTTGCACAGGGCCCTGGCGACCGACCTTGACCGTAGGGGCCGGCGGGAGTGGTTTGAAGAGGAATGCCGCCTGCTGCGGGAGCGCAGCCTGACGGAGAGCGCCGCGGGTGAGGCATGGCAGCGAGTCGATGGCGCCCGCCGGCTCAAGCCCAGTCAGATGGCTGTGTTGCGGGAACTGGCAGCCTGGCGCGAGGATGAAGCCCGGCGAGCCGATCTCCCGGTGGGGTACGTGATCCGGGATGCGGCCCTGACGGCCCTGGCCCAGCAGGCCCCCCGGGATCTGGAGGCCCTGGGACGGGTCCGCGGCATGGCCGGGGGGCAGCTGCGGCGGTACGGCAAGGATCTCCTGGCTGCCATAGAGCGCGGCCTGGCCTGCCCCCGGGAGGGCTGGCCCGAGCTTCCGGAGCCGCCGCGGGAGGAGCCGGGGGTAAGGCTGGTCTCCGACTTCCTGGCCAGCTGGGTGCGTAAGCGAGCCCAGGAGGAGGGTCTGACCGGATCCCTGCTGGCCACCAGGGATGATGTTGCCGCCCTGGTTCGTTGGCACCGGGCGGGAGAATGCGGGGCGCTACCCCGGGTGTTCGCCGGGTGGCGACGGGGTCTGGTTGGTGACGAACTCGTGGACCTGCTGGAAGGTAAGCTAGCGCTGGCGCTGGTGGAGGGGGGGCTACGCCTGGTGCGACCGGGCTCAAGCGGAGCCGGCCGGCGCTCCCGGCCCTAGCCGCACTCGCCGCCCAGTGCCGCCAGCACGTACTCCGGTAGCTTGGTCGGGACGTTCTCGGTCCACTTCCGGTCGACCCCAACCGAGTCACCGTAGCTGATGAACTCGGACCAGGTTGTCCGGTCGCCGATCTTGACCCAAAAAGCCTTACCGGCGAGCACAACGCACAGATCATCGCCCGACCAGAAATGGGCATACCAGTGGGGAAGGGTGGCTTGGGCCAGAGCGGGTAGGAGCCGGCGGAGCTTGGCCTCGCTCAGGCGGTACCACCGGATGTGCCAGGTTGTGGCGTCCGGATCGGTGGGCATGTTCACAACCCGTTCCACCAGCGGGGTGAGACCATCCAAGACCGTCGGATCGGCCAGGCTCTCAACGATCACCGAACCCAGGTAAGTGCGCATCGGTCTCCCCTTCTCGCCGACCGGCCGGCGACAGCCTCTCGCTCCTGACTATATCTGCACGGGGGGTTTGAGATCAAGTGGGCCGGGGATTGGCCATCTTCCTCTACGCCGCGTCGGCTCTGGCCGGGGCCATCCTCAGCATGGCCTTGCCGGGGCAGCTTCCCCTCTCCGGTGGGGTGGCCTGGCGGCTGGGGTTACTGGCAGTTCTGCCGGGTCTGGCCCTGGCTGCCTGGGCGGTGGCGACCATGCGGTGGGGGATTCTGGGCGGTATCTACCCGGTAGCTCCGGGATTGGTCCGCGAGGGGCCCTACCGGTTGGTCCGCCATCCCCTCTATCTCGGGTTGATCCTGGCCCTGGCGGGAATGGCCATAAGTCTCCGCAGCGGCTCGGGGTTGCTGGGAGTCTTGGGCTTGTTCGTGCCCAGCGCTGTATACCGGGCGCGGCTCGAGGAGAGGGATCTGGCGGCCGTCTTCGGCCGGGACTGGGAGGACCATGCCGCCCGGACCGGCTTCATCCTGCCTCAGCGCAAGTAGTCCAAGAGGGATGGCTGGAGCAGGCGGGCAGCCACGGCGAGCGACGCCTGATAGGCGATCTCCCGCGTATGTAGGTCGGAGACGGCCTTGGTGAAGTCCAGGTCCTCTTCCCGGGACAGGTTTTCCGCATAAGCGCAGTTCATCGTCCCCAGGTGGTCGGCCCACAGCTCCAGATGAGCGGTCCGGACGCCCAGCACCGCCTGGTGCTGCAGTACTTGATCGAGAGCCTGGTGCAGGGCGCTGGTGGTCTCGGCCAGCGACGCCGGGTCATTATCGACCAGGGCTTGGCGCAGTCGCTCGACAGCCTCCAGCGGCGAGCCGAAGACGGCGTCGCCCGGCAGGTTTAGGGTGACTGTGCAGCCCGGTCCCACCTCGCGGATCACCTCGCCCCCGTCGCCGCGGTAGGCGAATGTGTAGCCCCCCGCCCCCGTCTCACGGGCGAACGGGGGATCGGCCGTCAGGTGGCCGCCGAACAGGTGCCGTCCCATCCATGAGCTATTGGCCAGATCCAGGACGGCGCCGGCTATCTCCTCGGCCTCAAGCGCCAGGCAGGAGCGATCGGCGGCGGTCAGGGCGCCGCTGCCGCTGGCGACGGCAAGTTGCAGGGCATCCTGCACGAGTTCGGTCAGTACGGCGACGGTGGCAGTTACTGCCCTTAGCCGGTCGGCGGCCGTATGGGAGCTTGCCTGGTAGCGCCCCAAGGTCTCCAGTTGGTTGCGAAGAGTGTCGGCCCGAGCGGCAGCCGGGGGGGCCTGGGAAGCCCGGGTGAAGCGGCGGCCTGAGGCGAGTTGGACCTGAACCGCTCCCAGTTGGCGCCGGCTTTCGTGAATGCCCCGCAACGCCTGTCTGGCCAGTGAGCTGTCGGCGACCCGCATCTTGGCCCCTACCTCCCTACCCGGCCGGTCCGGGCGATCAGTATTTCCAGCATCTCATCGGCAACGCTAATGAGCCGGGCCGCGGCGGCGTAGGCGTGCTGGCAGCGAACGAGGTCCACCGTCTCCTCATCAAGGCTGACCCCCATTATCTGGGCTCTCAGGTTCTCCGCCTGTTCGGCCAGGAGGGTAGCGTTCTCCACCTGGCGGCCCACCTTCTCGAGTTCCATGCCCAGCCTCGTTGCGGCCGAGGCCCAGTACTCGGCGGCGCTCTGTCCCGTGAAGTTGGGCCCGGTGAGGGCACGGGCCAGGGACAGCGCGCCGTAGCCGTCACCCACCGCGCCATCGGCCGAGGCCGCGAGGCGGGCGGGATCGGCGGCGACCTCCGGGGCCAGGGCTAGTGTCCGGGCGGGGGCGGCCGGGTCATACCGGTAGAGGTCCAGTCCGGTGGAGCCGTCCAGACCGTAGCCGGCCTGATGGATCGAGTTGAGGTTACCCGCCAGTTGCCGGGCGAAAGTGTCCAGGCTGTCCTGGTAGCCGGGGAGGATCTGGTTGTGGGAGTCGCGCCTGGCGGCCAGCACTCCCGATGGCGGTACCACCTCCGAGCCTCCGGCGCCGGCGAATCGGAGTTGGCCGCCGGTGATCTCCAGGATAAGGGGTGAGACACTATCTCTCTCCACCAGAACGGCCGCCCCGATATGGACGCTGACAGTGCCGTCGCCCTCCCGGCGGGAAGTAGCCCCGGCCAGGGAGGACAGGCGGTCGAGGAGGAGATCTAGCCGGTCCTCGAGATCGCCAGGTTGGGTCTTGAGGATCGCCGCCAGGCGAAGGTCGTGGTTGAGGACGGCGATCTGACCGGCCAGGTGATTGACCTCCGCCACCGTGTCCTGGGCCGCGGCGACCTGCTGTTGGACTTGCTCATCCAGATGCCGGGCCAGGGAGCCCAGGGTGGTGGCGAGCGACTCCGCTTCCTGGCAAGCGGAGTGGCGGAGCGTCCCACTCTCGGGCTCGCCGGAGAGCTCCTGGAGAGCATCCCAGAGTCTGAGGCAAGCCTGGCGAGGACCGAACCCGGCCGGCTCACCGAAGGCGATTTCCACCAGGTCCAGTGCGGGGCGCAGTGTCTCCCAGCGGGCAAGGTCGGAGAGGTGGAAGCGGGCCAGCCGGTCCAGGAACTCCTCGCGCTGGCGCCGGATGCCGGCGACCGTCACCCCCGTTCCCAGACTGAGGGCGTGCTGCCCGGTCGAGAACTGCAGGGGGGTGGATGGTTGGAGTTCGGCGATCTGCCGGGAGTAACCGGGCGTGCGGCTGTTGGCGATGTTGTGACCTATGACCCGTGAGGCCATGAGCTGGGCCCGGATGGCGCGCAAGCCGGTCTCCAGGGTGAAGAAGCCGTTCACCGCTCTGTCGCCTCCTGGCGCCCGTAAATGGCCGCAACCGGGGAGATCGGGTTGGCCAGCCGCCTCGTGAGGAGCAGGCCCTGTCTGGCCAACAGGCGAGCCCGGGCGAGGTTGGAGCGAATAGTGAGCATGAGGGCGGTTTCCTCCGTGGTGGGGCGGGGGGGACCACCCGGCCCGGTCGGACCGAGGGTCCCCTCCAGGCGACGCAGACAGCCCTCGTGGGTGGCGAAGGCTGCTTCGAGCCGGGAGACGTCACCCCGGAGGAGTGCGGTAACCAGATCATCGCTCGCCCGGACCATTTCCTCCAGTGTAGGGCCGGTCACGAGCGGTTTCTCCGGAAGAATTCCAGGAGCTTCCGGGCAACATCCCGGGCGGGCACCTGGTACTCACCTTGGCGGACCAGGTGGGTCAGGGCGGCTACCCGCTCCGACCTCACCTCCGGCAGCTTCTCCAGCTGACGGGCTGCTTCCCGGGCCGTGGCCGACCACTCTACCCGGTCGGAGCTGGTCCGGGCACCAGGCCCCGGACGGACCTGCCCGGTGCTCTCGACTTCCGCCGGCGACTTGCGCTCGGACGGTTGCACCTGGTCCAGGCCGGTCTGGTTTACCTTCATAGATCTGCCTCCTCCATAGAATCTCCCGGTTCTCTTATCGGCCGCGTCGCCGCGGATTTTAGGTCCCTTTCAGGCGATTCGCCAGGCCCAGCATCTGATCCTGGGTATCCAGTCCCCGGACGGCCAGTTGAAACGCCCGCTGGGTTGCCAGCAGGGTGGCCATCTCTGCGGCCAGGTCGGTGGAGGATTGCTCAAGGTGCCCCTCAACCACCCGGGCGCCGGCTGGGGCCGGCCGGGGGGGCCCGGAAGTCGGGGTGGGGGAGTAGAGCCCATCTCCCAGGTGGTGGAGGCCGCCGGGGTTGGCAAAAGACACCAGGGTGGGCCGGTTGTCGCTGGCCAGGGGCTCTAGCGCTGTTCCGCCCGCACCGAGCACCAGGGCTCCCCGGGGTCCGGTCAGACGACCCTGGGCGTCGAGAGAGAAGGCTCCCGACCGCGCATAGGCAGTTTGTCCGTCCTCTAGCCGGAGTGGGAAGTAGCCGGGACCGGCGACGGCGAAGTCCCAGCGGCGCCCCGTGGCCACCAGCGGGC
Organism: bacterium; assembly: GCA_031082145.1. Taxonomy (GTDB): domain Bacteria; phylum Bacillota; class Sulfobacillia; order UBA995; family UBA995; genus Ess09-15. The sequence goes on along the minus strand of JAVHLP010000001.1, from coordinate 395,062 downwards.
CCTGTCCAGGAACAGCCTGTACCAGGGGTTCCAGGCCAGAAGGGCGGGACACCGATCCATCTACGAGTTCCGCGAAGACTGTGCGCCGGGGCGTGAAGCCCGGAGTGGAGATATTGGCCAGGTTATCGGCCACTACCGCCAGGGCGGTGGAGTAGGCTCCCACGGCCCGCGCGGCTCCCCATAGGGCCTCGAACACAACGATCACCTCCTAAAAGATACCGAGGCTCTCCAGCAGCTTGCGGACCGCTTCATCGTGGGCCTGGGTGGCCCGTTGGGCGGCTTCATAGCCCCGGAGGGCAGTCATCAGCGCGACAACCTCACCAACATGATCATGCTTGGGGTATTCGAGTGCTCCCTGCATGACGCGGCTCTCCCCGCCGGCCGATGTCGCGGTCGGGGGCCGGCGGTAGATGCCGCCGGGGAGCGCCGGGCCGAGGTCCGTTCCTGGCACTTCCAGGAGCAGCCGGCCGGCCTCGCGGGAGCCCACTCGGACCTCGCCCCGCTCATTAACCGTGAACGCGGTCTCGTCCACCCTGATCGGCCCCGCCTCCCCCAGTACCCGGTAGCCTCCGATAGCCGTGAGGTAACCCTCGCCGTCCAGTCCGAAGCAACCGTTCCGGGTGAGGAACTCTCCATCCGCTCCGGCGACCACAAAGAAGCCGGGCCCCTCGATGGCCAGATCGGTCGCTACACCGGTGCTACGGATCACCCCCAACTCCGGCACCAACTCCGGTGCCGGCCAGACCAGGCCGGGACCGGGACCCAGGAACACCGCCGTCCCGGCCCCGGCATCCATACGGTGAAACGCCTGGGCGGAGGAAGTCAGCACCGTGACCTCGCCCGGTAGGCCGGCAGCCTCAAGGTTGTTTAGACGGCGGCCGGCGGCAGCAGCTCGGGCTTGCTCGGCCCGGAGGCCGGCCGCGGCCAGGTATATCCCTCTCATGCCTGCTCACCTCCACCGACGGTCAGGTCCAAGGCCGCCCCCTTGAAGGGATGCACCAGGCCCGGGGCCGGCCGACCGGTTCTGGACTTAGAGGCCCGGGGGGTCGCCGGCGCCGGCCGCCGGCGTTCAGGCGGGGATTCCGGAGGCTTTGGGGGAGCGCTCGCCCGCACCAGTTCACCAAGGGCCGGGACCGGAGGCGGCCCGGCGGGGGCCTCAGTACCGCCCCGGCCCAGGATGGCGGGCCAGTTGATCGGCCGGTACATGTCTCTCACCTCGCCTCTGCCAGTCTGCGGCGCAGCCGCAGCAAAGCCTGAGTGTGAAGCTGGGCCACGCGTGAAGGAGAAATCCCCATGACTTGCGCGATCTCCTTGGGGCGTAGTTCCTCGTAATAGAAGAGGGTGATCAACAGGCGCTCGCGGTCGGGCAGGGCCTCAATGGCCCGGGCCAGTTCCTCGACCACCTCACCGGCGATCGCGCTCGCCGCAGGGTCGAGCGCAGCGGGGTCGGGGAGAACGGTGCCCAGTTCCTCCTCCCCGACCTCGTCCCCGCTCGCCAGCGCCTCCTGCAGCGACAGCACCACCGCTCCATGCACCTCGGCAAGGCAGGATCTGAGCTCGGCCAGGCTGAGGCCCATCTCCTGAGCGATCTCGTCGTCGCCGGCGGGACCCCCGCGACGAGCCTCGACCTTGCGGCAAGCATCGTCTATCTCGCGGGCTCGGCGCCGCAGGGAGCGCGGGGCCCAGTCCAGCGACCGGAGGCCGTCCAGGACGGCACCTCGGATGCGGATGGTGGCGTACGTCTCGAACCTGATCTCGCGGTCAGGGTCGTAGCGATCCACGGCCTCCAGGAGACCGAAGATGCCCCAGCCATAGAGGTCTTCCTCCGCCACGCTGGCGGGCAGGCAGGCCGCCAAACGGCTGGTCACGTGCTTGACCAGGGGGAGGTAGCTCAGGATTAGTTGGTCCCGATCTTCCCGCCGCCCGGCCTGCCGGTAGGCTCTCCACTGAGCGGCTGCTGAGGTCTCGCGCACCGTTCTACCCTCCTCCCGGATCAAGGCCTAGGCGGCGGAGCCGGGCCTGTTCCTCAAAAATGCGCTGGTAGATGAGGTCGCCGATGACGCCCGGCAGCTTCGTGAAGTGGAGTCCATAGCAGCTGACCCCTGCACTGTCACCAGCCGGGCGGGCGATCCGAACCACCCGCGCCTCCTCCACCTCAACGCTCCGGTCCGGGCCGAGCAGGACCGTCATGCGCACCATCTGTCCGGGTAGGAGTTCGGTGGTGGTGGTCAAGCTGATCCCACCCCCGCCCAGATCCGCGGTCACGCCCTGCCCCGCCGTCGTGGCCTCGTCCGGACCCAGCACCTCAAATGTCACCGGCAAGGACAGCTGCACCCGTGCGAACCGCCGGCGCTGGATCCGGTAGTGTTGCGGCGGGAGGGAGGCGACGAAGCGTACCGGCGTCACCGCCAGCACTTCCACGGCTGTTGATGACCAGTAGAGGAACGCCTCGTTGACCCGGCAAGTACAGCGAAGGTGAGCACCGGGATGCAACTCGGGCGGTTGCTCGCGCAGGACTGCCTCCAGTTCCAGGCTGTTCCTGGCCCGGGCCACAACGACGACCGGATGCTTCTGCCAACCCTTGCCCCGCCTGTGGACGGCGGCCTGCAGGTGGTCGTCCGGGGCCACCCGGGGAGGGCCCGGGATGACCTCGATATCGGAGATCGGTCGACTCACGGGTTCCACCCCACCATGCCGATCGATTCCACTCTGGCTGAGCCGTCGAGCTCGTCGTAAGCTAGTACCACGGTCCCCGGAACCGCCCCCTCGGCCAGGCGCTTCACGGCCGAACGGACCGGGCCGGAGCACAGGACCACGGGGGCCCTGCCCCGGGCGTCCAGGCGGCACAACTGGCCCCGCAGCGAGGTCTGAAAGGCGCGGAGGCTGGGGGGATCCAGGCGGACCAGCGGGCCGTCGTCACCGGCCAGCATGTTCTCCAGGATCCGCTGCTCGGCCTCGGGGTCGACCGTGACCGCCCGCCGTCCTCGATCGAGTTCGAAGTGGACACGGAGCTGCCGGCGAAGCCGGCGGCGGACAAGAGCCGTCAGCGCTTCGGGATCGCGGGTTGAGGCCGACCCGTCGGCCAGGGCCTCGAAGATGCCAACCGGATCGCGCAAGGGGATTCCTTCGCGCAGCAGGTTCTGAACGACCCGCAGGACCTCGCCCAGCGCCAAGCGGTGGGGTAGCAGGTCGTCCACCAGGGCTGGGTAGCGCTCGCGCACGAGTTCCGCCAGCGCCTGCAACTCCTGCCGGCCAAAGAGGTCCGGCGCGTGGCGACGCACCACCTCCGACAGGTGGGTGGCGATGATCGCCGACGGTTCGACGACCGTATAGCCGAGTGCTTCTACTCGATGAACGGCGGTCCGGTGGACCCACCAGGCCGGTAGCCCGAAGGCAGGGTCGTGGGTGGCAATGGCGTCCTCCGGGGGATCCAAGTCCTCCGGGCCGATCGCCAGGCACCGGCCGGCCATCAGTTCCCCCTCCCCGACGGCGACGGACCGGAGTTTGATGGCGTAGTGTTGCGGCCCCAGGTTCAGATTGTCGCGAATCCTGACCGGCGGCACGGTCATCCCGAACTCCAGCACGGCTTGGCGCCGGACCTGGACGACACGGTCCAGGAGGTCGCCTCCCTGGCCCGGATCGGCCAGGGCGAGCAGGCCGTATCCCAGTTCTACCTCCAGCGGGTCCAGATCGATCAGGGACCTGACATCCTCGGGGGGCGCCCGGCGGCTGGGGGAGGGCTCTGCCGCATGCTGGCCACCACCCCGGCGCATGGCCAGCGCCGGCGCGACGCAGACAGCCGCCAGAACGAGGAAAGGCAGCGTGGGAAGGCCGGGAACCAGTCCCAGCAGGACCAGAGCCCCGGCGGTCAGCGACAGCGCTCGGGGATTGGCGGTAAGCTGAAGGGCGATATCCTGACCTAGATCAGACTCGCCGGCGGCCCGGGTCACTATGAAGCCGGTGGCCGCGCTGATGAGGAGGGCGGGGATCTGGGTGACCAGACCGTCACCCACCGTGAGCAGGGAGTAGGTCGCCAGGGCTTGCTCGAAGGTGAGGCCCCGCTGCAGCATGCCGGTGATGAAGCCGCCCACCAAGTCGATGGTGACTATGATGAGGCCGGCTATGGCGTCCCCTTTCACGAACTTGGCGGCTCCGTCCATGGCCCCGTAGAAGTCCGCTTCCCGTTCTACTTCCGTCCTGCGTCGCCGGGCTTCTTCTTCTCCGACCAGCCCCGCGTTCAGGTCGGCGTCTATGGCCAACTGCTTGCCCGGCATGGCGTCGAGGGTGAAGCGAGCCGCCACCTCGGCTACCCGCTCGGCGCCCCGGGTGATGACGACAAACTGGATTACCACTATGATCAGGAACACCAGGAAGCCCACCAGGGCGTTGCCCCCCACCACGAAGCGCCCGAAACTCTCGATGACCTGGCCGGCGTACCCCTGAAGGAGGATCAGCCGGGTGGCGGACACGTTTAGGGCCAGCCGGAAGAGGGTGGTGACGAGCAGCAACGAGGGCATGGCTGAGAAGTGCAGGGGCTCGCGGGTGTAGATGGAGGTGAACAGGACAACCAACGACAGGGATAGGTTCAGTGATAGCAGGAGGTCGAGGAGAAAGGCGGGGAGGGGTAGGACCATGGCCATTACCACGGCGGCCACCCCGCCGGCCAGGACAATGTCGGTAAACCGGGGCGCCCGGCTTTGGTTCATGGTTGCCCACCCCGCAGTTGATAAACGTAGGCCATTACGGCCGCCACGGCCTGGTAGAGTTGCCCGGGTACCGGTGCGCCGACGCTGACGCCGCGGTAGAGCGCCCGGGCGAGCGGGCGGTTATGCACGACCGGTATGCCCAGGCGGCGGGCGGTCCCGGTGATCAGCAGGGCCAGAATGCCCTGACCCTTGGTCACGACCACCGGGGCTAGATCCAGGCCCGGAACGTAGCGGAGGGCGGCGGCGAAGTGTTCGGGGTTGGCAACCACCACATCGGCTCCGCCCAGCGCGGCGACGACCCGGCGCCCACGGAGGGAGCGGCCCATCTCGAGACGGCGGGCCCGGGTCTGGGGCGAACCCTCGGTATCCTTGAGTTCGTCTCGGAGCTCGCGGCGGGTCATCCGCAGCCGTTTGTCGTGCTCTGCCCGCTGGAACGCGTAGTCGGCCGCCGCCAGCACGGTCAGGACGAGGAGCATGCGAGTCAAGAGGGCTCTCCCCCAGCCCGCAGCCGCTGCCGCAGCGGCCAGAGGAGTGAAGCGGGCGAGGTCAACCAGTTGCGGTAGCCGGGGGGCCAGGGCGGACCAGCCGAGCCAGACCGCGACGGCTATCTTGATCAGGTTCTTCAGGATCTCGAGCAAGCCCCGGCGAGAGAACATGCGTCCCAGTCCGGCCACCGGGTTCAGGCGCTTCATATCGGGAACCAGGAGGGAAGGTGCCACCACCCCGCCGGTCTGGGCAACTCCCGCCGTGAGGGCGACGATGGTTCCCACCGCCAGCAGCGGCCAAAGGGCACCCGCGGCTGCCTGGGCGGCCTGACCGGCGAGGGCATTCACCTCCAGTTCGGGACCAGGCGGGCCCTGCCAGACCGACCAGGCCAGGCGGGCCAGGCGGCCGCCGGCGGCGGATGCAGTCATGCCCAGGGTGGCGGCCCCCGCAGCGAGTACCAGCAGGCCGGTCACCTCCGCGCTGCGAAAGACCTGCCCCTTGCGGCGTGCTTCCTGGCGCCGCCGGGGTGTGGGTTCCTCTCGTCTCTCCTGGGTATCCTCGCTGCTCAAGCCACAACCTCCCGTCAGCGAATGGCCGGTGGAACCAGGCTCATCAACTCTACCAGCGACGAGGTCAGGCGGAGGAAGCCGCCGCGCAGGACCGCGGCTACGGCCGGCATCGCCCCGCCGAGGACGAGCAGTCCGGCGAGGGCCTTCACCGGCATGCCTATGAAGAATGGGTTGAGCTGGGGCATGCTGCGGGCCACGGTTCCCAGCAGGATGTCGGTCAGGAACAGCGCGGCCAGCACCGGGGCGGCGAGCTGGACACCCAGGGCCAGGGCCTCGGCTGCCCTTGAGCCCAGGGCCAGCGGCAGGTGCTCGCCCAGCAGGACTCCGCCCGGAGGCATCAGCCGGAAACTGGCCCAGACGGTCGCCAGGAAAGCCCGATCGCCGCCCATGGCCAGGAAGACGGCCATGGCGGTGTAGTAGTAGAAGCGCCCGAGCATGGGGGTGGGCGACGGTTGGTTGGGATCGGCCACCGCTGCGAAGCCGTAGCCCATCTGATAGTCCACCACCGACCCGGCCAACTGGGCGGAATAGAAGGTAAGCCCGAGGCCGAGCACCAGCAACAGCCCGGCCGCCACTTCACCCAGCAGGCCGAGGCCGAGAGGGCCAGGACCCAGGGCGCCCGCCGTGCGGGCGGCGGGGTCGGCGATGACCAGCAACCCCGTTACCGCCAGGGCTGCGGACACCCTGACCATGCCGGGGATGAAGGGCAGACCCGAGTATGGGCTTAGCAGGAATACGGTGCCCACCCTGGTCAGTACCAGGACGATCCCCACCAGGCCGCCGCCGCCGACACCCTCCATAGCTAGTAGATCACCCCCGGCAAGCTCAGGAAGACCCGCTGGCAGAAGTCGACCAGAACGCGCAGGATCCAGGGGCCGAAGATAGCGACGGCCATCCCTACCGCCAGGAGCTTGGGCACGAAGCTGAGGGTCTGCTCCTGGATCTGGGTTGCCGCCTGGAGAATGCTGATCGTCAACCCCACCAGCAGGCTCAACGCAAGCACCGGGCCGGCCGCCAGCAGGACCGTCTTGAGCGTCTCCTGGGCCAGTTTGATGACCAGCCCTTCCGGCACCACCGTCACCTCCTAACGGAAGCTGGTGACCAGCGACCCGACAACCAGGTGCCAGCCGTCAACCATCACGAAGAGAAGAAGCTTGAAGGGGAGCGACACCATCATGGGGGGAATCATGAACATTCCCATGGCCATGAGCGAACTGCCGATCACCAGGTCGAGCACCAGGAACGGCAAGAAGAGAAGGAAACCGATCTGGAAAGCCGTCTTGAGCTCGCTGATGGCGAACGCCGGGGCGAGCACGTAGAAAGGAACGTCCCCCGGCCCGTCGACCGGGCCTATCCCCGCCATCCCCAGGAAGAGGGCTAGATCCGCTTCCCGGGCCTGGCGTAGCATGAAGTCGGCCAGGGGCGCCGTAGCCCGCTCCCAGAGTTGGGCTTCGTTGATCGACCCCGCCACATAGGGAGCTATGGCCTCGCCGTTGATGGCCTGGAACACGGGAGCCATGATGAAGAAAGTGAGGAAGAGGGCGAGGGCCACGATGACCTGGTTGGGCGGGGCGTTCTGCGTGGCCAGGGCGTTCCGGAGGAAGCTCAGCACGATCACCACCCGGGTGAAGGAAGTGGTCAGGATGAGTAGGGCGGGGACCACGCTGAGCACCGTCAGCAGCACGAGGATCTGCAGCACGGGCGCGAGTTCCGGCCCCAGCGCCGACTCCAGTCCCTCCAGGAACGGCAGTTGCCCCCCGGCCGCCCCCACGAGGGCCATGAGCCCCAGCAGATTGAACACACCCCTGCTAAGCTTCATTGGTCTTCCCCAGGGCCCGGCGCAACTCGCCCAGGAAAACGGGAGTGGCCGCCCCCCTCCTCCCCGGCGATGGTGACCGCGCCCGGCGCGCGCCGGCGCGCCGGGCGGAGGCAGCCTGGCCGGCCGGTAACCGATCCAGCAGGGCCAGGGCTTTGTCGGCCGAGCCTACCAGGTAGACCTGGTTCACGACCCGCACCAGGTGAACGCTCTTGCCCGGTCCCAGCGACAGGGTGGCCAGCAGGGCCAGGTGCTGCCCATCCTGGCGTTGGACGCCCCGGCGGAGAAAGCGCAGTCCGGCCGCAAGGAGGACCACCAGCAGCAGTGACTTGGCGGCCAGCTTGCCGAGCTCGATCAGCACGACCCTCACCCCAGTCTGGCCGGTGCCCGCGGCCGGTCGCCGCGTTGGACCAATTCGGTTATCCGCACCCCGAAGTTCTCGTCGATTACGAGAACCTCGCCCTTGGCCACCAGTTCTCCGTTGACCAGGACATCCACCGGCTCTCCGGCCAGGCGATCAAGCTGGATAACCGAGCCTGCCACCATGTTCAGCACGTCTTCGACCAGCCGCCGGGTGCGTCCGAGCTCCACTGTGATCTCGAGCGGAACGTCCAAGAGCACTCTGAGCGCGGAGTCGGCCTCCGCCACCGGCAGGTGCTCCCCCGGGACCGGTTTGTCTGGACTGCTAGCCACTGTCTTCACCGTCCCCTCCGGGGAGATTCTCGATCCGGAAGGCCAGCCGTTGGCCACACCGCCCGGACCGGCCGAGAAACACTGGTTTGCCCTCCACCAGTACCGGCAGGAGTCCCTCAACCTGCGAGTTCAGGCGCAGGACAACACCCGGGCGCAGGGCCAGGGCCCGACGCAGCGGGAGAGTTGTTTTTCCGAGCACCACGGTCAGGTTCACCGGGGCCCGGCGGAGGCGACTGTTCACCTGCGCGCCGCTCCCGGCGGCACCCTGGCGGTAGCGGTCGGCCCAAGCCTGGGTGTTGAGGCGGGGCAGGAGGGGCTCCAGCGTGAAATAAGGTACAAACAGCTCCAGGCGTCCCTCTTGGGCGCCCAAGTCGGCGCGGAACTGGACCGTCGCGCCGGCTTCGGAACCGGGCATGGACTGCACGAAGAGGGGGTTGTCCTCTACTTTCTCGACCCGGGGCTGGACTTCCACCAGACCCGCCCAACCCTCGGCCAGCACGTCGGCAAGGTCCTGAATGGTCCGGGCCAGGGCTACCCGTTCGATGTCGGTCAGCCGCCGGGGAACTCCCTCCCAGCGGCCGGGGCCTCCACAGAGGCGATCGATCAGCGAGAGGGCCAGACGCCCGTCCAGGCTCACGACCGCCTCGCCGCGGAGGGGTGGCATGGCCACCAGGCCCAGCATGCCCCCATCATCGTTACGGCGCAGGAAATCGTCATAGCTGGCCTGCTCCACTCCGGTCACCGCGACCTGGGCGGGGAGTCGCAGTTGAGTCGAGCAGTGCGAGGTCCAGCGCCTGGCCACATGGTCGTGAAGGACGGCCAGGGTGCGGAGCTGCTCCTTGGAGAACTTGTCCGGCCGCCGGAAGTCGAAACTCCTGATCCGATCGTCCCTTGAGCTCATCTCGTTCACTCCGTCTGCGCCCGCGGTTCGCCGGCGCCCAGGCTCACACGCAAGATCACCAGGTCAACTCTACGGTTGCGGGCCATGGCCTCCGGGGTGGTATCAGGGGCCAGCGGTCTGAACTCGGCGTAGCCGGCCGCCGACAACCGCAGCGGGTCCATGCCACGGAACTCGATCAGGTAGCGGATGACGGCCGTGGCCCGGGCCGTAGAGAGTTCCCAGTTGGACGGGAACTGGATGGTGCTGATGGGACGGGAATCGGTGTGGCCTTCCACCCGGATGGCGTTGGGAATGTCGGCCAGTATGGGGAGCAGGTGATCGAGAGCCGCAAGGGCTTCGGGCCTCAGGTCGGCGCTCCCCGTGTCGAACAGGATGCGCTCGGGAAACCGGACCACGATGCCTCTCTCTTCCAAGAGCAGTTCCGCCTGGGCCGCGTCACCGACTTCCAGTTCCAGGCGCCGGTAGACGCCAAGCAACTGGGCGAGGTCGCGCTGGAAGATCAGCTCGTCCAGGTCGGCCAGCTCGGTGCCGTCGGCAGGATCGAACAGCAGCGGCGGCGGCTCGACGGTGCCGGGGGGAATCCCGAGCGTATGTTGAACCGAGGCCAGAGCGGCGGAGAACCGCTGAATGTCGATCACCGACATGCTATAGAGAAGGACGAAGAAGATCAGGATCTGGGTGACCAGGTCCGCGTAGCTGGACATCCAGAAAGGGGCGGACTGCCTGGCGGGATGGTCGTCGCGGCGGCTCATCCCAGTTCCACCTCTCTGGCTTCGCCGGCCGGCCTCTCCACGGGTCCGGCGGCACGCCGGTCAATGGCTCGCTGGGTGCCAGGCGATAGATGGGCCCGCAGCTTCTGGTCGACCAGGCGGGGGTTATTGCCTGCCTGGATGGCCAAGAGGCCCTCGATGGTCATCCGCTTGACCAGATACTCCTCATCGTGGCAGATCCTCAACTTCCCGGCCAGGGGTATACAGATGAGGAAGGCGAAGAGGGCTCCGTAAAAGGTAGTCAGCAGTGCCACCGACATACCGGGGCCGATCGTCGACGGATCGTCCAGTGTGCGCAGCATCTTGATCAGGCCGATCAATGTTCCGACCAGCCCAAAAGACGGGGAGAGGCTTCCCATGGCCTCAAAGATGCCCTGACCTGACTGGTGCCGCTTCTCCAGGGCCATGAGGTCCGTTTCCAGGATGGATCGGGTGAGCTCGGAGTCGGTCCCGTCCACGACCAGTTGAATCCCCTTGGCCAGGAAAGGATCTCGCACTTCCGGCAGCTCCCGGTCGAGAGCCAGCAGGCCTTCACGGCGGGCCCGGGTCGCATAGTCCACCATGAGGGCAAGGACTTCGGCCGGCTGGGTGTGGCGACTCCAGAAGACGTTGCGGAGAACGCCCAGCGCCCCCAGGATCTGGCTCATGCGGTAGTTGATCACCGTCGCCGCCAGGGTCCCGCCGAAGGTGATCATCACCGAGGGCAGGTTCCAGAAGGCGCCGAGGCCACCGTCGGCCCCGATAGCATAGGCCAGCAACCCGATTCCTGACACGATGCCCAAAATGGACGCCATGTCCACTCAGGGGACCTCCCTGACCGGTGGCCAAGTTATGGACCGGTGGTAGGCTAGGACTCGCTCGACGACTTCCTCAACCGCCTCCGTCACGACGACCTTACGGCCCGTGGTCAGGCTAATCACCGTGTCCGGGCTGGCCTCCACGAGCTCGATCAGCCTGGCGTTGATGAAAAGGTCAGTCCCATCCAGGCGGGTCAACCGGACCATGATCTCATCTCCTGAGATTTGCGAGTTCTTGCAGCATCTCGTCTGAGGCGGACACCACCCGGCTGTTGGCTTGAAAGCCCCTCTGGGTAGCGATCATCTCGGCGAACTCGGTGGCCAGATCCACGTTGGACATCTCTAGGGCCCCGGAAGCGATGGCGCCCCGCCCACCGGACTGCGGCGAGCCCACCGAGGCGGTGCCGGAGTTGACGGACACCGTGTAGAGCCCGTTGCCCGCGCGCAGGAGGCCTTCGGGGTTGGGGAAAACCGCCAGGGCGATCTGACCAAGGGTGACGAGATTGCCCGTGTCATCAACCCCGGTGACGTTCCCGGTGCGGTCGATGGACAGGTACTGAACCGTGCCCGGCACGGTGATGCCGCCGCCGGCTACCGACTGCAGGATCAACCCGGTGGCCGGGTCGACCAGCGCGCCGTTGGCGTCCTGAACGAAGCTGCCGGCCCGGGTGTAGAAGGTCTCGCTGCCCGCCTTGAGCACAAAGAAACCTGCGCCTTCGATCGCCAGATCGCGTACCCGGCCGGTGGCCTGCGAGGCGCCCTGAGTCTGAATGCTGTCGATGGCTCCCAGTTGGGTGCCCAGCCCGACCTGCTGGGGGTTAACCCCTCCCAGGGCGGTTCCCGGAGCCGCTCCTCCCCGCAGGGTCTGACTGAACAATTCGCGGAAGGACCCGCGACTTGCCTTGTAGGCCACGGTATTAACGTTGGCCAGGTTGTGGCCGACAACGTCCATCTTGACCTGGTGGACGCGAAGGCCAGAGACGGCGGCAAACAGTGAACGTAACATGGATCAACCTCCTCCTGTTTGACCTTCCAGACCGGTCACCAGTGCGGGATCGACCTGCCGGCCGTCCCCGATCAGGTACCAGGAACCGTCGATCAGACTTACACCCTCGACCCTGAACCCGATCTCCCCTTGGGCTGTCTCGGCCCGTACGGTACGCCCCACCAGGGCTGCCAGTTGAGCCAGGACGGTGGCCTCGGGGCTCAGCCGGGGGACCATGTGCTCCATCTGGCCGCGCAGGTTCTCCAGGGACTCAACCATTAGCAACTGGGTCAACTGCCCGAAGAACTCCTGGCTGCTCACGGGAGCCATCGGGTTCTGGTACTGAAGCTGAGCTACCATCAGCTTCAGCAGTTGCTCCCGTCCGAGCAGGTTGCCGGTCCTTGTGAGGCCTTCCATCGCCTATCTCCCCTCTACACCCGGCAGTCCAACAGGCTCTGCCCGGTCGCGCTCTCGGCCGGGGACCGGAGGGTTGGCGGGGGCTCGGGGCGTTTCTCCACGGGGGGGGCGGGGATCTCGGGGCGGGCCTGGCCCGACTCTCTCCCACCCATCCGCACATCCACTGCCCCTAGCTGTACGCCCCATCCCTCCAGGGTCTGGCGGAGGTCTGCCTCCCGGCTCGCCAGCAAGTCGCCGAGTCGCCGATCGCTGACCTCGAAGACCGCCCGGGCGCCGTCCCGGGCCAGCTTCACCTGCAGTTTCATTGGTCCCAGGCCCTCCGGTTCGAGGGCTACCTGGATCGTCCGCCGGGTCCCGTCCAGCACCGTAACCCGGGCGTTCAGGGCTTCCCAGGCCTCCGCTGCTCGACCGGACGGGTCGACGCCAGGGGGTGCTGTTGTCCCGCCGTCGCCCCCGGGGGACGAGGGGACGGTGACCGGCGCCATCTCCTCAAGGAGCCCGCCCCGGACCGATCCCCCTTCGGGCGGCCCCGCGACCCGGGCCGGCGGCCGTGGGCCGTCAACTTCGTCCTGGGTGGCGCCAGGTGTACGGCTGGGCAGGAGGCGGTCGTTCGGGCCGGCCACTGCTCGGCCACCCCGGTCTGCGATGACATGGCCAGATCTCCCGGCTGCCTGGGCGATCAGGTCCTCCGCATCGGCCGGCGGACCCTGTGGCGAGACCGGCGGGATAGCGCTGGCCGCCAGCGGTGCGGCTCCCGCAGGAGCCGAAGGGGCCGGACCGGCGGCGGCAACCGGCGAGATGGACGATGTGAAGGCAATGGGTACTGTGGCCGGCGCCAGGCTACCGGTGATCGTGATTGCGAGAGCCGGGTCGCCGTCACCGGGCGATAGCAGCTCCGTGCCGGCCTCTAAGGGGGCAGGCGCGGCTACATCGATGTCGGTGGCGGCGAGACCGTCTTGAGCGGTGAGTCCCTCGTCCCCGGCCAGCGGCCCCCGGCCGCCTGCCACAGCGGCCGGGGAGGAGGGCAACGGCAACTCAAGGGTGGGCGCCAACTCGGAGCCGTCACCGGCAGTTCCCCGGCTTTCCGGTAGACCCTCCCACCCTGAAACTGACCAGTCACGGCAGCCCGGGACCTCACCCAACCTCCTCACGTCCCCGCCCGACGGGCCTGCCTGGATCTCCCCGGCCAAACCCTGGCCGGAAAACCCCGCCCCGTGGTAATTCACGGCCCAGAGCAGGGCAACCAGTGCCTCAAACCAACCTTGTGCCTCACCCCGGCAAGGGCTGGTTTGGCTTTCCCCTGGTCTCCCTCGCGTCAGACCGTCTGGCCCCGGCGCGCCGGACTTGTGTGTAGCCACCGGACTGGTCATATCTCATCGAGCCTCCCTGCTCCTTGCTTGCTGGGCATGCTCGTCCGCTTCCCGCGCCTGGAGCCTGGCCTGCTCTTGCTGCCAGGCCGCCAGGTGGCGATCGTACAGGGTCTCCAGGCTCTTCCGCCCCCGAGCGGCTTCCTGCAGGTCCCTGAGCCCGGCGGCCGAGACCTGCTCCCGCCCTCGGAGCCGGGCCAGGGCCGACTCAAGGCGCCGGCCGGCTTCTGCCAGGGCCTCCCAGCCCAGGGTCATAGTAGCCGGTTCGGGGGTTGCGGCGGCGTCCCGTAAGGTCTCCAGCAGCGCCGCCTGCTGCAGCCGGGCCGCTTCCAGTTCGTCGCGGGCGAGTATCTCCGCCCTGCGGGCCACTGCTGCCGTGTGTCGGTAGTGGTCCTCCCGGGTGCGGGTAACCCTTAGCAGCCGGTCCAGCCGAAAAGATCGCCCCCGCACCTAGGTCCCCTCCTCCCCGAACAATCCCTTGAGAGCCGTGCCGGTCGCTTCAAAACCCGCCCTCTCGTCCCGGTCCTGCCGCAGGAACTCCAGAACCGGCCCGATGTGCCGGCAAGCATGGTCTATGGCCGGGTTCTGCCCGGGCGCGTAAGCGCCAATGTTGATGAGGTCTTCCGCTTCCCGGTAGACGGCCAGGACCTTGCGCACCTCAAGAGCGCTCCTCAGCGTGCCCTCGTCCACCACCTCGGGCATGAGGCGGCTGATGCTCAGTAGAACGTCGATCGGGGGGTAGTGGCCGCGGGCCGCCAGGTCGCGGGACAGCACGACATGGCCGTCCAGAATGGCCCGGAGCGAATCGGCGACCGGCTCCATGGTGTCGTCGCCTTCCACGAGCACCGTGTAGAAACCGGTTATGCTCCCGGCCGGGGAGCACCCGGCACGCTCCAGCAGTCGCGGCAACATTGAGAACACCGACGGGGTGTAGCCGCGGGCCGCCGGGGGTTCGCCGTTGGCCAGACCAACCTCCCGCTGAGCCATGGCGAATCGGGTCAGGGAGTCCATCGTCAGCAGGACATGCTTGCCTTGATCCCGGAAATACTCGGCAATGGCCGTGGCCACCATGGCCGCCTTGATGCGGACGAGGGCCGGCTGATCGGATGTGGCCGCGACCACCACCGAGCGCTTCCTGCCTTCCTCCCCCAGGTCCCGGTCGAGGAACTCGCGAACCTCGCGACCCCGCTCGCCGATCAGGGCGATGACGTTGACCTCCGCTTCGGTGAAGCGGGCCATCATCCCCAGCAAGGTGCTCTTACCCACGCCGCTTCCGGCGAAGATCCCCATCCTCTGGCCCCGGCCACAGGTAAGCACGCCGTCGATCGCCTTCACCCCGGTTGGCAGGGGCAGGCCGATCGGGGGGCGGTCCATGGCCGGCGGGGCGGGGGAGTCGACGGCGCGCCAGGAGGTGACCTCGAGCGGGCCCAGGCTGTCGATGGGTCTCCCGAGGCCATCCACCACTCTCCCCAGCAGGCCGGGGCCCACCGGAATGCCCAGGACGCAGCCTGCTGCTTCGACGAGATTGCCCGGTCCCACCCCGCCGGGATCGCCCAGCGGGGTGAGCAGGGTGCGCCCGTCGCGGAAGCCGGTGACCTCGGCCAGCAGCGTCCCGTTGCCTGTGCGTTGGACGCGGCACAACTCACCCACCAGTGCCCGGGGCCCGGTAGCCTCCAGGGTCAGGCCGACCACCCGGCTGATGCGGCCGCGGCGGCCGAACAGGCTGGCCTTCCTCGCGGCAACTGCGACCTCCGGCGGCAGCTGGAGTTCTCTCACGGCCCTTCCTCCCCCGTGATGGGGCGGCTGAGCCCCTGCCGCATGCAGGCGAGTTGGGAGGACCATCGCCCGTCGAGGGTGCCGGAGCTCGTCTCCACCTCAAGCTCCCCCTGGTCGAGGTCGGATTGGGGGATTACCTCCAGCTCGGAGACTCCTGCCTCACCGGCCAGCCCGTCGAGCGCCTCCCGGAGGAGCGGCACGTCTTCCGGGCCTGCGCGCAAGCGCACCGCCGGCTCGCCGCGGATCTCGCCCAGGGCCTCCCGGGCCACCCGGATAACGGTGTCCGGGGCCTGCTTCAGCTGGGCCCTGAGCAATCGCTCGGCGACCAGCACGGCCAGTTCTACCAACTGAAGTTGCGCTCCCTTGACCAGCGCTTCCCGCTCTTCCCGAAAACTTGCCTCAAGCTCGCCGGCTCGCCGTTCGAGATCCGCCCTTGCTCGCTCCAGGATGGCCTCGCGGGCCGCCAGGCCCTCCCGCTCGAGGGCGAACTCCTCCCTACCAAGCTGCCGGCCTTCGGCCAGACCGCGCTGATAGGCATCTGCCGCCGGTCCGCTCGCCGCCTCCGGGGTCGGGGGAACCGCTTGATCCTCACCGTTGTTGGCGGCCCGCTTGCGCACCGGCTGCAGCCCATCGGGTCGCCAGCGGACAGGCGGTCTGGTTGTCTGGGGCCGGGTGCCAAGACTGGCGAATGAGCTAGACAACGATGTCCTCGCCTCCTCCCCGCGACAGAATGATCTCGCCTTCCTCATCCAGCCGTCGCACGATGGCCACTATCGTCTGCTGCGCTTCCTCAACCTCACGAAGGCGCACCGGTCCCAGGAACTCCATATCCTCCTTGAGATTCTGGGCCGCCCGCTCCGAGAGGTTCTGGGCGATCTTGGCCTTGAGCTCATCGCTTGCCACCTTGAGGGATAGCGGGAGTACGCGGGAGAGATCAACTTCTCTCAGCACCCGCTGGAGGGAGCGGCTATCCAGGTTGACGATGTCCTCGAACACGAACAACTGCTTCTTGATTTGATCGGCCAGTTCAGGGTCTTGATCGGCCAGGGTCTCGATGATGCTCTTCTCGGTGCCGCGGTCCACCCGGTTCAAGATCTGGACCAGGGTTGACAGCCCGCCGGCCCTGGCGTCCTCCAGCATGGCGTTGGTGGCCAGCTTGCGTTCCAGTACCTGCTCAACTTCGCGCACGACCTCGGGTGAAGCCCGGTCCATGAGGGCGACCCGCCTGGCGACGTCCACCCGCAAGTCCGGCGGCAGCCCGCCAAGAACGGCGGCCGCCTGCTCGGGCAGGAGATGGGCGAGAACCAGGGCCACGGTCTGGGGATGCTCGCCCTGGAGGAAGTTGCTCAGACCGACCGGATCGGAGCGGCGGGCAAAACCGAACGGCCGTACCTGCGAGGAGGCCAGTAGCCGCTGGATGATGCCGCCGGCTCGCTGGGTGCCCAGGGCGCGGTCGAGGGCGGATCGGGCATACTCCAGTCCTCCCTGCTGGTAGAACTCGTGGGCCAGGACGGTCTGCAGGAACTCTTGGGCTACTCGCTTCTGGGTGTCTGCCGGCACCCGGTTCGAGTTGGCGACCTCCGTCATGACCGCCTCGATGTCGTTGTCCCCCAGGTGCCTGAGCACCCGCGACGCGAGGTCAACCCCCAGGGCGACGATCAGGGCCGCCGCCTTCTGCCGGCCGGTCAACTCTGGAGACGGGCTCGGACCGGCGCTGAGCACTGCACTGGCTCTCTCGCTCAAGCTCTTGCCCCCCAAAGTGTCAGTTGTCGGAGATCCACACCCGTAGCAGGCGAGCCACTACCTCGGGTTTCTGCCGGGCCAGGTCCATGAGATCCGACCAGGCACCTCCGTCGGGTACGGGCTCGGCCACCCGGGCCCAAGGACGCAGAGCAGGGCCCGGCACGGAGGACTCCTCCTCGGGTCTCCGGACCCGCGGCGGTTGCGTTGCCGCCGGCCTGCGGCGCCGGGCCCGCCGGGCGGACCACAAGATGAGGGCCAGCAGAACCATGACCCCGGACCCACCCAGGCCAGGTAACCACCAGGCGGGGAGAGAAGGGGCCGGTTCGACCCAGTCCTCCAGCAGGCGGTCGACCAGAGAGGTGTCGAAGGGCATACCCACGACCGCCAACTCATCTCCCCGCCCCGGATCCAAGCCCAGGGCGGCACGAACCACGCGGGCCACCGTCTCCTCCTCGGCCGCGCTCAAGTCTCGGTTCACCACCACGGCTGCGGTCAGCCGGGTGATCGTACCGGGAGCGGTGACCACGCGTTCGAGGGTCTGGTTCAGCTCATAGTTAACCAGGGTTTCGGTCCGCTCGTATTCAGAGCGGTTTGGCTGCTCGGTGGCCGACCCGTAGAGGGGGATGGAGGCGCCCGGCAGGTTGGCGGCCGAGCCGGCCGGCCCCCCGGCGGCCGGGCTTCCCGTGCCCTGATAGGTCTCCCGCGTTTCGTGATGGCTCCGGACCAGGGGGCCGGCCGACGGATCGACAAGCACCTGCTCCGACTCGCGTGAGCTGAAATCGAGGTCGGCCCTGACCGTCACCAGGGCGTTGCCCGGACCGAGGACTTGCTCCAGAACACCCTTGAGCTCCTGGGCTAGCCGGGCCTCCAGGTACTCGCGGGCTTCGGTCTGGTGCTGAAGCAGGGCGGGTCCCGCCGGCGGGCCGGACCCGCTCGAGAGAAGCCTTCCCGCCGCGTCCAGCACCGTCACCTGATCGGGAGACAGGTCGGGGACGGCTCCGGCGACCAGATGGGTGATGGAAGCCACCTGATCGCGGGACAGGGTGTGGCCAGGGCGCAGCTGCACCATGACAGCCGCCGCGGCCGGACGGGACTGCCCGGCGAAGATGCTCTCCCGCGGCAGTACGAGGTGAACCCGCGCGCCGGCCACTCCTTTCAGTTGCAGAATGGTGCGGGTGAGCTCGCCTTGCAGGGCCTGGATCAAGCGAACCTGGCGATCCAGGTCGGTTGAACTCCATCCACTACCACTGAAGCTCTCGAGACCCACCACCCCGCCGGTGGGCAGTCCCTCGCGGGCCATCATCAGCCGGATCTCGTGTAGGCGCGAGGCGGGTACCAGGATGCTGCCGCCACGGTCACCCAGGCGATAGGGCACGTTCTCGGCGGCCAAGCGCTCGACGACGACTGCCGCGTCCTCCAGCGACAAACCGGTGAACAGGGGAACCATGGCCGGACGGGTGGCCACGAAGATGACGAAGGTCAGAGTTGCCAGCGCCAGACCAAGCCCCAGGATCAGGGGTCCTCTGCCCTGGAGCAGGGACCGGATGCGCTCGATCATCTCACCGCCGCCGCTCACCGCTTGCCTCCCGTCTCAGCCCTCATACTGGCATCCGCATGATCTCCTGGTAGGCCTCCAGAGCCTTGTTCCGGATCTGGATGGCCAGTTCCAGGGAGAGACTCGCCTTCTCCGCCGCCAGCATGATCTCGTGCAGGTCGGCTCCGTCGCCCCGGGCCAATCCGACCGCCGCCTCCTCCACCGCCAGTTGCTGCTGGTTGAGGAGGGCCAGGGATTCCTTCAGGTACTCGCCGAAGCTCTCGACGGCGCCCGGCCTCGACGTTCCTGACGGCGCCGGCGCCGACGGCAAGACCTTACCCGGACTGCTCACTGCCACCAGGCTGGTCACCTTCACCGGTCACTCCCCCTTCTTAGGGTCGTCCGATCTCCAGTGCCCGCTGGGCCAGGGCACGGCTGGCGGTGGCCACGGTAGCGTTGGCCTCATAAGCCCGGGTTGCGGCCATCAGGTCAACCATCTCGGCGACCAGGTCCACGTTGGGCAAGCGAACGTAGCCATCGGCGTCGGCGTCAGGATGGCCCGGGTCGTGACGCAGCGGGAACTCGGAGGGGTCCTGCAGCACGGCCGTTACCTGGACTCCCTGCCCCGGGCCGTTCCGGCCGTTCGCCGGCCCCCGCGGGGAGAACACCGGCACCAGGCGGCGGTAGGGCTCCCCGGAGGCGGTTCGGGTAGTGTTGAGGTTGGCCAGGTTGCTGGCGATGAGGTCCAGGCGCAAGCGTTCTGCCGTCAGGGCCGACACGCTGGTTTTCAGGGTCTGGAAGATCCGCATGGTCATCCCTCCCGGCTCACTTCCTGCCCTCGCTGATCGCCAGCCGCAGTGCGGCGAGCCGCTGGTTCAGCTGGCGAAGGAGAGCCTGGTGGTGAAGCGTGTTCTCAGACAAGACCGCCAACTCGTACTCGAGGTCCACATTGTTGCCGTCCGGCCGGGCCGAGGAGGAGGAGACCGGCTCCAGCCGGGGTTCCGATGGGTGGCCGGCGGTTCCCGGGCTGAGGTGCCCGGGGTGGGGCGTCGCCAGCGGGAGTTGGGGAAGGGAACCCTGTAGGGCCCGGTCGAAGGAGACGGTCACCCGCTTGTAGCCGGGAGTGCTCAGGTTGGCCAGGTTCTGGGCCACCGCCTGGTGCCTGAGCCCGGCCACCTTTAGACCCCAGTTGAGCGCGTCTACTCCTCGCGAAGACAAAAGCCCCATGCCGCGCAACCCGCCTTTCAACAAAACATCCCGCTTCGCAGCGGGGTGCCAGAACGGGTGAGCGCCCAGGGGCGGTTGGGCTTAACTCCGGCAGCCCGGCCGTCACTGTCAGAGAGACAGGATCCGGTGGCTTTGCGTCCCCACCTCGCGGTGGGTTTGCCTATTCGGTTCCCAGAATCTTCCCTTTTTCAGGGTGACCGGATCAGGATACCAGAGGAAGGAATCCTTGTCAACACCTCCCGACAAGTTTTTTTCCAATTGAGCCTAAAGAACCCAACCCCCTTGCCGATACGGAGAGCGGAAGCAAGATACCACCCGGGCCTGTCCCGGCAGGAAAGGAGGGAAGAGAACGTGGGAGTACGCATCAATACTAACATCGAAGCCATCAACGCCCATCGCAACCTGCTCACGACATCGAGCGCCCTGACCCGGAGCATGGAGAAGCTGTCCTCGGGGCTCCGGATCAACCGGGCGGCCGACGATGCGGCCGGTCTGGCTATCTCGGAGAAGATGCGGAGCCAGATCCGGGGCACCAACCAGGCCATCCGCAATGCCCAGGATGGTGTCAGCCTGCTCCAGACGGCGGAAGGAGCCCTGGCCGAGGTTCACGGCATGCTGCAGCGGATGCGCGAGCTGAGCCTGCAGGCGGCCAACGACTCGCTGTCTAGCGGCGATCGCGAGGCAGTCAAGGAAGAGTTGGTGCACCTGCGCAACGAGATCACTCGCATCGGCAATGACACCGGGTTCAACACGCAGAAGCTGCTCGACGGGACCCTGTCCGCCAGCTTCCAGATCGGGCCGAACACGGGCCAGAAACTGACCGTGACTCTGTCCGACTCCCGGGCCACGGCTATCGGCACGGTGGCCGGCGACGGGAACCCGGCAAGCCTTGACGCGGCGGTCACCACCTTTGAGGGCGCGGCCACCGCGGCTAACGCCGAGAAGCTGGTGCTCTCCATCGACCAGGCCATCACCGACATCTCCAGCAACCGGTCAGGGGCCGGCGCCCTGCAGAACCGGCTAGATCACACCATCACCAACCTCTCGGTCAGCGCTGAGAACCTGACTGCGGCCGAATCGCGGATACGCGATGTGGACATGGCCATCGAGATGATGAACTTCACCAAGCTGCAAATCCTGCAGCAGGCCGGCACCGCTGTGTTGGCCCAGGCCAATCTGTCGCCCCAGTCAGTGCTCCGTCTGCTTGGCTAGCGGGGGACCGGGCGGGAGCCGATGCCGCTCCCGCCCGGTCTGATCCGCCTCCGCCGGAAGGAGGTCGAGTTGCATGTCCCGCCTAACGGTGTCCGGTCTGGCCAGCGGGCTCGACTGGAAGACCGTGGTGGAGGAGATCATCCGGCTGGAGCGGGCAGGCGTTAGCCGTCTGGAATCCAGGCGGTCGACCGTTGACCGGCAGGCCCAGGCCTGGGCGGAGATCGGTTCGCGGCTCACCGAACTCCGCTCGCGAGCCCAGGCCCTGGCCCGCCCGGACGGCTGGAACCGGCTCCTGGCTCACAGTTCCGATCCCGCACGGGTGGAAGCCACGGCGGCTCCGGGCGCCTCCTCGGGAACGCACGAGATCACCGTTGTGAGCCTGGCTGCCCCCCACCGGGTGGTAGGGGGCGTCTTCGCCTGCCCCCAGCAGGCGTTGGAGCTTCAGGGGACCTTTGAGGTCAACGGCTGCCCGGTAGTGCTGGAGTCCCACCACACCCTCGAGGACCTGGCCACCCTGGTAGCCGGCACGGGGGTCGGGGCTTCGGTGATCCGGGTCGCCGAAGGTGAGCACCACCTGGTTCTCACGTCGCCCCGGACGGGGATCGCCAACGCCATCAACCTGTCCGACGGGCCCGAGGGAGTGCTGGCAACCCTCGGTCTTCTTGATGATCAGGGGGAGGCCAACACTCTGGTGGCGGCGGCGGACGCCGTATTCCAGCTCAACGGCTTGACCCTTAGCCGGTCCGGCAACACCGTTGAGGATGCCCTGCCGGGGCTAACCCTCGTCTTGCGGGGAGCGGGGAACGAAGCGGTGCGGTTGGAGATCGAGCCCGACCACGAGGAGGTCCTGGCCGGCGCGGCCTCGATGGTAGCCGCCTACAACTCCGCCCTTCGCAGCATCCGCTCCTCCGCCTCGGGGAGTGAAGTCCTGCTGTCCCGCCTTCAGGAGCGACTGGCCGGACTGATCGCGATGCGGGATGAGAGTGAGTTGGAGCTGTGGCAGGTGGGGATAAGCACCGCCGGTGACCGGTCGGGAGAACTGGTGCTGGATCGAGATCGCCTGCTCGCGGTCTTGCGGCAGGACCCTGAGCCCGTCCAGGCCCTGGTTACCTCCAGGGCGGAAGCCCTCTCGGGCTTCCTGGGCAGCGTTGTTCGCACCGGTGACGGGTGGGTGCCCGTCCGGACTCAATCCCTACGGGAACGGAAGACGGCCCTGGAGCGGCAAATCCGCCGCGCCGAAGAACGCCTGGCGACCCGGGAGAAGACTCTACAAGCGCAGTTCGTGGCCATGGAGAAGCTGGTGGCCGGTCTCTCACGGCAGTCGAACGCCCTCTCGGTTTCCCTGACCTGGCTGTCCGAGGGCAGGCGGTGAGCCATGAAGGAGGGGAAGGCCTTGTATGCCAAGGCGACCAAGCGCTACCGGGAAGCCGACGTCCTCACCGCCCGGCCGGAGGTCTTGCTGGTGCGGCTATTGGCCAGGGCTGCCAGCCGGGCTGAGCAGGGAGCCCGGGCCACCGAGGCCGCCCACTGGGAGGAGGCGGGGCAAGCCCTGTGCTCGGCCCAGGCCATTCTGGCCGAACTCCGGAACTCCCTCGACCTCCAGCAAGCGCCTCTGGCCGCCAACCTTGACCAGCTCTACGCTTTCTGCCAGGAAGGACTGCTCGGTGGGGGCATGCGTAAGGATCCCGAGACGCTACGGACTGTTGCCCGTATCCTCGGTGAGCTCCATGCCACCTGGGTGGAGGCCCTGGGTCACGGGGAGGGAGTGCCTTGAGCCAGATGTCCCGGGTTCTGACCGACCTGCTCGCGATGACCCGCGCGCTGGAGCGCTCGCTGGCGGATCCGGGCCGGGAGCCGGACATGGGTCTGCTCGAGGCCAGGGCCGAACTTGTTGATCGCTTGCGCAACCTCTTGGAGGACGGTGATCCCGGCCGGGTAGCAGTTGATTTGGCTCCGTGGGCCCTGGAGCTCCAGGAAGCCGACCGCCAGCTCCGGCGGACGGCCGCCGTGCGACTTCACGTGCTGCATCAGGCCGTTGCCGACTTGAGCCGGCAGCGGATAGCGCTAAGGGGCTACCTGGGTGGGCTTGGCGGCGGCCATGGTATCTCGTACTGTTGAAGAAAGGCGATCAGGTTGGCGGTCGCCTTTATCCCCTTGGTGACCGCCAGCCGGTGTTCCTCTAGCGCTTCGACGTAACTGCGCTCACTCAGGGTCAAGGCCGCCCGCTCGGCCAGTCTCGCCGCGCGCACCCGGTGCTCCAGCGAACTGGTGGCGAGCGTGGCAAAGACTTGTGCCTCCACGGGAGCCTCCAGGGCTAGACCTGAGAAGCGGCGCAAGTTATCCTGCTGCCGGCTTGCGGCTCGCCTGGCGGCGAGGGCGAATGCCCAGAACGAAGTCTCTCCGGCTTCCAACTGGCGGGCTAACCCCAGCAGTTCGTCATCGACCGCGACCGCGGCCTGGTATACCTCCCAGAGCGGGCTCACTTGCAGCAGCCACTCCTCCGACGCAACGGCCGGCCCCGGGTGGGGAGGAGGGAGAAGGTCGGGCGACCTCACCGCTTCCTCCTCCTTGATCGGTGGGCCAGGGGGCGCCGCCGGTTCACCCGGCGGCAGGGCAAGCGGGCGGTCGATGACATGTGGCTCTGGCTCGGCAACCGCTGGGCCGGGTATCACGCTCCCCGCCAGCCAAGCCGCTGCCAGCAAGGCGATCAGGGTCAGGCTCAGCCGCAGGCGGTCTCTTCGCATAGGATTAGTATGGCGGGAAGCTGCTACCTCATCTCAGCAGGTATCATCCGATTCGGGGGCGAACCAAGCGACTCATGGGAGGTGGGGGTGTGGCCGATGAGAAGACCAAGATCGTCCGCGAGAAGTTTGAGCCGGTACGAGAAGTCCTGACTGCTGTCTACGAGGCTCTGCGGGAGAAGGGCTACAATCCCGTGGGCCAGATAGCGTCATACCTGCTCACCGGGGACCCCGCCTACATAACCAGCCACCGCAATGCCCGGGTGATGATCCGTGGCCTGGAGCGGGATGCGCTGCTCGAGGCTGTCTTGAGGTACTACCTGGAGGGCCAGTCGGAGTAGGCTCTGGGGAGGGGTAGATGCGTGGCGGCTGACCCCCATCTCGGATCCCCTTGGCGGCGGGTGGCTGCCGGGGCCGGGAAACTCCGCCGGAGTGCCGCCGGCTGGTGGGCGCGAGCCGGTCTACCCGCGCTGGCCGGTCTGGGCGCCCGGGGGAGAGGATTCCTGGCGTGGTCCGGTCCCTCCGCCCGCAGGTTGGCTGCCTGCGCTGCAGTCACCCGGCTGCGAACCGGCTCGGCCACCGGCCGGGGGTTAGCCCTCCTGCGGGTTGCCCTGGCTCGGCTCATTTCCGTGGCGCGGCGAGGAGCCGCCCGGGGAGCCCGGCGCCTGGGGGTGCTGGGAGCCTATCTGGCCGCCCTCTCGGGCCGTATCGGCGGGGGAGCTTTCCCGCCGGCCGTCCGGCGGCTGGCGCCGGGTCCCGTCCTGGCGGCCCTGCCGTCAGCCGCCGTGGGATCGGCTCTGGCGGGCGAACTCACACGCGGGGGCCTGGTCAGGGGGGTCCTGGGAGTAGCTGCCCTGGCCGTGGGAGCCTGGCTGGCCGGGGCCTGCCTGGCGGCGGGGTTCCACGAGGCCAAGGCTTCGGCCTGGTTCCGCTCAGCCGCGGCTGTGGGAGCAGGTCTGGCCCTGGGAGCGACGGCTCATGGTTTGGCCTGCCGTTTCACCCCTTCTTCGACCTCCTGGGTAGCGGCATGTGCCTGCCTGGTTGCCCTGGGCTTGGGGGGTTCCCGGGTGCTTCCCGAGGCTCACCTCCTGTGGGCCGGGCCGCTGGCCTTGCTGCCCCGGCTGGGCTGGGAGGCAGCCGGTGGGGCGGTGGCCGAGGCTCCGCTCGCCGTAACCGGGTGGGCCCTACTGCTTGCGGGAGGCCACGCCCTGGTCTGGGCGGCCGATCAGCCCGGGAGCGAGCGGTACGGAGCTCCCCGGCTGGCGGCGGCACGCTTGTGTCACCGGGTCAGCCCGTTCCCCTTGCTGGCGCTGGTGGCGACCCGTCCCGTGGGGATGGCCTTCGTGGCGGGGATTGTGGCGGCCAACCTCCTGCACCAAGGCGGCCACCTGCTGGCGGACAGGGCCGGCTCGCCCCCCCGGAGGGGACTGCCGTGGGCTCTGGGGTTGGGAGCGCTGGCCCTGTCGATGGGGATACTGGCGGACGCGGCCGGGTTTCCACGCTAAGGAGGGCAGATGGGATGGACGGGACAAGGCTCCTGGGGCGTTTCCAGGCCGTGCTGGGACTCCTGGTCGCTTTCGGTGGGGCGCTGTTGATCTGGCGCCTCGCCGCGAGTTGGCCGCCGGCCTTGCCCCTGGGTCTCCTCTTGGGCGCGGCGGGGCTTTACTTGATGCGCACGGCCCGCGATGAGGAAGATTAGGACAACGACGGCTGCCCCCGGCGGAACGGGGCACGGTTCTTAGGGGAGGGATGGCTGTGAGGAGAACGGTGCCCGACGTGGTTATCCGCCGGCTGGTGACCTACTTGCGGGTGCTTCAGGAGCTCGGGGAGTCGGAGGCCGACCGTTACGTCTCCTCTCGTGAACTGGGGTTGCGCGCCGGGGTAAGCCCGGCGCAGGTACGGAAGGACCTGGCCATCTTCGGCGAGTTCGGAAAGCAGGGCGTGGGCTACCAGGTGAACTTCCTCCGGCAGGAGTTGTCCACCATCCTGAACCTGAACCGTCCCGTGCGCCTGGTGCTCATCGGCGCCGGCGAGCTGGGAACTGCCCTGACCCGCTATATCACCAGGCGCCGGGCCCGGGATGACCACTATCCGTTCGAGCTGCTGGGAGCTTTTGACAACGATCCGGCCAGGGTGGGGACCACGATCGAGGATGTCCCCGTCTATCCGGTGGATGCCCTGGTCGACTGGGTCCGGGATTCGCAGGTGGAGGTGGCGATCATCACGGTGCCCGCCCCGTACGCGCAACAGGTTGCCGATCGGTGCGTGGCGGCGGGGATCCGGGGAATCCTCAACTTCGCTCCGACCAAGCTGTTCGTGCCTCCCGGCGTCAGGCTGCACCATAGCGACGTGAGCCTGGAGCTACAGCAGTTGGCCTACTACCTGGACTAGCGGTAGTCAATGCGGACTCGCTTACCGTGGCGCCTCAGGCTACGGGGGATTCCTGCACGAGCGCCCCTACTCGGATGAACCCGCTGGCGCGAAGGTGCCGGACTCTCTCGCCCAGGATCAAGGAGCCGGCCTCCTGACGGTTGAAGAATCCCTGTCCACTCGTTGTAAGCATGGCAGTGGCGCTTGAGACGTATGCAGGCTCGTCCGCCGGGGAGGAACTGCCGCCGGAGGCAGAGAACCCCTGAGGCCGGCGGCGTTTGGCGGGGGAGGGACGACCAGCTTGAGTGAGGATCCCGGCAAGACCGGACGCAGGGATGCTTTCATCACGGTTTCGGGACAGGCGATCGAGCGCCTCTACGGCCCTGCCGACACGGCCGGGCTGGAATACCAGCGTGACCTGGGGGACCCCGGGGATTTCCCCTATACCCGGGGCATCCAACCCTCCATGTACCGTGGCCGGTTATGGACCATGCGGCAGTTCGCCGGTTTTGGGACCGCCGAGGAATCCAACGCCCGCTACCGTTTCCTGCTGGAACAGGGCCAGACCGGCCTGTCGGTCGCCTTCGACTTTCCAACCCTGCTGGGGTATGACTCCGACCATCCGCGAAGCGAGGGCGAAGTCGGCAAGCTGGGGGTAGCCATAGATACCCTGGCCGACATGGAGATCCTCTTCGACGGCATCCCGCTGGACCGCGTCAGCACGTCCATGACCATCAACGCCCCCGCCGCCGTTCTCTGGGCCATGTACGTGGTGGTGGCGGAGAAGCAGGGGGTTTCGCGGACCCAGATTACCGGCACCATCCAGAACGATATTCTCAAGGAGTACATGGCCCAGAAGACATTCGTGTTCCCGCCGCGGCCATCCATGCGGCTGGTGACCGACACTTTTGCTTTCGGAGCCCGTGAGGCGCCACGGTGGAACACCATCAGCATCTCCGGCTACCACATCCGCGAGGCGGGGGCGACGGCGGCCCAAGAACTCGCTTTCACCCTGGCCAGCGGGCGTGAGTACGTACGGGCGGGGATCGAGGCGGGCCTGCAAGTGGATGACTTCGCGCCCCGGCTGTCCTTCTTCTTCAACTCCCACGTGGACTTCTTCGAGGAACTGGCGAAGTTCCGGGCGGCCCGCCGGATCTGGGCGCGGGAGATGCGGGACCGGTTTGGAGCTACCAGCCCGCGGTCGTGGATGCTGCGCTTCCACACCCAGACGGCAGGCTGTTCACTCACCGCCCAGCAGCCGGAGAACAACATCGTCCGTACCGCGTTACAGGCGCTGGCGGCGGTTCTCGGTGGCACCCAGTCCCTGCACACCAACTCCATGGACGAGGCCCTCGCTCTCCCGAGCGAGGAGGCGGTGCGCATTGCCCTGCGCACGCAGCAGATGATCGCCGAGGAGAGCGGCGTGGCCAACACGGTGGACCCCCTCGGCGGTTCGTACTTCGTCGAGGCCTTGACCAACCAACTGGAGGAGCAGGCCTACGCTTACTTCGATCGGATCGACCGCCTGGGGGGCGTCGTCGCCGCCATTGAGAAGGGTTTCTTCCAGCGGGAGATCGCCGACTCAGCTTACCGTTACCAGCGTCGCGTCGAGTCGGGAGAGCTGGTCGTGGTGGGGGTGAACCGCTACGCCGGCGGCCAATCGTCTCCAGTAAAGCTGCTTCGCGTCGGTCCCGAGAGCCAGCGCCGGCAACTGGACCGGCTGGCCCGGACAAAGCGGGAGCGGGACCGGCGGGCGGTCGCGGACGCTCTGGACCGGCTGCGGGCGGCGGCCGGCGGCGGGGACAACCTCATGTACCCCATCCTGGATGCCGTTCGGGCCTATGCCAGCCTCGGGGAGATCATGGCGGTTTTGCGGGAGGAGTTTGGGGAGTACCGCGAGGAGGCAATCTTCTGAGCCATGGGTAAGATCATCCGGGTGCTGGTAGCCAAACCGGGCTTGGACAGTCACGACCGCGGGGCCAAGGTGGTGGCCAGAGCCTACCGCGACGCGGGCATGGAAGTCATCTACACCGGCCTCCACCAGACACCGGAGCAGGTCGCCGAGGCCGTCGTCCAGGAGGACGCGGACGTGCTGGCCATCAGTATCCTCTCGGGTGCCCACGAGGTGCTAGTCCCGCGCATGGTCGAGCTGCTCCGCCGGCGGGGCCGGGGCGACGTCCTGGTGCTGGTGGGAGGGGTCGTTCCTGACGACGATGTGCCTGCCCTCCTGCAGGCGGGGGTGGCTCGCGTGTTTGGGCCCGGAAGCCGCCTTGACGAGATCGTTGAGTTTACCCGGCGGGCCGTAGAGGGTTCCGGCTGATGGACCTCGCGTCCCGGCTCCGGGCGGGCGACGCGGCCGCCCTGGCTCGCGCCATCACCCTGGTAGAGAACTCTGACGCCGGTGCCCGCCGGCTTCTGTCCGAGTTGTACCCTCACACCGGGAGGGCCCGGGTGATCGGGATAACCGGGCCTCCCGGCGTCGGCAAGTCAACCCTCACCGATCAACTGGCGGTCGAGTTCCGCAGCGAAGGTGGCCTGGTCGGAGTGGTGGCGGTGGATCCCACCAGCCCCTTCACCGGCGGCGCTATACTGGGCGACCGGGTGCGCATGACCCGCGGCGCCGGCGATCCGGGGGTTTTCATCCGCAGCCTGGCCACCCGGGGCCAGCTGGGAGGGCTGTCGCGGGCCACCGGCGACGTCATCAAGCTGATGGACGCCGGCGGCCGGGATGTGATCTTGGTGGAGACGGTCGGAGCCGGGCAGGCGGAGATCGACATCATGCACTATGCTCACTCCACGCTGGTGGTAGTTGCCCCCGGCCTGGGCGACGAGATCCAGGCCATCAAAGCAGGGATCATGGAGATCGGCCATGTGTTCGTGGTCAACAAAGCCGACCGGGACGGCGCCGATCGGACGGCTGCCGAGCTTGAGATGATGCTGGAGATGGCCCCCGATAGGGATCCCGGCGCCTGGCGGCCTCCGGTGATCCGGACGGTGGCCAGGGACGGCTCGGGCGTCTCCGAAGTCCGCCGCCAAGCCGACGCTCACTGGGCCTACCTGAAGCGGGAGGGCGGGCTCGAGGAAGGGCGGCGCCGGCGGGCCGCCTCGGAGTTGGCCGCCATGGCCGGGTCGCTGGCTGAGAGGCACCTCCTGGAATGGGCCCGAATCTCCGGTGCCTGGAACCGGGTGCTGGATCAGGTGACCGAGAGGCAAGTGGATCCTTACGGGGGCGCGGAGGTGCTGTTCCGCGAGTACCGGGAGGCGGCGCTCCTATCGAGAACACCCGGCAACGCCGGGGGGAGGGAAGAGCTTTGAGATACGCGCTGGGAGAAGAGCACGAGCAGATCCGTCAGGCGGCACGGCAATTCGCGGAGCGAGAACTCGCTCCCCGGGCCATCGAGGTTGATCTCAGCGGCGAGTTCCCGGAAGACAACGTGGAGAAGCTCAGGAAGTATGGTTACCTCGGGATGAACTTGCCGGAGGAGTTCGGCGGGGGCGGTATGGACATGCTCAGCCACACCGTGGCCGAAGAGGAGATCGCCCGATGCTGCGCGGCCACCGCCGTGATCATGAGTGTCCACAACATCCTCTTTGGCGAGACGGTACTGAACTCTGCCCGCGGCACGGTACGGGAAGAGGTGCTCCGGCAGGTGGCCACCGGTGAGCGGCTCGGCGCCTTCGCCCTTACCGAGCCCGAGGCAGGTTCGGACGCGGGAGCGATCACCACCACGGCCGTTCGGGAGGGTGCCGAGTACGTCCTCAATGGCAGGAAGACCTTCATCTCCAACGCCGGGGTAGCCCACTGGTACATCGTGTGCGCGACCATGGACCGGTCGAAGGGGACCAAGGGCATCACCGCCTTTCTGGTGGAGAAGGGGCAGCCCGGCTTCAGCTTTGGCAAGCCCGAGGACAAGATGGGAATCCGGGGTTCCAAGACCGCCGACCTTATCCTCGACGGGGTGCGGGTGCGCGAGGCTCGCCGCCTGGGGGAAGAGGGAGAAGGTTTCAAGATCGCCATGGGCGCCCTCGACCATGGTCGCATCGGTATCGCCGCCCAAGCCCTGGGGATTGCCCAGGCGGCCCTGGACGCTTCGGTCAACTACGCCAAGCAGCGGGTTCAGTTTGGCAAGCCGATCGCCACCCTTCAGGCCATCCAGTGGATGATTGCCGAGATGGCGGTGGACATCGAGGCTGCCCGCTTGCTGGTATACCGGGCGGCCGAGCTGGCAGGGCAACCCGGACGACACTCCGAATTCTTCGCCATGGCCAAGTTGTTCGCCTCGACTACGGCCATGAAGCACACCGTGAAGGCGGTGCAGGTTCATGGCGGGTACGGCTACATGCGCGAGTACAAGGTCGAACGGCTGATGCGGGATGCCAAGATCACCGAGATCTACGAAGGTACCTCGGAGATCATGAAGCTCATCATCGCCCAGAGCCTGCTACGCTAGTTCCCCCGGGGGCGGGTCGCCTCGACCGGACCCGCCCCTGCTCTCCCGCGTGACAACGCCCAACCACCTCCAGTGCGCGTCAATATTCCGACTTCTTCCCTGCCAGGAGGAGTCTGCTTGGCATTGGCGAACTTAAGCGCCCAAGGCCTGTCTAGTGTCTGAATACAGCAGACAGTCGGAGGGCGTGCCGGTATGTTTAGTGGCACCGGATTCGTCCCTTCTTCGCGCGACATCAAGGGGATGGTCGAGGAGCGTATTCGCCAGGGACGATACGCTCAGGGTTCCCGGCTTCCGAGCGTCCGTGTCCTTGCCGGTGAACTGGGGGTTAGCCATAACCTTGTCCACTCGGCTTACCTGCAGCTCAGCAAACAAGGAGTGGTGGCCGCGCGGCCCCGGCAAGGCTTCTTCGTGATCCAGGCGGTGGGTGACGGGGAGAGGCGGGGGCCAGACAGCGGCCGCCTCCGCGAGAGGCTACAGGCGGTGTGCTGGGAGGCCCGAATGGGGGGCGTCTCCTGGTCCGCTTTCCGCAAGATGGCCATCCAGGTGGTAGACGAGGCGTTCGAGGGCCGCCGTAGCCGGGTAGGCCTCGTGGAGTGCAACGTCGAGGACGCCAGGAGCCTGGCCAGGGCCCTAGAGATGCAGCTACAGATTCCCGTGGTGCCGCTCAGCTTCGAGCAGCTCCAGAGCAGCCCCGAACTGCTGGAGGGACTGGCGTTGGTCTGTACCACCTATTACCACATCGGGGAGGCGGAGCGGCTACTGCCCGGGGAGGTAGTACCCCTGCATCATGCCCCTTCCGATGACGCCCTGGCCCAGATCGCACGCATCCCGGCCGGCGCCCGGATTGCCGTCGTGTCTCCCAACTCCCGCACCAACAAGGTTCTGAGCGGCCTGGTGGCGATGTTCCACGGCGCGCCCTACCGCCTGGGAGAGGACTGCGAGGCAGAGGAGATACTGCGGGCGGCGGCCACTGGGGAGATCGACGTGCTGGTCACCATTCCCTCCAGTCATGCCAAGCTCGCTCCCGAACAACTGGGCGTCTCCACGATTGTGGTGAGCTTCTTGATTCAGGAGAGCTCCGTGCGTCTGTTGCGCCAGCGGTTGGGAGGGCAACCTGGCGAGCACTGACCCACGGTTTACAGGGGAGGCTGACATGCGCCGCTACGTGAGAGTGGCCGAGACCATCATCGAAGAAGCTCTGGGCCTTCGCCGAGACGATGTTGTACTGGTCGTCACCGATCCGGTCAGCCGGCCGTTCGGAGACGCTTTTGCGCAGGCGTTTGCCAACCGGGGTCACCCGGCCACGTTGATGGTGATGCCGGAGACGAGGACCGACGGGGCGGACCCGCCATCGGTCGTCGGTGGCGCGATGCGCCGGGCCAGCCTAGTCGTGGCCGTCACCGCCCGGACTCTCACTCACGGTCTGGCCACCCTGGAGGCGAGACGAGAGGGTGCCCGGATCCTGAGCATGCCTAACCTGAACGACCGCTTGTTTCTCTCGCCGGCCATCTTCGGAGGGGCCGAGATGGCAGCCAGAACGGTACGCGCGGCCGAACTGCTCAACTTCGCGGAGCAGGCGCTGGTCAAGACGGCCAAGGGTACCGAGCTACATGTCCCGCTCGGGGGTTGGCGACGCCCGGCCGGAGCCGATACCGGGGAGGTGACCGAGCCGGGGGTTGCCGGCAACCTCCCGGCCGGGGAGGCCCTCACCGCTCCCATCGAGGGGCAGGCCGAAGGCTCCCTGGTGATCGACGCTTCCCTGTCCGGCGGCATCGGCTTGCTCACGGGAGACGTGGTTCTCACGGTCAAGAGAGGGCGGGTCGTAGGGGTTGAGGGAGGCCCGCAGGCCGATGCGCTGGCCCGGATCCTGGAGGAGAGGGACGAGAACGCGACCAACCTGGCCGAATTGGCCATTGGGCTAAACCCCAAGGCGGAGATCATCGGGAACATGCTCCTTGACGAGAAACTGGAGGGGACGGCTCACGTCGGTATCGGAAACGGCCAGTGCATAGGCGGGACGGTCTACAGCAACGTCCACCTGGATGCGCTGTTCAAGAAACCCACCATCTACCTGGACGGCGAGGCCCTGGTAGAGGAGGGTTGGCTCTGCCTGGGGCCGAAGCGCTTTGAGGATCACGCCACGTACACCCCGGATCCACTACCCGGGCCAATCACCCTGCGGCCGGGGGCCGCCGTGACCGCCGAGGACGACCACCTGAGGCTGGCCTGGACGGACGCCATGGGGCGAACCCACCTGACCCGGGTGGGAACCGGCGTCTCCTCCCGGCTGGCGGTCCGGGTATACCGGGCCCTGCAAGCTGGCCCGGCGGCTTCCTCCGACCTGGCTCTGGCCTCGGGGCTGGAGCGGGACAGACTGGCACGGGTTCTCAGGATGCTGGCCAAGTACGGCGTGGCCGAACCGGCGGGACCAGATCGCCGCTGCGGGGAGGTATAGCACCATGCGGGCGCAGTACATCGAGCTCTTGGAGGCCGCCCGGCAGACCTGCCAGGCCTGCCGGGTCAAGGCCGGCGAGGCGGTGGTGGTGTTCTCCGACACCACCAAGAACGAGGTTCTGGTGGAAGCCTTCTACGCGGCTGCCGTCTCCATGGGAGCCCAGGCGACGCTGGTCTTGAGCAAGGCGGAGAGGGTCCCGCTGGTCGACCCCCCGGCCGCTGCGGTTGCCGCCATGATGGAGGCCGACATGGTCTTCGACCTGGCCACTCAGCCATGGCTGTATACCGAGGCGACCAACAAGATCCTGGGGCGGGGAGCCCGGGTTCTCCAGGTCCTGGCCGACGAATCCTCGGTCATCCACCGGCCGCCCACGCCGGAGATCAGCGAGCGCTCGGCCAGACTAGCCGCCCGGCTCAAGGGACAGCGCATCCGCATCACGTCCCAACTCGGCACCGACCTGAGGGTGGAGCGGGACGACCGCCCGGTCCACTTCCAGGACGGATGCGTGACCCATGCTGGCGACTGGGATAGCCTCGGCGTGGTGGTGGCCGCTTTCGCCCCACCGGAAACCAAAGCCGAGGGCCGGGTGATCGTCAACGGCCCTGTATACCTGGGACCACGCCTGAACTTCCACGTCGAGACACCGGTGGTGTTTGAGTTGGCCGGCGGGCGAGTCGTCGGCACCACCGGCGAGGGCCGCGAGGCGAAGATCATCGCTCGTTTCTTCGAGGAGAGCGGTGACCCCAACGCCCGGGTGATAGCCCACACGGGGTTCGGCATGGACCCCCGGGCCGATATCTGGGGAGCCGACATCGGGAATTGGGAGAGTTACGACGGTGGGATCAACGTCGCCTTCGGCGGCAACAACATCCCCCAACTGCAGGGCAGGACGGCCTGTCGCGTTCACGTGGACACCATCCTGGTGGGAGCGACCCTGTCGGTTGATGGCAAGGAGGTGGTGCGTGACGGGATCTTCGCGGACGGCTGAGATCTTACCCTACTACGTGAGAGCGGGAGGTGTCTAGTTTGAAAGCTGCTGCCGGGATTACCATCAAGGCGGCGATCTATGCCGCCGTGATCGGGGCCTTGGGGGATATCCTCACCCTATTCGCCATTCCGATCGGCCCCAATATCCACATTAACCTGTACGTGCTCCCGGCCGTGCTGGTCGGGGCCACCAGCGGGTGGCTGCTGGGCGGGATAGCTGGGGCCATCGGTGCTCTATACACCATCGTCCTCTGGGGACACCCAGGGTCCATTGTCTACGGTGCGCTGCTGGGTATTGGCACAGGATTACTCTGCAGCAAGGTAGGATTGCGGCCCTTGTTCTCGTCTGCTTTGACCCACATTGTCACCCTTCCGTACCTATTCTGGATGCTTGTTACTTGGCTCGG
Source organism: bacterium (assembly GCA_031082145.1). GTDB lineage: Bacteria > Bacillota > Sulfobacillia > UBA995 > UBA995 > Ess09-15. The sequence continues at coordinate 360,652 of JAVHLP010000001.1, read as the reverse complement.
GCTGCCCATGCCCATCTTCTACCTGGGCATGGGGACCATGGCGATCCAGCTAGTTGTCGCCGCGCTCATAACTGAAGGCATCATCGTGATTCCCGCCTTGCGCAAGCGAATCCCCGCCGTCAGAGTGCACGGCTTGGTGCCAGGCGGCTTCCTGCGGCATCCTTGGGCCGAGTAGAACCCTAGGGCAGCCCCTGCCTCCTCATTCGGGGGGAGGAAGGCAGGGGCCTTGCCCCTGAACTGCAAAGGAGTCATGCCAGGATGGATGCGGTCATCGCCGTGCGGGACTTCTCATTCCGGTACGAGGATAGCGCCGACTGGGTCTTGCGGGACATCACCCTGGACGTCCGGGCAGGGGAGATCATGTTGGTCCTGGGCAGCTCCGGGTGTGGTAAGAGCTCACTCGCGCTCGCCCTGAACGGGGTCGTGCCACATCTCACCGGGGGAAAGGCCGAGGGCGCGGTGACAGTGTGCGGCACCAACGTCTTGGAGAGTAACCCGTCGGTGATGGCCCGCAAGGTCGGTTTCGTTTTCCAGGACCCCGAGATCCAGTTGTTCGCGATGTCGGTCGAAGACGAGATCGCCATGTCCCTTGAGAACTTGGGTATGCCCAGGGACGAGATGCGCAGGCGGGTGGACTGGGCCCTGGACACGGTTGGCCTCCGGGACCTTGAGGAACGATCTCCCGCCAGTCTGAGCGGAGGTCAGAAGCAGCGGGTGGCCATTGCGTCCGTGCTGGCAAGGGAGCCGGAGGTCCTCATCTTCGACGAGCCGACGGGGAACCTCGATCCGGCCAGTTCCCGGGCAGTGCTCGAGACCATCCGGTCCATCTGCAACAAGGGGAACCATACAGTGCTGCTGGTGGAGAAAGACATCGGCCCCGTGGTTGACCTGGTCGACCGGGTGGTGCTGATTGACGAGGGACGGGCGATCGCCACCGGGACCCCACGGGAGGTCCTGCGCCGCCTGGATCTCCTCGAGCGGTGTGGTATCAAGGTCCCGGCGACCGTCCGGGTGGCGCTCTTCTTGGAGGAACATGGCGTTGAGTTCGGGATGCTGCCGTTGTCTCCCCGGGACCTGGGAGCAGTCCTCCCCCGTCTCGGCACTCCGGAACCGCCAGCCCCATCGCCGGCCGTCGAGGACGAGGTGATCGTCGCCTTCCACGGCGTCACTCACCAGTTCAAGAACGGGTACAAGGGTCTGGACTCGGTGGACCTGGCGGTCGGTCGGGGTGACTTCGTAGCGTTGCTGGGCATGAACGGCGCCGGCAAGTCCACGATGGTGCTGCACATCATCGGCATCCTGAGGCCCACCGGGGGGACGGTGCTGATCGACGGCCAGCAATCGGCCAACTTCACGGTTGCCCAGATGGCTCGCAAGGTGGGCTTCATTTTCCAGAATCCCAACCACCAGATCTTCAACGACACCGTCTTCAAGGAGGTCAGTTTCGGCCCCCGCAACCTGGGTTGGGAGGAGGAACGGGTGAAGCACGCCGTCGCCCGGATCCTCGACCTGGTCGGCCTGGAAGGGATGGAGGAACGTGACCCCGAGCGGCTCAGCATCGGCCAGAAGCAGCGGGTGGCGCTGGCTTCGATCCTGGTCATGGACCCCGACGTGCTGATCCTGGATGAGCCCACTACCGGCCAGGATGAATCCACCCTGGAGATGCTCATGGACATCACCACCCGCCTCAACGCCACGGGCAAGACCGTGATCATGATCACGCACGACATGGAACTGGCCCTGAAGCACGCGAACCGGGTGGTCCTCTTGGACCGGGGGCGGATCGTGTGGCAGGGTCAGACGGCTGAGGCCTTCGGGGATGCCGGGCGGCTCCAGGCATCGAGCCTGGACCTGCCGGAGGTCCTCCAGATCACCTCGCTGCTCAGTGACACCGGCGTTCCCTGGTTCGTGCGGTCAGTGGAGGAACTCATGCCATTCCTGGTCTCCAAGGGGGTGATCGGACGTGTTGTTTGACATCCTCGATATGGCTGAGACGCTGGTCAGCTACGAGCCGGGAAAGGGCTACCTCCATGGCTGGAACCCGTTGACGAAGCTGGGGCTGGTCGTTGCCGTGCTTGGTTTCGGGATCTACGCAGCCTCGCCGTCTACATCCTGGTACTGGGGGTTCATGCTGTTCGTGGCGGTGTATCTCCTGTGCATGACCGGCGGGGTCAACATCGGGAAGGAACTGGCGGCCCGGAAGCCCTACGTGATCGCCATCGTGCTCATGTTCGGCCTGATGAACCTCTTCTTCGGCCGGGGTACCCAGATGGGTCACGTCTACTTCCACATCCCGCCCTGGTTCACCGTCACCAGCGTTAGTGTGCACTTCGCCATCTCCAAGACCTTCTTCTTGTTGAGTTCTCTGGTCAGCGTGATCATGCTGCTGAAGTCGACACCCCTGTCCGATCTCACCTTCAGCGTGAACCGTATCGGGGTTCCCTACGCGGTAGCGATGATAACGGCCACTTCTGTGCGCTGCATTCCGATGGTCACCAACAGCCTGAAGATCACCTACAACGCCCAGCGGGCGAGAGGGCTCGAACTCGACCGGGGCGGGTTCCGGGAACGCATCCGGCAGATCGGGTCCCTGCTGACCCCACTGATGCTTATCTTGCTGAAGACGGTGGACCTCATGTCCATAGTCTTCCAGTCCCGGGGCCTGGACCTGGCCAACCGGCGCCGGACCCATCTCCGAGAACTGCCCATGCGGCCCCTGGACTGGCTGGTGCTGGCCAGCACCTTGGGGACCCTGGCCGCCCTCGTCATCCTGGTCCAGCTCGGTGTCATCCACTGGCACTTCGAGGGATAGCCACCTGGAGGGGATGCAGGTGCTCGACAACCTGGACCGCGACATCCGGCTCGAGTTCATGGCCTGGCCCAAGGTAAGAGACAGGATCCTCGCCGGATGGCGGACGGCCGTGGTCGCCGTTGGTTCCACCGAGCAGCACGGCCCTCATCTGCCCATCTGTACCGACGAGCTCCTGGGGACGGCCCTTGCCTGCGGGGTGGCCCGTCGGCTGGGCGACGCCCTGGTCGCGCCGACCGTCCGTCCGGGTTTCTCACCACACCACCTGGCCTTTCCCGGCACCCTCACCGTCGGGCACGACACGCTGGCGGCCGTCATCGGCGACTACTGCGAGAGCCTGGCGGCCCACGGCTTCACCAACATCGCGGTGCTATGCTCTCACGGCGGGAACAGCCCCACCATCCGGCTGGCCTGCCACGCCATCCAGCGCCGGCTGCCTCGGGTCCACGTAGTTCCCATCTACGACCTCATGCAGTACGCCACCGGTGACCGGCCTTTCTTCGGCCGCGAGGAAGGTCTCCATGCCAACCTGATCGAGACCGCCTGGATGCTTCACCTTGCTCCCCATCTGGTGGACATGAGCGCCGCGGTGGACGAGGACATCGGGTTAGGTTCCGCCTCCCTCAAGGATGCCGGCGTGCCGCTCTTCCACGGGTCGGTGGCCCACCTGTCCGCCAGTGGCGTCCTTGGCCGCCCCCGGGGGGCTACGGCCAAACTTGGCGCCGAGGTCTTCGAGCGCATGGTTGACCTGGTGGCCGATGAGGTTCGGAGCCTGATCGCCTGGTTTGAGAACAAGCCCGCGGCGTCTGACCGCGGCGACCGGAAGGAGAGGATCTGATGGCGAGGAGAAGCGTCAGGCGAACCTGCGATCCAGCCTATCCGGAACACCCCGTCAGCGAGCATCGGCACAGGATCGAGCGGGCGCGCCGGATCATGAACGAACAGGGATTGGATGCCCTGCTGGTGGCCAGGAACGTCAACGTCTTCTACTTCTCGGGCACCCGCTTCGTCTTCGTGGGTATGGACGCCCCGGTCGCGCTGGCCCCTCAGTCCACGGTGATCATCACCCCCGAGGCGGACGTCTACTGCCAGCGCTTCGGCCCTTTTGACACCGACGAAGTCGGACTGCACACCACCGCCAACGCATCGCTGGAGTACTACGACGATGAACTCGAACTGGTGAACGTCCTGAGAGACTACGGCATCGGCCGGGGAGCCAGGATAGGCACTGAGTGGGGAAAGGGCCTGGTCGCCGGTATCAACCCCCTCAAGTTCATGGCCCTGAAGCAGCGGCTGGAGGACGATCTGGGGGCCTCGGTGGTGGATGCTACCGGCGTCCTGTGGCGGATCATGGCGGTCAAGTCTGAACTCGAGATAGAACGCATGAAAGTGGCGGTGACTGCCTCCTGCCGGGCGATGCAGAGGATCTACGATCTGATCGAGATCGGGATGAACGAACTGGAAGTCGCCACGCTGGCCAAGCGCTTCATGCTGGAAGAGGGCGCCGACGCTATCAGCCATGCCCAGGTGATGGCCGAGGGTGAAGGCATGAAACTGGTGAGTTGCGACGCGGTTGACCGGCCCATCGGCAAGGGCTGGGTGCACTTGGACCTCGGAGCCAGGTATAAGCGATACCAGTCCGACGTCAACCGGGGGATATTCCTCGGCCGCCGGCCGACGCCGGAGGAAGAGCGCTTGTACGCCTGCCGGCGAGGTGTGAGCGAGCTGATGGACCGGCTGATCAAGCCGGGCGTGTGCCTGGACGACGTCGTGAGCGCCGCTGATGACTATGTCTCCGGCCAGGGCTATGTGCTGCAAGCGATCGGGGGGGTTCCCTTCATTGGTCACGGCATCGGGCTCGAGCCTTACCAGCAGCCCAATCTGGTGCCATCCGCCGCCCAGCCGCTGGTGCAGGACAAGGAGGGCAAGGTGGTGTTTGAGCCGGGCATGATGTTCACCTACGAGATGTCGATTGAGCTCCCCGGAGTCACTCTCCCCTTCTTCAACATCGAAGACGACGTCGTGGTCACCCGAGACGGCGTGCTCAACATGAGCGGCATGCTCGGACGGGATTTCCAGGTTAAGGACTGAAAACGCCCTCTCCTCCCACCCGGACGCCGGCGCCTCGCCGGCGTCCGGTCTACTGGCGGACTGCCCCGCTAGAGCTCCACCTTGACCCACCGGTTGAACGGAAGGCGGAGCACCGGCGGGCCTTCCGGCAGCAGGGCCTCGATGTCTCCCGGGTCCACTCGCTCCAGGAACACCGGGTGGTCGTAGTGGATGGGGACGACCACGCGGGCTGCCAGCCTCTCACTCAAGGCCCGGGCCACGTCGCCGGGACTGGCGATGCACTGGACAGGCTGCTTGGTGACGGGATCGCGCACCGGGCCACCGACGTTGATGACGGCTACCGTGACTGTCAGCGAGGGAATGCCCTCGAGCTCGGTGTCGCCGCTGAAGTAGATCTGGTGCTCCCCTCCCCGCACGACAAAGGAGAGCATGGGACCGCCGCAGGGCATGACTCCCCAGCGATCCGGACGGCCCTCAAAGCGGGCGGCTACCCGTCGACCCTCCTCTCCGGTGAGCCAGTGGATCCCCTCCAGGGCGCCGACGGTGAGGCTGCGAGAGAGGGGTTCGGTCCGGCCGGGTTCCAATGGCAGCGCCCGAGGTTCCAACTCGGCGAAATGCCGCCCAATGGTGGCGACTACATCGGAGCTGCCCCCGAACAGGGGGCGGCACGTCCGGGCCAGCAGTCGGACCGTCTCCAGGTCGAAATGGTCGAAGTGGCCATGGGTGATGAGGACCGCGTCTGGTCGGAACTCCCGGAGATAGGTATCCGGGTCGGGGGCGTTGCGGTTGGGCATGAACCAGTCTCCGTAGTCGCCCGGGCCGGACAACGAGGGATCGACGACCACCACCTGGCCTTCCAGCCTGAGGCTCACCGACGGACCACCGTGCCAGGCCAGTTCCATTCCGGCACCACCCTTCTCACCAGGCTTCGGGGGTCGAAACGGGGATCCCTGCTCCTTCCACCGGGCCCGACGGGCCGCCGGTGCGATAGGGGTCAGTCCGTACCTGACGGTGGCCAGAGGCTCAACCACCGTCCTGGCACCACCCGGGCAGGGGAGCGCCGGGTGGGCGACGAATCCTCCGCCGGGGCCGGCCGGCCGGTCCCGGGGGAGGCGGCGGCTGTGCGTCGCGAACCGGAAAACGCCGTACTGGCAGAGCTCATGGCGCAGATCGCCCGGGCCGGGGTGGATGCCCTGGCCATTCCTCCCGGCGACGATCTGTTCTACTTGTTGGGCTTCTCCCCGGTGGCCGATGAACGCCCCTGTTACCTGCTGACCGGCGGGGCGGGGGCGGCTTTCGTGGTGCCCTCGCTCAATGCCGATCAGGCCGTGTGCCACACCGGGCTCCCGATCTTCCCCTATACCGACGCCGAGGGGCCGGGGGCGGCCCTGGCCGCGGCAGCCCGGGCCGCCGGACTGGCGCCGGCCTGCCGCCGGCTGGCCGTGGGTGACGCCATGCGGGTGGATGCCCTGCTCCGGCTCATGGAGCTGTGGCCGGGAGCCCGCCCCGAGCTGGCATCAGCACTGGTAGGCCCCTTGCGCCTGCGGAAGTCGGAAGCCGAGCTCGCCCGGCTCCTGGCGTCGGCCGCCCTGGCCGATCGAGCGCTGGAGGCGGCGGTCGGGGCGTGCCGGGCGGGGATTAGCGAGCGCGAGGTCGCCGAGGCCGTCAACCGGGCCTTTCTGCAGGGCGGCGCGGCGGAGACCCTGTTCGCAATCGTCGCCTCGGGACCCAATAGCTCCTACCCCCATCACCACACGTCAGGCCGCCGGCTGGCGGTGGGCGAGCCGCTGGTCATCGACATCGGCTGCCGGCTCGAGGGGTACGCGTCGGACATAACCCGCGTGGCCTTTCTGGGCGAGCCCTCGCCGGAGTACCGGGAGATACACGATGTCGTGGAGGCGGCGGTGCAGGCCGGCATGGCGGCGGTAGGCCCCGGCGCCGCCTGCGCTGCCGTGGACCGGGCCGCCCGGGGGGTGATCGAACGGGCCGGCTACGGCGAGTACTTCACCCATCGGACCGGCCACGGCATCGGCGTCTCGGTTCACGAACCCCCTTACTTGACCGGAAGCAACGATCAACTGCTGGAAACGGGGATGGTCTTCTCGGTGGAGCCGGGGATCTACCTCCCCGGCCGGTTCGGTGTCCGGCTGGAGGAGATCGTGGCGGTCACCGCGGACGGTTGCCGCCGTCTGAGCCGGCTGCCCCGCGACATCTTCACCGTCTAGGCCCGGCGAACCGCGAGCAGCATACAGGGGGTGGGGATAGGCATGACAGCCACGGCGGACGTCATCATCATCGGCGGCGGGGTTATGGGCTCTTCCGCCGCCTGTAACTTGCTAAGCGATGGCCTTGACGGCCGCCTGGTCGTCTTCGAACGGGATCCCGTCCACGAGCGGAGCTCAACCGGGCTCAGCGCAGGGGGAATCCGGCAACAGTTCGGTTATCGCGACAATGTGCTGTTCTCCCGATACAGTGTCGGTTTCTTCGAGCGCTTCGGGGAACTCATGGCGGTTGACGGCGAGGCGCCGGAGATCGACTTCCGGCAAAAGGGCTACCTGATCCTGGCCGGCGAGGACGGCCTCGCGGCCCTCCGCCGCCGGTACGAGTTGCAGCGCTCCCTGGGCGTCGAGGTGTCGCTGTTGACCCCGGAGGAGGCCCAGGCCAGGGTGCCCCATCTGAGCCTGGAGGGGATAGCCGCCGCCGCCTTCTGCCCCCGTGATGGCTACCTGGACCCCTATGCGGTCATGGCCGGGTATGAGAAGAAGGCCCGTTCGCTGGGGGCCGACTACCGGGCGGAGGCCGTAGTGGGTGTCACCCGGGAGCGGGGCCGGGTGGCGGGAGTGGTCACCGCCGGTGGCGAGCAGATGCTGGCCCCGATAGTGGTGAATGCCGCCGGACCCTGGGCGGGCGAGGTGGGGACGATGGCCGGGGTGGAAGTGCCGGTCGTGCCCGTGCGCCGCCACGTGTTTACCTGCAAGATCCCCGCCGAGTTGGACTACGAACTCCCCATGGTGGTCGACCCCTCCGGGGTGTTCGTGCGGACCGAGACCGGCGGCCGCATCCTGACCGGACGGGCCGACCCGGAGGAGCCGGCCGGGTTCAACTTCGCCCCCGACCGCTCCTACTTCCTGGACGTGATCTGGCCTGCGCTGGCCGGGCGCCTTCCGCTCCTGGACCGGGTGGGCCTGGAACGCTTCTGGGCGGGACTGTACGAGGTCACGCCCGACCACAACGCGATCATCGGTGAGCACCCCGACCTGCCCGGGTTCTACCTCATCGGCGGGTTCTCCGGGCACGGGATGATGCAGGCTCCGGCGGCTGGCCGGGCCCTGGCCGACCTGATCCTCAAGGGGAGATACGAGGCGGTCGACGCCACCCCCTATTGCCTGGAGCGATTCGCCCGGGGCGAGCTGATCCACGAGGAGACGGTTATCTGATGGAACTCCTGTACCTGAGCCGGGCGGAGGTCGAGAGCCTGGGAGTCGCCATGGGTGACCTCATCGACGCCGTCGAGGATGCCTTCCGGGAGAAGGGCCGGGGCGGAGTGGAGATGCCGCCCAAGCCGGGCGTCCACCCCCGGCAGGACTCCTTCCTGCATGCTATGCCTGCCTACCTTTCCGGGATCGATGTTGCCGGGCTGAAGTGGGTGGCCGGCTATCCGGCCAATCCCCGCCGCGGGCTTCCCTACATAAGCGGCCTGGTGGTGCTGAACGACCCCGGGACCGGACTCCCGCTGGCCGTCATGGACGCGTCCTGGATCACCGCTTTCCGTACCGGAGCGGCCACCGGCGTGACGGTACGCCACCTGGGCCGGCCCGGCGCCGAGGTTGCCGCCATCCTGGGCCTCGGCGTTCAGGGGAGGACCAACCTGGAGGCCATCCTGGCGGTGTGTCCCGGTCTCCGCCGGGTGCAGGGATATGATGTGAACCCGGAGGCGGCCGACCGCTACGCCCGGGAGATGACAGACCGGCATGGCGTGCGGGTAACCCTGGCGCCGGACCCGGAGGAGGCGGTGCGGGGGGCGGACGTGGTGGTGACGGCCGGACCCATCCTGAATAACCCGGCGCCCGTCTTGCGGCCGGAGTGGCTGGCCGAGGGAGTTGTCGGCATCGCCCTGGATTTTGACTCCTACTGGACCGGCGACGCCCTGCGGGCGGCCGACCTCGTGGCCAGTGATGACCGGGACCAGTTAGACTACTACCGGACGGTGGGCTTCTTCACCGACACCCCGCCCGTCAGGGCCGATCTGGGCGACATCGTGGCCGGCAAGGTCCCCGGCCGCACCAGCCCCGGCCAGCGGATCATCTCCATCAACCTGGGGCTGGCCATTGAGGACCTGGCGGCGGCCCGCCTGGTGTACCGGGAAGCGGTGGCCCGAGGGCGGGGAACCAGGCTACCGCTGTAGTCCGGCCAGGGTCTGGGCCAGCCGGGGCACTCCCCGCCTGATCTCCTCCAAGCTCGGCTGGGAATAACAGAGCCGGAACTGGTTGTGGCCGCCCCCACCGGCGTAGAAGGCGCTGCCGGCCACGTAGGCTACCCTCGCTTCCTCTATGCAGCGGGTCAGGGCGAGGGCGGTGTCGATGTCTCCGGGCAAGGTCACCCAGGTGTAGAACCCTCCCTCGGGCTTGGTCCAGGCCGTCCCGGCGGGGAACTCCCGGGCCAGGAGATCCAGGGTGAGTCCGGCTTTCGCCGCCAGCAGCCTCCCCGTCTTGCGGATCTGCCGCTCGATCAGGCCCCGTCGCCCGAACTCCAGGGCGAGCAGTTGCCCGAGCGAGTTCGAGCACTGGTCCATGCCTTGCCTGAGCAGGATGGCTCGCTCGATGATCTCGTGTTCGGCGTGGATCCAGCCGATGCGGATCCCCGGCGAGAGCACCTTGGACAGCGTGCCCAGGTAGACGACCACGCCCTGCCGGTCCAGCGCCTTCAGCGTTGGGACGGTGTCGCCGTCGAAGCGGAGCTCGCCATAAGCGTTGTCCTCCAGGATGGTGAAGCCGTACGCCTCCGCCAACTCCAGGAGGTGCCGGCGCCGCTGGATGCTAAGGGTCAGCCCGGAGGGGTTTTGGAAAGTGGGCACGGTGTACAGGAGCTTGGGGAGCCGGCCCGACCGCTGCCACGCCTCCAGGTGTTCGGCCAGCCGGGCCGTGTCCAGTCCGTTCTCGTCCAGGGGGACCGGGGTCAGTTCCACCCGGAAGGCGCCCAGGGTGGTCAGCGCGCCCAGGTAAGTGGGGGACTCAACCACCACCCGGTCACCGCGGTCCAGGAAGACCCGGCAGAGGAGGTCCAGTCCCTGGAGAGCCCCGCTGGTCACCAGGATTTCATCGCCGGTGGCAGCCATGCCCTGGCGGGACTGGCGAGCGGCCAAGAACTCGCGGAACTCGGAGAACCCGGGAGTGGGGCTGTAGCCGAGGACCGCCGCCGGTTCCTCGGCCAGAAGCCGGCGGGTGATCGCCCGGGCTTCCTCCGGCAGGAACATGTCTGGCGAGGGAAACCCCCCGGCGAAGGAGATGACATCGGGCCGTTCGGTGAGCTTGAACAGCTCGGCCAGGGCCGGACTGGCCGGGCGGCGGGCCAGGTCGGAATAGAGCCGCTCACGGGCGGGCATGAGCTCGCCTCCTCTCCCTCCCTATTCCCGGTGTCCGGCCCCTGTCCTCCCCGTGGCCAAGGGGCCCCTCGGAGGGAGGCCCCTGACATCCGGCACTGGGGTCGCGGTCAGTTCACGCTAATGGTGAGCGCGACGCACCGGCCGTCTTCCCATCGCGCGGTCACGGCGACGACCTGCTCCAGGGCGAGGTCGGCGAAGCTGAGCGACTCACCGCCCCGACTGATGACCGTGGCGGGGGTCACCTTCACCAGGCGGTCCAGGGTCAAGGGGGGACCTTCGGGGCCGGCGACGGTCACCCGGGCCAGCAACGTCAGGTCGGACGAGTTGAGTCCCTTTACCACTCCGGTGAAAGCATCGGCGCGGATGACCACGCTGATGACGGTGACGAGGTCGCGTTCCACCAGCGCCCGTACATAGTCCTCGACCTGCAAGGTTGAGAAGGCGGCCGGGTTCCCGTCGCGGTACACCTGAACACCGGCGGCGACGGCGAGCGTCTGGTTCTGGCCGTCGATCCGGAGGGTGATACTGGCCGGATGCCCGTAGGCGTTGGTGGTCTTGCTCACCAGTGCTCCCACCGCTTCAGTGGTACGCGATAGCACACTAACGCTGGTCACCACAGCCGACTCCAGGCGTAGTTCCACCCGATCCCCGGGCCGCAGGTCGGCGAAAGCCAGGGGGGTGCTACCGTGGGTTACGGTCACGGCGGCGGACACCGGGTAGGGGTCGCCCGTCTCGAGAGTGATGCGGTGGGGGTGCCCGTAGGCGTTCAGTTCCCGGCTTTGAACGACTCCGGTGATGGTCTGGGCACGAGCGGCCACGACGATGAAGGTCACCTTGCCATTCTCCACCGTCAGCTCGACCTGGTCGCCGGCTACCACATCGACGAAGCTCGAGGGGTTACCCTCGCAGGTGACCTGGACGGTGACGGCGACGGCGAACTGCTGTTGCTGCCCATCGCTGGTCCGGATGCTGATGGACTTCGGGTGGCCGAAGGCGTTCACCGTCCGGACTATCACCTCGCCGGCTACGGTGGCGGGCCGGGCGCCGAGGGCGATCTCCCGCACCAGGTCGCCCTGGAGCTTGAGGCTGGCTTGGTCGCCGGAGAGGATGCCGGCGAACTCCATGGGGACGCCGTTCAGGGAGACCCGAACGTCGACGGCTACGGCGAAGGTCTGTTGGCTGCCGCTACCCAGCAGCAGGGCTATGCTCTCGGGATGCCCGAAGGCATTCCGGCCGATCTCCACCACCGTGCCGGTGACCAGGGTGAACTGCCCCAGCACGCGGATCCTCCGCACAACCTGCTGCTCCAAATACAGCTCCACCTGGTCACCGGCGTTCAGTGCGGAGAAGGTCAGGGGCTGCCCGGCGGGGCTGGTCACGGTCACGTCGGCCGCCACCGGGTAGGTCGTGCCCGAGGTCAGGGTGACGGCGGAGGGGTGGCCATGCTGGTTGACCTGGGTGGACGCGACGGTGCCGGCAAGCATCGCCGTCTTCACCAGGATGTCGATGCGGGAGACGCTGCCATCCTGGAGCAGGACTTCCACCTGATCCTCGGGGCGGAGGGCGGCGAAGGCGGCGGGCTGGCCCTGGTAGGTGACCTGCACGTCCGCCTTGACCTGGTAGGTAACGGTCCCGCCCTGGGCCAGCTGCAGCCTGATCGTGGCCGGGTGGCCGTGCTGGTTAGTCGCCGTCTCCACGACCGTTCCCCGCACCGCCTGGGCCGTAGCCAGTTCGACCTTGACCGCCAGGTTGCCCTCCAGGTGCACGCGAACCCAGCTGCCGGCCGGCAGCTGGGAGAAGGGTATGACCTGGCCGCCGGCGACGGCCTGGGCGCCGGGGGCCAGGGCCCAGCTCAACTGGGCGGCCTGGGCGTCCAGGATGGTGATATGACCGGCCGCGTTGCCCGCGGGGAGGGTCACCTGCACCAGCGTGCCCTCGTGGACCAGCTGCTGGGCCTGGATGAATACCAACACGACCTCGCCGGCGGCGTTGAGATAGGCCTTGACCTGGTCACCGGGCTTGAGGTCGGCGAGGCTTTTCTCCAGGGCTCCGGCGTAGACAGCGCAGTAATCCGCCACCGGGTAGGTCGAGGTGGCGCTCCCATGCTTGAGGGTGAGAGTCCGCGGGTCGGTGGTCTTGACCGCCACCACCTGGCCGTTGATCCGGGAAGGGGAGACCAGATCGAGGTGGTACCCGGCTCGGCTCAACAGGGCGGCCATCTCAGCTCGGGTGACGGGTTTGTGGGGTTGCAGGGTTCGATCGGTGTAACCGGTGAGGATGCCGAGGTCTAGGGCGACTACCAGGTAGCCTGCGGCCCACCCGGGTACCGCCGGCGAATCCCGGAAGGGTAGCGGCTGGTTCATCCTGGCCAGGGCTTCCCCTTCCCGGCCGATAGCCCGCACCACCATCACCGCTACCGTCAGGCGATCGGCCGCCTGGTTGGGGTTAAGGTTGCGGGAATGGGGCATGATCAGCCCTCGGTCAAGAGCGACCGCCACGTAGCCACGGGCCCAATCGGGGATCTGCCGGGCGTCCGCGTAGGGGAGGGACGGGTTGGGCCGGGCCAGTGCCGACTCCTCCTCACCCATGAGTCGGACGCACAGGGCGATGGCCTCCACGATCTTGACCGGCTGGTTGGGCTGTACATAACCGTTGGCTCCCTGGAAGATCCCCGCCAGCGTCAACTCGGCGAGGTAGGGAAAGGCCCAGGGGGCCTGGTCGGCGTCCAAGTAAAGCCATCCGTACTTGTCGGCCTTCTTGGCCAAGCCCGGAGGCATCCAGCCGCCCTGGCTCCAAGCCGGCGCCGCGAAGGCGCTCAGGCCGAGCGAGAAGGTGAACAACACGGCCAGCACGGAGACCAGAATACGCTGGTAGGTGCGCATGTCAGGATAACCTCCTTGTTCCAGGGGCTCCTGTCATATACATCGCGGGGAGGAGAGCGCATGAGGGGGTCCTGGTCTCAGCCGGCTGGTAATTCGCGCCACAGCCCAGGGATCCGCTTTCTGTCCGCCCCGCCGAAGGCAGGATTATGCCCGGCCCAGACAAGAATATAGCCGACGGCGATCTCCTGGAGGCGACATGGCCACCCGATCCGATGCTAAGACGGCCTCCCTGGCCTGTGTGGGTGAGGCCTACCACCTGGAGGAGCAGGCCGGGCCCTTGTGGCCGGGATGGGATCTGGCTTCCACCCCCATCCTTCTGGCCGGTGATGACTGTAGCTACCTCGTAGGGACCAACGGCGCCCGGGAGGGCTTTCGGTCCTTCGACGGGTGGGCTCTCCCCCTTTACCGAGGTCCCGCTCAAGCCGGTGACGACCCTCTCGCCGCCCTGGTGACGACAAACGCTCTGGACTCCGAGCACCCCCAGGGACCGGCTGAGTTCGTCGGCTTGATCCTGCGCGAGGCCTTTGCCTTCCACCGTGCCGGGCGGGTCCCGCCGTACCCCGGGGCCGCCGGCCGGTACCCCGAGGCCTCGGCCACCAACAACGTCCTCGGCCGGATCGAGGGCATGCTGTTGCACGATCTCCTCACCGGCGGCGCCGGAGATGAAGCCCTGACCGCCTTCGCCCTGGTCCGCCGGGAGCGGCGGGAGCGCCTGGACGACGCCCTGGTGGCCGTCGAACAAGCATGCGAGATACGGCTCGGCCTGGGGCTGTACATCGAGCTGCGGGCTTTCCTGGCCGCGACCACCGCTCACTACCGGCCGACGGCCGCGTTCCGAGCGCTGACGGGTGGCCATGCCGGGTTTCAGGAGGTCCTGGGTTCCCGCTACGAGGGGTTGCGGGCCATGAACCGGGGAGCCTCGCGGTTTGCCCACACCGGCATGGCCCTGGCCCTGTGCCTGGACCGGGTGTACCCCGGATGGGCGGCCGAGCTTGGCCCCACCGTGTCCCTCGACGATCTGGTGGAGCGCAAGGTGGCCTTTGACGGTGGCGACAACGACGAGGCCGTCCTACTGCGGGCCAAGGAGCGCCATGGCTACTTCGAGGAAGTGTTGCAGGAACGGCAGTGGTTGCGCGACCTGGCCGGGCGGCGGGAGCAACTGCTGGCCGAGCTATTCCATACGTCAGGCCTCAAGCTCGTCTTTGACGTATCGGCCCTTGACCCGGCGCTGGTGACCGGGCACCGGCGGGTGGAGCCCCTCAAGAACCACATCCTCCTGTACCATGGGCCCTGTAGTTTCCGCTTTGGGCCAACCACGTTGGAGTTTGGAGGGGTGCGGCTGCTGGAGGACCGTCTCACCGGACTCCTGCAGGTGGCAACCCGACCCGGGCGGTTGCGCTTTGAGGGCGACCGGCGCCCTTTCACCCTGCAGATCCCGGCTGAGTTCACCGGTGGGCTGGCCCTGGATATCCCCGAGGTCAAGGTCCGGGCGAGGCAGGGCGTGCTGTATGATGCCGACGGGGTCCTCTACGTGAAGCTGCTGCGGTAGGTGCCCATGGAGAGCGAAATCGCGGCCGGTGGAGTGGTTTTCCGGCGAGCGGCCGGGGGTCCGGAGGTGCTGATGATCCGGGACCGGTTCGGTTGCTGGACCCTACCCAAGGGTAGGCTGAACCCAGGGGAAGAGCTAGCCCAGGCCGCCCTACGGGAGATCAAGGAGGAAACGGGGATTGCCGGGGAGATCCGGGCCGTCGTGGGTGTGTCGCATTATACCTACCTCGATGGCGGCCTGCGGGAAGTCGCCAAGACGGTCACTTACTACCTGGTGGACGCCACCGGTGGGCAGGCCCGGGCCAACCCGGGAGAAGTGGCCGAGGTGGCCTGGCTGCCGGTGGAAAAGGCCCTGACCCGGTCGTACTACCCGGAGAACCGGGACGTCCTGGAGCGAGCCGCTCGTTGCCTGGCCGCCCACCGGGACTAGGGCCGGGCGCCTCGCATGGCGAGGAGTCTAGGTGGCTGCCCCGAAGCTCGACTCCAGTTCATCCACGAGTGTCCCGACGAGGAGCACGGCCTC
The DNA here is from genome assembly GCA_031082145.1 of bacterium. Taxonomy (GTDB): domain Bacteria; phylum Bacillota; class Sulfobacillia; order UBA995; family UBA995; genus Ess09-15. Next base: position 345,218 of record JAVHLP010000001.1, on the reverse strand, counting down.
CCGGATGGGGTCCGGGCCGGTCATGTCCACGCCGGCCACTCGCATGAGTTCCATCGGCTTTAGGGTGCCGCCGGCCTTCAGGGCCCGGAGCCAATTCTCCACCGCCGGCTGGCCCTCCCGCTGGATCCTCTGGTAGACGGCGACGGCGGCCGCCAGCCCGGCCGCGTAGGTGTAGGGATATAGTCCCATGTAGTAGTGAGGCTGGCGCATCCAGGTGAGCCGGGCGCCGTCGTCGATCTCCACCGCGTCGCCCCAGAAGGCGGCCAGAAGATCCCCCTTGGTCTCGGAGAGCACCTTGGCCGTGATCGGCAATCCCGCCTCGGCCATGGCGTAGATCCGCCGCTGGAGTTCCCCCTCCAGGAGGTGGGTCACGAAGTTGTGGTGGAAGGTGCCCAGGAGCTGCATGATCACCCAGCGGCGGATCCGGGGGTCATCCGAACCGGCCAGGATGTGGTTGCCGAGGATGATCTCGTTCATCGTCGAGGGCGCCTCGGTGAAGAACATGGAGGGACGGACATTCGCATGACGCTGGTAGCGGCCGGCGATCATGAAGTGGCCCGCGTGGCCAAGCTCGTGGGCCAGCGTGAAGGCCGACCGCATGGTTTCCGTCCAGGTCACGAGGATGTAGGAGTGGACTCCATAGGCGGTTGAGCAGAAGGCCCCGGTTGACTTGCCAACGTTGTCGGCCCGGTCGATCCAGCGGCACTCGAAGGCAGCCTTCAGGATCTGGCCGTACTCGGGACCCAGCACGGCAAGAGCCTCCCCGATCAGGGCCGCCGCCTCTTCGAAGGTGCAGCCCGGCTTGTAGTCGGGGTCCAGGGGGGCCTTGATGTCGCAGTAGTAGAGCTTGTCCAGCCCCAGCTCCCTCCGCCGCAGGTTCGCGTACCGGCGCATGACGGGTGCGAGTTCCTCCTGGATGATATCCAGGACCCTCTCGTACGTCTCCGGCGGCACCTGCTGCGGGTGCAGCAGCATGTGGGTTGCCGATGGATAACGCCGGAGGCGGGCGAGGGTCACGTTCTTGGCGATCTCGGCGGCGAAGGTAGCCGCGAACGTGTTCTGGTATCGCTCTAGCCCTCGGACAAAGGAGGCATAGGCCGCCCGGCGCACTGCCGCCTGCGGAGACTGTTCGTACCAGGATTCGTACAGGGCAAAGGAGTTCGGGACCTGTCGTCCCTCTGGGTCCACGAAGGGCTCGAACTCCATGTCGCTGCTCTTGGCCCGGCTGTAGATGGTATAAGGAGCGTTGAGTACCTCGCCCAATGCGGCCACCGCGGTCTCAGCATCCGGGGTGAGCCGGTGGGGCCTCAACTCGAGGATCTCCTCCAGCTTACGCCGGAAAGGGGCCAATCCGGGCTCCTCCTCGAGGTACCGGTTTATCGCTCCCTCCGGCAACTCCAGGATCTCCGACTTGACGAACGAGGACTCGGCACCCAACCTGGCCAGTAAGGCGCCTACCCGGCCGGCCGCAGCCTGGTTCGCCGGACAGGTCCCGTCGCCGGCGATCTTGAGCCGGGCAAAGGTGGCGATGCGGGTGGCCTTGATCTCCAGTGCCTCTGCCGCTTCGAGGCACGCCAGCAGCGCGGCCGGGCCGTCGCCGAGCTTCCCCTTGAAGGCGGTCACGCCGGCTGCCGCGGCCTCCAAGGAAGCCAGTTCGGCTTCCCAAGCTTCGGTCGATGCGAACAGGTCATCCAGGTTCCAGGTCTCTTCTGCTGGGACTTGCTGGCGGGTCAACCGCTTGGCCATGACCTGACCTCCCCGAGCCTTCTTGTCGATCGCGCCCAGACCGCTGGATTCTGCCCGATCCCCTGCCGCACCTTCCGCCCGGACGACGGCATGCCTCCGCACCCAGCGGGGGCCGCCCCGGCCCGTCAACCCGGGCATGTTGCGGGCGCGGCAGGAACAAGCCCCGGCATGGTGGAACCTTCCAGTCCGTGCGAGGCCCGTGGCGCCCCGGTTGCCAGGGCCGAAGGGAGGGCGGGGCATGGTCGAACCGGTGTGGGATATCATTCCTTTTCGTAAGCTCCGGAACGCCGTCAAGGACCCGTTGGTGATCGTGCGCCGCGCGGCCTGCGAGGCAATGGCCCGGCTGGACTCCGTTCCGTCGCCGGCCCTATCCGCTCTGGTCGAGGCTCTAAACGACAGGGACCTGAGTGTAAGCCGGGCTGCGACCGAGGCCCTGCTCAAGGTCGCCGACTACGAGGGCGTGGTCAGTCTGCTGGCGAAGCTAGGTGACGCTGCCGCTTCGCCTGAGGTTCGGGCTGTAGTGGCTGGAGCGCTGGCCCGCGCCGGGGAGCCGGATTATGACGTTGGGATGGTTGACCGGGCGCTGGCCCAGGCGTCCGAGGATCCCCACCCCACGGTCCGAGCTGCCGCCATCCGCGCCCTCGGGCGCCGGCTAATGCTCTACCAGATGGCAGGCCGGTGAGCGTACTCGCCCGAGCCCGCGGGATCAGCACCGGTCGGGCCCCGTATCGCCCGCTTCACGTCCTCCACTGGAAGCGGGATGCCCGGCCAGCTCATGACCACCTATCTGGTCAGGGTCGTCGCCGGGCATCGGCCACAAGTCGACCTGCCCCTCACCGTGAAACAGGTCGCCAATACCTGCGATAGACGTGAACTACCTTGTACTGCTCTACCCGCCGATCATGGCGGCAAGATCTTGCTCGGGCGATGTTATCGGCCGCAGGTTGAACTCATCGGCCAGCATGCGCAAGACGCCTGGTGAGACAAATGCCGGCAAGGTGGGGCCCAGGTGTATGTTCCTGACCCCGAGGTAGAGGAGGGTCAGGAGCACTCCCACCGCCTTCTGCTCATACCAGGACACGACGAGTGAGAGCGGCAGATCGTTGATCCCGCAGTCCAGGGCCTCGGCCAGAGCCCCGGCGATCCGGACGGCCGAGAAGGCGTCGTTGCACTGGCCGATGTCCAGGAGGCGGGGCAACTCCCCAATGGTGCCCAGGTCCTGGTCGAAGAAACGATACTTGCCGCAGGCCAGGGTCAGCACCAGGGCGTCCCCCGGCAACCTGGAGACCAGGCTCGAGTAGTACGAGCGGGACTCCCGGGCCCCGTCGCAGCCGCCCACCAGGAAGATGTGCTTAAGCCGGCCGGCACGAATGGCCTCCAGAACCTGGCCGGCACGAGCCAGCACCGTACGGTGGCCGAAGCCCACTGTCACACTGCCCCGGTCCTCGGCGGCGCTGAAACCGGGCATCGCCAGCGCCTTCTGGACGGCCGGGGAGAAGTCTCCGTGCAGGTGGGGGATGCCGGGCCAGCCTACCGGGCCGGAGGTGAAGATGTTGCCGGCGTACGCCGGGCGGGGCTTCTGAATGCAGTTGGTGGTCATGATGATGGCGCCGGGAAACCCGGCGAACTCCCGGGCCTGGTTATGCCAGGCGGTTCCGTAGTGACCGTAGAAGTGCGGGTAGGCCTTCAGCCGGGGGTAGCCGTGGGCCGGGAGCATCTCGCCGTGCGTGTAGACGTCAACGCCCTTGTCCGCGGTAGCTTGCAGGACGGCCTCCAGGTCAAGCAGGTCGTGCCCGGATACCAGGATACACTTGCCCTGCTTGGGGCCAAGAGGAACCCGGGTTGGCACTGGATGGCCATAGCGCCCGGTGTGACCCCGGTCCAGGAGCTCCATAGCCAGCAGGTTGGCCTTGCCGCACTCAAGCAGGAGTTGCAACCATCGCTGCTCATCGGCCTCGCTCAGCAACTGAGCGAGAGCGCCCTGCATGCTGGCGTAGACCGCATCGTCTTCCTCGCCCAACAAGGAGGCATGGTAAGCGTAGGCGGCTACACCCTTGTAGCCGTATAGCGTGGTCAGCTGGAGCGAACTGGTGTCGCAGCCAGGGTCGTACGCCACCGGTGGTCCCAACGCCTGACCCTGTTCGACCATGGCGGCCAGGTCGCCGGCCGGCCTGAAAGCGGCTGACTTCGAGGGCGGCGCCTTACCCCCAGCTTGCGCCAATCTGTCCTTGAGGGCAGCGGTGAGTTCGGCGGCGCGGTGGACGCTCTCTCCCAGGCGTTCGGGATCGAAGCTGACGTTGGTGACCGTTAGGAACAGGCCTTCGCAGACAAAGCGGTTGACCTCGGCGTCGACGACCCCGAGTTCTCGCGCCGCCACCGCGAGCGCGGAGAGCTCCTTCACACCGTGAATCAGGAGATCTTGAAGCGCTGCCACATCCGGGCTCTTTCCACAGACCCCACCCGTGGTACACGCTATTCCGCGAGCCGTTTGCTCACACTGGTTGCAGAACAAGAAGAACCCCACCCTTCCTGTGGCGGTCGAAGCCAGAATGGAGACTGCGCCTGAGCTATCAGGTTGCAGGTTGTTGTGATCCTTCGGTTCGTTGCTGGAGGTATCCTGCCGCCGGATCGGGGACCGGCCGGCCGGACTGCGTAACGGCTGCACCTGCGTTTGCGTCAACCCTGCTGCCTTCTAGTCGCCGCCGGCCCGGTCAGCGACGTTCATGCGGCGGTAGACCGGCTCGAGCCCGAGAACGCAGAGAGGCCGCCCGGGTGGGCGACCTCCTCACACAGTCAAGCACTCATTTTCTGGTCGGAGTGGGCGGATTTGAACCGCCGGCCTCCTGGTCCCGAACCAGGCGCTCTACCAAGCTGAGCCACACCCCGACGACATCAAGACCCTGCAGCTTCGCTTTCGATCTTACCCCGCGACCAGTTCTTTGTCAACGTGGCTCGCGTGGCTCGCGTGGCCAGCATGAGTTCAGCGACAAGGGCGCAGAACTGGCCGGGCATGGCCGCCGCCCTGGTCAAGCTCTGGCTGGCGGGACCTTGACGCCAAGATCGCCGATGGAGCGCCTGCCTGGCGGATGCGTTGCCCGAGGGCGCGCTCGATGTCCGCCAAGGCCCCGAGATCATCATCGGTCACTAGGCTCACAGCGTAACCCTGGGCGCCGGCCCGGGCGGTCCGCCCGATCCGGTGGACGTAGTCCTCGGCGACCGACGGGAGGTCATAGTTAATGACGTGGGTTATCCCCTTGACGTCCAGGCCCCGGGCGGCAATGTCGGTGGCCACCAGGACTCGGAAGCTCCCGCGGCGGAAGCCGGCAAGGGCGGCCTCGCGCTGTCGCTGGGAGCGGTTGCCGTGAATGGCGGCGGCTCCGAGGCCCGCCTGGATCAACTGCCGGGTCAGGCGGTCGGCCCGGTGCTTCGTGCGGGTGAACACCAGGACGCTCTCGGCCTCCCGGGCCCGCAGCAGGCGGATGAGCAGTTGGGTCTTCTCCTGCTGGGAGGCATGGTAGAGTGACTGCTCCACCGTGCTGGGGGGCGTGGTCAGCCGCCCTATGGCCACCCGCACAGGCTGCTTCATCAAGCGGTTGGTGAGGGCCAGGATGTCGTCGGGCATGGTGGCGGAATACAGCAGGTTCTGACGGACGGCGGGGAGATGGCCGATGATGCGCTTCAGGTCGGGCAGGAAGCCCATGTCGAGCATGCGGTCAGCCTCGTCCAGGACCAGCGTCTGCACTTCCTGCAGGCGCACGGTCTTCCGCTCCAGGTGATCCAGCAAGCGGCCGGGCGTCGCTACCACGATGTCCACACCGCTCCGCAAGGCCTGGAACTGGGGTTCATAACCCACCCCACCATAGATGGCGACGCTTCGCAGCCCGGTGGCCCGGCCGAGCTTGCGTATTTCCTCTTCGGTCTGCAGGGCTATCTCCCGGGTGGGGCAGAGGATCAGGCCCCGGACGCCGCCCCGATCTGTCTTCAGCAGGCGGTGAAGCAGGGGCAGCACAAAGGCCGCGGTCTTGCCGCTGCCTGTTTCGGCGGTGGCCACCACGTCCAGGCCGGCCGTCGCCGGCGGAATGGCTGCCGTCTGAACGGGGGTTGGGGTACGATAGCCTTGCCCGCGGGCGTTCTGAAGCAGAACAGGAGCCAATCGGAACTGGTCAAACATCAAGGCACCTCGCAATGAGTATCCGCAAAGCAACGAAGCGCCAGCCAAATGCCGACGCCTCTACTGACGGTCAGCGCTCTGCTTTGCCACCCATTCTACCACGTCCCGGGTCCCGGGGCAAGCAGAACCTCGGCCGGAATCCGGATGGCGACAGTGGGGCGTCGCAAGTGGTAAGGGTTGTGGCCGGAGAGGACTTATCCGGTGCAGACAAGGGCGGCTTCGCCGGTGACAGGGGTTTTCACCTCGGCGCAGAATCCCGCCCATCGTCACCGTCAAGTGCGCTGTTCTGCCGGTGAGAACTCACGTCGGAACCGCCGCTTGCTCTTAGCCGAACCTGGGGAGGTAGTGCTCTGGCAACGATTCAATCTCTGCTTCCGGGGACAATCCGCTTGCTAATCGCGACCGCTCGTATAGGTGGCCTGATCACCTACGGTGAAGTGGCCCAGGGAATCCTCACCCACCGCCGGGTGGTGCCCAGGGTCTTGTGGGCCGTTCACCAGCAGTGCGTGGAGAACGGATGGCCATCGTTGACGGCAGTAGTGGTCAGCAAGGCCACCCAGAAACCGGGCTATCTGTCCAGCCTGACGGAGGAAACCGAATGGAGGCGGCTGCTCGGAAAGGTCTACCGCTTTGACTGGGAAGCCGTGGCCGTCGAGCGCGACGTCAGCGCGGGCCCGTGCGGGGGGAGGGGACCGGAGTAGGACATAGGATGCTCGCCCTCGACGTCGACGGGACCTTGCTTGACGGTCAGGGTCGACTCACCGAGCGGGTGCGCGAGGCGGTGAGAATGGCCCGCCGCAGCGGGTTGGAAGTCTGCCTGGTGAGCAACCGCCGCCCGCGCTCCATGGCCGGGCTAGCCCAAGCGCTGGAACTGACTTGTCCGCTGGTCGCTTTCAACGGCGGCCTGGTGGTTGACCCGGCGACCCTCAGACCCCTGCGATCCGTCACCATGCCCCGGGAAGTGGTCGGTGACACAATGCGGATGTGGAACGGGGAAGACCTCAGCGTCTTCGCTTACCGCCTTGTCTACAAGGGAGAGCCCGACATCTTCTACACCCGGCATCCGGACTGGCCCCAGTCGGCGGCCTACATCGCGGCTGCCGGCGCCAACGCCGCCCGGCTCTCCTCCCCCGCCGATTTGGACTGGGAGCCGCTCCGGGTGGTGGTGCGCGACGGCGAAGAAGCAGTCCGCGGTGCCCGCCGGCTGGCCGAACCCCGTCTGGATCTCGAGCGGGTCCGGGTTCACCACTTCCGCGATTACAACGGCACCTGGCACTACCAGGTGGACCCTCACGGGGCCACCAAGACCGCCGGGCTGCAGTACGTCTGCCAGCACTTAGGGTTCAGCGCAGCCGAAGTGGTCGCGGTGGGGGATCACCTAAACGACCTGGATCTACTGGAGTTCGCCGGCCTCGGGGTGGCCATGGGTAACGCTCAGCCTGAGCTAAAACGCCGGGCGGACGTGGTGATCGGTGACCATGATCGGCACGGGCTAGCCCAGTTCATCGAGGACCTGGTTGCCGGCCGGCTGGCAGGGGGTGGCGCTGGCGGGGAGGCCTGAATTCCGGAACCGCGGCATAGGCATGGTGGAGAGCGATCCTGGAGGACCGGAGGGAAGGCAGTGGAACAGGAGATAGCCAGACGGTCAGGCGAGTTCATGCTAAACCTGACCGGTCAGGAAGGCACCATCATCGACTGCTTGCCTGAACCGACTGGCTGGCTGGTCAGGGTCGAGGTGCGGGAGTCCGAGGAGCAGACGGAGGAGGGAAGGGTGGCCTGGGTGTCGGTGTACGAGCTGCACCTGGATCCCCTGCTGGCCGTGGCCGGCTGCCAGCGGCGTACGGTCCGCCGGGAGCCACTGCCGGCGGCGGCGCCTGTCCCTCCAGCCGAGGGGAGTGAGGTTCCGGCGCCCGTCCCCCCGGAGCCGGAGTCGGCTGCGGAGCGGAAGACGCTGGCGCCCGTTCCGCCGGAACCCGTGGGACTGGCGCCGGAACGCGCTGAGGCACCGACGCCCATGCCACCGGGTCCCCGGCCGCGAGCCCCCCGGCCCGTGTCGGGCCCCCCTGAACCGCGCAGGGTCAGCATAGTGTACCGGACGGGGGGGCCCGGCGAGGGGTAGCCGCCTTGCCGCCCCCCCGGACCCGTGGTATGCTAGGTTCGTGGCCATCAATGCTAGCTCTGTGAGGCCCACGGAGCGATTGGCTTCATCTGCGTTCGCGGGCCTGGCAAGCATAACCGCCGGTCATTTCCTGGTGGATCTGTGCATGGGCTGGCTGCCCCCGATCCTGCCCTTTATGGCCGAGCACCTTGGCATGAGCTTGGCCCTGGCGGGAACGGGGGTTGCCGTTGTCACTACCGTCTCATCTTTCAGCCAGCCGCTGCTGGGTTGGCTCGGTGAACGGGTGGGAGGCTGGGGACTGCTGCCCGCCTGTGTGCTATGGACTTCGGCCTTCACCGCCCTGCTCGGGCTCACGCGGAGTTTCACCGCCTTCGTGTTGGTGGCTCTCCTGGCGGCCCTGGGATCTGCCTGCTTCCACCCTTTGGGCTCGGTGCGGGCAGGCCGGTTGTTCCCCGCCCACAAGGCGAAGGCCACGTCTGCCTTCACCGCCAGCGGCAGTCTCGGCTTTGCCCTGGCGCCCCTGGTGGCGGTCCCTTTAGTACTGCGGGTGGGCCTGCAGTCCTCTCTCTTCCTTCTTGTACCCGGTCTACTGGTGGCCGCCGGGAAGCTCTACACCGGGAGGGCGGCAGCCACCGGCCCGGCCGGTCCTGCTGTTCCCCGCCAGGCCGGTGGGCCGGCGTGCTACCGCGCCCTCGCCTGGCTCCAGGCTATAATGGCCTTGAGGCATTGGGTGGCTTCGGCCTTCACTACCTTCTTGGTCTGGTACCTGATGGCCGCCGGGGCTGACCCCACCCGGGCCGCCGCTCTGCTCTCGGCCTACCTGCTGGCGGGCGTTGCCGGGGTCGTGGTGGGCGGGATCCTCAACGATCGTTTCGGCAATCTCGCCGTCTTATGGTGGTCGGGGCTGGTCTCGGCGGCGTCGTTCACCGGCTTCCTGGCGACCGGGGGAGGGCTCCAGGTTGTCTCCCTCGCGCTGGCGGGAGCGGCTCTACATGCCGCCTTTCCCGGGTCTATCGTCCTGGCCCAGGAGTTGCTGCCGGGGAGCGCTGGGATGGCGGCCGGGATGATGATGGGTCTGACGTTCGGCGTGGGCGGGCTGGGGGTGGCCGCTACCGGCTGGCTTGCCAACAGCCTGGGCCTGGGCGCCGCCCTGGGGCTGACCGTCCTGGCTCTCGGGCCGGCAACGCTACTCGTCCCCGTACTGCGGGGAGTTGGCCGGCAGCGGCGGTCACAGCCCGAAGGGGCAGAATTGGCTGAACGAGGGTGATGACGGCATGAGAGCTCTTTGGGACTTGTTCCTGGGCATGGCCCGGGTGGGGGTCCTGGGCTACGGCGGTGGCCCCTCATCCATCCCTTTGGTCAAGATCGAAGCGGTTGACAACTTCGGCTGGCTGAGCGCCGACGAGTTCGTGGAGGTACTGGCGTTGGGGAATGCCCTCCCCGGTCCTATCGCCACCAAGATGGCGGCTTTCATAGGCTACCGCGTGGCCGGCATACCCGGCGCCACGGCCGGCCTCCTGGGCATGGTCCTGCCGTCGGTCATTGCCATGCTGGTCCTGTACCGTGCCTTCCTGGCCTTCCGGCACCACCCGGCGGTCGGCGGCATGCTCCAGGCCATCCGACCCGTCGTCATCGTCCTGCTGGCCCTCTTGATCTGGGATCTCCTGCCCCGGGGCCTGAACTGGACGGCTCTGGCGATCGGCGGCGTCAGCCTGGCCCTCATAAAGCTAGCGGGGGTGCACCCGGCCCTGGTGGTGGCCGGGGCGCTGGTGTTCGGGGCTCTCGCCCTCCGCTGATCGGGAGAACCCGGTGTTTCTTGAAGCCCGTGAAGGTATCAGGCTGTACTACGAGGTCCACGGCGAACCGGACCGGCCACCGGTCGTGCTCCTGCACGGGCTAGGGGCCGACGAGGAGATGTGGCGGCCTCAGATTGCCCGCTATCCGTCAGAAGGGTTCAGGGCAATAGTGCCCGTGCTGCGGGGACACGGGCGTTCATCCGCGACCCGCGCCTTCCGCGTCTCCGATTGCGCCGGCGATCTTGAGGCGCTGCTCGTCCATCTCGGCGTCCCCAGGGCCGCCCTGGTAGGGGTCAGCCTGGGAGGCGCCGTCGCCCAGCAGTTCGCTCTGGACTACCCCGAGAAGGTGGAGAAGCTGGTCCTGGCCGACAGCTTCAGTGGCCAGACGGGTAGCGGCACCCCCCTCGGCGCTCTGCTGTCGGAGCTACTCCTGCGGTTGGTCCCCAAGCCCATGCTGCAGAAGACGCCTGGTCTTGTCTACCGCAAGCCCGAGCACGAACTCGTCCGCCGCTATTTCGAACGGCGGCTGGAGGAGTCCAGCCTGGCCACCCTACGGGCGATCCGCATCGGCGCCGGCCGGTTCTCGGTCCTGGACCAACTGCCCCGGATCAAGGCCCCCACTTTGGTGTTGGTCGGCGATCTCTTCGGCTCCTACGCTCTGCGGCTGGCTCGGGCCACAGCCTCCGGCATCCCCGGCGCCACCTTGAAGGTGCTGGAAGGAGGAGGAGACCCCTCCAATCTCCTGGCGCCGGAATCCTTCGATCGGGCCGTGCTGGAGTTCATCAGGCCGGAAATTGACAGGCCTTGACAGCTGCGTCTATACTGGGGCTGCAAGGGGGCCGGGCGGTGAAGAAGAGGCTGCGGGAGATCAAGGAGCAACTGGCCCGGAGGGAGTACCGGCTTACCCCGCAACGGGAGGCCATCGTCCGTCTCTTCCTGGACTGGCCGGGCGAGCACCTGAGCGCCGACGACGTATTCACCCGCATGCGCGACCGGCACCCCGACATCGGCCTGGCCACCGTCTACCGCACCCTCGAGCTTCTCGCCGAACTGGGCATCCTTCAGAAGCTGGACTTCGGATCCGTTCGTAGCCAGTATGAACTGAGCCCGCCCGGTGACGGACACTTCCACCACCACCTGATCTGCCTGAGGTGTGGGAAGATCCAGGAGTTCGAGCCGGATGGGCTGGAGGAGTTGGAGGAAGAGGCCCGCGAGACCGGCTTCAAGGTGATCGACCACAGCCTTCGCTTCTACGGATACTGCCTGGAGTGCCGCCGGGCCGACCAGGAGTGAGAGGAATGGAAGCTCGCTACTCCCGCCATGTCCGGTTCGCCCCCATCGGCCCTGAGGGTCAGGCCCGCCTCGCCTCGGCGACGGCGGTAGTCGTGGGACTGGGGGGACTCGGGGGTGGCGTGGCCGAACTCTTGGCCCGGGCCGGCGTGGGTTGCATCCGGCTGGTGGACGGGGACGTCGTGGAATGGTCCAATCTCGGGCGGCAGATCCTATATACCGAGGAGGACTGCCAGCACTCGGTGCCCAAGGCGGTGGCGGCGGCCAGACGCCTGGGCCTGGTGAACTCCCAGCTCAGGTACGAACCCCTGGTGCGATACGTGGATCGCGGCACCGTGGAGGCCACGGTGGGTGGCGCGGGGGTGGTGATCGATGGCACCGACAACCTGGAGACGCGTTACATCCTGAACGACGCCTGTCTTAAGCTCGGAATCCCCTGGGTCTACGGGGCCTGCGTGGCCAGCCTGGGGATGACCTTCACCGTACTGCCCGGGCAGGGGCCTTGCCTCCGCTGTTTTGTCAGCCATCCGCCACCCCCGGGAACCCTGCCGTCAGGCGAGACCGTCGGTATCCTGGGGCCGGCGCCGGCGGCGGTGGCCGCCCTGGAGACCGCACAAGGCCTCAGGGTGCTTTTGGGGAAGGCCGGACCCACCGACACCGCACTCAAGCACGTGGACGTCTGGGAGGGGTACCTGGCGACGCTCCAGTTCGATCGAGCCGACGGCTGCCCTGCCTGCGTCCGGCGGGATTTCTCCTTTCTCGAGGGCCGGGGCGGGGTGCCTCCGGGGCCTGATCATGAGTGTTCGCGTGACTGATGCGGCTCGCGCCATCCTTGGGCTGCATCGCCTCAGGCCGGCTTGATCTCAGTCCAGCCCGTCGAGTTCGTGCCAGACTAGCTCAAGCCGGTCCAGCCCGGAGAGGCGCCCCGCTGCCAGGTCCAGCTGGGCCCGGGCCACCTCCGGCCCCAGAGCGGCCAGGGTTTCCCGCCAGGCCGCCGGTATCCCCGGCAGGGCGGCAGCGCGGCCGAGGACTCTCTCCACCGACTCGAGTTCCCGGGTAGCCCGGCCACGATTGCCTCCAGAGGCCTCGAGGAGGGCCTTCATTAGCCGAGCCTGTACCTCCAGGAGGGCGAGCCTCAACTCGGTCTCAGCCCCCGGTTCGCCGCCGGCGATGACAGCGAGGGGAGAAGTTGCCTCAACCTGCGCTACCCGGATCTCAAGACCCTCCCACGCTCGCATAAGCCCCGCCAGCTTCGCCTCCAGTTGCCGCACCGCGTCCGGGTCGGCGGCGGGTGGCGGGGGAGGTCTCAACTCGCGCTCCAGCAGGACCGCGCCGGCGGCGGCGGTGCCGGCCACGACCAGGATGAGCAGGAACAAAGCCAGGCGCCGGAAAAACACACTGGCCGGGCGCGGGCGGGGAGCGGCAGGCTCCATGGGCGCTCCTCCCTTCCATATACTGCTTATGCGCCCGCTGGTTGGCACATACCGGGCCAGACCCTGTGTTATAATAGGAGGCGCCGGTCGACATAAATCGGGAGGGTGCACCCCTGATCCGTTTCTGCCTGGTCGTGCTCTTGAGCAAGCTCCTGATCAAGCTCTGCCGTGCGTTGGGCTACGCCGGCTCCAACCTGCCCGGCCGGGTGGCGTTGTTCCTGTATCCGCGCATCCTGGCCCGGCTGTCCGGGCAGTGCCGGTCAGGGGCCGTGCTGGTAACCGGCACTAACGGCAAGACCACCACGGCGCTGATGTTGACCGGCATCCTCAACCGGGCCGGTCTGACCGTTGTCCACAACCGCAGCGGCGCCAACCTGATCTCGGGGATAACTGCTACCTACCTGCAAGCCTGCGATTGGCGGGGGAGGATGAAGGCGGCGATCGGTGTCGCCGAGGTGGATGAGGCCAGCGTGGCTCGAGTGGTAAGGGAGATGCCGGTCCGGGCGATTGTCGTCACCAACTTCTTCCGCGATCAACTCGACCGCTTCGGGGAGCTGGATCACACCGTAACCCTGGTGGGACGGGGCCTCGAGCTGCTCGGCGACAAGGCCTGGGCCCTCCTCAACGCCGACGATCCGCTGGTTGCCGGCTTGGCCGGTGCCCGGCGGGGGCCGATCACGTTCTACGGGGTCGAGGCCGATGCCGATCCCGGCGAGCATCACCCCGCCCGCGAGATCCGCTACTGCTCCCGTTGCGAGCTTCCTTTCCGGTACCTGGCAGTCACTTACGGGCACCTGGGGCACTACCGGTGCCCCGGTTGCGGCGACGGCCGGCCGGTCCCCGATATCGCCGTCACCGGCATCTGGCAGGGGGGTGCCGGCGCGGGATCGCTGCTGGCCGTCCGTACCGGCCGGGGACCGGTTGAGTTGGCCGTACCCCTGCCGGGCATGTACAACGTCTACAACGCCTTGGCCGCGGTGGCCTGCTCCGATGCACTGGATCTGCCCTGGCAGGCGGTGGAAGAGGGGTTGGCCGCCTTCACCGCCTCCTTCGGCCGGATGGAGCGGTTGGCCGTAGACGGCCGGGAAGTCCTCCTGATCTTGGTGAAGAACCCCGCCGGGTTCAACGAGGTCATTCGCATCCTGCTGCGCGATGGCGACTGCGCCGACGTCCTGATCGCCATCAATAACAAGTACGCGGACGGCACCGATGTCTCCTGGCTGTGGGACGTGGACTTTGAGCGCCTGGTGGCAGGGGCCCGGCTCGATCGGGTCACGGTGGCCGGCACCCGGGCTGAGGCCATGGCCGTGAGGCTCAAGTACGCGGGCCTGGACCGGGGCGTGACGATGTGCTCAGACCTCGGTGACGCCCTGCGGGTTGCCCTGCAAGGGCCCGGGCCGGGTGGGCGGCTCTACGTCTTGCCGACCTACACCGCCATGCTGGGACTCCGGGACGCCATCCGGCGCTTGGGCTATGCGCGCCGCTACTGGGAGGCCTAGATGCGCCGGAGCCTGCGAATTCTCCATCTCTACCCGGAACTCATGAACCTGTACGGGGACCGCGGCAATGTGCTGGCCCTGCGGGCGCGGTGCCGCTGGCACGGCATCGATCCCCGCGTGGAGACCGCGAGCCTGGGTGCCCGGATCGACTACGGGGCTTATGACGTGATCGTTATCGGCGGCGGCCAGGATCGGGAACAGCGACTGGTCTCCCGGGATCTGGCCGGGGACCGCGGCCATGCGTTGGCCGCGGCCGTCGAGGATGGCGTCTGCCTGCTGGCCGTCTGCGGCGCCTATCAGTTGCTGGGGAAATACTATGTGACGGCGGGCGGGGAGACTTTCCCCGGCGTGGGTGTCTTCGACCTGGTAACCGAGGGTGGTGACGGCCGTCTGGTGGGCCACATAGCTGTCGCTGCCGAGGGCGGGACACTGGCGGGGTTCGAGAACCACGGTGGCCGGACGACCCTGGGTCCGGTCGCCAGACCCTTGGGGAAGGTACTGTGGGGGTACGGCAACAACGGGCGAGATGGCACCGAGGGGGCCTTCTACCGGAATGCTTTCGGGACGTACTTGCACGGCCCGCTGCTGCCCGGTAATCCCTGGTTTGCCGACCGGCTGATCGCTCTGGCCCTGGAGCGACGCTACGGCGAGGCGGAGCTCGAAGTGCTGGACGATCAGATGGACCTGATGGCCCACCGGGAGGTCATCCGCCAGAGCCGCCTGGACGCCAGGAGGGGCAGTGTCCGGCAACCCGGGAAGGAAACGGGAGCCTCCCCGCGGTAAACAGGTAAAGATATGGCCAGGGATATTCAGGATGTCGTGGTCATCGGTGGAGGACCCGCGGGGCTGGCTGCGGCCTTGTATGCGGCCCGGGGAGGCTTGTCGACCCTGGTGCTGGAGCCAGGGCTGGCCGGGGGGCAAGTCGCCAACGTGCACCGCGTCGAGAACTACCCCGGCTTCCCCGATGGCGTGGACGGGGCCGAACTGGCGGCCCGGCTCGAACAGGGTGCCCTGCGGCAAGGAGCCGGATGGCTGCCTGTCCCGGCCACCGGAGTTCGCCTGGAAGGCCGGGTCAAGACCATCTTCACAGCGGATGAGGAGATCCAGGCTCTGGCAGTGATCGTGGCTACCGGGGCCGGACCTCGTAAGCTGGGCGTTCCCGGCGAGGACCGCCTGCGGGGGCGGGGTGTCTCCTACTGCGCTACTTGCGACGGGGCCTTCTTCCGGGATCGGGAGTTGGTGGTGGTCGGTGGCGGCAACGCCGCCGTGGAGGAAGCTCTCTTTCTCACCCGGTTCGCCCGCAAGGTCAGCATCGTGCACCGGCGCGATCGCCTGCGGGCGGCCGAGGTGGCCCGGCGGCGCGCCGAGGAGAACCCCCGCCTCGCCTGGCACTGGAACACGGTGGTGACGGCCATCGAAGGTGGCGACCAGGTCGAGGCGGTCAACCTCCTCAGCGCTGGTAAGGAGTCCCGGCTCGAGGTCGACGGCGTCTTCATCTACGTGGGAGCCGATCCGGTGACCGGCTTCCTGGGGGGCCAGTTGGCACTGGACAGGGGTGGCTACGTCCTCGCCGGCGAGGACACCACCACGTCACTCCGTGGCGTGTTCGCGGCCGGCGACGTCCGGTCCAAGGAGCTCCGCCAGATCGTGACGGCGGTGGCCGACGGCGCCGCGGCGGCCATCGCGGCCGAGAAGTACCTGGTGGGAGAAGGAGGTTGAGGCATGGCGGGGGAGCATGTGGGAACGGTGACGGACGGGGAGTTCGCTTCCCGGGTGCTGGAGGCGGAAGGGCCGGTGCTGGTGGACTTCTGGGCGCCCTGGTGCGGGCCCTGCCGCAGGCTGGCGCCGAACCTGGAGGCGTTTGCCGCCGAGAACGCCGGCAAGGTCGTCGTGCTCAAGATGAACACGGATGACAACCCGGAGACGCCCGGGCGCTACCGGGTCATGAGCATACCCACCCTGATTTTTTTCCAGGGCGGGGAGGAGCGGGAGCGGATCATGGGTCCGGTCTCGCAGGCTGACTTGAACCGGCGGCTGGGGCCGGCGCTCTGATTCTCATTCCCGGCCCGGTGCCCGGGGGGGTGGTGGGGTGACCCGGGTCAGCCTGGACGATGTGAAGCGAGACGCCGAGGTGCGAGTCTACCTTCAACGGGGTGAGGAGTTCCTCGGCGCCATGGGCTTCACCGAGCACGGCCATCGTCACGCCGGCCTGGTGGCCAGCATCGCCGCCAACGTGTTGACCCATCTCGGCTTCCCCGAGCGGGAGGCCGAACTGGGCTCCATTGCTGGCTACCTTCACGACGTCGGGAACGTCATCAGCCGCCACGGGCACGAGCAGGTCGGGGCGCAACTGGCGCTGGGCATCTTGCGCCGGCTGGGAATGCCGCCGGAAGAAGCGGCCCTGGTGGCGGGGGCCATCGGCAACCACGGTGACGAGGCGGTGCCGGTCAACAACCTGTCGGCAGCGCTGTTCCTGGCCGACAAGTCGGATGTTCACCGGTCCCGGGTCAGGAACCAGGACCCCAGCACCTTCGACATCCACGACCGGGTGAACCATGCCGTACAGCACTCCTTCCTGCGGGTGGACGGCCGGCGGCGGACGGTCACCCTGGAACTGCGCACGGACACGGCGTCGGCTTCGGTGATGGACTACTTCGAGATCTTCCTAACCCGCATGGTCCTCTGCCGTAGAGCCGCCGCCTTCCTGGGGTGCCGCTTCGCGCTCACCATCAACGAGCAGAAGCTGATCTGACATTATGTAAATTGACGTCTCTGCGGCTTGCCGTTATAATAAGGTTCGGCTTGTCCGTCTCGGGAGGGTGGGAACATGCCGGAACGCCTCAAGGGCCTGGTGACCCTGGCGGTCGTGTTCGCCTTGGTTTTGAGCGGGGCATGGTACTTCGGCTACGAGCGCCCCCTGCTGGACTCGATCAAGCAAGGCGAGGAACTGCAGGGCGGCATTCACGTGCTC
This sequence comes from bacterium, assembly GCA_031082145.1. GTDB lineage: Bacteria > Bacillota > Sulfobacillia > UBA995 > UBA995 > Ess09-15. The sequence goes on along the minus strand of JAVHLP010000001.1, from coordinate 328,193 downwards.
CTGGAGGCGGTCGATAGCCCCCAAGCCGCCGTCAACGACCACAGCATGCGCAAGGCGGTGGACATCATCCGCTTCCGGGTGGACCGGCTTGGCGTGGGAGAAACCCGGGTCCAGCGCATCGGGGTCGACCGCATAATCGTGGGGCTTCCCGGGATCGGCGATCCCGATCGGGCGCTGGACGTTATCGGGCGGACCGCCCTCCTGGAGTTCCTGGACGATCAGAACCTCGAGCTCAAGCAGGCGGGCGAGGAGTATGAGGCCATCATCACCGGGGCCGACCTCAAGGAAGCCCAACCGGCCATTGAGCGAGGGCGCAACGTGGTGCTGCTGGCCTTGAACCCGGAGGGCACCCGGAAGTTCGGCGACGCTACCGCCCGCCTGATCCAGCGACCCATCCACATCGTCCTGGACGGAGAGGTTGTGCAGTCGCCCATCGTGCAGGATCACATCACCGGCGGCAGTGCCGAGATTACCGGCTATGAGTCACTCGACGCCGCCAACCGGGTAGCCATCGTCCTCAACTCGGGAGCACTGCCAGTGGAACTCAGGGTGGTGGAGACCCGGGCGGTCAGCGCGACCCTCGGCCAGGACTCCCTGGCCAGGAGCAAGACTGCCGCTCTCATCGGCATCAGTCTGGTGGTCGCCTACATGGTCCTGTACTACCGGGGAGCCGGCCTGGTGGCCAACCTGGCCCTCACCATCTACGTGTTCCTCCTCCTGGGGCTCCTGGCCGGCCTCAACGCCGCTCTCACGCTGCCGGGGATTGCCGGCATCATCCTGTCGGTGGGGATGGCGGTGGATGCCAACGTCATCGTCTTCGAGCGTATCCGGGAGGAACTACGTCTGGGCAAGACCGTCCGGTCGGCCGTGGAGGGCGGTTTCAGCCGGGCCCTCCGGGCCATCCTGGACGCCAACGTGACCACCCTGATCGCCGCCGGCGTCCTGTACAAGTTCGGGTCCGACCGCATCCAGGGGTTTGCGGTGACGTTGTCCCTGGGCATTCTGGCCAGCATGTTCACCGCCGTGGTGATCACCCGCTTCCTGCTGCGCCAGCTCATACGGGCCGATCTGGTCCGCAATACCCGCTTCTTCTTCGGCGTCTAGACGGAGGGGATCCCCGGGGGATGTTCAAACTGACACGGTATGACCTGGTGGGAAGAAGAAGAATCTGGTTCGCGATATCGCTGGTGCTCATCGCCCTGGGCCTGGCTTCCCTGGCCACCCGGGGCCTTAACCTGGGCATCGACTTCACGGGCGGCACGGAACTGAGCCTGAGCTTCGAGAGGCCGGTGACTACCGGCGAACTGCGAACAGTGCTCGCCCAACACGGCCTCGGGACGGCGGTCATCCAGGTCGATCGGGACCGGGCCTGGCAGGTCTTCGTCCGCACCCCGCCGCTGGAGGACGCCACCCGGGCCAAGCTGTACGCCGGCCTCCGGGAGGAGGTGGCGGGCTTCGAGTCCATGGGTGTCGAGATGGTACACCCCCTGATCGGAGCCGAGTTGCTGCGGGAGGCCATGCTGGCTCTGGCCGTCGCCGCGGCGGGCATGATCCTCTACATCAGTATCCGCTTCGAGTTCCGCTTTGGCGTGACCGGGGTGGTGGCCATCCTGCACGACATCCTCATCACCGTCGGCGCCTTCTCCCTGCTCGGCCTGGCCATCACGGCGCCCTTCGTGGCGGCCGTGCTGACCATCGTCGGGTATTCCATCAACGCCACCATCGTTATCTACGACCGTATCCGGGAGAACCTGAAGGACCGGCGCAAGGAGGGCTACGCCGGGATCGTCAACCGAAGCATCAACGAGTCCTTGAGCCGCTGCATCAACACCTCACTCACTACCCTGATGGCCCTGGGCGCCATCTACCTCTTCGGGGGGAAGACGATCGGGGACTTCGCCCTAGCCCTCATCATCGGCATCGCCTGCGGCACCTACTCCTCGGTCTTCGTCGCCGGGCCGCTGTGGTGTTCCTGGAAGGAGCGGGACGAGCGGGCCCGGCAAGCCAGGAGCCTGCGCAAGGCGGCGGCGAAGGCTCGCTAAAGTCCCCGACTCCCCTGCTTCCCCGGGCGGCAGCCCTCCACTGCCGGTTCCCTACTCTTCATGGGGATCTCTTGAGTTGGACCCATATGTGCCTCATGCTGCGCCGGAGCGGAACGGGGAAGGAGATCGCAATGCCAATGGTGAATGCACCTGACCCACTCGGCAATCGTGCCCCGCACGCGGGTATCGGTGGGTCAACCGATGTCACGGGACAGGATCGGCGAGGGAGGCGCCCAAAAAAGAGATCCGCTCGGAGGAGGTCTATTGCCGGCTGGTGTCGAAATTTGCGGTCATCAACCAGGACCCTTAAGAGGGAACTCAAGGGGACTGGAGGAATTACCCTGCTTAACCCGGGCTACTGTTGGGCTGGTCCGGGTACCGTTGGTGTCCATGCGACGGTATATCCAGAAACGTGAGGAGGGGGGTGCGCGGGAGCCGGTTGAGTGGCAACCGAAATCGGCGATATACAGGTTCGACCGCAAGATTTGGGAGGTGCGGGTAGTATGAGCAAGAGGTTTGTCGCCCTGATTTTGCTCGTCTCAATGGTCTTCGCGGTGTCGGCGACCGCCGGTGCCCAGGCCGTCCGCCGGGGCGCCTGGGTGGACGAGGTCGTCTTCGTCGAGGAGCCGGACATATCCAAGGGTATCACCCGGTTGGAGGCCGGCGATATCCAGGTCTTCGCCCAGACCATCTCCAACCCGGAGCAGTACGGGCGGGTCCTGGCGGCCCCCAACCTGGACGCCTACCCGTCGTTCGGGCTCTATACCGAGCTGACCTTCAACCCCATAACCAAGTTCACCGACGGCCGGCTGAACCCGTGGGGGGTAGCCCGCATCCGCGAGGCCATGAACTGGCTTGTGGACCGGGACTACATCGTCAGCGAGCACCACGGCGGGCTGGCTAAGCCGCGTTACTTCGCCATCAACTCCGTATTCCCGGACTATGCCCGGGTAGCCGACATCGCCCGGGTGCTTGAGCGCAAGTACGCCCACGACCCCGCCCGGGCCAAGAAGGTCATCGACGAGGAAATGGTGAAGCTCGGCGCGAGCCTTTCCGGCGGCAAGTGGATGTACCAGGGCAAGCCGGTTGAGTGCGTCTTCCTGATCCGGACCGAGGACGAGCGCCGCCTGATCGGCGACTACGTCGCCGGGTTGCTGGAAGGGCTTGGCTTCACCGTTGAACGCCGCTACGTGACGGCCGCGCAGGCGGGCCCGATCTGGATGACCGGCGATCCCAACGAAGGCAAGTGGAACATCTGCACCGGCGGCTGGAGCACCACCGTTATCGCCCGCGACCAGGGCGGTAACTTCGACTTCTTCTACACCAGCCGTGGCCGGTCGGACACCTTGTGGGTCAACTACAAGGTCGACCCCGAGTTCGACCAGCTCTCCAACCGGCTGGCCCGCTCCGACTTCAAGACCATCGCGGAGCGCAACGAGCTTTACGCCAAGGTCCTCGAGCTGTCCATGAAGGACTCGGTACGCGTCTGGCTGGTGGAGCGGCTCAGCTACTTCCCCAAGCACAAGAACATCACCATGGCCGCCGACCTGGCCGGTGGCGTCTCCGGCGCCTGGCTGTGGGGCCACACCATCAAGGACCACAACAAGGTCGGCGCATCGCTCAGGATCGCGCTTCCGAGCATGCTGACCAACCCGTGGAACCCGGTGGCCGGTAGCAACTGGCTCTTCGACATGATGCTGATCCGGGGCTGCCGCGACCACCTGGTCTACCCCAACCCGTACACCGGGCTGCACATGCCCCAGCGGCTGGATCGGGCCGAGGTCCATATGAAGAAGGGACTGCCGGTAACCAAGACCAGCGACTGGGTGTCCCTGACCTTCCATGATGAGATCAAGGTACCCACCGACGCCTACATAGACTGGAACGCCAAGACCCAGAAGTGGATCACCGTCGGTGAGAAGTTCCCCGCGGGGCTGACGGCCAACAAGAAGGTCGTCTTCCACTATCCGAGGGACCTGTACCAGATCAAGTGGCATGACGGCAGCCGGTTCTCGGCGGCCGACATCGTCATGAGCATGATCCTTCCCTTCGACCGGGCGAACCCCGACAGCGCCATCTACGACTCCGCTGCCGTCCCCGCTTTCAAGTCCTTCCAGACGCACTTCAAGGGCTGGCGGATCGCATCCCGCAACCCGCTGGTGATCGAGCACTACAGCGATCGTTACACGCTCGACGCCGAGGTCTGCGTGGCCAATGAGGCTATGTGGCCGGACTACGCGCAGGGTCCCGGTCCGTGGCACACCATCGCCATCGGCGTCCTGACCGAGGCCGAGGGCAAGCTCGCCTTCTCTTCGGGCAAGGCCACCGCTAACAAGGTGGAGTGGATGAACTTCGTCGCCGGGCCCAGCCTGCAGATTCTCCGGAACCACCTGCCGCGGGTGCTCCGCGAGAAGTACATCCCCTACGCCCCGACTCTGGGCGGCTTCATCACGTCCTTCGAGGCGTGGGAGCGCTGGTCGAACCTGACCCGCTGGTGGGCCGAGAAGGGTCACATGTGGGTAGCCAACGGCCCGCTGTATATCGAGAAGGTCTACCCGGTTGAGAAGACGGTCGTCGTCCGCAACTACACCGGCTTCCACGACCCGGCCGGCAAGTGGGACCTCTTCGGGGCTCCCATGCTGGCTACGGTGACGGTCAGTGGCCCGGCCCGGATAGTCCCGGGAACGGCGGCCAGCTTCGACGTCAAGGTGACCACCAACGGCGCCGACTACAAGATAGCCGACATCCAGGAGGTCAAGTTCCTCCTGTTTGACGCCGCAGGCGAACTCGCCCTGCAGGGTCCGGCTACCGCCGTGCGCGACGGGCTGTGGCGGGTTAGCCTTACCGCCGCCCACACCGGCGCTCTTCCGATCGGCACCGCCGAGATCGAGGCCGTGGTGGTATCCAAGATGGTGAGCATCCCCGCCTTCGGTTCGCTCGACGTCGTCATCCGCCGCTAGGAGAGCACAGGGGGCGCGGGGCCGGGCCCCGCGCCCCGTCTCTCCGGCGGCAGCCCTGGGGTGAAACAACCAACATGGCCATCGGACCCACACCCGCACGACGCGGCACCGGGGCGGCTACCAGAAGCCTGATCCGGGTCGCCAGGTACACCGCCACCCGCTTGGTAGCCATCCTCGCCACGATGGTAGTCGCCGTCTACATCGTGATCCTCATCGCGAACATGGGTGGCCACGTGGACGTGATCCGCAAGGCCCAGATCCGGGAGGGCGTCGGGATGTTCTTCCTGAACAACCCCGATGTCCAGATGATGCCTGCCGAGGAACGCGTGGCCCTGATGGACCAGATCGTGGCGCTGGAGGAAGAGCGACTGGGCCTGAACACACCCTTCATGATCAGGAGCTTCACTTACCTGCGCAACGCGCTGACTCTCAACCTGGGCCGGGCGGAGCAGCTGTTCAGCGACTCCGGATCCCGGCAGGTACGGCTGATCCTGTTGGAGCGCCTGCCACCGACTCTCTACCTCATGTTCACGGGTCAGATCCTCCTCTTCTTCACCGCCGTTTTCACCGCCCTGTACCTTTCCCAGCGCTACGCCAGCACCCTGGACCGCATCTTGGTGGCCCTGGCGCCCACTTCTGCCGCGCCGGCCTGGTTCTACGGGATCTTCCTGATCCTGATCTTCGCCGCCGTGCTGAAGGTGATGCCGTTCGGCGGGATGGTGGCCACGCCGCCTCCGGCGGAGACCTGGCGGTATGCCTTGAGCCTGCTCAAGCACCTGGTCCTGCCCGTCACCGCCATCATGATGGGAGCTGTTTTCCAGGCCATCTACTTCTGGCGGACCTTCTTCCTGATCTTCTCTCGTGAGGACTACGTGGAGATGGCCAAGGCCAAGGGGCTGTCCTCGCGGACCGTGGAGCGCCGGTACATCCTGCGACCGACGCTGCCGGCCATCGTCACCGCCTTCGCGTTCATGGTCATCGCTCTCTGGACGGGGGCCATCGTCTTGGAGACGGTCTTCCGCTGGCCCGGCCTGGGCCGGTTGCTCTGGCAGGCCATCGGTCTGTACGATACCCCGGTGATCGTGGGCGCCCAGGTCATCTATGCCTATCTCCTGGCCATGACCGTCTTTGTCCTGGAGATCGTGTACGCCATTTTGGACCCGCGGGTCGGGGTCGGGGGGAGGAGCGAGCAATGAGCAGCTGGCGGGCTCGGTTCCAGGAACTCAGCCGCTACCCCTCGGCGGTGGCCGGCGGGGCCATTATCATGCTTCTGGTGTTGCTTGCCGTCTATGCCTTGATTGGCCTGGGGCAGACCAGGGCGGTCACTCTCTGGCGAGGCGGTGAAGGGGTGTGGGAACTCAATCCCCGGCAGGCTCCACCGGCCTGGCTTAACTTCTTCCTGAAGGTGAAGCGGCCGCCTACCATGCTCTTGGGGAGCGCCAGTAGCCCGGAGTTGAAGGACCGCGAGGACTTCGAGGGTGGCGACGCCGACATCACGATCACCTTCCCCGTCGACTTCCAGTACGACGAGTTTCCCCGCGAGGTCGCCGTCTTCATGACGGCCGACTTCAAGGCGTTGAGCCCGCATGTCTCCTTCACCTGGCGGACTCCCGACGGCAGGGAGTATCCCCTCCTGGGGCAGAGGTTGCGGGCCAAGGATGCCTACCGCATCTCCCAGGACCGGCGGGTGACGGAGATGTTCGGACGGGAAGCCCATATCGGCATGTTCGCCGAACCGGGGTCGGACCCGCCGAGGCCGCTCAAGGGACGCTACGAGCTGGTTGTGGATGGCGTCGTCTTCGAGCCAGAATCCGATTTTGAAGTCAGCTTCGTGCTCTACGGGCAACTCCATGGCCTGGCCGGCACCGACCACATGCGCCGGGACATAACGGTGGCCCTGATCTGGGGCGCGCCCATAGCGATGGCTTTCGGCCTGCTGGCGGCCGTCGGTTCCACCTTGACCACGCTCCTCCTCGCGGCCATTGCCGCCTGGTACAGAGGCTGGGTGGACGGGTTGATCCAGCGGCTCAACGAGGTCTTCCTGATCGTGCCGGGCCTGGTTGTCCTGATCATGGTCGGTATGCTGTACTCCCGGAGCATCTGGGTGATCTTGGGCGTGGTCATATTTATGGGGATCTTCACCGGGATCCGGACTTTCCGGGCCATGTTCCTGCAGGTTAAGGAAGCCCCCTACGTGGAGGCGGCCCGGGCCTACGGGGCCAGCAATCCCCGGATCGTCTTCCTGTACCTGGTCCCCCGGGTCATACCGGTCCTGGTTCCCCAGTTCGTCACCTTGATCCCCGGCTTCGTGTTCCTGGAGGCCACCCTGGCCGTGCTGGGCCTGGGCGATCCGATCTTGCCCACCTGGGGCAAGGTGCTGAACGACGCCTTCAGCAACGGGGCCCTGTATGCCGGGCACTATTACTGGGTCCTGGCGCCGGCGTCCCTGCTCATGTTCACCGGGCTCGGTTTTGCCATGCTGGGGTTCGCCCTTGATCGCGTCTTCAATCCGAGGCTGAGGGAGCAATGATGGACCAATTACGCGTCGAAAACGTAACTCTACACTTCCGTACCTCCAGGGGTCCGGTTCAGGCCGTCGATCAGGCGTCGTTCACCTTGCCCCGGGGACTGACGCTGGCGGTCATCGGTGAGTCGGGCTGCGGGAAGACTTCCCTTGCCCGGGCGATCCTCAGGCTCCTCCCCCGCAACATCCAGACCTACAAGGGGAGCGTCTACCTGAACGGCACCGACGTAATGAAGCTGGACGACGACCGGTTCCGGCGGGAGGTGCGCTGGGTCCGCATGGCCCTGGTGCCCCAGGCGGCCATGAACGCGCTCAACCCGGTGGTCCGGGTGGGCGATCAGGTGGCCGAATCGCTCGTAATCCACCGCCGGGCGGCAAGCAAGGCCGAGGCGATGGAGCGCGCCGCCAAGGCTTTCGCCCTGGTGGGCGTGCCAACCGATTTCCTCACCCGCTATGCGTTCGAGTTGTCGGGCGGGATGCGGCAGCGAGTGGCGATCGCCATGGCCCTGGTCATCAAGCCCGACCTGGTGGTCCTGGACGAACCCACGAGCGCCCTGGACGTCCTGACTCAGGCCAACCTGATGAACGTCCTCAAGACGATCAAGCAGGATAGTCAGACCAGCTTCATGTTGATCACCCATGATATCGCTACCTCCAGCGAGCTGGCCGATCGGGTGGCGGTGATGTACGCCGGGCACCTAGTGGAGATCGCGGACGCGCGGCAGTTCTACCCCAACCCGGTGCACCCCTACTCCAAGAAACTGATGGCCAGCGTGCCTACCTTGCGTCAAGAGAAGAAACTGGAATTCATCCCCGGCCAGCCTCCCAGCCTGATCCGCCCGCCCGGGGGCTGCCGGTTCAAGGATCGCTGCCCGTCGCGCTTCGAGCGTTGCGAGGATGAGCCGAAACTCGCGGAGACCGGGGATCGGCGCCAGGTGAGGTGCTGGCTCCATGTCTGAAGCAACCAACGGAGAAGTCCTGCTCTCAACGAAGAACTTGCATACCTGGTTCGAGTTGCGGCGTTTTGGGTTCTTCCGCATCGGGTCGGTCCGGGCCGTGGATGGCGTGGATTTCGAGCTCGGGCGGGGCGAAGCAGTGGCCGTGGTAGGCGAGAGCGGCTGCGGCAAGACCACGCTGGCGCGCACCATTCTCGGCCTCTACCCGCCCACGCGAGGAGAGATGACCTTCGAGGGCCGGGAGCTCAAGGGCGCCGCTGCCCTGAGGTGGTACCGCCCGCACGTGGGCTACGTCAAGCAGGATCCCTACGGGGCGATGGCGCCCTTCTTCCCCGTTCGCCGCATCCTGGAGGAACCCATGCTGATCCACGGCATCCGGGATCCCCGGGAACGGTTGCGCCGGGCCCACAAGGTGTTGGAGGCGGTCAAGCTCACTCCGGTGGAGCAGTTCCTGCCCAAGTTCCCCCATATGCTCAGCGGCGGCCAGCAACAGCGGGTTGTCATCGCCCGGGCCAAGGTCCTGGACCCGAAGCTGATCGTGGCCGATGAGCCCGTTTCCATGCTGGACGCCTCGGTACGGGTGGAGATCCTGCAGCTCTTCCGGGAGCTTCAGCGCAACACGGGCTTGAGCCTCATCTACATCACCCATGACCTCTCCACCGTACGTTTCTTCTGTGAGCGGATACTGGTCATGTACGGGGGTAAGGTCATCGAGGAGGCACCGGTGAAGGCTCTCCTGGACAGCCCGATGCACCCCTATACCCGGGCCTTGCTGGCGGCCATCCCCGACCCCGAGCCGGAGAACGCCGACGCCATGCGAGAGGTTCCCCCCGGGGAGCCGCCGAGCCTCCTGAACCCGCCACCGGGGTGCCGGTTCCATCCCCGGTGCCCGTCGGTAATCGCTGGGAAGTGCGATGCCGAGGAGCCACCCCGGGTGGAGTCAACCCCGAGGCACCGCACTGCCTGCTGGCTGTATGCTGATGGCTAGCGGTAACCCCACCCGGCTGCTGGTTGTCTCGGCCATCCTGATCCTGGCCGGGTGGCTGCTGCCTTTCCTGATGGTGCTGAAGCTCTTGACACCCAGCTTCACCTTGAGCTTCCTGAGCTACGCCAGCCTGCTCGCCGGGATGATGACCGGGCTGGTAGGCGTTCTTCAGCTGGGGCGCCTCCGCCGGCGCGAGGGCGGTGAGTAGGCTCTCCTAGATGTCTGGCCCGTTCGAGCGGGCCACTGCCGGGCCGGGGCCAAGTTGCAGGCCACGGCCCGGCATGCTATTATGCTCTGGAGAGCAGGCGATGGGCTGACCGGCCGGGGGCCGGGAAACCCATGGTGCCGGGCCCGGTCGGGCAGCGGGCAGCAGCGTCGACCCGTGGGACTCCGAGGTCCCCGGGTTTTCACCTTCTCTGGGAGGCATGTCCCATGAAGAGGCGCGCCGCTAAGGGACAGCGGGCCAGCCTGGTAGGGATCCTGGTCAACCTGGTCCTGGCCCTGCTCAAGGGTGGCGCGGGGGTTGCCGCGGGCAGCACCGCCCTCCTGGTCGACGCCGGGCACTCCGCCGGTGACGCCCTGGCCTCCGGGGCTCTCCTGGTGGGCTTCTCCGTCGCCCGGCGACCCGCCGACTCCTGCCACCCCTATGGCCACGGCAAGGCGGAGACGATCGCCGGCAAGGTCGTCGCGGTCCTCCTCATCCTGGCCGGCCTGAACATCGGCCTCTGGTCCCTGCGACGGGCGCTGGTTGGCTTCTCCGGAACCGCCCCGGGGCCCCTGGCCCTGGCCGCCGCGGCCTTCAGCATTCTTGTGAAGGAGGGAATGTTTCACTACCACGCGGGCGCGGCCCGCCGGATCGCCAGCGACGCCCTCCTGGCCAGTGCCTGGGAACAGCGGGCGGACTCCCTTTCATCGGTGGCGGCCCTGCTGGGTGTGGCCGGCGCCCGGGCCGGGTTCTCCTTCCTGGACCCCCTCGCCGGCGCGCTGGTGGCCGCCATGGTGGTCGGCCTTGGCTACCGGCTTTTTCGCAAGTTTGCCGATGAGCTGATGGACAAGTTCGACCACCCCGAACTCATCCGGGCCATAGCTGAGGCGGTGGCGGCAATGCCCGGTGCGCCGGCAGTGCACTCCATCCGGGCCCGCCATGTGGGCCACGAGATCCTGGTCGACTTGAAGATAGGGGTTGACCCGGCCCTCAGTGTGGCCGCCGGTCACGCCATCGCCCACCAGGCCCGGGAGGTGGTCATGAAGCGGGTGGAAGAGGTGGCCGACGTCATGGTGCACGTGGATCCGGGCGCCTGAGGGGCGCCCGGGCGGCCCTCAGGCCGTCGGGGCAGGAGACCCGGGGGGCGGAGGTGGAAGTCCTCCCGGGGGTGGGAGGATGGGAAGCCTCCGGTTCATCCTCGGCCGGGCGGGCAGCGGGAAAACCCATACCTGCCGGGAGGAGATCGTCCGGCAACTCCGCCAGGCGCCCGACGGCCCTCCTCTCCTGCTACTGGTTCCCGAGCAGGCTACCTTCCAGGCGGAGGGCGAACTGGCCGCCGCCGGGGGAGGGTTTCTCCGGGCCCAGGTGCTCGGTTTTCGCCGGCTAGCCCTGCGGGTGCTGGAGGAAGAGGGAGGAGCCGCGCGTCCCCGCCTGACCGAGGTAGGCCGGTTGATGGCCCTGCGCGCCCTGCTCCACCGTCATCAGGGGGAACTCCGGTTGTTCGCCCGGGCCGCCCGGCGACGGGGCTTTGTGGAGCAGGCTGCCCGGACCCTTGCCGAGTTGCGGGCTCAGGACCTGGGAGTTGCCGCCATCCAGGCTGCCGGCCGGCGTCTGCAGGGAGCCGGGGGTCCCCCGGGCCTGCTGGCCAAGCTCAAGGATCTCGAACTGCTAGTCAGAGCCTATGACGACTATCTGGCCGGGCGCTTCCTGGATCCCGATGACACCCTTGGGCTGGCGGCCTGCCGGCTCGGCCAGGCGGCGGTCGCCGCCGGCGCCGAGGTCTGGGTGGACGGCTTCGCCGGCTTCACCCCCCAGGAGTACCGGGTACTGGAAGCGATGGCCGTGGCGGCCCGGAGGATGAACATCACCCTGTGCCTGGATCCTGACGAGCTGGAGCAGGATCCCGACCCCACCGACCTCTTCTTCCCAACTCGGGATACGTACCGGCGGCTGCGCTCGCGGGCGCTGGCGACCGGGCTCACCCTTGACCCCCCCTTGTTGCTGGCCGGCAAGCCCCCGCGGTTCGCCGGGGCTCCAGAGTTGGCCTTTCTGGAAGCCCATTTCGGCCGCGCGGGCAGTCGCGGGGGCCGTCCCAAGGACATCTGCCTGGTGGAAGCGACCGACCCTCGGGTGGAGGTAGAGATGGCCGCTCGGGAGATCACCCGCCTGGTGCGCGACAACGGGTATCGCTGGCGCGAGATGGTGGTCCTCTTCCGAGAGGTCGAACCCTACCGGGACCTTCTGGGAGCCCTGGACCGCTGCGAGGTACCCTGGTTCCTGGACGAGCGGCGCTCGGGTCTCCATCACCCGCTGGTAGAGGTGGTTCGCTCCGCCCTTGAGGCGCTGGTCTCCGGCTGGCCCCAGCAGGCGGTCTTCCGCTACCTGAAGACGGACCTGGCCCCGGTGGAACGCGACGAGGCTGACCGCCTGGAAAACCACGCCCTGGCCCATGGCATCCGGGGGGCCGCCTGGACAAGACCCTGGCCGCAAGAACTGGAGGGTGCTCGCCGGCGAGCGATGGCGCCCCTGGAGGAACTGGCCCAGCGGATGGGGAGGAGACCGGCCCCGGCCGGGGAGTGGGCCGCGGCCCTGCGCGAGTTTCTGGATCGCCTGGGCGCGGGCCTTCGCCTGGAGGAGTGGCGGCAGGAAGCCCTGACCACCGGGCGCCCGGAAGAAGCCCAGGAACATGACCGGGTCTGGGCGGAGGTCACCGATCTACTGGAGGAGATGGGATCCGCCCTGGGGGAGGAAGAACTGGAGGCCCGGGCTGTGGCCGATGTCGTCGAGACCGGGTTGTCTACCTTGCGGCTGGGACTTGTCCCCCCCGCCCTGGACCAGGTGTTGGTGGGCCAGGTGGATCGCTCCCGGTTACCGGAAGCCCGGGCGGCCTTCGTCCTCGGGGTCGCCGAGGGGTTTTTCCCGCGCCCTCCCCAGGAGGACGCGCTGTTTGACGATGGCGAACGGGAACTGCTCCTGGCCCACGGCTTGGAGCTTGCCGCCACCAGCCGGGTACGGCTGCTGGGGGAGGGTTACCTGGGCTATATCGCCTTTACCCGGGCCTCGGAACGGCTGTGGGTCAGCTACCCCCGCGGGACCGAGGACGGTAAGGCGGTGTTCCACTCCACCCTGGTGCGCCGGCTGGGTGAGCTATTCCCCGGGCTGGAGCCGGCGGAGGAGGATCCGCTGGATTACCTGGCCAGCGAGGAGACGGCCCTGGCCCAACTGTCCCGGGAACTCGGCCGGGCCCGGGAGGGGGCCCCGATGGCTCCGGTATGGCGGTGTTTTCTCGAGTGGTTCAAGCGCCGCCCGGGAGGCCCCGAGAAGCTCCGTTTGGCCCTGGCGGGGCTGGATCACACCAACCGGGTGGCTCCTCTCCCACCCGAACTGGTCCTGCGGCTGTACGGCGAACCCCTCCGGGCCAGCGTATCAAGGCTCGAGCGCTTCGCCGCCTGCCCCTACGCTCATTTCCTGAGCTATGGCCTCGGCTTGCAGGAACGTCTCCGTTTCCGGCTTGAGTCGCGGGACGTGGGGACCCTGCTCCACGACGCCCTCAAGCTCCTGGTGGAGGAGATGGATGACCAGGGACTGGACTGGAGCGCCGAGCATGAGCGAGCCAGGGAGCGACTGGCCGATCAAGTCCTGGAGCAGCTAGTACCCGGCGTGGGGAGGGCCGTGCTGATGAGCTCGTCCCGCTACCGCTTTCTCGGCGGTGTCCTGGCCCGTTCTTTCCGGCAGGCGGTGGCGGTGCTGGGGCGGCACGCCCGTCGCAGCGGCTTCCGGCCACTGGCGGCGGAGGTCGCCTTCGGCCCCGGCCAGGACCTGCCGCCGCTCCGTCAAGAACTGGAGGGCGGCCGGAGCCTGGAACTGCGCGGCCGCATCGACCGGGTGGACGCCGCCGAACGGGAAGGAGTGACCTATCTCCGGGTCATCGACTACAAATCAAGCCGCCGCCGCCTTGATCCGGGGGCCGTGGCCGCCGGCCTTGACCTGCAGCTTCTCTGCTACCTGGCGGTGGTCCTGGAGCATGAGTGGCCCGGGCGAAAGCGGGTCCGGGCGGCCGGCGCCTTCTACCTGCCACTGCTAGCCCAGCCGGTTCGGGCCGGGGGACCACTCTCGCCCGAAGAGGCCGACCGGAGGCGTCTGGACCGGTTCCGCCTGGACGGGCTGGCCGTCGCCGACCCGGAGGTCATCCGCCTACTTGACCGGGGCGAGGGTGACTCTCCGGCCGGGCACCTCGTCCGGGCCAGGCTGCGAGTGGATGGCGCCCCGGCGGCCGGATCGGGTGCCGTGGGCCCGAAGGATCTGGTCGGGGTCCTGCGGGCGGTGCGCGCCCGCCTGGCCGGCCTCGGCAACCGGCTGGCGGGCGGCGACGTCTCCATACGTCCCTACCGGGGAGGAAAGGAACGGGCATGCCGCTATTGCGAGTTCCGGGCCGCCTGTGGGTTTGACCCGCTGGTGGGTGACGTCTACCGGGAGGCGGGGACGGCCTTGACCTGGCAAGACCTGGCCGAGGAGGCGAGGGCGTGAACTGGACCGCCGAGCAGCGGGCAGCCATCGAGACCACCGGCCGGAGCCTCCTGGTCTCAGCGGGGGCGGGTGCCGGCAAGACGGCCGTCCTGGTCCAGCGGGTGATCCGGCACCTGACCGTAGCTGAGCGGCCGGCCGACATCGATCGTCTGCTGGTCGTGACCTTCACCGAGGCGGCCGCCCGGGAGGTCCGCGCCCGGGTACGGGAAGCCCTGCACCTGGCGGCAGCCACCCGTCCCGAACTCCGGCGGCAACTGGCCCTGGTCGACCGGGCCTGGATCTCGACCCTGCACTCCTTCTGTCTCCGGCTCCTTCGCAAGTACTTCTACCTCCTGGACCTTGATCCCGGCTTCCGGGTGGCGGCGGAGGAAGAAGCTCTCTTGCTGCGCCTGGAGGCGGCGGACGAGCTCTTCGAGGATTGCTACGAGCAAGCCGGGACCGATTTCCTGGACCTGGTGGACGCCTATAGCCATCCCGGCGGGGACCTGCGCCTGAAACGGGCGGTGCTCGACCTCCATGCCTTCGCCGGGAGCCAACCCGATCCCCGGGGCTGGTTGCGGGCGGCGGGGGAGGCCTTTCAAGTGCCTGCCGGGACTCGGATCGAAGACCTGCCCTGGTGGCCAGCCCTGGAAGAAGGGGTCCGGTTGGGGCTGGGTCGAGTTGCCGGCCTTGTGGAAGCGGCCCTCCGGCTGGCCCGTCGACCCGGGGGCCCGACGGCCTGGCTCCCGGTACTGGAGACAGAGGCAGCGGCCGCCGCCGGGATCCTCGGGAGCCTGGGGGACGGCTGGGGAGCGGCGTACGCGGCCGTCCAGGAGTTGACCTTCGCGAGGTTGCCTGGCCACCGGGGGGCCGTGGACGAGGCCGTCCGCGAGCAAGCCCGGTCTGTGCGGGATGAGGCCAAGGCCGCGCTGAACGCACTCCGGGAAGCCTACTTCACCCGGTCGCCCGGCGAGCAGGTGGACGAGTTGAGGGCGCTGGCCCCCCGTATGGCCTGTCTGACCGGCCTGGTGGCCGCCTTTGACGATGTCTACACCGCTGCCAAGGCGGCCCGATCCCTACTTGACTTCGCCGACCTGGAGCGTTATTGCCTGCGCCTGCTGCAAGGGTCCTCACCGGTGGCCACCGAGTTGCGCCTGGCTTTCCACGAGGTGCTGGTTGACGAGTACCAGGACATAAACCCATTGCAAGATGCCATTCTGGGGCTTGTCTCCCGGGGCGACGACGACCCCTCGCCCAACCTGTTTCTGGTAGGCGACGTCAAGCAGAGCATCTACCGCTTCCGGCTGGCCGAGCCGGGACTCTTCCTGTCCCGCTACCACGCCTACCCCGAGCGCCCCCGGTGCCGGCGCATCCCCCTGGCCGTCAACTTCCGCAGCCGCCCGGCCATCATCCACGCCGTCAACTACCTGTTCCGGCAGCTGCTGACGCCGGGGGTGGGCGAACTGGCATACGACCAGGACGCCGAGCTGGTGGCCCACTTGCCCGATGGCGGCGGCGGGGTGGAGGTTCACCTGCTGGAGCGGGAGGGAGCGGACGAAGGCGATCCCCGGGGGGACTTCCTGGAGACGATGGAGCGGGAGGCCCGGTTGGTTGCTCACCGCATTCGGGCCATGGTTGATGGTCCGGAGTTGGTGGGCGATCCACCTCGCCCGCTTCGATACCGTGACTTCGCCGTGCTTCTCAGAGCCACCCGGGGCCACGCCAACCAGGTGGTGGAGACGCTGCGCCTGGCGGGGGTGCCCGCTTGCGGTGAACTGGCCACCGGGTACTTCCAGGCCATCGAGGTACAGGTAGTCCTGTCTGTACTGCGCCTCATCGACAACCCGAGACAGGACATTCCCCTGGCCTGCGTGCTCAGATCACCGCTGGTGGGACTGGATCCGGCCGACATGGCCCGGCTCCGCCTGGGTGACCCGCAGAGCTTCGCCGATGCCGCCCTCGTCTCGACCGATCCCCGCCTGGAGCGGTTTCGGGAGCGCCTCGATGCCTGGCGCACCCTGGCCCGGCGGGGCCCCCTGGCCGATCTCATCGGCACCATCTACCGGGAGACGCGCTACCCCGAGTACGTGGGGGCGATGCCGGCAGGAGCTCAGCGCCAGGCCAATCTCATGGCCCTCCAGGACCGGGCCCGGGCCTTTGACCGCTATGCCACCCGGGGTCTGGTCAGCTTCTTGCGGCTGCTTGAAGGGTTGGAGGAGGCGGATGAAGATCTGGGGGCGGCTATGGCCCTGAGCGAGGGAGAGGACGCGGTCCGGGTTATGAGTGTACATCGCAGCAAGGGCCTGGAGTTCCCGGTGGTCTTCCTCGCCGGCCTGGGCCGGAGGCTCCGCCTGGGCGGGGACAACCCCGATCTGCTCTTCCACCGCAGGCTGGGTCTGGGGCCGGCGGTGGTGGATCGGGCGGCCGATGTCGTCTACCCGAGCCTGGCCCAGCGGGCAGTGGCGGGCCGCTTGCGCCTCGAGAGCCTGGCCGAGGAGCTCCGGATCTTGTACGTGGCGATGACGCGTGCCCGCGAGCGGCTGTGCCTGGTTGGTTCGGCACGAGGGTTGGATCGGGCCGTGACCCGTTGGCAGGTGGCGGTCGCCGGCCACCGGGACTGGAGGCTGCCGGACGCCCTGCTGGCGGAAGTCGAGACCCCGCTGGAGTGGCTGGGGATGGCGCTGGCCCGGCACCCCGGGCTGGACTGGGGTCTTCCCGCCGCCGATCGCTTGCCGGCCGGCGAGCCGTCCCGTTTCCGGGTGATCCGCTGGGAACGGCTGCCCGACCCGCCGGGCCGGCGGGAGGCGGCCCGGCCGGAGTCCGTCCCGCCCGTGCCTGAACTGGAGGAACGGTTCCAGAGGGCGCTGGAATGGCGCTACCCGTGGACGCGACTGGCCGGGAGGGCGGCCAAGGCTACGGTGACGGAGCTGAAGGGGAGGGACTGGGTGGCCGGTGGCGAGCGGCCCTCGGCGGGAGCGGGGAGCGGAGTCGAGGCCGGCATCGCCACCCACCTTGTGCTCAGACACCTGCGCCTCGAGACCGCTCTTGACCCGGCGGACGTCGCCGCTCAGGTAGAGAGCATGGTGGAACGCGAACTGCTCAGCCCGACCCAAGCCGGGCTGGTGGACCGGGTGGCCATCGGACGGTTCTTCTCCAGTCCCCTGGGCCGCCGGCTGAAGGTGGAACCGGCCCGCGTCCGCCGGGAGGTGGCGTTCACCCTGGCCCTGCCCGCCGCCGAAGTGTATCCGGAGGTACCCCCGGACGAGGCGGGAGAAGAGCAAGTCCTGGTCCAAGGGGTCATCGACTGTCTCTTCGACGAGGTGGGAGGTCTGGTGGTGGTGGATTTCAAGACCGACCGGGCGACTCCCGCGAGCATCGCCACCCTGGTTGAGAGGTATTCACCACAGCTCCGCTTGTACGCCCGGGCGGCGGCCACCATCCTCGGGCGCCCGGTGCAGGGGGCCTATCTCCACTTCCTGGCGGCGGGAATCACTGCGGGGGTGACCCTGGAGGGAGATCTCTCTGGACCGGTGGGCGGGAGATCGCCCGCGCCCGGATAACGGTTCTCCGCCCGGCGGGGCGGGCGAATACGGCGCTGGCCAGCGCGGCGGTGATGGGAACGGAGAGCACGACGCCGATGCTGCCGGTCAAGGCCCGGACCACCTCGGTGGCTATCAGGTCCAGGTTGATGACCTTGATGAGGCTGGCATTGTAGGCCATGAGCAGCAGCAATAGGGGGAGGGCGCCACCGGTGTAGGCCAGGATCAGGGTGTTGGCCATGGTTCCCATGACGTCGCGGCCCACGTTCATGCCGGCCTGAAACAGAGCCAGCGGGCTCAGCCGGGGAGCTGCCCGGCGTACCTCCTCGGTGGCCGACGCGATGGACATTGACACGTCCATGATGGCGCCCAGGGCTCCCAGGATCATACCGGAGAACAGGAGTCCCCGGAAGTCCAGGGTCAGGTCTTCCACGTAATAGAGGAGCTGGGCTTCCTGGGCGTTGAGCCCCATTAGCCTGGCCAGGCCGCCGCTGTAAAGGGCCAGCATCCCGGCCACGGCAACCCCGCCGGTGGCCCCCAGGGTGGCAGCCAGAGCCTTGCGGCCGGGACCGGCCACCATCAGCATGGTGACCAGGGTGACCAGGGCGCAGACGCATATGGTGGTGGGAACCGGCGCGGAGCCGGCCAGCAGGCGGGGGAGCAGGACAAAGAAGACTCCCAGGATGGTCAGGACCAGCACCAGCAGGGCACGAAGCCCCTTTCTACCGCCGGCCGCCACCAGGCTCAGGGCGAACAGCGCGGCCAGGACGTACAGGTATTGGTCGCGCACGAAGTCCTCGATGAAGATGGCCACCGGCTCGCCTTCGGCCTCCTCGATGGCGACCAGCACGGTGTCGCCGGCGCTGAGGATGATGTCGTAGGCCGGCTGTCCGGGGATGTAGTTATCAACGGTGAAGCTCTGTCCACGGTAGGGGCCGGTCAGGATGCGCAGGGTTACCGTCTGTCGCCGCAGGGCGAAACCCCAGGGACCTTCCTCGGCCTCCTCATCTTCCAGGACCGTCAGTACCCTGGCCCGGGCCGGCACGGGATCCGGCGACGGCTCGTAGGCGGCCACCGACCCCGCCGGGGCCGACAGGATGAGGAGAAGCAGAAAGGCGGCGAGCAGCTTGGGACGGACGGACACATGGGCACCCCCTGTTGTCCTTCCAGGCTTTCTCCCCGGCGGCGCGTTTCCCTTTTTGCCTTGGGAAGGAGAAAGATCCCTCCTGCCGGAAACTGATCCCGGCGGCCGGAGGACGGCTGCGAACCATGGCGAAGGGGTGATGACGTGACCTGGGTTGACCGGGATCAGATCCGCGACGGGGTCTGGAACATGCTCCGGGTGAACCTCGGCCTGGGGGCCGACGACAAGCTGCTGGTGATCACCGATCGGCCCCGGCCCGAGCATTGGACTGGCCTTGACCCGGAGGTGCTCGAGCAGAACCTGCGGCGGGCACTCCTGGCCCGTCAGGTGGCGGAGGTGGCAGCCGAGGGCCACCGGGCCGTCAGTTTCCTCACCTTCGAGTCCACCGGGCGTTCGGGAGCCGAGCCTCCCCCGCCTGCTCCCGGGGCCATGCGGGAGCACGATGTCGTGGTGGCCATAACCAGCTACTCCCTGAGCCACACCGATGCCCGCCAGGAGGCCTGCCGGGCGGGCGCGCGGCTCGCCAGCATGCCCGCTTTCCTGCCGGAGATGTTCTACCCCGGCGGGGCCATGTCTTGCGACTATGAGAAGCTGGCCGAGGAGACCGCCCGCATCGCTTCCTGGTTGACGGCGGCCCGGTCGGCCCGAGTTACCTGTCCGGCCGGCACTGATATCAGGTTCAGCCTGGAGGGGCGCGAGGGCAGACCGGACGACGGGATATACCGGACTCCCGGACGCTGGGGCAACCTGCCGGCGGGAGAGGCCTTCACCGCTCCTGTAGAGGGAACCGGTGAGGGACGGCTGGTGGTCCGGGCCGGGTGGCATCCACGCCTCGAGGAGGACATGACCATCACCTTGGCCGGGGGTGAGGCCCACCAGGTGACCGGCGGCGGCCGGGTGGGGGACGTCCTACGCGAGGTGCTTGGCTTGACCGGCCAGCCCGAAGCTGCCCTGGCCCCCCGGCGCAACCTGGCGGAGTTGGGGGTGGGCACCAATCCCAACGCCAGGCGGCTGGACGTAACGGTGGAGGCGGAGAAGATCGGCGGCACCGTGCACCTGGCACTGGGTGACAGCTCGCACATGGGGGGAGTCGTGACCGCCGACTACCACCAGGACTTCGTCATCCCCGAGCCGGATCTGTACCTTGACGGGGTTCGGGTCATGGCGGGGGGCAAGATCGTCCGGTAGCCTCCACCACCGGTTCTATGGGAGGGAGTCGAGACTGCTGGTTGACCCGAGCTCACTTGAGAGCAGGGGTCCCGGTCTGAAGCAACGGCTGGTGTCCCTGCGCCGGGACTTTCACGCCCATCCCGAGCTCTCGCTTGAGGAAGAACGGACTGCCGGGGTGGTGGCCGAGCGTCTCACCCGGCTGGGCTTGGACGAGGTCCGGTGTGGTGTTGGCGGGCACGGAGTGGTTGGCGTGCTGCAGGGAGGCGGGCCGGGACCGGTCGTGGCCTGGCGGGCGGACATGGATGCCGTGCCGCTCAGTGACGGCCTCACGGCTCCTTACCGCTCCCGGGTTCCCGGGGTCAAGCACTGCTGCGGCCACGACGCCCACACGGCTATCGGGCTGGGAATCGCCGAAGTGCTGGCCGGGGTTCGCCGCCAGTTGCCGGGTACGGTGGTCTTCATCTTCCAGCCGGCTGAGGAGCCTGCCCTGGGGGCCCGGGCGATGATCGGCGCCGGGGTCTTGGACAACCCCCGCCCGGAGGCCATCTTCGCGCTTCACGCCTTCCCGTTGCCGGTCGGTCAAGTCGGGCTGGGTCCTGGCGTCAACCTCCCCCCTCTCGACGACGTGCGGGTCGCTCTCCGGAATCTCCTGGGCCGAACCACTCCGGCTGATCGCCAGGCGGTCCGGGAACGGTGCGCCACGGCCGTCCGGGGCTTGAGCAACGTCCAGCTGCCGGGGAGCGTCGAGGCCTTCGACGATCTGCTCGCCGCCGTCATCCGGGGTGAGCCGCAACTGCTAAAGGCGGTTGAGGTTGGTTTCTCCCCCCAGGCCGCCGGGGTTGAGGCGGGTGGGGCCGACCTGGTGGGGATTGCCCGGGCGGCCCACCCGGAGGAGCGGGCCGCCTTGCCGGCAAGGGTCAGAGCTGTCCTGGACCAGGTCACGGCAGGGACGGGGCTGGGCTACCAGCTCGACTGGCAAGAAGCGGTGCCGGCCACGGTGAACGATCCGGTGCTGACGGCGGAGGTCGCGCCGGCGGCCGCGGCGGCCGTGGGTCCCGCCAATCTCATCTCCTTCCGGGCGCCGCTGCCGGTGGGGTCGGAGGATTTCTCGGTCTTCCAGCGGCAACTGCCGGGGGTTCTATTCTGGCTGGGAGTGGCCAACCGCGCTGTGGGGATAGCGGCCATGTTGCACACGCCGGGCTTTGATATTGATGAAGACAGCCTGGTTGTCGGGTGCCGCCTCGGCGCCGGTATCATCCTCGACTACTGCTCCCGGCATGGCCGGGTGATCTGAGCGTATCGTCCCGGCCACTCTGGCTGCGGGGCTCACTGGCACCCGTTTCGGACTGCGGTTGTTCCAGGCCGCCGCTTGACATGGGTTTTTGGGCGTGCTAAAGTGTACCCAACCAAATACCATAGGCCATGAACGGGACTAGTAGGCGCAGCCCTGCCGGCCTAGCGAGCCGGGGTCGGTGTGAGCCCGGCGCCGGGAGGCGCGCCCGAATGGACCCGGGAGCCGCGTATCCAAAGGCTCCGACCGAGTAGACAACGCCGGCCTTCCCCCGTTACCGGGAAAGGGTATAAGGGCCTTCATCCGCCTGATGGGCCCCGTACCCCCAGAGCGAGAACGCCGCCGGGCGGAGGCGGTTTCTCAAGCGGGGTGGCACCGCGGACAAGACCCGTCCCCATAGGGGACGGGTTTCTTGCTTCGAGAGGAGGAGCAGAGAGTGACCGGATCGATCAAGTACCTGCTGGCTGAGAACGAGATCCCCACGGCTTGGTACAACCTGGCGGCGGATTTGCCTTTCCGTCCCAACCCCCCCCTGCACCCGAGAACACTTGAGCCCCTGGGCCCGGACGACCTGGCGACACTCTTCCCGCCGTCACTCATCGAGCAGGAGATGACCTCCCGGCGGTTCGTTGACATCCCCGGCGAGGTGCTGGATGTCTACCGGTTGTGGCGGCCCACGCCGCTGGTGCGGGCCCGGCGGCTGGAGCGGGCCCTGCCGACCCGGGCCCGGATCTACTACAAGTACGAGGGGGTCAGCCCGGCCGGCAGCCACAAACCGAATACCGCCGTCGCCCAAGCCCACTACAATCACCGCGACGGTACCCGGCGGCTGACCACGGAGACCGGCGCCGGCCAGTGGGGGTCCGCCCTGGCCCTGGCTTGCTCCTTCTTCGGCTTGGAATGCACGGTCTACATGGTGCGGATTAGCTACGAGCAGAAACCCTACCGGAAAGCCTTCATGCGCGTGCATGGGGCCGACGTGACCCCAAGTCCCAGTTCTCGCACCGCCTGCGGCCGGGCCATCCTGGAAGACCAGCCCGACTCCCCCGGCAGTCTTGGCATCGCCATCAGCGAGGCGGTGGAGGACGCGGCGGGCGACCCCCGTGCCTGCTACTCGCTGGGAAGTGTGCTGAACCATGTCCTGCTGCACCAGACGGTCATCGGTCTGGAGACCCGACGGCAACTGGAGATGGCCGGCGAACGGCCGGACGCGGTGGTCGGCTGCTTCGGGGGCGGCAGCAACTTCGCCGGCCTGGCTTTCCCCCTCCTGAGTCTTGACGGCACCGGCCCTCAGGTGATCGCCGCCGAGCCGGCCGCTTGCCCTACCCTGACCCGGGGAGTCTACGCCTACGACTACGGTGACGCGGCGGGGATTGCGCCCGTTGCTCACATGTTCACTTTGGGGCACAGCTTCGTCCCGCCCCGCATTCACGCCGGAGGCCTGCGCTACCATGGGGCTGCCCCGCTGGCCAGCGCTCTCCTGCATCACGGCCTGATCTCCGCCCGGGCGGTAGGGCAGCTCGACGCCTTCGCCGCTGCCAGCCTCTTCGCCCGTACCGAGGGCATCCTCCCCGCTCCCGAATCCGCCCACGCCATCCAAGTCGTGGTGGAACTGGCTCGGGAGGCTGAGCGGGAGAAGACGGAACCCTGCATTGTCTTCGGGCTGAGCGGTCACGGCCACTTCGACATGGGCGCTTACGAGGCTTACTTGGACGGGCTCCTGGAGGATTACCAGCATCCGCGGGAGGAGATCGAGCGAGCGCTCGCCCAGCTGCCGCAGGTGGCGGGAGGCCGGTAGCCGTGAGTGAGTTGAGCTTTGCCCTTATGGAGACCGGGGCGTTGCTGCCCCACGAAGAGGTGGAGGAGGACCGGCTGGCCTCGCTGACCGACGAGATCCGGAGGGATGGCTGCTTGCGGGAGCCGGTACTGGTCGACCGGGTGACGCTGATCATCCTGGACGGCCATCACCGGGTGCAGGCCCTCCAGGCCTTGGGCTGCCTTCTGGTGCCCGCCTACCTGGTGGACTACCGGAGCCAGGGGATCCAGGTGTGGCCCTGGCGGCAAGATACCCCGGTAGACAAGGACAGCGTGGTGGACAGGGGCCTCGCCCGCCGGCCCTACCCGCCCCGCACTTCCCGCCATGTTCTGGCCGGTGCGCCCGGGCCGCGGCCGGTGGATCTGGCCTTCCTCGCGGCGCTGGGAGAGGAGGTGGGACTGCAGGCGGTTGCCGACCGGTAAGCCGGCCGATGCGCTGGAAGCCGCTAGCCCGGAGGACCGGCGGCGTTCTCGCGGGCGCTTCTGAACTCGTCCTCTAGCAAGCTCATGATCACGAAGTCATTGAACTCATGTTTGCAGAAGTAGCCGTCCCGCCACACCCCCTCGCGGCGGAAACCGACCTTTTCCCACAAAAGCAAGGCCGAGGTGTTTAAGGCGACCACCCCGACAGCCAGGCGGTGGAGGTTCAGGGCGCCGAAGGCCCAGTCCACGAGCAGGTGGAACACCGCCGCTTTCACCACTGACCACCCCCGGGACATCTTGCCACGCCGGGTGGCGTCGTGCCAGATCTCGGTTGGAATACGCTCGACTCAGCGACGGGGAGAATAGGGCGTGGCAAATGCCACTGGAGGCTACCTTGCGACTCTCACCCGGCTTGGTACGGCACGACGGTAACGCACAGCTGTTCCGCTCGGTGGAGATGTCCATCCTCTCCACCCTGGCGGGCTCCCCCCTGCACCTGCATGCCGAAGGGCTTCGGGGTACCGGCAAGACCACCATCCTGCGGGCAGCCCGGCAAGCTCTCCCACGCGTCCGTCGCATCAAGAGCTGCCTGTTCAACTGCGACCCGGAACGCCCCCACTGCCCCCAGCATGGGCCGGGCGGGGAGTGGGAGGCGGAGTGGATCCCCATGCCTTTCCTGGAGATCTCGCACTCGGCAAAAGTGGGCACGGTGGTTGGAAGCGTAGACTTGGGGCGCCTGACCGAAGCGACCAGGCCCCAGGCGGCCCTGCTGCCGGGTTCCCTACCCCAGGCGCACAGGGGCATCATCTTCGTGGATGAGATCAACCGGCTGGCCGACACCGCGCCCGAACTGGCCGACGTGCTCTTGGACGTGATGGGGACCAAACCTGGCCGCATCCAGATCGAGGAGACAGGCTTGCCACGGGTAGAGCTGCCGCTGAGTGTCTCGGTGTGGGCAGCCTCCAACCCCGACGAGGACCCCGGTCCCCTGGAGGATATTCGCAAGCAGCTATCCGACCGTTTCGACTTCGTCATCGGCATGTCCCGACCGGGCAGGGTTGAAGTTGTGGCCGAGATCCTTGCCTGCCGGGGTTCTGGCCGCCGGGAAGCATCCCTGCCCGTCGATGAGAGCGAGATCTGGCACCGTGTGCTGGCCAGGTATGGCGTCGTCGTCTTTCCCCTCCCGCTGCGCCGTCTGGTGGCCAGCTTGTACGTTGACTTCAGCCTGGAGAGCCTCCGGTCGGTGGAAGCACTTCAGCTCGGGGCCCACATCCACGCCGTACTGGAAGGGCGGGACGAGGTAGCGTTGCGCGACGTCCTGGCCGTGGCGCCGCTTGCCCTGCACCACCGGGCCGACCTGGCTACCATCACCGAGATCATGAAGCACCTGGAGGAGTGGGGCAACCGGCCGGACCGGGAAATGCCGCGCAGGGCGGCCGACGGTGACGGTGGGGCCGACGGCCAGGTGGAGACCCCTGGCGAGATGGCCGTGGCGGCACCTCCCGCCACGCCGGCCCGCTCCTGGGGGGGGCTCCTGGCCAAGCTGAAGCGCTCTCTGGACGGTCCTGGAGCTGTAAGCGGCGGTGGCGGCAAGGTGGGCGGGACCGCGGGGTGGCAGGGTGGCGACTCGGGCTCGGCCGGGATGGCGCGCCGCATGGTGGACCGCGGGTCTCGATCGAGAGATCTCACCGCTCCCGGCGCCCTGGCCGATCCCATGCAGGTAACGCCTTTCGCGCCGCCAGCCTTGGCCAGGCCCATGGTGGAACTGCCTCCGGATGAACTGGTGAGGTTGCCGGAAGTCCAGTCATGAGGCCCGAGCCGGGTATCCCCGGATTCGCCGGTGGCGGCCAGTTCAACAGCCGCCAGCTGGAGGCCATTCGCCAGGCCACCCGTGCCTTGCCCGCCATTCTCGACCGGGGGCTCGGAGTGCGGCTGGGCCATACCATGGTGGTGAGCCGCCGAGTCCACGCCGTTTCCCCTGCCGAGCCTTCCGAGGTCCAGGTCCTTGTCGACGGCGATGCGGGCCGGATCTTCTACCGGCGGCAGCGCACCGGAGAGGTCATCCACGTGGACGTCTTCCACCAGGTAGCCCAAGTCGACCACCGCCGGGTCGCCCGCTCGCTGCTCAAGGCGGTTGACCGTTACTGGCGAGATTTCGCCTGGGTGGAGGGGGCGCACCTGGCGCCGGGTTCTCGCCGGCTGGCCGACTACGTCGACCTGCAGACGGGTACCGGCGGCGGTCGGCTCTCGGGATCGCTTGCCTACGGTCGAAAGGAATCGCTACGGCGGGCTCACTTGAACCACGTACATTTGGCGCTGAAGGTGGACGAGGCCCACCTGCCGGTGCTCTTCTACCTGGGCGCGGCGGTGGAACGGGAAGTGGTTTCGCAGGGGTACGAGATCCGCAAGGTCGAGCGCTTGCGGCCGGTCGAAGGTGGTCCCGGGGGGGGTTCCGATTTCTCCCCCTATGGCAGCTATTCGGATTCGCTGCTGCAGCGGCGGGACACCAGTCCAGTCGACCAGCAGGTCAAGCGCCAGGTTCAGTTGCAGACGGCCATGGACCTGGCCGATGACCTGGGCAGCGTGGGTGAACTGCAGGATCTCCTGGAGAGCTTCCAGGGCGACCCCGGATGGCAGAGCTTGCAGAACCGGCTCAAGCGGTTCCCTACCCCCGGCCAGTGGGTTGAACGGCTCGAAGCGCAGGGGCTTGTTGTCTCCGATCGAAGGGAGTACCGCCTGACCGAGGAGGGCTCACGGCTCTACCAGTTCATCCGGACCAACCGGCGGGAGATCGAGTTGCACTTCCGCAATATGCTGCGCCGCCTGTTCCTCTCGGCCTCCGATCTCGGACGGCGGGATCGCCTCCATCGCGAGGGCGACCGGCGGCCGGGACACCACGGGGCCGCCCCGGTGCCCAGCGGGGCCTGGGTGCCCAGCCTGGCGGTGCCCGAAACGCTGGTTGCCGCCAGTTGCCGCCGGCTGCGGGAGGGGGGGCCGCGTCTCTGCCGGGAAGATCTGCGCGCCTATCACCGTCGAGCCCAGGAGAAGATCGACATCTGTTTACTCATCGATGCCAGTGCCAGTATGGCCGGCTCGCGACTCCGGGCTGCCCGTTACCTGGCTGAACACTTGCTGCTGGCCAGCCGCGATCGGGTGGCGGTCATCTGTTTCCAGGAGCGCGAGGCTACGGTCTACGTGCCCTTCACCCGCAACTACGGCTGTGTTGAGGCGGGAATCAGGCGGATAAGGCCCCTGGGCCTAACTCCCCTGGCCCACGGCTTGATCGGGGCCCTGGAGTACGTCGCCGCCAGCAGGGTCCGCAATCCGCTCATCCTGCTGATAACCGACGGCATCCCAACCGTGCCCAAGTGGAGCATGAACTCGTTGGCCGACGCGGTCGAGGCGGCGAGACAGGTGGCCGGCCGGGGCATACGGTTCGCCTGTGTGGGCCTGGAGCCCAACCGGCGCTTTCTGGAAGAACTCACCCGCGAGGGTCGGGGGACTCTTCACGTGGTGGAGGAGATCGAGCGGGAAGCTCTGGTGGACATAGCCCGGCGCGAGAAGAAAGCGCGGGCTACCTAGCGGGTGGCTAGCACCACGGTCGCCGGTGCCCGGTCGGTCCACGGGCGGCGGTCGAAGTCTCCCCACCTGGCTTCCACCCTCAGTCCGGCCTGTCCCAGGGCACGCTCCAGGTTAGCCAGGGAGAGTGGCCGGATCACGTGTCGGGCCCGGCGGGGCAGGCCACCGCCGGTTGGGGTCAGTTCCAGATGGAACGCCAGAAGATCCCCGGCCAGCTGCTCGTAGCGGCGGCTAAAGACAAGACCGACCCCGGGGACGGGGATGGCGGGGAAGGTATGCTCACCCTGTACCAGGTCGAAGTTCACCCCCTGGATCAGGAAGAGTCCCCCCGGGACAAGGCAGCGGCCCACCCACTCCAGCGTCAGTTCGAGGTCTCCCGGTCGGACGGCATAGGCAAGGGAATTGCCCAGGCAAGAAGCCCCCCCGAACCGGCCCTCGAGATCCCGGTAGCTCTCGGGGTGAGTCATGTCGGCCTGCCGGAAGTCGATGGCCAGGCCTGCCCGGCCGGCCGCTCGGCGGGCCCGCCGCACCATGAGGGGATCGAGTTCCAGGGCCGTCACCCGCATTCCCCGGCGGGCCAGGAAAAGGGCATGCTTCCCCGTGCCGCAGGCCACCTCGAGCCAGCGGGCTACCGGAACCCGATCCGCCAGTTCGGCCAGCATGGCCTGCTGCTGCGGGCGAGGCGGGAAGATGAGGTCGTAGACTTCGCTGAAAGCTTCCTCGAAGGACCGCATGCTCAGCCCCTTCTGCTTCCGGGGTGGGGTTCCCTGCCGGGGAGAGGGATAGGCGGGCGGGGAGGAGAAATAGCGGGCGGGGGTGACCACGTTGTTCCTGATGCTGGGACTCCTTTTCGCGCTCCTGGTGGCCATCTTTGCCGTGCAGAATGCCCAGGAAGTCCCCATAACCATCCTCGTCTGGACTGTGGCCGCACCCCTGTCGCTCGTCATCCTGGGAACGGCGGCGGCCGGAGCCGTCCTGGCCGGGTTGATCGGGTTGGTCAAGCAGGTGGGTATGGGTTTCCGGCTCCGCAACGTGCGGGCCGAGAAGACGCGCGCCGAGGAAGAGCGAAAGCGCCTGGAGGGACAGGTCAGGCTGCTCGAGGCCGAGGTGAGGGCTTTACGCGCCCGCAAGGAGGAACTTGAGGGGAAGATCTCACCACCGGCGGATGAACCGGGGTCCCCTGGGCCGTGAGCCTGCCCCGGCCCCGGCCGGTCTGGGTTGTCGCCCCCGCCGACCCCGAAGCCGTGGGCCGCCTGCGGGCCGAACTCGGGATCGGTCGTGTCTTGGCCACCGTGCTGGCCGGTCGTGGCCTACAGGATCCGGTCGAGGCCCACCGCTTCCTTCACGCAGGCCTGGAGGATCTCCACGATCCCCTGGCCATGGCCGGTATGAGTGCAGCCGTTGAGCGGATCGCCCGGGCCGCCCGTTCCCGCGAGCGGGTGACCGTCTACGGCGACTACGATGTCGACGGTCTGGCCGCCCTGACCATGCTGGTGGAGTGCCTGGGGCGGCTGGGAGCCGATGTGGACTTCTACGTTCCCGACCGGTTGCGGGAGGGCTACGGGATCAACGCCGCGGCCCTGCGGGAGCTGGCCGGGCGCGGTGTCCGGCTGGTCGTTACCGTGGACTCGGGCATATCGGCCGTGGAAGAGGCGGAGCTGGCGGCGGAGTTGGGACTGGACTTGATCGTCACCGATCACCATCCTCCTGGACCCCAGCTGCCCCGGGCCCGGGCGGTGCTCAACCCTCGCCGGGAAGGCTGCCCCTATCCCTGCAAGCACCTGGCGGGCGTTGGGGTAGCCTTCAAGCTCGTGCAGGCCTTGCTGGCCGGCGGGGGGTGGGAGGATTACCTGGAACTGGTGGCCCTGGGGACGGTAGCCGACGTCGTTCCCCTGGTGGAGGAAAACCGGCTTCTGGTGCGGGCCGGTCTCGATGCATTGGCCCGGACCCGGCGACCCGGGCTGCGGGCGCTCCTGGCGACGACGAGACTGGCGGGAGAGACGATCACCCCCGGACACGTCGCGTTCGCCCTGGGTCCCCGTATCAACGCGGCCGGCCGGGTTGGCCAGGGTGGCACGGCGATCCGGCTGCTCCTGGCGACTGACGCCGCCGAAGCAGACCACCTGGCCGCCCAGTTGGAGCGGGACAACCGTGAGCGTCAGGCCCTGGAGGCCCGGGTGCTCGCGGAAGCCGAGGCAATGGTGGCTGGCCGTGGGGGAGAGATCCCCCTCTGTCTGGTGCTGGCAGACCAGAGCTGGCACCCCGGGGTCCTGGGGATAAGCGCATCCAAGCTGGTGGAACGCTACCACCGACCCGTGGTCCTGCTGGCACTCGAGGGTAACCGGGCCCGGGGGTCAGCTCGTAGCATCGGGGCCTTCAACATCCTCGCCGCTCTTCAGTCCTGTGCCGGTATCCTGGAGCGCTTTGGAGGCCACCCGGCTGCCGCCGGTCTGCTCCTCCCCGCGGACAGGCTGGGGGAACTGGCGATGAGGTTGGAGGAACTGGCCCGGACCCGGCTGAGTCCCGCTGATCTCGTGCCCACGCTGGCGGTCGATGCCGAAGTGGAGCCGGCCGAGATCGATCTCCTCCTGGCGGAGGAACTGGCGCGGTTGGGGCCCTGCGGCTACGGTAACCCGACTCCCGTACTGGCCATGAGGGGGGCCGCGCTGCTGGACTGCCGCGCTGTCGGTGGCGACGGCGCCCACCTGAGGCTACACCTGGGCACCAGCCCCGGGCCGCTGACGGCCATTGCTTTTGGCATGGGTGAGCGCCGCCACCGCTTCGGCCAGGCGGCAGCGGTGGACCTCGCCTTCACCCCGCAGCGTAACGCCTGGAACGGGCGGCAAACGGTCAGCCTGCACGTCCGTGACCTGGCCGTCCCCGGCGGCGACTGGGTTGACCTGGTGAACGCGGAGACGAGAGCGGTTCTGGTCCTGGGGCCGGACGGTGACTGGGCGGAGGGAGCTGCCCCCGCCTTATCCGGGCCGCTGGTGTTGCATGCCCGTACGCGCCTGGAGCGACGGCTCGAGATCTACGCCCATCTGGAGGGCGGCGGTCCGGCGGTGGTGGTCACCAGCTACTACCACGGCCCCTTTCTCGTCCGCCGTTTCCCGAGCCTGGCTGCCGGGTTGGGCCTGGTAGTGGTCTGCGACGCACGGCCGGCGCCGGGCCCCCTCAGATGGCTTGCCCGCGACCGCCTGCTGGCCGCTTTGTCCGGACGGGAAGACGTGCGGGTGGTGGTGGCGGCCTGCGCCGGTCTGGAGGAGGTCTGGCCGGGCGAGGTGCGGGTGATCCGGCCCGCGACCGGCCCCGCGCCTCAGGCGGCTCCCGACCGGGCGCGGCTCCGGCGGGCCTACCGTGCCCTCCGGCAGGGGTTTCCCCCCGGCGCGGTGCTGGAGCTGGGGTCGGGCAAGCCTGCCAGCTTGGCCCTGGCGGCCGAGGTGGGGCCGGCGATGGTCGACGCCACGGTCGCCGTGCTGGAGGAGTTGGGTCTGGTTGAGTTGTGGCCGGGAGAAGGGATAGTGCGGATTCTGTTGAACCCGCTCCCCGGCGCGCGCGTGGACCTTGCGGAGAGCCCTTCCTTCCTCGAGGGATGCGCGGGCCGGGGCGGAGGGCAGTAGGAAGGGGGAGGCAACGGTGGAGATCGACCTGAGGAGCAAGATCCGGGATATCCCCGACTTTCCGAAGCCGGGCGTGCGGTTCCGCGATATCACCACCCTGCTGCGGGACGGTCCCGCCTGGCGGCATGCCATCAAGTCCATCGCCGATGTCTACCGGGACCGGGGGGTAGAGATGGTGGTGGGGCCGGAGGCCCGCGGCTTCCTGGTGGGGGCCACCGTCGCCTACGAACTGAGGGTCGGGTTCGTCCCCGTACGTAGGCCGGGCAAGCTGCCGGCACGGACCCTCAGGGGGGAGTATGTCCTGGAGTACGGGCAGGACGCGCTGGAGATCCACCTTGATGCCCTTGAGGGATGCAGCAAGGTGCTGGTGGTGGACGATCTCCTGGCGACCGGCGGTACGATCAAGGCTACTCTTGACCTTGTCAGGCAACTGGGGGTGGGGGTTGTCGGGGTGGCCTTCCTGATCGAGTTGACGTACCTTGGTGGGCGAGAGAATCTCAAGGACTACGAGGTTACGGCTCTCGTCCGGTTCTAGGCGGGGGGCGCGATGGCGGCGGCAGACCTGGACCGGCTCAAGCAGAAGGTTCTGGCCCATAACCCGGGAGCCGATCCCGGGCTCGTCGACCGGGCTTACCACATGGCCACCCGTGCCCATGAGGGTCAGATCCGGGTCTCCGGCGAGGCCTTTATCGAGCACCCGATCCACGTCGCGCTAATCCTGGCCGACCTGGAGCTCGACGTCGTCACCGTAGCCGCCGCCCTGCTGCATGACGTGGTCGAGGACACCGCCGTAACCCTGGAGGCGCTACAGCGGGAGTTCGGCCCCGAGGTAGCCGGCCTGGTGGACGGAGTTACCCGGCTGTCACGCCTGGAGTTGCGCACCGCAGAGGACGAGCAGGTTGAGAACTTGCGCAAGATGTTCCTGGCCATGGCCCGGGATATCCGGGTGATCCTCATCAAGCTCGCCGACCGCCTGCACAACCTCAGGACCCTGAAGTACCTGGAACCCCCCGCCCAGCGCCGCATCGCTGAGGAGACGATCGAGATCTTCGCGCCACTCGCCCATCGTCTCGGCATCTACCGGGTCAAGATGGAACTGGAGGACCTGGCCCTCCGCTACCTCGATCCCGATCACTACTACCAACTGGTCCAACTGGTGGACAAGCGGAGGAGCGAGCGGGAATCGTTCATCGCGAGCTTCATCGCCTCGCTGCGTGAGCGCCTGGCCGCCGAGGGGATCGAGGCCGACATACAGGGGCGGGCCAAGCACTTCTACAGTATCTACAAGAAGATGTACGAGCAGGGGCGCGACTTCGAGGACATCTACGACCTGATCGCCATCCGGATGCTGGTGGAAACCGAGCGTGACTGCTACGCTGCCCTGGGTGTCGTCCACTCGCTCTACAAGCCGCTTCCCGGCCGGGTAAAGGATTTTATCGCCACCCCCAAGCCCAATATGTACCAGTCTCTGCACACCACCATCGTGGGACCCGGCGGTGAGCCGGTGGAGATCCAGATCCGGACCTGGGCCATGCACCGGACGGCGGAGTACGGTATCGCCGCCCACTGGCGCTACAAGGAGGGTGAGCGTACGGGGGATCGGGCCTTTGAGGAGAAGCTCGCCTGGCTGCGCCAGACCCTGGAGTGGCAGCACGACCTCCGGGACCCTCAGGAGTTCATGGAAGCCCTGAAGGTGGACCTGCTGGTTGACGTGGTGTACGTGTTCACCCCCAAGGGCGACATCATCGAGTTGACGGCCGGATCCTCCCCCATCGATTTTGCCTACCGGATTCACACCGATGTCGGTCACCGCTGCGTGGGGGCCAAGGTCAACGGGAAGATCGTCCCCTTTGACTACCGGCTGAACAACGGTGACATCGTGGAGATCCTGACCTCGCGGCAATCCAGGGGGCCTAGCTGGGACTGGCTCAACCTGGTGAAGACCAGCACGGCCCGCAACCGCATCCGTCAGTGGTTCAAGCGAGAGTTCTGGCAGGAGAACGTGACCCGTGGCCGGGACTTGGTAGACCGGGAACTCAAGCGCCAGGGAGTGGATGTCGACGCCTTCCCGGCCGTCCTGAAGGGCCAGGTGCTGGAGGAGCTCCGGCGCAAGCTCAACCTCGGGGGGCTCGACGACTTGTGGGCAGGGGTGGGGGCGGGGTCGGTTACCCCCAACTACGTGGCCCAGAAGCTGCGGGAGGCCCTGGTCCGGCAGGAGAAGCTAGAGCGGGTACAGCAGGCCGAGCGGGCCGCTCCCGAGATCGAGGTCAAGCCCTGGTCCGGCTATGGCAAGCCGAGCCACGGGGTCCGGGTGAAGGGCATTGACAACGTGCTCATCCGGTTTGCCCGCTGCTGCAACCCGGTGCCCGGCGATCCCATCATCGGCTACGTGACCCGGGGCCGGGGGGTGTCGGTGCACCGCGTGGATTGCTCCAACGTTCGGTACTTCGGCAACGAGGCCTCGCGGCTGATCGAGGTAGCATGGGACACCGCCGCCGGCGACACCTTTCCCGTGGAACTCGAGATCAGCGCCTTTGACCGGCCGGGTCTGCTCTCCGACATCCTGAATGGCATTGCCGATACGCGGACGAACATCATCTCGGTGAACGCCCGGGCCGACTCCGGCCGCACCGCCATCGTCGATCTGGTTCTGGAGATCCGCGATCTGGACCAGCTCAAGTACCTGACGGAGAAGCTGTCCCGGGTGCGGGATGTCTACCAGGTCAGCCGGGTGGCCCGGCACGGCCACGGGAGAGGGGGGACGGCCGGTTGCGGGCGGTGATCCAGAGGGTCGCGGAGGCCCGGGTGACGGTGGACGGCGGGATGGTTGCCGGCATCGGGCCCGGTTTGCTGGTCCTTCTAGGAGTGGGGACCGAGGACGGCGAGGCGGACGCCCTCTGCTTGGCTGAGCGGACCGCCCATCTCCGCATCTTCGAGGATGACGGGGGTAAGCTGAACTTGTCCTTGCTCCAAGCCGGCGGCGAGGTCCTGGTGGTCTCCCAGTTCACCCTCTACGCCGATGTCTGGCAAGGGCGCCGCCCCGGTTTCGGCCGGGCGGCCGGACCCGGCAAGGGGGACGCCCTGTACCGCAAGTACGTCGCCAGCCTCCGCGATCTCGGGGTCAGGACGGCAACGGGCGAGTTCGGGGCTCGTATGCTGGTCTCGCTGGTGAACGACGGTCCCGTGACCGTCTTGATGGACAGCGAACGGACTTTCTGAAAGGTGGGAGCAGCTTGTTCCTGACCGGCTTTGCGGTAGGTCCCTTCGCTGCCAACTGCTACCTTCTGGGTTGTGAGAAGACGAGGCGCCTGGCGGTCATCGACCCCGGTGGTGACGCCCGGCGCATACTCGAGACGGTGGACCGTTCAAGCTTCACGGTGAGCTCCATCCTCAATACCCACGGCCACATCGACCACGTCGCCGCCAACGAGGAGATCCGGAAGGCCACCGGGGCTCCCATCCTGATCGCCACGCCCGACGCACCCATGCTGGCCAGTCCCGCCCGTCAGTTGGCGGGGATGCTGCTCAAGGGGGTCGCCGGGGTGACCGCCGACCGCCTGCTGGAAGATGGGGAGAGCATCGAGGTGGGTGAACTCAAGCTGAAGGTCCTGCTCACGCCAGGCCACACCCCCGGTAGCGCCTGCTTCCTTCTGAAAGGGGAGGGTCTGGTCTTCAGCGGTGACACCTTGTTCGAGGAGTCGGTGGGGCGTACCGACCTGCCCGGAGGATCGTGGGCGGACATGATCGCCAGCATCCGGGAGAAGCTCTTGGTCCTTGATGACAAGGTCCGAGTGCTCCCCGGGCACGGCCCGGAGACTACCATCGGGCACGAGCGGCGGGCAAACCCTTTTCTCTGAGCCGGCCGGCGCACCACGGATGCCGCTTGCAGTCCCGCTCGCCGCCGGCGCGAACGCCACGAGGATCCTCAGACGCACCTTCCCCTCGGGAGGTCAGGGATTCAGTGAGTGCTGGCCGTCTGCCGAGACCGTGGAGGTGGCTGCTGTCGGGGTCCAGGGGGTACCTCCCTGCGGGGCCGTTGCCGGAAACTGCGCCTGTTGCTCATCCGATCCCGGAAGTGAGAGAGCCTGCGCCCCTGTTTGGGAAGGAGGGATTCCGGGGGGGGACGGAAGAAGCGCGCTACTGGACTTTAGCGGGACGGGCTGAACGGCTACGGAAAGGGGATATTTGACCTGATGAAGATAACCGCTCTCAGCCTCTTCATCGCGACCTACGTGTTACTCTTGACTTTTCCCAAAATCAGGGCATTCGTAGCTCTGGGATCCGCCGCCGTCTTTGTCGCCCTGGGGATACTGCCCGCCGGACAGGTCTTCAGCGCAGTAGACTGGAACGTGATATTGATGATCGCCGGGACAATGGGAGTAGTATCTTTGTTCATCGACTCCAGAATGCCGTCCCTGGTCGCCGATTGGCTTATGGACAGGATGCCCGACGTGAGATGGGCTACCATCGGAATGGCGCTCTTTGCAGGCTTCGTATCGGCATTTGTCGACAACGTGGCCACAGTATTGATGATAGCCCCGGTGGCGCTGAGTATTGCGAAGAAACTCAATACATCCCCCGTGCCCAGCATCATATGCCTGACGATATCCTCCAATCTTCAAGGGGCGGCCACGCTGGTGGGTGACACCACCTCGGTGTTGCTGGGAGGGTTCGCCAATATGGACTTCATTGACTTCATATTCCTCAACGGCAGGCCGGGCATATTCTGGGCGGTACAGGCAGGAATGGCAGCCTCGGTTCTGGTCCTTCTTTACATATTCCGCAAGGATGACACTCCCATACGCCTTGAAGAAGAGAAGGAAACCGTGGAAGACCCTTTCCCCACCGTGTTGATGGCCGGAATGATATTACTCCTGATATCGGCCTCCTTCATTCCCGGCAAACCCAGCATCACAAATGGCGCTATATGTACCGGTCTGTTCGCGCTGGGAGTCGTACGCGATACGTTGAAAGGCAGCGATGCTTCGACTTTCAAGAGGAGGCTGGCCGAGATAGACTACTTCACGATATTGCTGCTGGCCAGCCTTTTCGTCATCATAGCGGGAATAGTGGAAGCGGGCATAGTTGAGGACATAAGCCGCATATTCGTGCGGGCGGCAGGCAACAGCGTGTTCCTGGTCTATACCATGGTAGTATGGGCATCGGTGCTGTTCTCGGCATTCATAGACAACATACCCTACACCGCCACCATGCTGCCGGTGGTAGGGGCCATAGCCCATGCGATGCGGATCGAGCCTTACCTGCTCTACTTCGGTCTACTCTCAGGCGCAACCCTGGGAGGCAACATAACTCCGGTAGGGGCTTCGGCCAACATAGCGGGGCTTGGGATATTGCGGAAACACGGTCATAACGTGGGCATCCTTGAGTTCATGAAATACGGCCTGCCGTTCACAGTTGCTGCGGTTACGGCCGGATACGTGTTGATATGGATTGTCTGGTCATGAGTTGATTCGGGGTAGCGGTTCAACCCGTCCCGCAGAGTCCAATGGGCCTTCTACTCCTTCCGCAAGAGGCTCCCTGAGGCACTAGAACCGGAGGATCTCGGGCAGGAAGGTCACCAGCCACAGGGCGGTCGCCGAGCTGAACACGCTGCGGGTGCGGTGGTAGAGGAATCCCGCCACCACGAAGGCCATTGGGGCCGTCACCAGCAGTTCCAGCCACAGGCTGGGAGTGGGTTGACCCGCAGCCAGGAGCCGGGGCAAGGCCTGCGCCCCGCTCGCCAGGAAGGCAGTGATCGTCACTGCCAAAGCCGGTGGCCACCCTAACCGCTCCAAGCCGTTGTGGACTAGGCCCCGGCGGTAGATCTCGGGCAGGAGTCCCCCTACCAGGAAGGATCCAGCGGCCAGAGTTGCCACCTCGGCGGGCGAACAGGGGACCAGGCCCCGGGGTACGGCCAAGCTTCCGCTCAAGACCAATGCTCCTCCCACGAACACCCCGGACAGGATCGCCCGCCCCCCTCCGCCGCGGCTCAGTCCCAGGTAGGCGGGGAACAGTCCCTCGCTTCGGGCCCAGCCCACCACCACCAGGGCGAGGACCAGGTACAGCAGGGAATTAGCCCACATCGTTCCCGCAACGAGGAGACGGCCGAGCAACTCGGCCGCCGGCAGGGCCACCAGCAGGCCCACCAAGTGCCGGCGGTCGCCGGCGGGATGACGGAAGCGGGGTGCCAGGTCGGCCGTGAGGGTATAGGCCAGCGCCAGGACCAGAAGAACGCCGGCGCCGAAGACGCCGACGGGGACGGGGAGAACCAGTCCCGGCGCGGCGGGGGCGGCGAAGAAACTCCCCGCCGGCCCCACCGGTTCGAGAGTGAACCGGCCCTCCGGGCCCAGGGAGGGGATCGTGACCTCAACCGCCTCGCCCTCGGCGTAGAAGATCTCGGGGTAGCCATAACCCTGTATCCGGGCCAGGCAGGCAGGGCCGGGTCCGAAGCGACGCGCCACGCCGAACAGCCAGAGGAGGGTGGGGTCTTCGCGGTTGCGGGCCAGGATCGCCCTGGCGGCAGCCAGTGCCTCCGGAGCGGCCACGGTTGAGGCCAACGCCAGGGCCTTCAGGTCCTCCAGACCCTGGTAGTCCAGGCGAAGGTACAAGGCCTGGAACCCATCCTCCAGGACTTTACGCCCGGTGAGGGAAGAGAAGCGCTCCGCCTCGGACGGCGGCCAGTCGAGGCGGAAGCTGCCACTGCCCAGCACGACTGCTCCTCCCACCTGCCCGGCCCTGAGCACGGGGATGATCCGGCCGTCTTCAAGGTCCAGCTTCAGGTATTGCCCGGTGAGCTCCAGGTTCTCAAAGGCATAGACCTGGCTCTCGAGATGCTCCTGGACCAGGCTCCCCAAACTCGACGGGCTCAGGCCAATGAGCAGCAAGGCCAACATGCCCAGAGCCAGAGCGGCCAGGACGGTGCCGACCAGCAGCGCCAAGAGGTTGTGCCGCCCGAGGGTTGTCATCCGGCGCCATCTCTCCCATGGTCTTCTTTTCCATCCTGGTCGAAAAATCCTCTACCAGGCGGGGGCCAGTGCCCAGGTTGCAGGGGAGACGGCTCGTCCGTTAGAATGAGAGCATGTGAGGGAAGGGGTGACAGGCGTGCTCACCGCGCGACCTCGGGGTACGACCGACATCCTCCCGCCCCGCAGCGAGCAATGGAGAACCCTGGAAGAGCGGTTCCGGGAGGTCTGCCGGATCTGGGGATACCCGGAGATCATCCTGCCCCTCTTTGAGCACGCCGAGCTGTTCCAGCGAACGGTGGGTGAGGCTACCGACATCGTGGAGAAAGAGCTTTACAGCTTCCCCGACCGGGGGGGGAGGCTGCTGGCCCTGCGGCCGGAAGGAACGGCCCCGGCCGCCCGTGCCTACCTCGAGAACGGCTTGCACAAGGGGCCCCAGCCGGTCAAGCTATCTTACGTGGGGCCCATGTTCCGCTATGAACGGCCCCAGGCCGGTCGCTACCGCCAGCACACCCAGCTCGGCATCGAGGTCTTCGGAGCGGCCGAGCCAGCGGCCGATGCCGAGGTGATCTTGGTGGCCGTGGAAGTCCTCCGCCGTGAAGGTCTGGAGGGCCTGTCGGTGCGTCTCAACAGCATCGGCTGCGCCGGGTGCCGGCCCGCCTACCGGGAGACTCTTAGGCACTGGCTGCACCCGTTGTTGCCCGGCCTTTGTGCGGATTGCCGGTCCCGCTACGGGAGAAACCCCCTGCGGACATTGGACTGCAAGATCGAACGCTGCCGCCAGGCCCTGGGTCAGGCCCCTCGCACCCTGGATGCTCTTTGCGATGAATGCCGGGAGCACTTCCAGGAGGTCCAGGGCCGGCTAGAAGGGTTGGGCCTACCCGTCACGATCCACCCGGACCTGGTCCGGGGGCTAGACTACTACACCCGCACCGTGTTCGAGGTGATGCATGACGACCTCGAGCCGTCGCTCTGCGGTGGAGGCCGTTACGACGGGCTGGTGGAAGTGCTGGGGGGCCCGCCGACGCCCGCGGTCGGGTTCGGTATGGGACTGGAGCGGGTATTGGACCTGGCCAAGACGCAGGGAAGGTCTACCCGCCCGGATCTCTTCCTGGCGGCGGCTGACGAGGAAGCCCGGCCGCGGGTGTTCGCCCTGGCCGTCGAGGCCCGGCGAGCCGGCCTGGCCACTCACTTTGACTTCGGTGGCCGTAGCCTGAAGGCCCAGATGAAGGCCGCCTCCCGCCTGGGCGTCAGGTTCTCCGTAGTGCTGGGCCAACGGGAACTGGAGACCGGAGTCGCCGTTCTGAAGAACATGGACTCCGGCGCCGAGAGCGAGGCGCCTATAGCCGGGTTGGCAGGGGCGATTGGAGAACAGAGAGGGCCGACCTCTTGACGGGGGCCGGGGGAGTCCTCAAGCGCACCCATGGCTGCGGCGAACTGGACCCGGCGGCGGTCGGAGCCGAGGTGGTCCTCTGTGGATGGGTAGCCCGGCACCGCGACCATGGGGGAGTTCTCTTCGTCGATCTCCGCGACGCCAGCGGGGTGGTACAGGCCGTGCTGCGCCCGGAGGGGTTGCCCGGGGCGCATGACCTTCGCCTGGAGGACGTGGTGGCGGTGCGGGGAGTAGTGACCCCCCGCCCGCCGGCGATGGTCAACCCCAGCCTGCCCACCGGGGCAGTCGAGATCGACGTCACTTCCCTGGAGGTGCTCAACTCCTCCCGTACCCCGCCCTTCTACATCCGGGACGGGATCACCGTGGAAGAGTCCCTCCGTCTGCGGTACCGCTACCTTGACCTCCGGCGGCCGGAGATGCGGGAACGACTGGCTTTCCGCGATCGTACGGCCCGGGCGATCCGTGAGTTCCTCCACGAGCGGGGCTACATTGAGGTCGAGACACCCATTCTAACCCGCAGCACCCCCGAGGGGGCCCGGGATTACCTGGTGCCGAGCCGCATCGCGCCGGGGTCCTTCTACGCCTTGCCGCAGTCGCCCCAACTGTTCAAGCAACTCCTGATGGTGGCCGGTGTCGAGCGCTACTTCCAGTTGGCCCGGTGCTTCCGCGATGAGGACCTGCGAGCCGATCGCCAACCGGAGTTCACTCAACTGGATCTGGAGATGTCCTTCGCGGGCGCGGCAGAGGTCATGGGCCTGGTCGAGGAACTTGTGGCTCATGTCCTGCAGCGCACTACTGGCCGGCGACCCCAGGTCCCTTTCCCTCGCATCCCCTACGTCGAGGCCATCCGGCGCTTCGGGACCGACCGCCCCGACCTCCGGGTGCCGTTAGAGATCAGGGATGTGACAACCCTCTTCCGGGGAACCGCTTTCGCGCCGTTCGCCCGCACCCTGGCGGCGGGAGGGATCATCGGAGCCTTGCGGGCCCCCGGGGGGGCCGAGCTCAGCCGGAGGGAGCTTGACGACCTGGCATGCGAGATGACCGGGCGAGGCGCGGCGGTTCTGGCCTGGGCCATGCTGGAAGCAGGAGGCGGCGTTCGCTCCCCCCTGGCCAAGCACCTGGAGCCAGGCTCGCTCAAGAACCTCTCGGAGGCCCTGGCCGGAGAGCCGGGCGACGCCCTGCTGCTCGTGGGGGGATCCCATCCGGCGACGATGCCTGCTCTGGGCTGGCTCCGGTTGGAGATGGGCCGGCGGCTCGGACTGACCGGATCAGAGGAGTGGCGGTTTGCCTGGGTCACCGAGTTTCCCCTATTGACCTGGAGCGAAGAAGAGCGGCGGTTGGTGGCCGTTCACCACCCGTTTACCTCTCCGCTGCCCGAGGATCTGGATCGGCTAGACGGCGACCCCGCAGACGTCCGGGCTGACGCCTACGACCTGGTGCTCAACGGGATCGAACTGGGCGGCGGCAGTGTCCGCATCCACCGGCGGGGCGTGCAGCAGCGGGTCTTTGGGGCCCTCGGGCTGACCCTGGCCGAGGCGGAGCGGCGGTTCGGGTTCTTCCTGGAAGCCCTGGACTACGGAGCCCCGCCGCACGCCGGCATCGCCCTGGGGCTAGACCGCCTGGTGATGATGCTGGCCGGGGCGGCCAGCGTTCGCGAGGTCATCGCCTTTCCCAAGACCGCCCGGGCGGCCTGCCTGCTCAGCGGCGCGCCAGCTGCGGTCGATGGCAAGCAACTGGAGGACTTGGGTCTGAGAGTGTCGCCACCCCCGGCCACCGGGTTACCCCTTCACGCGTGCGATCACGTCGAGCAGGCGGAAGCCGGGCCGGGAGAGGACGACGAATGAGGGCAGACCAAGCCGTCGCCACAGGGGAAATGGCTCTATACCGTTGGCCCTAGCCACGAAGAGGGAGATCACGGTTCCATGGGTGACGACGACCACGCAGGATCTCTCGTCATAGTTCCCCAGCGCCCGCAGCAAGGCCCCGTTGAACCGCTTCCAGGCCTGGTCGGCCGTCTCGTTGCCGAAGACCAGTTTCTCTGGGTGCTCGAAGAACCGCCGCACCGAGTCCTCGAAGTCGCCGGCCGGCAGGAGACCCACACCCGCCCGGTCGTGCTCATGGAGCCCTTCGGCCGTGCGGAGGGGCAGGCTCAGCCGGCCGGCCACGATCTGTCCGGTCGCCAAGGCCTTGGGTTCAAGGCTGGCGATGATGACGTCGGGCTGGTAGGTTGACAACTCTCTGGCCAGGGCGGGGCACCGTCGCCGACCAGCCGCCGACAGTTCCCACCGGTGGGCGTCAACTTGCGCGAGCACCACGGGCATGGCATGCTTGACCAGGATGAGCATGCTGCCAGGTTCGGTTCCGGCGAGGGTTATCCCTGCCGGCGCGCGCCTCCGACCGGGGGTGGCCACCGGCGGGCAGCGGTCCGACAAAACTTAACACCAAGCACCCGCTTGCCCGGAGAGCGCCAGTCATGATATTATCAGGGTGCACGAGGTTGCCCGAATAGTGGCACAATCTAGCCCTGCTGTGCTCGTGAGGTGCGGTTGCAGTTTTGAGCCAACACCGTTAACGAGGGAACCCGGTCTCTGGTGGTGAAGAGCAAGCCTGCGCCCTCCCGGCGTTCAGGAAGCCCAAAGCCATCAGGAGGGTACCCACCTGCCGAGGGCAGGTTCAAACACCACCGCTGACACGGCATAGTGGGGTGTTTTTTCCCTTCTGCATGGCTTGTAGCAGGGGCGTGGTTGGCGCCCTCGAGCCCAAGGGCGGCTGCGTCCAAGAGGTGAACAAGAGCACGTTGATGCGGGTAGTGGTTTGACCTCTTGGCCGTGGATGCTGCGGTCAGCCGTGCTCACCGGAAAGCGGTATGCAGTGACGACCTCGCACCGACCGCGCTGATCGGCGCCTGACGAGCACAACTAGCTCGGCCGGCCCCGCTGCTGTGTCACCATGGCCAGTCCAAACCCTCCTGGACTCGCTCTACGTAGGCAGCTCGGGCTGTCCAGGCCCGTCGCGGCTTCCAACTGCTAACCCACCTGGCGACAGATGGGCCATCCCTCGCGGCTTGTGGTCAAGACCGGGGGTTGCCGTCAGGCACGATGACCCCGCCGTTAGAGAGAGCAGGAGTTCGGGTTTCGCCGCAGAATGGGGAGAGGGGGGAGGCCATACCGGCATGGCGCAAGCTAGCGAGCGGGAGTGCTGTGCCCTCCCCCCCCATAGGGACAGCTACCAGAGGAGACGGTGCCATGCATGAAGGAGACCATTCATATCCGTTGAGCGATCCGGGGCCGCGCCACCAGCCGCGAAGGCTCCAGGCCCACCATCATGACCACCGCCACGAAGCCTGCCGCAAGACCGACCCCCGCAAGGCTCTGAGTTTCCTGGCCACGGATGTCCGGGACTACGTCTTACCGGGCGTCATCCTCCTTGCAGTGCTGGCCAGTTGGCAGGGGGTGGTCGATCGGTTGGTCCGTATCGATGTGGCTCTGCTCGGTGCGGCGTTGGGCGGGCTGATTATCATCAAGGACACGGTGATCGTGATTTGGCAGAAGAGAAGGATCACC
This sequence comes from bacterium, assembly GCA_031082145.1. Classification (GTDB taxonomy): domain Bacteria; phylum Bacillota; class Sulfobacillia; order UBA995; family UBA995; genus Ess09-15. Next base: position 285,516 of record JAVHLP010000001.1, on the reverse strand, counting down.
TCGGGTGTCTTGGTAAGCGTCGCCCTGATCGCCACGGTAGTTGTCGAGGACTTCCGGGCGGCCGCCGTTGTGGCGTTGATGATGTTGACCGGGGAGGCCCTCGAGAACCGCACCTTGAGGCGGACCCGGATGGCAATCCAGAGACTGATGCACCTGGCTCCTCGGACGGCGCTCGTAAAGGTGGACGAGGAGTTCCAGGAAGTGCCGGTGGAGGCCGTTCGGATTGGCGACATCGTGCTCGTCAAGCCGGGGGCCCGGGTTCCGGTGGACGGTAAGGTAGTCGGTGGTCTGGCCTCGCTCAACCAGGCCTCCATCACCGGCGAGTCCATGCCGGTGGACAAGAGTGAGGGCGACCCGGTCTTCGCCGGAACCACCAGCTTGAGCGGGGCCTTGGAGGTATACGCGGAGAAGGTCGGAGAGAGCACGTCTCTGGCCCAGATCGTCCGCATCGTGCGCCAGGCGCAGGAGAACAAGGGGAAAGGCCAGAAAGTGGCCGACCGCTTCGCCGGCTGGTTCACCCCCACCGTGCTGACCATTGCAGCTGCGGTCTGGGGCGTGACCGGCGATGTCATCCGATCCGTGTCCATCCTGGTAGTTGCGTGCCCCTGCGCCTTGGTACTGGCCACCCCCACGGCGGTGGTGGCTGCCATCGGCAGTGCCGCGCGACAGGGAGTTCTGGTGAAGGGAGGTATGACGATCGAAGAGGCCGGACGGGCTAATGCCATCGTGGTTGACAAGACGGGGACCCTTACTCTGGGGCAACCACGGGTGGAAGAGGTGGCCCACTTCCAGGGGGCCTCCGACCGTGAGGTATTGCTGGCGGCCGCTTCGGCCGAGAGCCGCTCCGAGCACCCTATAGCCCGGGCGATTTCGGCCCATGCCGCCCTGGGCGGCCTCACTCCCCTTCCTCCGGACAGCTTCGAACAGGTTCCGGGAATGGGAGTTAAGGTCATTCAGGATGGCCGGACCATAGTCGTGGGCAACCGGCGGGCACTGGCCGGGGTGCCTAGTGGCGGCACCGTCTCGATGGCCGAGGAGTGGCTGCAGAGCCGGGAAGAGAAGGGCTACACCTCGCTGGTTGTCCTGCGCGACGGTGAGGTCCTGGGCTGCCTGGCTGTGGGCGACTCGATCCGTGAAGAAGCTCCCGGTTTCATCCGGGCGCTCAAGCGCATCGGTTTCAGGCAGGTGATCATGCTCACCGGCGACAACGCCCGGGCAGCCCGGACTGTGGCCGCGCGGCTCGGTGTCGACGATTTCAGGGCCGAGATCTTGCCCGCCGGCAAGGCGGCAGTAGTGACCGAGTTGAAGGAGCGGGGTTTCCGGGTGGCGATGATCGGGGACGGCGTCAACGATGCCCCGGCCTTGGCAACGGCCGATGTCGGCATTGCCATGGGGGTGGCCGGCACTGACATTGCCATTGAGGCAGCAGACATCGCTCTCATGTCCGATAGTCTGGCGGGAGTGCCGGGGGTGTTCCGCTTGAGCCGGGCGGCCTACGGCATCATCCAGCAGAACCTATACATCTTCGCCCTGCTCATCAACATGATCGGCATGTACTTCGCCGGACGCGGTCAGCTGACGCCGATCGCCAGTGCCGTGATCCACAACTTCGCCTCCGTGATGGTGGTTGGCAACTCGGCCCGGCTCATCAGCTTCCCGATCCTCAGAAGCGTCAGTTCCCGCTCAGGTCAGGAGGTCAAGTGCGATTAGACATCGTGTTATGCCTGCCCGTCTTGCCAGGGAGATCGTTGAGTGTGGGGGGCCCTGTACAAGAGCAGTAAGGCAGGGGGCTGCTCACGCACAGCCGTCCTGCTGTGCCGAGACGAGAACGGGGACGGTGCAGTGGCAGCGGGCAAGACCCTGGGCACCACAGCAGGCGGGTAGTTGAAGCGGGAAGAAAGGGTCTGCGGCCGGAGCACGGAAGTGCACCCAGAGCGCGTTTCCGACCGGAGTGCGGTGTGAGGTTCAGCCCTTAGGGCCGGGGAGGGTGAGGGTACTGCTCTACCACCACGAGGACCGCGACACCCGGAAGCTGGCGGCCCGGCTGGCCAAGATCGAGGGCCACACGCGGGCGGTGATTGACATGATCAAGGGAGACCGCGACTGCGCTGAAGTCCTTCACCAGATCCGCAGCGTCATCGGTGCCTGGCAACACCTTTCGGCTTTGATCCTGGACGAGCATCTGAAGTCCTGTATCCGTGAGGCAGTGGAGAGTGGCAAGGCCGATGAGGCCATTGACAGCCTCCGCGAGGCCCTCTTGCGAAGGGTAACCTGATTCCCGAGTCCGGGATCTCCTCTTCCCACCGGGGCCAGCGCGAGCTGCTCCGGGGGGCCGCCACGTTCCGCCGTCGGGCTGGTGAGGTCACCCCTGGTCTTCAGTGCAGTGCAGGCCCATCCCGTGTGTCCATCCCGTGAAGTCCGAAGAGTGAGGCGCCCAGGCCGGTGGTCAACCAGTGCCAGCGGTGGACGGAGATGGGCAGTTGGCAAGGACCTCCGGAACACAGCACGGCATAGTAGAGTGTCTTTTGTCATCGCCCCGCCAGGTATCATCAATCTCCTCGTCGAAGCGGATTTCCCGGGAGGGGATTCCGGTGCGAACGGTTGACCTGCGCAGCGACACCGTCACCCAACCCACCCCGGAGATGCGCCGGGCCATGGCCCGGGCCGAGGTGGGAGACGACGTATACGGTGAGGATCCTACGGTCAGAGCCCTGGAAGAGCTGGCGGCCTCGCTGGTAGGCAAGGAGGCCGCCCTCTTCGTGCCCAGCGGGACCATGGGTAACCAGGCCGCGGTGCTGACCCACACTGCCCGCGGTGACGAGGTCGTCGTCGAGCAGGAGGCGCACATCTACTGGTACGAGGCGGGAGGGATGGCGCTGCTGTCGGGGGTGCAGGTCAGGCCACTCCGGGGTGAACGAGGGGCACTGGACCCTCAAGACGTGGAGGCTGCCATCAGGCCTGCCGACGTTCACTTCCCCCGCACCAGCCTGGTCTGCCTGGAGAACACCCACAACCGCGCCGGGGGGACGGTCTGGCCCTCTGACCGGCTGGACGCCGTCTGCCGGGTGGCGCACGGCTCAGACTGCGCCGTCCACCTGGACGGCGCCCGTATCTTCAACGCCCAGATTGCGACCGGGACGAGCGCCGCCCGCCTGGCGGCCGGTGCCGACTCGGTGATGTTCTGCTTGTCCAAGGGGCTGGCCGCCCCGGTGGGATCCATCCTTGCCGGTAGTCACGACTTCATCGGCCGTGCTCGTAAGTCCCGTAAGGTGCTGGGCGGCGCCATGCGCCAGGCGGGGATGATGGCCGCCGCGGGCATCGTTGCTCTTCGGACCATGGTCGACCGGCTGGCGGAGGATCACGAGCAGGCCCGGCGGCTGGCAGAGGGCCTGGCGGTGGTCCCTGGGCTGCAAGTAGACCCCCGGCAAGTCGAGACCAACATGGTCATGGTGGGGCTCAAGGGATCCGGGGCCGACTTCTGTCGGGCCCTGGCCGGCCGGGGGGTAAAGGCCGGTCTCATGGACCGGCATCGGGTCAGGCTGGTCACCCACAAGGACGTGGCCCGGGAGGATATCGACTATGCGGTTGCCGCCATCGCAGCGGTGGCCGGCGGGGGCTGATGGGCGTGCCCGGCGACCTGTTCGGCCAGCACGCCCAGGAACGGATGCGCCGGGAGGCTCCCCTGGCTGCCCGGATGCGCCCGCGAGGGCTGGAGGAGTTCCTGGGCCAGGAGTCCGTCGTAGGGACGGGCCGGTTGCTCCGATCGGCTATCGAAGCCGACCGCCTTCCCTCCATGATCCTGTACGGCCCGGCCGGCAGCGGCAAGACCACCCTGGCCCGCATCGTGGCCGGGCGTACTGCCCACCACTTCGAACAGCTCAGCGCGGTCACCGCCGGGGTCGCCGACGTGCGCCGGGTCATCGAGGCTGCCCGTGAGCGCCTGAGCCTGCACGGCCGCCGGACCATCCTCTTCATCGATGAGGTGCATCGGTTTAACAAGGGCCAACAGGACGCTCTCCTGCCGGCGGTGGAGGATGGCACCGTCACTCTCATCGGTTCCACCACCCAGAACCCCTTCTTCTCGGTGAACACCGCCCTGGTCTCCCGCTGCCGTCTCTTCCGGCTCGAGCCGCTGGCTGACCACCATGTGCGAGAGATCCTCGTACGGGCCCTGGCTGATCGGGAGCGGGGTCTGGGGCACCTGCGGGTGGAGCTCACCGAGGAGGCCCGGGAGCACCTGGTGAGCGTGGCGGCCGGCGACGCCCGATCCGCCCTCAACGCACTGGAGCTGGCGGTCAAGGAGGCTGAGCCCACCGGTGAAGGCGTGTTTCGCGTTACGCTGGAGATGGCGGCCGATGCCGTTCAGCAGCGGGTGCTCCGCTACGACAAGACCGGTGACGAGCACTATGATGTTCTGTCCGCCTACATCAAGAGCGTGAGGGGGTCGGATCCGGACGCCGCTTTGTACTGGCTGGCGAGGATGCTGGAGGCGGGGGAGGACCCCCGAGCGGTGGCCCGCCGCCTGATCATCTCGGCGTCGGAGGACGTGGGGAACGCCGACCCCCTGGCCCTGCCGGTTGCCGTGGCGGCCGCCCAGGCGGTGGAAATGGTGGGCCTGCCGGAAGGTCGGATTCCTCTGGCCCACGCCACTATCTACGTTGCCGCCGCGCCCAAGAGCAACGCCTGCTACCTTGCTTTGGAGCAGGCTTCCGCCGATGTCCGCGATCTCCAGACCCCTGGAGTGCCCGTCCATCTCCGCAATGCCTCCTACCAGGGGGCCCGGCGTCTGGGCCACGGCCAGGGGTATCTATATCCCCATGAGTACCCGGGACATCATGTGGCCCAGTCCTACCTTCCGGAAGGACTACGTACTCCCTACTATCGCCCAACCGGCGAGGGGTGGGAGAGGAGGATCGCCCGGCGTCTGAGACGGTTAGGCCGCGCGACCGAACCGGACGGGGAGGCCCCGCCGGAGGCTCAGGGGAAGTCCGGGGCCAGTAGCTCCGAGAGGGTTACCAGCCGGTAGCCATCAGCCAGTAAAGCGGGGATGGCGGTGTCGAGGGCGGGAGCCGTCTGGGGAGTTGGGTGCAGGAGGACGATGGCGCCGTTGTGCGCCCGGGACAGAAGGCGGGAGACGATGCGGGGCACACCTTCGAGCTTCCAGTCAATCGTGTCCAGGCTCCAGAGAACGGTGCGGTAACCCTCCCGGGCGGACACCTCGAGCATCTCGGAGCTAATCGCCCCATAGGGGGGCGTGAAGTAGGGAGACCGGATTCCCGCCACCTCTTCCAGGATGCTGCTGGCCCGCCGCAGGTCTTCGGCGAGTTCAGCAGCGTCTAGCCGGTCCATGGGCCGATTGCGCCAGCCGTGGTTGCCCACATCGTGCCCAGCCGCCACCAGCGCGGCCAGGGTCTCCCGGTTGGCCAGGGAACCCTCGAGCCAGACGCCGACCGGGCAGAAGGTCGCTCGCGCGCCGTGCCGGGCCAGTACCTCGGCCAGCAGCGGGAGTTCGTCTTCCCCCCAAGCTATGTTAATGACCAGGGCCATTGCCCGGCGGTTAGGGTTGCCCGCGTAGACAGGGTGCTCGGGGAAGTCAGTCGAAGTCACGGCCGGTGGGACGGACCGGAACTGGGGGGCTACTCGGGTGCCGCGGGGGGCCTCCTGGACCAAGGCCAAGGTGCGCTCGACGTCCAGTTCGCGGCCGTTGCGCTCTGGTATCAGACCCCGGGTCGCGGGATCGATGCGGGCAGGCTCAGGCTCGATCCGCACTTCGGCCGCCAGATCCTCAAGCATGACTCGGATCTCGTCCTGGAGCATTCCCTCCAGCTCGATCCGCCGGTCGGAGTCCAACCAGACCCCGGGCTGAACTCCCCTGGTCCAGCGGTTCCAGGTGTCCCGGCACCCTCCCCACGGGAAGAAGAGAATGACACCCACACAGAACAGGGCCAATCCTGAGCTGATGCGCGGGGCGCGAAGGCAAAGGATTCGCATGGCGGGCACCTCCCCGGGGGAATTGTATGCCCGCCTAACCCCCGTCAATCGGCCCTCGGGGGTGGTCGCCGGAAAGCGCACCATCCAGGCGCGGAAGCCGGTTCTCGCCGGCTGCCGGGGGTCAAGCGGCGAGCAGGGAGCGCTCAGAAGGCGGCCGTGAACGACGCTTTCACCAGATTCCCGGCAGCAGTCGGTAAGGCACCCGACGGGCGTAGTCCCGGTAGCCCGGGAGTTCTTCGCCAAGGGTTCGGTCCTCGAGCGCCGTGCGAAGGACGGCTATCGCAGCGACCAGGCCGGCCGGAGCCAGTGCCCACGCCGACCCGAGCAGGACAGGTGTTGCCAGGCTAACCAGTATGACCCCCACGTAGCCGGGATGGCGCACCAGCCTATACGGGCCGCGGTCGACCACCACATGCCCCCGGTCATGCTGGATGCGGACGACAGCCGAGAAGAAGCGGTTGACGGCCATGGCCCAGAGGGTGAGTGCGTACGCCAACGCCAGCACCGTGCCGGCCGCGGCCACGATGGCCAGGGGCAGCCCGGACGTCCAGCCGTACCTCCGGTCCAGCCCGGCCACGGCCGCCATGGCGAGGGGACCCAGCCGGCCGCTGAAGATCGCCAGGGGGATATCCCAGTCCTTCGACCCCGCCACGATCCCGGCGCGCTCCGCCAGCAATCCCCGGTCCGCCACCAGCGTGCCGATCACCGCTCCGGTCAGCGCCAAGCCGACGTAGACCCAGGCCATGGGCCAGTCGAACCGGCCGGCTGCGGCGAACAACAGGCCGGCTATGACGACGATAGAGAAACCAGCCTTGGCCAGTCCTCTGCCCACGGCAACCGCGTCCTCCTCTCCGGACAGCTCAAGGAAACCAGGGCATGTCCGTAGCCAGCCAAAAGAGCACACCGGCGGCGAAGATCACCAGCCCGAAGCACCCGGCCCAGGCACCCGGCGAGATCGCGCCGGCCAGGGTAAACGCCAATCCGATGCCGACGGCTACGGCTGCGATCAGGCTGCACAGGATCAGCGCGCCCAGCCCTACCCAGTCGGTGTCTATGCCCGCTCCCACGGCTACCACCAACGGCAGCACGAGAGCCGCCGCCGCGAGGGCCAGCTTTCCGGGTGAGGGTGCCGGTCCCCGGCGGCGAACCAGGGGGTCGAGCAGCGGCAACATGAAGACGCCGCCGCTCAGGATCGGCAGCCAGACCAGCACCCACTTCAACTGGTCGCGGACAACGCCCGGGTAGTCGCCGTAGTGAGGCGCCAGGCTTGGCACGGCCACCCAGATGAACAGCATCAAGGCCAAGGCTGCCACCAGGGCCGCCGCCACCGGCTGCGGCCAGCGCGCTCCGAGCCACCTCACCCCGATGGCACCCCCAAGTCCGACCCCGAGGACAAAAGGCAGGATGGCGGCTGCGAGGTCCATGCCCAGCCACAGCTGGGCGGCATAGAACAACCCCAGGCTGGCGACAATCATGGCTCCGGCGGTAGCCGCGACCGTCTTCAACATGATCCCCCCTCTGGGCAGGGCCATTCGGCGGGCACCACCGTTCACCTTCTCTGGCTGTCCGCCGCTCTCACGCATGCCCGGCGCAATGCCCCTGCATACTACAGCGGGGAGGGATCGCGTTATGAAAGCTACGACAACCAGCCTGGTTGTCACCGGCCTGGGGATCGCCGTTACCGCCGTGGGCGCTGCCCTGGTGCGCGGGAACCTGGGCGCCGGCGTGACAGGATTTGGCGCCGCCCACGTGGTCCTTGGGGTGCTTGATATGTTCCGCCCAAGCGTCCGCAAGGCAAGACCTTAGCCCCTTGGCCCCAAGGCGCGGGAGCCGCCTCCAGGGGCGGGCTCCCGCGTCCCGGGCGTCCTCCCGCACGTCGGCGCCCGCTCGGCCGCCATCAACTCTAGCCGCCCCGGCCGTCCTCCGAACGTGACGCTATCCCCGCCGTAACAAGCAGGTATCCTCATGTTGACGGACTGGATGCCGTCTGCTATTATGCGGTTGGAAACTCTAGTAGTCCACTAGGAATTGGGGCCGGCGGGGGGTGCTCCGCTTGAGAGTGACGACCAGAGGGCGGTACGCTATGATGGCCATGTTCGATCTGGCGCTCCGGGGCGAGCGGGAACCGGTCCCCATCAAGGCTGTGGCCGAGCGGCAGGGTCTGTCTGACCGTTATCTGGGCCAGTTGTTCACGCCTCTTCGCAAAGCCGGCTTAGTACGCAGCGTAAGGGGTGCCCAGGGCGGCTATGTGCTGACCAGAAAGCCGGACGAGATCAGCGTCGGTGATGTCCTGAGAGCGGTGGAAGGCCCCATCTCTCCCGTGCACTGCGTGAGTGACCCTGGCGCTTGCGCCCGAGTCGACGGTTGCGTGACTCGGGGGATCTGGCGGAAACTGCGCGATCGCATAGTCGAGGTGCTTGATGCCATAACCCTGGCCGATCTCTGCGAGGAGGCGGGCCAGGAGCAGATTGGCGGCAAGGCGCCCGGGGGAGTTGATCACCATGCGTGAGGTCTACCTGGATCACGCCGCCACCACGCCCGTCCACCATGAAGTGGCGGCTCTGGTTGAGGAGCATATGCTTCAGGTCTACGGGAACCCGTCCAGCCTCCACCGGTTCGGACGTCGGGCCCGAGCGGCCATGGAAGAAGCGAGAGAGCGGGTTGCCCGGGCTATCGCCGCCGAACCCGAGGAGATCGTGTTCACCAGTGGGGGAACCGAGTCAAACAACCTGGCTCTAAAGGGAGTCGCCATCCGTGCCGGACGGGGCCACCTCATTACCACCCAGGTTGAGCATCATGCCGTCTTGCATACCTGCGAAGCGCTGGAGAAGCAGGGCTTCCCGATCACCTACTTGCCGGTCGACCGCTATGGCAGGGTGACCCCGGAGCAGGTGGCTGCCGCTATCACTGCGGACACCGTTCTGGTGAGCGTCATGATGGCCAACAATGAGGTGGGGACCATCCAGCCCATCGCCGCTATAGGCGCGATCTGCCGCGAGCGGGGGGTTCTCCTGCACACGGACGCCGTCCAGTCCTTCGGCCAGCTGAACGTAGACGTTCGATCCCTGTCAGTGGACCTCCTGACCTTGTCCGGGCACAAGGTATACGGGCCCAAGGGAGTTGGCGCCCTCTACGTCCGGCGTGGTGTGAGACTGGCTCCGCTCATGCAGGGGGGAGGCCACGAGCGCAAGCGCCGCCCGGGCACGGAGAACGTTCCCGGTATCGTGGGACTGGGCAAAGCGGCTGAACTGGCGTCTCGCGATCTGCCGGAGCGCGCCCGGCACCTGGCAGCCATGCGAGACCGGCTGACCCGAGGCATCCAGGAGAAGATCGGTGATGTGGTGCTGAACGGGCATCCCACTGAACGGCTGCCGAACAACGCTAACCTCTGTTTTCGATATGTTGAGGGAGAGTCAGTTCTCCTGGCGCTGGACAGCAAGGGGATCGGCGCTTCCAGCGGCTCGGCCTGCACCTCCGGTGCCCTCGAACCTTCGCACGTGCTCATGGCCATGGGCTTGCCGCATGACCTTGCCCAGGGATCGGTGAGGTTCAGCGTGGGCCGCCAGACGACCGCTGAGGATATCGACTACGTTCTGGACGTGTTGCCACCATCAATCGGGCGACTCCGAGCCATGTCGCCGCTGTACGCCGAGAGGGTTCCCGAGGCTCCGGGAGCCTGCGTGACCGAGGAGGGATGACCTGATGGGTGAGTCGCAGGTCTACAACGACAAGGTGATGGAGCACTTCTTCAACCCCCGGAACGTGGGTGAACTGGAGGAACCCGACGGCGTGGGACGGGTGGGCAATCCCGTCTGTGGGGACATCATGAAGATGGAGATCAAGGTCAGCGACGGCAGGATCCGGGACATCAAGTTCATGACCTTCGGGTGCGGGGCAGCCATCGCCACATCGAGCATAGTAACTGAACTGGTCAAGGGAAAGACCATCGAGGAAGCGATGGAGGTCACCAATCACACGGTAGCCCAGGCCTTGGGGGGGCTGCCGGCGCCCAAGATGCACTGCTCCAACTTGGCTGCCGACGCCTTACACAGGGCTATCGAGAACTACCGGAGCCGTCAGAACCGAACATGACGAAGCGGGGGCCCTTTGGGGCCCCCGCTCCCAGGTGAGCATGGAGCCTGTTCAGGCGTAGCTGCCGCCGTAGCCGCCGCCGTATCC
>JAVHLP010000001.1:0-275248 GCA_031082145.1 bacterium | reverse complement strand
CCACCGCGATCCTCGCGCCGCGGGGGTTCGGAGTAGGCCCAGGAGGGCAGGTTCTGCCCGTAGCCGGTGCCGTAACCACCCGCCTGGTAGCCGCCACCATAGCCGCCGGTGCCGTAGGTGCCGTACCCGCCGGCCTGGTAGCCGCCGCCGAAGCCGCCTGTCCCGTAGTAGCCACCGCGATCCTCGCGCCGCGGGGGTTCGGAGTAGGCCCAGGAGGGCAGGTTCTGGCCGTAGCCGGTGCCGTAACCACCCGCCTGGTAGCCGCCGCCGTAACTGCCGTGCTGACCACCCCGCCCGATCTCCCGGTAGGCCCAGGACGGGAGGCTCTGTCCATAGCCGGTGCCATAACCACCCGCCTGGTAGCCACCACCGAAGCTTCCGGTGCCGTGGGTGCCGTAGGTGGAGGACTGGTAGCCGCCGCCGCTCCCGACGCCGACCTGCTGGCCGACCCCGCTTCGAACGTTTCCGGCTTGGCCGGTGACTCCGCCACCTGTGAACGACCGCTGGATGTCCTGGTTGGCTTCGTCTACGGACCGGCGGAGATCGTTGATGGACTGGGGATCGGCAATGCGGGGATTGTACCATCCCCTCGCGTTCAGATAGTCAAAGACCCTCCTGCTGGTGGACTCCATCTCGCTGTGGATCTGGGACATGGTGTTCCTTACCTGGGGGTTGGAGGCTTCAAGGGTGCCCGTGGCCACCAGGGTGGTGACGTACTTCTCGCTGGTCAGAAGATCCTGAGCGATGTCCTTGTCGTTCAGGATCGTTTGGGGTTGGACCATTCCCATGCTGTTGCGCGACCTCCTCTCATCGAGCCTGATTGGTGAGCATCTCGAAGTGACGCTGATGAGCTTGAAGGGTATCCTGGCACAGTTGCCGGAGTTGCGGGTCCGCCGCCATCTGGGCGTATGCGTTGAGCTTGGAAATGAGCAGGCGGTGACCCTTTATGGCCTCGTCCAGGAACCATACCTCGGTCTGGGTCAGCTGGGGCACGCTTCTCCACCTCCTTCCCCGTTGATCCGCAGTTTGCCGACTCTAATCTGGCCGGTGGCTGGGGACGATATGCGAAGCGAGGGTTGACTTCGGCGTTCTTTGACCGGCCGCCGGACCAGGTGTATGCTGGATCCACACGGTGGCCGGAGGCGTGATCATGATGGCAAGAAAGGTCCTGGTCGCCATGAGCGGGGGCGTGGACAGCTCGGTCGCGGCGGCCATGCTGGTCTCGCAGGGTTGGGAAGTGCTGGGGGTCACGCTGAAGCTGTGGCCGGCAGTGGCGCCGGACGGGAGTCTGGGCTCACCGGCGGCAGTGGAGGAAGCCCGCCGATCAGCCGGGCACCTCGGTATTCCCCATCAAGTCCTTGACGTAAGCGAGGACTTCCGCAGGCATGTTGTGGAGCCCTTCATCGCGGACTACCGGCGGGGGCGCACTCCCAATCCCTGCGTCCTTTGCAACGAGCGGATTAAGTTCGGCGTCCTCTTCAGTCTTGCATCCGAGCTGGCGGCCAGCCGGCTGGCGACGGGTCACTATGCGAGGGTGGGCACCGATCCTGAAGCCGGGATCTACCGGCTGCTCAGAGCCCGGGACGCCGACAAAGACCAGACCTACGTTCTGTACCGGCTTGGCCAGGGGGAACTGGAGCGGGTCGTCTGGCCCTTAGGTGGGCTCAAGAAAACCGAGGTGCGCGATCTGGCGAGGTCGTTAGGCTGGCGGCTGGCAGACAAGCCCGAAAGCCAGGAGATCTGCTTCGTGGGTGAATGCGGGTACCGCCAGTTCTTGCGGGCGGCCATTCCCGACGCCCTCCGGGAGGGGCCGATCTACCATATCCGGGGAGAGCTCCTCGGCTACCACCGAGGGTTGCCCCTCTACACCGTCGGTCAACGGCGCGGGCTCGGTCTGGCCTGGCCCCAGCCCCTGTACGTCGTCCGCCTGGACCCGGAACGGAACGCCGTGGTAGTTGGGTCCCGCGACGACCTGGCATGCGGCGGCCTGGTGGCCACACGGGTCAACTTCATCCCTTTCTCGGAACTGCCAGGCCCGCTGCAGGTGACCGTGAAGGTCCGCTATGGGAGAGACGAGTACCCGGCCCTGATCCGCCCCGTCCCGGCCCCCTGTGGCTACGCCGGGCCAGCTGTGGCAGCGGTTTTCGAGCGGCCTGTCCGGGCTGTAGCCCCCGGGCAGGCGGCCGTCTTCTACCGGGGAGAGGAGGTTATCGGTGGGGGCACCATTCACTCTGCGCTGGACGCCAATGGCAAGAGCATGGAGGGAGCCGAACAGGGGCATCCTGATCGGGGTGAGGTGGATGTCGCCGACGGGGGTTAACGGGCTCTGCCCGGAGACTGCCGCCTGTCCCGCCTGCGGCGGACGGGGGGTGGGCCGGTTGGCGGCTGGGCAGTACTACTGCCGGGAATGCTACGTTGAGTTCGAGACTTCCGACCGGGGCTGGCAGCTCTTCCAGATCGATGACGGTGGCGACCTGGTCTTCTGGAAGGAGATCGTGAGAGGCGAACCGGCCACTCCCGAGTTCGGGCAAGGAGGCGGGATCAGTTGAGCGGAGGGTCCTTTTGGCGGGGCTTGGTCTTCGGTGTTCTGGTAGGAATGGCGGCGGCCGTCTTCGTCAACCCCCAGGTCACGCCGGAGACGCGGGCCCGTCTCGGCCGAGCCCGCGATGGGTTGAAGCAACGGGCCAATCGCATTCTGAGCCGAGCCCAGCAGGAGGTCGACCAGGTCATAGACCAGGTCACCCCCTGAGGGGCGCAAGGTCCCCGCTAGAGGTCTAGCCGGGTGAGAGCGCCAACCCCCCGCCAGTTGTTGCTGATCGCCCTGGCGGGGGTCGTCTTCGCTCTGGTGTACGCCGTCCGGGCCATCCTACCTCCCTTTGCCATCGCCCTCGCCCTGACGTATCTCCTGGACCCCCTCATTCGCCAGCTTGTCCGGCGGGGGTTGTCGCGCCTGGGCGCTTTGGTTGCAGTCTACTCCGCCTTGACCCTGATCGCCGTCGCCATCGTCCATTTCCTGGTTCCCAGCTTCGTCATCCAGGTAAACCGCCTGGCCGACGACATCCCCCACTACATGCTGCAAGTCCAGGAATGGGCGGCTGAGTTGCAGGCTGGCTACACGAGGACGCCCTTACCGGACGCAGTGCGCCAAGTCGTGGACCAGGCCGTGAACGACCTGGAGGCAACCCTGCTCCGGGTGGTCGAAAGGCTGGTAGGTGGCTTAGCCGCTCTGCTCGGTGGTATGTTCAGCTTGGTGCTGGCCCCTATCCTTGCGTTCTACCTCTTGCGAGACCTGGATAGGCTGAAGGTCTCGGTGCTCGGATTCATCCCTGCCGGGACTCGAGGGGAGATTCTCTGCCTGCTGCGGGAGATCGACTCCTGCGTGGGCGGGTTCGTGCGGGGACAACTGCTGGTGGCAGTGATAACCGGCTTCCTGTCGATGGTCGCGCTTGCCCTGCTAGGGGTCAACTTCTCCATCCTGCTCGGGTTGTTCATTGCCGTCACCGACATCATCCCATATGTCGGGCCGGTCCTGGGGGCGATCCCTGCCCTGGCACTCGCCCTTCTCGACTCACCCCTGAAGGCACTGCAGGTGGTGGCTGCCCTGGCGGCGGTGCAGCAGCTGGAGGCGGTCGTTGTCCAGCCTCGGGTGGTGGGGCGGACCGTCGGCCTCCATCCTATCCTGGTTATCTTCGCCGTGCTGGCCGGGGCGAGACTGCGAGGGGCGATCGGGCTCTTGCTGGCAGTGCCGGTGGTGGCAGTCGCCGGGGTACTGTGGCGGTACCTCTACCGGCGGGCGGCGGGAGGCCCTGCCCCCTAAGAGGCCGGCCTATCCAGCTCCGGCGGTGCTCAGGCCTCTGCCGCGGCAGGCGCGTGCACCCAAAATGGCATGGCTACTAGTGGCAGTCATGGAAAAACGAGGATTTCGCGAGTCGGGCCTAGAACTCCCTGACCCATCTTACCGCGAAGGTGGTGTCCTGGTTTGGGAAGAGAACTGCCCGGCAGTCTCCGGCGTCTTCTCCAGCGGGATCCCCGGGCTACCTTTCGCTTTGACGAGAGATGGGGGGTTATCGCTCACCTGCGGGGCGATCTGGCCAAGATCACCGCCAAGGGAGAGAAGGCGAGGGATGAGATCGTACGCTATCTGCGGGCCAACGAGGAACTCTTCGGCAAGGCCATCATGGCCCTTGACAAGGCCAGGCTATCAGGGCCCGTGGCCGACCCCGGCGGTGGGTTCAGCCTGGTCTTCCACCAGCGCCACGGCCGGGTAGCCGTCCACGGGGGAAGTCTGAGGGTGCACGTGAGCGCCGAGGGCGTTCTGGACACGGTGGTGAACCGGTTCGTTCCGGGGCTTGAGGCTGTCCCCGGGCAGTTCGCCTTGGGGGCCGTGGAGGCGGCGAGGCTCGCTTCGGAGAAACTGAAGGCGACGGTTCCGCCACTTGCCGAACCGGAACTGCTCGTTTACCCCCACCGCGACAAGCCCTATTTGGCCTGGAAGCTGCGCCTGCAAGGCATGACGAGGGGACAGCACGGATGCTACTCCCAGTGGGTGGTCTACGTCGACGCCCTGAATGGAGATCTGATCTTCTACTACGATGACATCCAGACCGGATGGGGCATAGGGCGGTACTCCGGTCCGGGCCCCCTCAACACGATCCCCGCCGGCCCGACCTGTCTTCTGCTTGATCGGACCCGGGTACCGGCCGGGGGCCCGGAGATCCAGACCGATGACGCTGACGGTACCTCGCCGTCCTCAGATCCCGACGACAACTGGGAAGACCCCTCCCAGGGAGCCGAGGTGGACGCTCACCGCTACACGGCGTTGGCCATGGACTACTACGGCAGCCTTGGCCACAACAGCTTTGACGGGACCGGGAGTAAGGCCCAGACCGTCGTGCACTTCAAGACCAACTGGAACAACGCCATGTGGTTCCCCGCGATGCAGCGGGTGTACCTGGGCGACGGGGACGGCGTCAACTACGCCCCCTTGTGCTGTGACGATATTGTCGCCCACGAGTGGACCCACGGGGTGACGGAGCACACCTGCGCTCTTCAGTACCAGGGGGAGTCGGGTGCCCTGAACGAGGCTTTCTCCGACGTCATGGCAGCCTTCATCACCGGTGACTGGTTAGTGGGAGAGGACTGCTGGCTCAGGGACGACGCCGGGCTGACCACTGCTCCAGCAACGCGGAATATGGTCGACCCCACCAATGGGGGACAGTGGGACAACTCGTCCGATAGCACGGCGATGGACACCACGCGCAACGGACACGGACCCAGCCACTACGACGACCGCTATACCGGCTCCGCCGACAACGGCGGGGTCCACATCAACAGCGGGATCATCAACCATCTCTTCTACCTTCTGACCGTGGGCGGGAATCACGCCATCAGCGGGATCACGGTGGCGGGTATCGGTCAGCCGGCGGCCGGACGGCTACTGTGGCAGTGTATGGCGGTCAACCTGGTAGGAAACCCGACTGCGGACTTTCTCCAGTTCCGGGAGGCGATGCTGGATGCCTGCCTTGACCTTTACCCTGGCGACCTCAACAAGCTGACCCAGGTGAAGAACGCCTTCAATGCGGTGGGGATAGGGCCCGACATCTACGTGAGGGACAGCCTCGCCGACACGGGCGCCGAGCCCTACCCAGGGGGGTACCTATGGGCTAGCCCCGACATCATCAACCGGCAGGCCTTGTCGGCCGACCCCATCGCCGACTTCTCCAACATGGCGAATGGCTCACTCTGGCAGAACGTGGAGTACGGGCAGGATAACTACATCTACCTCCGTCTTCAGAACCGGGGCAGTCACGGCGGAGACTGCACGGCAGCGGTATACTTCTCAGCCGCGACCACTTTTGGGACTCCGTCTTCGTGGACATTCATCGGTTCGCTGGCAGAGACGGGGATCACACCGGGATCGGTCCGCATTGCCGGTCCGCTCACCTTCCCGGCCGGCCTGATCCCCGGCCCCGGCCACTACTGCATGATCGCGGTAGTCACCAGCCCGGCCGACCCGGCACCAGATCACACCCTGATCAGCTCGGTCTCGTCCTATCTGGAATACGTCAGGAACACAAACAACATAGCCTATCGCAACATGGATGTGGTCGATCTCGTCGCGAACTCGGCCATGCCTCTCTCCGTGTCCGTCCAGGGTTTGGGCGACCGACTGGAGCCCTTTGACCTTCGGCTTGACCTCTCAGCGGTTCCGCCCGGCCTCAAGGTCCGGATTTGCGGCCCGGCCAGGACTTTGGACGCGGCATTCTCCCGAGGCCTCAAACTCGTGGGTCGCGAAAAGGATCAGAGCATCTACGAGCCTCTTTTGGGGAAAGCCCTGCGGAGGAACAAGCTTTTCATCAGACGCCCCCCGGAGGCGCCCCCCGGTGACCACGGGTTCGACGGCATCCTCGCCGCAGGTAGGTTCAGCGTTGTTGTCGAGTGCCTCTGGCCTGATGCCCCTGCAGTGCGCCTGTCCAAGCCACGGGAGGAAGGGCACCTCCTCGCCATCAAGCAGTACTGGCGAGGGCAAGCCGTCGGAGCCATGGGCTTCCGGGTCCGGCTCAAAGGGGCATAGCAGGCAGACCCACGTTGGCGCCGGGGACGGTGAGGCGCGGGTGGCCGCGGTGGGGCCGGCGATGGGAGGCGGGGATCGGCCCTCCCCCTCCCATCGCCTAGTGGGGCACCAGGAACTCGCCGAGCAGGAAGGCGACGACTAGGAGCCCGGGCAGCATGGCCAGCCACACGAGCCAGGAGCGCTCCCGCCGCCGCCTCACCGCGATCAGGCCGGAGATCCCCGCGCCGAGCCCGCAGGACAGCATGGCCACGGCGTACACGGGCAACACCAGCTGCCGCCACAGTGGGCCGGTCGGGGTGTCCACCCGCATCAACACCGTGAGGTTGATGAGGAACAGGCTCACGGATGCGGCCGCCAGCCGGACCGACCACCATCCGGTCCTGGTCGACGGCGGTGCGAGGAACCGCTGACCATCGCTTGCCGGCCCCGATCCCCCGACCGCAGCCCTCTGCGTCAGCCCGACCACCCCTTCCGATTGTCCCCGATTGACTGCGTCTCCTCCGTCAGCCCGTGACCTTCACGCCGGAGCGCCGCGCTCCATAGCCGCTTGAGCAACTGGACCTGACCCGCATGATAGAGGTCATGGGCTGCCACGCCCGAGAGCAGGTTGAAGATCGTCACCCGGCCGCCCTCGGGGACCCGCCCCAGCTCGCTCTCGGACAGGCCGGCCGCGGCCTCCCGCAACATCGCGTGCATCCGGTCCAGCAGGGCGACGTCAGCTCGCCACGCATCCTCACCGGCGTCCCCGGCACGGGCGAACCAGTTGGATCCCTGGAGCGGAAAAGACCCCCGCGCCCCGCCGGCCAGCCGCCGCCACACCGCGTACTTCCAGTACGCGCAGTGAACCACAAGTTCCCCGATGTTGTGCCGGCCGGGAGCGGGCCGCCAAGCCGCCTGCGGTGAGGATACGCGGCGAAGCGACCCCCGCAGGCTGGTTCCGTGCCAGGAACGGCGATCGTAAGCCTGGTCGAGGATCGAGAGCAGTGGCCGGTCCACGGCATTCACCCCATCCGGGTGCGGCGGTGGGCGGCCGATTCCCCGCCGCTCCGTGCCGGTATTCGACGGGACCTGACGATGTCCTCCGGGGCCATGAGCGACACTCCGGGGCCATGAGCGTTGACCGACGAACCCGCCCCGGGGTATAATCCTGGTTGAGCGAGGCTAGGAAGGGAGAACCGGGCGGTAGCGCCCTCCAGAGAGGGGATCCCCGGCTGCGAGATCCCCGGGAAAGGCTGCCCGGAGCCGCCCCTGAGCCGTCCAGCCGCTGAGGCCGGCGGGTGCGCCCGTTAGCGCGCAGCCGGAGACGCCGCCGGCGGATCCGGAAAGGCCCGGGCCGGGAGGCCCGGGTGCAAGCGGGGTGGTACCGCGAGAAGAGCCCTCTCGCCCCTGCCAAAGGGGCGGAGGGCTTCCGATTCGCTGGAGGTGTCTTGCATGACGACCGGAAACGAAATCCGGGAGCGGTTTCTGAGCTACTTCGAGGCGAGGGGACACGCCAGGGTGGCCAGTTCGTCGCTGGTCCCACAGGGTGACCCGACCCTGCTCTTCACCAATGCCGGCATGGTCCAGTTTAAGGATGTATTCCTGGGGCTGGAAGCCCGTCCCTACCGGCGGGCGGTGACTTCCCAGAAGTGCGTTCGCGCGGGAGGCAAGCACAACGACTTGGACCAGGTTGGCCGTACCGCTCGCCATCATACCTTCTTTGAGATGCTGGGGAACTTCTCCTTTGGCGACTACTTCAAGGAGCAGGCCATAGGCTTCGCCTGGGAGTTCGTCACCGACAAGCTCGGACTCGAACCGGACCGAGTCTGGCCGACAATCTACCGGGACGACGAAGAGGCCTTCGGACTCTGGCGGAAGGTGGCGGGGGTGCCGGCCGGCCGCATCGTGCGCCTCGGCGAGAAGGACAACTTCTGGTCGATGGGGGATACCGGCCCGTGCGGTCCGTGCTCGGAAATGGTGTATGACCGCGGCCCGGAGGCCGGCTGCGGCAGGCCCGACTGTGGCATAGGGGTCTGCGATTGCGATCGCTGGCTGGAGATATGGAACCTGGTGTTCATGCAGTTCGACCGGGATCAGGACGGCGCCATGACCCCGCTACCCCGGCCTAGCATCGACACGGGGATGGGTCTGGAGCGGGTTGCCTCGGTGTTGCAGGGGGCCGCCTCGAACTACGAGACTGACCTCTTCCGGCCCCTGCTCTGCGCCCTGGAAGAGCGCACCGGCAGGGGCTACGATCCCGGGCCGGCCGGGTTTCCGTTCCGGGTCATCGCCGATCACGTGCGGACCTGCACTTTCCTCATCGGTGACGGGGCAGTTCCCGGCAACGAAGGTCGCGGCTATGTGGTCCGCCGAATCCTCCGGCGGGCGGTCCGTTTCGGCCGGGTGCTGGGTCTGGAGGAACCATTCCTCGAGGGCCTGGTTCCGGTGGTCGTGCGGATAATGGGCGAGGCCTACCCGGAGTTGGGCGTCAGGGCCGGCTTTGTGGGACGAGTCATCCGGGCTGAGGAGGAGAGATTCACCGGTACTCTGGCGGCCGGGCTCCGGCGGGCGGAGGAGATGGTGGAGGCGGCACGGAGCCAGGGGCGGAGGGAACTGGCCGGGGATGAGGTGTTCATCCTCCACGACACCTTTGGTTTCCCCCTGGACCTGGCCGAGGATATCGCTGGGGAGCACGGCCTGGAGGTTGACCGGGCGGGCTTTGCGGCGGCGATGGAGCGCCAACGAGAGCGGGGCCGCTCCGCCCGGACCGACGAAGACCTACAGATTGAGGCTGAACTGCGGGCAGTCCTGGCCGACGCCGAACCGACCGTCTTCGTGGGCTACGAACGGACGGAGGGGGAATGCCGGGTGCTGGTTCTGCTGGAACAGGGCAGGCCGGTGGACGAGGCTGCCGCCCCGGCAGAGGTTGAAGTGATTCTCGACCGCACGCCTTTCTACGCCGAGGCGGGGGGGCAGGTTGGAGACGCGGGGACGCTGACCGGTGACGGTCTTGAGGTGCAGATCGTGGCGGTACACCGGTGGGGGGATGGTCCGGTGCTCCATCACGGGCGGGTGATCAGCGGCTCTCTCCGCCAGGGAGACGTCGTTCAGGCGGCGGCCGAGCCCACCCGGCGGTTGGACGTGGCTCGCAACCACACCGCCACCCATCTCCTGCATGCGGCCTTGCGAAAGGCCTTGGGTGAGCACGTGGCCCAGGCAGGATCACTGGTTGCCCCGGAGCGGCTCCGGTTTGACTTTGTGCATTTCGAGCCGATGACCGCAGATGAAGTCGCCCGGGTAGAGGGATTGGTCAATGAGTGGGTACTCCACAACCTGCCCGTGGAGTGCCGGGAAACCTCCTACCAGGGGGCAGTGGCGGAGGGTGCGATCGCCCTGTTCGGGGAGAAGTACGCCGACCGGGTCAGGGTTGTGGGTGTGGGGGAGATCAGCCGGGAGCTATGCGGAGGCACTCACATCCGCCGCACCGGCGAGGTGGGTCTGTTTAAGATCGTCGGCGAGTCCGGCATCGGATCCGGCCTGCGCCGGGTTGAGGCTGTCACCGGGAGGGGGCTGTTATCCTACCTGGCCAAGACCGAGTCTTGCCTGGCGGGCGTGGCCGGATTCCTCAAGACGGCCGTAGATGACGTACCGGCCCGGGTGAGTGAACTCGTCGAGCACTGCCGGGATAGCGAACGCCGGCTGGAGCAGGCCCAGGGGCGGCTGGCGGTAATGGAGGCGGAGAAGGCTCTGGGGAGTGCGGTCCAGGCGGGCGACAGCCGGCTGGTGGCGGCGGTAGTGGCCCTTGAAGGGCAGGAAGCCTTGCGGGCGGTGAGCGACATCGTGCGAGAGCGGATCGGTTCCGGGGTGGCGATCCTGGCGGCCCGGGACCGCGATCGGGTCCAGTTGGTGGCGGCGGTGACCGCCGACCTGGTGGCGCGGGGGGTGCACGCGGGCCGGTTGATAGCCCTGGCTGCCCGCGAGGTCGGCGGGGGAGGTGGCGGGCGGCCGGACATGGCTCAGGCCGGGGGCTCCCAGCCCGATCATACGGAAGCGGCCCTTGCCGCCGGCCTGGCCGAGGCCCGGCGGATGCTAGGCGATACCGTCAGCTGAGGGGCATACTGGATTAGCCCCGGGGAGCACGCCCGCAGGAGATCTTTGCATGGGGAGGGAAGGAGAGTTAGAATAGAGGGGGACACGCTTGACGGGGGCGATGCGGTTGACTGATGGCGAGCACGAGAAGACAATGATGTACCAGGTCCGAACGGACGAGGTGTGCCAGGCCCGGGACATCCTCCTCAAAGTGTACGCTGCCCTGAAGCAGAAGGGCTACAACCCCATCAACCAGATCGTCGGCTACCTTCTGTCGGGCGACCCGGCCTACATCACCAGCCACCAGAGCGCGCGCAACCTGGTACGCAAGGTGGAAAGAGACGAACTGCTGGAGGAGCTTGTTCGCAAGTACGTTGAGGAAGGATAGGCTTGGGGTGTCTCGCAGTCCTGGCCCGGCCGGGAGGGGAGGACGCCGGTGATCCCGCTGCGGGACAGTACCCGCTCTCACACCTTCCCCATCGTCAACGTGACCTTGATTGCCGTGAACCTGGTTGTCTGGATCTATACCCTCATGCTCACTCCCCGTCAGGCACTGGCGGTGCTCCTGCAGTACGGGTTTGTCCCCGCCAGCCTGGTTGGGGTCAACTGGGCGGCTCCCGCCGAGGCTCTGCCGGGGCTGGTGGTGCCCTTGGTGGCCGCGATGTTCCTGCACGGCGGCTGGATGCACGTTCTCGGCAACATGGTGTACCTCTGGGTCTTCGGCGACAACGTGGAGGACCGGCTGGGTCATTGGCGCTACCTCGCGTTCTACCTGCTCTGCGGCGTGGCCGCTAGCCTGGGCCACGCCCTGGCCAACCCTCTCTCGGACCGTCCGGTGGTGGGGGCCAGCGGGGCGGTGGCCGGAGTGCTGGGGGCTTACCTGGTTAGCTTCCCCCGGGCCCGTATCCTGGCCCTGGTACCGCTGGGGTTCTTCCTCCACCTGGCCGAAGTGCCGGCCGTCTTCTTCCTGCTCGTATGGCTGGTGCTGCAGCTCGTCAACGGGATCGGAGCCTTGGTGGGAGTAAGCGAGGTGGGCCAGTTGGTCGCCTGGTGGGCGCATGTCGGCGGTTTCCTGGCCGGGGTGATCCTGGCTCCTATGCTGCGGCTCCGGTCGGCTCAGGAGCGCAGGTAGGCTGTATGGAATACCGCTTCCTGGGCCGGACTGGACTGCGGGTGTCGCGGCTCTGTTTCGGAACCCTCGCCATTGGTCCCCTGCAGGCTGACTTGCCTCTTGCCGCCGGGGAGGGTCTCCTGGAGGAGGCCGTGGCCCGGGGGGTGAATTTCTTCGATACCGCCGAGAGCTACGGGACCTATTCCTACCTGGCAGCCCTGGTACGCCGGATGCAGACGCCGCCCGTCCTGGCGACCAAGACTTACGCCCACACCCGCGAGGGTGCGCGCCGCAGCCTGGACCGGGCACTCACGGAGTTGGGAGTGAGTTGGGTAGACCTCTTCCTGCTGCATGAACAGGAGTCGGCAGCCACCCTGGAAGGGCACCGGCCGGCGCTGGAATACCTTGCCGAGCAGCGGGATGAGGGCCGGGTGAAGGCCATCGGGGTTTCCGCTCATGCGGTCGCTGCCGTGGAGGCCGCCGCCACCCACCCGTTGATTGATGTCATCCATCCCCTGATCAACCGGGCCGGGCTGGGTATCCGAGGGGGTGACCTCCCGGCCATGCTGCGGGCGGTGGAGTCTGCCCATGGTGAAGGGAAGGGCATCTACGCCATGAAAGCCCTGGGAGGGGGTCTCCTGCGCGAGGAAGCGCCGGCCGCCCTGGCCTATGTCGCCGCCCTGCCCGGTGTGGACGCGGTAGCTGTTGGCATGAGGGACGTGGCTGAACTCGAGGCGAACCTGGCCATCCTGGCCGGAGAGGAGATCCCGGCCGCCTCCTCATGCCGACTGGCGAGCATCCCGCGGCGGGTGCGGGTGGAGGAGGACTGCGCCGGCTGCGGGCGGTGCGTGGAGGCCTGCCCGCAGGGAGCTCTGGAACTGTTAGAGGGCAAGCCGGTAGCCGATCCGGCGGCATGTATCCTGTGCGGGTACTGCGGGGCAGCCTGCCCCCACTTCTGCATCCGGGTGGTCTAGGTGTCGGAAAGAGTGCTGGCCATCGACCTGGGAGACGTTAGGCTGGGGCTGGCCCTCAGCGATGAGACCGGCCGGGTGGCCCAGCCGTACGGGGTTCTGAAGCGTGAGGGGCGACGCCTCGATCTCCAACGCCTCGCCCGGTTGGCCCGGGAGATCGGGGTGGGGCGGATCGTCGTAGGCCTGCCACTGCGGATGGACGGCACCGCCGGAGATCAGGCCCGCCGCGCTCAAGCCTTTGCCGAACGACTGCGTCAGATCACCGGTCTGCCGGTAGAGACGTGGGACGAGCGGCTGTCTACGGCCGCCGCAACTCGCAGCCTGCTGGAGGCCAACGTTGGTCGGACCCGGCGCAAGGGCCTGGTGGATCAGGCGGCGGCTTGCCTGATCCTGCAGGCTTACCTGGACCGGAGGCGATCGCCTGGTGCGCCTTGACTTCGGGCGTATCGGCCAGTAAGATGTTTACACTGTGAGAGGATCGGAGTGGTAGACTTGGCGGAGGAACGGGAAGACACGATCGTCCTCACCGATGAAGACGGCGAAGAGCACGAGTTCGAGCTGATGGATGTTCTCGAGGTCGACGGGCGCCGGTACGCCGTCTTGATACCCTGCGGGGAGGAGGACGAGGACTCCGAGGAAGCCGTCATCCTGCGCATGGAGACCGACTCCGACGGCAAGGACGTCCTCATTCAGGTAGAGGACGATGAGGAATGGGACCGCGTGGCTGACGCCTGGGACGAACTCCTGGACGAGGAAGGGGAGGACCTGCTCGACGAAGAAGAGGGCGACATCTGAGATCTCGCTCGGCTGACAAGGCGGCTACCATGTCCAAGGATCCTCGGGCTTCCCGGTCCACACGATGCCGGGTGCGGCGGATATGGGCCGGCAGTTGGCGCTGGCGGCGAGTGCTGCTGGCCCTCATCACCTCGGCCGCCCTGGCCGGCATCTCAGCATGGCTCATGCTGGCTCCGCTGGAGCCGGGTTCCGACCGCCAAGTGCTCCTGACCATACCCCCGGGGGCCACCTCTCGCGACGTTGCGGTCCTGCTCGAGCGCGAGGGACTCATCCGCGACCAGTTCTTCTTCCGGCTGCTGCTGCGATTCAGGGGAGATGACGTGGCGCTAAAGGCCGGGGAGTACCGGCTGGGGCCGGCTATGAGCACCTACGAGATCGTATCGCACTTGCTGCGTGGCCACGTCGTGCATTATCCGGTCACCATCCCCGAAGGATTGACGGTGCGCCAAGCGATGAACCTCCTCGCCGAGCGGGGATGGGGGGATCTTGACAGCTTCCTGGCCCTTCTCGATGACCCCCGCCTGCGGCCGGCTTGGCTGCCGGCTGACGCTCAGATCCGGGAGCCCCTGGAGGGCTATTTGTTCCCCGACACTTACCTGCTTCCCCGGGGGGTCACCGAATTCCAGATCCTGGCCACCATGCGAGCCCGGATGGACTCGCTGGTCACGGCGGAGTTCGTGGAGCGGACCCGCGAACTGGGGATGGAAGTACACCAGGTGATGACCTTGGCCTCGATGATCGAACGGGAAGCTCAAGTCGCTGATGAGCGGCCCCTCATCGCCGCCGTCTTTCATAACCGCCTGAAGAAGAGCATCAAGCTCGATTCCTGCGCGACCGTCATCTACGCATTGGCCAGAACCGGCCGTGACCCATTGACCCTGGCCGATCTCGAGGTGGACTCTCCCTACAACACCTACCGTTACGCCGGACTGCCCCCGGGTCCCATAGCCGCCCCCGGCCAGGCCTCACTCCAGGCCGCCCTCTACCCGGCGGACGTGAAGTACCTCTACTTCGTCTCCCGGGGCGACGGTTCCCATGTCTTCAGCTTCACGCTGGCCGAGCACGAACGCAACGCCGCCAAGTATGGGGCGGGGTTCCGCTGACGGGCGTGATCGGCTGCGTCCCGGCGCCCGCGTGACTGCTTCCTGCCAGACCTGGCTAGCATTGGCTTCCCCCGGACAGGCACGCTGAAGCCTTTCTCCCTCCTATACTGTAGGGTCATTCACCGGAGGGGGAGACGGCGTGGCACCGGGGATCCTCGCGAACCTCCTGGCTTGGGCTCCCACCCTCGGGTTGCTGTCCGGCTACCTCACGGGAAACACCTTTCCCCACCCCTTGTCCGAGGAGGAAGAAGCGCACTTTCTGGAGCGGCTCGCCGGCGGCGACGAGGTGGCGCGAGGAGTGCTGGTCGAACGTAACCTGCGCCTGGTCGCCCACATCGTCAAGAAGTTCGACAACACCGGGCAGGATGTGGAGGACCTCATCTCGATCGGTACAGTCGGCCTGATCAAGGGAATAACGACCTACGATCGGGGCAAGGGGACCCGCCTGGCCACCTACGCCGCCCGCTGCATCGAGAACGAGATCTTGATGTACCTCCGATCTCTCAAGCGCACCCGCGCCGAGGTGTCGCTCTACGACCCCATCGGCACCGACCGGGAGGGAAACGAGATCACCTTCCTCGACGTGCTCCGGACCGACGACGACCCGGTGCCGGAGGTCGTAGGCGCCGGGATGGACGCCGAACGGCTGCGCGAGAAGCTGGCGGTTCTCACCAAGAAGGAGCGACTGGTGATCGAGCTCCGATACGGGCTGACCAACGGCATGAAGCGCACCCAACGGGAGATAGCGAGGATGCTGGGCATTTCCCGCTCGTACGTGTCCCGCATTGAGAAGAAGGCGGTGTCGAAGCTCTGCCGGGAGTGGGGGGCGACCGGCTGAGTCCTGCCCGCGGGATCATCCCTCGCGGGTCACTCCGTAGCGGAGCCATACCGACCCGCTCTCCGCGGCGTGAGTCGCGATAAGCTCCAGGCGGGTAGGCCACTCCCCCGGTCGCAGGTCCGGCGAGTCAAACAGGCACGGTGTACTACACCCGCCGTATAGCCGCGGGTGCAGGATGAGGTTGACTTCGTCCACGAGCCCGGCCCTGAGCAATGCGCCGGCCAGCCGGCCGCCGGCGGTGGTCACCAGGCAGTTCACCCGGAGCCTGGTCTTCATCTTCTCCATGGCGGAGCCAAGATCGACGTGCCGCTCGCCGGAAACCAGGTAGGGAACGCCCCGGCGGCGGAGGAAGGCCAGGTAACTAAGGTCGACGCTCCGGGTTACCAGGTGCAGCATGTGCCACCCCGGCCTGTCGTCTCCCCCGGTGTACCCGCTTCTCACCCGGCCGCGGCCGTCGACCACCACCAGCCACCCGCGGCCGCCCGGCCGGTGGAGGACTGCCTCCGGCAGGAAGTCCTGGTAGAGGATATCCGGGTCACCGTCCGCGGGAGGCAGAGGGCTGAGTTCTTCTCCCTCCCTCACGAGTGAGTTGCTGCCCAGCATGTCCGCCTGGGGCTGGTGGAGCGAATCGAGCT
The DNA here is from genome assembly GCA_031082145.1 of bacterium. Classification (GTDB taxonomy): domain Bacteria; phylum Bacillota; class Sulfobacillia; order UBA995; family UBA995; genus Ess09-15. The sequence goes on along the minus strand of JAVHLP010000001.1, from coordinate 259,153 downwards.
TGCTTGCCACCTCGTCCCAGAATTCCCGACCTCCCGGGACCTGAGTCCTCGGGTCGTCCATCTCGTCCCACATGGTAAGGTTGGGGCCGATGGCTATCCTGCCATCTGCTGAGGCGGCTACCTGGACCACGATGAACGGGCGGTTCACAGGACTCCCTCCCCTGTTAGCATAACGGCCCAGGGGGTAGCGTGGCAACCCGCTCCAGGAAGCTCCCCAGCAGCCGGTTGAACTCCCCCGGACGCTCCAACATGGGCATGTGCCCCACCCCGGGTATGAGTTCCAGCCGGGCCCCGGCGATGCCCCGGGCGAGTTCCTGCGAGAGGGGGGGAGGCGTGAAGCGGTCCTCGGTCCCGCAGATGACCAGGGTGGGTTGGCTCACGGCGCTGAGGCGGGCACGGGCGTCGAAGCGGCCCGCGGCGGTGAAGGCCGCTCGGGCCGTCTCCAGGTCCCCTTGCTGCCAGCGGGTGAAACTTGCCTCCACCAGTGCTGGCGGCGCCCCGGGGCCGAAGGCAAGACGGTGGTCTCCGGCCAGGAATCGCCCCAGGAAGTTAGGGTCGCCGCCGAAGCGGGCGGCCGTTCCGACCAGTACCAGCCCGGCGGTCGCCACGGACGGGTTGAGAGCCAGGGTCAGGGCTATTGCGCCGCCAAGGGAGTGGCCCACCGCCACCAGGCGGGGACCGGCCAGGGGCCGGCAAGCGAGGAACTCCTGTAAGCAGACTGTGTACTCCTCGACTGTGGCGGGCCGTGCTCCGGGTCCCGGCAAGTCCGGGGCCACTGCCGCCCAGCCCGGCGGCAGGCTCCTTAGCTGGCGGAGCCAGACCAGCGAGGAGCCTCCCGCCCCGTGAAGGAAGAGGCAGGTCCCCCGGGGTCCTCCCCGGGCCGGCCGGTGTCGGAAGGAAGTCATGCCCCAGCTTTACCCCGCCGCACCGCCCGGTTCCTGCAGTGGCCGCTATCTATGCTATAATGGGGGAGGCACCGAGGGGAGGACCGATGTCTTGGGGCGACGGCAGGACAACCGGCCGGTTCCGCGCTGGCTGATGCATCTCGCTCCTCACGAGTTCTACGCATCCCTGTTGGACGTGGACACTGCCGGGCTGGCCGCCCGCGGGATCCAGGGGCTTATCCTGGACCTCGACAACACCCTGGCTCCCTGGAGGACCGGCGAGCCGGCCAGGGAACTGGCGGCGTGGATTGATGAGGCGCTCGGGAGAGGTCTCAAATGCCACATCGTCTCCAATGACCATGGTCCCCGGGTTCGCCTCTTCACCCGGCTGCTGGGGATCGGTGGCACGGCCAAGGCTCTCAAGCCGGCGGGTAGAGCCTTCCGGCTGGCCATGGCGATCATGGGAACCTCGCCCGGCCGGACGGCCGTCATCGGCGACCAGCTCTTCACGGACGTACTCGGCGGCCGGCTTCAGGGGTGCCACACGATCCTGGTGGCCCCTCTCAGCGAGCACGAACTCGGGTGGACAACCGTTATGCGCCGGCTGGAGCGGGCGGTGCTCAAGCGGTTGCAGGATGCCGGGGTACTGCCGCTCGAGCCGCGGCGCCGGGGAGACGGCCGGTGACGCCCGGGGTCGTTGCCGCGGGAGTGCTGGGCCTCTGCGTGGGCAGTTTCCTTAACGTATGCATCCATCGCTTGCCCCGACGGGAGAGCCTGCTATTCCCGGCCTCCCGCTGCCCGGCCTGCGAGAGTAGGCTCGGACCCGCCGAACTGCTCCCGGTAGTGTCTTACCTGTGGCTGAAGGGGCGGTGCCGGCACTGCCGGGCCGCCATCGCGCCCCGCTATCCCCTGGTGGAACTGCTAACCGCAACGGGCTATGCCTCTGTTGTCGCCGCCTGGGGTCTCGGCCTGCAGGCGCTCGGGGGCATGGCCTTGCTGTCGGTTCTGGTCGTGGCCCTCTTCACCGACCTGGAGGCGGGGATCATCCCTAACCGCCTGACCCTGGCCGGGTTCGCCATGGGGCTCGCCCTGCTGGCCTTGCGGCCGGAACGATTCCTCCCCGGGCTGGGCGGCATGGCGGCCGGCGGGGGTCTGCTCCTCTTCCTGTCCCTGGCCAGCCGGGGCGGCATGGGCTTGGGCGACGTGAAACTTGGGGGCGTGATGGGCCTGTTCCTGGGCTGGCCGGCGATCGCCGTGGCCTTGGCGGTGGCGTTTCTCGCCGGCGGCGGCGTGGGGCTGGCGCTCTTGCTCTCCCGCAGGAAGGGCCGGCGCGAACCGATTCCCTTCGGCCCTTTCCTCGTGCTCGGGGCAGTCACTGCCATGTTCTGGGGGAGAGCCATCCTCTCCTGGTACCTGGGCAGTGTGGGCCGATGAGCTAGAACGCCGCCTGCGGCAGCCGGAGGTGGAGAAGGCTGTCGACCGCGCCCACCGGCGGTGCCTGCCTGCCGCCAAGGAATCGGACATTATGTGCCTGGACCGGCTGGGAGAGTCGACAGCTCTTGTTCCGGGCCCTGGGGCAGGCGCGGAAATTATCACCGCATGTCTCTTCTTCTGCCAAGGTATTCACCCCGAGGCGTGGAATTAACAGCTGATGTTAAGACCTGGAGGGAGGGGCAGCGGTTGGCAAGAGGGCAGCTTAGCAGGGTCAAGGTGATCACCGATAGTGTTTCCGACCTTCCCCAGCGGGTGGCCGAAGAGCACGGTATCACCGTGATCCCCGTCATGGTCCACTTCGGGCTCGAGCAGTACCGGGACCGGGTTGAGATGAGCATTCGGGAGTTCATGAGGAGGCTGCCGCTGGCCAAGACGCCTCCGAAAACTTCCCAGCCGGCCCCGGGAGACTTCCTCCAGGCCTATCAGGAAGCCACGGCGGACGGCAGTTCGGTCGTCTCCGTGCACCCTTCCTCGCGCCTCAGCGGCACCTACCAGTCAGCCGTGATCGCGAGGTCGATGCTGGAGGATCGGGATATCGAGGTCGTGGACACCCGGCTGGCCTCCATGGGGCAGGGCTGGGTGGCCTTGCGGGCGGCCCGTGAGGCAATGCTGGGCAGGAGCAAGCAAGAGGTCATGAGCGCCGTGACCCGGGTAGCCTCTAGTGTGAAGACCCTGATAGTGGTGGATACCCTGGAATACCTTGCCCGCAACGGACGTATCGGCAAGGCCCAGGCCTGGCTGGGTACCATGCTGAAGGTCAAGCCCATCCTCACCCTGGATGACGGCCTCATCGCTCCCCTCGAGAAGGCGGTGGGTGCTGCCAGGGCCCTGGGCCGCTTGGTGGACATGGTGCGTGAGAACATCGAGCTCGGCAAACGAGTGGTCCTCGGCATCGTCCACGCCGATGCCGCCGCCCAGGCTCAGCGGTTGAAGGAGGAGTTGGAGCGGCTCTTCGACATAGAGGAGGTCATCATCACCGAGACCGGGCCTGCCATCGCCGCCAACGTGGGCCCGGGCACCTACGGGGTTATGCTCTATCAGGACTAGGGGGGGGCCGACATGCTGTGCCGGGTGTACCTGGACGGCGCGCCGGACGGGCCGTGGATGGGTCACGTCTTGGACCAGACGGGCTGCATCTGGCTAGGTGCCACTCGAGAAGAGGTCCTGGCCAACGCGCCTGTGGCCATCAAGGAGTTTTTCGCCTGGCTCCGGAAGCACGGGGAACCCGGTGTCAGCCCTCCGGCGTCCGTTGCCGTGCAAGTTGAGGAGACTCAGGAGGTTCCTGGATTGGGCCAGTCCGGGGCCGCCGTCGGATTCTTCGAGCCCGACCGGGGACCCGCCACCGATGACGACATCGCCACCACCGTGCGGCGATTGGGTTACGCCCGGCGGGACCTCCTGGAAGCCGTTGCCGGGCTTGGTCCCGAGGACCTTGATCGCAAGCCAAAGCGGAACAAGCGGACGGTACGCCAAAACCTGATTCACGTCCGCAACTGCCATGGTTTCTACCTGTCCCGTGTCCTGGGAATGAAAGGGGCAGAAGCCGCCCTGCCGATGCCCTGGCCCGAAGACACCTTCGCCAGCCTGGCCTGGGTCATGGAGCGATCGGTGGAGGCCCTCCTCGATCTCCCGGGCTCCTTAAGGTCGGGTGTCTTCCCCGCCCGGAAGCCGGCAGAGGACTGGACCGCCCGCAAGATGCTGCGGCGCTTTGTCGAACACGAGCGCGAGCACGTGGAGGTGGTGCGTCGCACCATAGCCTCTGGGTGGACCCTCACCACGGAATAGGGTAACCGCGCCGCCGGCGATCGTGCAGGGCGGGGAACCCGTCTGTTGCCGTCGGGGAAGGAACCCTCAGCTAGGTGGAGAAACCTATATGTGACGAATACCTGCGGAACACTCGACAGCCGGATCATGCTGTGGATGAGCTCGCCAGGAGACAGGAAGCGGGGCGGGTGAAACGGCATTCGCATAGTCCACGTTTCGAGTGCTATGCCCGTCACCGGCGGGGTATCAAGTCACATTGATTGTCTCGTCGAGGGACTCCGCTCGGCTGGCCATGAGACAGTTGTCCTCACGCCACTGGGGCTTCGCCGGCGGTTCACGATAGCCCCACCGGGAGCAGTTACCCTGCTGACGCGCCTCACCCGCTGGCCTCCGGTTTTCGTCCTCGTGTGCTGGCTTGCCCGTGGCGTTCTCTTTGTCCGCTTCGCTCTGCTCATCCTTGGGGCAAAGGCTGTCATCAATGCCCACGACGTGTCCGCCGCTCTCGCGGTTCATTGGTGGTGTCGCCGAAGGGGCTACCCCTTGCTGCTGACGGTGCACGGTTACCTGGTGCATGAAGCCGTGGCTGACTCCCGGTTGGCCCGCGGGAGTTTGAGTGCTGCCTTGTTCCTGCGTGAAGAGAAGATGGCTTACGGCAACCCGTCAGCCATCATCTGCGTTGACGAACGCCTTGGCCAGCACGTGCGAGCACTGTGCCCGCAGCCGCCTCCCATAACCATCCTACCGAACACGGTTAACCTCAAGGAGTACCGATTCAGGAAGGACTTAGGAGCAGCGCAAAGGGCTGAACTGGGTGTGGGCGAGGAGTTCGTGATCCTGTGCCCCCGGCGGCTGGTCAGGAAGAACGGAGTGGACATTGCGGTACGAGCCATGGCGGGGGTGGCCACGGCGATCCCCGGGAGTCATCTGGTCATTGCCGGTGCAGGTCAAGAACGCGAGGACCTTGAGCGCCTCGTCGCCGGTATTGGCCTGAGTGGTCGCGTGAGCTTCCTGGGAGCAGTCAACCACCGGCAGATGCCCGGATTATACTGTGCTGCAGACGTGGTGGTCATCCCATCGGTGGAAGTGGATGGAGTGGCCGAGGCAACGTCGATCTCTGCCCTCGAGGCCATGGCCTGCGAGCGGCCGGTCGTGGCTTCAGGCCTTGGGGGCCTGGCGGAGTTGATCCGGCCTGGCCAGGATGGGGTGCTGGTGCCGCCCGGCGATCCCGAGGAGCTGGCCGGGGCGATCATACGCCTCTACGGCGACCCCGAGAGTCGGGTCGAGCTCGGGCGAAATGCGAGAGCCAGAGTCGAGGCTGCGTTTGTCTCCGCTGAGCACGCGGCGACGGTGCTGGAGGTATATCGGAGCGCGATCGCGGGATCGGGCAGCGGCGAGAACTAGAGGTCCATCAACGCACTGCTTCTCTGTTCAACTGGCCACCGGATAGGCCCCAGCCGGCGTCGGCGGCAGCACGGCCGTGATCGTCCTCTCGTTCCCAATGAGAACTGGTCTGGCTTGTGTTATCATGGCATCGGAGTTCAGCGGAGCGGGCGGGAGGTCCGGCCATGCTCATCACAACTCACGACGGCAGCCGTTCTCGCCGCCTGGCCCGTTTGGCGCTCCTGACCGCGGTGGGGCTGGCATTACATGCCTTTGAAGACTTGCTGCCGGTGGGCGGCCTGGTGCCTGGGGCCAAGCCGGGTCTGGCCAATGTGGCCACTTTGGTGGCGATGGCGTCACTTGGCCCTGCCGATGCCGTTCTGCTTGCCGGGTTGCGGACCACGCTGGGAAGCTTGCTGGGAGGCACTTTCTTGTCAGTACGGTACCTCCTGAGCCTCTCGGGAGCGCTGGCCAGTGCCATCGTCATGGTCCTGTTGTGGCGGAACGGGCGCGGCTCTCGCAGCTTGCTGGGGGTCAGCCTGGCCGGTGGCGTTGTGCATAACCTTGCCCAACTGGCTGTGGCCGGGTTGCTCATCGGGCGGGCGGCCGTACTCGCTTACCTCCCGTACCTGGTCATCTTCGGTGTTGCCGCCGGGCTCTTAACCGGGGCAACGGCGGCAACCGTGTGCTCGAGAGCCGTGTGGACCGGGTTGGGAGGTGTCCGGGTTGCGCCTGACCCGAGGTGATTGCCTCTTGCTGGCCGTGCTGAGTTTGCTCACACTGGTGTTGTGGCTCGCTCTCAACTCGGGCCTGACCGGTGTGGCCGAGGTCGTCGTTGCGGTCGAAGGTGATATGCTCGGCATCTTCCCGCTGGACCAGGACCGCACGATCAACGTGACGGGAAGCCGTGGGCCCGCAGTGGTGGAGATCGCCGGCGGCCGTGTTCGCATCGCCAGTTCCGACTGCCCGGACCACAGCTGGCACTCACACTGGCTGTCGACCCGGGGCAGCCTGGTCTGTGTGCCCAACCGGGTTGTCGTTGAAGTGCGGGCGGGAGCCGGCGAGGATGGGCTCGATGCCATCACCCGGTAAGCAGGATGGCGTCCCCTCGTGCCGAACTGTGCCAGCATGACGCGAATGGTCCGGACAGCCTGCCCGCTTAACTGCTGGGATGGTTGCGGGTGGCTAGTCGAAGCCAGGGGCCGGCAGGTCCTGGCGGTACGAGGCGATCCCGACCACGAGATCACCCGCGGTTTCGTCTGTCCCAAGGCACAGTACCAGGTGGAACGACATCACTCCGCCCGGCGCCTGCGGTTTCCCCTCCGGCGGACGCCCGGTGGGTGGCAGGAGGCGAGCTGGGAGTCTGCCCTGGATGAACTGGCGGAAGCGGTGGATCGGAGTCGACGGCGGCACGGTACGCTGTCGATCATGAGCTACTGGGACTCCGGGTCCATGGGCCTCCTCAAGAGGCTAGATCAACGCTTCTGGAATCAGTTCGGGCCGATCACAGTGCCTGCCGGGAGCCTGTGTTGGTCGGCCGGCCTGGCTGCCCAACAAGCCGACTTTGGGGCCAACCTGGCCCATGACCCCGTTGACCACGCCAACGCCCGGTTCATCCTGATCTGGGGCCGCAACCCACTGGACACCAACACGCACCTGAGGCCATTTCTGAAGGTGGCCCGCGACAACGGGGCCCGCTTGGTGGTAGTGGATCCGGTGTCCACGGCGACGGCCCGCGATGCCGATCTGCACCTCGCCGTCCGCCCCGGTTCCGACCTTATCCTGGCCTTGAGCTTGGGCCACACCATCATCGAGGAAGGTTTGGCCGACGAGGAGTTTCTGGGCTCCCGGGTGCGCGGTTTCGAGGATTACCGGCGTCTGTGCCGGCAGTTCCCGCCCGAGCGGGTCGAAGAGCAAACCGGAGTCAAGGCGGGGCTCGCCCGTGATCTGGCGCGTGAGTACGCGGGCAGCCGGCCGGCGGCCATCCTTCTCGGCTATGGGCTGCAGAGGTATGCGACCGGAGGTGCGGCGGTGCGCGCCGTTGACGCCCTGGCGGCCATCACCGGGAACATCGGAATACCCGGGGGAGGCGCCAGCTACGCCACTACCTATGTCGCTTCCTGCTTCGCCGACCTGAGCGGCGAGGCTCCCGCCCACCGGCAGGTCCCCCGGGTCACCCTGGCCAGGCAGCTCTTGGAACTGGATGATCCCCCGGTGCGGGCGCTGGTTGTCGCCCGCTCCAACCCGGCCTCCCAGCTTCCCCGCACCCGCCGGGTGCTCGAGGCTCTCGCCGGCCTCGACTTCCTGGCGGTCATTGACTTCACCCTTACCGACACCGCTGAGGTGGCCGATCTAGTCCTGCCGGCCACCACCGTCTTCGAGGAGGAAGACATCTACTTCTGCTCCTGGCACAGTTACCTCACTTACGGCGAAGCCGCAGTGGAGGCGGACCCGGGTTGCCGCTCGGATCTCGCCATCTACGGGGCCTTAGCCGACCGTCTCGGTCTGGGGAGAAGCTTCGGGTCTGACCGGCCAGCCCGAGAGTGGATCGCCGATGCCTTGCGGCCGCTCGAGGTCTGGGGGCTCACTCCCGGCCGTCTCCGGGGCCGGTCGCTCCGCCACCCGGGGGCACCTCTCGTACCCTGGCAGGACGGAGGCTTCGCCACTCCTAGCGGCAAGTTGGAACTGCTCCCCGCTGCCGGCGGTCTTCCCTCCGGCCCTCCGGAGGATCCCTATCCGTTTCGCCTGATCACCCCCCGGCACCGGCAGAGCATCCACTCCCAGTTCTACGACGAGGTCCAGGCTGCCTTGGATCTGCCCGCGTCTGGTCCTCCAGCCGTGCTGATTGATGAGGAACGGGGGCGGGGATTAGGTCTCGACCCCGGTGAAGGGGTGCGGGTGATCTCACCCTGGGGAGACCTCGCCTGCCAGGCCCGCTTCATCCGCGGATCCCATCCCGACGCCCTGGTCATCTACGCGGGCGGCCGGGTCGGCTCGAGCTGCGCTAACGTGCTGACGCCGGACCGGCTGACCGACATCGGCCTGGGCGCCGCCTACTACGAGTGCCCCTGCCGGCTGGAGCGGGAGGGGACCGGAGAGCGATCGCTTTGAGTAGTCAACTTCTCTGCCTGGAGTGTTTGGCCTGCGGGAGTCGCCTCCCGGCCGCCGTTCCCCGGAACCTGTGCGACTGCGGCCGTCCTCTGCTAGCCCGGTACGACTTGGCGGCCGCGCGCGACGCGTTCCTCGCGCGTCCAACAGAGCGGGGGATCTGGCGCCACTCGGCGCTGTTGCCCGTCGGAGATCCACGCTTCCGCCTGGAACTGGGCGAAGGGGACACGCCGGTCCTGTCGCTGTCGCGGCTGGGGCAGGACCTCGGCCTGGAGGCGCTCTACCTGAAGGACGAGGGTGCCAATCCCACCGGCACCTTCAAGGCCCGGGGGGCTGCGGTGGCGGTCTCCCGCGCCCTCGAACTCGGTATCAAGCGGGTCATCATGCCGTCGGCGGGCAACGCGGGCGGCGCCTGGGCCGCCTACTGCGCCCGGGCGGGGATTCGGCTACGCGTGGTGATGCCCGAGGATGCCCCGGCGACGGTGATTCAGGAGTGCCGGCTATATGGGGCCGAGATCGAGCTGGTCCGAGGACTGCTCTCCGACGCCGGCCGGGTGGCCGCGGAGCAGGCCGGCTCCGGCGGCTGGTTCGAAGCGGCCACCCTAAAGGAGCCCTATCGCCTGGAGGGTAAGAAGACGATGGGGTACGAGCTGTTTGAGCACTTCGGTGATGAGCTTGACGCCGTCGTCTACCCTTGTGGCGGTGGCGTGGGGCTCATCGGTATTGACAAGGCCTATCGTGAGTTGGCCGGGATGGGCCTGACGGACAGGAGTCCCCGGTTGATCGCAGTGCAGGCCGTCGGGTGTGCTCCTCTGGTGAAGGCCTTCCACGATGGTGCCGCGACCGCCGGCGAATGGCCGGGCGCGGCCACCATCGCGGCCGGCCTGCGGGTGCCGCGGGTCCTGGGCGATACCCTGGCCCTGGAGGCCATCCGGCGAACCGGCGGCGGGGCGATGGCGGTGGATGACGACGCCATCCTGGCTGCCATGCTCAAGCTAGCACGGCTGGAAGGGCTATGGATCTGCCCGGAGGGGGCGGCGGCCGTGGCCGCGCTTCCCCGGCTGCTGGAGACAGGGGCGATCCGGCCCAGCGATCGGACCGTCCTCTTGAACACCGGATTGGGGCTCAAGTACCCGGAGGCGGTGGCGCTGGCCATCGGCCAATCCTCTGGCGGTTCACGCCGTGACCGCCTCAACCTAAGAGCTTGACCCGGCGCAAGGCGTGCAGCAGCGGCATAGCCACGGCAGCGCTGACCACAGCCTGCAGGATGTTGCCGGGCACCTCGGCTACGGCCGCGACCCGGTAGAAGAGCTGGCCGGCAAGGAAGTAGCCGGTGACCATCCAAAGACCGCCCACCAAGGCCGCCCCCACCACGGTGGGGGTCACCCGTCTCCGGGCCTGGAAGACGCGGTAGCCGATGGCACCCACGATGTAGCCCTCGAGACCCTTGATAACCAGGGTTGCGGGTGCCCACTGGGCGTATCCGCCCAGCGTATCGGCAAGGGCCGACCCCACGCCACCGGCCAGCAAGCCGAAGCGCGGGCCCATCAGGAGCGCGGTGACGAAGATCAGGGTGTCACCGAAGTTGATGTAGCCCTGGGTAGCCGCAACCGGAAAACGGATGGCGAGCGTGGCGACGGTGACCATGGCCGTCAACAGGCCGGATAGCGTCAGGATGCGCAGCGGGGACGGGCTCATGACCAAGACCTCCTGTGGTCCGCGAGACAGGGGCGTGGGCTGAAGACAGAGGACTCCCGGACAGTGCCCGGTGGCGGCCCAAGCGGCCGGGGTCTCCTCCCAATCGGACTGTACCGTCGGCTCCGGATTCTCACCGGATCAACCGCTGGGGCTGACGGGCTCGTCCCCCCGGGGGGGCATCACCGCCGGTAGGGAATTGGAGGACTGTCCTCCTCACCCTGCCCCGAAGACATCTTTAATCCGAATATAAGACGTTCCGCTCATCCCGTCAATAGTCTGATCGGAGCCGTCCGGCAGGACGGCCGGAACGGGCGGCGAAGTGGGCGCCCCAGGGGGAAGGAGCGACCGACTTGAGCCGCTTGTATGAGGGAATGTCACTGCCCGAGGTCACGCAGCACCTCTTTCTCCGCGACGATCCGGCCCGGGCCGATCTCATCTTCGTCTTCGGGGGGAGCAACCCGGAACGTGCCGAACGGGCGGCCGAGTTGTACCGCCAAGGGTTCGCTCCCCGGATCCTCGTGACCGGCGGCGGTCGGCTGGGTGCCGGCTGTACCGAGGCTGAGGCCCTGAAAGACGTTCTGCTCGCACGCGAGATACCGGAGACCGCCATCCTCGCCGAGACAAGTTCCGCCAATACTCTGGAGAACGTCCTGCTGGGACGGGCGGCCCTGGCGGAAGCGGGCTGGCTGGAGGGGTTGAGCTCGGCCCTCCTGGTCTCGGCCCCCTACCATATGCGTCGGGCCAGCCAGGTCTTCAAGCGGCACTTCGCCGACGTCGCGGCCCGCTGCTGCCCCGACCGCCGGACTGACCTCACGGCGGACAACTGGTCGCTGTCGGCTCAGGGCAGGCAACGGGTCCTGCGCGAGTTGGAGAAGGTCCGCACCTATGTGTACCGGGGGGACGGCTGACAGGGTGGGCATCGCGGGCCCGGAGCGCCTGGCTCAACTCCTACGAGAAGCACGGGGCGCTGCGGTGGCGTTCACCGGCGCCGGCGCGAGCACCGGCTCGGGCTTACCCGACTTCCGGTCCCCGGGTGGTCTCTGGCAGCAGGTGGACCCCATCAAGGCCGCCAGTATCCACGCACTACGAGCAGACCCGGTCGGATTCCATCGCTTCTACCGGGAGCGACTGAGGGGCCTGGGCGGCGCCCGGCCCAACCAGGTTCATCGTGCGTTGGCAATGCTCGAGAAGGTGGGGCGGCTCTTGGGGGTCATCACCCAGAACGTGGACGGGCTGCACCAGGCGGCAGGATCCCGGCGAGTGGTGGAACTCCACGGCAGCCTGGCCCGTGCCGTGTGCATGCACTGCCGCCGCGAAGCGCCGATCGGTGTCCTGGACCGGGAGGCGACGACTGAGGACGAACTCCCTCGCTGCTCCATCTGCGGCGGCCTGATGCGGCCGGATGTAGTCCTCTTCGGCGAGGCGGTTCCTCGGGAACCCTTCACCCAAGCCGAGAGCATGGCCCGCGAGTCGGCTCTCATGCTCGTCATCGGGTCCTCCCTTGCGGTGTACCCCGCGGCCGCTCTTCCCGGGCTCGCGGTAGCCTCAGGATCCCGGTTGGCCATCCTGAACCGCGAGCCCACGCCGCTCGATGGTGCCGCGACCCTGGTCATCAACGCCGAGGCCGGCCCGGTCCTGGCGAACACCGTTGCCGCCCTGGGGCTGAGCCTCTGACCGGGAGGAGAAGATGACTCTCCCTATTGGCTGGGTGGGTTTCGACCTCGGGAACACCCTGGTCCGGTACTTCACCTCTGAGGAGTTCGGCGGTCTTCTGGCCGAAGCCGTCGGCCGGGCTGGCCGGCTACTCGCTGCTCGGAGCTTTGCCGTGCCCGATGCGGTGGAACTCGGGCGGCGGATCGCAGCGGAGAACTACGAGGCCGAAGACAACCGCGTCCGGCCGGTGGAGGAGAGGTTGGGCCGGATCTTCGGCGTCCAGGAACTCTACCTGCTCAGCTTGATGGCAATCGAGTTTGTGGTGCCTCTCCTTGATGGGGGCCAGGCGTACACGGATGCCCTCCCCGTACTGCGGCGGCTCCGGGAGAGGGGCGTCCGCACCGCCCTGGTGTCCAATACCCCCTGGGGCACTCCCGCCGGTCCATGGCGCCAGGACCTGGGTCGCCACGGTCTGGACCGGTACCTGGACGTGACGGTGTTCTGCCGCGACATCGGCTGGCGTAAGCCCTCGTCCCGCATCTTCCAGCATCTGCTGAGGGTCACCGGCGCCGCGGCAGGTGAGGTTCTCTTCGTGGGCGACCATCCGGTGTGGGACGTCGAGGGGGCGCGGGCCTGTGGGTTAAGGGCGGTCCTTCTCGATCGAGGGGGACAGACGGGGATCGCCGGCCTCGAGGAGGTGTTTGCCCTGCTCGCCTAACCAACGAGGTCAGGGAATGTTCCGACACCGGCAGGGAGAGGCGGGAAGCCCGGCGAAACTCCGGTGGCGAGGTGATGGTCGTGCCCGAGCCCGAGAGGAGTGCCCTGGTAGCCTGGGAACCTACACCCGCTTACCGGGAGGCTAGCCATGCCCAGCGGCTGATGGACCGCAAGGGCTTTGCCTCCTTCGAGGAGCTCCTGGCCTGGTCGATGGAAGACGTGGAGGGTTTCCACGACGAGGCTTTCCGCGACCTGGGGGTGGAGTGGTACCAGGCTTACCGGGACATCTTGGATCTCTCCGGCGGCGTGGCCGACGCCCGTTGGTTCGCTGGCGGGCAGCTGAACCTGGTCCACAATTGTCTCGACCGGCACCTGAAGACTCCGCGCCGGAACCAGGTGGCAGTCATCTGGGAAGGCGAGGAGGGGGCGATCCGGCGACTCACTTACCGCGAACTCGGCGAGGAGGTTGAGCTGGCCGCGACGGCACTGCAGGCCCTGGGGATCTCCCGAGGCGACCGGGTGGGTATCTTCATGCCCATGGTCCCCGAGACGGTTGTCGCCGTACTGGCCTGTGCCAAGCTGGGGGCGATCTTCACCCCGATCTTCTCCGGCTACGCCGCGCCGGCCGTGGCCTCCCGGCTGAACGACTGCGAGGCCAGGTTACTGATTACCAGCGACGGGTTCTTCCGCCGGGGGTCGCTCGTGCCCACCAAGCTGATTGCCGACCAAGCCGCCGATATGGCTCCCAGCGTTGAGCGGATACTGGTGGTGAGGCGGGCGGGATGTCCCATTGACTGGCGGCCGCACCGCGATGTGTGGTGGCACGTGGCGACTCGAACCCACGCTCCCCGGGTGCCCACGGCGGTCATGGAGGCCGACGACCCGTTCATGATCATCTACACCTCGGGGACGACCGGCCGCCCCAAGGGGGCGCTGCACGTTCACGCGGGGTTTCCACTCAAGTCCACGCTGGACATGGCTTACTGCTTCGACCTCAGGTCCTCCGACGTGATGTTCTGGCTAACCGACCTGGGCTGGATGATGGGCCCCTGGGAGATCTTCGGGGCGCTCACCCTGGGTAGCACCTTCCTGATCTACGACGGCAGCCCCGACTACCCCAATGTTGATCGTCTGTGGGCGCTGGTTGAGCGGCACCGGGTGACGACCCTGGGGATCTCTCCCACCTTCGTCCGGGCCATAATGGCTCACGGTGAGGGACCGGTGAGGTCCCGCGATCTGTCGAGCCTGCGTGTCCTGGGGTCGACGGGTGAGCCCTGGAATCCCGACCCCTGGCTCTGGGCGTTTCTCCACATCGGCGGCGGACGCTGCCCCATCATCAACTACTCGGGGGGCACCGAGGTGTCCGGCGGCATTGTAGGTTGTTACACTGTCGCCCCCATCAAGCCGTGCTCCTTCGCAGGGCCTGTGCTGGGGATGGCTGCCGACGTCGTCGACGAGGAAGGTCGACCCGTCCGCGGCCGGGTCGGCGAGCTGGTGGTGCGGAAACCCTGGCCGGGCATGACCCGGGGGTTCTGGCGGGACCCCGAGCGCTACCGGGAGACCTACTGGAACCGGTGGCCCGGTGTCTGGGTGCACGGAGACTGGGCTCTGATCGACGAGGACGGCTTCTGGTTCATCCAGGGCCGGTCCGACGATACCATCATGGTCGCCGGGAAGCGGGTCGGACCGGCGGAGGTGGAGTCTGTGCTTGTCAGCCACCCGGCTGTCGGCGAGGCGGCCGCCATTGGGATCCCGCATGAGGTCAAGGGCCAGTCCATCGTCGGGTTTGTCGCGCTGCGTCCGGGCCACCAGCCCGGCGAGGACCTGCGGCAGAGCCTGGTGGACCTGGTGGTTAGCCAGATGGGCCGGGCTCTCCGGCCGGAGGCGATCCGCTTCGTCACCCAACTGCCCCGTACGCGCAACGCCAAGATCCTCAGGAGGCTGGTGAAACGCGTCTACCTTGGCGAGCGGGAGTTGGGGGATACCTCCGCCCTGGAGAACCCGGAGGCGGTGGAGGCCATCCGGCAGTCCTCCTGACTGCCCGCCCTGCGGCCAGAAGGGGACTGCTCCTCGCCAGGGGAATAAGGGAGAGCATGACCGATAGATCCGGCCTGCTCCGGCAGGCTTCCGAACCGGCCGTCCGGGGCCGGCTGCCCCTGGAGGAGTTGGCGCCCGATACCGGCCGGCTGCGGCGGACCATTCTCCAGTTGGCTTGGCCGGTGGCGGCGGAGATGTTGCTCGGCACCTTGACCCAGGTTGTCGACATGATGATGGTCGCCCGCCTGGGTCACAACGCCATCGCCGCCGTGGGCCTGTCCTTCCGCCCCATGTTCTTTGCCCTCTCCATCTTCCTGGGCCTTGGCGCGGGTACCACGGCTCTGGTCGCGCGGTCGATGGGCCGCAAGGACCCCGGGTTCGCCAACCGGATCGCCCATCAGGCCCTTATGGCCACGGCGATCCTGGCCTCGGGCCTCGCCGCTCTCTTCTACGCGCTCGCTCCGCGGATACAGGCTTTCATGGGAGCGGCCCCCGACGTGCTGCCGCTCGGCGTCGCCTACCTCCGTCCGTTGGCCTGGGGTATGGCCTTCATGTATACGTCGATCGTGATCACCGCCGCCCTCCGGGGGGCGGGCGACACCATGACCTCCATGCGGGTGAACCTGCTGGCCAACTTCCTGAACGTGCTCCTCAACTACACCCTCATCTTTGGCCACTTCGGGTTCCCTGCCCTGGGAGTGCAAGGCGCAGGCATAGCCACCAGCGTGGCCCGCGTCGTGGCGGCCCTTGTTCTTCTGGGCCTGCTCCTTGGCCGTCGCCTGGTAATCCTCCCGCCGCCCCGCCTGCTCCGCTTCGAGCCAGACGTCTTCCTGCGGGTGATCCGGATCGGTGGCCCCGCTACCCTGGAGCGGGTGCTGATGAGCTTGGCCATGCTCTTCCACCTCAGGATGGTGGCCGGCCAAGGCACCGTGGCCTTGGCCGCGGCGACCCTTTCCCAGAACATAGAGGAGCTCTCATACATGCCGGCCAT
This sequence comes from bacterium, assembly GCA_031082145.1. GTDB lineage: Bacteria > Bacillota > Sulfobacillia > UBA995 > UBA995 > Ess09-15. Next base: position 243,427 of record JAVHLP010000001.1, on the reverse strand, counting down.
TGGGGTGGCCGTCAGCGCGGCTACCCTGGTGGGCCAGTTCCTCGGACATGGCCGGCCGGACGCTGCCGAGCGGGCTGGCTGGGAATGCGTGCGCCTGGCCTTGTTCTTCATGGGTTTCATGGGCTTGCTGTTCGTGTTGGCCCCCGGCCTCTGGCTGGCCCTGTACGCGCCAGGGTCCGAGCTCAGGCCCCTCGCGACCACCCTGTTGCGGCTGATGGGGGTGGCGCAGCCGTTCGTGGCCGTGGCTTTCGCCCTCTCGGGGGGCTTGCGGGGGGCCGGAGACACCGCCTCGGTAATGGCAGCCACGGCCTTGAGCATGTGGGGCGTTCGGTTGAGCCTCACCTATTTGTTCATGTCCGGGCTGGGTTGGGGCGCACCAGGAGCCTGGCTGGCGATAGTCGTCGACTCGGCCACCCGGGCCGCCATCATGGCTTGGCTGTTCGCCCGCGGGCGCTGGAGGCGGATCGAGCTCTAGGCCGAGCAGGGAAAGGCGCCGGGGGCGGCGTAGACCGTCGCCGGAGGAGGAGAGCATCGTGGACTGGAACGGCCGGCGGATCGTTATCACCGGCGCCTCCCGTGGGATTGGCCGTAGCCTGGCCCTGAACCTGGCGGGAAGGGGGGGCCGGCTGGTGCTGGCCGCCCGTTCCGGCGCCGACTTGGAGGCGGTGGCCCGCGAGGTCCGGACCAGGGGCGGTGAAGCGGTAGCCGTTCCCACCGACGTGGCCGAGGAGGGGTCGGTGCGGGACATGGTGCGGACGGCTGCCCTGGCCCTGGGCGGGATCGATGTCCTCGTCAACAATGCCGGGGTCGGGCTGAGAGCCGGGGTCCAGGATATGAACCCGGCTGACTTTACCCGGGCCCTCGCCGTGAACTTGCTGGGACCGTTGCACTGCGTGCAGGCGGTGCTGCCCTACCTCAGGCAGCAGGGAGGGGGCCTTGTCATCAGCATCTCCTCGCTGGCCGGCATCTTGCCGGTTCCCTTTCTGGGAGGCTACTCGGCCAGCAAGCACGCCGGTATAGCCTTGTTCCGCTGCCTGCGGGCGGAACTGGCCGGGCGCGGTGTCAGGGTCATGCTGGTGTATCCCGGCTCGGTGGACACGGACTTCCGCCGCAACGCGCTCGGCGATGGCTACCCCGACCGCGCCCGGGCCTCCCGGGTCTCGCCGGAGCAGGTGGCGGAGGTGGTGGCCCGGGCGGCTGAAGCTGAACGGCAGGATGTCTTCATCCGCCGCTCGGACCGTCTCCTGGTCATGGTGGCCCGATTGGCTCCGGGACTGGCCGACCGGGTTCTCATTGGCCGCTACGGCAAGTCCCCGCGGTCCTAGCGGGTGTACCAGCGCTGCCATCACGGCTTACGGAGGATGTGACTGTGCTCAGCCGCTATCAGGAGGCGTTCTCCGACCTGAACCGCGATATCAGGCTGCTGATCCTGACCACCGGCGCCGCCGCCTTCGGCTGGGGCATTACCGATCTCCTCACCAACCTGTACGTTCTGCGAGCCGGGTATGGCGAGCGCACGGTCGGCCTGCTGGTGTCCATCGGTGCCCTGGTCATGGCCGGAACTGCCCTGCCCCTGGGGGTGATGGTGGACCGGCATTCCCGGCGGGCGGCTCTCTGGCTGGGAGTAGCCCTCTCAGCGGCAGGCACCGTGGCGATCGCCCTGGCTCCCAGCGAACCGTTTCTCTACCTGGGAGCGGCCATCGGAGGAGTCTCCGCCGCGCTGCTAACGGTGGCCGTCCCGGCCTTCATCAGCGAACACGCCGGGCCCCATGTTCGCGCCTACGCCTTTACCCTGATGTCCGTAGTCTACCTCTTGTTGGCCACCTTCGGGCAACTGGGAGGAGGCTTCTTGCCTTCCCTTCTCGGGGGCGGGGCCGCAGGCTACCGGTACGCTCTCTTGCTGGGGGCATGTGTCCTGCTACTGGCGGCCGGCGGGCGGCTCCGCTTGCGGGACGCGACGGCAGAGGACGGTACCCGCCGGGGCGAGCTCGGGAGGATCGTCCACTGGCCGGTGGTGCTGCACTCCGCCGGATCCAATCTGCTGTTAGGCACAGGGGCGGGCCTGTTCATCCCCTTCTTCAACGTGATCTACCGGGTGCGGTACGGCCTTGACCCCGCCAGTATCGGGTGGATCTTCAGTGTACAGAGCATCCTCATGCTGCTGGCCGTCATCCTCGCCCCCTTGCTCTCGGAGCGCCGGGGAACCGTCAACACGGTCACCGCCGGGTGGGGTCTCTCGATCGTATTCCTCATGCTCATGGGATGGGCTCCCGACCCCTACTGGTTCACCGCTACTTTTTGGGTTCGGGGAATGCTCATGTTCGCCATCGGGCCGCTCCTGGACAGCTTCCGCCAGGGGCTCCTGAGCGGAGGGGAACGGGCTACTGCCTCCAGCCTGTTCGGCATGACCTGGTTCGTAGGCTGGGCGGTGGGAGCTGCCGCGGGCGGCGAACTCCTGGCCCGGGGGCTATATGCCGCCCCCTTTGTGGTGTCGATGCTCTTCTACGTGGGGTCGGGCCTCTGGTTCTACATGGCTTTCCGCCATGTAGAGACCAGAGTCACGGCTTGACTATCCGTCTTCCCTCCGGTAGCGACCGGCCTCAGTACTGACCGAGCTTGCCCTGCGTGACGGCTATCCGCTCCAGACGCCGGTAGACCAGAGCCCCGATTACGAGCCAGAGCGCGGTGACGGCAGCCAGCCAGGGCGCTTCCGGCTGTTGCCAGAGCGAGATGCCGCCGACCAGACTACGTTGGGCTACGCGGGCACTGAGCACCAGGGGAAGGGCAAACACAGCCGGCAGGCGCCCGAAACCGGCCAGGCCGATCAGGCCGATGAAGACGAACTGGACGATCTGGAAGGAAGCCTCCACCCGCTTGAAGATGAGGGCCAGCCCACCCAGTATCAGGCCAATACCCCAGGCCTGAAGGATGGTCGCCAGGCAGATCGGGATCAGGGTGAACACATCGATGTGCAGCGGCCGTCGGGTGAAGAGGAAGCCAACAACGAGGCTCAGGACGGCGAACATGAGGGGCAAGATCAGATCTCCCAGCAGCCGCCCGAGGGCAACCCAATGAAAGCCCCAGGGCGTCAGGTACAACTGCTCCAGGGTTCCGGTCTGTGCCTCCCGGACGATCCCGTAAGACCAGGACTGGTAAGAGAGTAGGGCCAGCGTCCAAACGAGCAGGCCCACGACCGCACTCTCGAGGCTGGTGCCCAGGGTAATACCTTCCACCGCCGCTAGCCCCTGCATGCCCCCCAGGAGGACGCCGAACATCAGGGTCATGGTGATCGCCGCCGACACCATGTTGAACACATAGCGCCGGTACTCGATCAGCACCAACCAGGCTACTCCCCCGACAACGGCGGCGCGGCTGCGCCTCGACTCAGTCATTGTCCTGCTTCTCCTTTACGATGCGCAAGAAGATGTCCCCCAGGTCCGGGTCCTGCCGGTCGATCCGGGCCACCCGCAGATCCCGGTCCCGCAAGAAGTCCATCAATCGGTAGAAGTCCCGGGCAGCGGTAGCCACGAGGACAAAGCCGGCTCCGTCCTGTTCGGCCGTGGCCCGCGGGAACGCTTCCTCCAGTGCTTCCCGCTGCTCAGGCTGCAGGGGAGTCTCCATCGCAAAGCGATAGGATCGTGCCTCAAAGAGCTTGAGCAGATTGCGCACCGTGTCGTCCACCACCAGGCGCCCCTGGCGGATGATCGCCACCCGGTCGCAGACTCTCTCCACCAGGTCCATCTGGTGGCTGGACAGGATCACCGTGCTGCCCTCCTCGCGGGCGATGGCCGTGAGGACCTGCTCCAACTGACGAGCCGTCTCCACGTCGAGACCAAGGGTGGGCTCGTCCAGCAGCAGGAGCGGGGAGCGGCGAACGAGGGCGCAGGCCACGGCCACCTTCTGCTGCATGCCCCGGGAGAGTTCGTTGACGACCGTCGACCGCCGCTCGCCCAGGCTCAGACGGTCAAGCAGGTGCTCCGCCCAGGGCCGGGAGTCTCTCCAGCTGAAGCCATGCAGCGAGGCGAAGAAGCGCAGGTTCTCCAGCACGGTCAACCGCCAGTACACGTTGCGGCTTCCCTCGAGCACTGCCCCCACCAGTTGCCGAGCTTGCGACGGCTGCCTCCAGACGTCGTAACCCCCGATGCGAACCGCCCCCGCCGTCGGCCGGATCAACCCCAGTGCGCACTTGATAATGGTGGTCTTGCCGGCGCCGTTGGGCCCTAGCAGCCCGAGCACAGTGCCCTGGCCCACGGTGAGGTCGACACCGTCAACGGCTACCACCTGGCGGGGCGTGCCGGGCCGGTAGACCTTGCGCAGTCCCTCGATCGTGAGTGGGGTCGAGGGGACAGGGGTGCAGGTTGTCGCCATCCGGACTGCGCTCTCAGACAACAGAGCTACCTCCCCGGTCCTGAACATCCTTAAGGGACGACTTGATATTGCTCAGTCCCGGGGTTAATTCTAGACGGCGGATCCTCACTCTGTCAAGGGGTTCCTCCTCTGGGGATTCCTCTTCTGAGGTGTGGGCGGACAGAAGCGCTGTCACCCTGTAAGTCTGATGCTAGAGTATACGGATTTCTTCACCCACGGTTTCCTTCGCGGCATCCTGATCGAACCGATAACATGTAGTCACCTGCGCTTTCAGCTGTTATCTCCAGGTCAGCCTCAACCAACCGGTATGCTTTCAGGATGTGCTCAGACCCTCTGATGACATTGAGCCGTGAGCCGGACCCGCCGGATTCCTCCGCCAGAATCCAGAGCAACGTCTTCCCCGACTCCGGCTGTGGAAGAGGCCGGTAGGCAGGTGAGGCTTGACACTGCGACTCCGTGGCGCGAGTTACAAGGCGCGGCGTTGACGGCAACCTGGAACTGGCAGGATTCGACGGGGGTGGGGGCAAATGGACACGGTGGTCCTGTAAGGTTTGCTGTGGTGGCCTCGTATCGTCCGCTTAGCCGCAATCCGGTATGTTTCGAAAGGTAGGCGTGCAATTCCGTGACCAGGTTTGTCGACCTAAGCCACAACGTAGAGCACGGGATGATCACGTATAAAGGGCTGCCTGCGCCTATCATCTGCGATTCTCTCAGCAGGGAGGCTTCCAAGCCGTACTACGCTGAGGGGACGACCTTCCACATTGGGAAGATCGAAATGGTGGCCAATACGGGGACTTACATTGACTCACCTTTTCATCGGTACGCGGATGGCAACGACCTCTCCGAGCTGTCTCTCGAAACTATCGCACACGTGAATGGAGTGGTTTTTCGCGCGAATCCAGCCAGACGAGCCATCGGGCCAGAAGTGTTTGCGGGAGCTGAGGTTCGAGGTAAGGCTGTGTTGGTCCACACTGGTTGGGCCAGGCATTGGGGGTCAGAACAGTATTTTGATGGCCATCCCTTTCTCACGGCGGAGGCAGCTGAGTGGCTCAAGGCGGCCGGCGTTTCCTTGGTGGGCATTGATTCCTTGAATATCGATGATACCTCCGACGGACATCGGCCTGTCCATTCGATTCTACTGGGGGCGGACATCCCCATCATCGAGCACATGTGTAACCTGGAGAACCTTCCGGAATCGGGGTTCAAGCTTCACTCCGTACCGGTCAAGGTGTGCCGTTTCGGTACGTTTCCGGTGCGCGCCTATGCCGTCATCGAAACATAACCCCGGCGCCCAGCGGACTCGCTGCGGTCGCGGCTGACGCCGTAGGCGTTAGGCGCCATGTTGTGGGTGAAAGGGCCTCATGAAGGCCACTCTTGAGAGGGTTGCCCTCGTGGATATCGAGGCATTCCGCTCGAGGGTAGAGGAGTAATGGCGCGAGCTAATGCCACGTTCGCCTGTTGTTCGCAGCGTGAGTGAACGCGATCAACACTTCCGCAGCAGATTCTCTTGGGAAGGAGAGAATAGCCATCCCTATTGGGCCATTCGCAATGGCGATCGGGTAGGTTTCACCATGTTCGCCATTGCAGAAGATCGTGCGTTTGCGCAAGTCCATGACTTCTTCATTCCAGAACAACATCGCCGCAAAGGGATCGGGTCTATTGTAGCGAGCGAGCTGATTCCGGCGGGAGCAACGGAGGGCTCGTAGTGCTGTTTCTGACTGGGGTATCCTGTGTTGGCAAGACGGCAGTTGGCAGGAGAACAGCTGATCTCATGGGCCGCACTTTCTTCGATTTGGACTACGAGATCGAGGCCTTCTTCAACACCAGTATCGAGCGCCTGCAAAACCGGTTCCTAACTCCGCACTCCTATCGGGACGAGGCTGCGAAAGCCCTGATTCACCTCTTGGCACGTCCCGAGAGCCGACACAGCGTGATCGCGCTTCCCCCAAGCGGACTGATGGGGGGGTATATGTCTTCCCGAAGTACGTCATGTCCTCCTGATTTCTCGCAGGTATAGGCGCCTTTCCTCGGCGGTCAACCGCCGCTCGATCGGGCGAGAGTCGATGTTGTGGAAGGTGATGCGCTTGAGAATGTTCTCCGGCGCATCCCAGAGAACCACGATCAACCCAGAGGATCGTTTGATCGCTCGCAGGAATCCGCCTGGGCGGACCCGATACCGCTCTTGGTCAGAGAGCTTCTCACAGCCAAGAGGTCGAGGGTTCGCGGACAGTCCCTCGATGCGGTCCATGACGTGTGCTAGATCCTTGCGGGGAAGACCGTCAAGTTCCTTGACACCTGATAGCCTGACCTCAAGCCTATGGCTTGCCGCGGCGTCTCAGGCTACCGAAGGGCCGGCGCAGGTTAACCGCATTCTCCCCGCCGCGCCACACCGCGCCCACACCGCGCCACAACCGCGTCACACCGCGCCACAGCCGCGTTGACTCGCCGTCCCCGCCAGGCTATACTTCGGGTAGCCAAGGAGGTGAGCGCGATGATCACGAGAGTCCAGAAGTGGGGTAACAGCCAAGGACTTCGCCTGAGCAAAGAGCTCCTCTCGCATGTGGACGTCTCTGTCGGGGACGAGGTGGATGTGGCTGTACGAGATGGCACTCTCGTTATCACGCCCGTCCGCCGCGTTCGGGACGGCGTGAGTCTACGTGAGTTGGTTCGGCGTATGCCCAAAGACTACAATCCGGAGGAACTCGACTGGGGCGACCCGGTCGGCCGTGAGGTGTGGTAAGTGGCAGAGTATGTTCCGCGGAAAGGGGACTTCATCGCCGTGACGTTCTACCCTAGGGCAGGCCACGAGCAGCGTGGCCGTCGTCCGGCCCTAGTGGTGAGCAACGACCTCTTCAACAAGCACACGGGGCTTTGCATTGTCTGCCCTGTGACAAGCTCCCGCCGGGACTACCCCTTCCACGTGAGCATTCCGGGCTCAAAGGGCGTGACAGGCTTCGTGATGGTTGAGCAGGTGAAGTCGCTAGACTTCCGGTCACGGAGAGCCAAGCTCATCGGGAAGGCGCCGGCAGAGGTGCTGGAGAGGACCCTGTCCATACTCGACGCCTGTATCTACTAGGCCGCTCGCCAGCCGCTCAGCCTGACACTGGCCGTCTCAAGCCCATCTGGTTGCCATGCGGCCGGTGCAGGTTAGCGGCCAACCGCTCCATCTCGGCGATCCAGGCTTCTGGGTTCTGGCGAGCATCCGGTTGCCGGGGCGGGCGTCAGTCGTCCAGGAAGAACTGGAGTTCCAGGGGTCCTGTACGCTCCACCCGGAAGGCTATCTCAACCGTCCGGCTGCGCCCCGGCATGTAGCCCGTGACCAATACCGGCCTTGGTCCCGCTGGCCAGTTCGGGTGAACGGCGAAGCTCGCCGACCACCGGTTGGGGTGGCCGGGAACCGGCGCCAGGCCGAACGCCGGCAGGCCGCTGACGGACCCGGTGACCGCGGTTGCCGGGAAGTCCACTTCAGCCCAGAGAGTGGCCTCGGTACCGGCGGGGGCCGGATCGGGCACCACCCCGGCCACCATCGACATGGGCTGGTAGACGGTGTAGGCCAGGGGCACACTGCGCTGGGTTCGGTCAAAACCCGCGGTGAGGGCGACCGGTCGGGTGCCGTCCGGGGCGTCGATGGGGACGGCAAAGGCTCCCTGCCAGTTCTGGCCGGTCGCTGGTGAGCCTATGGGGGTGAGGTGGATCGCCGTCACCGGGGCCGGACCCGCCTTCACCCAGTAGGCCCCGCCGGTCGTCGCAGCCGTCACCAGGATGACCTGACCCGGCCGGACCAGGGTCGGCCCCAGGCTTCCCCACAAGCTCTTCTTCTCCAGCCGGACGGGGTGCATGGCGGCTTGGTGCACCTGGTAGTTGCCATCGACCACGTTGCCGGTGAGGTAGTAGAGCCCGTCGGGCAGGACCTTGCCGTGGTTGTCAACCCCACTCCACACCAGAACCGGGGGCGGCTGGCCCCCTCCCTGGCCCAGGCAGCGTAGGATCTGCCCGCCGTAGTCGGTGACGTTGATCTCCCATGCCCGGATGCTACGGTTATGTAGGGTGAAGACACTGACCAGGGTGCAATCGTCGACGCCGTCTGCGTCGGGGGAAAACGGGTTGGGAGAAGCGGTGAGGACTAGCAGGCAGGATCGGTAGACGATGGTCGCCGCTTCGGCCCGAGTCAGGTTGTTCAGGGGCTGAACAGTCCGGTAAGGGATGGTGGGGTACCCCTCGATGATCTTCAACTTGATCGCCGCGGCCATCTCCAGCCGCAGCGCCGGGCTGACCGTGTGGCCGTCACCGAATCGGGAGAGCAGGCTGGTGATCTCCTCGGGCGGGAGTGAGTGCGCGTACTCCCCCAGCCCGAGGCCGCGGATCAAGATGGCCACCGCCTCTTCGCGGGTAATGGACTGGGCGGGCCGGAAGTAACCGTCCGCATACCCCTTCACCAACCCCGCCAGCCGGGCAGCGTCGACATAGGGTTGAGCGTCCTTCCCGGGGTAGGCCCGGTACCCCGGGGGGACGTCGGGGAAACCGGTCTGCCCGGACACCGGGTCAAGCCGGAAGGCCTTGGCGAGGAGCATGGTAAATTGCGCCCGATCTATGGCCCGATCGGGGAAGAAGCGGGACTGCCACTCCCAGCTGAGGCCCCAGCCTGGTGTGAAGGTCAGCAGGTACTCCACGCTGCCGTCGGCGATCCCCTCTTCCCACAGGCATCTCGTATAAGTCTCGGCCCAATGCCCGTAGACATCCTGGTACCACGGGTCGGCGGCGGCGGCCGGGGCCGCGGCTATCAGCGCCGCCACGACTGCGACCGCCATCAGCGCGCGGAGAAACCGCCGCCTGGGCACCCACCTCACCTCCGTCTCGTCCCCGATGGCACCGGCCGGGGGAGAGGCGATTCGCCCCAAGACAAAGCCGGTTCCTGCCGCGAGCAGCGTCGACTGCTGCCATCCGCTCGACCCTGCCAGTCCCCTTGTGGCAGGCTGCGGCATCCGGATCGCCTCGGCCCCGACATCTCTCCTCTTGATTCGGCGCGCAGGGAGTGTAGAATAGACCGCACTGGCAATCCTTGGGAGCGAGTGCCGATGAGAGAGCGCCGGCTTCTGGTTCTCGCCATACTGGTCGCTCTGGCCACCGGCTTTATCGTCTATAACTACCTTGCCGGACTGGACCAGCGCGTTTCTGTAGTCGTCGCCACCACCAATCTCGGGGAGTTCACTCTGCTGGAATCCTCCATGCTCAGAGTGGCCAGCCTGCCGGCCGGAGGGGTGCACCCACGGGCCGTCAGCTCGCCGAGCATGCTGGAGGGGCGAGTGCTCCTCGCGCCTGTTGATGCGGGACAGCAGATCCTGATCACCCAGGTCCGTGACCGCGGGGCGGTGGGAACCGGCAACAGCTTCGTGGCCGCTCTCGAGCCGGGGGAGCGAGCCATGTTGATCCCCTCTACGCTTGCCCGGTCGGTAGGGGGCGCGTTAGCCCCGCGCGACCGGGTGGATATCATCTTCGTCGCCGATCAACTGAAACTGGGTGTCTCCTTCGCCCGGGTACTCCTGCAAGGGCTCCGGGTGCTTGACGTCAGGAGCGATCGGGGACGATCGCTGGGTGCGGACCGCGATGGGCTCCCGGCCGGAGTTGTCGTGGCGGTCACCCTCGAGCAAGCGGAACGCCTCGCTTTCGCCTTGGAGAACGGCCAGCTTTATATTGCATCCAGCGGCGGCCGTGACGAACCCGAGGTCCCGACGCCCGGAGCCTTCTATGAGTCCCTCTTTAGCGCTGAATCGTGGCGGCCAGATGCTTCGGACTCTGAGTAGAGGGGGCCATCGCCTTGCCCCGCCAAGCGGTCGAGCGAACCGCCAGTGGTCCGGTACGGGTATTCGTCGCCTCTCCCGATCGGAGCCTGTTAGAGGCCGTTCTGGCCACCCCCGGCTGTATCCTGGTTGGCCACGTCGAGCAACCGGAACACTGTCTCCCGATCTTGGGTCAGGTAGCCGCCGACGCGCTGGTGCTGGCAGGTGATGGCCGCGAGGATGAGGACGCGCTCCTGGCCCGTCACCTCCGCTTGATCTACCCCCGGCTGGCGGTAGCCCTGATAGTCCCCGAGATGGTAGCCACAGCGCTTGCGGGATTGGAGAACCTCGGGGTGACCGTGGTGCCCCGGGGTGGCAACCCCGGGGGGGCGATCTCGCAGTTGTTTGCCCCCCTGGGCGAACCTCTCCAGGGGTTGCCGGCCGCCCGGGAGATGGCGGCGGACGTGGCCCTGCCATCCAGGCGGTTGTCGGGGGGCCCGCCGGCGCCCGGCCCCGTTCAGCGTATCCTGACCCAGCAGGTGATCACCGTCTGCAGCCCCAAGGGGGGAGTGGGGAAGACCCTGGTGGCCACCAACCTTGCGGTGGCGGTGGCCTCGCGCACTCCCGCCCGCGTAGTCCTGGCAGATCTGGACCTCAACTCCAGCGACGTCGGGGTGCACCTGGATCTGCTGGAAGGCCCCACCCTGGTCGACGTGCTTCCCTACCTGCCGGAAGTGGGGACGGTGGATATGGCGAGATTCGTGGTCACCCATCGCCCATCGGGTCTGAACGTACTGCTCGGCCCGGCTCGTCCCGAACTGGGCGGATTGGTCAAGATGGAGCACCTGCGGCGCATCTTGGACTGGCTCAGAAGGGAGTACCATTTCGTGTTCCTGGATACGCCTCCCGACGGGACCAGTGAACTGATGCAGGAATGCCTGCAGGTGGCCTCCCGAGTACTGCTGGTGACCACCACCGACGCTGCCTCGCTCAGACAGGCGAGGATGGCCGTGGATAACATGAGGCGCCTCGGAGTGCCCGGAGACCGGGTCATCCTGGTGGTCAACCAGGTCTACGATGGCGGACCGGTCAGCCTGCGCGAGGTGCAGGGGTTCCTCGGCCTGGGTACGGCGGCGGCCCTGGTGTCGGACCGCCGGCTGGCCGACACGGCTGTCTTTGACGGCAGACCGCTGGTGTTGGGGGCCCAGGACCATCCCCTGGTCGTGTCCTTGCTCTCGCTGGCGGGGATGGTCTGCCCGGGACTCATCCCGCATTCACCGCCGGATTCCCGGCGCCGTCTGTTTGGCTGGGTGAGGAGGGTGCTGCGGTGAGGAGCCTGGGCGATCATCGGTTGGCTCGCTTCGGGACGGTTGGCCGCGCGGCGATGCCGAAGACACCGTCGGGGCCTGGGGCCGAGGCGCCCGGCGATGTGCCGGAGGAACTCCTGCAGCGCGTCAGGACCGTCATCCTCGACCGTCACGGGGAACTCCTGGAGGCTTCGCAGGACGGTCAGCGGCGACGCGACCAGCTCAGGACCCTGGTAAGCCAGATCATGGTGGCCGACGGCTTTGGCGTGCACCGGCTCGACCGGGAGGGCTTGGCCGACCGCATGGTGGACCACCTGGTCGGCTACGGTCCTCTGGAGCCCCTGCTGAACGATCCCGAGGTCGACGAGATCATGGTCAACGGCCCCGCACAGGTATACGTGGAGCGACGGGGCCGGATTGAGCCGACCACGGCTTCCTTCCGGAGTGAGGAACACCTTGAAGACGTCATTGCTCGTATCGTCGCACCGCTCGGCCGGCGAGTTGACTACTCGCTTCCATTCGTGGACGCCAGGCTCCCCGATGGCTCCCGGGTGCACGCCATCATCAGGCCGGTGGCGGTAAGGGGACCCTCCCTCACCATCCGGAAGTTCAGCCGGCGAGCTCTCACCATGGATGATCTTATCGAGAACGGCACGCTGAGCCGGGAGATGGCCGACCTTCTGGCGCTGGCGGTTCGAGGGCGCCTCAACATCCTGATCGCCGGGGGTGCGGGCTCGGGGAAGACCACGACCCTCAACGCCCTCTCGTCCTTCATCCCCGATGGGGCCGAGCGCATCGTCACCATCGAGGACGCCGCCGAACTCCAGCTGAATCAGCGGCACGTGGTGGGCTTGGAGAGCCGACCGCCCAACCTGGAGGGCAAAGGGGAGGTAACGGTCAGGACTCTGCTCAGGAACGCACTGAGGATGCGGCCGGACCGGATCGTGATCGGGGAGTGCCGCGGCGGGGAGGCGTTCGACTTCCTTCAGGCCATGAACACCGGCCACGACGGCTGCCTGTCCACCATCCACGCCAACAGCTGCGCCGATGCCCTCGTGCGGCTGGAGAACATGGTGCTGATGGCGGGGGAGAACTTGCCCCATGCCGCCATCTGTGAGCAGGTCCGCTCGGGACTGGACATGGTGATCCATCAGGCCAGGATCGCCGACGGCACCCGGCGGATCTGTGAGATCAACCTCGCCCGCACCCAGAGCACGGCATTCACCTGGGAGCCGGAGACGGGATTCGCCCGCCACCCGGTCGCTCCGCCCGCCCACCTGATCGCCAAACTCCGCCGGGCCGGCCTTCAGGTAGAGGCCTGGGCCTATGCCGTTGGGGGGAAGGGGGCATCATGATCTTCCCCAGTCTGGACCGCGTCTACCTTGGGCTGGCCGGCCTCGGGGCAGGGACACTGGCCCTCTGCGCTTGCCTCCTCCTGTGGACCATTCTCAAGCGAACCGGGCGTCGCCGGCTGATCGGCCTCCTGGGTCCGGTGGACGGGCGGGGCGAAAGAGGTCTCACTCCGAGCTGGCCGCTCGTGGATCTGCTGGTTCAGGCAGGCTTGAGCCCTTCTCGCAGGCTGGCCTGGGCCCTGCTGGTCCTGACGGCTGGCGGGGGCGGCCTGGCCGGAGCGGTACTTGTGGGATCACCCTATGGCGGTCTGCCCGGAGTCCTGTTACCTGTCTTACTGCTTGGCAGCCATGCCCGCCGCCGCTTGGCCGCCCGGAGCCACCAGGCCCGGCAGCGCCTGCCCGACGCGCTGCAGGCGCTGGCGAGTTCTCTCCGATCCGGGCAGAGTCTTGCCCAAGCGGTCGAAGCGCTGGGGACGGGGACCGAGGGCCCGCTGGCGGAGGTCTTCCGGCGCGTGGCTGAGGAGTACCGGGCCGGCACTCCCCTCTTGCGGGCCTTGCGCAGGCTGGAGGAGTCATTCCCCGGGGACGACGTCAGTTACTTCCTCCAGGCGCTGGAGATCCACCGCTTCTCGGGTGGCAACCTGGCCGAGGTACTGGCGAACGGCGCTGCCGCCCTGAACGAGAGAAGGGCCCTATGGGGTGATCTGCATGCCCGGACGGCTGAAGCACGGCTATCGGCGCGGATCCTACTGGCCTTGCCGGTGTGCCTCGGACTCTACTTCTGGTGGGGCAATCGGGAGATGCTCCGCCCTCTCTGGGAGACAGGGGCCGGGCGGGTAGGGGCCGGGTACGCAGTGTGCTCGTGGCTGGCCGGCAGGGAACTCATGACCCGGCTGATCGCTTCCATCAAACCCTAGAGGAGGTGAGAACTGGTGCTCCAGCAGCCTCTCGCTGTCGCGGCCGGGGTGAGCTTGCTGGCCTTCATCGGGGTTCGATTCGTGGCGGTCCGCCTCGGCTCCCGCTTGGGCCGGCTGGCCGGTCGGGCTACGGCCACGGTGCCAGGTCAGCGGCCCGGCGGGCCCCTCGCTGCTCTGGGGGCCGCGCTGATGCCGGCGGAAGCCCGACGCGATCTGGCCAACCGCATCGACCGGGCCGGGCTCACCGCCCGTCTCTCGCCGGAGGAACTCGCGGCTTGCGGCTTCGTGGGAGTGCTGCTGGCGGCCGCCATCGGCTGGGCGGCCGGACCTCGCGTCTCCTTCATCCCGCGGCTGCCCCTGACGGCCGGCCTGTGCTACCTGGGTGCGCAGGCGCCCCTGGCATGGGTCCAGGCCCGGGAGCGCGCGCGGTCCCGGGCCGTGCTGAGCGAGCTGGCGGGAGCGCTCGACCTCATGGTGGCCTGCACCGATGGCGGACTGGCCCTGGCCCAGGCCGTCGATCTGGTGGGGGCCCGGGTATCCGGTCCCCTGGGCCAGGAGCTGGGCCGGGTAGCCCGCGAGACGGCGGCAGGCCTTCCCGTGAGCCAGGCCCTGCAAGCGCTGGCCCGGCGAGTCAACCTGGGCCCGGTGAGCCTCGCGGTGGGGGCCCTGGTGCGCGCGGAGGAACACGGCACGCCGGTGACGGGCACTCTCCGCCAGCAAGCGTCGCTGGCCAGGGCCGAGCAGCGGCAGGCCTTCGAGCGGGAGGTGGCCGCGCTACCTCTGAAGCTAACCCTGTGCACCGTCTTTTTCATCTTCCCAACCTTGTTTGTTCTTGTCGTGCTGCCCAACGTGCTGTGGTTCAGCCGAGCCCGGTGGTGAGAGAGCCAAAGGAGGGGGAGACATGTCGCTCAAGGACCGGCTGGTGTTGTGGCTCTGGGGTGAGGAGGGGGCGGCGGTGACCGAATACGCCCTGCTACTGGCCCTGGTGGTGTTGCTCCTGATTACGACCCTGACCAGCCTTGGCACGGAGCTGCAGAAGAAGCTGTCGGAGATCATCACTCGCCTGAGTGGGATCAGCCCCTAGTACCACGACGCTGGGCGAGGCGTGGCGGGCCAGGCCCGGCCCGCCCCGTCCACCGGCAGGGAGGGTGGCCGATGCGCCGGGTGCGGCGAGAGGAAGGAGTCGTCCTGGTCGAATTCGCCCTTGTCGCAGGGCTCTTGCTGCTCCTCTGCTTTGGCATGATCGAGTTGGGGCTAGTCGTGAACGCCAAACTGGTGCTGGCGGCCGCCGTCCGGGAAGGAGCGCGGCGGGCGGCGGTGGAGGGGGGAGCCACGGCCGCCGTCCGGGACAAGATCGAGGAGCAACTACGGCTCGGCAATATCGATCCCGCCGAGGTAGAGATCCGCATTGTCCCCGATCGGGCGTCCTACGGGGCCACCATCCGGGTGGCCCTGGAGTACAAGTACCCGATCCTCCTTCCCCTCCTGCAGTCCGTGTTCGGCCGTAGCCTGAGCTTGCAGGCGGAGATCGTGACCCGCAGCGAGCGGGTGCGCGGGCCGTGAACGGGCGCAGTGAGGGCGGCGCGGCCCTGGTGATCACGATTCTCATGCTGCCGGTCTTGTTGCTCTCGCTGGCCCTGGTGGCCGACGCCGGAATGCTCATGCTGGCGCGGCAGCTGGCCCACACGGCAGCCGACATGGCCGCCCTGGCGGCGTGCCAGGAACTCGACCCTGACCGGCTGGATCGGGGTGAACTGGTGCTGGACCCGGCGCGGGCCCGCGCCGTGGCGCGTAACTACGCTATGGACAACCTGCGATCGGCCTTCCCGGGGATCGATCTGACGGAGGACGTGGTCGTCACCGTCGGTGTGCACAACCCAAACCCTTCAGCCCCCGGCCGCGACCAGGTGACCGGCCGGGAACTGCTCCACCCCACAGTCTGCGTGACCATAGACGTGGCTGTGCCCCTGAGGCTGTTTCCGGTGCCGGGGGGACGGGTCTGGGTGTGGGCGCACGCCGACGCCAGCGTGGTCATCCGGTGACCGAGTGGAGGCGAGGGACCGGGACTCTGGTCGCGAGGTGACCTGGACCCTCGAGGCGGTTGTATTCTACTGTCGGGTACGGTCTGATCACCAGATCCTCGACGATGCGCACTGGCGGTGGTCCCCCGACCAGCTCTACTAGCGGCCCAGCCGGCGCCATGCCACGTCGGAGAGGAGAGGACCGCGGGCGGGGAGAACAGGGCAGGGGCGTCGACACCACCTCCGGGAGGATCGGGCATTGGGCAGTACTGCCGACCGGCTGCTGAAGGCCTTGTCGGAGGTGATCGCGGATCGGGGTTCGCTGGACCGGGCGGAGATGGAGCGGCTGATCGCCAGACACGCCGGCTCCTTTGGCGCCTACATGATCCTCCGCCTGCTCCTGACGGCCAAGACGGCGGGTCTGGAGGCGTTTGACAACATGTTCAGCTTCGCCTTTGCCAAGGCTGAGTACCTGGCCCCCGCCCTTCATCCCGCCGATCCCGTGCTATCCATTGGCTGCGGCTTCGGGCAAGTGGAGACCTGGCTGGCAGGACGCGGTCATCCGGTCACCGGCGTGGATACCAGCCCGGAGATGCTGGCCGTAGCCCGGAACCTGGCCCGGAGTGAGGGAGCCAACGCCGATAACCCCAGCTTCGTTGAGGTGGCCGGCACGGCGCTACCGTTCGCCGGAGGGAGCTTCGGAAGCGTCCTTTACCTCTCTTCTCTTCACGAGATGGCGGATCGGCGGGCCAGCCTGGCCGAGGCAGGAAGAGTCCTGATTGCCGGTGGAATGGTGTTGGCCGGGGAGGACGAGACCACCTGGAGCCGGGTTCCGCTTGAACAGGAGATTGGCGAGGCCGGTTTCAGCCTTCGGAGCGAGCAGCTGCTTCCCAAGATCTTCAACCACGGTCAGGCATCACCGTACGTCGTGAGGGAGTACGTCAGGACCGAGGTCGAGCCCGGCTGGGCATGACCATGCCCCTGAAGACGCGCTTGGGCCCCAGCCAATGCGATTGTGAGGTTGACGCCATGTATGCCGGCACCCCGCCGCCAACAGCCCGCCACCCGGTCATCGACACGCTCCACGGCGAGGCGATCGCCGACCCTTACCGCTGGCTGGAGGAAGAAGACCAGGCGGTTGCCACGTGGACCGAGGCGCAGAACCGCTACGCGGAAGCCGTGCTGGATTCGCTGCCGGAGCGCGCCGCATTCGCACGGGAACTCGATGACCTCCTCCAGCAGGACGCCGTCGGCGACGCAGCCTTGCGCGGCCGGCGGGTCTTCTACACCCTCCGGCGGGCCGGCGAGGCTCAGTTCGCCCTCTGGGTTCAGGACCTCGACGGCCGGAGTCCCCCCAGGGCCCTGGTGGATCCCAACCGGGAGAGCCGGGAAGGAACCCTCGCCCTGGACTGGTGGCACGCTTCCCCCTCCGGCGACTTGGTGGCCTACGGGTTGTTGTGGGACGGTGACGAATGGAGTACCCTCCACGTGCTGCGCACGGACACGGGAGAGGTATTGGCCGACCGCATCCCCCGGGCCCGGTACGCGTCTGTCGCCTGGGATGCGGACGAGCAGGGGTTGCTCTACACTCGCTATCCCCGGGCGGGCGATGTCCCTCCCGGCGAGGAGAACTACCATCGGCATGTCTTTCACCACCGGCTGGGTGACGACCCGGCCGTGGACCCCCTCGTGTACGGGCGGGACCGGCCGAAGGAGGAGATGTACGGTGTGGAACGCTCCGGTTGCGGGCGTCACCTCTTGCTGACGATCAGCCATGGCTGGACCCGTACCGACGTCTACGTGCGGCGGGAGGGCGATGGGGGTTTCCAGGCGGTGGCGGTGGGAAAGGATGCCCTGTTCACCGGCCAGATCGAGGGCGATACGCTCTATCTGCTCACCAACTACCGGGCTCCCCGCTATCGCGTATTGGCAATCGATCTCAGCGATCTCCGGGAGGAGGCCTGGCGGGAGCTGGTCCCCGAGCAGGAGGACGTCATTCTGCAGGAATTCCGCCTGGCCGGAGGAAAACTGCTGATCTCCGGACTCAAGGACGCCGCCAGCCGCCTCTACCTGTACGAGCCGGCGGCGGGGTGTTGCGACGAGGTTGACCTCGGGATCAAGGGTACCGTGAGCGGCATGGCGGCAGAAGCGGCCAACGCCGTGGCCCTAATCCGCTTTGAGTCCTTCACCATGCCGCCCGTCCTGTACCGGCTGGACGTGACAGGGGGGGCGGCCGAGATCTGGCTAGGGGGCCGCCCGCCCGCCGATGCCGGCGAGGTAGATGTAAGTCAAGTGTTCTATCGATCGGCCGACGGCACCCGGGTGCCCATGTTCCTGGTGCGGCGGCGGGGGATCACCGGGCCCGTTCCGGCCCTGCTCACCGGGTACGGCGGCTTCAACCTGAGCCGTACCCCGGTCTACTCGCCCGAGTGCCTGTCCTGGATCCGCAGGGGCGGCCTCTACGCCGTTGCCAACCTGCGAGGGGGTTCCGAGTACGGCGAGGACTGGCACCGAGCCGGCATGCTTGAGAAGAAGCAGAACGTGTTTGACGATTTCATCGCCGCGGCCGAGCACCTCATCGAGGCAGGCTGGACCGATCCGGGACGTCTGGGTATCAGCGGCCGGAGCAACGGCGGTCTCCTGGTAGGAGCGGCCCTCACCCAGCGGCCGGAGCTGTTCCGGGCTGTGGTCTGTGGGGTGCCCCTGCTTGACATGTTGCGTTACCACCACTTCCTGATCGCACGGCTGTGGGTTACCGAGTACGGGTCGGCGGATGACCCTGAAGCCTTCCGATGGCTCCGGGCCTACTCCCCCTACCACCGGGTGGAGAAGGGGACTGAGTACCCGGCGGTGTTCTTGTTCACCGCCGTCTCCGACACCCGGGTGCACCCGCTGCACGCCCGCAAGATGGCGGCCATGCTCCAGTACGCCACCCGGTCCGATCCGGTCTCAAGGCCGGTAATCCTGACCGTAGAGACTGAGGCGGGTCACGGTGTCGGTAAGCCGGTCGGTAAGATAGTGAGGCAGCAAGCCGCTGTGCTGGCTTTTCTTGGGTGGCAGACGGGACTGACGGTCTGAGCCGGACCCGTCAACCATCATGGGTCCGGCGCCGGGCGCGAAACCGGCGAACTTTGACCAGGCTGGCACAGGTGTTCTCACACCACCGCCGTGATCGGTTCTTGCTGCTGTCATAAAACACCCACCGGCAGTCGGGGTTGGCGCACAGCTTCAGGCGGCGGGGATCGCGAGTCAGCAGTTCGGCGAAGGATGCGGCTATCTCGGCTAGGACCCAGTTCCAGTCGTGATGGGATGGCTGCCAGACGAGGTCAAAGCTCCCCCCGGTCTGGACCACGCGGCGCCGAGCGGGTCCACCCTCGAGCACGTGGTTCAGTTCTGCCAGGCGGTCTCTGGGTAACGGTGAGCCGGCGACGACCTTCTCCGCCAGGTGCCGCAGCAGAGAGCGGAGGGAGGCGAGGTCGGCCGCGGTGGCGGGGCCCGGCGGGTGGGCTGCCCCGAATCCCCACCGGGCCAGGAAAGAGTCCAGCCACTCCTCGCTCAGAAGGCGGTCTTCATTGCGGGCGGTGCCGCGGTAGTCGGTGCTGGCGCTGTTCGCGAGTTCAAGAGCGGCCGACCGGATAGTTGCGGTAGCCAACGGGCTAACCTCCCTTGACGGCGGCGAATACCCTATGGTACATTATACCACGAAACCAGTAAAAGTATAAACGGAGGTTACACTGAATGTCTGCGATGGGTCAACGTCTGCGGGAATGGGCTCGGACCGCAGGGTACCAGGTAGCCTGGGGCCCCGCCGAACCCCTGTTGTCCAACGCGCGAGCCGATATTGGGGCCCGAGCCGGCGCGGGTGAACTGGATGGAGACTTTTGTCGCGAGCGGTTGGGAGCCTTCAAGTACTGCGAGGGGCTGGCCTTTTCACCGCGGACAGTGATTATGGCCTCCGTGCCGCGGCCGGCTCACCGGTTGACCGCCAAAGCCGGCGGGGAGCAAGTCGATCTGATCATACCGCCCACCTACCTTCACTACCGGGAGATCGCCCAGCAGGTCCGGCACGATCTGGCCAGGACCGTGAAAAGTGCCCAGCTTGCTCTGTTAAGCGCCCCTCTCAAGGCCGTCGCCGCCAGGCTGGGCCTGGTGACCTACGGACGCAACAACATCACCTACGTTCCGGGACACGGTAGCTACCATCAGTTAGTTGGATTCGTGACCGACGCCGAGCCGAGCCCGGAGAGCGAGCCTGGAGGCCGAGACCCGGAGGCGATGGAGGCATGCGAGGGCTGCGACCTCTGTCGCCGCGCCTGTCCTACCGGAGCCATCGGATCCGACCGCTTCCTACTGCGGGGCCATCGCTGTGGCGCTCTGGCCACCGAGACCGAGGGGGCCTGGCCGGAGTGGGTTCCCGCATCCTTCCACCGCTGCGTGGTGGGATGCATGCTGTGCCAGGAGGCGTGTCCGGAGAACGCCGGCCTGCTGCGCTGGGAAACGGCGGCCCCGCTCAAGCCGGCCGGCAAGGGAACGGCTACCGCAACCATGGGCGAGACCGATGATACTCTGCTCGCCAACGCGATGCGAGAGCTTGAAGCACTGGGCTTGGCAGACAACACCGTCGAGCGGAACGTGAAGGCCGTCCTGGCGGGGAGATAGGCCGGCTCACGGTCGTGGGGATCGGCCGGCCCAGCCTGAGCCGGCAGGACAAAGAGAGGGCCGGCTCGAAACCACCGGCAGGGCTTTCCCCCGGGGAGGGACGCCTTGCTGGGCTTTATCTCGCTGGCCAGTTCCAGCGCGTATGGCAACGCCTACCTGGTGGACGGTGGGCCTGGCGCCAGGTTGCTGATCGACTGCGGGCTCGGCCTGCGCCGGCTGGAGACCGCTCTGGTCACCCTCGGGGTTGATCCCTGGCGGCTGGATGCCATCTTCCTGACTCACGCGCACGCCGACCACGTCCGGGGAGTGACGCTGCGGTACCCCTTCCCTCAGCGCTACGGCATTCCCGTGTACGCCTCGGTCCTTCTGTGGGAGCGTCTCGGCGACCGGGTGGGACCCATCGACAGTTGCCTGCGCCAAGCGTTACCCGCGGGGGGTGACATCGTCGTGGGCTGTGCCCGGGTGCGGGCTCTGCCCAAGCCCCACGACTGCGTGGATCCGGTGGCCCTGGGGGTCGAGTTGCCCTGGGGCCGGTGGCTCTTTCTGACCGACCTGGGGCATGTGCCGGCGGAACTGGTGCGGGAGGGCGCGGCGTGCGAGTACATAGTGCTCGAGGCAAACCACGATCCCGGCCTGGAGGTCGCTTCCGGCCGGCCTCACTCCCTGGTCCGGCGCGTGCTCGGCAGCCACGGGCATCTCTCCAACGAACAGGCCGGCCTGGCCCTGTCACAGATGGCGGGGCGCCGAACCCGAGCGATTTTCCTGGCCCATCTCAGTCTCGAATGCAACCGTCCCGCCCTGGCCTACCAAGTCTGCCGGGACCATCTGACCCGGGCCGGGTACGGCGGGGTGTTGGAAGTGCTGCCGCCAGGTGAAACGCCGTTTCACTGGAGGCCCCAGAAGATCGACCGCTGAGGCAGGAATGGGTTGCCAGGACGTAGAAATTCAGGTTCACCATCTGTGGACGGATCAAGGCGCGGGGCCGATTTGTTGAGTTAGCAGGGTCTGTCGGGTTGGGGGGAACCCCATGCCGCGTCTCCGGGTGTTCGAGGTCTATCGGCTCTCGGTCGGTTTCGGGGGTCTTTTCTGGCTGCTCTGGGTACTGAGAACCCTGGAGCCGCCGGACCTGCTTGGGGTCGCCCTGTTTGTGGTCATAGCCACTCTGGCCGAACGTTCGGACGTTCCCCTCCCCGAAGGCACTATCTCCCCGTCCTACGCTGTCCTTATGCCGGCCTTCATCATCTACGGCCCCGCCCTGGGGGCGATCATCAGTTTTGTGGGGTTCCTGCTGGGCCATGTCATTCCCCGCCGCCGCGAATGGCCGGCAGCCGTCTTCAACCTGGGCCAGTTGGCGATCTGCCTGCTGGTAGGCGGTGGGGTCTACACCGCCCTGGGCGGCGAGATAGGAACCCAGACCACTCTCCCCGGCCCCGCCGCTCTGGCCGGCTTCGTCGTCACCTATTTCGTGATCAACCATGTCTTCGTCGGTGCCTACCTGTCCCTGCGTCACGGTAGCCTGAACTGGAAGCGGTTCTGGGTGGAACCGGCCCGGGTGGACCTGCTGAACTACGTCATCTGCGTTCCCATCGCCACGGCCGTAGTTCTGTTTCACCGTAACGCGGGGCCGGTGGTGGCGGCGACACTGTATGTGGCCCTGTTCATGGGAGCCCACCTCCTCCGGCTGAACGTCCGGCTGGAGACGGTCAACCAGGAGTTGGCCGCTCTCTACCGGACAACCCGGGAGTTGACCGGGGTGCTGAGAGAGGAAGAGGTGGAGAAGATCATGCTCCGCTCGGCGGCCGAGTTGGCCCCCCATGACACCGCCATCCTGCTCCGGTGGGATCGGGCCGTGGACCAGCTCGTCATCGCGCGGTTGGTCCACCCGCTGGCCGAGGAACTCCGGGGCACTCGTGTGCGGTTGGGCGAGGGTCTTGCCGGTGAAGTCGCCGAGTCCCGGGAGGGACGGGTCGTCGCCGAGGCGCGCCGGCAGGACGAACTGCAACTGCTGCCGGGGAGTGAACCCGTGACCGGCTCAGCCCTGGCGGTTCCCCTGGTCACGGAGAACCGGCTGGTGGGTGTGCTGGCTCTGACCAGACACGTTCCCCGCACTCTGAACGATGAGCACCTGCGGGTGCTAACCATCCTCGGTGGCCAGGCAGCCACTGCTCTGGACCGAGCCTTGCGGTACCAGGAGGCTCGCCGGTTGGCCATCACCGACTCCAAGACCGGTATCTTCAACTACCGTTACTTCTACGAGCGGCTGCGGGATGAGATGCAGAAGGCCGATCAGCAGGGGTCTTGCCTGTCGGTCATCTTCCTGGACATCGATTTCTTGAAGGAGATCAACGACCGTTACGGCCACGGCATGGGGGACACGGTGATCCAGGAGACGGCCCGCATCATCGGGCAGAGTATCCGCGATACGGATGTGGCCGCCCGCTACGGTGGCGAGGAGTTCATTGTGGTCCTGCCGGGCGCCGAATCCGCCATAGCCCTGGCGGTGGCGGAGCGCATCCGGCGGGCGGTGGAGGCCACGGTCTTTGGGGAATCCTCCGCCGGGGAACCCGTCCGGATAACCGTGAGCGCGGGCATTGCCACCTACCCGCGGGACGCGGGCATGGCCGACGACCTGATCTTCCGAGCGGACGAGGCCCTCTATGCCGGCAGCAAGCGCATGGGCCGGAACCGGGTGGCCGTCTACTCAGACCCGCGGGAGGTTCCCTCCTGAGGTCGGGACGGGCTTGGCAGGCGGACTGGTTTGGTGTAACATGATGGGGGAACAGGGGCATACCAATAACTGAATACTGCGGATGATGGCTGCGGGAGAGCACCGCCACGGGCGGGCGCCGAAGGAGCAAGGTAGGGGCAGGCTGAATCCCACACCGAAACTCTCAGGCAAGAAGAACTGCGGCCGGACGGAACTCTGGAGAGACCTCGACGAGGGTCACCGACGGGGAATGTGAAGATCTCTCAGGTGAAAGGACAGAGGGGCAGCGTAGCGTTGGCCTGCGCTGCCTCTTAGTTCGGGGAGGAGGTGCTGGGCGGAGTGAGCGATCAACTGCGGCGGACCCCCCTCTATGACGTGCACTTGAAGTACGGGGGACGGATCATTGATTTCGCCGGTTGGGCATTGCCCGTGCAGTTCAGCAGCATCATCCAGGAGCACCGGGCCGTACGGTCAGAGGCGGGTCTCTTCGATGTCAGTGACATGGGCGAGCTCGAGATCACCGGGCCCCAAGCGCGAGATCTCCTGCAGCGGGCGGTTAGCGCCGACGTCGGGCGGGCCCGGCCGGGGAGGGTGGTCTACTCCCCCATGTGCAACGCCGAGGGGGGAGTGGTGGATGACATCCTCATCTACGTGTTGGCCCCCGACCGTTACCTGGCGGTGGTGAACGCGGGCAATATCGAGAAGGACTACCAGTGGTTGCGCGGGCTGGCCCGCGAACACCCCGGCGCCCAGGTGCGCAACTTGTCCGACTGCACCGGGCAGTTGGCCCTGCAGGGACCTAACTCCCAGGCCATTCTACAGAGGCTGACCAGGACCCACCTGTCTGAGATCGGGTACTACCGCGCGGACGAGAACGTAACGGTGGGCGAGGTGGAGTGCTCGATCGTATCCCGGACCGGCTACACCGGGGAGGACGGCTTCGAGCTCTACTGCCGGCCGGAAGATGCCCCGGTTCTGTGGGAGCGGATCATGGAGGTGGGTGAGGAGCACGGACTGGTGCCGGCCGGGCTGGGCTGCCGGGATACGCTCCGCTTGGAGGCGGGGATGCCGCTCTATGGACAGGAACTGGACGACCGGCGCACCCCCTTGGAGGCGGGCCTTGATCGCTTCGTGGCCCTGGACAAGGGGGCTTTCGTGGGCCGCCAGGCACTTCTCGCCCAGCGGACCCGGGGGATTGGGCTGACGCTCGTCGGCCTGGAGATGGTAGACCGTGGCGTACCCCGTACCGGGTACCCCATCACCGCCCGGGGAGACCAGGTTGGCTACGTGACCAGCGGCTCGTATGCCCCGACGCTGGACCGGCATATCGCGATGGGGTATGTTCCACCCGCGCTGGCCCGGCCGGGCACCGCGATCGGCGTCGACATCCGAGGCCGCGAGGCCGGGGCGAGGGTCGTGGGGTTGCCATTCTACCGGAGAAACAAGGAGGGGTGAGGGAGATGACCTATCCGGCAGGGTACCGGTACACCAAGACGCACGAGTGGATCGCCGCCGAGGGCGGCAAGGGCAAAGTAGGTCTCACCGACTACGCGCAGGACCACCTGGGGGACATCACTTTCGTGGAGTTGCCCGAGGTCGGGAGGCAGTTGAAGCGGGGCGAGGTCTTCAGCGTGGTGGAGTCGGTGAAGGCGGCGTCCGACTGCTATTCCCCGGCCGGCGGCCGTGTGGTCGCGGTAAACCAGAAGCTCGAAGGTGAGCCCGATCTCATCAACCGCGATCCGCACGGGGAGGGGTGGATCTTCGAGCTGGAGCTCGCCGATCCCGCTGAACTGGACGCCCTCATGGATGTGGAGACCTACAGCCGTTTCGCGGCCGAAGAGGGGGAGAAGGGGTGATGGGTGCCGGGCACCGTTATCTGCCCAACACCGCTGCCGACCGCCGTCAGATGCTCGAGGCGCTGGGCCTGGGATCGGTGGAGGAGCTGTTCGCGGACATCCCCGACCGCGTCCGCTTCAAGGGAAAGTTGGAACTGCCGGCGCCAATGTCCGAGCTGGAACTGGTTCGCCACATGGCCGCCCTGGCGGGGCGGAACGCAACCGTCGACGAATACGTGACCTTCAGGGGAGCGGGGGCCTACGACCACTTCATCCCCAGCGTGGTGAGCCACATCACCGGCCGGGCGGAGTTCTACACCGCCTACACGCCCTATCAGCCCGAAGTTAGCCAGGCCGTGCTGCAGGCGATCTACGAGTATCAGACGCTGATCTGCGAGTTGACCGGCATGGAGGTAGCTAACGCCTCCATGTACGACGGGGCCACGGCGGCGGCCGAAGCGGCCATCATCAGTTCCCAGACGCTGACCGGGCGGCGGCGGGTCGTCGTCTCGTCCGCCCTTCACCCCGAGTACCGGGAGACCTTGAACACTTACGCAAGAGGGCCGGGACTGGCGGTGGCGGAGATCCCGACCGAGGGCGGGGTTACCCCTCCTGACCGGCTCCGCAAGGCTTTGGACAGCAGTACGGCGTGCGTCATCATACAGCAGCCCAACTTCTTTGGCTGCGTGGAGGACATGGACGCCCTGGGTGAGGCCGCCCACGCCGCTGGCGCCCACTTCGTCGCCTGCGTCGACCCCATTTCCTTAGGGGTTCTCAAGCCTCCTGGCGAATACGGCGCCGACCTGGCGGTCGGCGAAGGCCAGCCCCTGGGTGTGCCCCTCGGGTTTGGCGGCCCCCACCTTGGCTTCTTCGCCGCGACAGGGAAGCTCACCCGTCGCATGCCCGGCCGTATCGCGGGCATGACGCTGGATGCCGACGGGAAGCGCGGCTTCGTGCTCACCTTGCAGACGCGAGAGCAGCACATACGGCGCGAGAAGGCGACCTCCAACATCTGCTCCAACGAGGCCCTCTGCGCCCTGGCCGCCACGGTGTACCTGTGTCTCATGGGCAAGCAAGGAGTTCGCGAGGTGGCAACGCAGTGCCTCAAGAAGGCCTGTTACGCCCAGGAGCAACTGGAACCTGCCGGGTACCCCCTGGCTTTCGCCGGTCCATTCTTCCGGGAGTTCGCCGTCCGGTCTCCTGTCCCCGTTGAACGGGTGAACTCGACGTTGCTGGCGGACAAGATAGTCGGCGGCGTTGAGCTTGGCCGCTGGTATCCTGAGCTCCAGGACTCGCTTCTGGTAGCCGTGACCGAGAAACGGACCCGGCAGGACATTGATCGGCTGGTTGCCGGAATGGGGGGATTGCGTTGACGAGTCAACTCGAGGCCGGCCGGCGACCGGAACCGCTCATCTTCGAGATGAGCTCGCCGGGACGGATCGCCTACTCCCTGCCCGCTCTGGACGTACCCGACCGGCCGGTGGAGGAATGCCTGCCCGCCGGAGCCCTGCGCCGGACCGCGCCCGAACTACCGGAAGTGAGTGAGGTGGACGTGGTCCGCCACTTCACCCGACTCTCCCAGATCCAGCACGGGGTGGATATCGGCTTCTACCCCCTGGGGTCCTGCACCATGAAGTATAACCCCAAGGTCAACGAGGACATGGCGTCCCTCCCCGGCCTGGCAGGAGTTCATCCCTACTTCCCCGAGGAATTGGTCCAGGGTGCCCTGGAACTGCTCTATCGCATGGAGCGATACCTCTGCGAGATCGGCGGGGTGTCACGGGTCTCGCTCCAGCCGGCGGCCGGCGCCCACGGCGAGTTGACCGGATTGCTGATGTTCCGGGCTTACCACGCCGACCGGGGTGAGAACCGCACCCGGATCCTCATTCCCGACTCGGCCCACGGCACCAACCCGGCCAGTGCGATCGTATGCGGCTACCAGACGGTTGAGGTGCCGTCCGATCACCGGGGAGGAGTGGATATTGAGGCCCTCAAGCGGCTGATGGGGCCCGACGTGGCCGGACTCATGCTGACCAACCCCAACACCCTGGGCCTGTTTGACGAGAACATGGCCACCGTGGCTGAGATCGTCCACAGTCAGGGCGGGTTGCTGTACTACGACGGCGCCAACGCCAACGCCATCATGGGCATCGCCCGGCCGGGCGACACGGGCTTCGACGTGGTTCACTTCAACCTGCACAAGACCTTTGCCACCCCCCACGGCGGGGGCGGGCCGGGCTCGGGGCCGGTGGGTGCGGTCGCCAAGCTGGAGCCGTACCTGCCGGCGCCGCTGGTGGATGCTGATGGCGACCGCTACCGGCTGGCCTATGATCGGCCCCGTTCCATCGGCCGGGTGAAGTCGTTCTACGGCAACTTCCTGGTGGTGGTGAAAGCCTACGCGTATATCCGCAGCATGGGCGCTGAAGGCCTGCTCCGCGTAAGCGAGGACGCCGTGCTGAACGCAAACTACCTGATGCGGAAGCTGGCGGAGCACTTCCACCTGCCCTATGACCGCCACTGCAAGCATGAGTGTGTGGTCAGCGGCGTATGGCAGAAAGACCGCCACGGGGTCCGCACCCTGGACATGGCCAAGCGCCTGCTGGACTACGGGTTCCATGCCCCCACCATCTACTTCCCCCTGATCGTCCCCGAGTGCCTGATGGTGGAGCCAACGGAGACCGAGAGCCGGCAGACGCTGGATGCCTTTGCCGGGACCATGGCCCATATCGCCGGGGAGGCGGAGAGCGATCCGGACTTGGTGAAGGGCGCTCCCCACACCACCCCGGTGAAGCGCTTGGACGAGGCCCTGGCGGCCCGCAAACCCAACCTGCGCTGGCGGCCGGAGTAGAGGGAGGGGGCCGGAGCCGGCCGGTTCCGGCCCCCCGTTGGATAGGAGTTGGTCCTTTGAGCCTTGCCGAGGGGCTGGCCGGAGAGCGGGCGTGGGAGGTGCGAAGGGCCGGCTTTCCGCCGGTCATCCGATTCGCGCGCCCCACCCGGACGGGGGTGGTCAGCACCACCGGCGGTCACTGCAAACTGAACTGCGCCCACTGTGGCGGTCGCTATCTCCGGGGGATGCTGTCCCCCGCCGAGGCTCTCCGCCGGGCCCGAACCGCCGGCGCTCCGGCAAGTTGGCTGGTGAGCGGGGGTTGCGACCACCGGGGGAGGGTGCCCATGCCGCTCGGCCTGCTCCAAGAACTGGGCCGATCGGCCCGCCTGGTTCTACACGTAGGCCTGCTCGACCTGCACAGAGCTGAAGAGGTGGCCACCGCCGCCGCCGTGGTCGCGTTTGACGTGGTGGGTGATCGCGAGACGGCCCGCGAGGTAATGGGATTGGACGTTGGGGTGGAGGACTACCTTGATGTCTACCGGGCTCTGGCCCGGCACACGCGGGTGGTCCCGCACATCTGCCTGGGCCTGTCCGGCGGCCGGATCCGCGGTGAGCTTGCGGCTCTCGAGGCCCTGGCTGGGGAATGCCCTCAGGAGATCGTCTTCCTGGTCTTCAGCCCCACCCCGGGTACGGTCTACGCCGGGCATCAGCCACCGCCGCTGGCGGCAGTGGGCTCGGTCTTGGGCCTGGCCCGCCGGCTGTTCCCGACCACCCCCCTTACGCTTGGCTGCATGCGTCCAGGTGGGCACTACCGTCAAGCGCTGGATGAGCTGGCTGTGAAGCTAGGCATGAACGGAATAGCTGTCCCCAGCCCGGCGGCCGGCCGCGCAGCCGGGGAACGGGGCCTGGAGATCATCCAGGGGGAGGAATGCTGTGTCCTGCACTGACGGATGCCTGCGGGCCTCGGCCGGAACGGCCGCCCTGCTGGGCCTGACACCCTCACCCGGCGACGTGCCGGCCACCACCGCCTATTTCCTGCTGGGATCGCGTTGCCACCGGGACTGCGGTTTCTGCCCCCAGGCCCGGAGCAGCCGGGCCCGGGGCGACCTCTTGTCCCGGGTGACCTGGCCGGAAGTGAACCGGGAGGAGGCACTGGCCGCGCTTCCCAAGAGCGGCGCCCGCCGGGTGTGCCTTCAACTCACCGACAGTCCCGAGGCCGTGGCCGCCGCAACCTCCGTTGTGGGTCGGGGGCTGCCCCTCCCCGTCTGCGTGGCAGCGACTGGGTTGGGACTCGAGGGGGCCGCGGGGCTGCTGCGGGGCGGGGCGGATCGGGTTGCCCTGCCTCTGGATGCGGCCACCTCAACTCTCTACCACTCGGTCAAGGGCGAGGCGGGGTGGGAGCGCACCCGGGGCTGGTTACGGGAGCTCGCCCGGGCTTTTCCCGGCCGCGTCAGCACACATCTGGTGGCGGGCCTGGGGGAGTCCGAGCAGGAGATGCTCCAGACCATTGCCGGGTTGCTCGATGATGGGGTGACGGTGGGCTTGTTCGCGTTCACGCCGGTCGCGGGCACCCGCCTGGCCGATCGCCCCCGACCCCCGTTGACCGCCTACCGCAGGCTCCAGGTGGGTCACTTCCTGCTCCGGGAAGGGGCAGCCGACTTCTCCCGCTTCCGCTTCCGGTCGGGCCGGCTGGTCGCCACCGGGTTGAGCCGCGGGTCGTTGGCGGGCATCCTGGCCACCGGCGAGGCGTTCCAGACTTCGGGTTGCCCCGACTGCAACCGGCCCTACTACAACGAACGGCCCGGCCGCGATCTCTATAACTACCCCCGGCCGCTGACCCCGCGGGAGGCCGGCCGTGAGGTTCGAGCGGTCCTGGCCGAGCTGGCGCCGGGACCCGGGCCGTCACCTGGCCAGCGGTGGCGGCTGGTGGAGACGGGCCCCGGTCCGGCCGCCTGGAATATGGCCGTGGACGAGGCTCTGGCCCTAGTGCATGCCCGCGGCAGCACTCCTCCCACCCTGCGCCTGTACACCTGGGCACCCCCGGCGGTCTCGATCGGCCGTGGCCAGCCGGTGGAAGGTGAAGTGGACTGCGAAGCCTGCCGCCGGGAAGGCGTTGACTTGGTGCGCCGGCCGACCGGGGGCCGGGCCGTCTTCCACGACCGTGAGTTGACCTACTGTGTTGTCATCAGCCAGGCACTGCTGCCAGGTGACATCCTGACGGCCTACCGCCGCCTGGCCGAGGGACTGGTCGAAGTCTTGCGGGAGCTGGGGCTGGAGCCGGAACTGGCGCCGGCCCGGGTGCCGGCGCGGCCCGCCACCCTCTCCAGCGCCTGCTTCGAGGTGCCATCAGCCCACGAGATCCTGGTCTCAGGCCGGAAGGTGGTGGGTAGCGCCCAGATGCGCCGGCAGGGGATTATCCTGCAGCACGGTTCGCTTCTCCTGGAGTTCTCGCCGGAACGGCTGGCCCGTCTCCTGCCCGGGGTCTCGGCCGAGCGGCTCAGGCGGCGGGCGGCGGGGGTAGGCGAGCTGCTCGGCCAGGCGGTTGGTCCGGCCCGAGCGGCCCGCGCTTTTGAGGCCGGTTTCGCGCGCGGTCTCGGCATCATCCTCAGCCGGGGCAGCCTCACGTCGGAGGAACTGGAAGTGGCCAGGTCGTTGTCACCGCGCTACGACGCTCCCGATCTCACACCGGCCCAGGAGAGGAGGTGAGGAGATGGACTTCAGCTTACTGTACCTGGTGGCGGTGGCGGTGGGCTTTTACCTGGCCTGGGCTGCCCTGGACGCCCTGCGCTGGGACGCCTTTATGCAGCCGGGCAGATCGTCCCGGGGCCTGGTGCGCCTGGTGCTGGCCTTAGTCGTGGGCTGGACCCTGGGAAACGCTCTCTTCGGATTCCTGCAAGCCCTGTTGGCGGTATGGCACCGGGCCACGTTCCGATTCTAACGCCAGGAGGTGCGCTGCTTGTACGATGTAGTGGTGATCGGCGGAGGTCCGGGCGGTTACGTGGCGGCTATCCGGGGAGCCCAACGGGGGGGCAAGATCGCCCTGGTCGAGTCGGATCGGCTCGGGGGTTGCTGCCTCAACCGCGGCTGCATTCCCACCAAGGCCCTGGTGAAGAGCGCCGAGGTGTACGCCGAGGCTCGCCAGTCTGCCCTTTTCGGGGTCCGGACGGGGCCGGTGGACCTCGACCTCGAGGGAGTCCTGGCCCACAAGGAAAAAGCGGTTAGCCAGCTGACGGGCGGTGTGGCGAATCTCCTCAAGGCCAACGGGGTGGCCGTCTACCGGGGACGGGCCCGGCTCCGGGCGGGGATGAAGGTGGAGGTCGACCTCGGCGATGGTCAGGAGATCCTGGAGGCCCGTCAGGTGGTGATCGCCACCGGGTCGAGGCCACAACTCCCTCCCGTCCCCCCGGAGGCCCTGGCCTTGACGATCTCCAGCGACCAGGCCTTGTCCCCAGAGAGCGTACCTGAGAGTATGTTGATCATCGGCGGCGGGGTGCTAGGCATCGAGTTTGCCTGCATCTACAACGCCTTTGGCACCGCCGTCCAGTGCATCAAGCGGACCCCCAACATCCTGCCGCCGGTGGACGAGGAGCTGGGCAAGCGCCTCCTACCGATCCTGCGCCGCCGGGGCATCACCATCAGCACCGGCGTGTTCATCCAAGACATCGTGGCCGAAGCCGGCGGCTACCGGGTTGTCCGGGCGCGGACGGAGGAGGGGCCGGTCGAGTTCCGAGCCGAGCAGGTCCTGGTGGCCATGGGGCGGGTGCCCGACTGGGGCGGGTTGGACCTTGACCTCCTGGGGATCGCCCACTCATCGCGCGGCATCGAGGTCAACACCCGGATGCAGACGTCCGTGCCGGGTATCTACGCCATCGGTGACGTGACCGGCGACTACTTCCTGGCCTCGGTTGCCTCGGCCCAGGGACTGGTCGCCATGGACAACATCTTCGGCCGCCCCCGCGAGATGAACTACCGGGTTGTCCCGGCGGCTGTTTTCTCCATCCCCGAGGCGGCAAGTGTGGGCCTGAAGGAGAGCGAGGCCCGGGAGAAGCACGAGGTTAAGGTGTCTCGTTTCTCCTTCGCCGCCAACGGGCGGGCGGTAGCTTCGGGGGAGACCGAGGGAATGGTCAAACTGGTGGCCGACGCTCCCAGCGGGCGACTCCTCGGCTGCCACATCCTCGGGCCCCAGGCCACCGACCTCGTGCACCAGGCCGCCATCGCCCTGCAGCTCAACGCGCGGGCGGAGGACCTGGCCGAGAGCGGTTTCGCTCATCCCACGTTCTCCGAGGCCTTCATGGAAGCACTCCACGGCCTGGCGGGAGAAGCCATCCACGTGGCGCGGCGTGGGTGAGCAGGGAGGAAATGGCCATCCGGGCCCCGAACCCCCTTGCCGGGAAAGGAGGCCGGCTGATGGATGACCCTTGTCTCCGGCGACGGGCGGCAACGGTGGGGCGGCTGGACGGCCTGGGCGGTCTGCTGGTGATGACCGCCGAGAACAGGCGCTACCTCACCGGCTTCACCGGCTCGTGGGGAGCGGTGTTGCTCACCCCGGCCGAGACCGTGCTCCTGACCGATAGCCGCTACGTGGAACAGGCCGCCACCGAGGCACCTGGATGTCGCGTTCTACGTCACGGCGCCGAGTGGTCCCAGACCCTCGGGGAAACCGTGACCGGGATGGGTCTCCACCGCCTCGGCTTTGAGAAGGAGAACGTCACCGTTGGCCTCTACGAGAAGCTGTCCGCCGCACTGCCGGGCACCGAGTTGGTGCCCACCGAGGGCCGGGTTGAGGCGGGAAGGGCCATTAAGGACGACGGCGAGCTTCAGTCCATCCGAAGCGCCGCCGCCCTGACCGATCAGGTCCTGACCGAAGCGCTCGAGTTGATCAGACCGGGGATGATCGAGAGCGAACTGGCCCTTGCCCTTGAGCTCGGCCTGCGGCGGAACGGGGCCGAGGTGGCCTTCGAGATCATCGTGGCCTCGGGTCCCCGTTCCTCGCTGCCCCACGGCCGGCCCTCGGACCGGGTCCTTGCGGCGGGCGACCTCGTCACCATCGACATGGGGGCGCGGGTGAACGGCTATCACAGTGATCTCACCCGCACTTTCGCTCTGGGGAAGCCTGACTCTCGCCAGGAGGAGATCTACCAGGTAGTGCGGGAAGCCCAGACTGCCGCCTTGGCGGGGATGAAGCCGGGGATGACCGGCCGGGAAGCCGACGCCCTGGCCCGGGATATCATCAACGCCCGTGGCTTTGGCGAATACTTCGGACACGGGCTAGGCCACGGCGTAGGCCTGGCGGTTCACGAGGGGCCGCGAGTCTCCCTGACCGGCGAGACAGCGCTTCGAGAGGGGAATGTGGTCACGGTGGAGCCGGGGATATACATTCCCGGCTGGGGAGGAGTCCGCATCGAGGACCTTGTGGTGCTGCGACCCACCGGAGTGGAGATGCTATCGAGTTTCACCCGTGAACTGGTAGTGTTGTAGGGCAGGCGCGGGAGGACTGGCGATGATCTCATCCAACGATTTTCGAACCGGCATGACGATTGAGTTCGAGGGTATGGTCTGGTCGGTGGTGGAATTCCAGCACGTGAAGCCGGGGAAGGGATCCGCTTTTGTCAGGACCCGGCTCAAGAACGTGAAAACCGGCCAGGTCGTTGAGAAGACCTTTCGGGCTGGCGAGAAGCTTCCCCGGGCCCGGCTGGATCGCCGGGAGGTGCAGTACCTGTACTCATCCGGGGACGAGTTTGCCTTTATGGACACCGAGACTTACGACCAGTTCACGCTGACCCGAGATCAGCTGGGCGACGCGCTTCTCTACCTCAAGGAGAACATGACCCTGGCGGTTGTCTTCCACCAGGGACTCACCATGGGGCTGGAGTTGCCGAACGCCGTGGAACTCGAGATCGTGGCAACGGACCCCGGAGTCCGGGGTGATACGGCCGCCGGCGGGACCAAGCCGGCCCGGCTGGAGACGGGAGCCGTTGTCCAGGTGCCCCTGTTCGTGGAGACGGGGGCGGTCATCCGGGTGGACACCCGGACTGGTCTCTACCTGGAACGGGCCTAGCGAGCAGGTCTGTAGCCGGCTCGCTTCGCCAATCGCAGGCCCGGTGCAGTCTTGCGCCGGGCCTGTGGCGTTCCCCCCAAGCGGTGACAGCCTCCGCTGAAGTCGCAAAATTGTGACTATGGAGGTGAGGGGTGTACGGCGGGGGGCGCCCGGCCGTTAGTATTCATAAGAAGTACTTGACCCCAAAGGAGGTGTCGGGCATGGCGCTGGCGGTCGCCCTGGACAACGGTGCCGCAGTTCTCAGCCTACTGAATCCCAGTACTCAAGCACATCTCACGCGGGATTCAACCTCCCCGGAGAGGACGGGGGACCCGGAGAACCTGTTCAGCGAGTGGGTGCACGGGCCTCCCGCGGTCCGCGGCGATGCCGCCGGCGGGGCCAAGCCGGACCACCTAAGCCAGGCGCGGTGATGCCCGGGCCGTAGCCGGTGGAAGTGGGAGAGGCCATCCAGATGCGCCGTCCAGCCGGCCTATGATCGCGCCGATGGGCCGGCAGAGCCGGCGTTCCAGCGGCCCACCGCCACTAACTCCAGGGGGCGGAAATCGGATTTCCGGTACAACCCCTGGGCCGGGCTGTTCCTGTCGTCCACGGTGAGCCAGGCCCGGTCATAACCATGTTCCCGGGAGCGGGCCAGGAACCGGCCCAGTAGCAAGGCTCCCAGCCCTTGTCCGCGCAGTTCGGGGATGATGCCCATGTCGGCGAGGTACACCCACCCCGCCGGGAAACGAAGGGCCGGTCCCCGATCGGTTGCCAGGTAGAAGCCCGCGGGTCGACTCTCCAGCCGGAGTAGCTCCGAGAGCCGGGGCAGGTAGGGCCCCAGGCGATCCTCCCTCAACTGCCGCAGGCGGTCGAGCCACCCCCCGCTACTGAGTTGCGCCGCCAGCGGGTCCAGGCTACCGGCATAGCAGGCTTGGGCGGTATCAGCCAGGACCGCTGGATCGGGGACAGACTGGTAGCTCAGGCCCGGCCGGTCGGGAAGGGAGGGAGGGTCGGCCAAGTCCCTGGCCATCAAGACCCGGATGTTCACCTCCGGGAAGCCTGCGTCCAGCAGCCAGCGGGCCTGGGTCCGGGCCCGTGAGCCCTCCCGGTCCCGGATAATGGACAGAAGGCCTGTGCCCATGGCGCGGGCCGCTTCCTTGGCCCGCTCAAGCAACTCCAGGGCCACCGCGTCCTCATCGGGGAGGCCCGCCGCGATCGCCGGGGTCCAGGGCTCCACCATGACCTGGTCCCTTTCCCCGGTTAGCCCGATGACGCCCTGCAATTCGTCACGCCGGTACCCCAGGAGTTCGGCTGGCACCAGGCGCTCGCGCATCGCCGGGGCGCCGGGGTACCAGGGGTATCTCCCGAACAGGCGGTCCAAATCGGCGTCAGCCAGTTGGTCCGCACCGAGCCTGATGATTTCACCCATATCGTAGCCTCCCGGGGGCGCGCTGCACCTGATTCTCGCGGACGGTACCCAGATCCTGCAACCGAAGGGCGGGGGTTGAGGCTGAACCCGGGGACGCATAATAGCGGCTGAGACGACGAGGGGAGGTGCGCTATGGACCTCAAGGAGAGAGTCCGCTATCTTCAGGGATTGGCCGCCGGCCTTCAGGTGGGTGACGAGTCGCCGACCGGGCGGGTGCTCAACGGCGTGCTCGAGGTGCTGGAACAGGTCGCCACCGAGCTGCGGGAAGTCAACCAGTCCTACTCTGAACTGGAAGATTATGTTGAATGTGTCGACGCCGACCTGGCCGAGGTGGAACAGGGCTTGGGCGGCGAGGCTTCCTCCTTGACTTGCCCCGAGTGCGGCGGCACGCTGGAGATTCCCGAGGAAGACGAGGCCAGTGCCCCCGAGGTCACCTGCCCCGACTGCGGGCTACTGGTGTACGAGCACCGGGAAGATCTGGATACGGCGGACGAGCCCGAGGAGATGACCGGTCGAGAGGAGAGACGGCGGGACTAGGTGGCCCGCCGGAAGTCCTGATCCGGGTGCCTGACCCCCGGATCCCCTGTGTCTTGCCGAACGCATCCCGCTCTCTTTCCCAGCAGGGCCACCGCAGTGGCTTTTCTCTGGCGGCCAGGAGGTGCCTGGCCGGTAGCTGCGGAACGGAGAGAGGGGAGGTGCCGCGTTGTCCGCTGGAGGGAGCGCAACAGCCGGCGCTGGCGACCCAGGGCCGAAAGCGCTACTCGCACTTGGCTCGGCCATGTTCGCGGTGAGTCTGGGCATCGGCATCATCATCCCCCTGCTCCCGATCTACGCCGATGAACTCGGGGCGGGAGCGGCCTGGGCCGGGCTTATCTTCGGGATCAACGCGGGGGTGCGGGTCTTTGCCACTCCGGTCTTCGGCCGGCTGGCCGACGTCTCCGGCAAGAAGCGGATCCTGCTGATCGGTCTGGGGGGTTTTGCCTTGGCCGCCACCCTTATGGGGATGGCCAGCCAGTACTGGCACCTCTTCGCCTTGCGCGCCGTGCAGGGTCTCTTCTCGGCCATGGTGTTGCCGGTGGCCCGGGCCTACGCCGGCGCCCTGGCCAGGCGTGGCCGGGAGGGATCGCTGATGGGCGTCTTCAACGTATCCCTCTTGCTGGGACATGCGGCGGGCCCCCTCCTGGGCGGAGCGCTGGCCGATGCCATGGGCCTGCGGGCGCCCTTCTTCTCCATGGGCTTGCTGTCGCTCGTGTCCCTGGCCATGGTGCAGGTGCTGGTGCCTGAGCAGCCCGGCTGGCGCGCCCGTGATGCGTCCCCCCCGGCGCCTTTCCGGCAGCTACTCGGGAGCCCCACCCTGGTCGGCGTGAGTTCCGGCTGGGTTGTGGAGGTCATGGGGAGGGGCGCCTTCGCCGCCCTGTTCCCGCTCCTCGCCCGCAACCAGTTGGGACTGACCGCCACCGAAGTCGGCCTTCTGGTCTCCCTGCAGTCGCTGGCGGCCTCGGCCCTTCAGCCTGTTACCGGCTACCTGGCCGACCGCTGGGATCGGAAGCGATTGGCCCTGGCCGGGTTGGTGCTGATGCCCCTCGGGGTTGCCTGCCTGCCATTGGTCGGGAGCTTCGCCGGCGCGGTGGCGATAGTCCTGGTGCTGGCCTTGAGTTCGGGCACCTTCTTCCCTTCGACCATGGCCATGGTGCTGGTGGAGGGCCGTAAGTACGGGATGGGGTCCAGCATCGGGATGATCGAGATGTCGCGCGGCCTGGGGATGGCCTTGGGATCAATGACTGGGGGAGCGCTGGCGGAGTGGCTGGGCCTGGAGCCGGCCTTTCTGGTTCTGGGGGGGATGACGCTCATGGGGGTGGCGCCGTTCCTGTGGTACCTGCGGGGGTACGGGACGGCCGTCGCCATGGAGAAGCAAGGGGCGGCGCCGGCCGGCTAGGCACTCGCTCACTTCGATTGGGAGCAGACAATCACGTTCACCGCTTGCGCGGCCCGCAGCCCCGCCTTCGCGGCGACCCGGCGGGAGGCGGCGTTCGTGACCTCGGTGATCCATACCGGTCGCTTGCCCCGGCGAAGAGT
This sequence comes from bacterium, assembly GCA_031082145.1. Classification (GTDB taxonomy): domain Bacteria; phylum Bacillota; class Sulfobacillia; order UBA995; family UBA995; genus Ess09-15. The sequence continues at coordinate 206,115 of JAVHLP010000001.1, read as the reverse complement.
CTCCGCCATGCAGGCCCGCGCGCAGAGCGATCTGAGCCCCCGGCCCCGGTGCTCCGGATCGGTGTCCAGACCGTAGTCACACCTCTCCCTCGAGACGGCGATGGCGGCGCAAGCCGCAACGCATTGCCCGGACGCCTGGTGGACGCCCATGAAGGCAAAGCCGCGGTCCAGGAACTCATGGTCGCTCAGGAAATCCCCGATTCCCGCCGGGTACGCCTCTGACCAGAAGCGCTTCAGAAGGTTGAGGTTATCCTGGTCCACTCGGGCCAGCCGGTAGCCGAAGGGGGCCGGGCCCGCCTCGGGGGCGGAGTTGCGGCAGGTGAGCAGGATGGAGGGTGTGTCTGTGTAGGCGACCCCAAGGTCGTTGAGGAGCCGCCGGAGGCCGGGGACCTCCGCTATGGTGCCCCGGAACCCGGCCAGCAGGCGGCTTCCCCGCGCCCGCTCGAGGTCACCCCAGGCGAAGGCGTCCTTACGGAAACGGGCGAGAACGGTCCGCGGTCGGGCAGGGGCGTCCACCCAGATCTCCCCCGGATAGCGTTCCTGGTACTGCATGCAGACGGTGACGAAGGGGATGCCCTCGTTGATGATCGAGGCCACCCCGGCCCAATCCGCCAGCCGGAGTCTGACCATGGCGTGAGGTTTCAACCGCGATAGCGGCCACTCCTTCCCGGTTGGCAAGTCTTCCCTCCCCCGGCATATCCGACCGGTCGCACCCATAGACTTGCCCATGGACAGGGATTGGTCCGCGGTGGCCGGGTTCCCCGCCGCGGTGCTGGCCCGCCTGCCGGAACGGCTGCGGCCGGGGCTGGAATCGGTTCGCGCTGCTGGGTGGGAGGAGATCCGGCTGGCGGTGGGTCGCCCGCTCACGCTGGCCGGGGTAGCCGGCGACCGTTTCCTGGCCCTTGACGGAAGCCTCGTTAGCAGGTCCGATCACGCTTACCGGGTGACCTCAGACGACGTGCGGGATGCCTTGCAGCTCATGACCCGCGGCTCGATCTACGCCCTGGAGGAAGAGTTCCGCCGGGGGTACCTGAGCTTGCCGGGGGGCCACCGGGTCGGCATGGCCGGCCGGGCGGTGCTCGAGAACGGGAGTGTCCGGACAATCAGGGACGTGGCCGGACTGAACATCCGGGTTGCCCGGGAAGTCCGGGGTGCCGCCAACGGCCTGGTTCCTTTCGTGGTAGGGCGCGAGGGAGTGCGGAGCACGCTTCTCCTGGCTCCTCCCCGGGGCGGCAAGACCACCGTCCTGCGGGACCTGGTGCGGCAGATCAGCGATGGAGGCTGGCGGGTGGGTCTGGTGGACGAGCGCTCAGAACTGGCCGGCTCCGTGGAGGGGGTGCCTCAGCTCGACGTGGGGATCAGGACGGACGTGCTCGACGGATGCCCCAAGGCGGAGGGCGTTGCCATGCTACTGCGAGCCATGGGGCCGCAGGTAGTGGCTTGCGACGAGATCGGGGGCGAGGCGGAGGCGGCCATCCTGGGCGACGCCGGCAACGCCGGGGTCAGAGTGCTGGCCACAGCCCACGCCGCCGGCCTGGCGGAAGCCACGGGGCGGGCGGTCTTGGGCGCCATCCTGCGGTCGGGAGTGTTCGATCGGGTGGCGGTGCTCAGCCGGCGCCGGGGGCCGGGGACCCTGGAAGAAGTGCGGGATGGGGCGGGGACCGTCATCAGCAGGCAGATGGCGGGCTAGGGGGCGAGGATGGTGTTACTGAGAGTGGTGGGCGCGGCCATGGTGTTCCTGGCCGGTTACTCCTCGGGGAGGGTGCTGTCGGCCTCACTTCGCCGCCGTCCAGGCGAACTTCGTGACCTGCAGGCGGGGTTCGGCCTCTTGGACACCGAGGTCTGCCACGGCCTCACTCCCTTGCCGGAGGCTCTGGCCCGGGTGGGGCGGGCCCTGCCGGCACCCGGCGGGCGGGTTTTCGGGGAGGCGGGACGACTGCTCGAGTCGGGAACGCCTGTCAGTGAGGCCTGGATCGGAGCGGTCGAGGCCTTCTACCCTTCCAGTGCCTGGACCGGGGAAGACCGCGAAGCAGTAGCCTCGCTGGCGCCGGTGTTGGGCCGGTCGGGCCGGGAAGACCAGCACCGGCACCTCTTGCTGGTCCGCGAGCGCCTGGCCCGCCAGGAGGCGGAGGCGAGAGCGCAGCGGGACCGGTACGAGCGGCTCTGGTCCTACCTCGGCGCGCTGGCGGGGGTCGGAGTGGTCCTGGTGTTCCTGTGACGGGGAGGGCCGCAACATGGACGTGGGGCTAATCGTGAAGATAGCGGGGTTCTCCATTATCCTCGCGATCCTGAACACGGTGCTAAGACAAGTCCAGAAGGATGAACTGGCCCAACTACTCCTTCTGGCGGGGGTTGCCATCATCGCCCTGATGGTCTTCCAGTTGGTAAATGACCTCTTTCAGACCGTCCGCACCATGTTCCAGCTCTACTAGAGGAGCGGTCGGTGGAAGTCCTCCAGGTAGCCGGGTTGGCCTTGGTCACCTTGGTCGTCCTCCTGCTGATCCGGCAGGACCGACCGGAGTTGGCCGTGCAACTGACCATGGCCCTGGGAGCGGTCATCTTCGCGCTGGTCCTGGGTAGGGTCCTCGGGATTCTTGAGGCGCTGGAGACCCTGGCCACGAGGGCAGGGGTGGACCGCTACCACCTGGGAACCGTACTCCGGATCATCGGGGTGGCCTATGTGGCCGAGTTCGCGGCCCAGGTGTGCCGGGACGCGGGCGAGGGGGCGGTGGCGGGAAAAGTGGAGATGGCGGGCAAGGTGCTGATCCTGGCCATGGCGCTGCCCATCATCCTGGCCGTTCTGGACGCGGTGCTGGGGGTGCTGCCGTGAGCGGGCGGCTTCTGGCGGTCCTGCTGTTGGCGGCCATCCTTGCCGCGGGGCCGGTGGCGGCCGAGGATGCGCCGGCGGCGGAGCGCCTGGCCGAATCCTTGGATCTGGAGGAGGTGGAGGAGTTCCTCAGCCGGCTTGACCGCGACCTCAACCAGTACATGCCACGGCTCAACCTGCGGGATGTTCTGGGCCTGTTCGGGCGGGGCGGGCGTGGCTATGACCTGGCAGCCATGGGCCGGGGCCTGATCCGGGCTCTACTCAATGAACTCGTGGCATCCCATCGCATCCTGGGAACCCTGCTGACCCTGATCGTGCTGACGGCCCTGCTTCGCAACTTGCAGGCCGCGTTCGCCGGCGAGGAGGTGGCGCGGGTGGCCTATCTCGTTTGCTACCTGGTGCTGGTCTACATGGCGGCGGCGGGGTTCGTACTGGCGGTAGGGCTGGCCAGGGGAGTCGTGCGCGACCTGCTCTCCTTCATGCAGGCCGTGCTGCCGCTGATGATAACCCTGCTGATGGGGACCGGCGCGCTGGCCAGCGCCGGGCTCTTTCACCCGATGCTGGTGGCGGGTACCCACGTCGTCGGCTCGGTGGTGGCGGATGTGGTTCTTCCCCTGATCCTCTTTGCCGCTGCTTGTGACCTCGCATCTTCCTCGCTCGGCGGCGTTCGGGTGCGGGGTCTGGCTGCCCTCCTCCGGCAGGCCGCCCTGGGGGTGCTGGGGGTACTGCTCAGCGGGTTCCTGGGGATTGTGGCGGTGTACGGGGTGGCCGGCGCCGTCGCCGACGGGGTGAGCCTGCGCACGGCCAAGTTCATGGCCGGAACTTTCATCCCCGTCGTCGGCAAGATCTTCTCTGACGCCGTAGAGGTAGTCTTCGGGACTACCCTGGTCCTGAAAAGCGCCCTGGGCGTGCTGGGGATGCTGGCCGTGTTCGTCCTTACCGTCTTTCCCCTGCTGAAGCTGGTCGCGCTGGTTATCATCTACCGGCTGGCGGCCGCCCTGGCCGGTCCCTTTGATGTGCCGGTGGTGGCCGACTCCCTCCAGGATATCGCTACCGGGTTGACCCTGGTGGGAGTGGCCGCGGCCGCGGTGGGATTGGTCTTCCTGGTGGCCTTGGCGGCCATGGTGGGCGCCGGGAATGCGGCCGTGATGCTCAGGTGAGGAGGTGATGCAGATGGAGCGGCTGGGCCTCTGGGTCCGGGAGGTGATCACTATCCTCTTCTTCATCACGCTGGTTGAGGCCCTGTCCCCGCTCCGGTTCACCCGCAACTACGTGCGACTGGCGACCGGCCTCGTTCTCGTCTTGGCCCTGCTCCGACCCATTCTGCAGGTGCCCGCAACCGCCGGTGGCGAGGAACTCTGGCTGGGCTTCTACCGGCCGGGCACCGCGCCGGACGCCCCGGACTGGGGGCTACTGGAGAACGCTCAGCGGCGGCAAGCCCTGGCTCTCTACGCCGAAGCCCTCCGCGTGGAGGCGCAGCGGGTAGCGATGACCGTTCCCGGCGTGAGCGGTGCCGTCGTCAGGGTGGAGGTTGATGCGGATCTGGGCAGCCCGGAGTTTGGCGCGCTCCGCAGGCTGCGGGTAGGGGTGGCCGGAGAACCCGGAGCGGCCGCCGCGGTGGGCGATGCCCTGGCGACGGGGCTCCAGGTGCCACGCGCGCAGGTTGAGGTGGAGGAGATCCGGTAGGCCGGGAGGTGAAAGCGGTGAGAAGATCGGACGGGTGGCAGGACTACCTGCCTGTGACGGTGATGAAACGGCTCCGGGGCCTGGGGCTGAAGGACGCGCAGATCAAGACCCTGCTCTACCTGTTCGTGCTGGGTCTGTTGGGCCTGCTGCTCCTACGGCTGCCGGTCCTGGTCTCCGAACCCGCAGGGGCGACAGTTGCCGGGGCTCCGCCGGTGCTCGCGGCGGACGGGGGCTGGCGGGACGAGGAGCGGGCCCTGGAGCGGGAGCTGGAGGCGGTGCTGGCGCTGATCCGGGGCGCCGGCAGGGTCCGTGTAAGCCTCGTCTTCACGAGTTCCAGCGAGAAGCGGTTTGGGCAGAACCTGAGCGAGAACGTGCAGCGCACGGAGGAGCGGGATGCGGCGGGCACCGTCCGCTCGACAGAGGTGACCTCCCGCACCGAGCAGGTTGTCATGGCCAGGCAGGGAGGGCAGGATGAAGCGGTGGTCACCGCGATGGTCCGGCCCCAGGTGGCCGGGGCGATCGTGGTGGCCGAGGGTGGTGGTGACTCGAGAACCCGGGCCGAGTTGATCCGCGCCCTGCAAGCCTTGCTGGGGCTGCCCCCGCACAAGATCCAGGTACTACCAATGGGGAGGTGAAGCCGGTGGTGATAGGACGGCAGAGCCTGGTGCGGTTCGCAGTGTTTGTGGTCCTGGTGGCCCTGATCATCGTGTACATTCAGGTCTACCACCGGGACTTCCTGGACCGGTACTTCAAGGAGAGTTGGGACTGGGGGACCACCGAACGGGTGACGGCGACGGTCACGCCGGAGTCCGAGGAGGCGCCTCCACCCGCCGAGGGGACGGACTTCTTTGTGGACTTCCGGCTGGAGCGGGAGCGGGTCCGAAGCCAGCAAGTGGAGTACCTGCGCGAACTGATGGAGAACCAGAAGGTGGACGAGGTCACCCGGCAGCAGGCGGCGACGCGCTGGCTGGCCATCGCCGACAACATGGGCAAGGAGGTCGACGCGGAGAATCTCATCCGGGCCAAGGGCTTCGCCGACGCCCTGGTGATCCTGAAGGATGATTCGGCGACGGTGATCGTCCGGGCCCGGGAACTGACGGCGGTGGAGGTCGCCCGGATCGCCGACATCGTGATCCGGGGCTGTGGAGTTCCCGGCGAGAACATCTCCATCCAGGTGAAACCAGAGTGAGGCAGGATTTCACCTTGGCTGGAAGAATACATGCCGGCACCTGACCCGTTTTCCCCCGGGGACGCGGGCAAGCCTGAGAGCCCTCCGGTCAGGCGCGGGGTCGGGGACGTCGCATCCTGGAAGGTGGTGTAATAACCTGCCAGGAGCGGCAAATAACAATGATCGGGGGGAGGTGAGCCGCCCTTGGACCCGATGGATCTTGGTCCTGACGCCGATGCCGTCTCCAGCCTCAAGATAGCCGACGAGGTGGTGGCCACGATTGCCGGACTGGCGGCCGCCGAGGTGGAAGGCGTGGCCGGCATGAGCGGCGGCCTGGTAGGTGGCATCAGCGAGATGCTGGGCAAGAAGAGCACGGCTCGCGGCGCCAAGGTCGAGGTCGGGGATAAGGAGACGGCGATCGACCTGTACGTGGTGGTGGAATACGGGGTCCGCATACCCGAGATCGCCCAGCGAGTCCAGGAGAACGTCAAGCGTGCGGTGGAGAGTATGACCGGCCTGGACGTGGTTGAGGTGAACGTCCACGTCCAAGGTGTCGCCTTCCACCAGGAAGGCAAGGAGGAAGAGGTGAGGGTTCGCTAATGGGTATCTTCGATCGCGTGGTGCTGACCCTCTTCACCCTGAGCATAGCCTTTCTCTCTGCCCTGTTGCTACTGGTTGTCCTCGGCTGGCCCGTGCCCCTGGAGATCCTGCAAGCCAACCTGAGCGATCTGGGCGGGCGATGGCTGCTCGGCGTGCTGGCCGGAGTCAGCCTGGTCGTGAGCGTGCGCTTCCTGTACTACGGTATGAGGCGGCCTGGCGAGCGGCGATCCTTGATCCACCACGGCCCCCTGGGCGATACCCGGATATCCCTGGGCGCGGTGGAGAGCCTCATCGGCAAGGTCACCCGGCAGGTCAAGGGGGCCCGCGAGATCAAGCCGCGGGTTAGCCTGGCCGGCGACGGTGTCAGCGTCTTCCTCCGGGCGGTCGTTGGCCCGGAGGTCAGCGTTCCCGAGTGGAGCGACGACCTGCAGCGCACGATCAAGACCCATGTCCGGACGGTGGTAGGGGTGGACGTCCACGAGGTGAAGATCTTCGTGGACAACATCGCCAGTGAGCCTCGCCGGGGCAGGTTGGACTGACCGGGAGGAGCGTGCGGTGGTGAGAAGAGATCTCCTCAGGTCCTGGACAGAGGTGTTCAGGGAGCACCGGGGCAAGATCCTGGGCTCTCTCGCCGGCCTGGTGTTTGGCTTGATGGTGCTGATGGTAGGGCTCCTCTGGACCCTCTTCATCGGGTTGTGCGTGTTTGTGGGATACCTCGTCGGGCGGCGCGTCGACGAGGGCAAGGAGGACCTTCTCGACATGCTCGACCGCCTGCTGCCGCCCGGGCAGCCCTGACCGCTGGTGCGCCGTAAGGCTCGCGAAGCCGCGCTGAAGGTCCTCTTCGAGGTGGACGTGGGGAGGGCCGACGCCGCCGAATCCCTCGAGCGCACCCTGGGCGAGGAGAGACTGTCGGCAGGGGCCGCCCAGTTCGCCCGCCAACTGGTGGACGGCGTGTTGGGACAGCTCGATCTCCTGGATGGCGAGTTGGCGCGTTACTCCCACGACTGGAGCCCCCGGCGAATGGGGGCCGTGGACCGCAACATCCTCCGCCTGGCCTGCTACGAGATGCGGGAATTGCCTGACATCCCCGCCGGAGTCGCCATCAACGAGGCGGTCGAGTTGGCCAAGAAGTTCAGCACGGCCGAGGCGGCGAGATTCGTGAACGGCATCCTGGGCCAGATGGCCAAGGCCCCCGGAGAACATTCGTAATCGGCTGAATTCGCCCCCCGCCAGGAGATCCTGCGTTATTCTAGAACTGTGTCAAGCGTGGTCGGAGTCCCTTCTTCCACAATCTGATAGGATGGGAGAGTCTGCATGTTCAAGATAGCCGAGCGCCGTGACCTGACTCCGGTTACCAAGCTTTTCCGGGTTCAGGCTCCCTTGGTGGCGCGGAAAGCCCAGCCCGGCCAGTTTGTCATCGTACGGGTCCGGGAGCAAGGGGAGCGTATTCCCCTGACCATTGCCGGCTATGACCGCGAGAAAGGCACCATCACGGTTGTGGTGCAGGAGGTGGGGAAGACCAGTGGCCTGGCCTGCCGGCTCGAGGAGGGCCAGGGCTTTCCCGATTTAGCCGGGCCACTTGGCCGGCCCGCCGAGCCGTTGCTGATCAAGACGGGCCGGGCGATCACCGTTGGCGGCGGGTTTGGCGTCGCACCCATCTTGCCCATCGCTGGTCTGCTTCGGCAGTGGGGGGTGAAGGTCACGTCCATTATCGGCGCCCGCACCGCCGACCTCCTCATCTTGGAGGATGAACTGGCCGCCGTCTCCGACGAGGTCCTCGTGGCCACGGACGACGGCTCGCGGGGCACCCACGGCTTCGTCACCCAGGTGCTCCAAGACCTCATTGACAAGGGCCAGCGGATAGACCAGGTGATCGCGATCGGCCCCATGGCCATGATGCGGGCAGTGGCGGGAGTGACGCAGGCCCCGGGGCTTGCCACGCTGGTCAGCGTGGATCCGGTCATGGTCGACGGGACGGGGATGTGCGGGGCTTGCCGGCTTACGGTGGCCGGCGAGGTGAAGTTCGCCTGCGTGGACGGGCCCCTCTTTGACGCCCACCAGGTCGACTTCGATGAGCAAGTGCGGCGAGGTAAGATGTATGCCGTCGAGGAGAAGCGGGCCCTGGAGGCCTGCCGGTGTGGAGGTGGCCACCAGTGACCGAAGAGAGGAAGAAGCCGGTCAAGCGCCCGCGGGTAGGCATGCCGGAGCAAGACCCCGGGCAGCGGATCAGGAACTTCAAGGAGGTACCCTTCGGCTACACCTCCGAGATGGCGATCAGGGAGGCCGAGCGCTGCCTCGGCTGCAAGGCCCGCGAATGCGTTGCCGGTTGCCCGGTGGAGGTCGACATCCCTCGGATGATCGAGCTGGTCCGGGATGGCAAGTTCCTGGAGGCTTACCGGGTCGTCCGCGAGACCAACAGCCTGCCCGCCATCTGCGGCCGGGTGTGCCCGCAGGAAGAGCAGTGCGAGATCAAGTGCTTGCTGGGCCGGAAAGGCGAGCCGGTGGCCATCGGACGGATCGAGCGATTCGTGGCTGACTATGCGATGCAGCGGGGCGAAGCCGAGCTGGACCGCCCGCGCCCGCGTCAGGGCAGGGTGGCCATAGTCGGTTCCGGTCCGGCCGGGTTGACCGCTGCGGGGGACCTGGCGAAGCTGGGCTACCAGGTAACGGTGTTCGAAGCCCTGCATGCCCCGGGCGGCGTGCTCATGTACGGGATCCCCGAGTTCCGGTTGCCCAAGGACATCGTTCATGCCGAGGTGAACTTGCTGCGGGCCATGGGCGTCGACCTCCAGCTTAACGTGGTGGTGGGGCGCACCCTAACCGTCGATGAACTCATGAAAGATGGCTACCAGGCGGTGTTCCTGGGCACGGGAGCCGGGCTGCCGACCTTCATGAGCATCCCCGGCGAGACCCTGAACGGCGTTTACTCGGCAAACGAGTTTCTGACCCGCACCAACCTCATGAAGGCCTACCTGTTCCCCGAGCACGACACGCCGATCAAGGCCGGTCGGCGGGTAGCCGTGGTGGGAGCCGGCAATGTGGCCATGGACTCCGTTCGCTGCGCCATCCGGCTGGGCGCCGAGGCGGGCATAATCGTCTACCGGCGGTCGGAAGCGGAGATGCCGGCCCGCAAGGAGGAGATCCACCATGCCGTCGACGAGGGGGTCGTCTTCCGTACCCTCACCAACCCGGTACGGATCCTCGGCGACGAGCGGGGCTGGGTCAAGGCCCTTGAATGCATCCGGATGGAGTTGGGCGAACCAGACGCTTCCGGCCGGCGCCGGCCCATCCCCATCGCCGGATCGGAGTTCACGATGGAGGTGGACACGGTGGTGATGGCTCTCGGCACCAGCCCGAATCCGATCATCCACCAGACCACGCCGGGCCTGGAGGTGAACCGCTGGGGCTGCCTGGTGGCGGACGAGACCACCGGTCTGACCACCCGGCCAATGGTGTATGCGGGAGGCGATGCGGTCACCGGTGCGGCTACCGTCATCTTAGCCATGGGTGCCGGCAAGCGAGCCGCCGTGGCCATTCACCGCGAGTTGGAAAACCTCTAGGGGAGGACATGAGAATGCCGGCCAGGGTCATCAGTGGCAAGCAGGTGGCGGCAGACATCCGCCGGGAACTCGCCGGCCGCGTGGAGAGGCTTCGGGCCCAGGGGGTGGTCCCCGGTCTGGGCGTGGTGCTGGTGGGGGACGATCCGGCTTCCCACTCCTACGTGAAGGGCAAGGAGAAGGCATGCCAGGAGTTGGCCGTTCACTCGGTGGTGCGGCGGCTGCCGGCAGATGCCGGCCAGGAAGCGGTCATCGCCGAGGTCAGGGCCTTTAACGAGGATCCCAGCATCCACGGCATACTGGTGCAACTGCCGTTGCCCGATCACATCGACGAACAAGCAGTTCTCCTGGAGATCCGGCCGGAGAAGGACGTCGACGGGTTCCATCCCATGAACGTGGGGAACCTCCACATCGGGGCGGAGTGTTTCGTGCCCTGCACCCCGGCCGGAGTCCTGGAGATGATCGATCGTTCAGGGGTAGACCTCAAGGGCTTGCAGGCCGTGGTGGTGGGCCGCAGCAACATAGTCGGCAAGCCGGTGGCCATGCTGCTTCTCTCCCGCCATGCCACCGTTACCATGTGCCACTCCCGCACCCGCGACCTGCCGGCCGTCTGCCGCAATGCCGACGTGCTGGTGGCAGCGGTCGGCCGGCCACAGATGATCAAGGGGGACTGGATCAAACCGGGAGCAGTGGTCATCGATGTTGGGGTCAACCGCGTGGAGGGCCGCCTGGTAGGCGATGTTGACTTCGCCCAGGCCAGCGAGGTGGCCTCGGCCATCACCCCGGTCCCCGGGGGAGTGGGCCCGATGACCATCACCATGCTGGTGAAGAACACCGTGGTAGCGGCCGAACGGACCCTGGGGTAAGGGGCAAGCGGGGGGAAGACAGTGCCGCCCAGAGCCACGGTGCTCAGCGTCGGCGAGCTGACCCGGCGGATCCGCCAGCGCCTGGAGAGCGACCCCTTCCTGGCCCAGGTGTGGGTGCGGGGAGAGGTCTCTAACTGCCGCCTGCACTCATCGGGTCACCTCTATCTCACCCTGAAGGATGCCGAGGCCAGCCTCCGTTGCGTCATGTTCCGCAGCCGGGCGGCCGTCCTCGCTTTCCGGCCCGGGGACGGGTTAGCGGTTATCGCCCGTGGCCGCGTCGGTGTCTACGACCGCGACGGGAGTTACCAGCTGTATGTCGAGGAGATGGTCCCCGAGGGAGTGGGATCCCTATTCCTGGCCTTCGAGCAGCTAAAGACCAGGCTGGAGGCCGAGGGACTGTTCGACCCATCCCGAAAACGGCCGCTGCCATTGCTGCCGCGGGCGGTGGGGGTTGTCACATCGCCCACCGGGGCTGCCATTCGGGACATAATAACCGTCAGCAAGCGAAGATACCCCGGCGTGCGGCTGGTCGTGGCGCCGGTGCTGGTTCAGGGAGACGCAGCTCCTGGAGACATCGCCCGCGGGATCGGCCTCCTGGGCCGGCTGCCAGAGATCGATGTCATCATAGTCGGGCGGGGTGGAGGCTCCTTTGAAGAACTGGCTCCCTTCAGTTCCGAGACCGTAGCCCGGGCCATCCATGCCTCAAGGGTTCCGGTGGTATCGGCGGTGGGTCACGAGACCGACTTCACCATCGCCGACCTGGTTGCCGACATTCGCGCCGCCACCCCCTCAGCCGGGGCGGAGTTGGCGGTGCCTTCCCGAATCGAGCTCAGAGCCCGCGTCGCCTCGCTTGCCGGTCGGATAGCCGCCGCCCTGGTCGCGGGTCAGGCCAGGAGGCGCCAGGCCTGGGGACGAACGGCCGGAGCGGCGGCATTGGCCCGCGCTCCCGACCGGGTGGACCGCTGGCGGCAACGGCTGGACGACCTGGGCCGGAGCCAGGGGCGGTCCGTTGCCCGGGCCCTTGAGCAGTCGGCGTCGCGCTTGCGAGTGCTTACCGGGCGGCTAGACGGCCTCTCACCCCTGGCCACCCTCGGCCGGGGCTATAGCTTGTGCCGGAAGCTGCCAGGGGGTGAACTGGTGCGTTCGGTCGCCGTCCTGGGGCCGGGCGACCGGGTGCGGGTCATGGTAGCCGACGGCGAGGCTGACTGCCGGGTGGACGAGGTGCGCTCCCGACCGGAGGAGGGTGAACAGGGTGGTTGATCTGGCGCGCTTTGAGCCGGCCCTCGGCCGGCTGGAAGCGATCGTCCGTGAGCTGGAATCGGGCGAGTTGACGCTGGAGCGGTCCCTGGCCTTGTTTGAGGAAGGTGTGAAGCTGGCTCGGGAATGCTCGGCGATCCTGGAGGCCGCCGATCGCAAGATCGAGATGTTGACCGAGGGCCCGGACGGCCGGCTCCAGCTGGGCCCGCTGGAAGCCGCGGAAGAAGGTTGACGGATGCATCTCAGCGATCTGGTCGGCTTGGTGGAACGGGAGCTGGAGCAAGTCTTGCCTGCGGCGACCGAACCCCCCGCCACTCTTCACGCTGCCATGCGGCAGGCCATCCTGGGGCCGGGCAAGCGCTTGCGAGGGGCTCTTGTCCTGGCGGCGGCGGGCTTGATCTCGTCGGACCTCCGGCCGGCCCTGCCGGCGGCGGTCGCGCTTGAACTGGTCCACGGTTACTCCCTGGTGCACGACGACTTGCCGGCCATGGACGACGCAGCCACCCGCCGGGGTCATCCCAGCCTGCACCGGGCCTTCGGTCAGGCGACGGCCATCCTGGCCGGCGACGCCCTGTTGACCCTGGCTTTTGAGGTTCTCGGTCGAGCGGCACCTCCCGAGCGGGCCCTCCGGTGCGTGACCGAACTGGCCCGAGCGGCCGGTTCCCGGGGCATGGTCGGCGGTCAGCAGCACGACACCGAGCCCGGCCCCGACCGGCCCGACCCACGGGTGATCGACCGCCTGAAGACGGGGCGTCTGTTTATGGCAGCCGCCCGCTGTGGTGGTATCCTGGCCGGGGCCGACGAGCGAAGGTTGGCGGCCCTGGAAACTCAGGCCGAGCACCTGGGAGCGGCCTACCAGCTCCTCGACGACATTGCCGATCAGGCTGAGGACCTTCCCGGCGGCCGTGCCGCCCCCCTGGCCGGGCTGGGCGAGGAGGCGGCCCGGGTCCTCGCCCGCCACCACCTCGAGGAGGTACGGGCGGTGCTGGAGGGCTTGGGCCCGCGGGCGGGGCTGCTGGTTCAGATCTGGCAGTCGGTGAGCGACCGGGAGTGTAGCCCCTGATGAGTCCCATCCTGATTGCCGCTTTGGTCGCCTGGGTGCTGGCCCAATCCAGCAAGGTCGCGATAGCGGTCCTGCGCAACCGGACGCTGGAATTCAGCTGGTTCACGGCGACAGGCGGCATGCCCAGCTCCCACTCGGCCCTGGTGGCTGCCTTGACGACGGCAGTGGCCTTGCACGAGGGGCCGGCCAGTTCCCTCTTCGCCATCGCGTTAGTGTTCTCGTTGGTCGTCTTCTACGACGCCACCGGTGTGCGCCGCGCCGCCGGAGAGCAGGCTGAAGTGCTCAACCAGATCGTGCGTGACCTCTACACCGCCGGCGAGTTCCGGACCGAGCGGTTGCGGGAGCTACTCGGACATACGCCGGTCGAGGTTGTGGTCGGCATCGCCCTGGGCGTAGCGGTGGCCTGGGTCGTGTGGCGGACTCATGGCGGCGGCTAAGCCAGGGTCCTAGCGTTCACATGGAGGTCAGCTAGCTCACCGGACCTGCTTGTGCAGCTGGACTAGGGCTCGCCGGTGCGTGGATTGGCCTGGCCTCCGCTCAGGCTATCCGGGCGGCCATGTCGGCGCCGGTTCGGTTGCCGCTCACAACGCGGTGTGCTATCATTATAGGCACAGACGCCGGTTTGCCGGCGCTGAATATGGCTATCAGGCGAGGTGGGTGGCGCAGTATCCTGAGTCGGTGCTACCATCCCTGAAGACGGGGCTAAAAATCCGTCAAGGGCACATCGATGAAGTTCCTGGTGCTGGCTTTCGGCGCCCAGCCGGGGGTTGGTGCTGGGAGTTAAGGAGGTGGGGCGATCTACAATGGCATGTAGGCGTGGACCCCGCCTCCGCGGAGACCCAAGTGCGTGGGGCTTGCCTTACGGCTTGGGATTGAACCTGCATGCGGTGGCAACTGTGTGCAGCGTAGCCTGCCCTGAGCGGGGTGAGTGGATGGTCAACCTGAAACTCACCCCCGCAAGAGGGGCTAGGGGATGACTGGCGCTGTCGAGGAAAACTCCTAGGCTGTTGGGCTACTGGAGCCCGGGCAGGCCGGGGATTACGGTGTGGGCTAAGTGGCAATCTAGCATCGCGCCCGGTGACGGCGTGGTGACGGTCATAAAGGGAAACCGCCAGCCCGGTGACGGGCCGGTGACCGTCAGGGAAAGCCTGCTGGACCTCAAGCCACAAAGTTTACCCGGCCTGCCGCCACCCACCCAACGACTATACTTGCCCCTTCAAAGGTGAATATACTTGGGGACTTCAAGGGGCCGGGGCGAGGGCGCCCCCGAGTGGCGACGCCTCGTCTTCTTGCTGGGGCTCACTTTCGGCGTGGCCTTAGGGGTCACGTTACTCTCCCAGCGGGTGATCCAGGTCCTTGACTTATGGCCCGCTTTCATCACGGTGTTCGTGATCATCCTGCTGGGCGTGGCCTTTGATATAGTCGGAGTGGCGGCCACCCGGGCCCAGGAACCCCCCTTCCGGGCAATGGCCTCCAAGCGGCTGCCCGGTGCAGGGCAGTCGCTCCACCTGATTCGTAACGCCGACCGGGTATCCACCGTGTGCTGCGACGTCATCGGCGATATAGGCGGTACCGTCAGTGGGGCTGCCGGCATCGCCATCCTGCTGTTGCTGGCCGGTCGCAGAGGACACGGGCCCCTGCCGGCGGCGCTGGGCGTGGCTGCGATTGCCTCCCTGACCGTGTTGGGTAAAGCCATTGGCAAGCGGGTGGCGATCCGTGAGGCCAATGTGATCATCCGCCATGTCGGCATCGCTCTCCACTGGACGGGGTGGCTCGCCGGCTCGCGGCGCGAGAACCGCAAGCCCCGGAACCGGAGGTCAACTTGAGCAGGGTACTGGACCGCATCAACGACCCGGCTGACCTGAGAGGACTTTCACTGATTGAGCTGCAGCAGTTGGCGGCCGAGATCCGGGAGGTCATTGTCGACACCGTCTCCCGCAACGGCGGCCACCTGGCGCCCAACCTGGGCGTGGTGGAGCTGACCCTCGCCTTGCACCGCGTATTCGACAGTCCTCGGGACCGCATCGTCTTCGACGTTGGCCACCAGACCTATGCCCACAAGCTGGTCACCGGCCGGCGCGAGGACTTTGCCACCCTGCGCCGTTACGGCGGCCTGGCCGGGTTCCCCCGCAGCGAGGAGTCGCCCCACGACGCCTTTGAGACCGGCCATGCCAGTACCTCCATCTCCGCCGCGCTGGGAATGGCCAAGGCCCGCGACCTGGCCGGCGATCGGTACCGGGTAGTGGCAGTCATCGGCGACGGCGCCTTGACCGGGGGATTGGCGCTGGAGGCTCTGAACCACGCCGGGCACGAGGGTGCCAGCTTCCTGGTCGTGCTAAACGACAATGAACTCTCCTACGGTCCGACGGTAGGCGCCCTGGCCCACCATCTCTCCCGGCTGCGGGCCCACCCCGCCTACTCCCGGGTTCGGACCGACTTTCATCATCTACTGAAGCGTTTTCCGGGCGGCCAGAGCCTGGCCAGGCTGGCCACGCGGCTCAAGGGGAGCGTCAAGTACCTCCTGGTGCCGGGGGTGCTGTTCGAGGAACTGGGCTTCCGCTACTTCGGGCCCATCGACGGGCACAACGTTGCCTTGGTGGAACACATGCTGCGCCATGTACGCGACCTCACCGGTCCGGTTCTGCTACACGTGGTGACCCGCAAGGGTAGAGGGTACCGCCCCGCCGAGGCCAATCCCGACCGCTTCCACGGCATCGGCCCCTTTAACCGCGAGACCGGCCAGCCCGCGGATCCAGCCGCCGCGCCATCATACACCGAATTCTTCGGCCAGGCCTTGTTGAGGCAGGGGCGGGCCGACTGCCGGGTGGTGGCGGTAACTGCGGCCATGCTGGAGAGTACGGGGCTGGGTCCCTTCGCCGCTGAGTTTCCCGACCGCACCTTCGACGTTGGGATTGCCGAGGCCCACGCCGTCTGCTTTGCCGCCGGCCTGGCCACAAGGGGCATGCGGCCGGTGGTGGCCGTCTACTCGACTTTTCTGCAGCGCGCCTTCGATCAGATCCTCCACGATGTCGGCCTGCAGAACCTGCCGGTAGTCCTGGTCTTGGACCGGGGAGGCATTACCGGCGAAGATGGCCCGACCCACCACGGGATCTACGATTACGGCTACCTCCGGGGCGTGCCTAACCTGGCGGTGATGGCTCCCCGGGACGAGAACGAACTGCAGCACATGCTGTTCACCGCCCTGGGCCGGCCCGGCCCCTCGGCCATTCGCTTTCCCCGGGGCAGGGCTCTGGGGATCGCCCTCGACCCCGAGCCGCGGGCGATCCCCGTCGGTGAAGCCGAATGGCTGCGGCGGGGTAGGACGGGACCTGGTCTGCTGGCCATCGGCAATATGGTGCGGCCGGCCCTGGAGGCTGCCGGACTGCTCGCCCGCGAGGGCCTGGACGTATCGGTGGTGGATGCCCGGTTCGTCAAGCCGCTCGACGCGGGCGCCATTGAGGAACTGGCGTGTACGCACCGTGCTCTACTCACCATCGAGGAGCATGTGCTGCCGGGTGGCTTCGGCAGCGCCGTGGGCGAACATCTGGTCAGCGCCGGGCTGACGGCGCGGACCGTTCTGTCCTGCCTGGCGCTCCCCGACCGGCCACTGTCCCACGGACCGGCGGACCGGCTGCGCCAGGAGCATGGCCTGAGCGCTCAGGGCATTGCCGCCACCTGCCGCCGGCTGGCCCGTGTCGTGCGGTCCGGCCGCCTGGCCGCCCCGGCGGGAGGTCGGGGACCGACCCCCGCCGATGGCTGATCCGGTTCACCCCCGCCTGGACGTCTTTCTCAAGACGGAGGGCCACTTCCCCAGCCGGGAGGCGGCACAGGCGGCCATCCGGGAGGGCCGGGTGATTGTTGACGGGGCACCTGCCGGGAGACCCTCCGAGCGAGTCCGGCCCGGGGCCAGGGTGATGGTAACGGTCAGCCCCCCAACCTACGTAAGCCGGGGGGGTCAGAAGCTGGAGGGGGCCCTCCGATCTTTTCGGCTACCGGTGCGGGGGCGCGTGTGTCTGGACGTGGGCGCCGGGACCGGCGGGTTCACCGATTGCCTGCTCCGCTCCGGGGCGGCCCTGGTCCACGCGGTAGATGTGGGGCGGGATCAGCTGGCTTTCTCGCTGCGGGCCGACCCCCGGGTCCGGATCCGGGAGAGCACCGACGTGCGCCACCTGGCGGCCGCCGAACTCGAGCCCCGGCCCAGCCTGGCGGCCGTGGACGTCTCGTTCATCTCCTTGCGGCTGGTACTCTCCCACGTACGGTCCTTGATGGCCCCCGATGAGCCGGTGGACGTCGTGGCCCTGGTAAAGCCGCAGTTCGAGGCGGGTCGGGGCTGGACCCGGAAGGGCATCGTGCGCCAGGCTGCGGTTCACCGCCGAGTATTGGGCGAGGTGCTCGCCGCCGCCGCCACCACCGGATTGGCGGCAAGGGATCTCATACCGTCACCCCTCCGAGGGACGCGGGGCAACGCCGAGTTCTTGCTGCACCTGGTGAGTCCGGGAACGGCGGCGGTGGATGCCGGGCACATCCGGCGAGTGGTGGAGGAGGTCCACCACGCGGGGAGAACGTGACCCGGCCAGGGCTCCAGAGCGGGAGGAGACGACCTGACCGCCCGCGAATGGGGCAGACATCCCGTATTGGGGGGAGGGCGGCATGGGCAGTGAAGGACATGCCTTTCCCGGGGGCCCGGTGACCCGGGGAGTGGCCGTCCTCGCCAACCTGGAGAAGCCGGACGCTCCAGCAGTGGTCCGGCAGTTGATCGCCTGGCTGGAGGAGCGCGGCATCCCGGTCAGGCTGACCGTACCCACGGCCCTGGCCGCCGGCCGCCCCGACCTCCAGCTCGAGTTGCCCGGCGATGAATCGCAGGTTGACTTGTTGATGGTCCTCGGCGGCGACGGCTCGCTCCTGGGAGCGGCCCGGCTGGTGGCCTCCAGCGGCCTGCCGCTGCTGGGGGTGAATCTGGGTCGGCTGGGTTTCCTCACCGAGATCGAACTGCCCGACCTGTGGACGGCCCTGCCCTCCTTCCTGAGTGGTGACTGCACCGTCGAGGAGCGGGCGATGCTGGAAGTGACGGTGGATCGGGCGGGCTTGCCGGTCTGGCGACGACCGGCCCTGAACGAGGCGACAGTGAGCAAGCGTCCCTTCGCCCGCCCCATCGAGATCCAGGTGTTGGCGGGGGGCCAACCGGTGGCCACCTACCCGGCCGATGGCGTGATCGTGGCTACTCCCACCGGATCCACCGCCTATAGCCTCTCGGCCGGCGGGCCGATCCTGCACCCGGGCGTCGAGGCCACCCTGATCACGCCGATTTGCGCCCATACCCTCTATGCCAGGGCTCTGGCCGTACCGGCGGGCGAGCGTATTGGTGTCCGGGTGCTGGGGGAAGCCGCGGAGACCGTTCTGACCGTTGACGGCCAGGAGGGGGTCACCCTGGAAGCCGGGGACGAGGTGACGGTTGGCCTGGCGACGGGACGGGCGCGGCTGCTCCGGCGGCGTGGCTGGAGCTTCTACCGTGTCCTGGGGGCCAAGCTGCCCGAGGGTGGCCTGCGGGATGGGGGCTAAGGAGGAGGAGCCGGCATGAAGCTGAGGCGGCAGATGAAAATCCTCGAGGTGGTCCGGGACCGCCATGTGGAGACCCAGCACCAGCTAACCGAAGCCCTGCGGGAGGACGGGATCGAGGTGACCCAGGCCACGGTATCGCGCGACATCAAGGACCTGCGGCTCGTGAAGGTACCGGGAGACAACGGCCGCTACCGGTATGCCGTGCCTGAGGACCCGGCCTCGGTCAACCGCCTGGAGCGGCTCAGGCGCTACCTGCAGGACTCCCTGGTGAACATGGACGTGGCCGAGAACCTGGTTGTCGTGAGAACCCTGCCGGGAACGGCCAATGCCGTGGCTTCGGGGATCGACGGCCTGAACTGGCCGGAAGTCGTGGGCACGCTGGCCGGCGATGACACCATCCTGGTTGTCGCGCGGGACAAGGTCCAGGCTCCTGGCCTCCTGGCCCGTCTTCGCGAGTTGGGGCGGTAGTCGGATGTTGCGAGAGCTGACGGTGGACAGTTTTGCTATCATCGACCGGCTCGGATTGTGTTTCGAGCCGGGCTTCAACGTGCTCACGGGTGAGACCGGAGCCGGCAAGTCGATCCTGATCGACGCCATGGAGGTAGCACTGGGTGGCCGGGCTTCCGCGGACTACATCCGAAGCGGGGCCGACCGGGCGGTGGTGGAGGCCGTCTTCACGGTCGCCAGTTCTTCTCCCGCCCGCCGGTGCCTGGATGAACTGGGAGTTGAACTGGGGCCGGACGGTCTCCTGACGCTGACCCGAGAGGTCGCCCGCGGTGGCAGGAACACCGGCCGGGCCAACGGCCGGCCGGCCAGCGTGGGCATGCTGCGGGAGATCACCCAGCACCTGGTTGACATCCACGGTCAGCACGAGCACCAGTCACTGCTCCGCCCGGAGCGCCATGTGGACTTCCTGGACAGCTATGGAGGGGAGAGGGTGCTTGAACTCCGTCACCGGGTAGAGCGCGGGCACGCCCGCCGCCGGGAGCTTGAGGCCGCCCGCGCCGCTCTGGCCGGTGATGGTGACCAGCGCCAGCGCCAGCGCGACCTGCTCCGCTTCCAGGCTGAGGAGATCAGACAGGCCAGGATCAGGATTGGTGAAGAAGCGGAGTTGCTCGCCGAGCGCACCGTCCTGGGGAGCGTGGAGAGACTCCGGGAACTGGTCACCGAGGCCTATTCGGACCTCAGCGAGCAGCTCGAAGGCCAGTCCCTGGTGGAAAGATGGGGCCGGTTAACCGCCAGGGTGAGTGAGGCCGCCCGTATCGACGCCGCCCTGAACCCGTCTCGCGAGCTTCTCGAGTCCTTAGGCTACCAGGTGCAGGATCTGACGCGAGATTTCCGTCGGTACCTCGAAGGCCTGCAGTATGACCCCCGCCGGCTGGAGGAAGTTGAGCGGCGACTCGACCTGCTGAACGGCCTCAAGCGGAAGTACGGGCCGGCCTTGGAAGATGTGCTGGCCTTTCGCGAAAGGGCTCTTGCCGACCTGGAGAGGATTCAGGCCGGAGAGGCTACCGCCCGCCAACTCGAAGTTGAACTGGACGAGACCCGACAGGCCCTGGGCGAACTCGCCGGGCAGCTATCGGTCCTGCGGGGCCGAGCTGCCGGCGAACTCGAGCGCCGGGTTGAGGCAGAGTTGGGAGATCTCGGAATGGATGAGGTCTGTTTCCGCGTCAACCTCGAGCAGGAAGAGGACCCCGATGGGGTGCCGGTGGGCGACGCCCTTCTGTCCTGCACGTCCCGAGGCGTGGATCGGGCGGAGTTCTTGTTCTCGCCGAATCCCGGCGAGCCGCCGCGCCCCCTCGCCCGCATCGCCTCGGGTGGGGAGCTCTCGCGGGTGATGCTGGCCCTTCAGGCGCTGGTCGCCGAGGTGGACGAGGTTCCGACGGTTATCTTCGACGAGGTTGACGCCGGGGTAGGGGGAAGCGCCGCGGCCGCCGTCGGGCAGAAACTGTGCGTGGTAGGCGCCCGGCGCCAGGTGCTGCTGGTGACTCACCTGGCACCCATCGGCTGCCTGGCGGACGCCCACTTCCGGATTGCCAAAGACGTACGCCGCGGGCGGACCGTGACCTCTGTCGAGCGTCTGGGCGAGGCGGACCGGGTCCAGGAGATCGCCCGGATGATGGCGGGAGCCCAGGTCTCCGCGATTACCCTCAGCCATGCGGAGGAGATGCTCGCCGCCGGTAACCGCTGGAAGGACCAGGGGCGGCCGGCTCTCAAACCCGGCGTGCCCGCCCCCTGATCCCCACGCTAGCCCGCCGCCACGCAAATCACCTGCATTGATCGGCCGGCTCTTGCCGTCGTGTCTTGACTCCTGATGAGATCCTGACCTTGGCAATCAAATCAAGTGCGTTATGTGCTGGACTAGGGCATAAAGGCCGCCTTCCGGGGAGAGGTTAAAGCCGCATTTAGCTGCGGTTTTCAATCTCAACCCAGGGAGGTGACGGAACTTGCGGGAATCACCGGGCCGCCGCCGGGGCGAAATCGGGATTCTCCTCGTCGCCCTCCTGGTGATCCTGGCTCTGAGCCCGTCCTGGCTGGCCTTCTCTGCCTTTCCCCGGCACCTGCGGGCCTTCGAGGGGGAGGACGAGGAACTCCTCTTCGGGCTTCCGCTGAAGGTATATCTCTCGGCCGACCGTCCCGGCATCAATGTGGACGGGAAGCAGATCGGCCCGCGCTTTGGGCCTCTCGATGGGCGGCAGAGCTTCCGCCTCTCCGCCGCGGCCGTCGGCAGCTATCGCCTGCGTTTCTGTCTCCTGGGGTTGATCCCGGTCCGAGAAATGGTGCTCGAGGTTTTGCCCGGGTTGGGGCTGGTGCCCGGTGGCCAGTCGATCGGGATCATGGTGCGTGCCGACGGAGTTCTGGTCGTGGGTTACCGGGCGGTGACGACTCCCTCCGGCCGGGCCCGTCAGCCGGGCCGCGACGCGGGATTGGCGCCGGGGGATCTGATCCTCACTGTGAATGGTGAGCCGGTCATGTCTGAGGATGACCTCACGGAGCTGGTTGACCGGGCCGGTCGTCAGGGACAGGTGTCGCACCTGGGAGTCCGTCGTGACGGTAGACTGCTGACGCTGGAAGCGGTGCCGGCTCTTGACCGCGAGACGGGCCAATACCGGATCGGACTGTGGGTCAGGGACGGAACGGCGGGCGTGGGGACGCTCACCTTCTACCACCCTTCCAGCAAGGTCTTCGCGGCCCTCGGTCACGTGGTGACCGACGTGGACACCAACCTGCCGGTTGACATCAGGGACGGTGCCATCGTGGATGCCTCGGTGGCCCGGATCCGACAGGGCCGGCGTGGTTATCCGGGCGAGAAAGTGGGCCACCTGCGACCCGAGGGCGGTTCTCCGCTGGGGGTCATCCATCGCAACACTGAATTGGGAATCGTGGGCAGCCTGAACGAGTTCCCGCTTGGCCTCTACGACCAGCCGATTCCTCTCGCCCTGGTTCACCAGGTTCGCCGCGGGCCGGCGCAGATCCTGACTGTGGTGGACGGCGACATCGTGGAGAGCTTCGAGGTCGACATTCTCCGCGCCGACGTCCACCAGCGCTATCCGGCCCCCAAGGGGCTGACCATCCGCATTACCGACCGGAGACTGCTGGCCCGCACTGGCGGCATCGTCCAGGGCATGAGCGGCAGCCCCATCATCCAGCAAGGCCGGTTGGTGGGGGCGGTGACCCACGTTTTCGTCACCGACCCCACCCGAGGGTACGGCGTTTTCGCGGAGTGGATGGCCCTGGAGGCCGGGTTGGTGGGGCTAGGCGACCTGGCCGGCGCCGAAGGGGCCGGCGACGCCCCGGCTCGAGAACCGGCGAGAGCGGCTGTCGGAGGCAGTTGAAGGGGGTAGAATCTGGTTGTGGGTTTCCCAGGTCCCGGAGGAGGATAATGGTAACCGACCGTAGAAGCCCATCCGACATTCATCCCAGGGGAGGACGAGCCTGTGATCGACTGCGCACCCGCCATCGCCCCGCCCATCAAGGTGATGGTTGCCGACGATAACCGCGAGTTCTGTGAAGTGCTTCGCTCCTACATCGACGGCCAGGGGGATATGGAACTGGTCGGACTGGTCCACAACGGCAAGGAGGTCCTGGAAGAGCTGGAGCGCAAGTCCCCCAACGTCATCATCCTGGACATCATAATGCCTCATCTGGACGGGATTGCGGTGTTGGAGCGGATGGCGACCATGAACCTGGCCCGGCGGCCCAAGGTCGTGATCCTCACCGCCATCGGCCAGGAGAGCATCACCCAGCGTACCGTCGAACTGGGAGCCGACTACTACATCCTCAAGCCCTTCAACCTTGAGGTCCTGGGGAACCGGGTTCGCGAACTGGCCAGTTCGGGCGTCCGGTCGGTCTCAAGACCGGTGAAAAGCCGCAGCTTGGACATGGAAGTCACCAACGTCATCCATGAGATCGGCATCCCCGCCCATATCAAGGGCTATATGTACCTGCGTGAGGCGATCCTGATGGTGATTGACCGGATCGACCTCCTGGGTGCGATCACGAAGGAGCTGTACCCGTCGATTGCCATAAAGTTCAAGACAACGCCCAGCCGGGTGGAGCGGGCCATCCGCCATGCCATTGAGGTGGCTTGGAGCCGCGGCAACCTGGAGGTCATCAACAGCCTGTTCGGTTACACCATCAACCTCGACCGTGGCAAGCCTACCAACTCGGAGTTCATCGCCATGGTCGCGGACAAGTTACGAATGGAGTTGAAAGCCAGCTAACTAATTCCCAGTACGCCTTCGAGGGCCTCCACGGGTATACCCCGGGGGGCCTTCGTCCCGCCCTGGGTTGGCGAGCAGGACGGCCGAAGCATAATAGCTTCTGGGGACTTAGTCGATGGTCGTACGGGGGCTTGCCAGGTACGATCCCCGAACAAAAGACCTGGTCCGGAGGCTAAGGCCGGGGAACATAGCCCTGATCGACCACCCCGACCTGGATGAAGTTGCCGCCCGGGCCATCGTCCGGGCCGGGGGGCGGGCCGTGCTTAACTTGGCCTGCAGTGTTACCGGCCGCTACCCCAATCTGGGACCTCGAGTCCTGCTGCAGGCAGGACTGACCGTACTCGACCAGGTCCGGGCCCCCGCCGGCACTCCCCTGTATGCTCCCGCCCTTGACGGCCGGTTCCTTGAGATCCGAGGTGAAACCGTGTACTCCGGCGGGCGAGCGGTGGCCAGGGGCCGGGTTCTCACCCGGCAAAGACTGGGCCAGCGCCTGAAGGCAGCCCGGGCCAACCTGGAACGCGAACTGGACGGTTTCCTGGAGAACACTATGCGGCATGCCCTGCGGGAGAAAGTCCTGGTCCTGGGCGAACTGGCCGTTCCCCGCTGCCGGACCAGGCTGGACGGGCGGCACGTGCTGGTAGTGGTCAGGGGCAGAGGATACCTGGAGGACCTTGCTGCCATCCGCCCCTACGTTCACGATCTTCGCCCGGTGCTGGTGGGGGTCGACGGGGGCGCGGATGCCTTGCTGGAAGCTGGTTACCGGCCGCACCTCATTGTAGGGGACATGGACAGTGTCAGCGACCAGGCCCTCCGATCGGGGGCGGAGTTGGTGGTCCACGCCTATCCCGACGGCCGGGCTCCCGGCTTGGCTCGGGTACGCGCCTTGGGCCTGGAGGCCGCCCACTTTCCTGCCCCGGGCACCAGTGAGGACGTGGCGATGTTACTGGCCTACGAGAGCGGGGCGGCCCTCATCGTTGCCGTCGGAACGCACTCGAACATCATTGACTTTCTGGAGAAGGGCCGGCCTGGGATGGGCAGCACTTTCCTGGTCCGTTCCAAAGTCGGTCCCATCCTGGTGGACGCCAAGGGGGTTAGCCAGCTCTATCCCCGGCGCTTCCGGCCCGCCTACCTGGCCCAACTGGTACTGGCCGCCCTCCTGCCCTTGACGGCACTTGCCACCTTGTCCGGCCCCGCTCGATCACTCTTGCGCCTGCTGCTGCTGCAGATCAGGGTCAGGTTGGGGGTTTGAGCAGCTGTGGGTCTTGACCTCAGATACCTGGTCGTCACCTTGGTGGGGGTCTTCCTCGCGCTCGCCCTCGGCATGGTGATAGGAGGGGTGGTGATGGGCGAGGAAGGCCTGACCGCCCGTCATGACGCCCTGGTCACCCATCTTGAGGCGGAGTTTGAGCGGCTTCGCGCAGAGAACCGCCGCCAGCGGGTTGAGATGGAGGCGCTGCGGGAGGAACTGGTAGCAGGCGAGGCCCTCCTCCAAGGGATGGTCGGGCTAGCGGTGACGGGCAAGCTGGCCGGCCAGCGAGTGGCGGTGGTGGCCACCGCCGGGGAGACACCGTCCGACTCGGTGGCACGAGTCCTGAGGGTAGCGGGGGCGGAACTCATCTCCGTGACCCGGATCACCGCCGACATCGAGCCGGGCGACTTCGCCCGCCGCGTCGAGGAGGCGCTATCGGCGGATGACGCGCCGCCACGCACCCTGGCCGAGGCGGTGGCGGGGATGCTTCTTCACCCTGAACAGGCTCACCGGGAGAGACTGGCGGCTGCCGGGCTGGTTACCGTGGACGGCGACTACAGGCAATCCCCGACGACCGTGCTGCTACTTGGCGGATCTCGCTCCGCCTCGCAGGCCCGGGCGACGGAGATCGACCTGCCGCTGGCGGATGCCTTGCGACGGGGGGGGCTCAGGGTGGTGGGAGCCGAGACCGGGGGCGCCTCCGTCAGCTACACCGAGCACTACCTCCGAGCGGGCATACCCTGCCTGGACCACCTGGACAGCCCGGCCGGCCTCGTCAGCCTGGTCTACCTCGTGGCCGGTGATCCCGGTCCGCTGGGGCGCCGCATCGAGCCCCCGGCGCTTCTTCCCCGGGGGGATTGGCCATGACGAAGGTGACCGCAGTCGTGCCTGCTCACAACGAGGAGCGGTACGTGGGGGCTACGGTGCGGTCACTGCTTTCGGTGTCCGAGATAGGCGAGGTGATCGTTGTGGACGACGGTTCCGGTGATGCCACGGCGCGGCAAGCCGGGGAGGCCGGGGCCAGGGTGGTCCAGCTGTGGCCGAACCGAGGCAAGGGGAAAGCCCTGGAGGCGGGCATCGGTGCCGCTGCCGGCGAGGTGCTGCTGCTGGTTGACGCCGACCTGGGCACCGAGGCCGCTAAGGCGCGCATGCTGCTCCCACCTGTGCTGGCAGGCGAGGCCGACCTGACGGTGGCGGTCCTACCCTCGCCACCCGGCGCCGGTGGCTGGGGATTGGTGAGGACGGCTGCCCGCTGGGGGGTGGGTCTGCTGGCGGGGGTGTGGCTAAGAGCCCCCCTTTCCGGACAGCGGGCTGTCTCCCGGCGGGACCTGGAGTCGTTGCTGCCGCTGGCCCGGGGCTACGGAGTGGAGGTCGGCATGACGGTGGACGCGATCCGGCGGGGCCTGGTGGTGCGGGAGGTGCCGGTCGACATCAGCTACCGGCCTACCGGCAACGACCTGGCCGGCGTCTTGCACCGGGCCCGGCAACTCGGGGATGTCCTGGCGGCTCTCGGCAGGCGAAGGAGGCCGGAGTGACGGGGGCGACGCTCGTGGCGTCGATCGCCGCCGCCATGGCCGCCCACTGGCTGGCGGGCCAAACGGTGGGTTTGCTGACGTCGGGGGGGCTCGTGACGCGGAACTTCCAGGGCCGGGCGGTACCCCGACCGCTGGGGATCGCCCTGGTAACGGCATACCTGGCCGGTGCCGCGGCGGGGAGCCTGGTGCTGGGGCGGCCCTGGGTTCAGGCCTTGCCCTACTTGGTGGCGGTGACGGGGGTGGGATTCTTCGGGCTAGCTGACGACGTGCTGGGGCGCGACCAACACGGTGGGATCCGCAGTTACACGGCCACCTTCCTTCGCACGGGACGCCTGGGTGGAGGAATGCTGAAGGCGGTAGGAGCGGCGTTGGTCGCTTTGGCCCTCGCCGGCGCCCACCGACCGCCACCGGGTCTGCTGGTCGACGCCGGCCTCATCGCCCTGGGGGCCAACGCGGCCAATCTCCTGGACGTCCGTCCGGGCCGTACCCTACTGGGCTTCTGGTTGGCCACGATGGTGGTCGTAGCCGCCGGGGCCCGCCAGGAAGTGTTACCCCTGCTTCCCCTGCTGGCCGCCACCGCCGTGCTGGGGCCATGGGACCTCGGGGCCCGGGCGATGCTGGGCGACACCGGCGCCAACGCTTTGGGGGCGGCGGCCGGCCTGTTCGCCGTCCGGAGCCTGTCTCCGGCAGGGCGGGAGGTTGCCCTGGTGTTCCTGGTCCTGCTGCACCTGGTTGCCGAATTCGGCTCCCTCTCGCGGCTGTTGGAGGGCTTGGGGGGAGTGCTCGGAGGGCGTAGGCAAGCCAAAGAGGAGGAAATGGAGAGGAGTTCCGGACCTCCCGAAGAATAAGTGACTGCAAAAACAAATACTCCCCGCCCGGGAGGGTTGCGAGTGGGCCTTTTCGAGCTAATGACTAGATCCGGCCACGAACAGCTCGTTTTTTGTGCTACGAGGCCGGCGGGACTCAGGGCCATCATCGGCATCCACGATACCACGCTAGGACCGGCCATCGGTGGTACCCGCATGTACCCGTATGCTTGCCAGGACGATGCGGTGGAGGACGTCTTACGCCTTTCTCAGGGCATGACCGCGAAGTGCGCGGCCTCAGGCAGCAACTTCGGGGGAGGCAAGGTGGTTGTCTGGGGCGATCCTAACCAGGATAAGAGCGAGGAGCTGTTCCGGGCCCTGGGCCTACATGTCCAGTCTCTGGGTGGCCGCTTCATAACGGGCACCGACGTGGGGACGGCCGCGTATGATTTCGTGGCGGCATCGGCGGAGACCGGATACCTGGTAGCCTTACCCGAGGAGTATGGCGGGAGCGGCGATTCCTCGGTTACTACGGCCTTTGGCGTTTGGAAGGGCATCAAAGCCTGCGTCGAGGAGGTTACGGGGGATCCCTCCCTACGAGGCCGGACCATTGCCGTCCAGGGGCTGGGGAAGGTGGGAGCCAAGCTCTTGGGCTACCTGTGCCAGGAAGGGGCGCGGGTCACGGTGACCGACATCGATCCCGCCCGGGTCAGGGCGGTGGGAGCCGAGCATGCGGTGGAGACGTGTGCCTCCGACGCCATCTATGAGGTTCCCTGTGACGTCTTCGCTCCCTGTGCCTTGGGGGGCGTGCTCAACCACAAGACCATCCCCCTTCTCCGATGCAAGGCGATCGGGGGCGCGGCGAACAACCAGTTGGCCGAGGATCGCCACGGCGACCGCCTGCACGAGCTGGGCATTGTCTATGCTCCCGACTACGTGATCAACGCCGGCGGCCTTATCCAGGTATCGGAGGAGTTCCCCCGCTTCCGCCGCGAACGGGCCATGGCCCGCGCGGCCGCCATCTACCACCGGCTCAAGGAGATCTTCGCCATCTCACGGCAAGAGGGCATTCCGACCTATAAGGCGGCCGACCTGATGGTGAAACGCCGGCTAGACGCGCTGGCCGGAGTGGCCAGGATCCACGTTCCCGTCCGCCCCCGGACTGACGCTGACTAACTGGTGGGAGGCTGAGCGGTTTTGGAGATCCTCACCTACATGACTGAGTATGGCTACGAGCAGCTGATTGCGTGCTACGACCGGGTTTCGGGGCTGAAAGCCTTGATCGCCCTTCACAACACCACTCTGGGTCCGGCCTTGGGCGGCTGCCGTATGTACCCCTATCAGCAGGAAGACGACGCCATAGTTGACGTGTTGCGGCTCGCCAAGGGGATGACCTACAAGAATGCGGCGGCCGGGCTAAACCTGGGTGGAGGGAAGTCGGTGATCATCGGTGACCCCCGGCGGGACAAGACTGAGGCCTTGCTGCGGGCTTTCGGCCGCTTTGTGCAGACCCTTGGGGGCCGCTACTACACGGCCGAGGACTCCGGCACGTCGGTGGAGGACATGGATGTGATGCGGTCGGAGACCGACTATGTGATGGGCCTCTCCACCTCCGGCTCGAGCGGCGACCCCTCGCCGGTAACCGCCTTCGGCGTCTGGCGGGGCATGAAGGCGGCCGCCGGAGAGTGCCTGGGGGACGAATCGCTGCGGGGCAGAACTATCGCCCTGCAGGGAGCCGGTCACGTGGGTTTCAGCTTGGCCCAACACTTGGCCGAGGAAGGCGCCCGGCTCGTTGTGGCCGACGTCGACGGCACGAAAGCGGAGCGCGTGGCCCGTGAGTTCGGCGCCGAGACGGTGGACCCCGCGGTTATCCACGCCGTGCCCTGCGACATATTCTCACCCAACGCCTTGGGGGCCGTCCTCAACGGGAGGACGATTCCCGAGCTCAAGTGCCGGATCGTGGCCGGCGGCGCCAACAACCAGTTGGCAACCGAGGCCGATGGTGATGAACTGGAGCGGCGTGGTATAATGTACGTGCCAGACTACATAATCAACGCCGGCGGCGTCATCAACGTTGCCGATGAGATGCAGGGGCAGTACAATCGGGACCGGGCCATGAAGAAGGCCGCGGCAATCCATGACAACGTCCGGCGTGTGCTGGCGATTGCCCGCCAGGAGGGCATTCCGACCTACCTGGCGGCCGACCGCCTGGCCGAGGACCGCATAGCTCGCATCGGCCAGTTGCACCAGATGTACATGCCGCGCTGACCCGGGAGGCACAGGCCACGGAGGGCAGACGACCCCGGATAACCGTGTATCTGGGTAAGTTCGGCAGCGGCAAGACGGAGATCGCCATCAACCACACTCTGGCCCTGGCTCGTGCCGGGGCCAGGCCGTGGTTGGTGGATCTGGATACCGTCACACCCTTCTTCCGTAGCCGTGACCTGCGCGAACGCCTGGAAGAGTCCGGCGCGAGGGTGGTGGCCTCGGCGGCCCATGCCGATCTGCCGGCCCTGCCCCCGGAGATTCACTCGGCCCTACAGGCCGGTGATGATCCGGTAGTGATCGACCTGGGGGGCGACCGGGCGGGTGCCCGGGTCCTGGGAGCCTGGCGGGACTACATGGTGCCTGGCCAGTACCGGGCCTTGTTCGTGGTTAACGCCTGCCGGCCCTTCACCGGCGACGCCGCGGGGATTGCCCGGGCGGTGGGCGAACTGGAGTCTGTAGCCCGGATCAAGGTCACCGATCTGGTCTCCAATACCCACCTGGGGAGCCGGACTACCCCTGGGGTGGTCCTGGAGGGTGACCGGGTGATCCGCCACGCCGCCCGGCAACTCGGGCTGCCCGTTGCTTTCCTGGTCATCCGGGAGGGACTCGCCGATCCGGAGACCTTTCCCCCGCCGGTCGTGGTGATCCGCCCCTGCCTGGGCCCTCCTTTCGGGCCTGGGGGGATCTGAGCAAAAGGGGGCTGAAGTGGTGGAGAAGCGTGTCCTTTTCACTGAAGACCGCTGCAAGGGTTGCGAGCTCTGCCTGGACGCTTGCCCGCAGAAGATCATCTTCATGGCGGAACACATGAACGGCAAGGGCTTTCACCCGGCCGCGGTCACCGACCAGGAGCGCTGTACGGGTTGCGCGCTGTGTGCCCGGATGTGCCCGGACCTGGTCATCACCGTGTACCGGCCGGAGCGCCCGACCAAGGCCGTCAGCTGAGAGGAGGCGGGGGTGTTTTGGACGAGCTCGTCCTGATGAAGGGGAACGAGGCGGTAGGGGAGGCGGCCATCCGGGCCGGCTGCCGCTTCTTCTTTGGTTACCCGATAACTCCCCAGAACGAGATCCCCGAGTACATGTCCAGGCGGCTGCCGGAAGTCGGCGGGGTCTTCGTCCAAGCCGAGAGCGAATTGGCTGCCATCAACATGGTCTACGGGTGCGCCGCGGCCGGCGCGCGGGCGATGACCTCTTCCTCGTCGCCGGGCATCAGCCTGAAGCAGGAAGGCATCTCCTACCTGTGCGGCTCGGAACTGCCCGCCCTCATCGTGAACATGATCCGTGGCGGGCCCGGCCTGGGGACCATTCAACCGGCGCAATCCGACTACTTCCAGGCCGTGAAGGGTGGCGGTCACGGCGATTACCGGGTACTCGTCTACGGCCCGGCATCGGTCCAGGAGATGGTTGACCTGACCTACCTGGCGGTCGGTCGCGCCGATCACTACCGGAACCCGGTGCTTGTCTTGGGGGACGGGATCTTGGGTCAGATGATGGAGCCGGTTCGCTTCCCGGCAGCGGTCGACCCGGCCGGACTCCCGGAGAAACCCTGGGCCACCAATGGGCGCCGGGGCGGGCCCAAGCGACTGCTGAACTCGCTCTACCTGGAACCCGAGAAGTGCGAGGATCACAACCGCGAGCTTCAGGCGAAGTACTGCGAGATGGCGGCCACCGAGAAGCGGTGGGAGACAGTGGCGACGGAAGACGCCGAGTTGGTGGTGGTGGCCTACGGCACCACGGCCCGGATCTGCCGCACCGGTCTGGAAGGGCTGCGTGAGAGGGGAGTCCCCGTCGGGCTTTTCCGCCCGATAAGCCTGTGGCCCTTTCCCGACGAGGCCTTGGACGCCTTGATCGAGGGTGGCAAGGTACGGTCCCTGCTTGCGGTGGAGATGAGCGCCGGTCAAATGGTGGAAGACGTCCGCTTGGCGGCCCGCGGCCGGGTGCCGGTGCACTTCTACGGGCGTGCGGGCGGTATGGTCCCGCAACCGGAGGAGATTCAGGAACACGTCAGAGCCTTGCTGGAAGGAGGCGCCGCCAATGCGGGTGGCCTTTGAGCGGCCGTCGGCCCTGGCCGATATCCCCACTCACTACTGCCCCGGCTGCACTCACGGCATCGCCCACCGGCTGGTGGCCGAGACACTCGAGGAACTGAAGGTCTTCGACCGGGCGGTGGGCATCGCACCTGTGGGCTGCTCGGTTCTTGCCTACAACTACTTCGACTGCGACATGGTGCAGGCCGCCCACGGCCGGGCGCCGGCGGTGGCGACCGGACTCAAGCGGGCCCGGCCGGACGCTGTGGTCTTCACCTACCAGGGAGACGGTGACCTGGCTTCCATTGGAATGGCCGAACTCGTGCACGCCGCCGCGCGGGGTGAGTGCATAACCGTGGTGTTCATCAACAACGCGATCTACGGTATGACCGGCGGCCAGATGGCCCCGACCACTCTCCTGGGCCAGCACACCAGCACTTCGCCTGCCGGCCGGGAACCCGGACGGGAAGGGTTTCCGATCCGGGTCTGCGAGCTCCTGGAGCGGGTGCGAGGAGTGGCTTACCTGGCCCGAATTCCCCTGACCAGCCCGGCCAACGTGGCCCGGGCGCGGTCGTCGGTGCGCAAGGCTTTCCAGACCCAACTCGAGGGCAAGGGCTTCGCCCTGGTAGAGCTCCTGTCCAGCTGTCCCACCGGCTGGGGGATGCCCCCCCGCGAGGCCCTGCGGTGGGTGGACGAGGTGATGACGGAGTACTACCCCCCGGGGGAGTTCCGCACCGAGCCTGGGGACCCCGGCGGGGGTCCGGCCGGAAAGCGAGGGAGTCAGCCATGAAGTACGAGGTCATCATCGCCGGCTTTGGCGGGCAGGGGGTCATGTCTATGGGACAGCTCCTGGCCTACGCCGGTATGCTCGAGGGCCGACAGGTGACCTGGATGCCGTCCTACGGCCCGGAGCAGCGGGGCGGGACGGCCAACTGCACGGTCATCCTGTCTTCCCGGAGCATCGGGTCGCCGGTGGTGGGTCGACCCTCGGCGGTGATTGCCATGAACCTGCCTTCACTCGACAAGTTCGAGGGCAAGGTGATCCCCGGCGGGCTCTTGATCGTCAACTCGACCCTGGTGGCCCGCCGGCCCAGCCGAGACGATGTGACCGTCCTACTCATACCCGCCACCGGGCTGGCCGCCGAGCTCGGCAACGAGCGGGTGGCCAACATGGTGGCCCTGGGCGCTCTCCTCGAGGCGACAGGGCAGGTTAAACCCGAGTCGGTGCTGGACTCGCTGAAGAAGGCCTTGCCGCCCCACCGCCACAACCTCATCCCGCTGAACCAGCAGGCACTGGAGCGGGGGAGACAGCTCGCCCGGGAGCGACTGGGGCGGGAAGCCGGATGAGGCGGGAACTGGACCGGGCTGAACTGGAGGGCTGGCTGAGAGACGCCGCCAAACTCTGGCTGGCCCACGATGGCCTCTGGTTCCAGGCTGTGGAGCGGGCCTTGGGCACGGAGGAGGCGATCCGCCTGGATGCGGAGGCCTGGCGGCGGTTCTCGCCCATAGAGGCCCGTCGCATCCTCGCCCGGTTGGGCCGCGAACCCGGCGGCGGCATTCCCCTCCTGGTTGAGGCCATCGAGCACCGCCTGTATGCCTTGCTCAACCGGCAGGAGACGATCGAGGTTACCGACCGGCGGGCGGTCTTCCGCATGCTGGAGTGCAGGGTTCAGGAGGCCCGGGCCCGGGCCGGCCTGCCGGACTTCCCCTGCAAGAGAGTTGGACTCGTTGAGTATGGTGAGTTCGCCCGCACCATCGATCCCCGCCTGGAAGTGCGCTGCCTCACCTGCCCTCCGGACCCCCCGCCGGGCGGGCACTGGTGCGCCTGGGAGTTCACCTTGAGGGACGCCTGAACTCCGGGGAAGGCTGATCCCGGAGGGGAGGATGAGTCCTGGTTGAACTCAGGCTGGCTACCGTCACGGCAGTGACCGGAGGCTGGCC
Organism: bacterium; assembly: GCA_031082145.1. Taxonomy (GTDB): domain Bacteria; phylum Bacillota; class Sulfobacillia; order UBA995; family UBA995; genus Ess09-15. The sequence continues at coordinate 172,985 of JAVHLP010000001.1, read as the reverse complement.
CGGCGTCAGCTTACTCAGGGTGGAGATAGAGGACCCTCCCGGTCACGGCCGGGCCATGAACTACGACGGCCTGACCGGGGCAGTGGGTCCCGGTGATCGCGTACTCCTGAATACCACTGCCGTCAGCCTGGGACTCGGCAGCGGTGGATACCATTTTGTGCTCGCGGTGCCGGGCCGGGAGCGGCGGGACCTGACGGGGCCCGGCCACATCATGAAGCTCCGCTACACTCCCTTGCAGATCCGATGCCTGGCCGTGGAGGAAGAGGCCCATCCGGCCCACGCCCAGGTGGCCGCCGCCAGGGACCTGGGCGGCATGGTCGTCATTGCCGGCTGCCTGCATAGCCAGCTTGCCCCCACCGTCGCCGGTCTGCGGGCCGCGATGAGCCCTCCTCCCCGTGTGGCCTACGTGATGACCGACGGCGGGGCCTTGCCCCTGGCTTTCAGCCGGACTGTCGCCGAACTCGCTGAACGCGGCTGGCTCAATGCCACCATAACCTCTGGCCACGCTTTCGGGGGCGACTACGAGACCGTCAACCTCTACACCGCGCTGCTCTGCGCAGCCGCGGTGGTGCGGGCGCACGTAGCCGTGGTGGCCATGGGGCCGGGGGTGGTGGGCACCGGCAGTACCTACGGATTCACGGCTATCGAGCAGGGAGAGATCGTGGACCGGGTGAATCTCCTGGGAGGGCGGCCGGTGGCGGCCCTGCGGATCAGTTTCGCCGACTCCCGCTCTCGCCACCGCGGGGTCAGTCACCATTGCCTTACCGCTCTGGGCAAGGTAGCCCGGACCCGGGGCGTGATCGCAGTACCCCGGCTGCCACGCGGGCAGGCGGCCCTTGTGAGGCGGCAACTGGAGGAGGCCGGGCTGGCCGGGCGCCACACGCTCGCCGGGGCGGCGGGCGAGGCGGCCCTCGCCTGCCTGGAGCAGGAGGGATTGGAAGTCGCCACCATGGGCCGGGACGCCGGCCAGGACCCGGCCTTCTTCCTGGCGGCCGGGGCCGCCGGGGCGGTGGCGGCCCGGCTGGTGGCCCAAGCGGGGGGAGAGGTCGTTGACAGAAACGGTCTACCGGGGGAGGCTCCTCACGGTGAAGGTGCACGAGATCACGTTGGCTTCCGGCCGGAGAGCTTCCCGGGAAGTTGTCGAGCACCCCGGGGCGGTCGCCCTGGTGCCGGTCACCAACGGCGGTGAGGTCCTGATGGTCGAGCAGTGCCGTGCGGGAGCCGGCGAGCGGCTCCTGGAACTGCCGGCGGGCACCCTGGGGGCAGGCGAGGAACCCGAGAGTTGCGCCCGCCGAGAACTGGCGGAGGAGACGGGGTATAGCCCAGGCCGGTTGGAACTACTGGCCGCCTTCTTCCTGACGCCCGGCTTCTGCAGTGAGTTCATGCATGTCTTCCTGGCCACCGATCTGCGGTCAACCCTGGCCCGACCCGAGTTGGACGAGGAGATCGAGCTCAAGCGCTTCAGGCCGGTCGAGGCTCTGGCCATGGCCCGCGACGGCCGCCTGCGAGACGCCAAGTCCGTCGCCGGGCTGTTGCTCGCCGCCTACCGGCTGGGCTGGTGAACCCAGGGGCTCCCGCCTTTGCCGATCTCCATCTGCACCTCGGCCGGACCGGTGACGGCCGGCCGGTCAAGGTGACGGCATCCGGGGCCATGGATCTCTCCCGGGTGCTGGAGACGGCCCGGGGGATCAAAGGGCTGGACCTGGTGGCGGTAGTAGATGCTGCCGCCCCCGGCGTCCGGCGGGATATCGACTTCCTGGTGGACCGGGGAGAGATGGCTCCCCTGGCCGGCGGCGGCTACCTGACCTCGGGGGGCCTCGGGTTCATCCCGGCGGTGGAAGTAGAGGTGGGAGCAGGTTCCGGCGGCTCCGCCCATCTTATCCTGTACCTGCCTGATCGAACCAGCCTGGAGGCCGTGAGCCGCTGGCTGGCGGTCCGGGTGGCCAACCCCCATCTGTCAACCCAGCGCGTGCGGAGTGACCCGGCCGAGCTGGCGGCGGTGGCGGCTGCCGAAGGTGGATTTGCCGTGGTGGCCCACCTCTTCACTCCGTACAAGGGGCTCCTGGGCCGGCCCGGAGCACCTTCACCGGCCGCCCTGGCCGGGGACAGCTATCTCCCGGCCGTCGAGCTGGGGCTCTCCGCCGACTCCGAACTGGCCGACCGCCTGCCGGAACTGGCCTCCCTGAGCTTCCTGTCCAACTCCGATGCCCACTCGCTGGGGACGGTGGCCCGCGAGTACATGGCCCTGGAACTGGAAGAGCTGTCCCTCCACGAACTGCGGCTGGCCCTGGACGGGCCGGGCGGGAGCCAGGGGCGCCGGATCAGGGCCAACTATGGGCTGGACCCCCGGCTCGGCAAGTACCATCGCACCTGGTGTCAGCATTGCGCCAGGACGGCCGGAGAGTCGCCTCCAATTTTGGAGTGCCCCCTTTGCGGCAACCCGGAGCCGGTGGTAGGAGTCCTGGACCGGGTAATGGAGCGCTCGGGGTCGGCGCCGGTCCGCCCTCCGGCCGGCCGGCCCCCCTATGTCCATCAGGTTCCCCTGGCCGACTTGCCCGGGATCGGCCCTGCCACTCGGCGGGTGCTGCTGGAGGCTTTTGGTACCGAGATGGCTGTCCTCCACCGGGCCGAGGAAGCGGACCTGGCCGGAGTAGTCGGCGAGGACCGGGCCAACCTGATCGCCCGGGCTCGCCGGGGGGAGTTGTGCATCCGCCCGGGGGGTGGTGGACACTACGGCCGGGTGGTTAAGAACCCGTGCCGCCCGGCATAGCCTTGTAGGGTACGGCGGGGAGGTGGGCCGTGTCCTTCGTCGAGAGCTTCCGAAGCGGCTTTCCCGGCTACCTACGGTCAACGGCCATTCTCTACCTGGTGGTTCTGATCCTGCTGGTACTCGGGCTGGCGATAGGAGCCCTGACGGTCAACGTCCTGGACCAGTCGGAGCGGCTTGAACTCGCCGGATACCTCGAGGTCTTCCTGCGTGGGCTGGTTGACGGTCAACTCCGCACCGATCCCCCTCTAGCCCTCAGGGCTGCCTGCCTGCAGAACCTCAAGACGGTGGGTTCTCTGTGGATCCTGGGTCTCACCGTCATCGGGGTACCGGCCATCGCGGCGGTGGTCTTCCTGCGGGGGCTGGTGGTCGGTTTCACCGTAGGCTTCCTGGTGAAGGAGATGGGGGCCGCCGGTTTCTTTCTGGCCGCTCTCGCCGTACTGCCCCAGAACCTCCTCGCGCTTCCTGCCCTGGTGATCACGGCCGTATCGGCCCTGTCATTCTCGCTCTTGCTGCTCCGCCGGCGGTGGGATCGTTCCTGCCGGCCCCTTGCGGAGGAGTTCATGGGCTACAGCTTCCTGGTCCTCTTGATGGGCGGCCTCATGGTGGGAGCGGGTTTCCTGGAGGCCTATATCTCACCGGTGTTCATGCGGCTGATAGCCGGCTTTGCAGTCCGCTGACGCCTTTCCCCCCAGGCAGGATTTCCCCCCGGCAGGGTATAACCTACTTCGAGTAGCGCTGACAGCTTTCTCTTCCAGGAAGGCGGGGAGGAACAGGCATGATCGTCGGTGTGCCCAGGGAGATCAAGCGGGATGAGAACCGGATCGCCATCACCCCCGGCGGGGTGGCGGCTTTCGTCGAGCGCGGTCACCAGGTGATCGTGGAGCGGGGGGCCGGAGCCGGAAGCGGCTTTGACGATGAGGAGTTCCGATCGGCGGGGGCCCGAACGGCCCCGGCACGGGAGGATGTCTTCGCTCGCGCCGATCTCATCCTGAAGGTGAAGGAGCCCCAGCCGGAGGAGTTCGACCTCTTCCGCGAGGGCCAGATCCTCTTCACGTTCCTGCACCTGGCGCCTGAGCCGGAGTTGACCCGTGCTCTGATGCGGCGCCGGGTGGCGGCCCTAGCGTATGAGACGGTGCAGCTTCCCGATGGGTCATTGCCCCTCCTCAATCCCATGAGCGAGGTGGCCGGCCGCATGGCTACCCAGATCGGGGCCCGCCTGCTCGAGAAGCCCCAGGGAGGTAGAGGGGTTCTGCTGGGCGGGGTCCCCGGAGTCCCCCCGGCCGACGTGGTCATCGTGGGTGGAGGGGCGGTGGGCCTCAACGCCGCCAGGGTGGCCCTCGGCATGGGCGCCCAGGTAGTGATCCTGGATATCAGCGCTGACCGCCTCCGCTACATCGACGACGTGTTCCACGGCCGCATCTTGACCTTGATGTCGAACCCCTTCAACCTCGGCTCTGCCGTCCGCCGGGCCGACCTCCTAGTGGGGGCGGTGTTGATCCCCGGTGCCCGTGCTCCCAAACTGGTGACCGAGGAGATGGTAGCGGACATGAAGCCGGGCTCGGTCATCGTCGACGTGGCGATCGACCAGGGAGGTTCGGTTGAGACCATCGACCGTGTGACCAGCCATTCCGAGCCCACCTACGTCCGGCACGGCGTCGTCCACTACGCGGTGCCCAACATCCCCGGGGCGGTTCCGCGGACGTCCACCTTCGCCCTGACCAACGTGACCCTTCCCTACGCCCGGGAACTCGCCGACAAGGGATTGCGGGAGGCCCTCCGGGCCAATTTGGCGTTGGCCAAAGGCGTAAACGTGCTGGCGGGAGAGGTTACCTACGAGGCGGTGGCAACCGCCATCGGCGTGAACTACCGTCCCCTGCAAGCCCTACTCAGCTAACCGGCTACCGGTAGCTGCTCCGAGCGGGGGTCTGCGGCCCCCGCTCAGGCTTTCCCGGCGGGAATATCCGACCCCGGTTGTCATAAGCATTTACCCGGACGAGAGGGGGAGCGGACGCCAGTGCACGTCTTATCGCTGACGCGTTTTCGCCCCTACTTGCGACTCCTCGTCCTGGTGGGCCTGCTGGCCTTCCTCGGGCTGGTCCTCCCTCGTCTGCTGGGGCGAATGGGGGACCTCCTGTTCCCGCCGGGTCAGGTGGGCGCCGATGGCAGGCCCCTCGGCCTCTGGGACATCCTCTCCCAGTGGCTACTCTGGCTGCTTCAGCAGTTGCGCGGCTTCATGGAGGGGGCAAGGTCGACGGGAAGCGTTTCCATAATAGAGGGATTTGGCGAATTATGTTGAACAGGAAGAAGACATGGAAAGGAAGCCAGACGCATAGCCCGTGGCGGGTAGGGGCCACAATAGGGGCGAGGACCACCGCCGCAGAGGAGACCCGCGCTTTGGACGAGTTGATCGGTAGTTTCATCAGTTACCTGGGGTCGGAGCGGAGGTTGGCGGTCAACACGCTGGAGTCCTACGGGCGCGACCTCCGGCAGTACGGCGGCTTCCTGGCCAAGGGGAAGATTACGTCGCCCGCCGAAGCCTCCCGGGCAACCATCATCTCGTACTTGCTGCACATGGAGAAGCAAGGCAAGGCAACCGCCACCATCGCGCGCCGCCTCGCCGCCCTGAAGGCATTCTACCAGTACTTGGTCCGGACCCGGGTGGTGGATCGCGATCCCACCGTCAACCTTGAGTCGCCGAAGCTCCAGAAGCGACTCCCCCGGGTGCTCACCATCGACGAGGTGGAGCTTCTTCTGCAGCAGCCACGATCGGACGATGCGGCCGGGCTCCGCGACCGGGCCATGCTTGAGCTCCTGTACGCGACGGGCATCAGGGTCTCCGAACTGGTGTCTCTCGACCGGGACGACGCAAACCTGGCTCTGGGCTACGTTCGCTGCTCGGGCCGGGGAGCGCGGGAGCGGGTGATCCCGCTGGGGTCGATCGCCAAGCGCTGGGTGGGGGAGTACCTCCTCCACTCGCGGCCCCTTCTGGTCAAGAATCAACTGGATCCCGGGGCGCTCTTCGTCAATCACCACGGCCGGCGGCTGACCCGCCAGGGTTTCTGGAAGATAGTCAAGCGGTACGCGGGCGACGCGAAGATCGCCAAGGAGATCACTCCCCACACGCTGCGTCACTCCTTCGCCACCCACCTGCTGGAGAACGGGGCTGACCTCAGGGCAGTCCAGGAGATGCTGGGTCACGCCGATATATCTACTACCCAGATTTACACCCATGTGACCCGGGGCCGGCTCAAGGAAGTGTATGCCCGGGCTCATCCCCGGGCCTGACCTGCCTGGCTACCGCCATCTCTGCCGGGAGGTGGAGCCTTGGCCTTTCGTGTATTTGTGGTGGTGATCGATGGCTTGGGCGTGGGGGCCCTGCCTGATGCCTCCAGCTTCGGCGACGAGGGAACCAACACCCTGGTCCACGTCTCCCGGGTGGCCGGCGGCGTCCTCCTCCCTTACCTGGCAGGTCTGGGCCTGGGTGCCGTGGTTCCCGAGGCCCGGTTACTGCCCCAGGCCGGGGGATCCGTGTCGGGGGCCCACGGGCGCATGGCCCAGGCCGCCGGGGGTAAGGACACTCTCAGCGGCCACTGGGAGTTGATGGGGCTTGTGCGGGAGGAGCCGTTTCCGGTGTACCCCGGAGGCTTCCCCGCCGGCCTGGTGCGTGATCTCGAGCTGGCCGCGGGAACCCGTTTTCTGGGCAACCGGCCCGCTTCGGGAACGCGCATCCTGGACGAACTGGGGGCCGAGCACCTGCGGACAGGATGGCCCATCCTCTACACATCAGCCGACAGCGTACTTCAACTGGCGGCCCACGAGGAGGTGGTGCCTCCCACCGAGCTATACCGGATCTGTGCGGCGGCCCGGGCCCTCTTCCCGGTGGGGAGGGTTATAGCCCGGCCTTTTCGAGGTGAGCCGGGGGCGTTCGCTCGCACCGAGGGGCGGCGGGACTACGCGCTGCCACCCCCGGGGCCGACCTTGCTTGATCGGGTGGCCGAAGCCGGCCATGAGGTCTGGGCTATTGGCAAGGTCGAGGATATCTTCGCCGGCCGTGGTGTCACGCGGTCCGTGCGCGGTTCGGGAAACCGAGAGGTGGCCGCGGGCCTGGCGACGAGCGCCCGCCTGGCCGGTTCGGGGCTGGTGCTGGCCACCCTGGCGGATACCGACAGCCGCTACGGCCACCGGAACGACCCCCAGGGGTTCGCCCGGGAGCTCGAGTGCCTGGACGGCTACCTGGCCAGGCTGGCCGCAACTCTGGGCCCTACCGACCGCCTGTTCGTGACCGCAGACCACGGCTGCGATCCCACTTCGGCCGGGACCGATCACACCCGGGAGTACGTTCCGGTGCTGGTCGGGGGAGTGATGAGGGCGGTGGACGTGGGTACCCGGGCGACGATGGCCGACCTGGCGGCCACCGTGGGCGACCTCCTGGAGTTGCCTGCCGGAGGGACCGGCCGGAGTTTCGCCCGCGAGCTAGAGGGCTGAGGGGAGCCGAGCATGGACGAACTGGAAGCGACGACAGCCGTCCTCCGGCGCCAGGGATTCGAGGGTCCAGACCTGGGTATTGTCCTGGGATCGGGCCTGGGCTTTTTGGCCGACGAGGGGAAGATCGAGGCCGCATTGCCCTTCGCCTCCATCCCGGGCTTTCCGCCGGCCACCGTGGACGGGCACGCGGGAAGGCTGGTCCGCACGAGAGTCGGCGGCGTCGAAGCCCTGATCCTCCAGGGACGTCTCCACCACTATGAGGGCTATACCCTGGCAGCGGTGGTCTTCCCGATCCGGGTGCTCATCCGGCTGGGGGTCCGGGTGTTGGTGCTCACCAACGCGGCGGGAGGGCTGGCCCCCGAACTGGGGCCGGGGGACCTAATGCTGATCACCGATCACCTCAACTTCCTGGGCGACAACCCCTTGCGAGGCCCCAACCTGGCCGCACTCGGCCCCCGCTTTCCCGCCCTGGCCAGGGCTTACTCACCCGACCTCATACAAGCCGCGCTGGCGGCCGCCGGCCGTCTGGGCCTGAGGCTGGCCCAGGGGGTGTACGCGGCAGTGGCCGGTCCCAGCTACGAGACTCCCGCCGAGGCGCGTTTCCTGCGATGGGCAGGCGCCGACGCGGTCGGCATGTCCACCGTGCCCGAGGTCATCGCCGCTTGCCACGCGGGCGTGCGAGTGTTGGCGATTTCCTGTATCACGAACTCCCTGTGCGGGGCGGACAGCCCCAGTCATCACGACGTACTGGCCGTGGCCCGGGCGGCCGGGCAGCGCCTGGGCGCCCTGCTGGAAGCCATGGCTCCCGACCTGGTGGGAGGTGAGGGCCTCGCGGGCGGTAGATCTCATCCGCAGGAAACGTGACGGGGAAGAACTCACCGGGCGGGAGATCGACTTCCTGGTGGAGGGTATCGCTCGGGGAAGTATCCCCGACTACCAGGCCGCCGCCGTCCTCATGGCGGTGTACCTGAGGGGCATGACGGCAGGCGAGACACTGCACCTGACGCTGGCCCTGGCTCGCTCGGGTGACCAAGTGCCGGCGGGCGCCCTGTTGCCGCCGGTCATGGACAAGCATTCCACGGGCGGGGTGGGTGACAAGACGACGCTTGTAGTGGCTCCACTGCTGGCCGCCGCCGGGGCAAGGGTGATCAAGATGAGTGGCCGGGGGTTGGGCCACACCGGTGGTACGACCGACAAGCTGGAGGCGATTCCGGGATTCCGCACTACCTTCACGCCGGCCGAACTGGCGGCCCTGGTGAGCGAGACCGGGCTGGGTCTGGCCGCCGCATCCGAGCGGCTGGTCCCGGCCGACGGCCGTCTGTACGCGATCCGTGACGTCACCGCCACGGTGGACTCGCCGCCCCTGATAGCCTCCAGCATCATGGCCAAGAAGCTGGCCACCGGGGCCCAGACGATTGTCCTGGACGTCAAGTTTGGAAGCGGCTCGCTGGTGGGCGGGCGCCAGGAAGCTCGCCGGCTGGCCGAGGCCATGCTGGCCATTGGCGCCGGCTGTGGGCGGCGCGTGGGCGCCGTCCTCAGTGATATGGACCAGCCATTGGGCTGGGCGGTGGGCAACGCCCTGGAGGTCGAGGAGGCCATAGGGTGCCTCAAGGGAGCGGGGCCGGCCGACCTGGAGGAGCTATCCCTGGAACTGGCGAGCCTGGCCCTATGCCTCGCCGGCCTGGAGACGTCGGCCGCGGCGGCTCGCGACCGCCTCAGCGCCCTCCTGCATTCCGGCCAAGCCCTGGCCAGCTTCACGTCCATGGTGCAGGCCCAGGGCGGTCCTCCCGGGCTGACCGGCTCACCCGGCCTGTACTTGCCCCGGGCCCCCGTTTCCGCTTCTGTCACCGCCCCCCGTCAAGGGTGGGTGGCCCGGCTGGACGCGCGAGGCGTCGGCGAGGTCGCCGCCCTGCTGGGAGCGGGCAGGCTCGCCCATGACCAGCGGGTCGATCCGGCGGTGGGCGTGGTTTTGGCCGTGAAGGTAGGCGACCGGGTGGAAGCGGGCGACGTCCTGGCCACTGTTCATGCCCGGTCGGCCGGTCAAGTCGCGCCCGCCACGGCGCGGCTGGCCCAGGCCTTTACATTCAGCGACCGGCCGGTCACGCCGCCACCCCTGGTGGTCGAGGTCCTGAGCGGAGAGTAGCTCCCACGCTCAGGCAAGGAGGGCGAAGGTGCAGAAGAGGAAGTTTGGCAGGCAAGGCTCGGAGGTGCCGGTCCTCGGCTTCGGTGCCATGCGTATGCCCACCTTGAGCCCGGAGAGCCGCGAACTCGATGAGTCCTTGTCCGTCGCCCTGCTGCGCCACGCGATCGACAAGGGGATAAGCTACCTTGACACGGCCTACTCCTATCACGGCGGGAGAAGCGAAGCGGTGGTGGCCAAAGCCCTGGCCGGCGGCCGTCGCGACGAGGTCATGGTGGCCACCAAGCTGCCGCACTGGCTGGTGGAGAAGCCGGAAGACATGGACCGCTTGCTGGGAGAACAACTGGAGCGGCTCCAGACCGCGCAGGTCGACTGCTACCTGCTACATGCCTTGAACAAGGAGAGCTGGCCCAAGCTCTGCGGGCACGACGTGCTGGCCTTTCTGGACCGGGCGAGAGCCGATGGCCGCATCAAGTACGCCGGTTTCTCCTTCCACGACCGGCTACCCCTGTTCAAGCAGATTGTGGACGCTTACGACTGGGACTGCTGCCTGATCCAGCTTAACTACATGGACGTCGACAGCCAGGCGGGGATCGAGGGCCTGCGGTACGCAGCCGGCCGGGGCTTGGCCGTGCAGATCATGGAACCGCTGCTGGGGGGCCGGCTGGCGGGGACGCAGCCGGAGGAGGTGCGGGCGGTCTGGGCGCGGGCGCCCGTCGGCCGCACTCCCGCCGAGTGGGGCCTACGCTGGGTCTGGAATCAGCCGGAGGTCACGACGGTTCTGAGCGGCATGAACACCATGGAGCAGATCGAGGAGAACAGCCGCATCGCCGGGGAGGCCTGGCCGTGCTCCCTGTCTTCCGCTGAGCTGGACCTCATCCGGGAGGTGCGGGAGATCTACCGGCGACGCACCAAGGTGAACTGCACGGGCTGCGGGTACTGCCTGCCCTGTCCGGCGGGAGTGCGCATCCGCGACATCTTCTACGAGTATAACCAGGCCGCCATGTACGATCTGCCCCGGCGGGAAACCCAGGCTATGTACCAATGGTTTGCCGAGCGCCAGGGTGACGCTTCGCGCTGCACCGACTGCGGGCAGTGCGAGGCGGCCTGCCCCCAGACCCTCAATGTCCGGGAAGCCCTCCGGGACATCCATCTCGCCTTCGGCGACTGACTCCTCCTCCGGCGCTACGGTATCAAGCTCCTGCGGTCCGGAGAGCATAGATCCACGGGGGTGGGATGAGAATGCGCAGGTTCGCCTTCTGGCTGGCTGTTGTGTTGGTCCTGGGCCTGGTCAGCCCGGCGGGGGGAACGACCGCCCAGCGGACGGCGGAACTCAAGATCCTCGCGCCCTCTGCCCTCCTCATGGAGCCGGTGAGCGGGCGCATTCTGTGGGAGCGGGACGCCGACCTGCAGGCGGCCCCGGCCAGCGTGACCAAGCTCATGACGCTCCTCCTGGCGTACGAGGCCCTCGCCGCCGGCAAGGTCAGCCTTGATGACAGGGTGGTTGCCTCTCCGGCTGCGGCCGAACTGGGGGGAACCCAGATCTGGCTCTACCCCGGCGAGGAGATGGAACTCCGCGACATAATCCGGGCGGTGGCCGTCGGTTCGGCCAACGACGCCGCCGCAGCACTGGCAGAGCACATCGCGGGGTCGGAGGGTGAGTTCGTGGCCCTCATGAATGAGCGGGCTTCCGCCCTGGGCATGACCGGCACCCGGTTTCAGAACGCCCACGGCCTCGACGCCGAGGATCAGTTCACCACCGCCAGCGACATCGCCGTCCTGTCCCGCGAGTTGGTGCTGCATCACCCCGAGGTCCTGGAACTGACCTCGGTATACCTCGACTACGTGCGGCAACACCTGGGGGCGGATCACACCGAGATCCTCAACCGGAACCGCCTGGTTCGGTTTTACCCCGGCGCCGACGGGCTGAAGACAGGCTGGACCACCGCTGCGGGCTACTGCCTGGCGGCCACCGCGCAGCGGGGCGGCACCCGCTTCATCGCCGTGATCATGGCCTCCGCAAGTCGCGACGCCCGGGACGCTGATGCCCGAACCCTGCTGAACTACGGGTTCGGCAACTACGCGGCCGTCCGGGGCGCGTCCCGGGGCGAGGCGGTGGCCCGGGTACCGGTTGACCTGGGGCTGTTCGGCGGGATCGACTTGTTGGCGGCCGATGACTTCGGGGTGGTCGTCCCCAAGGGCAAGCAGCAAGGTGTGGAACGAGTGCTTGAAGTGCCGGGGTATCTCCGGGCCCCTATCAGAGCGGGGGCGGTTCTGGGGGAACTGGTCCTCTGCCTGGACGGGACGGAGATCGGCCGCACCTCGCTGGTCGCCGCCACGGCTATCCCCGCCCTCGGGTGGCCGGCCGTGGTCGGGCGGCTAATCCAGAAGACCTTGCGCTAGGAGCGGCAGGAAGAATATCCCACCGGGTCGAACCTCTCCCCACTGGGGGGAGGCGGTGGAGTGGTCAGTCACGAAGTAATGGGTAATACGCTCCTCCTGCGCCTGCGGGGCGACCTGGATATCAGGGGCGCCCAGGAGTTGCGCTTGGCCGCCGAGAACCTGCTCCGGGGGGGGACTGGCCGATCTGTCATCCTGGACCTGACCGGGGTTGAGTTCGTTGACAGTTCGGGCCTTGGCGCCATTCTGGGCCGGTACCGGCAAGTCCTGGATTCGGCCGGCAGGATGGCCGTCTACGGGGCCAGTCCGCGGGTAGCCTCACTACTGGAAGTAGCCGGGATCACCGGCATCATCCCCCTGCACGAGTCTCTGGATCGCGCGCTGGCCTATGTGAAGGAGCGATAAGTCGTGGACCTGGACCGGCCCGACAACATGATGCGGCTGGAGTTCCTGAATCTACCGGCCAATGTGGGCGTGGCACGGAACGCGGTGGCCACCTTTGCCGCCCAGGCCGAGTTCACCCTCAGCGACGTGGAGGAGATCCGCCTGGCGGTCTCTGAGGCGGTGACCAACGCGGTAGTCCATGCTTACCCCGGCCGCCGGGGATGGGTCCGGGTGAACGCTCGCCTGTCGGGGAGCTTGCTGGAGTTGACGGTTGACGACGATGGCCAGGGCATCGCCGACGTCGCTCTGGCCCGCCAGGCTTCTTATACCACTGACCCGGAACGGATGGGCCTGGGCTTCTCGTTCATGGAGGCGTTCTCCGATCGGCTCGAAGTGGGACCCGGCCCGGCAGGGGGAACCCGCGTCTTCATGGTCAAGCAGCCGGCGGCGGTTCCGCGGGAAGAGGGCTCGAGCAGCGCTTGAGGAGGGGTTGGGGTGGGTGGCGACCCCGAAGCGCGGCAACGCCTTATTGAGGAACACGGCCGCCTGGTCTGGGACATCGTCAACCGTTTCCGGGGGCGAGGCGAGGACACGGCCGATCTCTTCCAGGTTGGCTGCATTGGCCTCCTGAAAGCAGCCGACCGCTTCAATCCGGCTTTCGGCACCCAGTTCAGCACCTTCGCCGTGCCCACGGTGATGGGTGAAATACGGCGACATCTGCGCGACCATGGTCCCCTCCGGGTGAGCCGCCGCCTCAAGGAGGTTGCGGGCCGGGCCGCTCAGGTCCGGACGGGTCTGACGGCACGCCTCGGCCGGGAGCCTACCCTGGAGGAGCTTGCCGTTGCCACCGGGGTGACCGCCGACGAACTGGTGGACGCCATGGAGGCCTCGATTCCCCCCATATCCCTTTACGAGCCTCTGTCTGACGACGACTCCGCGGGGCTGGTCCTCGATCGCATCCCCGGCCGGGAGTCGGACGCCGAGGTCCTGGACCACATCGCACTGGGTCAGGCTCTCCGGCGACTGCCGCCCCGACAACGGCTCATCCTCGAACTCCGCTTCTTCGCCGAGTTGACCCAGGCCACCGTTGCCGCCCGGCTGGGCATCTCCCAGGCCCAGGTCTCCCGCCTCGAGAAGCAAGCCCTCGCCCTGATGCGCGGCCAGCTTGAGGCCTGAGCCTCCCTCGGCCGTGGCATAGGCCAACCTCCTCCGGGCACAATAGCGGCACGGAGGGACACCCTTGGCGTGGAATGAGAAGCGGGAGCGCCTGCGGCGGCTGACCATGCTTGTGGAACAGGGCCGGGGGACGAGCGCGGGGGACGAACTGGGCGGCGAAGTGTACCCCGTCTATGTCGAGGGCCGCGTCCAGGGCGAGACCATTTCGGTCTGGGGAGGCTCTCCGATCAGGTTGCCGGAGGTGTCGATGCGGGATGAGCGTGGTCAAGGTCTTGGAACTCGTCGGCGAGTCCCCCGAGAGCTGGCAGGAGGCGGCCAGCCGGGCGGTGACGGAAGCAGCCCGGACGGTGGATAACATCACCGGGGTCGAGGTATGCAACTGGACCGCCAACGTTGAGCAGGGCCGGATAGTCCAGTACAAGGCCAATGTGAAGGTGGCCTTCACCGTGGATCCCGACCGTCGCCGGGTCTAATGGTCCCGGCTGACCGGGAGACCCAAGATCTTATCCGGCGGCGGACCCCTCCCCGGCCAATCCTCCTGAACACCGTTCGTGCGTTCCTGGTAGGGGGGGCGATCTGTACCATCGGCCAGTTCTTCCTGGGCTTCTTCCGAGGGCGGGGCCTGCCTCTCACCGAGGCGAGTGCGGTCACGGCGGCGACCATGATCTTCCTGGGGGCAGTGCTGACCGGTCTCGGCGTCTACGACCGGATCGGCCGGCGGGGAGGGATGGGTGCCTTTCTGCCGATCACCGGATTCGCCAACGCCATCGTGGCTCCCGCCATGGAGTTCAAGCGGGAAGGCTTTGTGCTCGGAGTTGGAGCCCGCATGTTCACGGTGGCGGGTCCCGTCATTGTCTACGCCGTGCTGGTGTCCGTCCTGGTGGGAGCCTTCCTGTGGCTCCTCGGGGCGATCGGGTAGGAGGCTCTGTCCATGGCCACAACCATCACCAGAACTCGCCGCCGGGGACGGCAGACGATCAGCTTCGAGCTCACCCCCGCCGTGGTGGCGGCGGCGGCGGTGGTGGGCCCCAAGGAAGGGCAAGGACCGCTGGGAGACTACTTCGACGTCGTCAAGGAGGACGATCTCCTGGGCGAGAAGAGTTGGGAACGGGCCGAGGCCCGGATGCTGACCGAGGCCTGCCGGCTGGCCCTGCGCAAAGCCGGTCACTCCCTGAAGGATGTTGACTACCTGGTTGCCGGCGATCTCCTGAACCAGATCACCTCCTCCAGCTTTGTGGCCCGCGAGCTCAAACTCCCGTTCCTCGGCATTTTCGGGGCCTGCTCTACTTTTGCCGAGGGCATGGCTGTGGGGTCGATGATGATCGATGGCGGGTACGCTACCAGCCTGCTGGTCGGCGTCTCCAGCCATCACTGCACCGCCGAGCGCCAGTTCCGTTTCCCCACCGAGTTCGGCAACCAGCCTCCGCCTAGCGCCCAGTGGACCGTGACCGGGGCGGGCGCGGTCCTGATGGCCGCTCAAGGTGATGGTCCGGCGATCACCATGGCCACCATCGGCCGGGTGACCGACCCGGGGCTGAAGGACCCCCTCAACCTGGGGGCCGCCATGGCGCCGGCCGCGGCGGACACCATTCTGCGTCACTTCGAGGATACGGGCCGGACTCCGGAAGACTACGACCTGATCGTGACCGGTGACCTGGCCGACGTCGGCAAGCAGATCACCGCCGACTTGCTTGAACGCAAGGGCCTGGATGTGGCCGGCCGTCTCTTCGACTGCGGCTCGGCAATATACGAACCGAGCCAGGGTGTTGAGTCCGGGGCCAGCGGCTGCGGCTGCTCTGCCGCCGTTTTCAGTGGCTACCTGATGCAGGGGATGTTGGGTGGGCGTTACCGCCGCCTGCTGCTGGTCTGTACCGGGGCCCTCTTCAGCCCCACGAGCTACCAGCAAGGGGAGAGCATACCCGGCATCGCCCACGCGGTGGCCCTGGAGACCCAGGACGCACCGGGGTAGGGAGGTCGTCAACCATGGAGTTCCTGCTGGCGTTCGTGGTGGGAGGCCTCCTGTGCGTGGCCGCACAACTGGTGCTGGATCTCAGCCGGATCACCCCCGCCCACGTCATGGTCCTTTTCGTCAGCCTGGGGGCCGTTGCCAGCGGGTTAGGCCTGTATGACCCCTTGATCCGGGTGGGCGGCGCCGGGGCCATCGTACCCCTGCCGGCCTTCGGCCATGCCCTGGTTCAGGGGATCATCCGGGAGTTCGGCAAGGTGGGGCCGACGGGCCTTCTGACCGGGGGGCTCACCGCTGTCGCCCTGGGGCTGACGGTGGCAGTGGTGTCCGGTCTCCTGATGGCCGTCCTCTTTAACCCCCGGGGGTAACCGGTGGCTGCCAAGAAAGAAGTCCAGCTGATCGTCATCACCGATGGAGACGCAACTGCCTTGCGAGTTGCGGAGCGGATTGCCGCCGACCTCGGCCTGCGCTGCATCTCCCGGTCGGCCGGAAGACCGACCCCGCTGAGCGGCGATGAGATTGTGAACCTGGCCCGCTCCGCGCCCCCCGGCCCGGTCCTGGTGCTGGTGGACGACTGCGGTGAGCCTGGCCTCGATCAGGGCGAGCAAGCCCTCCGCGATCTCCTGGTACACCCCGACGCGGAGGTACTGGGAGTAGTGGCGGTAGCCGCCAACACCCCCCATGTCCGGGGAGTGAGGGTGGACGCGTCGGTCACCCGCGAAGGGCGGGTAGTGGTAGGACCCGTGGACAAGGCGGGACGGGCCCTGCCCGGGCGCGGGCGGCAGCGCGGCGACACGGTGGACGTGGCCCGGGCGTACAGTGGTCCCGTGGTGGGCGCCGGCGATCCCGGCAAGATGGACGGACGGGACGATCCCGAACGGGGCGCCCCCGTGACCGCCCGGGCGATCAGGGAGATCCTCAGCCGCAACGGATATCATCCCCCCGTGTCACCGCCTGAACCGGGGCAGGACCTGAGCCGGCGGACGGGGAGGGGATCCTGCCGGGCGTCACCGGAGAAAGGGGATAGGTAGTGTCGCGACCCCTCGCTGCCAAGCTGGAGGACAACCTTGGAATACTGGGCGAGGTCCTGGGGGCGGAAGAGAGCTTCGACGTCATCATCCGCCGCCTCCAGGTAGCCGGGCGTGGGGCCGCCCTTGTCTTCATCGATGGCCTGGTCAAGGAAGACGTGGTCACCCAGATCCTGCGCACTCTCGCTCCGCTTGAGCGTTCCGACCTCACCCCGTCCCCGTTGGAGGTGCTGAATCGCCGCTGGCTTCCCTTCATCGAGGTGACGGCGGTCAAGGACCTCGACGGCGCCATCGAGCAGATCCTGTCCGGGCCCCTGGTCTTTCTCCTCGACGGAGAGGACAAGGCTCTGGCCATCGATGCCCGCGAGTACCCGGTGCGGGCCCTGGAAGAGCCCGAACTGGAACGGGTCGTCCGTGGCAGCCGCGACGGGTTCGCGGAGACCATCGTGTTCAACACCGCGCTGGTCCGCCGCCGGCTACGCGACCCCCAGTTGCGTGTTCGCCTGTACACCGTGGGCCGCCGGTCCCGGACCGATGTGGCCCTGCTCTACATACGGGACATCGCCAATCCCGGATTGGTCAGCATGATCGCCGAGCGCATCCAGGCCGTGGACGTGGACGGCTTGCCCATGGGTGAGAAGTCCCTGGAGGAGTTCATCACCGGAAAGCGGGCCTGGTGGAACCCGTTCCCGGTGGTCCGCTATACCGAACGGCCCGATGTCGTGGCCGTGCACCTGCTGGAAGGGCACGTGGCGGTCGCCGTTGATACCTCGCCAGGGCTCATGCTGCTGCCGGTGACCATCTTCCACCACATGCAGCACGCCGAGGATTACCGGCAGGATCCGGCCGTCGGCGTCTACCTGCGCTGGGTGCGGTTCCTGGCCATCGGCCTGTCCTGGATTGGGCCGCCCCTGTGGGTGGCCCTGGTCCTGGACAAGCAGCTTTTCGGCGGGCTGCTAGACTTCCTGGGACCGCGCGACCCGGCCCTGGTCCCCCTGCCCTTGCAGTTCATCCTCGGGGAAGTGGGGATCGATCTGGTCCGCCTGGCGCTCATCCACACCCCCAATGCCCTGGCCACCTCGCTCGGGTTCATAGGCGCCATTCTGCTGGGTGAAGTAGCCATCCGGGTGGGCCTGTTCACCGCCGAAGCCATTCTCTACGTCGCGGTGGCCGCCATCGGGACCTTTGCCACCCCCAGTCTTGAGTTCGCCCAGGCGGTGCGGCTCACACGGCTGATCCTCCTGGTGGTGGTGGCCGGCCTCAGACTGCCCGGGCTGGCGGTAGCCGTCGTCATACTGGCTATCGCCCTGACCCGCATGCGCTCTTTCGGCGTGCCCTACATGTGGCCGCTCTGGCCCCTCCACTTCCCTTCGCTGGTCAGCATAGCGATACGCACGCCCGTCCCCCAGGCCAGGTTGCGGCCGCGCTTCCTGGGGGTCAGGGACCCGGACCGGATGGCGGGACGGGGCCCGGCGACCGATCCCGAGCTGGAGTGGCCCTTCGACGGCGATGACGAGTCGGGGTCGTCATCCCCCGGGCCATGAGCTAGTACTATCTCCGGCCCTTCTTCGCCGGGATGTGGCTTCGACTTGGCGTCTCCAGGCGGAGGTCGCTGGGCCGGGGCAGTCCCTCACAGCCTGAGCCTCCACAGCAGCTGCGCTTCTTCCGGTTGCC
This sequence comes from bacterium, assembly GCA_031082145.1. GTDB lineage: Bacteria > Bacillota > Sulfobacillia > UBA995 > UBA995 > Ess09-15. The sequence continues at coordinate 154,962 of JAVHLP010000001.1, read as the reverse complement.
GCGGGTAGGCGAACGAGCTGATCGCCGCCAGCTCACACCCCATGCTCGCGTAGAGCGCGCAAGCCGGGACGTTGATGTTCTGCGTCTCCACCAGGAAGTCAGCGCACTCCCGGGCCCGGGCCCAATCAACGGCCGCCGCGAACAGCCTGCGGCCGACCCCTTGCCGCCTGTAGCCGGGGTGGACGCGGATGTCCCACAGGACCGCCAGGTCGTCTCTGCCCCGCAGCATGTTGACTCCCGCAGTGCGCCAGGCGATGACCGCCCCGCCGGCCCGACGGGTGCCGTCCAGCGCCGAGATCAATCCCCAGTTGCGGGTATCCCAGGTCTCCTGCCATCGGAGCGGGTGCTCCTCCTGGTCGTAGTCCTTCACGTAGGGAGGATCAACGGGTTCGCGGATGAGACGGATACCATGCAGTCCCCGGTCCACCAGCTCCAGTCGCAGCCGGCAGGTGACTTCGAAGGCGATCGGAACCGTCGCGTGAGCCCCCAGGGCCTCTCCGACCTGCTCTTCCACGATGCGCATGCCGGACTCCTCCCGGACCAGGGCACTCCCAGCACGGTACCTGTTCGTTGTCACGTGGAGGACCACCTGTGCCCGGGGGCACGGGCCGGGGGTCACGTCCCCGTGAAGAAGGGATTCCGTCTCACACCCCAAAACGTCAGCCGCGGCCGGCTGGCATTGAATAGGAGATGGGAACAACAGCCGCACCTGCACCGCCGCGCACGCGTCAGTGGCCGGTGGGTAAGGCCATGGCGGTCAGATGCGGCGTTGCCCGGCGGCCGGTGCGGACACCATCGTCACCGCGGGCGATAAGGGAAGACCTCGTGGGCTGGTATGCGGCCGTCCAGGAAAGACTCCTCCGGCGCCCCGGCTACGATCACGGTGGGACTGTCTATCAAGTAGCTTGGCGAGTATGCCCTGCGCTCCCTGAACCCGGCCCGCGTGGCCGCCCTTGCGGCGTCTTCGCCGAATCGGACCTGATTCCACAAGTAGCAGATGGGGTGGGCCAAGGAGGACCTGGTGGCCGGACTCTGCGCCGCCCTGGTCACCAACTACTTGACCAACGTGGCCCGGGGCAAGCGCATCCTGCCCCCCGTGCTCTTCCAGGGTGGGGTGGCCGCCAATGGTGGCATCGTGGAGGCCTTCCGGCGCAGCCTGGGCTTCCCGGTGGAGGTGCCGGAACACTTCCGGGTGATGGGGGCCTGGGGAGCGCGCGCATCTTGATCGGCCGAGGTCTTGACGGCTCAGGTGTGGTTGAGCCCGTTCCCCCGCGGGGGTTGCCGACTACAGTTCGCCGCCGGGTCCGGACCGCTCATCTTCATGCGCAATCATCTCGGCGCCGATGCCAGCACGCTGGTTGATCGTCAAGCAGTCTTGGTCCCAACGATCTTGGATCTTGACGTCGAAATGCAAAATATGATACAAATAACTTAGAATTCGGTACCTATATTGTGGATTGGCGCACTCGTCAGGGTTCGTAGCACAACCTGGGAGGATGAGAGAGTGAGACGATCGGCGCCGGGATGCAAGTGGCCACCCGACTGTCCTCCACGGGGACAAAAGGAAGATGTAGCAGGCGTGTTAGTCATGATCCTGGGCTCCTCCAGGGAGCGCCGGGGCTTGCGCCTGGGTCAGGAATACAGCCGCTGCCTGGTGCGGGAGCATGTACACGAGGTGATCTTGACCAAGGAGACTGGTGGTCCGGGGTCAGTGATAGATCGGGTGGCCTACCTCGGCTTTGTGCGCATTGAGAACAGCGGAGTGGTGCTGGTAGGTGACCATGTACTCTGGAGAGGACGGGCGCTTGGGAGGATAGCCGGGTTCGACGGAACCCATGCGCCAAACCATCTTAACCTTGTTGTGACCTGCACCGACGAGTGTGGCGATGGTATTTCACTGGGAGCGAGGTTGCTAGATCCGATCGTGTTTTCGCAAGCGGGAAGCAACCATGAGGACTGACGGGGCAAGGGTGGGGATCATCGGCTGTGGAACCATAGGTGCTCATATTGCCAGGCGGGCTATCGAGGAGGATGCGTTTCGGATCGTGTTCGGCGCTGACATAGATCAAGCCCGAGTCGATGCTCTCGGCCTGACTCTCCGGGACTGCTTGGACCCTGCTCCCTTAGGTGTCGATCTGGTAATAGAAGCGGCCGGGCCGGAGGCCTTGAAGAGGGTCGCCCCTCGCGTGCTGAGCGAAGCCAACCTGCTCCCGTTTTCGCTCACGGCCTCTGCGGATGTTGAGTTTAACAAGACCGCCCTTGAGGTGGCTCGAGCCAGCGCTGCGATCATCTATCTGCCGCACGGCGCCATAGCTGGTCTTGACGGTCTTCACGATGCCCGTTCAATCATCACGGAGGTGCGAGTTTCGACCTCTAAGCCGCCCCGATCCCTCGGGCGCGATGACCGGAGGCGCCAGGTGCTGTTCGAAGGTATCACCCGTGAGGCCTGCCGGCGGTTTCCCCGAAACGTCAACGTGCACGCGGCCGTTGCCTTGGCCGGCTTGGGGTTTGACCGAACAGTATCCGTTCTGGTTTCGGATCCTGCCAGTGACGTCCTCGAGCACATCATCGAGGCGAAGGGCCCAGGAGTCGAGTTCAGCTTCCGTATCGCCAGCCGGCCGCAGGCAGGAGTGACCGGAGTGTACACTCCCGAATCGGCCTACCAGACAGCCAAGCGGCTGTGTGTTCGTCGGGGAGGAGGCATGGTGCCGGTATGAAGCCCCTGCTGGGAGACGGGGAGGAAGAGGCCAAGGGTGTTCTCTTCCCGCTGTCCCGTAAGCCGCTGCGGGATAGCGTCTATGAAGCCTTAAGAACCAGCATCAGAGTCGGAGCCTTTGAGCCTGGCGAGAAGCTCAACATTGACCACTTGGCGCGCAAGTTCCAGGTCAGCCGTACGCCCGTTAGAGAAGCCCTGCAGAGGCTCAACATGGAAGAGTTCGTGGTCTTCTCTCCCGGGCGGGGGTTTGAGATCCGGCGGCCGACTCTGGATGAACTGACCTCCGTCTACGAACTACGTGAGAACCTGGAGAGTTTGGCGGCGGCCATGGCGAGTTCGCGCCGAACGGACGAGGACATTGCGCGTATCCGCAGTGCCCTGGAACGGTCCAGGGAGGCCTTTGAGCGCGGGGACTTGGTCGCCCTAGCGGAAGCCAACGACGCCTTCGACGGTGCCGTGGGCTCAGCGGCTCACAATCGGTTCCTGGAAGAGATGTTGGCCCGGTGTCATGTATGGGCGATTCTGCTGCGTCTATCATCTACGCGCATGCCGGGTCGATGGGAGGCGATCATCGACGAGCACTCGCGTATCGCCGAGGCGATTGAGCGCGGGGACGGGGACAGGGCGCGGATGGAGGCTCTGGTTCATCGCCGCAACGCGCTGGCTTCTGCCGAACAGATTCTCAAGGAGGGATGACCGTTTGAGGATAATCCGCAAGGCTGTACGCAGGGACAGAGACCAAGCGAGCCTAGTCCACGGGGGGGATCACAGAGATGGGCTGCAGACGTACTGAGGGGCAGATGCTTGTGTTCGCTCTTCTTCTGGTTCTCGTGTTCGTCCCGGGCTGTAGACAGCAGTCCGCAGTCAAAGGCCCAGAGGGCCCTATAAAGGTGGTCGTTTCGCTGGCAGGGGACCCTCCCTCACTCGACGGTCACGACAACACCCTTGTAACAGGGCGGCATATCCTGCCATTGGTGTACGATCGGCTGGTCAGACTAGATAAGGACGTGAAGCCTGTCCCGCAGTTGGCCAAAGATTGGGATGTCTCCGCAGACGGATTGACCTGGACCTTCCGACTGCGCGAAGGTCACCTTTTCCACGATGGGACCCCCGTCACCGCCGAGGCGGTCAAGTTGAGCTTCGAGCGGCTGCTGAACCCCGAGAACCCCTTCATCCGGCGCTCCCTCTTCGCGGCGATAGAGAGCATAGCCGATGTTGGGCAGTACACCGTGGTGTTTAAGCTCAAGAACAGGAGTCCATTCTTCCTGAATATCCTGGCCGACGAGACGGCGTCCATTGTGAGTCCCACGGCGGCGGCGGATCTGAAGACCTTCGCGGGCAATCCGGTCGGCTCAGGACTCTACGTCTTCAAGGAGTGGGTTCGCGGAACGAGCATCGTGTTGGAGAAGAACCCCGGCCACTGGGAAGCCGACAAGACAAACGTCGATATAATTGAGTTCCGGGTCATTCCCGAAGATCTCTCGCGGGCAATCGGCCTGGAGACCGGCGAATTGGATATCGTGCCCATCATCGACCCTTTCGAGGCGAACCGACTGTCCAAGAGCCCCGAGTTCGTGGCTCTCAACCTACCGAGACTACGGCTGCTGGCTATCATGGGGCACCAGCACAAGCAACCGTTCGATGACGTTCGCGTTCGACAGGCCATCACTCATGCTATCGACCGCCAGGCGCTGGTGGACACTTTCATGCATGGGTTCGCCATGGTTGCCGACTCCGCTCTCCCGAGGGGTTTCTACTCGTACCGGTCGCAGCAACCTGCCTTCAACTATGACCCGTCAAAGGCGAGGCGGTTGCTGGCGGATGCGGGTTACCCCAACGGGCTTGCCACGAAGCTGCTGGTGCCCGTGGGCCAGATCCCCGGGATAGAGGCCATTGCTGAGGCCGTGCAGGGGATGCTCCTGGAAGTCGGGATCCGGGCGGAGCTCGACATTATGGAGCACGCTGCGTGGCTCGCCCGGATCAGACAGGCGCCCGAGGTGATGGCCTATGACCTGACCTTCTACACTTGGGCCGCAGCGACAGGGGAACCGGACTATGCCTTGCGGTTGCCGTTTCACAGTAGCGAGTGGGCGCCACGGAGTTCCAACCGCAACTTCTACTCAAATCCGGCTGTGGACGCCGCACTGGATGCGGGACGGACCGCGCTGACCGATGCGGAGCGGGTCGCAGCCTACCAGAAGGCGCAAGAACTGCTGTGGGCTGACCAGGCTTGGACTTTCCTTTGGTCGTTCACCCATTCGGCGGTGGTCCGAAAGGGTATCAAAGGCGTGGAGCTCTTGCCCACCGACCAGTACTACCTCCGGTACCTGTGGGTGGAAACCCGGTAGATCGCTGCTGGCCGGGGTATCTTGTGCGAAGGAGGTAGATACCGTGGCGCGCGTGGGAGAGGGAGACAGACAGACGGCTCTGCTCGGGGAGTACGCCCAATGCCAGTTGGCGCATCCACGCTATGCCATTCTTGAGGGAGCCATTGATCTTCATCTGCACCCAGGACCCACCGTCAGCCCCCGCAGCGTTGACTTCTTTGACGCCGCCGCAGACGCCGCCAGGATCGGGATGCGGGCACTGGTGTACAAGCCTCTTTACTTCGCCACCATGGATGCCGCCTACGCCGCGCGGAAAGCCACACCTACCGTGGATGTATTCGGGGGGGTTACCCTTGACCAGGTGGCGGGCGGCTTAAGTCCTACGACGGTGCAGCTTGCCATCCAGGCGGGGGCCAAGTTCGTCTGGATGCCCCTATTCGACTCGGCCCACACTCGAGCCAAGACCGCAGAGGTTCCCTTCTACAAAGACCGTGTGTTCGGTTCGGCCTGTCTCTCCATCTTCAACGCGGATGGGCGGATCCTGGATGAAGTGGTCCAGATCGTTGACCTGGTTGCTGCAGCGCCCGGTGTGGTTCTAGCCACCAGCCACCTCTCCCCCCGAGAGTCACTTGCACTTGTGCAGCTCGCCAAGGAACGTCGGGTTGAGCAGGTTATTGTGACTCATCCTACCGCCGACATCATAGGCGCTACGCTCGCGGAACAGAAGGAACTGGCTCGGCTGGGTGCTCTGCTGGAGCACTCCTGGGGTTACACGCAGCCGAAGGCCACCGGGGCCGGTCAGAACCCCGTCAAGATAGCTGAGGCCATCCAGGCCGTAGGCCCTAAGCATTGTGTCATGTCGTCAGACATGGGGATCTGGTCTTCGCCCCCGCCCGTGGAAGGATTACGGTGTTTTGCCGAGATCATGATACGGTTGGGTATAACGGAGGCTGGCATAGACATGATGCTCAAGAGGAATCCCGCTCGTGTCCTGGGTCTGAGTTGACGACCTAGGCTGACGGAGGGGGGACGGTGTACCGTCCCCCCTATCCGGCAGCATGGCTAAGGAGGTTGGTTCTGTTGCCGACGATTGAGATCGATTTGAAGCGGGGCCGGACAACAGAACAGAAACGAACACTCGTCCGCGATCTGACGGCTACGGTGTGCAGCGTGCTGGGGGTCCATCCCGCGGGGGTGCGCATCATCCTTCGCGAGTTGACTCCGGAGCACTACGCCGTGGGCGGTGAGTTGTGGCTTGACCATCCGGAACCGTTTCGGGACAACATCCGGTATGGGAGCCCGCCGGCCACATGATCGTCCGCCCCGGCGGTGATGAGTCCCGATAATCAACTGGCAAAGACTCACCGGAGGGTACTCCTTATGCCGACGGTCCAGATCGCCCTCAAGAAGGGTTATACCGCCGACCAGAAGCGGTCGCTGGTGAGCGAGGCAACCAAGACGCTGTGCGAGGTCCTGAAGATAGCGCCTGACGGAGTGCGGATCCTGATTCGCGACCTGGCGGAAGAGGATTACGCCGTGGCGGGTGAACTCTGGCTGGACCACCGCGACGGCGGCGGCCAGCCATAAGGGGTCGCTTGGCCCCTGAGCAGAGGTGGCTTGGGCAATGTCCGGTGACACGCGCACCATGGTTCCCGAGGATCTGTTGAGGTTAAGGTGGGTCAATGAGCCCCGGCTCCATCCCGATGGCCGGAGCGTTGTTTATGTGCAGACTTGCGTAGATCCTGTGACCTGGAATTACCAGTCTGGTCTTGAAGTGGTCGGTGACGGCAAGCGCCCCCGATCACTGACCCGGGGTTTCTGCCGGGATCGCTCGCCACGCTGGTCTCCGAAGGGCACGGAGATTGCTTTCGTCTCCGACCGCTCCGGAAATCCTCAAGTGTGGCTGCTCGATCCCTGGGACGGGAGAACCCCGACCCGGGTGACAGACGTCACGTTGGGCGTGACGGGGGCCGCGGAATGGAGCCCGGACGGAACGCACCTGGTCTTCAACGCTCCAGAGGTTGTGCAATCGGTTGCAGGCAGACCGGGTGAACCGGTTCCGGAAGTAAGGGTAATACGCCAACTTGACTACCGGTCGGATTTGACCGAAGTAGCTCACGGCGCGAGGCCGGGTCTAGGTGGTTATCGCGATGGCCGGAGGCAGCAGGTGTGGACTGTGGACGTACGCAGCGGGCACACGCACCGCCTCACATCGGGGGACTTCGATCACCTGAGGCCGACCATCTCGCCTGACGGCTCGCTGGTCGCTTTCATAGCTCACCGGGATCCCGACGCCGACCGCACCGTCTGCCGCTATCTCTGGACCGTTCCCATCGGCGGTGGTCACCTCTGCAGGATCGGGGGAGGCTGGGGTCCTATCACCGATATAGCCTGGGCCCCCTGCGGAACCCGGCTGGCGTTCATCGGCCAGTTGATGGGGGATAAAGGGCAGGATCGCATCCAGGCCGGCATCTATGTGACTGACCTTGCCGGCACAGCCCCGGAATGCCTGACCGAACACTTCGGGCCGACCTTGGGTCTGTGGGTCCGGAGTGACTTCCGGCTACCGGAGACCGCCCGGCTACTCGAATGGACGGCCCACGGCATCTACTTCATAGCTTCCGAGCGCGGCTCAGCCGGTCTGTATCGCGCCACGGCCGAGCGCATTGAGCAGGTTGTGGGCGGCCCCCGCGCTGTCTTCTCGTTCAGCACCGGACCTGGTGGCCAGGTAGCCTTCTGTGCTCAGAACGCAGTTCACCCCGGGGATGTCTTCACCCTTGACGCCGGCGGCCGTGAACGCCAGCGGAGTGAGGTGAACCAGTCAATCCTGAGCGGCATGACGCTGTCACAGCCGCAACACTTCACGTTCTTGGGTACGCTTGGGCAAGCCGTGGACGCGTGGATCATGGGGCCTGTGCCCCGTGAAGAAGACAGGAGATACCCGTTGATCCTGGCCACTCACCGGGGAGCGTTCGGCCAGGCCTTCTTCCATGAGTATCAAGTACTGGCGGCGCACGGTTACTCGGTGCTGTACTGCAACCATGTCGGGGCGCAGGGATATGGCCAATTGTATGCCATGGCCCAGGCTGGTAACTGGGGCGGTCCAGATGTGGACGAGATGCTCCGTGGAGTGGAGGCAGCCGTGGATTTCCCCTACGTCGACGGGGCGAGGGTGGGGACCATTGGTCTGAGCGCCGGCGGCTTCTACTCTAACTGGCTTGCGTCTCGGACCGATCGCTTCCTGGCCGTGGTCACCGAAGGTAGCATCTCCAACTGGACTAGTATGTTCGGTACCTCCGACCTGGGCTCAACCCATACCCTGGCCAATGTCGGGGGGACGCCCTGGGAAAAGCCACGGGAATACTGGATCAAATCACCGCTCGCTCACGTTGAGAAAGTACGGGCTCGAGTGCTGATCATACACGCTGAAGAGGATTACCGCTGCCCCCTGGACCAGGCCGAGCAGTGGTTTCAGGCCCTGCGTTACCTGGGCCGAGCAGTGGAGTTTGTTCTATTCCGGGGAGAGAGCCACGACTTCTCGCGCACGGGACGACCCGTTCACCGTATAGAGAGACTGCGCCGTATCCTGGATTGGTTTGACCGGCACCTGCGATCATGTGAACTTGATGCTTGAACTGACACCAGTTCTTCGGGCGTTTGCGGATGGAGGCCGGCTGTGCTTGAATACGCGGCAAGGCGAATCGCACAAGCCCTTCTAACCGTTGTGGTTGTGTCTTTTCTGGCGTTCTCCATGCTGCATCTCGCTCCCGGGGATCCAGCGGCCATGATAGGTGGCGAACTGGCCACAGAAACCGAAATCGCCATGATCCGAGAACTCTACGGCCTGGATGACCCGCTCCTGATCCAGTACTGGAACTGGGTTCAACGTGTCGCAAGCGGCGATCTCGGCTCATCGCATCGGGCGGGGCGGCCGGTCGGGCCGGACATAGCCAGCGCCTATCCCATCAGTCTGCGGCTGGCCAGCGCCTCGATGGTGGTGGCCATCGTTATGGGTATTCCGTTGGGAATCTTGGCTGCGACCCACCGCGACAGCAGCCTGGACTTGGCTGTTATGGGATTGTCGGTAGCCGGGATGTCTGTTCCGCTCTTCTGGCTCGCACTACTCCTTATACTGCTCTTTGCCTTGCAGCTGGGCTGGTTGCCGTCGTCCGGTTGGGGTACGTGGCGTCACCTCATTATGCCCGCCCTGGTCACTAGTTCCGGCACACTGGCTCTGTTGGCACGCATGACCCGTTCGATGATGGTAGAGGTGCTCCTTGAGGACTACGTACGCACCGCCCGGGCGAAGGGGCTCGCAGAGCGCGTTGTGCAGTACAAGCATGCCCTTCGCAACGCCATGCTCCCAGTGGTAACCGTCGCTGGACTGAGATTCGGTGCCTTGCTGGGAGGCATGGTCATAACCGAGACCATCTTCGCCGTCCCCGGCATCGGAAGGATGGTCGTTCAGGGCGTCAGCTTCCGCGATTTCCCAGTCGTTCAAGGAGGTGTTCTGGTGATCGCGCTGACCATCTGCATGGTCAACCTGGGCGTGGACCTGCTTTACTCCGTTCTGGACCCGAGAATCCGGCACGGATAGGAGGGGCTTCTCTTGAGCTTGAGTATTCTGCTGCGCTCGAAATCCAGCGTACTCGGCACAGCCATATGCCTCCTGTTCTTGGGCGCAGCCCTCTTTGCTCCCCTTCTTGCTCCCCGGAATCCCTATACTCAGGATCTTGGGTCCTCGCTCCGGCCTCCGGGTCACCGCGGATACCTTCTCGGAGCCGATCAGCTCGGACGCGATGTCCTTTCCCGGATTCTTCACGGTGCGCGGGTCTCGCTCTGCATCGGGTGCCTGGCCCTCATGTTCGGCGCGTTCTTGGGGATTCCCATGGGCCTCGTAAGCGGTTACTACGGGGGCTGGCTGGACAGCGTGATGATGAGGATGGTTGACGTGCTTCTCAGCATTCCGCGCATCCTGTTGGCCATTGTAATCGTGGCGACCTATGGCGTAGGGTTCTGGACCTTGGTTCTTGCGGTTGGCCTTCCCGACATTGCGATATTCGCCCGCCTTGCTCGTTCCCTGAGTTTGAAGCTTGTCCAACTCGACTATGTAGCGGCCGCCAAGGCCATGGGCGGCCGGGATGCGAGGATCATGTTCCGCCACGTATTGCCCGGCCTAGTTGGGCCGATAGCGGTGCAGTTGACCTTCTCCATGGCGGCTGCCATTCTCATCGCCGGTAGCCTAAGCTACCTAGGACTGGGGATTCGGCCGCCCACTCCCGAGTGGGGCAGCATGATGGCTCAAGGTCGTCTGCATATGCGATCAGCCCCACATCTGGTCACGTATCCGGGATTGGCCTTGGGTATGTCAGTGCTCGGGATCAACCTCTTGGGTGACGGCCTTCGTCAAGCCATAGACCCGCGCTTTGTCAGGCGCAACTAGTCACAGGAAGAGACCGGCCAGTGAGCCCTGCACAAGCTCCCGGTAGAGGAGGAGGTAACAGAGGCGTGTTCAACGTGGCAGGCATGAGAGTGTCGGCTGGTAGCAGAGCCAGTGGGTGGATTGATATCGCGCAACTGCCCTCGGGAGGTGCGATCCGGATTCCGGTGGTGGTAATCCATGGGCGCCGGGAGGGCCCTGTGCTGGTCGTTGACGCCGGCATCCACGGTGACGAACACGAGGGTGTCATCGCCCTGCTGGAACTTCTCAGAGATATGGATCCGGCCACCTTGACCGGTACCCTGATCGGAGTACCGGTCCTCAACGGCCCGGCGTTCGAAGCCGGCACCCGCGGCAACCCCTCTGAACTGCATGTATACGATATGAACCGCGCCTTCCCCGGTGAGCAGACGGGCACCATTACCAAGCGGATTGCCGCAAGGTACTTCGAGGACGTGGTCAAGCTTGCCACCGTTCACGTGAGCCTCCATGGCGGAGGCGGAGTGTTCTACCACGCCGGGGCGGTCAACGTTCCGATCCTCGCGCCCGAAATCTTGCGGGTCGTCAAGTCCATAGGGTGGCAGCGGTATACCGACGCCCCTGATTCCGCGCTCAGCCCGCTGACCGGAACTCTGTCGCAGCACTGCTGGGACAACGGCATTCCGAGCGTCATGATGGAACTGGGCGGGGCTAGTCACCGGGCGCCGGCTCAGCTTACCCACGTGAGAGATGAGTTCCACCGCGGTCTGAGGAACCTCATGATTGCCTGCGGCCTGATCGAAGGGCACTCACGTCGATCGAATCCCATCCACAGGATCAAGAAGTACAACGTCAAGACGAACGCGGGCGGGGTGGTCGTGACCAGGGACTGGCTCGACATTGAGGCGGAAGTGGAGAAGGGAGAAGTCCTGTGCGACATCTTGGACTACTTGGGCAATCTGCTTGAGGAGGTGCGGTCACCACTGGAGGGACGGGTGATGGGGTTGCCCGGCAGTTGTCTGGCATACCCGGGCCGCATCGTGGCCAGCATCTACAGCGTACTGGACGAAACCCACGTTGATTAGAGGTCATGCGGCGCATGGTTGTACAGGAGGCCGGTGGCATGGATCTGGCTGAACGGTTTCTCCCGGCCCAGGTACGGGGATTCCAGCCGCGGGGTGCGGCCGGAGCCCTGAGAGTGGAGCTCATGCGGGAGGCCATGAGCTTGGACGATGTAATCAACTTCAACTCCGGAGATCTGGACTTCACGGCACCACCGCCGGTGGTTGAGGCGGCCGTGGAAGCCATTCGCGAGGGCAGAACGCGGTATGCGCACGGGGGGTTGCCGGAGCTGCGAGCCGCCGTCGCCCGCAAGCTCGCCCTCGACAATGGTGTCACTGTTGATCCGGACACTCAGGTGATCATAACCAACGGAGCGGCTGAAGCCAGCACGGTTGTGTTCCAGTCCCTTCTGGCGCCGGGTGATGAGGTGTTGACGACCGACCCGTACTACGGTGGACATGTGGGGGCCATTCTGACCGCCCGTGGAGTGCCGGTATTCGTGCCAACGGGGAAAGAGGATGCCTGGGAGGTGGACCCCAACGAAGTGGAGCGGCGCATTACTGTCCGCACGAAAGCGTTCATATGCGCCAATCCGGGCAACCCAACAGGTGTTGTGCTGCGGGAGCAAACACTGAAGCGCTTGTTGGAAGTCGCCCATGAGCGGAATATCATCCTGGTCTTTGACGAACTGTTTGAGCGCTACGTATACGGCGGGTTGCGACACATCTCGGCCGCGTCGTTCGAAGGCGCTGGGAACCGGGTCATCACCATAAACGGGTTCTCGAAATCCTACTGCATGACCGGATGGCGATTGGGATGGATTGCGGCGCCGTCCTGGCTGGCCGGTCATCTGGCGAAGATGCGCTACGCAATATCCATGGTCTCGCCGACGGCCAGCCAATGGGCTGCGTTGGCCGCGCTTTCCGAGGCTGCCCGGTCCTACTACGAGAGGATCTACTGGATCCTTGATGAACGGCGGATCGGTTTCTTCGGCGCCGTGACCCGGATGGGATTGCCGCAGCAGGTTCCCAACGGCACCTATATTGGGCTGCTTGACGTCAAACCTCTCGGCCTGTCGGCCATTGATGTGACGAGAGTCTTCCTGCGTGAAGCGCGTGTCCTGGTATCTCCGGGGTCAGACTTCGGAACCCAGGCAGCGGGCACAGTACGGATCGGACTCGTTCACCCGGCCGCAACACTCCAAGAGGCCACCCGGCGCCTAGAGCCCGTTGTGAGCCGTCTGCTGCAAGCAGCCGGAGGGGCTTGACGGACGCCCTTGCCATCATCCGAAGAAGGGAGGGAGAGGAGCCCACGTGAAGATCATGGTGACCGGAGGCACCGGAATCGTCGGGTCGTACGTCGTCCGCGAACTCGTGCGGTGCGGGCACAGGCCCGTAGTGGTGGACCTGGCACCTCCTGCGGGGTCACACGACCAGTTGGCCGGCACAGCGGACTACTATGCCGCTGACATCCGTGAGCTTTCGGTGATGTTGGAGCTCTGCCAAACCCACGGAGTCAGTACCATCTTCCACCTGGCCGCCCTGACCGGACGCGCCTCTTATCACCAGCCAATGGTACCGTTCCGGGTTAACCTTGAGGGCACAATGAACGTGTTTGAGGCAGCCCGGTTGACCGGGGTACGCAGGCTCGTGATGGCTTCGAGCCGGAATGTCTACCGCAGTTTCGAAGGCACGCCCCATGGGCCTCCCTCCTACCTACCGGTTCCCGAGGAGTACCCTCCTGATCCCCAGGCACCGTACGAGGTCATGAAGTTCACGGCCGAGCGCATGGGTATGTTTTACCGTTCCCGATTCGGCCTGGAGTTCGCAGCTTTCCGCTTCGCCACCTACTATGCCGCCGAACGCATAGTCGCTGCCAATGACCGCAGCGGGGCCTTGATAGAGAAGATGCATACCCTGATGCTCAACTCCCTTCGAGGCCGGCCCACCACGTACGCTGCCGGCTCCGAGAGGAAGGTAGACTGTGTCTATGTGGGAGACCTAGCCCGAGCGTTCGTGTTGGCCGGGGAAGCCCCGTCCCTCCCAAGTGCCGTGTACAACGTAGGTTCCGGCCAAGCCAAAACGATTGCCGATTTGGTTCATGTACTGCGGTTAGCCGTCCCCGGCACCCGGATCGACATCGGTGCCGGGCATGACTTCGGCGAAGGCGCCAGCCCCGGCCGTACCGGCGTTTTAGACATCCGGCGCGCGTGCCGTGATCTTGGCTACCGGCCGCACTGGACCTTCCAGGACGGAGTCTTAGAGTGCCTGGAGCGCGCGAGAGGGCTCATGGTCTGATGTCGGGTTGGATCCGAAGGGAGTGGTGAGAGGATGCATGGGCAAGGTGACTCTTCATTGGTCCCGCCGCCGTTGACCCGGAAACTTGCTGACTTCGCCGCAGGGTTGGCCTATGAAGAGATCCCCGAGGAAGTCCTGTCGGTGATGCGTGATGACGCCCTGGATTCCGTTGCGGTGGGCATCTTCGGTTCCAGTCTCACCCAGGTCATCCTCGCTACTGAGTTGTGGGAGGAACTCGGAGGTGCGCCCCAGGCTACGGTTTGGGGGCGGCCCTCGAAGCTCCCGGTGCCGGTAGCCGTCAGGGCCAACAGCCATGCTCAGAACGCCTTTGAATACGATGACACCTATGTCTGGTCAGGTTTTGGCATCCATCCCGGCAACAACGTGGTTCCCGCCGCTGTCGCCGTCAGCGAGATGCTCGGAGGCGCCTCCGGCCGCGATTTCGTGACTGCCTTGACCACTGGGCACGAGGTGGCAGTCAGGGTGAGAATGGGGGTCACCTCGGCGCCGTGCGGGCACAACTACACCGCGCTCTGCTCCACCTTCGGAGCGGCCGCGGCTGCCGGCCGGCTGCTGGGTCTGGACAGCCAGGAGATGCAGTGGGCACTGGGTGCGGCCGGTGCGTATGTGGGCGCCCTGCTCACTGTCCCTCCGGACTCGATGGTCAAGCAGCTCGTCAATGGCCGGGCGGCGGAGGGCGGGGTAATGGGGGCCATGCTGGCGCGAAGGGGTTTCACGGGCGTTGAGAACATTCTCGAAGCAGCCCAGGGCGGCTTCTATTCTATGCATAGCAGCAGTTTCGACTTCAGCCGGGTCTTGAAAGACCTGGGGCAGACGTTTCACTGTGTCCATGTGCACGCCAAACGATACCCCATCATTACCTCCGCCCAACATGCCGTTGAGGCAGCGTGTGAGTTGAGGGCCAGAGAGTCCTTTGCGCCCGATGATATCAGTAAGATCGTGGTAAGGACCAACGCCCGGTCGCAGAAGTCGACCACCGGATTTGCCGTCCGGACGCTGACCTCGGCCCAGATGAGCCTGGCTTTCGGGGTCGCCACGGCCGTCTTGACGGGGAACATCCTGCCGGAGGCAGTGTCAGAGTCAGCCCTGAAGAACCCTGCCTTGGTGCGCCTGATGACCCTGGTCGAGCCGGTTGTAGACACCGAGTTCGGTGAAGTCAAGCAGGAATCAGGCGGCCCGGCCCAAGTCATAGTCTACCTGAAGGACGGTTCGGTTCTCAGGAGTCCCGTCATACCCGACATCAGGCGTATGACGACGGCTGAGATTGAGAGGAAGGCGGAACATCTCATCTCCTTGGTGTTCTCCAGACAGCGAGCACAGCGGTTGCTCAGCGTGTTCGAGGCATTGCCGGCTCTCCCTGACATCGTGCCCCTGTTCCCCTTGTTGGCTCCGTAGGAAGCCGGCTCCGGGTCTGGATGGGCGCAGAGAGGTGGTCTAGCATGAGTGTTCCCGCAGAGCTTGGGTCTCGCGTGCGACGGCTTCAGCGTGAGACCGTGACCGTGGCCATGCACACCGACTTGATCGCCGATGTCTCGGAGCGCCGTAGTCTCGGCGAAACGCGGATCCTGGCCCGTCGTCATGCAGAGGTCTTCAGGCAGGCCGGAGTGCGCTGCATATGTGATCACGTCATCGGCGAAACGTTTGAGACACAATCGTTTCCAACCCGGGATCTGCTCACGGCATTCTCCGGGGGGAAACTCTACAATCCGAGCCTCCTGAAGCACTCACTGAAGATACTGGAGGGGATGCTGGCCGATCTGGATGAAAGCCAGGCCGCATTCGGTCTAGCTCACACGGCGGCAGACATCCGGCGCTTGGCAGCGGACGGAAAGATCGCGGTTGTCCTGTCCACGCAAGGTGTCACGCCGTTAGAGGATGAGCCGGCCCTGCTGGACGTGTATCACCGGCTTGGACTTCGAGTTGTGGGGATGGCGAACATCCATGGTAACGGGGCGGTGGGCAGCTACCTCGCTAACCCAAGTTATGGCCTAAGTCAACTGGGAAGGGGGATCGTCACGAGAGCCTGCCGGCTGAAGATGGTCGTTGATGTATCCTATGTCTCCAGGCAAGGGTTCTGGGACATAGTGGACTTGGTTGATGGACCGATCATCGCGTCATGCACGAATGCCGTTGCCGTGCACGGCTTCTCGGGCAACTTCACCGACGATCAACTGCGTGCGGTGGCTCAGAAGGGCGGAGTCATCGGTTTGCACGCCAATGGGAAGCTGGTGAGTTCCAGCCCCAAACCCACGCTGAGCGAGTTCGTGGACCACATCGATCACATTGCCGCTGTGGTGGGCATTGACCATGTCGGGCTGGGGCCCAACATCGTTGAACCCACCTTTTACCCGACGGAAGCCTATGAAAGACTGTTTTCTGATGTCGGTGTGTGGCGTGCCGTCTACCCGGAGGGCTTTGGCAGCTACTCGGAACTGTCCAATGTGACCGCCGAACTGCTCAGGCGCGGGTATGCCGATGCCGATGTCCAGAAGGTGCTGGGTGATAACGCCTTGCGGGTCTACGAGGACGTTTGGGGGTCCTGACCGCATGACGGCCAGAGATCGCTGTCTGGCACCGATCGGTGGAGAAGAGTGCGGCAAAGGGAGGGCTCAATGCTATGGACCTGGCTCGGATTAGGGAGCGGTTCCCCTTGCTGGGACGCTTCGTGTACCTCAATCACAGCGCCATCGGACCGCTGTCCATCGCCGTCCGAGAGGCCGTCGGAGAAGCCCTTGAGGCTCAGGCTGAAGGGTCAGTAGGGTACCCGGTGTGGAGGGACCGGATAGCTCCGCTCAAGGAGAGAATAGCCCGGCTGATCGGAGCCTCACCGGCCGAGATAGCCCTCGTCCGCAACACAGTGGAGGGGCTAAGTACAGTGGCAAGTGGTGTTCTGTGGCGCGAAGGGGATAACGTGGTTACCAACGACATGGAGTTCCCCGCCAACATCTACCCGTGGATGAACCTGGAGGTTAGATACGGGGTCAATACCAGGCTTGTAAAGACACATGACGGCAAGGTGGCGGTTGATGACATCATCGCCGCCTGTGATGAGCGGACCAGGTTGGTGACTGTGAGCTTCGTCCAGTTCTCCAACGGATACCGGGCCGACGTGGAATCTCTTGGTGCCTTCTGCCGCGAACGGGGAATCTACTTCTGCGTTGACGCCATCCAAGGGCTGGGCGTGCTTCGACTGCGGGTGGACCGCACGCCCATCGACTTCCTGGCCAGTGGGGCCCACAAGTGGCTGCTGGCTCCCCTGGGGATAGGCTTCCTGTATGTCAGGCAAGCGCTGCAACCGGAACTGTGGCCCTGTGAGGTCGGCCATCTGTCGGTGCAGCAGAACACAGAGAATTACACGGACTATGCCCTGAACTTCCGCCCTAGTGCTGAGAAATACGAAGGCGGCGTCCACAACTACCCGGGAGCCTTTGGCTTCCACGAATCACTCAAACTCTTCGAGGAAGTGGGCATGGACTGCATCGAGGAACGTGTACTGATGCTTACGGACCAGCTCTGTGATGGTTTGAGGAGCGGCGGCTACCGGCTTCTCTCGCATCGGTCTCCGGCTGAGAAGTCGGGCACGGTGTCCTTCCGGAGCGACACACACTCGTCGGAGGATGTCTTCGTGCGGCTTAAAGAGGCCAAGATCATAACGTCCTTGCGGGAAGGTGCCATACGAGTGGCGCCTCACTTCTACAACACGCCGGAGGAGATCGAACGGTTTCTAGCAGCTTTGCCGTCCCATCGCTGTTGACTACAGGAGAGAAGGGCTGGTGCGAGACGTGCCATACAGATTCCGGATGGACATGTACGAACAACTTGAGAAAAAGCAGGGGGAGATTCTGGACAGGGCTAGGAGAGTGCCGGAAGAGATCGGCATTCCGAAGAGCAAGCTTCCGGACCTGGGGCTGTCGGGCGGGTCGGCCACCCACGCTATGATGCTCCAGGACTGCGTTGATGCTATGAACCACAGTGCACGCAAGCTAACACGGTTGGCCACCCTGGATGTTGAGGTTCGACGGCTCATCAAGCAGCATTACGGCGATGATTACGATGGCGCTGTCATGTCCACCTGTGAAGCGGCCCTATGGGTAGCCTATAGCGTGCTGTTCATGCCATCGATGGCCCGGGGTTTGAGCAGCGTGTTCCGGTACATCGCCCCTTATGAGAGACACATACATCACCAGGCAGCCTATGGCTCGCCCGTACCCCCTAAGTACAAGGACGTTACCGCAGACCGCGGGGTAACGGCGGGTGAGCTCGGCCTCCAGGCGAAGCGGCTGACCAACCTGGAGGTTCTGCTAGTGCCCCTGCCCGGTGCGGACTACACCTGTCATGGCATCAAGTACCACCCTTGTACTCTGATGCAGGGTGTAGATGCTGGAAGGGCCGTGGCGCAGTTGGCAAAGACGGCTGAGGTTCACCGTCCGTTCTTATCCGGCTTTGCCTCGATGGGCTATGACACTCCCGGCTACGGTTACGGCCAGCGGGGCCAAAGCGGGGAATCAGTTCTCATGAGAGGCATTGGCGAGTTGGCATCGGCCTTTGATGTACCTTACGTCGTCGACAACGCCCGTGGGACTCCCTTTATCGGTACCGACCTACGTGCTGTCAAGGCCGACCTTATCGTGTACAGCACGGACAAGGCATTCCCCGGGCCCACAGGTGGCCTCATCATCGGACGTGAAGACGTGATGGTCCCAATTCGCCGTGCGATTGGCATTCATGGTCAGCGTTGGGGTACGAGCGCTTCGCACGGGAAAGCCGGATTCGTGATGGCAGATCCGGGTCAAGAGTGTATGGCGGCCTTGATCGCCATCCTCCGCATCCTCCTGGAGACCCCCGAGCGCCTCTCTAAGCCAGTCGACGAGTTTCACGCCATCGTCCTCGAGGAGTTTGAGGGGATCAGAGATGACCTGGGCTGCTTCGCCGAAGGTTTCACCATCACCAAGAGCTACAACTCGTTGGGTACCGAGATCAGCTATGAGCGGACCTGGCAGCCGGGGAGGATGGGTCTGCCGGTGTTCTCGATCGAGGACATGTACTCTGGCACCAACCTCATCCAATCCGGGCTTCGCGAAATGGGGTTGGTTCCACCCCTGGGATACGACGGCAACATGATCGTCGGGCCCGGCCTGGGTACGACCGATCCGCAAGGTAACCTGCTGGAACCAGAGGCGCGTTGGGTGGTGCGGGCGCTCTTCCGGATGCTGGCGATCCTGGCCGATACCCTTGAGTGAGGGAGCAGGGGCGACACAGTCACAGAGGAGAGCCTGTAGGGGGGCGGGCGAGTGTACATACCCAGGTACTGCCCCATCGATAGGTTAGTGAGTGACCGGGTGCGGCGCACCCGGTCAATGCCCTATCCCCTCGACGAGTGTCCATCCAAGTTGCGGTTCTACTCGCATGCCAGGTACGCCTTGGACGGGGCAGTTGCCGCGCTTGAACTGGGGCCTGGGGATACCGTCCTGCTGCCCGCCTTCGTGTGCCCAGTAGTAGCCACGCCGTTCCGTGCCAGGAACATAACGGTTCGCTTCTTCGAGGTCTCGAGCCGAGGGACGGCCTTGATCGAGGACGCAATCCGGAAAGCCGATGCCAGTACTAAGGCGCTGGTGTTGGTTGATTACTTCGGGTTTCCTCAGCCTTCCCAGGAGGAGTTCGGCCAATTCTGCACTGAGAGGGGTATCTGGCTTATCCGTAACTGCGCCCATGCCTTCCTCTCGACCCTGGACAACACCCCGGTTGGAGTCGTCGGGGACTTGGTTGTGTTCAGCTTCCGGAAGACGCTGGGCGTTCCTGACGGGGCAGCCCTGGTCCTTAACCGGCCCGGGTTAACCTTGAGCTCTCATGCTTACCGTTACGACGTTTGCTGGCAGCTCGGAGGCACTACGGCTAGGTTGGTGCAAGCGGTTCAGAGTCGGCTTGGTGTTGGGCCAATCAAGTGGGAGCCGCGATTGAGCTCATTCCGGCCCTTTCACAGCGCCATGTCGCCTCTCACAAGGGCGTTGCTCCCTCGCATCGACTTCCAATGGGTGGCCGACCAGCGGCGCGCCAACTTCGCCGCCTGGCTCGGACTGCTTGGGAGTTCGGGTCCCTGCAGACCGCTTCACGGATCACTCCCGGAGGGAGTAGTACCCCTTGTCTTTCCCGCGGTCGTCGATGATCCAGACCTTGCTGTCACCGTGCTGAGAAGGGCAGGCTCGTATGCGGCGAGGATGTGGAGGAGCCTGCCTGACAGCGCTTCGAGAGTCGAGTTCCCGGAAGCAGCTTGGTTGGCCGACCGGGTGGTGGCCTTGCCCGTGCACCAGGGTGTCTCGCCCCGACAGATAGATGCACTTGCTTCGTTGCTGCGCGACCGTCTCGGCCGATCTGACCGGGATGGGTAACGAAAGTCACGCCAGTGTGAACGAGGAGGTCAAACGGGACTTGAGCGGCTGGCGGCTGGGCCGGGTGGTCATCGTGGTGGACCGTGGCTTCTCCTCGGAGGAGAACCTCAGGACGCTCCAACGGTCCTGGGGTCACTACATTGTCGGGGAGCGGTTGCGTTCCGGAGCCCAGGATACGAACGATGCTCTGTCCCGACCCGGTCGGTTCAACACGGTGCGGGACAACCTCGAGGTCAAGGAGATCGTGGTTGGCGACGGGGAGAGACGCCAGCGCTTCGTCCTGGTCCGCAACCCCCGGGAAGCGGAGAGGGACAGTAGGGACCGGGAGTCTACTCTGGCTCAGGTGAAGGCAGAGCTCAGGCGGATCGGGGACCTCAAGGGTGCTCCTCACAGCACGGCTTGTGTGCTCTGGTCGCCCACCCGGTGTTGGGCCGCTATGTACGTGCGGACCGCAACGGCCAGCCCCGGCTGAACAAGGCGAAGATCAGGGAAGAGGAGAAGCTTGACGGGCAAGTCCCTGCTCAGCACCTCGGACGACTCGCTGTCACCGGAGGACGGGGCTCTTGGGTTCAGGCAGTTGTACGAGGTGGAGGACGCGTTCCGAACGCTCAAGACCACTCTTTGCCTACGACTGATCGACCACCGGCTGGAGGACCGGATACGGTCTCACGCGATCGTCTGATGGCTGGCGCTCTTGCTCATCCGGATCGCCGCGGTACGCACGGGGTTGACCTGGGACGAACTGCACCGGGTCCTGCAGAGGCTGCATGTGGGCGAGTTCGGGTCGAAGGACGGCTGGGTCCTGCAACGTACTGAGACGACGAAGCAACAGGCTCAACTCTTGAGGTCCCTTCAGGCCCCCGAACCTCCTCGCTTTCTCGCACGCCCCGCTCAGATGCCCGACGCACACGTGTGTTTAGCTCCTCCTACGCCGATGCGTTGCTCCAGGCGGTATCGCACCGGGCTTGACACCATCGAGACCTTCGGCCGCGGTTCATCGGAGCGGTTCGTCCTTCTCCCTTACGGTCCTGACTCGGTACCGACCGTGGGACTTGAACTGCGGCTGATCACCGAGCTCTACCGTGGCAGGGTCGACCGTTACCGGCCGCTGCTGACCCTTTTGCCTGCCAGGGACTGCGATCTGGCCTTTATGGTGCGGGCGATGCAGGCCGCGGGACTGCCGGACACGATGCAGGGAGAGGTGCTCGAGGAACTGGGGGCTCCGCCGACATAGTGGTCCCTGGCTCCGCCTGCCGGCGTGCGCCCCGAAGCATCGCCTCTCAGCCTATGCTATAATGGGGAGATGACGGGGAGGACGCTCAATGCGGTTTGACATCGTGACCATGGCCCTCCGGCTTCCTGCGCTCTTGCTGGCCCTCACTTTCCACGAGTTCGCGCACGCGTGGATGGCCAACCGCCTCGGTGACCCCACGCCCCGCCGCATGGGCCGACTGACCCTGGAACCCTGGGCCCACCTGGACCCTATCGGGACCCTCTTGATCGTATTCTACGGCTTCGGCTGGGCCAAGCCGGTGCCCACCAACCCCTACTTCTACCGCGTGGATCCCCGGCGGGGCCTGCTCTGGACCGCCCTGGCCGGGCCCGTCGCCAACCTCCTGCTGGCCTTCCTGTTTGCCCTGTTGATCGTCTTTGGCCTCCGCTGGGGCCTCTTGGCCGGCGTGCCCTACCTCCCCCGCCTGATCATGGTCACCTTCCAGCTCAACGTGGTCTTGGCCGTCTTCAACCTGATCCCCATCCCTCCCTTGGACGGGTCCAAGGTCCTGGCGGGGCTCCTTCCCGGGAGGCAGGCGCACCTGCTGGATCGTCTGGAGCAAATAGGCCCCTTCTTGCTCCTGATCGTGCTTCTCAGTGGCGTTGGCGCCGGTGTGGTCTTCGCCCTCTCGGGAACGGTGATGGAGGCCATCTTGCGGCTGGCGGACGGCCTGTCCCGGCTAATCCGGCCGTTCTAGAGGATCGCCGTGGACGCCTACCGCGTGCGCCTGGAAGTCTTCGAAGGTCCCCTGGACCTCTTGCTGCACCTCATCCAGGAGGAAGCCGTGGACATCCACGACATCCCCATTGCCCGGATCACGTGGCAGTACCTTGAGTACCTGAGGGAGCTTGACCGGCTGGACCTGGATCGGGCGGCAGACTTCCTGTTGATGGCTGCGACCCTCATGGAGATCAAGGCCCGCCTGCTGCTTCCCCGGGGGCCGGGCGAAACCGCAGGCGAGGACGGGGCAGAGCCGGACCCGAGGGCCGAACTGGTGCGTCGGCTACTCGAATACCGGCTCTTCCGCCGGGCGGCCGAGCTCCTGAAGGAACGCGAATGCGAGGCGGGGAACTCCTTCGTCCGGACACCCACTGTCGTGGCTGCCCGGCCCGCATTGACCTTGGAGGGGATCGGGCCCGGCGACCTTCTGTCGGCCCTTGAGGAGTTGCTGAAGGAGAAGCCTCCCGAGGAGCCGCGGGAGATCGAGCGGGATGAGTTCACGGTCCGGGATCAGATGCGGGCCATTGCCCGTGCCCTGCGCCGGGCCCCCGGCCGGGCGGTCTCCTTCCGAGCCCTGTTCCGGCGGGGCGCCGGGCGGCGGGAGATCATCGTGACCTTCCTGGCCCTGCTGGAGTTGATGCGGTTGGGTTGGGTCATCGTGGGTCAAGATCGCACCTACGGTTCCATACAGATCCGGCGGAAGGCGGCTCAGAGGTGAAAGAAGCACCGGGAGGGCTAGGCCTGCGGGCGGCCCTGGAGGCGTTCCTGCTGGTCTCCCCGGAGCCTCTCCCGGCGGCGACCGCTGCCCGTGTCCTCGAGGTCGACGAAGGCGAGGTCCTGGCCCTTCTGGGTGAGCTCGCCGCCGAATACCGCAGGGAGGGGCGGGGGTTCGAACTCCAGGAGGTGGCGGGGGGGTTCCGCCTCGCCACCCGTCCCGAGTTGGCCCCCCTGGTGCGCGCCTTGAGCCCGGCCGAGGCCCCCGTCGGCATCTCCCCCGCCGCCCTGGAGGCCCTGGCCGTGGTGGCTTACCGCCAGCCCATCACCCGGGCCCAGGTTGAGATGGTCCGGGGAGTCAACTGCGAGAAGGTGCTCGCAGTCCTGGTCGAGCGGGAGTTGATCCAGGAGGTGGGCCGGGTCGAGACCGTGGGCCGGCCCATCCTTTACGCGACCACGCCCGGCTTCTTGCGTCACTTCGGCCTCCGGTCGCTGGCAGAGCTGCCCCCCTTGGCCCCTGCCCCGCATGATTCACCGGAGGAGCGGGAAGGCTAGCCGCCGGGGAGGACGGGCCTGCCATGGCATGGTGGCTTGGGGCCGCGGGCTTGGCCCTGGCCTCGGTCGTGGCCTGGAGTTGGCTTCCGGTCCGCTTCAGCTTCCGCCTTCCCGAGGGCGGGCCGGGGATACTGACCGTGTCTGCTCTGGGCATCTCCTTCCGGCGCGAACTGGGACCGCGGGTGTTCCAGCGGCTCAGCGTCGCTCTCACCGACCCCGGCCGGATAGCCGACGGCTTCTCCGAAATCCCCCTTGGCGAGTGGCTGGGGCTTCTTCGGGCCCAACTTCCCCTGCTGCGGTGGATGCTACGAGGTACCCGGATCACCGAGGCGAGCTTGTCCGCCCGGGTCGGCACCGGCGACGCCGCCTCCACCGCGCTGCTCGTGGGCTGGTGCTGGGCGGGTCTCGGGCTGGTGGCCCCCTGGACAGGAATCCGGCCGCGGCTAAGTCTACGGCCGGAATACGGTCGTAGCGTGCTTGAGGTCGATTTCAGGGCTGCTGTCGCTCTCCGGGTGGCCCGGCTGATCGGGTTCGGCTTCCGGCTTGCCTGGCGGGTGCTCCCGCTCATCTGGCGCCGCATAGCCCGGCCCGGCGGGAGCAATATTAGGCGGGAGAGCGGGCAGGAAGGAGTCGGGATATGAGCGACCATCCCATCCAGGGCTTGATGAAGACGGCCATGGAAGCCATCAAGGAGATGGTGGATGTCAACACCATCGTCGGCGATGCCGTTGAGACGCCGGATGGCAACGTGATCGTCCCCATCTCCCGGGTGAGCTTCGGCTTCGCCGCCGGGGGGACCGAGTACGAGTCGGATCGCAACGGCAAGCGTCAGGGGCAAGCCGACACGGGTGGCCAGGCGACCCTGCCTTTTGGTGGCGGCAGCGGGGCCGGCGTGAGCATCCAGCCTATAGGCTTCCTGGTAGTGGGACAAGGTACGGTGCGGCTCCTCCCCGTGGATGGGAGGGCCATCATCGACCGCCTCATCGACCTGGCGCCGCAAGTGCTGGATCAGGTGGCGGGCCTGGTCCGCGGTGACGGCCAGGCGTACCAGGCGGCCGTACCGGCCGCTCCTCCCCGGCGAACGGTTGGCCGCAGGCCCACCCCCACCCCGGGGAGCTGACCTGATTGCGGCCCCTGTGGAAGGGCGCCATCAGCTTCGGCCTGGTGCACATCCCGGTGCGCCTCTACGCGGCGACCGCCCGGCGCGCTCTCCGTTTTCGATGGCTCCACGGGCGCTGCCGTACGCCTATCCGCTACCGGAAATGGTGTCCCAACTGCGAGACCGAGGTCGCCGGCGAAGACCTGGTATCCGGCTACGAGTACGAGCGGGACCGTTTCGTGCTGATCGGGGACGACGACCTGGCCGCCTTGCCCGGGTTCTCGCGCCGGACGGTGGAGATCCTTGACTTCGTGCGGCTGGCCGAGATCGACCCTGTCTACTACGAGAAGAATTACTTCCTGGAACCGGCCGACGGGGGTCACAAGGCCTACCATCTCCTCCGACAGGTGATGCGGGAGCGTGACCGGGTCGCCGTGGCCCGGGTGGCCATCCGGGACAAGGAGACCCTGGCGGCCCTTCGCGGCTACGGCGACGTCCTTGCCCTGTCCACCATGTTCTGGCCGGACGAGGTCCGGTCAGCCGCCGGGCTGGAAGGCCCTCTGGGGATCCCTGAACTGAAGCCGGCCGAACTGGAGATGGCCCTCACTCTTGTGGACAACCTGACCCACCCTTTCACACCCGGCCGGTACCTCGACCGCCGCCGGGAAGCCCTCCAGGAACTGGTGCTAGCCAAGGTGGAAGGGAGGCAAGTCTTCGAATACCGCGAGCCCGCCACTGCCGAAGTGGTGGACCTCCTGGAGGCCCTGCGAGCGAGCGTCGACATGACCCAGGGCGATGGCGACGGCGCCCCGCTGGGGGCGGAGGACTGAGCCGTGGTCGGGGTGCTCGGCCGGCTGGTGCGGCCCATGCTGGCCCGGACAAGCGAGCGAGCCTTCGACTCGCCCCGGCACTGGTTTGAGGTCAAGTGGGATGGCTACCGTTGCCTGGCCTTTGTCGAGAACGGAGTCATGCGGTTACAGAGCCGGAACCTCCGCGATCTCACCTCCTTCTACCCTGAACTGGCGCCCCTCCCCGGCTGGGTGAGAGCGAGGGAGGCGATCCTGGACGGCGAGTTGGTGGCCATGCGGGGAGCCCGGCCGGACTTCGGTGCCCTGCAGGACCGCCAGGGGCCGGTCGTCTACGTGGTATTCGATCTCTTGCACCGTGACGGGCGGGATCTGATGGCGGAGTCGCTGGAGGCCCGGAGGGAGGCCCTGCGGGAGGTAGTACCCGCATGCGGGACGAGCCTGGTTTTCTCCGAACACGTGGTGGGCCAGGGCCTGGCCCTTTACCGGGCGGTCACCGATCGGGGCCTGGAGGGAATCGTCGCCAAGGAGGTGGCAAGCCCCTATCTGCCGGGCGAACGCTCCCGCTACTGGCTGAAGGTTCGCCACCGGAAGGTGCTGGAGGCCACCATTGTCGGTTACACTGGGATCCATCCCCGCTACCCACGATCGCTGGTGCTGGCCGTCGCCGGCGGTGATGGCCTGAGCTACATCGGAAGGGTCGGCACCGGGTATTCCGGGGCGGAAGGGGAGGACCTGGTGCGACGCCTGCGGCTGCGGGCCGACTCCCCGCTGGCCGACTCCGGTCGGGTGCCGGGACCGGTCCGCTGGGTCGAGCCGGGCCTTCGTTGTCGGGTGGAGTACACCGAACTGACGGCCGAGGGCTTGCTGCGACAACCGGTCTACCGGGGGTTGGTGGGCGGCTGTTGACCTCTGATCCCGTCGCGCTCAAGCTGACCAACCTGGCCAAGCCTTTCTGGCCCCAGGACGGGTACACCAAGGGCCGACTGGTGGCCTACTACCAGGAAGTGGCGCCCCACCTGCTGCCTCATCTGCGGGACCGGTACCTCTCGCTCACCCGGTACCCCGATGGGATTCACGGCAAGCGCTTCTACCAGAAGAACATCCCTCCGAGTGCGCCGGCGTGGATCCGGCGGGGACCCTTCCGGCATGGTGAGCGGACCATCAACTACTGCCTTGCCGACAGCCCTGCCACCCTCGTCTGGCTTGCCCAGTGGGGGGTAATCGAGATCCACCCCTGGCTCTCCCGGTCTGACGCCCCCGCTTTCCCCGACTTCGCCGTCTTCGACCTTGACCCCAGCCCCCCGGCCGGCTTCACCGAGTCGGTGGAGGTTGCCTTCATGGTCAGGACCATCCTGGGCCAACTGGGCCTGCGCGCTTACCCGAAGACATCGGGAGCCACCGGCATTCACATCTACCTGCCGCTCTGCCGCGGGCCCAGCTACTCAACGATCGCCCGTCTGGTTGCCGGGGTAGCCGATATCATCCACGAGGCCTGTCCGGGGCGTACCACCCGGGAGCGGGTCGTAGCGCGGCGGCGGGGCGTGTATATTGACCACCTGCAGAACGCCATGGGGAAAACCCTGGCCGCTCCCTACTGCCTCCGGCCCCTGCCGGGGGCCCCGGTCTCGGCCCCGGTCGCCTGGGATGAACTACCCCGCCTGAAGCCGGGGGACCTGAACCTGGAGTCACTCGGGGAACGCCTGTCCCGGGTGGGCGATCTCTTCCGGCCGGTACTGGAGGATCCCCAGGACGTGGGCAATGCCCTGCGGGCATTGGGGATAGAGTAGGCCTGTGGCGACCTTCGACCCGGCCCCGGCGAGCACCTGTGGAGCCAGCGGCGCCTTGCGGCCGCGGCCGACCCCTGCGGCGCCCGCCGAGACCTTGACTCAACCGCCGGCGCTCCTTGTGCAGCCCGGCCCGGCCTCCGGGCCGAGCCAGACCACTGCCGCAACGACGGCGATCTTAGCCCGACGAGGGTCGATCCTGCCCGAGCCCGCCGGTCCCGACCGGCATGGACCCGTTGCGAACCGGCCGCCATCTTCGACTCCGGCTGACGCGGATCCCGGGGTGACAGGGACGCTGGACGACCCCACAACACCAGGGCGCCCACCGTGTGACCCGACCCGCAACCCACGGCAACCTTTGCCCGACGGGGACGGACACCCTAAGGAAGCCCGGACCCGTCTGCGCTCGGCCGCCACAGACCCGGGATCAGTCTGCCCCGGGGTGTGTTTTTTAGACCCGATGACCCATGACGCAGGAAAACCGGTAAGGCACGGGAGTATAAGGGAGTCAGGCGATCACGAGAGGAGACCTGATGTGAGACCGGAGGAGAAGCTCAGAGTCATGGGTCTGGAACTGCCGGCGGTGGCGCCCCCGCTCGCCGCCTACGTGCCGGCCGTGCACAGCGGCTGCCACGTCTTTGTCTCTGGCCAGCTACCGGTGGTGGCGGGCCGGCTCATCGCCGAGGGGAAACTGGGAGCCGAGATATCCGTGGAACAAGGCCGCCAGGCTGCCCGCACCTGTGCGTTGAACTGCCTGGCGGCCCTGAAGGCCCAGGTGGGTGACCTCGACCGCGTGGTGCGGATGGTGAAGGTGACCGGGTTTGTCGCCAGCGCCGCTGGCTTCACCGGGCAGCCACAAGTGGTTAACGGCGCTTCCGAGCTGCTGCTGGAGGTGTTTGGCGACCGTGGCCGGCACGCCCGGGCGGCGGTGGGAGTGGCCGAACTGCCCCTTGGCGCACCGGTTGAGGTCGACCTGGTGGCCGAGGTGGCCGCCGGCTAGCGCGGCCGGCGGAGAGGAGGGCCTGGGGTGGACCCGACCCCGGTGCGTCTGCATGTGTTCCTGGCCCGGGCCGGACTGGCGTCGCGGCGGGAGTGCGAGGGGCTGATCGCCTCCGGCCGGATCCGGGTCAACGGCGAGGTTGTCACCCGTCCGGGAGTGAAGGTGGTCACCGGCCGGGACCGGGTGGAGGTGGACGGGCAACCGGTGACCGCCCGCCCTCCGTCGCTCAGGTATCTGATCATGAACAAACCCCGGGGGTACCTCACGGCAGTGCGGGATCCGCGAGGCCGGCCTACCGTGCTGGACATCGTGAAGGGGGTCGACGAACGCGTCTACCCGGTGGGAAGGCTCGACCGGAACACCGAGGGCCTGCTCCTCCTCACCAACGACGGCGAACTGGCCCACCGGCTGACGCATCCCCGTTTCCAGGTCGGCAAGACCTACCGGGCCAGGGTCACGGGTGTGCCCGGCCTGGAGACCCTGGAGCGCCTGCGGCGGGGAGTGGACCTGGAAGACGGGCCGGCCCGGGCTGACTCGATCGCGATCATGGCGTCCGATGAGGGCCGGGCATGGGTGGAACTCGAGGTTCACGAAGGGCGCCACCACCTGGTGCGCCGGATGCTGGAGGCGGTCGGCCACCCAGTGCTTCAACTCCGGCGATCGCGTTTTGGCCCCCTCTCCTTGGGCGGGCTAGGGCGCGGGGAGCACCGGGAACTCGGCCCGGCGGAGGTGCGTGCGCTCAGGGAA
Source organism: bacterium (assembly GCA_031082145.1). Lineage (GTDB taxonomy): Bacteria > Bacillota > Sulfobacillia > UBA995 > UBA995 > Ess09-15. The sequence goes on along the minus strand of JAVHLP010000001.1, from coordinate 126,033 downwards.
CTGGTCGGCCTGGGCGAGACTACGGCGGCGAGGAGGGGACAAGGTGGCGAAAAGAGCACTGGTGATCGTCGACATGCTGGTGGACTTCATGGCCCCCGGCGGCACGCTCTACTGCGGCGACGCGGCCAGGGCCATAGTCCCTCGCGTCAGGGAGGAACTGGACGAGGCCCGGGCGAAGGGTGAAACCATTGTCTACCTGTGTGACCGTCACCGCCCGGACGATCTGGAGTTCCGGATGTTCCCGCCCCACTGCGTTGAGGGGACTCCCGGAGCGGAGATCTGCCCCGAGCTCAAGCCCCGGCCGTCGGACAGGATCATCGCCAAGCGGAAGTTCAGTGGCTTTTCGGGTACCGATCTGGACGCCACCTTGCGCGAGGCCGGGGTAGAGGAGATCCGGCTGGTCGGTGTCTGCACTAACATCTGCGTGCTCTACACGGCGGCCGACGCCCACATGCTCAACTATGCCGTCACGGTACCGGCGGACGCGGTGGCGTCCTTCGACGAGGAGGCCCATCGCTTCGCCCTTAAGGAACTTGGAAGGACGCTGGGGGTCCAGGTGATACCTGAGCGCGCGGGAGGCCGGAAGGGTTGACCGAGATAAGGACTTTGGCCGAAGTCAGGGCCATGGATGTGACCGGCCGGCGTTTCCACTCCGCCAATCACGAAGACATCCTGGCGGGGGCGACCACAGACGTCTACTTTGTGAAGACCAGGGAAGTCCTCCAGGAACTCGGCCTGCTGGAGACCCCGGTCACGGCCGAGGTCTTCCCCAGCCGATCGGGGATCATGTGCGGCGGTGAGGAATGCCGGCAGCTCCTCTTGGGGCGGGGGGTAACCATGGAAGCGGTGCCCGACGGCGAGAGCTTCGCCGAGCGCGAGGTGGTCTTGCGGGTGGAAGGAGCCTACGACCGCTTCGGCGTCTTCGAGACGGCTCTATTGGGGATCCTGGCCTCGAGCGCGGGCTGGGCTACCGCGGCCCGGGAATGCCGCGAAGCGGCTCAGGGGAAGCCGTTTCTGAGCTTTGGGGCCAGACACGTGCACCCCGCCGTGGCCCCGGCGATGGAGAGAGCGGCCATCGCCGGTGGCGCCGCTGGGGCCAGCTGCCTGCTGGGCGCCTGGCTGGGCGGCCGCGAGCCGTCCGGCACCATACCCCACGCCGCCATCCTCATCGCCGGCGACACGCTGGCGGTAGCCCAAGCTTATGATCGGATCATGCCCCCTGGCCAGCCGCGGGTGATCCTGGTGGACACCTTCAAGGATGAGGCCGAGGAATCGCTGCGGGTGGCCGCCGCCCTGGGTGACCGGCTGGACGCGGTGCGCCTGGATACCCCCTGGGAACGGGGGGGCGTTACCCCCGAGCTCGTCGCGGAGGTCCGCGCTCGTCTCGACGCCGCAGGCCACAAGCAAGTCAAGATCTTTGTGTCAGGCGGGATCACTCCCGAGCGTATGCCCGCCTTGGTGCGGGCGGGCGCCGACGCCTTCGGCGTCGGCAGCTATATCTCGCGGGCCCGTCCCATTGACATGACCATGGACCTCAAGGAGATCGACGGCCGGCCGGTGGCCAAGCGCGGCCGCATCCCCGGCCGGACCCCAACCCCCCGCCTGGTCAAGGTGATCTGATGCGGGGATTGGAGGCTGCCATGTCTCAGCTGACCGACCTGAGCCCTCCGCCGCGGATCCTGATGGGCCCCGGGCCCAGTGACGTTGATCCCCGGGTGCTCAGGGCCCTCTCCGCCCCCTTGCTGGGGCATCTCGATCCCGCCTTCCTGGAGATCATGAACGAGGTCATGGAACTCCTGCGGCACGTCTTCAGGACCGGCAACCGGGTCACCTTCCCCGTGTCGGGGACGGGCAGCGCCGGTATGGAGACGGTTCTGGTGAACCTCCTGGAGCCGGGCGACCGGGCGGTAGTGGGGGTGAACGGCCTCTTCGGCCAGCGCATGGCCGATATCGCCGGTCGCTGCGGGGCGGAGGTCATTGTGGTGGAAGCCGCCTGGGGAGACGTCATCGCCCCCGAGGCGGTGGAGGAAGCCCTGGAGCGCTCCGGTGGACCCGTGAAGCTGGTGGCGGTGGTGCATGCGGAGACTTCCACCGGCGCTCTCCAGCCCATCGAGCCCCTGGCCGAAGTCGCCCACCGTGCGGGAGCCCTGCTGGTGGTGGACTGCGTGACCTCCCTGGGTGGTTGCGAGGTGGCGGTTGACGCCTGGGATGTCGACGCGGCCTACAGCGGTACCCAGAAGTGCCTGTCCTGCCCGCCCGGCTTGGCCCCGGTGACCCTGAACCGCCGCGCCGAGGAGATCCTCCGTGCCCGCAGGCACCCGGTGCAGAGTTGGTATCTTGATCTGACGATGATCACCAGCTACTGGGGCCAGGAACGATTCTACCACCATACCGCGCCCATCTCTATGATGTACGCCCTGCGCGAGGCCTTGCGCCTGATCCTGGAGGAGGGTCTCGATAATCGCCTGCGCCGCCACCGGCTGGCCTCAGCGGCCCTGGTGGCCGGCCTCGAAGCCATGGGGCTGGAGGCCCACGTGCCGGTGGCCCGCCGGCTGCCTACGCTGACCGCGGTGAAGATTCCCGCCGGGGCCGATGACGCCGGTACCCGGCGCGCACTGCTCCGGGAGTTCGGGATCGAGATCGGCGGCGGGTTGGGCCCGCTGAAGGGGAAGATCTGGCGGATCGGTACCATGGGCTACTCCTGCCAGCGGAAGAATGTGTTCCTGCTCCTGACTGCATTGGAGAGCGTCCTCAGCCGCCAGGGGTTGCCCGTGGGACCGGGCGCGGGCCCGGCGGCGGCCGCCGTAGCGTACGCAGCCGGGGGGGAGGCTTGAACATGGCCGTCGACTGGGTCCGGCGAGCCAGGGAGGCCGTGGCCGGTAAGTATGGCCCCATCCTGCCTCATGTCGAGGCGGTGGTCGCCCACGCCGGGGATCTGGCCACCCACTACCCCCAGGCTGACCGCGAGGTGGTGGTGGTCGCGGCGTGGCTGCACGATCTGGCCCGGGTCGAGGGGGAGGCCGATGGACATGCCACCCGTGGTGCCGAGCTGGCGAGGGAGTTCCTGGCCGCCGCGGGTTATCCCCCGGCCCGAGCCAACCTGGTGGCTTGGGCCATCCTCCACCACACGGACCCGGTGTACGGTCCGGAGCGCGGCGAGCTTCCCCTCGAAGCCCGCATCCTCTACGACGCGGACAAGATGGACCGCGTGCGAGGCTACTACCTGGCCGAACTCCTGGTCACGGTGGGGACCCGGGTGGCCGGGGAGGGAGGTCACTGGCTCGCTCATCTCCCTTCTGCCCGCGAGCTGTATGTGGGGCTCTTCGAGAGCCTCTACACGGAGCGGGCCCGGGAAGCGGTACAGGCCGACTACGAGGCGTGTCTCGACTTCCTGGACCGGGTCACACTGGCAACGGGGAGGAGGGAAGGCCGGTGACCGGTGGCGAGGAGGGCACCCCTGTGGCCGGCAGACTCCCCGGTCCCCCGCCGGTGACGGCCATCCTGGACTTGGCCCTCGTGCTCCTGGCCAGCCGGGCCTGGCAGAGTATGGGTCTGGTCGTCAACCCGGAGACCGGCGAGGTGGATCGCGACCTGGATGAGTCCCGGCGGGCCATCGAAGCCGTGGAAGTACTGGCCGGCCTGGTGGGGCCGGCGAGGGTACGGGAGATTCAACCGTTACTGGCCGACCTGCGGCTCAACTTCGTCAAGCAGGCCGGCGACGCCGCCCCGGCGGAGGAAGCGGAGTAAGACCGGAGGCGAACCGGGAGACCCCTTGAGCCCTTTCCCCCCAAGGGGTATAATAGGGACAACCGAATAGAGCCGCGGGTAGGTTCCCCCATCACCGAGCGGGGGAGAATAGGGAAGTCCGGGGCGGGTCCCCAGGGGCCCGCTGACCGGCGCGGTCCGCGCCACTGTGACCGGCGACGATGCCTGCAGGAAAGCCACTGCCTTGAACTCGACAGGCGGGAAGGCGCAGGTGAGGATGAACCGGTAGCCAGGAGACCTGCCTGCCCGCCAGCGTACCGGCCCTCGTCGGCAAGGGGGGACGCGGCTTGGCAGGTGAGCGAGCCCCCATCCTACGGGACCGGGGGTTCTTTAAGTTTCCCGGCAGGGGAGGAGATCGGTTTGCGCAAGCTGGTAACGTTCCTGGTCGCGCTTCTGATGGTCGCGGGCTGCCGTGGCGGCGCGGCACCGGCGGGGAGGAGCTTCACTGATGGAGCGGGGCGGCAGCTGATACTGGGGGAGATCCCGCGGCGGATCGTCAGCATGGCGCCGGCCAATACGGAGATCCTGTTCGCCCTGGGTCTGGGGTCCCGGGTGGTGGGTGTCACCACCTGGTGCAACTACCCCCCGGAGGCGGCCGGGACGGAGAAGGTGGGCGATGCGTGGGCACCCAACTACGAGCTCATCGTCGGCCTCGAGCCCGACCTGGTGCTGGCGGCGGGTACCGCCGAGAGTGAGATCGTCACCCGGCTGGAAGCGCTCGGCATTCCCGTGTTCGTGGTCGACGCCCCGACCATTGAGGCCGTGGGGCAACAGATCCTGCTGATCGGCGAGGTGACGGGTGCCTCTATCGAGGCCGGGGACATTGCCGCCGGGATCGGCCGGCGGCTTGACGACGTGCGGGGCCGGGTCATGGCGGCCGGCGGTGAGCGGCCGAGCGTGTTCTGGGTCTTGGATGAGTTCCTGTGGACCGTGGGTCCGGGATCCTTCGTGCATGACCTGATCACCCTGGCCGGTGGGCGAAACCTGGCCGAAGGACTGGGGTTACCCTATGCTCAGTACAGCCTGGAAGTGCTGATCGAGCAGGATCCGGATGTCATCATCGCCGCCACCCTGGACCCCTCCTTCGGCCCTGGCCTCGCCGATCTGCCCGGCTGGAACAGCCTGAAAGCGGTCCGGGAGGGTAGGGTCTACCGGGTGGATGGTGACCTGGTCAGCCGGCCGGGTCCCCGGGTGGCCGAGGGGGTGGAGACGGTCGCCCGCCTCCTGTACCCCGAGATCTTCCGGTGAGGAGTGGCGACCCGCTTGACCTTGGCCTGCGGGCGAGGCGAGGGCGGGCCATGCTGCTCGCCCTCGCCACCCTGCTCGCGGCCTTCTGCCTGGTCGCCCTGGGCCGGGGGGCAGTTGCGGTACCGGTCGGGGACGTTGCCCGGATCCTGGTCGCCCGGTTGCCCCTGGTGGGAGATCGCCTTCTCACCGCCTGGGCGGCCGGGCACGAGCAGATCGTGTTGGTGGTCCGGGCCCCCCGAGTCGTTCTGGCGGCGGGGGTAGGGGCGACGCTGGGCCTGAGCGGGGCGGCCTTCCAGGGGCTCTTGCGAAACCCGATGGCCGATCCCTATGTGATCGGCGTTTCATCCGGCGCCGCCCTGGGAGCCACGGTGGCCATGAGCTTGGGGGGAGGCTTGGCCCGGGGACTGGTACCGGTAGCCGCTTTTGGCGGCGCTCTGGCCAGCATTGCCGCAGTATATTCGCTGGCCCGCAGCGGGGGACGGGTGCCGCTACTGAACCTCCTGCTGGCGGGCATTGCCGTCAGCTCCTTCCTGTCGGCCTTGGTCTCCGCGCTGATGGTCTTCACCCACCGTGACGTCAGGCCGGTGCTGTTCTGGCTCATGGGGGGCTTCGGCGGGCGAGGCTGGTTCCACGTACTGGCGGCCTATCCCTACATGCTGGCGGGAGGCCTGGTTGTACTCGCCTCCGCCCGCGAACTGAACGCCCTCCTGCTGGGCGAGGATAGCGCCCGGCAGCTGGGTGTGGATGTGGAGCGGGCCAAACTGGTCCTCGTCGGGGCGGCCTCGTTGGCGACCGCCGCGGCGGTTTCGGTCAGCGGCATCATCGGCTTCGTGGGGTTGGTGGTACCCCACATCACCCGGCTGGTCGTGGGAGCGGACCACCGCATCCTGCTCCCCGGCTCGGCCCTGGCCGGCGCGGCGCTGCTGGTGATGGCGGACACGGTCGCCCGGATCGCCTTGCCCCCGGCGGAGATACCCGTCGGAATAGTCACGGCCCTGGTCGGCGGGCCCTTCTTTCTGTACCTGCTGCGCAGGGCGCATTCGCGCTTCTGGTAGGAGGTGACCCGGTGGCTCTCAGCTTGGAAGGCATCACGGCGGCCTACGGACGCCGAGAGGTGCTCCGGGACCTCGACTTCGAACTGGCGCCAGGGGCCTTCGCCGGCCTCATCGGCCCCAACGCGGCGGGTAAGTCTACCCTGCTCAAGGTGATGACCAGGGTCCTACCGCCGGCACGGGGCCGGGTTATCCTCGAGGGGCGGGATCTCGGGGAGCTCTCGCCGCTGGCCGTCGCCAGGCGGGTGGCCGCCGTCGGCCAGGAGACGCCTCCCTTGTTCCCGCTGGCGGTCCAGGATCTCGTCTTGATGGGGCGCTTTCCCCACCTGGGGCGCTTCCGCTCCGAAGGCCCCCGTGACCTGGCGGCCGTGCGTCGCGCCCTGGCCCTGACGGGAACCCTTCCGCTGGCGGGGCGCAATTTCGCCGACCTGTCGGCCGGTGAGAGGCAGCGGGTACTGATCGCTCGGGCCTTGGCCCAGCAACCTGCCTACCTGCTGCTCGACGAACCTACGGCCCACCTGGACATCAACTTCCAGGTCGAGATCATGGACCTCCTCCGCCGGCTGAACCGGCGGGAGGGTCTGGCCGTGCTGGTGGTCCTGCACGATCTCAACCTGGCCGCCCTGTACTGCGATGAACTGGCCCTGATCCATCGGGGGCGACTTCATTCCCGGGGCACTCCCGAACAGGTTCTGCTGTCCTCTCACCTGGAGGAGGTGTACGGCAGCCGGACGGTGATCTCCCGGCACCCGCTTCAGGGCGTGCCGCAGGTCACGCTGGTGTCCGGCCGGGAGGCCCCGCCTGAGGAGCGTGCCGATCGCCTCTCTCACCTGGTCCACGTGGTGGGCGGGGGGGGCAGTGCCACCTGGTTGCTGGAAGCTCTGGCGGCGGCCGGCTTCCGGCTCACCGCGGGCGTCCTGAACCGGGGCGACAGCGACTGGGTGGTGGCAAGGTCCCTGGGGATCGAGGTGGTGGAAGCACCCCCGTTCTCGGCCGTGGACGCGGCTGCGCGGCGCCGGAACGCCCACCTCATGCGCGAGGCGGACTGGATCGTCCTGGCCGACATCCCCTTCGGCCGGGGTAACCTGGCCAACCTGGAGGATGTGCGCGACGCGCTGGTCGCCGGCGGCCGGGGCGTGGTGATCGAGGCAACCCCGCCGGCGGAGCGGGACTTCACCGGAGGGGCAGCCACAGCCGTATACGCGGAGGTGATTAACCGCGCCGCCGAGGTGGCCCAGAGCGACCTCGATGCCTTGCGCTGGCTGGTGGAGAGGGGAGCGCTCGGGCCGGGGAGAATGGTACCCTGAGGATGCGTGCGATCCATGGCTGAGAAGCGGCGCGCTGCCTACCTGGATCTGGCCGGCAAGGGAGAACTGGCCGGGCGGGCCCGGCTACTCCGAGCCATGCTGGGCAAGCCCTGCCGGCTCTGTCCTCGCCACTGCCGGGTCGACCGGCGAGAGGGCCAGTTGGGGGTCTGCCGCACGGCCGATCGGGCCCTGGTGGCGAGCTACGGACCCCACTTTGGCGAGGAGGCGCCCCTGGTCGGCACGGGGGGATCGGGCACCATCTTCTTCGCCAACTGCGTCCTGCGTTGTGTGTTCTGCCAGAACTACGAGATCAGCGTGCTGGGCGAGGGAGGCCGTCCCGTCGAACCCCCGCAGCTCGCCCGGATCATGCTTGAGCTGCAAGATCAAGGCTGCCACAACATCAACCTGGTGACGCCAACCCACGTAACGCCCATGATCCTCGAAGGGCTGGCGATAGCCGCCGGCGACGGGCTGGAACTCCCGCTGGTCTACAACTGCGGCGGCTACGAGGAGCTGGAGGTCCTGGGGCTGCTGGACGGGGTGGTCGACATATACATGCCGGACATGAAGTACGCGGACTCCGGCACCGCCCAAAGGCTGTCCCGGGCGGCCGACTACCCCCGCCGCAACCGGGCAGCTATCCGGGAGATGCACCGCCAGGTGGGCGACCTGGCCCTCGATGAGGACGGCGTGGCCTACCGCGGCTTGCTGGTGCGGCACCTGGTGTTACCAGGAGGCCTGGCGGGGACCGGTGAGATAGCCCGGTTTCTCGCCGAGGAGATCTCGGCCGACACCTACGTGAACATAATGGCCCAGTACCGGCCGATTCATCGCGCGCGCCGATTCCCTCCCTTGGACCGGATGATCGGCGCCGGGGAGTTCCGGGAGGCCGTAACCCTGGCCCGGGACGCCGGATTGCACCGCTTTGACGTCCGCTGACCGGGGAGGAACACTGATGCGACCGTCCACCGCCGCCCTGCATGCCGACCGCCGGGTCTGCCCGCAGACAGGGAGCCCCCTGGCCCCGCCGCTGGTGCAGGCCTCCGTGTTCGCCTTTCCCGACCTCGAGCGGATGGAGGAAGTGTTCGCCGGCCAGGCGCCCGGCCACTATTACTCCCGCGAGGGCAACCCCAACACCGAGGCTCTGGCCAGGGTGGTCGCGGCCCTGGAGGGCACGGCTGCCGGCGTCGCCTGCGGGTCGGGGATGGCCGCGATCCTGGCCGCAATCCTGGCCGCCGTTGGGGCCGGCGAGCACGTGGTCTCCGCCCGCGAGGTGTACGGGGGGACGCGCGTGCTGCTGGCCGAAGAACTCGCCCGCCTGGGGATCGCCACCACCTTCGTGCCGATGGGCGATCCGGGCCGGATGGAGGAGGCCGTCACCTCCCGGACCCGCGTGATCTTCGTGGAGAGCCTGAGCAATCCCACGCTGGAGGTGGCCCCGCTCCCCGACCTGGTGGACATCGCCCGGCGGCGGGGGCTCTTGCTCTGCGTGGACAACACATTCAGCACTCCTGTCCTCCTGCGGCCGGCGGCCGCCGGCGCCGGCTTCTCGCTGCACAGCGGGACCAAGTACCTGAGCGGTCATGAGGATGTTACTTGCGGCGTGGTCTGTGGCCCGGAGGATCTGGCGGCGCGGGCGGCCCGGCTCACCGCTCGGCTGGGAGCGTCCCTGGACCCGTTTGCCGCCTGGCTGGCCTTGCGAGGTCTGCGCACCCTCCCACTGCGGGTGGAGCGTCAGTCCGACAATGCCCTGGAACTCGCCTGCTGGCTCCAGGGCCACGCCCGGGTGACCAGGGTGTACTACCCCGGCCTGCCGGATCATCCCGGCCACGGGCTCGCCCGGACGCTGATGGGGGGACGCTTCGGCGGCATGCTTAGCTTCGAACTCGCCGGCGGCTCGGCGGCGGCCGCCGCCCTGGTGCGGCGGCTCCATCTGATCAGCCTCGCGCCCAGCCTGGGGGGGATCGGCACGACTGTCTCCTATCCCTTGCGCACGTCGCATCGCAACACGCCCCCGGCCGACCTTGAGGCTCTCGGCATCACCCCCGGGCTGATCCGCCTGTCGGTGGGGATTGAGGCTGCCGAAGACCTCAAGCAGGACCTGGAGCAAGCCCTGGCCGGGATACCAGGATAAACTCGGATCATCGTCGAAGAGAGGCAGCCGTGATGACCTCCGGCCTGAGCATAGCGGTGGACGGCCCCGCCGCGGCCGGCAAGAGCACCGTCGCCCGCCTGCTGGCGGAGCGGCTGGGTTACCGCTACGTCGACACCGGGGCCATGTACCGGGCGTTGACGCTGAAGGCCCTGGAGTGCGGCGTCGCCCCCGATGATCCCCCCGCCCTGGAGGCTCTGGCCCGCTCCACCGTGATCGCGGTGGAGGCGGGTCTTCGCACGGTGATGGACGGCCGGGACGTGAGTGAAGCCATCCGCAGCCCGGAGGTGAGCCGCGCCGTCTCCCTGGTGGCCATGGCGCCTGGGGTGCGCCGCCGGATGGTCGAGGCGCAGCGGTCGCTGGCGGCCGGGGGAGGAGTGGTCATGGAAGGACGGGACATCGGCACGGTTGTGCTGCCGCTGGCGGACCGCAAGTTCTTCCTCACCGCCTCGTCGCGGGAGCGGGCGGCGCGGCGCCACCGGGAACTCCAGGATCGAGGATACCGGGTGGATCTCGCCGCCCTGGAGGCTGAAATGGCCCTGCGTGACCGCCTGGACAGCGAGCGGGAGGCCGATCCGTTGACCCCGGCCGGGGACGCGGTTCAGGTTGACACCACCGGTAAGGGCATTGAGCAAGTGGTCGGGGAGCTCCTCGACCTCTGCCGGCCTGGCGATGGGAGGCGGTGACGTGCTGTACGCTCTTGCCGTGCGGGTGTTCCGGCTGGCCTGGGCGGTTCTCTTCCGGTGGCGTTGCACCGGGTCCGAGCACTTGCCCCTGCAGGGACCGGCCCTTTTCTGCGCCAACCACCGGGCCTGGGCCGACGGCATAACCCTCGGTGTTGTGTCCCGCCGCCGGGTCCACTTCATGGCCAAGGAGGAGCTGTTTCGCTGGCGGCCCCTGGCGTGGCTGTTCCGCGAGCTGGGAGCATTTCCCGTCCGCCGCGGCCGGCCCGATCGGGCCGCGCTGCGGCACAGCTTTCGCTTGCTCGACGAAGGCAAGGTGCTGGGCATATTCCCCGAAGGGACCCGCAACCGCACGGGGCAGCTCGGGCCGGGAGAACCCGGGGCTGCTCTCCTGGCCGCCAGGTCAGGGGCGCCGGTCGTGCCGGCCGCCATCGTCGGCGACTACCGGATCGGCCGGCCCCTGGCCGTCCGCGTCGGATCCCCCTTCACTCTCGTACCGCCGGCGGACGGCCGGATCAACTCGGAGTGGCTCAGCCGGCAGAGCCAGATCATCATGGAACACATCGCGAACCTCATGGCGGAGGGCCAGGAGGGGGAGACCGGTTGAGGATCACGGTGGCGCGGGAGACCGGTTTCTGTCTCGGCGTGCGGCTGGCGGTGGACGCGGTTGAGCAGGCTCTCTCAAGCGCCCCCGGCCCCATTCACGTTCTTGGCTCTCTCATTCACAACCAGCGGGTGGTGCGCGACCTGGAAGAGAGGGGGGTGCGCCTGGTGTCTGATCCCTCCCAGGTAGCCGGAGGCACCCTGGTGCTCCCGTCCCACGGCGTACCGCCGGAGACGGCCGCCGCGGCTCAAGCCCGGGGCATACGGGTGATAGACGCCACTTGCTCCCTGGTACGGCGGGCCCAGGTGGCCGCGAGGGATCTCGCGGCACAGGGCTACCAGGTCGTGATCGTGGGCGATCCGGGCCATGCCGAGGTGGTGGCCGTAGCCGCCTGGACCGGAGGCCGGGCCGTGGTAGTCGGCAATGGGGCCGAAGCCGCGCTGCTCTCCATCAGGGGGCGAGTGGGCGTGGTGGCCCAGACGACCCAACGCCCGGAAGTAGTCGAGGAGGTCGTGACCGAACTCAAGGCTGCGGCTGAGGACGTGAAGGTCGAGGATACCCTCTGCCCCACCACCCGGCGCCGCCAGCAGGAAGCCCATGACCTGGCGAAGAAGGTCGACCTCATGCTGGTGGTCGGAGGGCGGGAGAGTGCCAACACCCGCCGGCTGGCGGAGGTTGCCGTCCAGGCAGGAGCCAGAGTCCGGCACATCGAGAACCGGAACCAACTTGACCCACGCTGGTTTGTAGGCGTCGAGACGGTAGGGGTTACGGCCGGGGCCTCAACCCCCGACCGGGCGATCGAGGAGGTATTGGCGGGCATGAAGGACATCGAGGAAGCGGCGGCAGAGCGCGCGGAGAGCGAGAACACGGAGGGAGCCGAAGCCGGCCGGGAAGAGGCGGGGGCGGACTCCGGGAACGACGCCGCCAGACCTGCGGAGCCAGAGAAGAAGACTGTCCGGCGCCGGGCGCCCGGCAAGAAGAAAGGGGAAACCCAGGCCCCGACCGAGCCTGCCCCGCAGGAGATCCCCGGGGAGGCTGTCGGTGACGCGGCCGGGGCGGCACCGGAAGCGCAGACCGCCCCGGGACCGGGGATGCCGGAAGACGAGCCGGTGACCCTGGCCCGCGGGGAGGTGATCCAGGGGCGGGTTGTCGCCATTGAGGGCGGCGACGTGCTGGTGGACATCGGCGGCAAGTCGGAGGGAGTGTTGCCCGCCAGCGAGCTGTCAGGCCGCCCGGTCGTCGATCCCGGCACGGTGGTGGCGGTGGGCGACGAGATCACCGTCTGCGTCCTCGGCGTGGACGAGAAGGACGGTACCGTCCGGCTCTCCAAGCGCCGGGCCGATGCCGTGGCGGCCTGGGACCGGCTGCAGGAGGCGTGCGCGGCCGGATCGGTCATCGAGGCCCCCGTTACCGCCCAGGTCAAGGGAGGCCTGATCGCCGACGTGGGGGTCCGTGGTTTCATCCCCGCTTCCCACGTCGGGCGCTCCTTTGTGCGCGATCTCAAGCCCTATGTGGGCCAGACCTTGCGGGTCAGGGTCATCGAACTCGATCGCGACGAGCGCCGGGTCATCCTGTCCGAGCGTTCGGTGCTGGAAGAAGAGCAGGCCGGCCGCGAGGAAGAGGTGTGGGACAGCCTGGAGGAAGGCCGGTTGGTGACGGGGACGGTGAAGCGCCTAGCGGACTTCGGGGCTTTTGTTGACCTCGGGGGCGTGGACGGACTCCTCCACGTGTCCGAGCTCTCCTGGAAGCGGGTCGGCCATCCCCGCGAGGTTGTGCAGGAGGGCCAGAGCGTCCAGTGCAAGGTGCTGAAGCTGGACCGGGAACGCAGGCGCATATCTCTCGGGCTCAAGCAGCTAGAAGCCGATCCGTGGGAGAGCATCGAGAGCAAGTACCCGCCAGGCACCCTGGTCGACGGGAAGGTCGTTAGCCTGGCTTCCTTCGGGGCCTTTGTGGAGCTGGAGCCCGGGGTGGAAGGACTGGTGCACCTGTCCCAGTTGTCGGATCGCCGGGTCGAGCGGGCGGACCAGGTGGTCAAGGTGGATGACCGGGTCCGGGTCAAGGTCCTCAAGCTCAGCGCGCGGCAAAAACGCCTGAGCCTTAGCCTCAAGGAAGCGGAACAGGACGCAGAGCGCGCCACTCTTCGCAAGTACATGGCCGAGCAGGAAGGATCTCGGGTGACCCTGGGCGAGGTCTTCGGCGACCTCTTCACGGGGAAGGAGAAGTCGGATGCAGGACAGCCCGAGCCGGCCAAGACCGAAGAGGAGCCGCAGGAAGGCTGATCCGGCCGGGCCCGCGGCGGACCGGGAGGCGGCCCTCCCCGGCGGCAAGCTCCTGGTGGTGGCGGAGAAGCCCAGCATGGCTCGGGACTTCGCCCGGGCCATGGGTGGCTTCGCGCGGGCCGCCGCCTGGGAGAGCGAGTCCATGGTTGTCACTTGGGCTATCGGCCACTTGGTGGAACTGGCCGAGCCGGAGGATTACGATCCGGCCTGGAAGCCCTGGAGACTCTCCACCTTGCCCATCCTCCCGGACAGCTTTCGCCTGCGGGCGGTTGCCCGCACTAAGGCCCACCTTGCCCGGGTAGTGGCCCTCTTGCAGCGGCCCGACTTCACGGCGGTCGTGAACGCCTGTGATGCCGGGCGTGAGGGCGAGCTGATCTTCCGCTACCTGTACGAGGTTGCCGGCTGCAGGCTACCGGTCCAGCGACTGTGGGTGTCCTCGCTGACCGCGGAGGCCATTCGGGATGGATTCCGCCGGCTTCGCCCCGGCCAGGAGTTCGACCTGCTGGCGGCCGCGGCCCGCTGCCGGAGCGAGAGCGACTGGCTGGTGGGTATCAACGCCACCCGCGGGATGACCAAGGTGGCCGGTACCTTGCTGTCGGTGGGGCGGGTGCAGACGCCCACCCTCGCCCTGATGGTGGAGCGGGAGAAGGAGATCGCGAGTTTCGTCGTACGCCCCTTCTGGAAGGTGCTGGCGACGTTCCGTTGCGATTCAGGGGAGTACCAGGGGCAGTGGTTCCAGGGCGAGGAAGACCGCCTCTGGTCGGAAGCCGACGCCCGCCAGGTTGCGAGCCGGGTAGAACGAGCCTCAGGGCGAGTGGACGGCGTGGAACGGACCCGCCGGGCTCAACCGCCGCGTCTGCTCCACGACCTCACGGACCTGCAGGGGGAGATGAACCGCAAGCGCGGGTTCAGTGCCGCCAAGACTTTGAGGCTGGCCCAGGCGCTTTACGAAGACGACAAGCTGCTTACCTACCCCCGGACCGGCAGCCGCTATCTTACGCCCGATCTCAGCCCTTCCTTGCCCCGTATCCTCGCCGTCGTGGCCGGTAGCGGGCTGCCCGGAGCCCATCAGGCGGCTCAGGTGCTCGCGGGCCCCAAGCTCCCTGTCTCGGGGAGGATCATCAACCCCGGCCGGGTGAAGGACCACCATGCCATCATCCCCACCCCCCGCCCTCCGGAACCCGGGCAACTCGCGGGCGACAAGGGTGAGGTGTACCAGGCGGTAGTCCGCCGCTTCGTGGCCTGCTTCTTGCCTGCCTGCGTGACCGAGACTACCCGCGTGGAGACGGTCGCCGGCGACGACCGGTTCAGGAGCGAAGGGCAGGTCTTCCTGGAACGGGGCTGGCGCGTCCTATACCCCGGCGAGGACGGCGATTCGGAACTCCCCCCGCTGGCGGCCGGCATGCCCGTCGAGGTGGCCGGCGTGGCCCTGGAGGAGGGCCAGACCCGCCCGCCGGCCCGCTATACCGATGCCAGCCTGCTCCGGGCCATGGAGACCGCTGGTTCCCTGGTTGAAGACGAGGATCTGGCCGAGGCGATGCGTGAGGAGGGACTCGGTACGCCGGCGACCCGGGCCGCCATCATCGAGCGGCTGATCGAGGTCGGCTACGTCGAGCGCGAAAACAGAGCTCTGGTCCCGACGCCCAAGGGGATGGAGTTGGTAGCCCGACTTCCGGTGCGCGAGCTCGCCTCGGTGGCACTCACCGGGCGATGGGAGAAGCGCCTGCGCGAGGTGGAGGAGGGCCGGTACCCGAGGGAACGCTTCATGGAAGACATTCGCCACTTCACGGCAGGCGCGGTGGAGCAGATCCGCCAGCTGGACCAGGCCGCCCTCGCCGGCAAGCTGGTGACGACCGTTGGCGCCTGCCCCCGCTGCGGCGCCCCGGTGGCCGAAAGTTGGCGAGCTTTCGGCTGCACGGCGGCGTGCCCCTTTCGTATTGCCCGGACCATCGCGGGCCGGAAGATCACCTCCCGCCAGGCCGCGCAGCTCCTGACACGGGGGAAGACGGCGCTGCTCCGGGGGTTCAGGTCCCGGGCCGGCCGCCGTTTCGCCGCTTACCTGAAGCTCGAGGCGGACGGGCGGGTGACCTTCGAGTTCCCCTCCCGTCCGGCTGCGCGCCGGACTAAGCGCCCGGCGCGGGGGAAAGGCTAACCGGCAGCAGACCCGGGGAGGAAGCCAGATGCCGGTTGGCACCTTGCTCTTGCTAGCAGCGGGTATCCTCGTCTACTTCGGAGTCGCCCATCGGGTCCTCGATCGCATGCGCCTGACCGATCGTGCCGCGCTGGTCATTATCGGCCTGCTCCTGGCCGGCAGCTTCTTCAACCTCCTCCTGGTTCGCCGCCCGGTCAACCTCACTGTAAACGTGGGCGGCGGCCTGGTTCCCCTCGGCGTGGCGATCTGGCTCATAGCGACGGCCGACACCGCCGCCGAACGAGTCCGAGGCGTCCTGGCGGCTCTCGTCAGCGGTCTGGCCATCTTTGTGCTGGGGCGAATCATCATGAGCGGGCTCCGTGCCGAACCAGAGACGATGCTGCTGGAGCCGACTTACCTGTTTGGCGCCGTCGCCGGCGTCGTCGGCTATCTGGCCGGCCGATCTCGCCGGGCCGCGTTCATCGGCGGCATCCTGGGTATAGTCCTGGCCGATCTGGCCCACTTCACCGAGCTCAGTGTTCGCGGACTCACCGGACGGACCTGGATTGGCGGTGGGGGAGCCTTCGATGCCTTGGTGGTGGCCGGCATCCTGGCCGTGATCCTGGCCGAGGTGGTGGGGGAAACCCGGGAGCGCTTGCAGGGCGGGCCCGCCCCCGGCCCCCGGGCTCCTGGACAGACGCGCCTGCGCGGCGAGGAGGTCGGGCATGACCGGAAGCCGGAGGGGGATGAGCGTGGTCCCGTCTAGACCGCGAATAGCCGTCATCCTGGTCCTGGTCGCCCTGCTAGCCGGCACCGGCGTGGTTTCGGCTGGCCACAACGAGCACCCTCTTGATTCACCTTGCTACGTGGTATTGGAGGCGACGGGGGAGGTACTCCTGGTGACCGGCCTGGAGGTGAACCCCGGCGACGAGTACCTGGCCGGGGACAACCGCCTCTACCGCATCGTCCGGGTGGACGGCGACATCGGCTATGCCGTCTTCCTGGAGCGGGTTGACCTGGCGGCCGGTCTCGAGGTGAGACCATCTGTCCTGGCCCGTCTCAGCCAGGCCTTGCCTATCTTCGGCTTCCTGGCCCAGGAGCGGGCGCCGGTGGTCGGTATCTACCACACCCACGGAGCCGAGTCATACGAGCCCACCGACGGGACCGATTCCCGCGACGAAGGCGGAGGCATCCTTGAAGTGGGGGACAGCCTGGCCCGAGCCCTGGAGCGGCAAGGGATCCGCACTCTTCACGACCGTACCCTGCACGTCCCCCATGACGCGGGCGCCTACAACCGGTCCCGGCGCACCGCCGTTGGCTTGCTGCGGCAGGGCGCCACCGTGCTCCTCGACGTCCACCGCGATACCACTCCTCCCGACGTCTACCGTAACGAGGTGGCCGGCCAGCCGGTAGCCCAGGTCATGCTTGTCGTGGGCAGGCAGAATCCCGCCCGTGACGCCAACGTCGCCTGGGCTCGCCGCGTCAAGGCGGCGGCCGACCGGGACCACCCCGGCTTGCTGCGCGGCATCTTCATCGGCCGCGGGTCCTACAACCAGGACATCGGTAACCGGACCATCCTGCTCGAGATCGGCTCCCACACCGTTCGCCGCGAGGAAGCCGAGCGGGGGGCCGCCCTCTTCGCGGAGGTGCTCCCCGGCGTCATGGGGGCGGCCGGCGCCGAGGCGGGCGGGGCCTGGCGGGCCCTGGGGTTAGTCCTGCTCCTGGCGGTTGGGGGAGGCGCTCTCTACCTGTACGTGGCTACCGGGAGTTGGCAGGCGGCCCTGGACAAGGCGCGGCAGTTCGTGCGGACCGAGTTCGGCGACTTCCTCCGGCCCCTCAGACTAGGGCCCCGCGGCGACCGGGGACGCAAGGGTAGGGGAGGAGCCTGATCCCGGGAGGTGACGGGCCCTGCCGGCACCCTGGGCTCCCATCGTGGCCGGTGTGGGGGTAGGCGCCCTCACCCGGGCCTACCTGCTTCGCAATGACTATCGCTTCTACCCCACCTATCCTCACGGCTGGGTGACCCATCTCTCGCTCGGTCTGGTCGCGGCGTTCCTCGGCGCGGTGGCGGTGCCCGCCCTCGCCGCCCGGGAGTTCACCGCCGTCACCTTCCTGGCTCTCGCCGCCCAGCAGTTCCGCGAAGTCCGCAGCGCCGAGAGGGAGAGCCTGGCTGCCCTGGAGGCCAACGAGCGGGTTCCCCGGGGCGCCGACTACGTGGAGGGGATCGCCCGGGTCTTCGAGGCCCGCAATTACCTGGCCATGCTCACCGCCTTGGTGACCAGCGCGGTAACCCATTGGGTGGGTCTGGCGCCCGGGCTTCTCGCGGGTGGGGCCGCCCTCCTGCTCACCGGCGGGCTCCGGCGCGGGCGGCAGGTGGGCGACATAGCGGTGGTCCGCCCGGCCGGGCTCCGCTTCGAGCGGACCTTGCTTCACGTGGGCGACGTCATGATCATGGCCGTGGGCCTCCGCGAGGCCCGGGATTACCTGCTCCAGCACGGCCGAGGGGTCGTCCTGGAGCCGCGCGACCCGTCCGCCCGGGCCACCCTCGCCACCCTGGGCCAGCGCCAGGCCATCGCCCACGACGCTGCCGCCGCCGTGGGCCTCCGCAAGGACTTTGGCACGCCCGAGTACACTCCCCTGGTACGGGTGGACCTCGATACCGGCAAGGCGGGTCTGGTGATCGTCCCCATCAACCCCGATCCGGAGGCCGTGGTGGAGGCGGTCCGGCAGGTTCCCCTGCTGGAGAGCGCCCGCCGGCGGCTTCTCGGCGGCGGACGATGAAGACCGCCCCCCTGGAGACCATCCTGGCCGTGGTGACCCTGCACCGAGAGACGGTAGGGGGCGGCGCGCCCATCTTCTACGCCAAGGATGAGGAAGAGCGGGAGAAGATCGCGCTCTACCTCAGCCGGATCCTGGACGCCATGGCCCACGACCTGGAGAATGGGACCTACATCATCGTCAAGCATTAGGGGCAACCTCCCTGTCGTCAGGGAGTAGTTCCCATTCCCAGACGTGTGCCCCGTCCGGTTGACTACTTCCTCCGGTATCTGTGGTCACGACCCGAGCATCTCAGAGTGCGTTGCGACACACGGTGACGATCATCGCTACCGACTGGAAGAATAGATCTTCTTCAGGCCGCGGAGATTTGCTGTCTCTACGGATACAGCGTAGTAACCATCACTCCAAGCCCTAGGTACTACTGCAGGTGAGGCAACAGTGTTGACACCGAGGTCTTTGGCGCATTGAGCCAGCTTCGTGTTGATTCTCTTCCACCACCCAAGGTTATGGCTGTTAGCACTATCATAGTTGTCGGGGAAGTATGGAAGAGCTCGGATTCTCTCACGCTCAGTCCGTGGGAAGTAGAGTTGCGGGTCGAGCACAATGTCAGCAATACCTTTGTTTCGAAACACTTGAACGTCTCCCTGAAGACTGCCGTACTCACGATTGATGGGGCTGAGAACAATGCCGACAAACTCCTCGAGCCCCCGTTCGCCAACCAGATTCTCTGTGTGGTGACCCATCTGCATGTACGCACCCATCGCGTTCACCTCATCTCGAACGCAGTCAACATCTCACTCGGCTCTTGGAAGCGCCGAATCGGCCACGGTTCCAGCATGATCGGGACGCCCCATAGGCCAAGCTCTCGGGATTGTTCTACTACTGTGGCTGGCACTGGCTGACGTTCTACTACCGCGTTAATGGTGTCCTCATTAGAGATGCCGACCCGCTGGTATGGGTGCTCCCCTGTAAGGCAGAACCACAATACGACACCAAGTGAGTACTGGTCCGACTTCCATGAGATCAGGTACTTGTCGTTATTCAGCTGTTCTGGGCACGCAAAGAAAGGGGTACAGGGTCCTCTCATAGCCCAGCTCACAGTTAGGGATGAGAGGGAAAGATCTCGCACCAAACCCAAATCCACCAGCACCGGTCCGTCGTCATTCGCGCGAAACAGGATATTGTCCGGTTTGATATCTCGGTGCACGAGGCGTAACTGCTGGAGATGGTGTATCGCCTTCGACAGATCAGACCCGAGCTTGAGGATTTCGGGGACCGTAAGCGTCCCACCAGCCCTGGCAAGCTTGTCAGTAAGGGTGCCTCCGCGCAGTAACTCCTCCACAGTGAAGAAGAAACACTGCCGCCCGTCACCGGACTCGATGGATCCATGATCGTAGAGTCTGGCGATGCTTGGACAATCGCAGCGAGTGATCGCAGCAATCTCGCGTTCAGTGCGAAGGTGTTCTTGCTTGAGCGGATCGATTATCTTCAGAGCGAGGTTGTCTGAACCTCGTGCTACCCAGAAGGCCTCCTTGAAGGCTCCCTTTCCGATGAACGATATGTACTCATAGCTTCTTAGCCTGCAGATCTTCGCTGCAACCCACTCCAGTTCAGGTCCGGTCACAGGGCCCATTGCTTTCTCCGTCTTCGGCTAGAGAAGCAACTAGCTGATGGGTCAACCAGGGCTGAAGGCAGACGGCAACTGTCGGCTCGATGAGAACCTGCACGGATTGGCTGTCCACGGACATAAGACCTACTCCCCGTCGCCGGAATTCCTGTTCATGTCTATGGGCAGTGACAGCCACTTCGCATGGAAGCACAACATACGACACATTCACAAAGGTCGTAGCTCGGTAAGCTTGCTGCAGGGCTATCCTCCAGCGGCTGAGTTTTGCCTCAAAGGCCATCACCCGTGACTGGCTATCGAGGGCTACCACGTCAACCCGTCCATTGACATAGTCAAACTCGTACCCCACTTTCCGAACCGAAAAAGGCGAGTGCAAACTCCCAACGTGGCGCACAAAATCGGCAAGGAGATCGGACTCCAGCTTGTACGAGGAAATGTCCGTCCTCCTCCTCTCTCCAACAGCTACTGAGAAGAAGGGGTCTTACTCCCCACCTGTATGATGAAGTGCCGAAGCCTTCAGGCTTGTCCCCACAGCGTTTCTTGAGTGCCAGGTTCTACCGGCAGTTCAGGAATTCCTTCAGACAAGAGGGGACCGGATCACCCGCTCGGAACCCGGCAGCAGTAGGCTCCCGTTGAGTCTATGTCCGCGTCAGCTTCCTCAAGTAGTTGCTCGGGAGCAGAGGGATCGGGTCTGCATTCACGGAGGGATCTGACGGCCGCCCCCCCCTTGACTCCCGGCCACTCCCCCGTCACAATGAAGACCATAAGTCCCCCGGGGGAGCGCGTAGCATGCACCTCTCACCCGACCCGGCTGGAGCGGTCATCGCCGACGTCCGCCCGGACAGCATCGCCGCCGCCATCGGCCTGGAACCCGGCGACCGCCTCCTCACCCTCAACGGCCTCCGGCCTCGCGACCTCCTCGACTACAAGTGGATACTGGCGACTACCGGCGTCCGGCTGCGCGTGGTCCGCCCGTCCGGCGAGGACATCGTCTACGACATCGAGAAGCCGGAAGAGGAGGAGCTCGGGCTCACCTTCACCTCGCCCGTCTTCGACGGGGTCATGACCTGCACCAACCGGTGCGTCTTCTGTTTTCTCGACCAGCTGCCGCCGGGCCTGCGCACCGGCCTCTACCTGAGAGACGATGACTACCGCCTGTCCATCCTGCAGGGCAACTTCGTCACCCTCACTAACCTGACCGAGGGCGACATCCTCCGCATCCTGGAGTACCGCCTGAGCCCCCTGTATGTCTCCGTGCACAGCACCGATCCCCTGGTGAGGGGAGCCATGCTGGGAAGCGACCGCCGCAAGCCGGTTCTGCCGCTCCTGGCCCGGCTTGGGGAGGGCGGGGTGCGAGTACATGCGCAGATCGTCATCTGCCCTGGACTGAATGACGGGCCGGTGTTGCAGCGGACGGTGGAAGACCTGGCCGGCCTGGGCGAGGCGGTGAGTTCGATCGGCCTGGTGCCGGTGGGCCTGACCCGGTACCGATCCGGCCTGAGCGCGGTCGAGCCGGCTCAGGCCAAGACCGTTCTGCAGCACGTGGAGACCTGGCAGCGGGTCTTCCGGCGGGAGCGCGGGATATCGCTGGTGCACGCGGCCGACGAGCTGTACCTGATAGCGGGCAAGCCCCTTCCGCCCGCCGGTCGCTATGACGATTTCGCCCAACTCGAGAACGGGATCGGCCTGGCCCGGCGCTTCCTGGTGGAGAGCGGGGAGGTCCTGGCAGGCTTGCCAGAGAAGATAGCGCCGGTCCGGCGGGTCCTGGCCGTCACCGGGCGGTTGGCGGTGCCGGTGCTGGCCCCACTGGTGCGGCGCCTCAACCTCGTCCAGGGGGTATGCTTTGATCTGGTGCCGGTTCCAAACCGCCTGCTGGGGGATACGGTGACCGTGGCCGGGCTGCTGGCGGGCAAAGACATCGTGGCCGAGCTGGGGGAGAGGACACGAGGCGATTGGGATCAGGTGTTGGTGCCATCGGTGGCCCTGGGCGGCGATCCACCTGCTTTCATCGACGGCATGACCCCGGCCGCCCTGGAGAGAGAGCTGGGCCTTCCGGTGCGGGCAGGCGGCACCGGCCCCAGGGATCTGGCTGCCTCCGTGCTGGGAGGGGATAGGCCGGGATGAAGGCGGTCGTGGCCATCGTCGGTCGCCCCAACGTGGGCAAGTCGGCCCTCTTCAACCGGATCCTCCAGGAGAGGCGGAGCATTGTGGAGGCGGAGCCGGGGGTGACCCGCGACCGCCTCCATGGCCTCGCTGACTGGGGCGGGAGGGAGTTCACGCTGGTGGACACGGGCGGCCTGGACCCGTTCAGCGGCGATGACATGACCCAACTGGTGGGGCGCCAGGCCCGGGCGGCGGTGGAGGAGGCGGACGTACTGCTGTTCCTGGTTGACGGCCGGGAGGGCCTGACGCCTGCGGACCGTGAGGTTGCCCAGATCCTCCGTCAAGCCCGCAAGCCGGTGCTCCTGGTGGTGAACAAGATCGACCGCCCCGGGGACACCGCGTCCCTGATCGACTTCCTTGGGTTGGGTCTGGGCGATCCCCTTCCCGTCTCCGCCGTACACGGCCTGGGAACGGGGGAACTGCTGGACCGGGTAGTGGAGCTGCTGCCCCCGGAGGAGGACGGCGAGCCCCCGGTGCTGGCCGCGGCGGTGGCGGTGGTGGGTAAGCCCAACGTCGGCAAGTCCTCGCTGGTGAATGCCATGCTGGGTCAGGAGCGGGTTATCGTGGACGCCCGGCCGGGCACCACCCGGGACGCGGTGGACGTGAGCCTGAGCTGGGAGGGGGAGCCGGTTACGCTCATCGACACTGCCGGGCTGAGACGCCGGGCCCGCCGGGGCCAGGCTGTCGAGTACTTCAGCGGGCTGCGGACCGCTCGCGCCATCCAGCGGGCACAGGTCGCCCTGGTCGTGTTGGACGCCAGCCAACCTTTGACCGAGCAGGACCGCCGTGTTGCCGGGCTGGTTCACGACATGGGAAGGGCCTCGGTACTCCTGGCCAACAAGTGGGACCTGGCCGGCCCGAGCTACGCCAGCCGGGACGCGTACCTCGCTGAACTGAGGCGGGAGTTGCCGGTCGTGGAGTACGCGCCGGCCCTCGCCGTCTCCGCCCTGACCGGCGAGGGCATCGCCAGGGTGATACCGGCGGCGCTGGCGGCCGCCGCCGAACACGGCCGCCGGGTCTCCACCCACAGTCTGAACGAGTTGGTGCGGGAGTCGTTGGCCGTGAACCCGCCACCCCGTGATCTGAAGGTGAGCTATGCCGCGCAAGTGGGAGTTCACCCGCCCCGTTTCGTCCTGTTCGTAAACGATCCCGAGGGCGTGGGTGACTCCTACCGGCGCTATCTCGAGAACCGCATCCGGAGCGCTTTCGGCTTCCCGGGGACGCCTCTGCGCCTTGTGTTCAGGGCCAGGCGGCGCCGGGCCGGCCGGCGAGGAGGGACGTGATTGGGTAAGGTTCTTCTGTTGGCGTTAGTGGGCTACGGCATCGGGTCGTTGCCATTCGGCTACTGGACGGGCAGCCTGCTGGGCGTGGACATTCGCCGCTCGGGGAGCGGGAATATCGGCGCCACCAACGTCTTCAGGGTGCTGGGGGTGGTTCCCGGGCTGCTTGTCCTGGCTCTGGACGTGGGCAAGGGTGCCCTCTCGGCCCATCTCGGCTTGACTTACGGGGGGGCATCGGGGGCTTGGGGGGCCAGCCTGGCGGGCCTGGCCGCCATTGCCGGCCACAACTGGTCGTTCCTGCTGGGCTTCCGGGGCGGAAGGGGCGTCGCCACCGCCGCCGGGGTCGTCTTCTACCTGGTTCCCGGGGCGGCCCTGCTGGGCCTGCTGGTTACGGCAACCGTGATCCTCATCACCCGCTACGCCTCCCTGGGTTCCCTACTGGGGTCGGCGGTAGGGGGACTCCTGGTCCTCGCCACCCCGGGCCCGTTTCCCTACAAGGTCCTGGCGGTGCTGGCGGTCGGGTTCATCTACCTGCGACACCTCCCCAACATAAGGCGCCTCTTGGCCGGACAGGAGTTGAGGCTGGGTGATCGAAGGCGAAAGTAGACCGCCCAAGGTAGCGATCGCCTCCGCTGGGGCCTGGGGATTGGGACTGGCTTGTCTACTGGAGCGGCAGGGCTGCCGGGTCACCCTCTGGACCAGGAGCCCCGAGCATGCCCAGGTCCTGGAGATGACAAGGCTAGACCCGCACCGCCTCCCCGGCATCACCCTCCCCGAGGCTATTGCCATCACCTCCGACCCGGCCCTGGCCTTGAGTGGAGCGGAAGCGGTGATCCTGGCGCCCGCTTCCCACGGCATGAGGGAGGCCTGTCGCCTGCTGGCGCCTCACCTCGGCCGCTGCCATCCGGGTGTTAGACTGCTGTCCGGCAGCAAGGGACTGGAAGTCGACACCGGGCTCCGGATGACCCAGGTGATCGGCGAGGAACTGGCCTCTGGGCTCCCGGTGGCCGCGCTCTCGGGCCCGAACTTCACCATTGAGGTGGCAAGAGGGCTGCCTACCACCACGGTGGTGGCCTGCCCGTCCCGGGAGGTGGCCGAGGCCTGGCAGAGCCTGCTGACGGGCAAGGCCTTCCGGGTCTACGTGAGCCCCGATGTCGTGGGGGTCGAACTGGGTGGCGCGCTGAAGAACATCATCGCCATAGCCGTGGGCATGGCGGAAGGGCTGGGTCTGGGCCTGAACGCCCAGGCGGCCCTGATCACGCGCGGCCTGGCCGAGATCGCCCGCCTGGGGGTGACCCTGGGCGCCAACCCGCTGACCTTCGCCGGGCTGTCAGGTGTCGGTGATCTCGTACTCACCTGCACCGGCCGCTACAGCCGTAACCGGCAGGCAGGCATCGAACTCGGCCGGGGTCTCCCGTTGGAGGAGGTCCTGGCCAGTCTCCGCATGGTGGTCGAGGGAGTCACCACCACCCGGGCCGCCTGCCGGATGGCGGCCCAGCAAGGAGTTGCGATGCCCATCGCGGAGGAACTCCACGCGGTCTTCTTCGCCGGCAAGGCTCCCGCCGAGGTGGCGAGGGCACTCATGTCCCGCGAGCCCACCCGAGAACTGGGCCCGATGGATCTCCGGGCCCCCGACTGGTGATCATCACTCCCGGGCCAGCCGGTCGAACTCCTCCTGGTACTCGGGGTGGATTATGAACTTGCCTTGCTGGAGGACCTCGAAATCCCAGGGCTGGATGATGAGGGCATCGCTGACCAGACCGTACCAGTTGGGTCGAAAACTGTCGGAGTGCACGTAGAGAGTAGCCGTCTTCACCGTCCGGGCGCCCTTCTTCTTGGCCTCCTGCACGGCCAGTTTGAGCGTCTCGCCGGTGGCGCTGATCTCATCAACGATCAGCACCTTCTTGCCCCGGACGTCCTCGGTCAGAGGCACCAGCAGGCGGGGTTTCCCCCGGACCACACGATCCTTCTCTCTCCGGGAAAGCCGTATGGGATAGAAGTCCTTTCGCAGCATCGACGCGAGGATGGCGGCGGGGATAACCCCCGCCTTGGCGATGCCCACGATCTGGTCGGGGTCGAATTCGGCCTGGATGCCGACGGCGAGGTCCCGGCAGAGCCGCATGACGTCATCCCAGGACAGCTTGACCACGTCATCGTGACGGTGATCGTAGGAGTCGTCCAAGCCCACAGACCTGCCCCCTCCAGCCGATGTTTCCTTCCCGGTTGGCGAATCTGGTAATAACCGCAAGTGCGCGTCCATATACATTCTATCGGTTTGGGACCTATTCGCCAAGGGAGGAGGGTGGGCGGTGGAGAAGTTCGATGTCTTCCGCGACATCGCCGAGCGCACCGGAGGTGACATCTACTTCGGCGTGGTCGGCCCCGTCCGCACCGGCAAGTCGACCTTCATCAAGAGGGTCATGGAGCTCCTCGTGCTGCCTAACATCGTCGATCCCAACGATCGGGAGCGCGCGATCGACGCCATGCCGCAGGCGGGCGCGGGCCGCCGGGTCATGACCACGGAGCCCAAGTTCGTCCCCGACGACGGGGTCGAGATCACCATCCGTGACAACCTCAACCTGCGGGTCCGGTTGGTGGACTGCGTCGGCTATACGGTGCCCGGGGCCCTCGGGTATGAGGACGACGACGGGACTCCCCGGATGGTCCGCACTCCCTGGGACGAGGAGGACATCCCGTTTCAGGAAGCGGCGGAGATGGGAACGGCCAAGGTCATCACCGAGCATTCCACCTTTGGGGTCGTCGTCACCAGCGACGGCACGGCCACCGACCTGCCCCGCAAGAACTACCTGGATGCGGAACACCGGGTGGTTCAAGAACTGAGGGCGCTGGGAAAGCCCTTCGTGGTCGTGCTCAACACGCTGAACCCGTTCAGCCGGGAGACTCTCGACCTCGCCCGGGAGCTCGAAGCCGAGTACGATGTGCCGGTCCTCCCGACCAACATCGCCGACCTCAACCACGAGGACATCGAGGCACTCTTGGAGCAGGCCCTCTACGAGTTCCCCGTCAAAGAGGTCACCGTTGATCTCTCACCGTGGGTGGAAACCCTCGACCGTGGGCACTGGCTCCGCCGCCGGTTCGAGCAGGCGGTGGAGGAAGCCATGGGGAGGATCCGCCGCCTGCGCGATGTGGACGGCGCGGTGGAGCACCTCCGGACATACGACTGCGTCGAGTCCGCCTCCTTGCGACGCATGGAGATGGGCACCGGGGTGGCCACGGTGGAACTGGCCGCCGGCGAGGATCTGTTCTGGCAGGTGCTTCAGGAGGTTAGCGGGATCACCATCGAGGGCAAGCACGACCTCCTCACCCACATGAGGGAACTGGCTCGCGCCAAGCGGGACTACGATGTCATCGCCGAAGCCCTGAAGGATGCCCGCGAGACGGGCTACGGCATCGTGGCGCCCACCCAGAGCGACATGAGCTTCGAGGAACCGGAGTTG
Organism: bacterium; assembly: GCA_031082145.1. GTDB lineage: Bacteria > Bacillota > Sulfobacillia > UBA995 > UBA995 > Ess09-15. Next base: position 99,506 of record JAVHLP010000001.1, on the reverse strand, counting down.
ATGCGGCGGGGGAGCCAGTACGGCGTTCGTCTGAAGGCCAGCGCACCGTCCCTGCACCTGCTCCGCGCCGACATTGAGGCCGAGTTGACCCCCATCATTGGCAGCGAGAAACAGTGCGAGGAACTGGTCCGCTACCTTATGGACAAGTTCGAGGACGACCCCAAGAAGATATGGGACTCCGACATCTTCGGCAAGTCACTGCACGAGCTGGTCCTAGAGGGAGTGACCAACAAGCTGTACCGCATGCCCGAGAATGCCCAGCACAAGCTCCAGGAGACCTTGACCCGGATCATCAACGAGGGCAGCGGAGGGCTGATCTGCATCATCATCTAGGAGACGGCCCCCGAGGGAGGCGGAGCCTCCCCGGGGAGCCGTCGTCCCCGTCCGGCGGTCTCCAGCGCTGCAGGGCGGCGTCACGTCTTCTCCCTCTACCTCCTCACTTTTTCTGCTGTTCAGGAAGGAGTTTCCCCTCCCGGAGAGAAAAGCAGAAGTCGTTGTGCCAGTTAAGAGCAGGTGGGGAAGGAGGTGACGCTGCTTGACCAAGGCAGACGTCATTGCGATGGTCGCGGAGAGGACCGGGCTCAGGAAGAAAGACGCGACTCAAGCCGTTGAGGCAGCTCTCGCCGCGATCACGGAAGCGTTGAGCAAGGGCGAGAAGGTATCGTTGGTTGGCTTCGGAACGTTCGAAGTCAGAGCCCGCGCCGCTAGGAGCGGGCGCAACCCCCAGACCGGCAAGCCGATCAAGATTGCCGGTCGGAAAGTCCCCGCCTTCAAGGCCGGCAAGGGGCTCAAGGAGGCCGTCGCCGGGTAGCATTGTGGCGGGTCTATAGGGCGACAAGGATCACCTTTCAGGTGATCCTTTCGCCTGCCGGCAGGATCCTCGGCCTCCCCGGTCGAAAACCCAACTCACAACTCAATACTGTGCTTCCGAGTTCGCCATCCCTAAAGGACGCCCCAAGGGAGCGAACCGTGCCGGTCCAGGCCGGCAAACGGTGAGTCGGGAAACCGGCTCGCCCCCCATCGCGGAAAGGAGGCGCTCTGTCCGTCACGTGCCAGAGCCGGCGATGGTTCTGGCCAATTTCGTTGCGGGAGGAAGACGGCATGCGATGTCGCGCGGCAGTAGTCTGCCTTACAGTCCTTCTTCTCCTGGTCGGCGGGTGCAAACCCCAACCCGCGACACTGATCCTTGCCAGCACCACCAGCACTGCAGACACGGGGCTGCTAGACGTGATCAACGCCGCCTTTGAGGAGGAGTACCCGCAGTACAGGGTCAAGACCATTGCCGTCGGGACCGGTGAAGCCCTGAAGATGGGGGAGCGAAAGGAAGCCGACGTGGTTCTCGTCCATGCTCGCGCCGCCGAGGATGTCTTTGTGGCCGCCGGCTATGGGTTTGACCGTCGAGATGTGATGTACAACGACTTCGTGTTGGTGGGACCCCCGACCGACCCGGCCGGAACCCGGGGACTTGCCCCGCGGGCGGCCCTGGCCGCGATCGCCGGCGAGGCGACCTTCGTGTCCCGCGGTGACCGCTCGGGCACGCACCAGAAGGAACTCGCGCTCTGGGCCGAGGCCGGGGTCAGTCCCGCCGGGGCCTGGTACCTGGAGACCGGCCAGGGAATGGGCTCAACGCTGCTCATCGCCTCCGAGAAGCAGGCGTACACCCTGGCCGACCGGGGGACCTTCCTGGCCACCGCCAACCTCGACTTAGTGGTGCTGGTGGAGAAGTATGCGGCACTGCTCAACTTCTACGGGGTCATCCAGGTCACCGGGGCTGCCGACGCGGCGGGAGCGGAAGCCTACTGCGACTTCATCACCTCCCCCCAGGGCCAGGCCATCATCAACGAGTTCGGGGTGGACAGATACGGCCAGCCGCTGTTCTTTCCCAACGCCAGGTGAGGTGACACCGTGGATCTTCTTGTTGACGGCTTCAGGCAGGCCGTGTTGCTGATAGTGACCCGGGATCCCGAAGTGGCAGGGATCACCCTGCTCACCCTGAGAGTCTCGGGCACCGCGACCCTGTTCGCCCTGGCCCTGGGCCTGCCAGTAGGCCTTGCGCTTGGCTTGAGGCAGTTCCCCGGCCGGAACTTGCTCCTGGGGCTGGTCAACACGGGCATGGGGCTGCCGCCGGTGGTGGTGGGCCTCTTCGTGGCCCTCCTGCTCTGGCGCACCGGCCCCCTGGGCTCGCTCGGGCTCATGTATAGCCCTCCGGCGATGATCCTCGCCCAGTTCGTCATCGCCTTCCCTATCATCGCCGGGCTGACCGCCGCCGCGATGCAGCAACTGGATCCTCGCATCCGCCTGCAATCCCTGGCGCTAGGCGCCTCCGGCTCCCAGGCGCTCTGGACCATGCTGGGAGAGGCTCGGCTGCCGCTGCTGGCCGCCGTGATGGCCGGCTTCGGCGGTGCCCTGTCCGAGGTCGGCGCCGTGATGATCGTGGGCGGCAATCTGAAAGGCCTCACCCGGGTGCTGACCACGGCAACGGTGATGGAGGTCCGCATGGGACGTTTCGAGACGGCCATCGCGCTGGGCCTGATCCTCCTGGGTCTCTCCTTTGCCGTCAACCTGCTGCTCACCATGTTACAGCAAGGGGGGACTGGACGTTGGAGCCTGCGGCCATTGCAGTGAAGGACGTCGAACACCGCTATGGGGCCAAGCTCGCCGTCCAGATCCCTTATCTGGCCGTTCCCCGCGGCGGCACCGTGACCTTGCTGGGCCCGAATGGCTCGGGCAAGAGCACCCTGCTCAGGATCATGGCTCTCCTGGAGCTGCCTGGCCGGGGCCAAGTGGCCTTCAGCGGCGAACTCCCCGCCACACCCGGGCAGCGGCTGGCACAGAGGCGCAGTATGACCATGGTGTTCCAGGATCCCCTCCTTTTCGCGGGGACGGTCTACCGTAACGTGGCCTACGGCCTTCGCCTCCGCGGCCTCCCAGCCGCCGAGGTGGCCGGACGCGTCGAGCGGTCACTCGCCATGCTGGGCATAGCCGACCTCAAGCACCGGCCGGCCACCGCGCTGTCCGGCGGGGAGGCCCAGAAGGTCGCGTTGGCACGGTGCCTGGCCGTAGAACCGGAAGTGCTGTTCCTGGACGAACCCACGACACACCTGGATGCTCCCGCCAAGCAGGCTTTCCTGAGCGACCTGGGGGGGCTCCTGGAGCGCCTAGGCTTGACCGCGGTCTTCGTGACCCACGATCAGAGCGAAGCACGATCCCTGGGTGGCCGTATCGCCGTGCTTGAAGGAGGCTACCTGCGGCAGGAGGGACCGGCGGAACAGGTCCTCCGCCGGCCGGCCTCGCTGTCGCTGGCCGGCTTCCTTGGTGCCCAGTGCGCTGGCAGGGGAAGGGTCGTCAGCGCAACTTGCGTGGCCGTCAACGGCATTACTCTGGCCCTTGAGCCTGTTCGCGAGCGGTCGGGGTTGGTCGACATCATCCTGCGCTCAGAAGACGTCCTCCTGCACCGCGGCGACGAGGCCGGCGACGGCATGAACTCGTTTCGAGGCAAGGTCACGGCGGTCGCTCTCGAGGGGCAACTGTACCGGGTGACCTTGGCCGGGCCGCTCACCGTGAGCGCTTACCTGACGGCTCATGTTGTCCGGGCTTGGTCGCTGACCGTCGGGGATAAACTGACGGCCAGTTTCTACCCCGACGCGCTGCACCTGCTGCCGTGCGAGGAGACAGCCTGAAGACGAACACGGCCGCCGGGGTTTGTTGAAGCCGGCGCACGAATGCGCTATAATGAGTCGCGAGAGTTTCGGGGCGTGGCGCAGCTTGGTAGCGCGCTTGAATGGGGTTCAAGAGGCCGTGGGTTCAAATCCCACCGCTCCGACCAGAGGGAGATGCCGCTCCGGCAGCAGGCTCATGGCAGGGGATGGAGCCGCCGGAGCGGTTTCGTCTTGGGGAAGCGTCGTGTGCGGTTGTTCTCTGTTCGGCGGATATGGATCGCTGGAGCATCTATCTCTCACGGATCACGGCTTTCTGCCTCCGGGGCCGGTCAGCACATCATGTTCCGGACTGAAAGCGTCGACGGCTAACCTTTCGCCAGGTTCCGGTTCGCCCTCCTCAGCGCGGCCCAGGCGCCGAGGTCCTCCGGCGGCCTGACCAGTTCTGCATCCGGTCTGAGTCTTAGCTGGGCGGCCCCCGTGGCGCAGGTGGGCACGCAGAGCCCGCACCCGACGCACTTGTCCTTATCCGCTACCGCATACTCCTCTTCCAACCTGATGGCCCCGACCTGGCAGCGATCCACGCACACCCCGCAGCCCGCGCAGGCGTCCTTGTCCACGCTGCAGTAGTAGTTGGCCTGGGCGACGGAGTCCTTCAAGCCGTACTCAACGACCCCCCGGAGGATTCCGCAGCAGCACCCGCAGCAGTTGCAGACATAGTTGATGCCCTTGGCCACGTTGCTGACAGTGTGCACCAGGCCGATGGAACGAGCTTCGTCCAGGAAGGCCAGCGCCTCGTCGCGGGAGATGCTATCCGGACCGGCCGGCCTGTCGGCGGGCGAGAAGCTCAGGCACGACCGGCGAGGGAAGGAGCAGCGGCGGGATTCCAGCAGGTCGTGCTGTTTGCGGCACACGCAGTCGCGGAGGACGAAGCTCCGCGCGTCGGTCAGGAAAGCCCGGACGTCGTCATAGGGGAGGATCCACTCCGACTTGACCGTACCCCGGGCCGGCACGACGCGATGGATGGACGGGGCCGGGGTCATGATGCCGGCCAGCCCCCCGGTAGCGGCCACGTACTCCTCGGTCAGATGGGCCATGCGGTGGGCGACGTCGCCCTCGAGGCGGAACATGGTGGCTTCCCAACTGCCCACGATGAACTGGTTCAGCGAGAACATGCGCTCGCCCTCACGCTTCTCCGCCTTGACCAGCCCCTTCATGGCCATCAGGCGGAGCTTGGCCTCGGCGTCACGCCCGTCAAGACCGGCCCGGGCGGCTACCTGGGCAGCCGTCTCCCATTCCTCGGACAAGCGGCCGGCGATCTCCGCCTCGTCGGGCGCGAACATGACCCTCAAGATTTCCAGCTCCACGCCCGAGTCGGTGCCGGGGAAGCCGTACGGAAGGTGGTCCAGAGCTTGGGCCAGCCTGCGGTACAGGTCATCGCTCACGGGGGACACCTCTTTCCGCCTGGGTAAGCCCTTCGTTCGTTCGCGGGTTGGGTCCGTTTTCCTCCTGGCGCACACGGTCTCCGACCAGTGCCCATCCGAGTCCGGTGGGCTTCCATGAGGCTGCAGGAGTGCCGTCCCGCGGAACCACGCGACCAGGGGGGGGCCTGGGGTGTTCCGCGTTGCATTACCGGATCAGTCCAGCAAGTCCCACGCCAGAGGGGTCCCCGCAGGAACGTCCCGCGCCGCCCGTCTCCCCAGCACTTCTTCCAGATGGCGGGGGTGAAGCCCGAAGCCCGGTCGGATGCTGCGTACATTCGTCCCGGTAAATCTCTCCCCTGCCCGGGTATCTCTGACTACGAACAGGGACTTGCGGAGAACGCGACTGCCTGTTTCGCTCCCGCTTGCACCATAGCGGACCTCTCCTATCGCCTTCTCGACGGTTCGGACAGCTTGTACCATTGCATGGAACTCGTGAGGTTCCAGGGAAAACGCACTATCGGGGCCGGGAATGTCCCGTGATAGTGTGAAGTGTTTCTCGACGATGCAGGCTCCCAGAGCCACAGCGGCCACCGGTACGGAGATGTCCAGCGTGTGGTCGGAAACGCCCACGGGAACGCTGAAGGACTCCCCCAGGTGAGGGATCGTGCGCAGGTGCATCTCCTCGGGCGGGGCCGGATAGGCACTGGTGCACTTCAACAAGGCAACTTGATCGGTTCCGGACTTGCGGGCCGCCCGAACCGCCTCCTCTATTTCGGCGAGCGTCGCCATCCCGGTCGAGATGATGAGAGGCTTGCCCGTGCGGGCCATACGCTCTATGAGAGGGATGTCAACGATCTCGAAGGACGAGACCTTGTGTACAGGGACCCCCACTTGTTCCTCCAAGAAGTCTACTGCGGTGATATCAAACGCGGTAGCGAAGAGGTCAAGGCGCAGGTCTGCGGCAATGGCCTTGAGACGGGGGTGCCACTCCCATGGAGTATACGCCTCGCCGTAAAGCTCATGAAGCGTACGACCGTCCCACGGAGTCCCTCCGGTGATGCGGAAGTGCTCCTGACTGGCCTGTACAGTAAGCGTGTCTGGCGTATAGGTCTGCAGCTTGACGGCGTCCGCTCCTGCTCTCTTGGCAGCATGTAGAATGCGGACAGCTTGTTCGAAGTCCTGCCTGTGGTTGGCTGACATCTCAGCGACTATATAGACTGGATGGTCAGGTCCAACCGGTCTACGGTTGATCTCGATGAACCTGCCGATCCCTGGCTCAGCCATCGGCCCGCGCTCGGTTGCAGCAGGAGATGCTGAAGTAGAGAGAGTTCCAGAGCCGACCTCCCCACCGCTTCCGCGCCGGGAGCACAGTTGAATAGGCGCCGAGCTCCTGACACACCCGCCGCCAGAACTCAATGGCCGGATTGCACTCGTAGCACTCGCCGTACACCGTTTGGAGCCCCAGGTTATCAAACGCCTGCGCGAGAATGGCCTTGACGGCCTCCGTCCCGTAGCCCCGCCTGGCCGCGTCGGGGTCGACTATGAGGGCGATCTCGGCCAAGGCATTTTCCCACTCGATTCGCGTTAGACCGACCATGCCTACAAACCGGTCCCCGTCCAGTACGGCCCAGTACCGATCATCGCTCTGGCGGCGGCAAACGCAATTCAGATACCAATGCTCCTGCATCTCCCTGGTGAGCAGGTAGGGGGTCCGGTAGGGCCGTAAGTCCTGGTTCCGCCATTGGCGGACGGTTTCAGCGTACTCCAGGGTCATAGCAGTCAGTGAGATCCTGTCGGCCGTCATCTGCCATCAGCCCCCATGATCCTCGACTCCATCGAATCGCCCGGCAACTAGCTGCCGAGTTCTCGGCTGTCGGTGAGCTTCTGTCGGACGTGGCGGTTGACCTCCGCCCAATCGGGGTGTTGCTCCAGGAGAGCCAACACCTCGCGCCAGGAGAAGTCGGCATGGCCAAACTCTTGGAAGACCCGGCGCACAAAGATCAAGTCTTCAGGTGTATCCACGGTCCAGCGCATGTGCGAGTAATCCACCTCATTCGTGACACCGTGGATCCGGAAGAGATCAGTATGGTTCTGAATATACGGGGTAACATGCTCCCGCCACGCCGGGTTAGAATCGTCAAGCCAAGCGCGCTCTAATACGTCTGAGCGCATGATCTCAGCGTCCAGTCCTCTGGGGAACGTGCGACGGGGCAGGATATTGCAGGCATAGTGAACATCAGGCTGCAGGTGAAGGAATTCCCTCACTATTTGCCCGATGATCTCAGGCTCTATCAGCGGGCAGTCCGATGTGACACGAACAACGGCATCGGCTTTGTACGCCATCGCCGCGTGGTAATAACGGTCCAGCACATCTTCTAGACTGCCTCGAAACCAATGCCACCCGTTGTGGGCACACAAGCTCTCAATGACGTCGTCACTGGGGTGTAAGGAAGTTGCAACTACTACGTCGTCAACGTCTTGAGTCCGAAGGGTGCGGCTCACGGCTCGCTCAAGAACGGTTTCCCCCGCCAGATCCAATAGCACTTTGCCTGGCAGCCGGGTGCTACCCATTCGTGCTTGGATGATCGCCACGATCCTCAACTCAGTTACACCTGCTGCATCCCTGTTGACAGGCTCTTCGCTCTTCCGCCGCCCAAGCTCTGACAACCTTGCAAAGGCCGGAAACCACGTCAGCCACGTCAGCGTTGGTCATGCCCGGGAACACAGGTAGGGTGACGATCTGCTCGTAGGCTGACTCCGCCACCTCACACAGCCCCGGGCCGGTGCCGAACCGGTTGCGGTAGAACGGATGCAGATGCACCGGGATGTAGTGGACGTTGACGCCCACACCTTCGGCCCGGAGCGCAGCGAAGACTTCGGCTCGTGTCGCGTTCAGCCGGGAGAGATCGAGCCTGACAACATAGAGGTGGTACGCATGAGAGACCTCCTGACGTCCACCCAGTGGGTTTATCACAGGACAGGCCGAAAACGCTGCGTCATACTGCCGGGCGATCTGCTGGCGGCGTCGAACCCAGCCGGGTAGCTTCCTCAGCTGGCTCATTCCTAGCACGCACTGGAAGTCGGTGAGACGGTAGTTATACCCGAGATCGACGATCTCGTAGAACCACGAGCCCTGCTGCTCACGCTGACGAAAGTCTGCGGTAATACCGTGATTGCGGAAGCAGCGCATACGATTGGCTAAGGCAGCATCGTTGGTTGTCACCATGCCACCTTCGCCGGTCGTAATATGCTTCACCGGGTGGAAACTGAAGACGCTCACGTCGGCCAGCGATCCGACCGGGCGGCCCTTGTAGCTACCGCCAAGCGAATGGCAGGAGTCGGCGATCAAAGCTAGGCCGTAGCGGTCCGCGACGGCCCGCAAAGCATCATATTCGCACGGCTGACCGGCGTAGTCTACGGCCATTATTGCCTTGGTACGAGGCGTGATCTTCCCTAGGACTTGAGTGGGGCCGAGCAGCAAGGTGTCCGGGTCTACATCAGCAAACACCGGCGTGGCGCCTTGGAATACGACGGCGTTAGCACTCGCAGCAAAAGTCATGGCCGGAACGATGACCTCATCACCAGGTCCGATGCTCATCCCGTACATGGCTGCGTGTAGCGCGGCCGTACCACTGCTTACTGAGACAGCCTCGTCAGCTCCCACGAAGTCGGCAAAGCCCCGTTCGAATTCTGCCACTTTCGGTCCGCAGGTCAGCCAGTCCGAGCGCAGGACGTTGACGACAGCAGCAATGTCGTCATCGTCCAGACACTGCCTGCCATATGGCAAGGCAGCTTCCCGGGTCGGCAGGCCGCCATGCAGTGCCAACCTCTCTCCAGGTTTGTTCACGTGAGCTCCTCCACCAGGGAACCCAGTTCCGCGACTGAAAGCCACTGGGTGTTGTCGTCGCTCGAGTACCGAAAACCGTCGGGGAGTGGCTTGCCGTCAGCCCAGTTCTTGACTTGCCACCAGTGGTGGACCGGCTGGATGACGTACATGCCCTCGAGTTCGACCGTGTGTCGCGCTTCGTCCTCCGAGATCAACGCCTCATGTAGCTTCTCCCCCGACCGAATGCCAACATACTGCACGTCACAATCCGGGGCTACGGCGCTTGCCAAGTCCATCATCTTCATGCTCGGGATCTTGGGCACGAACACCTCTCCACCGTGCATTTTTTGGAGGCAGGCAATAACGAAGCGCACTCCTTGCTCTAGAGTTATCCAGAACCGGGTCATGCGCGGATCCGTAACCGTGATCAGGCCATTCCGCCGCTGCTCCATGAAGAGCGGGATCACACTTCCACGGCTTCCCACAACATTCCCATAACGCACACAGCTGAAACGTGTCGGACCAGCACCGCTATAAGCATTCGCTTGGACAAACAGCTTCTCGGCCACCAACTTGGTAGCTCCGTAGAGGTTGACCGGGTTGACGGCCTTGTCAGTGCTGATGGTGACAACCCTCTGGACTCCGGCATCAAGGGCCGACTCAATCACGTTCCTAGCTCCCATGACATTAGTCAGCACTGCTTCAACTGGGTTGTACTCACATGCGGGAACTTGTTTCAGCGCAGCTGCGTGGACCACGACATCTGTCCCTTGCATTGCGCGCCGCAATCGGTCTCTATCACGGACATCGCCGATGAAATAGCGCAGATGCGGTTGATCAAACCCGTCTCCCCGCATCTCCTGCTGCTTCATCTCGTCACGGCTGAAGATGATGATCTTGTTCGGCAGGTGATCGCGGAGTAGGACAGCCACGAATCTCCTCCCAAAGGACCCCGTACCGCCTGTGATCAGCACATTAGCCCCGTTCAGGTTCATCTCTTCACCCACTCACAAGTGTCCGTCTAGGCCAAGACATGCTCTAGCGGGGTGCGAGGTTCTTTCTCCAACCAGTTCCATTCCTCCTCTCTGCAAAGGGCGCGGAGTTGCAGATCCTTGATTGCAGTCGGAGGACTGGGGGACAACGGCGCGCAGTTGCACTTCGCGCGTCATGCGGACTCCACGGAGCATACCAGCGCGCAGGTGCAGGTACCATGAGTGTGGAAACCTGCCACGGCAACCAGAGCGGATAGGACGGTGGCCAAGGTGATCGCTATCATCGCTAGTCCGTCGCCCTTGATCCGTGGCCGTCTGCACCCAGCAGCCGTCATCTCTGACCATTACTTGGTCCACGATCTCTGTGCCCAGCGTGGGCTCAGCAGCTACTATGTCGATGAACTGACGACTGACCGGGCCGGCCTGAGAGCGAGGGCCCATGACTTGTCCCGCACCTGGTATCGGCCTGAAGGGATCGGGCGATATGGCCAGTACGAGCTGGGGGACTTCTGGTCGACGTTCTATGAGGAGTTCTACCAGGCCCTAAGGAGAGTTGAAGTGGTTCACGCTGCAGTCAGGCGCTGGCGCCCAAGCGTCGTGGTCGCGCAGGGCCCATGGGTCAAGAGCGCACGGCTGGCACTGGGGGACTCGACTCCCGTGCACCGGCTCCCGGGCTTTCGCCTAGACCCAGGACCAGTGTGGGGGCGCATATTGAGGCAGGACTTGTGGAGGACCATGTGGCGCTGGTCGGTGCTGGAATTCTGCAGCCGAGGCACTTCCCCCCTCAGGAAGAACGTACCCATTCTGGCAGTGGTCTCGCATGTCAACCATGCCCGCACCCTAGTCCCTGTCTTGCGTGCCGCCAAGGACAGCGGAGTGGCATTCGACATAGTAGCTGTGGGACCAGAGAGCCGGTCTGAGCTAAGGTTGGCCCGCCTGCACCACTCAGGCCTAGGAGATCATCCGGGCGTCAGCATGGACAAATGGCGTTACCTTGCAACGGAGTTCCGCCGCCGTGGGGGGCGGGTCAGGAGCCTGCAAGCGCCACCCGGAGAATTCGACCCGTACCAACACCTCGCGGGGTTTCTCACTGCCCAGGTGCGATGGGAATTCCCGCGCCGTGCTGCGCTGGTAGAATGGTTCGACTCTCTGTTCGCCGCGTCGGAATACAGATTGGTGCTGGTTGCCGAAGATCAGGCCCCCGAGCCGTATGCGGCTATTTCGGTAGGTCGGCAACACGGCACACGTAGTGTCCATGTGCAGCATGGGGCATTCGTGGACCCGCATCAGGTGAAGAACGTCAGCGCCGATGTCTTGGCGGCTTGGGGAGATCACTTCGTACGGATGGTGCTCTCCCAGGGTCAGCCACGGACCCGTTTTGTGGTGACCGGAAACCCGCGAGCGAGCCTCCCTCGCCGCCGGGGTCAGCCCGGTGGACCTCCCCACATTCTGTGGGCGCCTGGCGTCCCGACCAGCCGCCAAGGCGTTCTATTGGAGTCGGTCAACGCCCGCGTCTTTCAGACTTTACAGGAGCTTGCAGAACGAAAGCCCTCTTGGACTTTCACCGTGAAACTACATCCCTACGCGCGCCGAGCACACTTCCGAACGGCGAAGACCCTCCCCAACCTACGCGTACTGCAGCGCGAGCCCCTGAGCCCCCTTCTCGAAGCCGCCAGTGTGGTCATGGCCTGGAACACCACGGTGGTCCTGGAGGCGGTGGCTATGAACCGCCCCATCGTCGGCCCCTCCCTGGGGTTGCTGCCCGAAGACGTGCCTGCGGCGTCCCTGGGGGTGGCCTATGAACTCCGAGACCTGGATCGACTGGAGCAGGCGCTGGAGGATGCGCTGCGACTTGAGGGGTGCCCCAACCGGGCCGCGTACTTGGCCCAGGTGATGCCCTATCACTCCGATGACGCGGTGCAGAGGATACTGGATGTAATCAGGGAGGAAATGGGGCGGCCCTAGAGGAGTCGCCAGGAGTACCGCTTTCCGCAGATCCCGCGTCATTTCCCCACCCTGACCCCGCATACCCTAGACGGGTGCAGGATGGCGGCATTGAGTGCGCTGCGAGCCCCTGTCGCCGAGGCTGGATCCCGAGGGAGTCCCCCCATGCTGGTCCACGCCGCAGCCCCGGAAGGCCCCTTGCGCTTGAGTGGCGAGTTCGCCGTCGCCGGACGCGATACTCACCTGGCGCTCTCACCGGACGGCAATCGGCTGGTGACTCGCAGGCTCGGTGATGGAGGGGAGCCGCGCTACTGGGTGCACGACCTCGGTCAGAGCACGGCGGTCAGGCTTGCCTTGCCGCCGTTCGCCGCCGCCGGTGGGGCGGTGTGGTCGCTGGACGCCACTTTCCTGGCCATTCCCTGCCTGGTCGAGACGGGTGGGGGGCTTGAGGGGCGGATCGCCCTGGCGGCCGTGGACGGCAGCTACTGCGGTCACCTGGCCACGGTGGCCAGGTTCAGCTATGGGCCGGGGAGGGTTGCCTGGCTGCCTGGGGGCCCCCTGGCCTTTGTCGGCAGCTGCCGGCCCATGACCTGGGACATCTACCTGCACTGGGTAACATCGGGAGAGGAGTGGTTGGCGGTTCCCGGGGTCCTGGCGGATGGCCTGGCGGTACACCCGGAGGGTCGGCGGGTGGCGTATTCCACGGCGATCAGGCCCTGGCGGGTCGAGATCGCCGATCTGGCGACGGGGGAGCGGGTGGAGGTCGGGCGGTACGGGGCTGGCGTGACCGCTGCCCTCTGGTCGCCCGACGGCGGGCGCCTGGCCGTCGTGCACCGGCGGCACGGTTCGGACCTGGCGGCGGTCAGTGTCTACGAAGCCGGGAGCGGTGTCCTTGTCGCGGGCACAGGAGAGATCGCCTGGGTTGACCCGGTGGCGGGCAACCAGGTAGCCTGGTCGGCCGGCGGCCGCCACGTTTTCCTGGTGGGTGGGGTCGAGAGCGGGCAGCCTCCGAAAGCGATCTACCGCGTTGATGGCGAGACAGGGGAGGTAACCACCTGGCTAGACTTGACCGGCGGGGAGGGGGAGGACCGCCTGAGGGACCTGAGGGCGACGCTCTGACGGCTTGGGCTCAGCCTCACTGCTGGCCGCGGGCCGGTAGACTACGGCCGATCCCGGTAGTGTAGTCTCCCGGTGCCAGGTATACCGGCCAGCCCCGGGAGCTAGCCCAGGAACTCAACCACTCGTCGTCGGCCAGGGGGCCATCCTGAACTAGGAGCAGGATACGCCGGGCGGTCCCGGCGGACCAGGCCGCCAGCTCTCCGGCCTTTGCGTCCAGCCACGCCGGCGCCGAACTGAGGGACGCCGGGAACGACTCCCAGCAGAGTCCGTCCACGTAGTTCCGGGTAAAGCGGTGCACTCCCCAGATCCCCATGTTCTGCACGATCACGGCGCCTGGACAAGCACTCCGGAGTTGCCGGACCAGGTGACCGGCACCGATGGCCAGTTCCAGGCGCCGGTCAGGCGGGATCCGTTCGTCTTCCACCGCTCCCAGGGTGTCGAGGAACACCCCGTCGTAGTCACGGATCAACCGCTGGGCTTGGGCGGCGAGGGTTTCGCTGCGGTGGCGGGAAGGCACGAGAAGCAAGTTGTTGTAGACGTGGTTCAGGAGGGGTTGACCTTCGACATGAAGGAGTTCGTAACCGCCGGAGGGATTGAACTCGTCAACGCCGACCTCCAGGGTGCTCATGTAAGCGAGCACCCTCGTCCCGCGTTCTCTCAGCAGGTGAATGTCCTCCGGTATCCATGCCCGTGGCTCCAAGACGGCGAGGTCGAACGCGGCCAGGGAGTCCAGGTAGCCGCGCCCGTAGTACAGGGCGTAACTGCCGATCCCGGCTAGCGCGCCCCGGGGGGGCGGGTCTTCAGCTCCGTCCATACCATGCACTCGCTGCAGTCCTCGTCGCCATGGGCTCGGCACAGAACGCGGGCCACCCTCCAGCAATTGGTGGTGGAAGCGGCGGCGGGGCACGCCTCCTTGACCGAAACAGGGCATTGCTTGAGCTCCCAGCAAGGCTCCAGCGAACGACCTTCCGGGGCCAGGCGCTGCTTAAGCTCGATCCGGCGCAGCAGTGCCTGGACCACCTGGGGGTCGAAGTGGCTGCCGCCGGAATTCGCCATGTCTGATAGCACCCGGCCGAAGGGAAGTGGCGGCCGGTAAGGGCGGCGGGAGAACTTGGCCACGAAGACCTCAGCCAGGGCTATGATCCTCGCCGCTAGCGGTATGGCCTCGCCCCGCAGCCGATCCGGGTATCCCCAGCCGTCCCAGCGTTCGTGATGGAACCGGACCATGGGGGCCAGGAGGGCCCCGTCAGGCACTCCCTCGAGCATCGCCGCTCCCGTGTCCGGGTGAGCCTGAACTGCCTTGCGTTCCTGGTCGGAGAGTTGTCCTTCCTTGAAGAGAATACCCTCGTCCAGAGCGAGCATGCCCACATCGTGCAGGAGCCCCGCCTGGTGAATGCGGGCGGCCTCTGCGGCCGGCAGGTCTAGCTCCAGGGCGATCTCCCGCGCCCACTTGGCTACCAGGCGGGAGTGCCCGACCATATGTGGCTCCCGCGAGTCGAGTACGTCCACCAACCCCTGCAGGGCGTGCAGGTAGGACTGGCTGACACGGGAGTAGAGCTCGTCGTGCCGCATCACAAGCGAGAGGTGCTGGGTCACCGTGGCCAGCCCCGCCCGGAGATGGGCGCCAACCGGCCCCGGGTTGGGAAGGGCGTAGAAGAGCCTGGCGTCGTCCCCGACACCGAAGGCCACCACATGTCCGGACAGGCCGAGGGCTAGCTGAACCCCGGGGGCAAGGGTGGTCGGGGCGGAACCGGGAGTCAGGGTCAGCAGTTGACGGAGGGCTGCCTCGGTTGGCTCGCCCGATGTGCCCACGCTGGCCTTGAGAGTGGGGCCGGCGAGGCTGACCAGCAACCCGGTATCAGCCCTGAGCAGTCGCAGGCCCAGCCGAACCAGAGTGGCCATGACCTCCTCGATACTGAAAGCCAGCCGGGCCGCGGCACCGTGGGCACGGGCCCGGCTGGAGGAGACCGCAATCTCCTGGCGCACGGTTGCGGCTGCGCGGGGAACCGCGATAACCCCGGCCAGGACGGGGGCAAGCTCCTCGAGCAACCCGAGCGATGAAGGGCGGCCCCGGCGGAGAAAAGGACCCAATCGAATAAGCCCGTCGGTCTGGCCTGTCTTTCGGGCCAGAGTGATCGTCAGCAGGTGGGGTCCGGTGACCGCCAGCCGGCCCGGCTGCAGGCTCAGGGGTGGCTCGTAGTCGGGGAAACCTTGCACCAGGCCGCTATAATCGGGGCCCACCGGTATGCCCTTGGCGGATACCTTGGCTCCTGCCAGCAGGAAATCGCCGGAATCGTCGGCCAGGTACAGATAGTAACCGGGGGCCTGCACGATCCCGGCCACCACCTCCAGGATCCCGGTGGCCACCGCCTCCGAGCGGAGGTCAGGATCAAGAAGGTCGAGACAGCGGCGGTGTAGTTCGGTACGGCGGCGAGCAGCTTGAGCCTGGTGGCGCAGCACGACACACATGATCAGGGCGATCAGAAGCCCTCCCGCCAGGAGTGCCGGTACCGTGACGTAGCTCATGAACCCGCCCTCCCCACGGGGTGGCTGCGGTGTGCCTGCCCGGGCTGTAGGGCAGACTTCCCCAGCAGCGAGAACTCCTCTGGCCAGCGTATCCCGCTCAACGCGCAACCGGCTATGTAGGCCGCGGATACCGTGACTGCAACCAGCCCTGCTCCCATCGCCCGGGCCAGAACCGGCGCCACCAGCCAGGCGTCGCCGACGAACCGGGCGGCCAGCCAGGCCACCAGCGCCGGCGGCAGAACGGCCACCAGGAGTTGCGCCGAGCCCCGCCCTAGCCGCTGCCAGGTGACATCCAACTGGGAACGGGCAACCAGGCCCAGCACGCCCGCGTGGAGCCAGGCGCCGCCGGTCGCGGCCCATCCCAGGGCGGCGGGGCCCAGGCGGGCAGGCATCGTCACGAGCAGGGCGGCCATTAGTCCCGCCCCCGCGACGGCTGCCCGCAAGGGCACCCGGAACTCGCTGCGGGCGTGGAACGAGCGTGAGAGGATGAAGACGATCGCTCCGGCGGGGACGAAGAGGGCGTATCCCGCCAGGACCCTCGCCGAGATGGCCACGGCGGCCGCGTCAAAGGCTCCGTAGCCGAACAGCACGGCGAGTACCTGGCGGCGGAGGAAGAAGGTGGCCACGGCCAGGGGAGTGGAGACGAAGAGCACCAATCTGAGAGCGGCGAGCGTTCGCCGGATAGCGCCGGGACGATCACCGTCGGCCGCATGCTGTGAGAGCTCCGCAAAGGTTACCGTGGTGATGGCGGTCACGAAGATCCAGAGGGGGAAGTTGACCACCTTCACGGCGTAGTTGAGGGCGGCGATAGTCCCCGCTCCCAGCCCCGAGGCAACAGCCCGTTCCACGCCGACCGCGAACTGCCCGGCCACCACGGCCAGCCCCAGGGGCAGGGCGGCGCGGTAGACCGGCGCGGGATGGAAGCCGGCGGTGGCCATCGCCGGGCCGGGCCTGACCACCCAGCGGCCGAGCTGCAGGGCGCACATGGCGGCAGTGCCGAGGGCGTGCCCCAGCCCCATCAACTCCAACCGGCCGGTGCGGGCGGCCACGGCCAGGCTTACCACCACCGTCGTGGCCAGAACGACAGGGCCACAGGCGGGCTGCCAGAAGCTACCGCGGGCCAGGTGCCGGCCCGAACCCAGCCCGTAGAGGGGGTAGAAGACGAGTGCGGGGAGCATCCAGCGCAGGAACGCGACGGCCTGCCCCTGCATGGCTGGCGTCAGGCCTGGCCCCAGCAGCCGGATCAGGCTCGGAGCGGCGATCCCACAGGCCACCGCGAAGACGCCCATCACCACCGCAACCTCCACCATAAGGCGGCGGGAGGCCCGGTCCAGGTGCTCGAGGGACTGGTGAGCGGCCCGGGCCAGGAAGGGCACGGCGGCCAGATGCAGTACCGAGCCAACCAGCAGGTGGCCCACGAAGTCGGGCAGGTACATCGCGAGAAGGTACGCGTCGGCCAGGGGGGAAGTGCCCCAGTTGGCGGCCAGCACAACCTCCCGCGCGACGGCGGCGACACCCAGCACAGCGTTGGCCAGGATCACCGTGCCGACATGCCGCCCGTACCGGGCGGGAACGCGCTCGATCACTCCTGTCCCCGGGTGGGCCATTGCCGTCGATGAGCCTCCAGGACCTCGCCGGCGGGGGCGAAGAGAAACTCCCGCAGAACGGAGTTCAGCTTGGCCTCAACCGAATGAACGTTGACTTCCTGCAACCAGCGGCGCCACTTGGCTCCGCTGCTGACCGGTAGCCGCTGAAGTTCCCAGGGATGCACGTAGACAAGGGCCGGCCTGCCGGTGGCATTGAGCCGGCGAATGCCTGACAGAAGCAACCGGTGCGGGCAGAGCCTCATGAACATGCCGCCGGTGAAAGGGATGTTGATGCCTCCGAGGCGTAGCGGGGGGGGAGGCAACTCCCAGAGCGCCAGTTCCCGGGCCCCGACCCGGGGCCGGAAGGGGTGGTGGGGAACTCCCGAGACGCCAAACAGGGGAGTCTTGACGGGGAAGATGCTGGAGTCGTACTTGAACCCCTCATCCTCGAGGATCTCCAAGGCCCACAGGCTCTTAGGCCCGATGGACCACGAAGGGGCGCGGTACCAGAAGACCGGCGCCGCTATGACGTCCTCCAGGCAGGCTCGGGCCTTGCGGACGTCAGCCCGGAACTCGGCCGGCGTCTGGCGGTAGACCAGCCGGTGCCAGTAACCATGGGAACCGAGCTCATGGCCCTCGCCGGCTATCTCCCGCACCAGCGCCGGGTGCCGGTCGGCCACGTGCCCGAGGACGAAGAAGGTGCCCTTGACCCCGTGGCGGGAGAGGACGGCCAGCAGTTCGCGGGTGGTGTCGCCCACCCGGTCGGCACACCCCTGCCACCGGGAGACGGGGATGTCGATTGTGTGGACGTGGTACCAGTCCTCGACGTCAACCGTCAGGGCGTTTACGACGGCGGACACGGACTTGCCTCCTCAGCAGCATGCGCCACATGCGAATGCTGAACAGGTACCGTAGGGCGGCCAGCCCAAAGCCCAGGATCGGTCCGGGATCCTCGGCGGAGATGATATCGTCAACCGTGTCTGGAGCTCGAAACGACCAGAAGGGTGGGTCGAGCCGCGATCGGGAAGGGTTGGCGGCGAAGTGGAAGATGTCGCCGGGCAGCAGCCAGCGGCAGCGCAAGCCTGTGCGGTACTCCCTCACGGTGGGGCAGTCGCCGGCGGTGGCCAACTGGTAGTAGAGGTAGGGGAAGTCCACTCCCGCGCTGATCGCCGTCTGTAGTGAAGCCCAGAAGCGGGGGTTGATCTCCATGAACCAGGGCCTGCCGTCGCGGTCAACCATGAATTCCACCTCGGCCACACCCTGCCAGTGGAGCTTCTCCAGGAGGGCAATGCTCATGTCGACCAGGTCCGGTCGGGGCGCCACACTCTCCTGTAGGGTGCTGGTGCCCGCAAAGAGGGGGAAGTGCCTCAGTTCCTTCTGGACAAAAACCGCCCTTGGCTGCGACCGCTCGTTCATGAGTACGCATACGTCGTACTTCTCGCCGGTGGCTAGGAATTCCTGTAGCAGGGGACTGGCATCCAGAGCGGCCAACTGGCAATAGGACAGCCGCAGTTCCTCCTCATCCTGTACGACGACAACTCCCCGCCCGCCGGAGCCGCGTCTGGGCCTCATCACCAGTGGATAACCGATGCTTGCCGCCGCAGGGACGAGTTCTTCCGCTGCGGCCACGACCGCGCTCCGGGGGACACGCAGGCCGGCGGCCGCAGCCGCCTCCACGGCCAGGCCCTTGTCGGCGGCGCGGTCAAACGACGGGGGTGGGGGAAAGGGTACTCGGACCAATGCCCGGATCTCTTCGAGATGGCGGCTAACCACCGCCGTCGTCCCGTCATCCATGGGGTAGAGCACGGCGTAGCGCCCGCCCTTGAGACGCTCCCGCAGCCAGGCGTAGAAACGCTCCGGCGTGCCGGTCGGCGACGGGTAGACGAGGCCCATCGCCACGTGGCGCGAGAACCGCGTGGTGGAGAAAAAGGTCTCCTCGCCGCAGTCACAGGCCAAGCCCCGCCTGCCCAGTGACCGGACCACGGCCAGGGCCTTGCGTTGCTGCCCGTCAGTGACCAGTACCCGTCCCCGAGGGGGCAGACAGTTCACCCCCTACCGCGCAGAGGACCCTGGCACCGGTCAACACTCGTTGCTCCAAGTGCTCGAGGTCACTGGCCATTCCCAGCTTGACCCTGGCCCAGGCCAGGGCACCCATGGACATGTTCACGAACCCGTCCGTTATCCTGGCGCCGTGCCGGTAGTAGTTGATCTTGGTGGGCAAGTCGTTGCTGACCGACAGCCGCAAGAGGGCCGTGATCACGCCGATCTCCTGGGCACAGCCGTACTTGCGCCCCGAGAAATACCTGAGGAACTGCGGTACCACCCTCGCCCGCATCAAGCGGAAGCCGCACTCCACGTCGTGATAGGCGAATCCGGTGAGAAACGAGGCCCACCAGGACAAGAACCGGTTGCCCAACTGTTTAAGGCGGGGATAACCGGAGAGATCGCGACGGCCCAGGGCCACATCGTAACCACCTGTGACCAGCAGGTCGACGGCGCTCCCGATCTCCTCCGGGCGATGCTGGCCATCGGCGTCTATGTTGACGATGACGTCCTCCCCCCTGAGGAGACCCAGCCGCAGCAGGCGGTTGACATGGCTGAAACCCACCAGCAGGGCGCCCGACATGCCGCGGTTCTGCTCCAGGGTGATCAGGGTGAACGCGTGGGGGTGGACGGACTGCCATTGCCGTAGCAGGGCTCCCGACCCGTCCGTCGAGCCGTCGTCGACCACCACGATGTGGTCGACGTGGGCCATGGCGCCCTCCAGCACGGCCAGGATGTTATGGGCCTCGTTGAACTGCGGCATGATCAGAACCCTCTTCATAGCTTCATCTCTCCCCGGTGATCACGGGCTTGTGCTGGATGTGGTACACCCGCAGGCGCTCGTTCTCGAAGAAGATGGACACCCCCGGATGGGTCGCCGCGTAGGCTTCGACCAGTTGGAGCGCGCGGGCCATGACGGTGGCCCGCCGGTCACGATTGCGGTAGAAGTACTCGGTGGGATCCTGGATGTCGTCCACCGGCGGGAGGTACTGCTCAGCGTCCTCCGGGAGAAGAGGCGCGAGTACGAGGGGGCCGAACGCGGTATTGCGGCCGAAGGGGATCTTCTCGATGTAGACAAAGACGTGGGGGGTGGGGATGGGCAGTTTGAACCTGGGGTTGCCCACCTCTTCGACCGTGAAGTCCTCGACGAAGCGCACGATCTCGTAGTGGTACCCGCGCAGGAGAGCCTGCTGGTACTGCTCAACCGGGGCGACCAGGGTCCACTCCAGGGCAGGAAACTGGTGACGGATCCGGAGGTAGCACTCGACGGCCTCATCATACTCCACTTGATAGCCGGAGGGGGGTGCCGGCTGTGCCCAGACCACCAGGAAGACCATCAAGCCCGCCGCCAGGATGGCTGGCACCTTCCCGGCCCAGCCATCCTGGCGCTCGGCCCGCACGCTAACAAGGCCCAGAACGGCCGCCGGCATAGCGGCGGCTATCATGGAGAAGAGCGCCCGGGTGCGTATGGCCTCCATGAGCCGTGGCAGCCCCAGACTGCCGGCTTCGGCGGCGACGAATAGGACGAGCGAGAGCAGGCCCCAGGCGGCCAGAGGCCACCAGCGCAAACGACGCCTGAGTAGTATGGCGCCCAGTCCCATCGACGCGGCGGCAAAGGCCCCGTAGAGGCTGAGCTTCACCGCGGGCGCCTGCTTCGCGACGAGACGGGTGAACGCGTCCAAGCCGGGCGTGAAGGTGACGCTGACCACTGATGCCGCCCACCCGAGGGAATGGAATCGCGGGGTGAACAGCCGGCCAATGGCGAGTGGCAACAGGCCTGCGGCGGTGGCCAGCAATCCTCCTGTCAGCACCGGCACGACATCCCGTAAGGTAACCTGTCGCATGGACAGGGCAACCAGCCAGGCGAAAAGGGCTCCCAGCACGATAGGCAGGGCCACGTAGGGGTGGCTGGACAGGGCGATGAAGTAGCAGCAAAGGAAGACGTACAGATAACGAGGGTCGCGTCTCGCGATGTAGTCGATGAAGAAGACCAAGCCGGGCAGGAAGAAGATCGATGCGAACTCCTGCGGGAACGCGCTCAACTGGCGCCACTGGCCGGTGGGCAGCCCGAAGCCGACGCCGTAGAAGAACACCCCCAGGGCGGCTGCGGCGGCACTACCGCTGGCCCGGTACACCAGATAACCGACGGAGGCGACCATCAGGATGCCGGCTAGAGGCCCAGCGAAGCGCAGAACCCAGTAGGGGTCAAGGAAGGTGATCTTGTCCAGCATCGAGAGAAAGGCATGGAAACCGTAAGGGTAGACGCCATCCTGGTAGATACGGCCCATTCCCAGGTACTTCGTCCAGGCGAGGTGGACGTAGGGGTCGCCTTCACCCAGCCAA
Source organism: bacterium (assembly GCA_031082145.1). Classification (GTDB taxonomy): domain Bacteria; phylum Bacillota; class Sulfobacillia; order UBA995; family UBA995; genus Ess09-15. The sequence continues at coordinate 78,047 of JAVHLP010000001.1, read as the reverse complement.
GCCCTGGTGAGCGCGTGATAGCCACGAAGGTAGACGGGTACGACCAGAGCAGCCACAACAACGGCGTTGTGAGGGGAGGCCAGAGAGCTGGCGGAGTGCTTGACGCGTGTCCAGACAGCGGATAGCCCCTGTCTCACAACGTAAGTGAGGCGGGTATACAGCCCTCGGGGATCCTCACTGGCATTGAACAGGGCGATCAGGAGACTATCGAAGGCGTCAACGGCCTTGTCGCGGGTGAACCGGGTCCGATTGTTGTGAATCAACGCGAGGCAGAGGGCTACCACCATTCCGAGCGCTGATATCGGATCGTAGATGCGCAGAAACACGAATGCGTGTACGCCCGCGATCACCAGTGCGACCATCACCGTCAGCGATATGAAGAAGCGGTCCGGCCAACTCTCGTCGGTCCTGAAGGATAGGCTCCGCCAGGGCAGGTAGACATAGACGGCGAAGAAGAAAACGATTACTTTCAGGCCGGAGATCACCGTCCAGGCAAGACCCACTAAAGCCTTCCTCCCTGGTTAACGCGAACTCCTTGCCAAGAGCACGAGAGCCAGGTTCAGCAAGAACAGCAGAGCCAGCAGCAGAAGACATCCGGTGTTGTTGCTCCCCGGAGGCGGCCCCTCCGGCGGCGACGAACCCGGCACCCGCCGCACCTCCTACACCGGGTAGTACACGTAGTAGTCGAGTTCCGACAGGAGCCCCAGGGCTGCCCGGGTGGACGTCACCAGGAAGACCCCCGCTCCCGCGACCATGCCGAGAACGGCCCACTCGTAGCTGATCATGCGACTCAGGACGAAGGCAACGCTGATATTGACTAACGTTGCGGTGGTGAAGCAGCGCAAGACGGGCAGGGGCTGCGAGAGGCAGAACATGAAGAGAGCGTTGATGAGGCCTCCGGCAATCAAGGCGTAGCCTACCACGGTGCAATGGAAGACGAAGGAACCTGCCGGTGAGAGGCGGGTCGCCGGGTAACGGGCGAACACCAACCCGGCAATCACCACAACCAGTAGGCCGTTTACCCCAACCGCCACCAGATAGTTGCGCAGCTGGGCGCGGTAGTGGCCGAGAAAAGCGGCCCGGAAAGCCTGGGGCTGTTCCACGTCGTAGCGCGACTGCAGATAGCGCAACCGTTCCACCGAGCTGACGATGATGGTCTCCACCATGCCCAGGGGCAGTACCAGAGTGACCAGGCCGAAGTCGTGTCCAAGCTCGTACTCGCCGCGGAACCAGATGAAGTAAGGCATGTACTCCGAGACTGCCGACCAGGCGATCAGGCGATCGATGAAGAGGAAGCTGAACAGGAGGAACCCGTAGCCAAAGAAGGGGAGGGAAGTATATACCACTATGGACCACCGGGGGAGGGCGACCTCCGACTCCCCCGCGTGCCGGCGTTCGGCCTTGATGAAAAGCCTCAGGGCCACCAGGAAGGAGACCAGGGCCACCGAGCCGAGGGCGACCATCTGGGCCCGGATGATGTCCAGGCGGGCCACCTCGTGCAGCAGGACCACCGCCACGATGCCGGCGGTCATGATGAAGGTATACATGCGCTCCTGCTGCAGCATGTAGAAGATGGTGACGGAGAGCCACACGGCGGAGAGGAAGAAGTAGTAGATCAGGAGAACGCTCAGCATCCGGATCGGGAAGATGTCAAAGGCAATGCTTATGAAGCAGACCGCCACACCTGCCAGCAATGCCACGATCAGGCCCATCCGCACCAGGCTGAAAGAGACGCGGCGAGCGAGGTTGTACTCGTCCTGCGCCAGGTACATCATCCCGCGCCTGGCGATGGCCTGGGTGAAACCTCCGGTGACCACGAAGCTCAATATCGTTCCCAGGACCGCCGCCGTGGTCAACTCCACCGAGAGGTACAGAGAGGCCCACAGAGAGTATCCGAGCATGAAGAAAGCGCCGACCGAGATGAGCATGGGCAGGGCGAACATGCTGCCCCGGAGGAAGCTGCGAAGGGTGACCATGGCCGCCTCGAGGCGGGATCGCTGGGGCAACGGGATGAAGGTGCTGACCTGTGCCGGGGCCCGGGTGAGCCCGTAGACCACGTCGGCCAGGTGGAAGACAGAATCATATCCCATGTCGGCGGCTTGCTGATCGGTCCAGCCCATGCTCTCCAGAACGGCGGCTATCTCGAGGTGGTCCCGGGCGCTGTGGCTCGTCGCGGCCAGTTCGCTGAGGATTGCGTCGAGGCCAGCGTCAGAGCGGACGCTCATGTTCAGCCGGTCTCCCGGGCTTCTCCGGTGGCGGGAAGGGTGGGAAGGGTCATGTGCACGATCAGTTCGGGCAGGAGCGCGGCCTCGCGCGCCGCCTCGACTATCTCCGGCGTTATGCGGGCGCCCTTGCCCACGATGACGGCACCGTCAGGCGTTACCAAATCGCGTCCCGCGACCTTGCCCACGATGTACGTCATCTGGCGCTGGCGCGACTCGGCAGTCAACTGCCGCTCGTCCCTGGGGAGAGGAGCCGGGGACGGCGCCTGGCTAACCGGCAACGGCTCGCCGGCGACAAGAGAGGTGGCAACCAGGCTGTTCCCTACGTCGTTGGGAACCAGCAGTGACTCCGGTGTCACGGCCAGGACCTTGGTGGCCGGGATGACCGACCCCGCCGGCACAACACCGGGCATCTCCGTGCGTCCCACTTCGTACCCGATCAGCACGCCCGAGTCGCGCTCGATGACGTACCGGGTTATCCAGCCGACAACCGCGCCGGACTGGGTGGTGGCCTTCAAGCTTGGCCCGAGCAGGCCGATCCTGAGCAGCCCGTCGGCTCCCAGGGCGACCAGCGCGCGGGTCTTCTCGTGCTCGGGCAAGATCCGCGCCGCGAGCCGGGAATCGATCAAGTCTTCGGTAGCCGGTCCGGACGTGGCGACCGCCGTCAGCGCGCTGTCCAGGAGGCGCTTGAGCTCTTCCCGGGCGGACAACGTCTCCGTCTTGAGCAGGGCCAGTGTGCGGCGGTCCTCGGCGAGGAGATTGGGGAGTTGAGCCAGCCGCATAGCCGCTGTACGCTCGGCCCGGCTCACGATGTCGGCCGCGAGGCGCTGCGCTTCAGTGAGCGCCGCGGCCACCGCTTGCTGGCGGCCTTCCTTGGCCTTGAGCTGGGCCCGTTCGGCCCGCAACTCCTTGGCTGTCGCCGTCAACGCCTGGGCGGTCTGCTTGAGGACGGACCGGAGATGGGCGATGCTGGAGTCATGGTGTGCATCCAGTTCGGCCAGGTACCGCTCCACGGCATCCCGGCGGTAGCCAAAGCCCAAGCGCCGACCGCTCCGCTCCAGGCGGCGGCTCATGTGTCGCCCACCGGCATAGATTGGCTCGGCGCCAGCCCTCATCGTCTCCTGCTACCCCTCAATCGGCCACCCGGCGAAGCTTCTCCAGAGTCGCCTGCAGATCCGGCGGCCCGGCCGAACCCTGGTAGCTCTCAACCATCTTTGAGAAATCACGGTGGAACTGCGTGATCTCGACCCGGATACGGTTTAGCTCGGCACGGCTCGCGGCCACATCGGCCGCCACCTTTCGCCTTGCCTCTTCGGCCTGAGCCTCGGCCTGTACCAAGATCTCCTGCGCCCGTTGCTGGGCTTCGATCAGTACTTCGGCGATCATCTTCTCGGACCTCTCGCGATCGGCAAGAGCGCTCCGGGTCGCCTCAAGATCCCGGAGGACGCTCTCCCTCTCCCCCTGAAGACCGTCAAGCTTCGCCGCCAGCTCCTGCTGCTCCTGCCGGAACCGCACGAGCATGCTCTCGATGTAAGCGTGGACTTCCGCCGGGCGGTAGCCCCGGAAGGCGGTCCCGAATTGTGGCCTGGCTGTCTCAACCATAGCTTCCCATCTCCCGGCGACGTCAGGCTACCGCGCTCTCCGGGTTCTCCAGCACGGCAGTCAAGACCTCCGCCTTCTCCATCTCATTCACCGCTTCGTTCAACTGCCCGATGGCCAGGTATATGCGAGCTTTCTCCAGTAGCAGCACCGGCGTCGCTACGCTGCCCGGATCAGCCTCCACCGCCAGCTGGAACTGCTCCAAGGCTTCCTGCCGGAGGCCGAGTTCGAGGAGGGCGTAGCCGCGCTCGGACAGCAGGTACTGGCGGTCTCTAGCCAGTTCGGCGGCCGGGCGCTTCCCGCTCAGCTCGTAGAGGTCTATGTAGCTCTCCAGATACTGCTCGAGGAACCTGGCGACCGTGAAATAGGTCAGGGCTCGCTCCCTGGCCTCCTGCCCGAGGCTCTGCCGGAGCGAGCTGTCCTTCAGCAACCGGAGAATCCCCGACGCCAGTTGGTCCGGCCGTCGTGGCGGGACAAGTAGGCCGCAATCGGAGAGGGCTTCCTTCACCCCACCGACGTCGGTGGCGACCACCGCCTTGCCTGACATCATGGCCTCGACCACCGAGTACGGGAATCCCTCGGATATACTGGCCAGCACGACGACGTCACCCGAACGGTAAGCCGCCGCCACGTCTTCGGTATGCCCGGCGAAGATGACCGTGCTATCCAGGCCGAGTTCGGCCCGCAACTCCAAGCACCGCTGGTAGTACTCGGGCACGGCCACTCCGCCGTAAATGAGGAACTTGACCTCCGGCATGTGTTCGCGTACCGTGCGGGCGGCCCGGATCACACTCTCAACGTCCTTGATGGGGTCGATGCGGGCCACCATGACCACCGTGGGGGTGCTCCGGACCTCGGGAACCACCGGGGTGCGGGCGAACACGGCCGGGTCCACCCCGTTGTAGATAACCCGGATCTTGTCCGGCCGGACACCGAACGCTCGTTCCCACCGGGTGTTGAAAGCGCACACCGGGGAGATCTGGTCGGCGTTCTCGTAGCTCGTGCGGGCAACGGCAGTTACCAGACTGAGCAAGAAGTCCTTGGAGTACGAGGACATGTCCCGCCGCCGGTTCAGCGCTATGTACTGCTCCCTGAGGTACACGCCGTGCTCGGTCAGGAGGTAGGGCGTACCCCGCTCCAGCTTTGATATTACACACGGCAGACCGCAGATCGCCGCCGCGGCGGAGTGGGTCACCTCGACCTCGGGAACCGGGTTGGCCACCGTCAGCAGGAACCGGTACACCCACCCCAGGGCCTGCGCGGCGTCGAAGACGCTGGCTGGCAGCCTACCGTTGCGAGACGGGCGCCGGGCTAGCCTCTCCCGAAAGAGATGCCATGCCGCCGCCGATTTGAAGGTGGCCTTGTAGTCGTACTCGCGGAAGTACTGGTACAAGGAGTGAAGCGTCTTACCCAGCTGCAGCCCGCTGCCCTCGCCTCCCTCAAGGATGGCCTCCAGCAGGGGCTCGAGCAGCGGCAGGAACTCCGCCCGGATGACATCATCAGTGGTACGGCGCTTGGCCGCGTAGATCTGGGCGAAAGGAACCTCAACCAGGTGCTCAAGAGGTTCTTCGGTTCCCCAGAGGGGTGTCGTGCGAAGCAGGGTATTGGCCGGCAGCTCGTACTTCTGCCGGACGAAGGGGTTCATGAGGAGAGCGTATACGACAAAGTCGACCTCTTCCATCCGCCTGACCAGGGCGTCGCACCAAGTGCTCACCCCGCCGCGGTGGAACGGGTAGGTCCCTTCGGTTGTGAGCATGACCCGGAGTCGACTCAGTTCAGGACCCTCCACGTTCTCTAAGTGCGACAACCACCATGCCGCGAACGCCTGCCAAGCTGCGGCGCGCCCGCACCATGACGGTATCTCGGGCCACCTGGACACCGGGGTAATCAACCCGGACCTGCAATGACAAACCTCTGTTCTACATATCCTGCAAGAATCCTCCTGCCTAGCCAGATTTTTTTCAAAGCTCGTCCATTGGACGGCGTCCGCCTGCGCGAGGCGCAGGTGAAGAGGAGTCGCCTGTCCGGCTGCCGAAGCTCACCCCCGTACGGATGTGATCCCGGCGTCACGGCGCCATCAAGGGCCGTCAGGAGGGTAAACAGGTGGTCTTTGGACCGGCCCTTGCGGTCTACTGGACTCTCCGCCTGATCCTGTCCTTCGCGGTGCTCTACATGATCGTCCCCCGCGTTCTCCTCGGGGCCGGCTGGTGGAACGACCGTTTCGAAGCTTTCTACGGTTTCTGGACCTTGAGTGTGGTCCTCCACATACTGGCCGTGTACCCCTTGGCGGCCCTCAGGCTATATGAGGTCCTGTCCCTCGCCGCTATCTACATGCTGGTCTGGTACTGGCGGCGGCCCCGGTCACGCCCCCCTCAGGATGACCCGACAGCCCCCGATCTCTACGAACTCCTGGATCGAAGTCCTCGCGCCGGCCGGCGGTTCCTCAAGCTCTGCCGCGATGAGATCCGCCGGGCCCGTGCCTTCTGGGCCGGGTTCTGGACCGACGGGGCTACCCGGGTGATGAGCATCAGCTTCCTGTTCGTGTTTGGTCTCGCCGCGTACCTGCGCTTCTATGACGGCATCGTGAACGCCGCGCCGCCGTTGGCGGACTCCTACGTGACCCTGGCCTGGATGAAGTACATAACCAACCGGCTCGTGTTCCACGACGGCATATACCCTCACGGGTTCCACATCTACCTCTCAACCCTGGCCAAGTTCGCCGCCGTTGATCCCCTGGGCGTGCTGAAGTTCACGGGCCCGCTGAACTCCCTGCTGGCCGTCTTCGGGCTTTACTTCGCTGCCCGGGTGCTCAGCGGCCAGCCGGCGGGAGGCCTGGTCGCCGCGGCAGTCTACGGCATCGGGGCTTCCTTCCTGCCGTGTGAGTTCGTGCGCCAGGCGGCGACGAACTCGCAGGAATTCGCGCTGGTGTTCCTGCTACCGGCCACGGTGTTCACGTGGCGCTACCTTGAGACGGGAAGGCGTGGACCTCTGCTCATCGCTTTCGCCAGCCTCAGCATCACGGGATTGGTCCACAGCCTGATAGCGCTCTTCACCGGGCTGGGGATGGCGGCGGCCGCCGCCGCCGTGCTCCTCACCCGTCCCAGGCCCTTCGGGCGTTTCCTTATCCTGGCCGGCGCAGCCGGGGCGGCCGCCGTCGTGGCGGCCCTGCCGGTGCTGGTCGGGCTCGCGCTCGGTGGCCGCATCCACGAAGGTGTAACGGCCTTCATGGCCGAGCAGATGCAGTGGGTCCGCCCTATCACCCTCCCCATGGTGGTGGCCTCGGCTCTGCCGTTTCTGGCCATCGTGCTGGGACTGGCGGCGCGGCGGGGCAGGGAGGCGGTCAGCGCGGGGCTCTGTACCGCTTTCATCGTCCTCGGTTCTTTCGCCATCGACCAGGCTCCCCGCTTTGGCGTCAGTAGAGCCGCCCTGATCACCCGCTCGGGCGAGTTCCTGGCGCTGGCCATGGCCCTGTCCGCCGGGGTGGCCTGGGGCGCTCTGGCCGGTCTGGGGCGAGGCTGGTGGCGCACCCTGTGGGCCGTGACAACGGCGACGGTGATCGTCGCCGGGGCCTGGTGGGCCGCCCCGGTGCCCGCGGATCCCTATAAGATGCAGTACAACGCGGGGGTCGAGCAGTACCTGCGCATCTCCCGCGAGCACCGCCCGGCGACCTGGCTGATGGTCTCCGACGAGGAGGGCTACGCCCTGGCCTATGGGCGTGGCTGGCACCTGATGGTGGGCGACTTCCTGGAGCGAGTCGATCCCGCAGCCGAGGAACTGGTGTACCGGGGGCCCGGCGCATCCGAACCGCTGGACCACGAGTGGATCTTCCTTTTCCATGAGCGCGTGCCCTATCACGTGCCGCTGCCCGAGGCCGAGGCGATCGTTCCCCGGCGGTTGGATGAGGAGCGGCGCCTGCTGGAGTGGGTGGCCGTCTACGCCTCGGCGCACCAGAACATCGAGGTCTACTACGAAGACGACGACATTGTAGTCTGGCTGATCCGCCAGCCGATACCGCAAAGCGAACGCTTCAGGCAGATCTGGGGCCGGTGAGCTTGCGCCCCGCGTAGACCAGGATCAGTCCCCTGCGGGCGGGGAGTTCCGTCGCCTGCCGCTCCAGCCAGGGCCAGGCGCGGCAGGCGACGGCGCCCAGTTCGGCCGCGCAGGCCCGGTAGACGCTGTAGGATTCCAGCTCCTCGAGACCCGCCTGCCGGCACAACCCGGCTAGGTAGGAGGCTGTCCACCGCTCCTCGTAGCCGTGGATCCGGCTCACCAGGCCACGGGGCGTCCGGCGGGGGGCGACCCATCGTCGCCGCAGCAAGAGGTGCCTGGCCAGGACGTCGAAGGCAAACCAGGCCCACCGCTCCGCGTTGGGTACTTGGAGCAGGATCCGGCCTCCCGGCTTGAGCAACTCCACCCAGCGGGCCAGCACCGCCGGGTGGTCGGCGAAGTGTTCGAGCAGGCCCAGCGCGATGATGCCGTCCAGGCTGGAGCCACTGAAGGGAGGGCTGCGACCGTCGCCCGTCAGCGCTCGCCGGGGGTCGAGACCGGACTGCCTGAGATCCTGGCGCAGGGTCTCCACGGCCAGAGGGGACGAGTCCAGCCCGACCGCGTTGACGCCCCGTCCGGCGAGTTCCAGCACGAACTCGCCCCGCCCGCAGCCGATATCGAGCACGGTGTCCCCCGCCACGAAGAGGCGGGCCAGGGTAGCCCGGAGGAAGCGGTGACTGGCCAGCTCGCGGTAGGCGGCGATGGCCGCCGGTTCACGGCGCCGGTGGAGATCATCCCACGAGGTCACGGCTTGACCGCCTGCCCGAACCAGGTGACCATGGTGACATTGGCTAGGTAGAGCTTTGGCCTGCCGGCGGCCAGGGCCCGGCGCAGGGTGAGCCGCTCGTCTATAATGCGGGTTTCCGCGCGCGCCAGTCGCAGCCCGGCCTCCTCGATCATTGACCAAACCTCCCGGGCCGTGAAGTGGTGGGGGTGCTCCAGGTCGACCAAGTTGGCCGGCCCCCGCAACCAGGCGTACACCGGCCGCACCACGTTCACCCAGAGGTAGAGGCGGCCGCCGGGGGCCAGCACGCGGCTCATCTCGCGTACGCATTGAGCCGGATCGAGAGTGTGGTCGAGGGCGTTCAGGCTTACGGCGATCGTGAACCTGTTGTCGGCCATTGGCAAGGCCTCGCCAAAGCCGTCGGTGCAGCGGGCCGCGCTGACAGGGTATACGAGTCCGTTCTCCCGGTAGGAGGTCATCAGCGGATCGACGCCGTAGAGCTCTGGCTGGCGGAGGAAGTGAACCAGCCCCACCGGGCCGCAGCCTACGTCCAGGAGCGGGCCGCCGGTGAAGTCATCCAGGGTGAGACCGAAACGGCCCAGAAAGGCCGGCCAGTCTACCTTGGTGGCCCAAGCCCGGTTGCGTTCCCACCATTCTCTCTCCCGTTCCTGGGCTTCACGCCAGCGCCCGTACAGGCGATGGCGACGCAGCGAGGCGCCGGCAGGGCCATTGCCGGCGATCCGATCGGCAGTTTCTACAGGGTGGCCTCCTCTCTACCTCCGGGCGATTCGCAGGCCCGCCCCATGATTCCTGCTCAGAGGCCTACCGCCGCCTCCTGCGGCGGCGACGGCGCCGCGGCACGTACTCGGGGATGGCGTCTTCCTCGTCTTCCTGGGCGGATTGGCCTTCACCGGTGTCGGGATGGCTCCCCGGCCGGAGGCTATCGACGTGGGGTATGGCCTGGCTGAGTACGCCGTCCAGGCAGCTTGTGGCCAGGCGAACAGCGCGACGGGCCTCAGCCAGGAGAAACTCGAGGGTCCAGAGAGGGTCCATGTCCGCCCGACCCCCTGCCGGCGCGTCTGCTGCAGTCTATGCCCCCTCGTTGGCGGGTTCGCCGGGAGCAACCGGGCGCGGACATCAGAACGCCCAGCAGACACCGGAACCGAAGGTCATCTGCCGGAGCGCTCCGTTCATCACCGGGGCCACCTTCGTCCAGCGCAGGCTCCATCCTCAGACCAGGTGCAGCACGGCGCTGAAATGGGTGATGCTGCCGCCCAGGACGAACAGGTGCCAGAGTTCGTGAAAGCCAAACCTCCCGGGCCAGGGGTTGGGCCATCGGGTGGCATAGCAGACGGCGCCCACGGTGTAGAAGGCCCCTCCCGCGAACAGCCACCCCAACGTGGCGGGTGGCACCGCCCGGACCAGTGGGCAAATGGCGATGAGGACCAACCAGCCCATGACCAGGTACAGGGCGGCCGTCAGCCCGCGGGGAGCGCCCATCCAAAGGAGCTTCAATACCATTCCCGCCAAGACGCAGCCCCAGACCACTCCGAAGAGGCTCCACCCCCATGCTCCCCGCAAGGGCACCAGCAGGAAGGGCGTGTACGTGCCGGCGATGAGCACGAAGATCATGATGTGGTCGAGCTTGCGCAGCACCAGGGTGGCCCTGGGCGACAAAGCCAGGGAGTGGTACAGGGTGCTGGCCGTGTATAGTAGGATGAGGCTGGCGCCGAAGACGGCGAAGGAGAGCACGTGCCAGGGGGTGCCCCGGACAGCCGCCCTAACTACGAGCAACACCAGGGCAGCCACTGAAAGCAGGGCCCCGATGAAGTGGATCAGAGAGCTGGCCGGGTCCTTGAGACGGAGACGTCTCACTTGCGTACCTCCGCTACCACGGCCGGAGCCTTCGGCGACAGATAAGGATATTCCTTTGCGGGCGGCTGAAGTCTCTTCGGTAGAGGAGAACCGTTCAGAGCCGGCGAACGCGACTCAAATGGACCGACAGCCAATAGCCTCCGGAACCGTCTTCTTCGATCTGGGCGGTCCCATCGTCTGCGACTCGCTGGCCGACGGTTATGATCAGGTGCCCCTGGAGTTGCTCCGGGAGGACGGCCTGGACGTCACCGCGGCGGACCTGGAACGGGCCCGACGGGCGGCGGTTGCCAGCTTTGCGCCTTCGTTCGCCGCAGCTGTGATCTGGCACTTGGTCCAGCCCGATGGCGAGCGCTTCGTCCGGCTCTCCGCCAGGTGCGGCGAGCACTTCCAGTCGCTGCCGACACCACCCCTCCGAGAGGGGATCCGGGAAGCGGCCCGAGCCTTGCGCCAGGCCGGCTTCACCCTCCGTCTGGCCACGAAGTACGGCCCCGCGAGGCAGGTGGAGTTGCTCCGCCGGCACCGCCTGGACGGGTTGTTCGCTCCCAGTCCGGAGCCACCCTACCCCAAACCGGACGTGCGCTACTACCAGTGGCTGGTCGAAGTGGTGGACCCGGGGCCGGGTCTGAAGGTGATGGTTGGCGATCGGCTGGACTGTGACGTGGTGCCGGCCCGCCAGGCGGGGCTGAGGGCCATCCGGATCCGGGTGGGCGACCACCGGGACCAGCAACCTCGGACTCCCGGCGAGGTACCCGACCATGACCTCCCGGACCTGGAAGGACTGGTTGAGGCCATCCTGGCCCTGCAGTCCGAGGCCAATCGAGCGCCCGACGCCCCGGGGCAGGGAGGACCCTGGTGAACCACATCCTGATCTCCGGTTTCGAGCCCTTCGGGGGCGAGCGGGTCAACCCTTCGGCGGAGGTAGCCCGGACCTTGAACGGGACCGACGTGAGGGGTGTCCGGCTACGGGCGGTAGTCCTGCCCGTGGACTGGCACACCGGTCCCCAGCGGTTGCTGGCGGAACTCGGCCAGGCCGGTCCCCGGGCCCTTCTCATGCTGGGCCAGAGCGCTCGCTCGACCGCCCTGACCCTGGAACGGGTGGCGGTCAACCTCCGCTCCGGTGTGGACGCCGCCGGCTGTGAGGCCAATGATGTTGCTGTGGTGGAAGGCGGTCCCGCCGCTTACTTCTCTACCCTGCCGCTGGGGGACCTGATGCGGGCCTTGCGGGAACAGGCCTCGCCGGCCACCCTGTCCAGCAGCGCCGGTCTGTACCTGTGCAACGCGGTCTTCTACGCGGCCATGCACTTCCTGGAGCAGCGGGACCTCGCCATCCCCGCCGGCTTCGTCCACCTGCCGCTCCTGCCAGAGCAGGCCTTGGCCAAGGATCCTCCGCCCGCCAGTATGAGCCTTGACGACCAGGCAAGAGGAGTACTGGCCCTGGCCGCGATTCTGGCGGGCTAATCCGGCCGCTTCCACCCCCGGACCGCCCTAACCGCCGGGCAGACCGTGCACTGGCGGCACTGGATGCAGCCGGGCGAGCCGGCCCCTCCGGGCAGGGTCAGGTCCATCGGGCAGCGATCCCGGCATTCATCGCAACCGGTGCAGCGCTCGCGGTCAACCTCCAGGTGGAACAGGGCGGCCCGGTTACCGAGACCGAGCAGGGCGCCAAAGGGACAGGCGAACCGGCAGAAGGGGCGCTTGGCCACCAGGGCCAGGCCGATGACGGCCGCCAGCAGGCCCACCTTCGCCAGGAACATGGTCCCCGCCAGGGAACGCAGACCGGGGTCGGTGATGACCAGCGGTATGCCGGCCAGCAGGGTGCCGTTGGGGCAGAGCTTACAGAACCAAGGCTCCCGCAGGAGGACGGGGAGGCCCAGCACCAGGACGGCCAACACAATCCAGCGCGTCCAAGTGGCGCGGTTGGAGATCGGCAGCTCGGCCAGGCCCAAGCGGTCTCCCAGCTCGCGTAGCCACTCCTGCAGGAGGCCGAAAGGACAGAGGAAGGCGCAGGAGGCGCGGCCCCACAGCGCGGCCACGGCCGCACCGGCTCCCACCAGGTAAAGGGGGAGACGCCGGAGGATCACGAAATGCTGGAGAACGCCGACCGGGCAGGCGCCAATGGCCAGGGGGCAGGCGTGACAGTGCAGGAAAGGGTAGGGGCAGCAGCGCAGGAAGGATAGGGCCGGCAGGTTGGCGGCCATCGCGCTCAGGATCTGGACTCGCCGCCGCACCCTAGCGCACCAGCCCCATGCAGGCCAAGCAGAGGGTCTGGACATAGCGCAAGACCCAGTTGGCTTCGCCCCGGAAAAGGCCGGCCAAGAACAGGGCGGCGGCGGCCAACAGCAGGGCGGGCCCCAGTCCTAGCCGCCGCACGTCACTTGCCTTCCTTCAAGGCCGCCACGGCCGCCTTCCGGAGGTCGGCGAGCCCGGGAGAGTAGCCCACCTTGCTCCAGCGGATGGTCATGTCGGGGCCGATCACGAAGTTGTGGGGGATGCCCGACACCCCGTAGCGCTCTGCCACCTCGCCCTGGCTATCCAGGAGGACCAGGAAGGAGACCGGTTCGCGCCCAAGGTGCTGCCGGACCGCAGCGGGGTTGGCATCGAGACTGACCCCGACGACGATGAGACCCTGGCCTACGAACTCAAGATGGAGGTCTTCGAGCTCCGGGAGTTCGCGTACGCAGGGACCGCACCAGGTGGCCCAGAAGTTGAGCACCACCGGTCCCTGCCGGACCAACTCGGACAGCCTGACCCGCTTCCCGGCCAGGTCCACCAGTTCGAAGTCTGGAGCCGGGTCGCCGGCGGGGGTAGTTGGCCCGGCGGGCCGGCCGGGCCACAGGCAGCCACCGGCCAGTAGGGCCAGCAGCACTAGGCTCACCACCGCCTTGCGGGTCATGCTGGTCACCTCGCCCCGGTAGAAGTCCTGCTTCGGGGCTCGAGCGGAGGAATCCTGCTCAGGGCAGCAGCCACCCCTCCTCGTTGAACACGGTGCCCCATGCCCGGGAACGGTCGGCCACCTTGCCGATGACCCGGCGTGCTTCCTCGCCTTCCAGCGGGCGGGGGCGGCCCACCTCGGTCACCGTTCCTTTTGCCGGCCAGGCCACGGCGACCGGTACGATCCTGACCGAGGCCACGCCGCCGGCGTCAACGGTGGCCAGGAGGATAATGCTGTCGCGGGAGTCCTCCCAGCCGCTGAAAGTGAAGACGAAGTTGGCCAGGCTGTAGGCGATGACCGAACCCCGGTAGACCTCCATGCCCTGTAGAACATGAGGGTGGTGACCGATGACAAGGTGGGCCCCGTTGTCCACCAGCGCCCGGGCGTACCGGCGCTGGTAGGCGTTGGGCGTGGTCGCTCGCTCCTCGCCCCAGTGTACCGTCACCACGACAACGTCCACGGCTTCCCTCAGGTCGCGCACCGCCTTCATGACGGTGGTTTCGTAGTGCGTGACGAGCACGCCGGGACGCGAGGCAGTTGCGTCCCAACCCATGGGATACAGGGCGGCGGCTCCCAGGAAGCCGACTCTGAGCCCGTCCTTCTCCCAGATGTGGGGGGCGAGGGCTTCGGCCAGGTTCCTGCCCCCGCCCACCCTGGCAATGCCGTAGGCGTCCAGATGATCCAGGGTATCCAGAAAGGCGTCCATCCCGTAGTCCAGCACATGGTTATTGGCCAGGTTAACAAGGTCGACGCCGCCGGCGCGCATTCCCTCCAGGGTCTCCGGCTTGCCCCGGAAAGTCCACTGCTTTCCCGGCTGCGGCTGACCCCGGGTGGAGATGGCGCACTCCAGGTTCGCCAGGGTGTAGTCGGCCCCGGTGAGGACGGCGCGCACGTGGTCCCAGGGGTGATGCACACCGTATTTCTCGATCATGGCGGCCACCGCCCCGTAGCCCAGGAGGACGTCTCCGGCGAAGGCCAGGGTGGCCCGCGCTTCCTCCGCGACTGGGCCACCGCTGTAGAGGCGAATGGCGCGCGCCCGGTCGTCCCACTCCACCCTCATGCCCAGGCTCTCCTGCACGAAGCGGACGGGCACCGCGACCCTGCCTCCCACCAGGATGGGCGCCGGGTGCACGGGGATCCCCACGCCGTTGACCCGGGCCAGGTTCAAACCCACCCAGAGCTCGATCCGACGCTCGTCGGCGGTGATGGTGACCCGGTGGTCGCGGGGATCCCACTCAACCCTGGCTCCGAGGGCCTCGAAGACTGCCCGGGCGGGCACCAGGGCCCGGTCGTCGACGGTGACCACCGGGGAGTCCAGCGACAGCCGCCGCCCGTCCACGTATACGCGCGGGGCGGCCGATGCGGGGACACCCACCAGGACGGACGACGATATGAGCACCAAGAGGCACGTTCGGGCTGCGGCCAGAGGGTGACACCATCCTGTCCTCAACTCAGGCACCTCCCGGAGCGCGGTTCGCCCCGTTAACGTCCGGTTCCTCCAGCGTGGCCCAAGCGGACGGCGTCCTTGCACCGGTATCAAGGTAAAGGGCAGCTAGACGCCTCTTAGCTCGCGGATGGGAACAAGTGGCTATGGCTCCGCGGGCATGGGGCGCCAAACCTCTGCCCGGCCATAATAGCTGCCGGGGAGGTGACTTTGTCGAACAAGCGGGTTCGCGTCGCCTTGCTTGCCTGTGCTCTCCTGCTGGCGCCGGGGGGGACGCAGGCCGGCGCAGGACCCAGGGTTATTCTCCTGGTGGCCGACCGTCTATCCGTCGCCGAGCTCAGGGGTGAGGACACTCCCCACCTGGCCGGCCTCCTGGGGCGGGGAGGGCTGGGGCTGATGTGCGCGGGGGCGGCCGATCGTGACGCGGCCTCCGCCTATGCCACCCTGGGTGCGGGAGCTCGCGTGGCTCTCGGCGGCCGCGGCGGTCCCGCCTTTGAGGTGGACGAATTGTGCGGCGGTACGCCGGCGGGGCGCTTGTACCGGCGTAGGTGGGGCGGGGAGGGCATTGACGGGAGGATCGTGATCCCGTCCTGGCCGGAGATCCTGCGGGCGGCCGGCCACGGCTCTCCCGGCGCCCGGCCCGGGGGATTGGGCGCGGCGGTCAAGCTTCTGGGGCTCGCCACGGCACTGGTAGGCAATGCCGACC
The DNA here is from genome assembly GCA_031082145.1 of bacterium. Taxonomy (GTDB): domain Bacteria; phylum Bacillota; class Sulfobacillia; order UBA995; family UBA995; genus Ess09-15. The sequence goes on along the minus strand of JAVHLP010000001.1, from coordinate 62,498 downwards.
GGCCGGGCGAGGTAAGGCGATGGGCCAGCCTGATCGCTGCCGACGGCAGTGGTTTGATCGACTACGGCGGTGTCGGCCCGGACTTCGTGTCTCCGCAGCCGGACGGGGCTTACGGGGTGACCGCGGCCTGGGAGGTCCTGCTCGACAGCACGGCCCGCGCCCTTGAGCGAGCGTCGCTGGTGGTCGTAGACACCGGACAGACCCTGCGAGCCGATGAGTATGCCCGCTTCTGCGCCCCCGCCCAGGCTGCCGCCCTCAAGAAGCGATCCTTACTCGAGTTCGACGCCTTCCTGGGCGGGTTGCTGGACCTGCTCGACAGCCGGCGTGACCTCTTGGTGCTGGTGGTGCCCGCCCCCCCCGGCGGTCAGGAACAGCCGCCGCGGCAGGCCATGACAGCCGTAGTTGTGGAGGGGCCCGGCTTCGGTCCCGGCCTGCTGATCTCGCCGGCGACTCGCTGGCCGGGAGTCGTCGCCGCCACCGATCTGGCGCCCACCATCCTCGGGCATCTGGGGGGTTCAGGGGCCCCGGGAATGGTCGGCAGACCGATCAGGGGCGTGCCGGCCCCCGGCCATGTTGAGGCCTGGGCGGAGTTGGAGGCCAGGCTTGCCGCCAATGAGGACCGGCGGGCACCCCTACTCAGGGGATATGTGCTGGCGCAGATCGCTGTGGTGGCCGGCATGTTGGCGGCCGTCTGCCTGGCCCTTCCCTTGGCTTCCCTGCTGCGCCCATTTCTCCTGGCCCTTCCGGCTGTCCCCCTGGGTTTTCTGCTGCTGGGCGCCGTCCCTCTGTGGTCACCGGTCACGTCGGCGACAGCGGTGGTCGCCTTCAGCCTCGCACCCGGTCTCCTGCTCGGCCGCCGGCAACGGGGTGGGTTACCCTTTGTGCTCATCACCCTGGCCACCGTGTTGGCCCTGACCGCCGACGTGGCCGGAGGCTGCCGCCTCATCCGGTTCTCACCGCTGGGGTACTCGCCGGTGGGCGCCTTCCGCTTCTACGGCCTGGGGAACGAGTTCATGGGTGTCTACGTGGGAGCGTGCCTGGTGGGCTTCACCGGCCTGGCCGACCGCGGGGGGCGATGGGGTTTCTTGACCTGCGCCGTAGGCCTGGGAGTGGCCACGGCGGTGCTCGCTGCACCTACTCTGGGCGCCAACCTGGGGGGTGCCCTCACCGCCGCTATCGCCTTCAGTTGGACCCTGTCCTCGCTCAAGGGCACGGCCACCGCGACCCGCCGGGCCACCTTGGCTCTGAGCACCGGAGTGGCCGTGGCGCTGCTAGCGACAGGTCTGGATGTGCTGGGCCGGCCACCTTCCCTGCAGTCGCACCTCGGGATGGCAGGTCGGGAGGTACTCGGCCACGGCGTGGCCGGACTGTTGCCCATCCTCGAACGGAAGCTCGCCATCAACGTGCGGCTCATCCGCTACACCATCTGGAGCCGGGTGCTGGTCAGCTCCCTGGCGGGCTTCGCCCTCCTGTTCTGCCGGCCGCCGGGAGTGGTCAGGCGGCTACTGGGCCAGCACCCGGCGCTCGCCTGTGGGTTCACCGGAGTGCTGCTGGGGGCGTTTGTCGCCCTGGCCGTCAACGACTCGGGGGTGGTGGCCGCGGCCACGACCATGATCTACGCAACGGCTACCCTGGCCTACCTGACCCTGGAACAGCCCCAGACCTGATTCACAGGCTTGGCAGGCAGAGTAGTTTACATGTTCACCAATTGGTCGTACAATAAGGTTAACCTGTTAATCAAGGAGGACAACGATGTCCGGCATCCGGGACATCTGGCTGTACGCCAACAACATCATCCGCTCGGCCAGGCAGATGGTGAACGAGGACTTGCAGTCCCTGGATCTCAGCAGCGCGGAGGGGAACGTGTTGCTCCACATTCTGACGCAGAAACAGACCTACCGGCAGGAGGACATCGGGGAGCAGCTAGATGTCAGCAAGCCCGCCGTGTCCCGGGCCATTGCCTCCCTGGCCGGGAAGGGCTATGTGACGCGCGAGAAAGACCCCGCGGACAGGCGGGCCAGCCGGATCCTGCTTACCGAGAAGGCCCGGGCCATCGGCCCCCGTGTGGAGCGGATATACAACGAGGCCTACTTCACCGCCACCCGGGTTCTGTCGGAACAGGAGGTCGAGGAGTTCATCGAGCTGTTCGGCCGGGTATCCGAGAGCTTCTCCACGGCCCTGGCGGAGAAGAGGGGCCGGTGGCGGGCGGGATCATGCTGACCGATCTCATCGGAGCGGGAATACTGCTAGCCTACTACCTGGTGGCCTGCGGTGTGCTGCCCACCCTGCTCAGGGCCTGGCGGAGGGTGCCCACCGAGCTGATTCGCAAGACCCAGCACGTGGCCTACAGCCTGTCCGTGTTCATATTGCTGCGCTGCTTCAGTACTTGGTACGCTGCGATTGGAGCCTCGCTGCTGCTCGTTCTCATCGCCTTTCCAGTTCTCGCGGCCTTGGAGAGGACCTCCCTTTACCGGAGACTCTCTGTTGACCGGGCGGAGCGGGGTGGTGAACTGAGAAAGCAGCTGCTCTATGTCCAACTCTCTTTCGCCATCCTGATAGCCGTCTTCTGGGGGGTGCTGGGGACCAGGTGGCCCTGGGCCATCGGGGTGGCCGTCATGGCCTGGGGTTTCGGTGACGCGGCGGCCGCCCTCGTGGGCAAGGCGTTCGGTCGCCGGCGATTCCTCCATCGTTGGATCGAAGGGGCCAAGACCCGGGAAGGCACGCTGGCGATGATACTGGTCGGCGGTCTGGCCCTCTTTCTCACCTTGCTGTTGTATGCCGGCAAGCCCTGGTACACGAGCCTTCTCATCTCGGCCGTGGTGGCGCCGGTCTGCGGAGTGGTGGAGCTGTTCTCGCGGCGAGGCACCGACACCCTCACCGTACCTCTCTCGGCTGCCGCCTTGATCCTTCCTCTGGTGCTCTTGTTCTCGTTGTGGGGGTGGTAGCGTGAACGCCCTCTCTCAAGAACAGGCCGGTCGCCGAGAGAGAACCCTGTTGGCCGCCCTCCTGCTGAGCGCCTGGGCACCTCTGGCTACCGGTCTCGGAGTGGTTCTGAGCCGTTCAACAACCCAGGTGGCCGACTTCGTCCGCCGCACCGTGGAACTAGCGGCCCTCTTCACCGCCTGGTGGGTGTTCCGCCGCCTCGAAAGGAGAGGGCAGTGCGACCCGGAGAAGAGGGCAACGCTGGAGAGGACGGCCAATCTCGCCGTTGCCGCCGCCCTTTGCTGCTCGGGCCTGGTGATGATAGGACTGGCCCTGTCCCGCGTCTCCGGTTTCCAGCCGGGAGGAAACGTGTATCCCGGGCTTATAGTCGGGGGACTAGGTCTGATCACGAACTCGTGGTTCTGGCGGCGCTACTCGGCGTTGGCCCGTGAGCAGTATAGCTCGATAATCGACGGTCAGAGCCGGTTGTACCGGGCGAAGACCTTCGCCGATCTATGCGTCGTGGTGGCTCTTGCCGCCGTGGCCGTCGACCCATCTCGCGTCACGACCCGGTACCTTGACATCCTGGGATCGGTCGCGATAGCCGCCTATCTCCTCTGGAGTGGAATCAGCGCCGGCCTAGCCCATGGCCAGCAGAGGGCAGCCGGGCAACCCCTCTCTGGAAGGTGACCTCGTCTCCGGCGGGCCACCGGCCCGTCCCCGCCGTTGCTTGACATGGAATTCGAATCTGCACTAGAATGAAGCTTGGCCGAGTTGACCGAAGTCAACCAAGCGGGGTGGGAATGAAAGCCACAAAACTGCATACGGCCGAAAGGGGGCTGGTCGGGGTGAACGCTCTGGGGCGGCACGTGCTGGCCGAGATCTACGGCTGTGACCCGCGCATCCTGGATGATGTCGAAGGCGTTGAGAAGATCCTCGTCCAGGCGGCGGTGGAAGCCGGCGCGGAGGTCAGGCAAGTAGCCTTCCACAAGTTCAGCCCGCAGGGGATTAGCGGAGTGGTAGTCATCTCCGAATCCCACTTGGCCATTCATACCTGGCCAGAGTATGGGTACGCAGCCGTTGACGTCTTCACTTGCGGTGATCGGGTGAACCCCTGGGACGCATGCAACCGCATCGTGAAGAAGTTCGACGCCAAGCAGGTGCAAGCCACGGAGATGCGCCGGGGCATGTTCCTCGTGAACCAGGAACAGGCCGCGATGTGAGAGTCACCGCTGGCACCTGAGTTGCCTTTCGGCCCGATAGCACAGACCACAAGAGCGCGCCCGGCCGGGAGCCGGGCGCTTTTTTTCGTCCCACGAAGGAACTCGTCTCTCGCCCCTCGAAAGTCTGGCCGCAAGTCACTTGCCTGGAGGTGGCGGCTTTGCAGCAAGAAAGTCCCCGCTTGCGACTGCTGAGACGGCTTACCGAGGCTTCCGGCGTGCCAGGAAATGAGGATGAGGTCCGGGCAGTCATGAGGGAGGAGCTCGGAACCCTGGCCGAGTTCTCCACCGACGGGTTGGGAAGCCTGGTCTGTCGCTTGCCGGGAAGAGTGGAACGCCCCCGTATCATGCTCGCCGGGCACATGGATGAGATCGGTTTCATGGTGACCCACATCACTCCCGAGGGGTATGTCAAGTTCCAGGCCCTGGGGGGTTGGTGGGATCAGGTGATGCTGGCCCAGCGGGTCATCGTCAAGACGAGAAAGGGAGACCTTCCGGGGATCATAGGCTCACGTCCCCCGCACATCCTATCGCTTGACGACCGGAAGAAGATGGTGGAGAAGCGCGATATGTACATTGACGTTGGCGCCGCCGGCGAAGCCGAGGCTGCAGACGTGTTCGGTCTGAGACCGGGCGACCCCGTCATCCCCGAGAGCTCCTTCCGCCTGATGGCCAACCCGCGCCTGGCCATGGCCAAGGCCTGGGATGACCGCGTCGGCTGCGCGCTGGTGGTTGACGTGATGCGGGAACTCGCCGGCGACCATCCCAACACCGTGTACGGCGTGGGAACGGTTCAGGAAGAGGTGGGCCTTCGCGGCGCCCGGGCTTCGGTGGAGTTGGTCAAGCCGGATGTCGCCTTCGCGTTGGAGGTTGCCATCGCTGGCGACACCCCCGGTATCAAGCCCGAAGAGGCGCAGGGGCGACTGGGCAAGGGCCCGAGTATCCTTGTCTACGATGGGTCGCTGATCCCCAACCGGCGGTTGCGGGACCTCGCCATCGAGACGGCGGAGGCCGATGGGATCCCGTACCAGTTCGCCGCCATGGCGGGTGGTGGCACCGACGCCGGGGCGATTCAGTTCCACGCCGGGGGCGTGCCCAGCCTGGTGCTGGGAGTGCCCTGTCGCTATATCCACAGTCACACCGGGATCGTCCACTTGGACGACTACGACAACGCCGTCCGCCTGCTAGTTGCTTTGGTCCGCCGCTTGGATGAGCCGACGGTGGCCGGGCTAACCGCTTGGAGTGACTGCTGATGCTCGCCCTTACCCAGAGAACGCTCGTGCTCGTGAAGCCGGACGGCGTCCGCCGGGGGCTTGCCGCCGCCATCCTGGCCCGCCTGGAGGCGGCAGGCCTCAAGCTGGTAGCCCTCAAGATGGTGCATCCCGCTCCGGCGTTTGCCCGCCGCCACTACCCCAACACCCCGGAATGGATCCGGGGCATGGGAGAGAAGACGCTCAAGACCTACCGCGAGTATGGGGTGGACCCGGTGGCTGAGGTTGGCACCAGCGATCCCATGGAGATCGGCGAGATGGTGAAGGAGTGGAACGTGGAATACCTGTCTTCCGGGCCGGTGGTGGCGGCGGTGCTGGAAGGGCCACACGCTATTGAGGTCGTCCGCAAGCTGTGCGGCAGTACCATTCCCCTCTTCGCCGACCCGGGGACCATCCGGGGAGCCTACTCCAGCGAGTCACCTATCCTGGCCAATGCCGAGAAGCGGGCTATTCGTAACCTGATCCACGCTTCGAGCACCCCGGAAGAGGTCGAGCACGAGATCAGACACTGGTTCCCCGAGGGCGGGCTAGTAGCCTACCAGAGGGCCGACCTGCAGTAGCTCAAGCCTAGAGCCATAGTTTCCCGGCGGCGGCGGCGGCCAGGCCCAGCAGGGTCGCCGTCGCCGCCAGCAGGCGGTGCTGGGCGAGGGCCAAGGGCAGGAGTTCGCGGCTGATGATGTAGAAAAGGCTGCCGGCCGCCAGCGAGAGACCAAGGGTCAACCCGGCCGGCGAGCCAAGGGACACAACGCTCCCCAGCAAGGCCCCCACCGGTGTAATCAAGCCGGCCAGCAGGGTATAAGCCATGACCCGACCCGGCGCTACCCGGCCAAGGCAGAGCGGTAAGCCGATCAGGAGACCCACGGGGAGGTTGTGTAGCAGTACGGCGGCGGCCATGACCCAGCCAAGATGAGCCTCGTGGGCGAAGCCGGCGCCGATCCCTACACCGTCCATCACGTTATGCAGTACGACGCCCGCTCCGGCCAGTAAGCCCGCCCGGAGCCAGCGTTGTTGCGCGTGGGCGGCGGGGGAGGACCGCTGCCGGTGGTGAAGAAGCCGGTGCAGGATGACCATGGCGCCGGTACCGGCCAGGAAGCCTAGGGAGGCCCAGCCCAGCCCGGCGATGGCCACCGCCGAAGGCATCGCTTCCAGCCCGGCGATCCCCAGGACCAGTCCTCCGGGGAATCCGAGCAGGGCCGCGAGCGACCGCGGCTGCCGGCCGGCCACCAGGCTGCTCACGGCGCCGCCGAGGGCGATGCACGCTCCCACCAGCAGACTGGCCAGAATGGCGGGGCCCATGGAGCATCCCTCCTCACCGCCCTATTCTTCCCCCGTCGCTCGGAGAACTGGCGGTCCGGAGGCGGGCCGGCGCACCTGGAGAGGTGAAGCAGGATGATCGTGGTGGGAACGGCCGGCTTCAGCTACGACGACTGGCATGGGCCCTTCTACCCGCAGGACTTGCGGCCACCGGACCGCTTAGCGTACTATGCTCGGCACTTCCCGGCGGTGGAGGTCGACTACACCTACTACCGGATGCCCACCGCCCGCACCATGGCCGGAATGGAGCGGAAAACCCCGGGGGGATTTCGCTTCCTGGTGAAAACCTACCGGGGCCTCACCCACGAGGTGACTCCAGACGAGGTGACCACCCTTTTCCGGCAGTACCGCGAGGCCCTCGCGCCCCTGGTGGACGCCGGCAAGCTGGGGTGCGTCCTCGCCCAGTTTCCCTGGAAGTTCAAGAACGAGCCGGCCAGCCGCGACTACCTCCTCACGCTGAGGGAGGGGCTCGCTGACCTGAACTTGGTGGTGGAGTTCCGCAATGCCTCCTGGGTCGAGCCCGGAGTCCTCGAACTGCTCCGCCGGGAGGGCTTGGGCTTCTGCTGCGTGGACGAACCGCGCTTGCGCGGCCTCATGCCTCGAGTGGCGCTGGCAACCACCGATCTGGGCTACGTGCGCTTCCATGGGCGGAACGCCGCCCGCTGGTGGAAGCACGACCACGCCTGGGAGCGTTACGATTACCTCTACGGCAGAGAAGAACTGGGCGAGTGGCTGCCCAAGCTCCGGGATCTCGACAGCAAGGTGGCGATCACCTACGCCATCTTCAACAACTGCCATGCCGGCCAGGCCGCCGTCAACGCCCGGGATTTGCAGGGCCTCCTGTTCGAAGCGAGTAGCTAGGTGTCCTGGCCGGCATCCCCTCCACCGGCCCTTGACGGTGGCCAGAACAGCGTGTTACTCTTGCTTTGTATCCGGTAATTCTAGCCAGGCGAAGTAGTTGGGAGGAGCGACGTGACCCGGCCCAAAGGCTCCTACGAACTGGATGCACTGCTCCGAGATCTGGCGGCCGACTTCCGGGCCATGAGCCGCCAGGTTCTGGCCGGGTTCGAGGTGACGCCGCTGCAGTACCACGCCCTACTACTGCTCAGTCGCGCCGGCCAGCTGACCATGGGCGATCTCTGTGACCGCATGCTGCTGGCTTCGAGTACGGTGACCGACCTGGTTGACCGGATGGAGAAAGGCGGCTACGTGGCTCGGGAGAGGTGCCACGAAGACCGCCGGGTGGTCAGACTCCAGCTCACGGACCGAGGGCGGCGGGTGGTGGACGAGATGCTGCGGACCCGCCTGGCCAAGCTGGACTCCTTGCTGGAGAGCATGTCGCCCGGCGATCAGGAACGCCTGCTGGACTCGCTCCGGCAGCTTCACGGGTTGCTCCGGACTCCCGCGGGGGGGAGCGCAACTCCTTGACTCCGGCCGACGGCTCACCGGCGATCTCCCTCGCGACCCCGGGGGCTGCCGTACCCACCGCCGTCCGCCATCAGGTCGGCCGCCTGGCCGGCCCGGCCATCGCCGAGATGCTGCTCATGACCCTCACCCACATGGTCGACATGATGATGGTGGGCCGGCTTGGCCCGGCTGCCATCGCCGCCGTCGGCATCTGCGTACAGCCAATGTTCCTGGTCCTCGGGCTATTTCAGGCCCTGGCCGTCGGCAGCACCGCCCTGGTAGCCAGAGCGGTGGGAGCCGGCAACCAGGAGGAAGCCAGCGCCGTGACTCGCCAGGCGGTCACCAGCACCGTCGTCATGGGCGCCGTCGCGGCCACCCTGGGGGTCGCCATCGCCCCGGCCGTCCCTCGCCTCATGGGCGCGGAACCGGTGGTGCAGGCGGTAGCCGGCAACTACTTCCGGATAGTGATGGCGCCCTTGCCCCTGATGGCCATGGCCTTCGTGCTGGGGGCGGTTCTCCGCGGGGCCGGCGACACCCGGACGCCGATGAAGGTAAACGCTCTGGCCAACGTCCTGAACGTTGCCGGCAATTACGTGCTCATCTTCGGGCACCTGGGCTTCCCCGCCCTGGGGGTAGCCGGGGCCGCCGTCGCCACCAGCGTTGCCCGCTGCCTGGCCAGCCTCATCTTGCTGGGGCTGATCCTGCGCGGCCGCCTGCCGGTGCGCTTCTCGCTCGGCGACAGCTTCCGCCCCCAGCTGGACCTCTTGCGACGCCTCTTCAAGATCGGCGTACCGGCCGCCGCCGAGCAGCTCGTGATGCGGGGCGGCCAGCTCATGTTCGTCCGGATTGTCGCCAGCCTGGGCACCACCGTGCTGGCGGCCCACCAGGTGGCCATGTCGGTCGAGTCGCTGGCCTTCATGCCCGCTTTCGGGTTCGGTATGGCCGCCACCACCCTGGTGGGCCAGGGTCTGGGTGCGGGGCGGCCCGCCTGGTCGGAGAAGACGGCCTACGAGACGCGCCGGCTGGGCGTCCTGGTGATGCTGGGGGTCGGGGCTGGACTCTTCTTCTTCGGCAAACACATTGTGAGCCTCTACTCCGATGACGGCCAGGTGGTGGCCATGGGAGCCCTCGCGCTCCGCATCATGGCCCTGACCCAGCCCTTCATGGCCGTCAACTTCATTACGGCGGGCGCTTTGCGGGGGGCCGGCGACACTCGCTGGCCGCTCTATGCCACCGCCGCCGGCATGTGGGGGGTGCGGCTCACCGTAGGCTACCTCCTGGGCGTCGTCGCCGGGTTCGGGCTGGCCGGGGCTTGGGCGGGTATGGCCATCGACCAGGCGACCAGGGCCACCGTCCTCAGCCTGCGCTTCCGGGCCGGCCGCTGGAAGAACATCACCGTCTAGAGGTCCACAAGCTCCAGCCGGGCCAGAAGCTCCATTGACCGGACCAGGTACTCCGTCTCCCGGCGTCCCGTCTCCAGTTCCACCCGGTCGGCGATGTCGGCCAGGCTGCGGCAGCCATCCGCCCAGTACAGGGCAAGCGTTCGGAGCAGCCCGGAGTTGCGGTGATCGCGCTCAAACGCCAGCCACTGGTCCTGCTCATCCCCCGGAGGTATCCGGGCCAGGCAATACCAGGGTTCTGCCGGGCCGCGAAACCGGCGCCGGGGTACCATCTTCCGGGCCCGTTCTTCCCAGACACCACCGGTGTCGACGGCCGACGGGCTATCCTCCGACCCCGGCGGCCCGGCAGCGATCGCGGCTAGATCGGCCAGGCTCTCCCGGTAGGACCCGGCCTGCCGCTCCAGTTCGCCCACTCGCTGCTCTGCGAAGCGCACCCCCTCCGGCCCCGCCAGCCGCGCCAGGGAGCGGAGGTCGGCCGACTTCCGTTCCAGCAGAAAGCTGGCCCGACGCCGCGCGAAAGCCAGCTCGGTAGCTATCTGCTTTTCCCCGGCCCCGGCCAGGGCCGCTTCGAAACCCTCGCCGGGTGCGGCCTGGAGCTCAGCGGCGAATCCTGCCGTCATCAGCGAGGCCAGCCAGGCCGCTTCCACCTCTCCCGCCGCAGCCACCCAGTACGCGTAGACTGCTGCCAGCAGGGCGACGCGTTCGAGCATGGCCGGGTCCACCTTGTCCAACGTATCCTCACTGGTATGGTAGAAGCGATCGGGGAACTGGATCACCATGGGGCAGGGAACCCCCACCGACGGGTCGGACAGGATGTAGTGGTCGCTCCCCCCGGAGAAGGCGGTGACGGTGTGGCAGAACAACCCGTAGCGGGACGAACCGGAGAAGTTCCGCCCGTCGGCGGCCAGCGCGGACAGGATGGCGGCGGCCAGATCACCGGCAAAGCCGGGAGTCGCCCGGGGTTCGCGCTCGACCTGGAGAGAACTGCCGCAGAGGTCCTGTCGCTGGCCAACCATGTCCAGGTTGAGCGCTGCCACCGTCAGGGGAATGCGGTCCTCGCGACCGGAGAGATAGGCGACGGTCCCCGTCATCTCGGGGACCAGGAGGAAACGGATACCTCGTTGGGGGGCCGGCAAGTCGCCTCGCCTCAAGACTGCGGCCAGCGCTCGGGCCGATTCAAGCAGGGCTCCGGCTCCTGAGGCGTTGTCATTGGCCGATGGTCGGGGGTGGCAGAGATGGGCTACCACGAGGACCTCCTCCCCGGTCAGGCCGGGCAGGAACCCCTCCACGTTCTCCAGCGTCCCCTCGGTGAACCGGGACCGCACCTCCGCCCGAAGACGGACCACCGTTCCCCGGCCAGCCAGCCGGCGCAGGCGGGCGCCTTCTCGTGGTGTGACCACAAAGCCCGAGCACGGCCGGGTGTACCCCCCCGTCTCCCAAAAAGAGGTGTAGACCCTGGCGTCGGGCAGGTCCATGAGCCGGCGAACCGGCGGCAGCTCCGGGATCTGGTCCACCAGCAGGCCCGCCGCCCCGTGTCGCTCTACCGCCAGATGCCGCGCCAGTCCAGCCTGCCCCGTGATGAGCACGAGTTTCCCGGCAACATCGCGCCCGTGGTAGCTCTCGGCGCGGTCCGCATCGTCCACCACCGCCAGCTCGGCCTCGAACCCTCCGGGCGGGGTGGAGTCACTGCGCTGGATGAGCGACAGCGGGCACTCCTCGTAGTCGGCCAGCCTGCGCCTTTCGGGCTCCGTCTGCCAGAGGCTGGCGGATTCCGCGTGCCATTCCCTGAAGGAAGGGTGACCCCAGTAAGTGGCCTGCCCGTCGGCCCGATAGGCAACCAGCTCCGACTGGAGGCCGGCCCGGGTCAGGAATCCGAGGCAGTGGCGAGCCGCTTGGCGGTAGCCGGGGCTGGCCTGGATTCGGTGGTGACGGGCGACTTCCTCCACCTGATGGTATGCCCGCGAGCCAGACACCTCGGGGGAAAGCCTCTCGATGATCGTCTTCAGCACGTTGACGCCTCCCAGCCGGTGGTTCGGCGGCCCCCGTCGGGGGTCCTCCCAGGCTTGTGGCAGGGAAAGGTGGGGCGAGGGAGGAAGCTGAGACCGGCCACGGAGGAAGCGGGGGGATAGGCGCTATGAGGAGTTGGATTGACCCCCGGGGTACCCCACCCGGCTGTCGCCTGCGGCGGGTAGCTGATGGCACCCGGCCGGCCATGACCCGGCTACCTACCCCCGAGGAGCAGGTCCGCCGCGACGAACCGCGCAATGCCAAGCTCTACACCATTGACGGTGTGTGCTGGTGGGTCGGTACGGCCTTTACGGATGCCGCCACCGTCCTTCCCGCGTTCCTGAGCCAGCTCGGAGGCTCCAACGCTCTCATCGGCCTGTTGACCGGGTTCCGCACCGGAGGCTACCTCCTGCCCCAGTTGGCGGTCGCCCACTATGTGGAGCGATGGCAACGAAAAAAGCCGCTGGTCGTTGTGAATTCTCTGGTCCAACGGCTGGCCCTGCTGGCCATCGCCCTCCTCGTCCTCCGTCACGCCCTGGCGTCTCCCTCGCTGGTCCTGGGCTGGTTCGTGGCTCTTTACATGATCGCCTGTGTCAGTGAAGGGGTGAACGCGGTTCCCTGGACCGACATCCTGGCCAAGTCGGTGCACCCCCTGCGCCGGGGACGCCTCTACGGCCGCATGCAGTCGTGGGGTGGACTCCTGGCCTTTGCCGCCGGTTATGGAGTGCACCGCATTCTCACCCACCCCCGGTTGCCCTATCCGGGGAACTACGCTCTCCTGTTCGCTCTCACCGCCGTGGCCTATGCCGGGTCCTACGCAGCCTTCCTCCTGGTGCGGGAGCCCGTCCTGGCGGTTGACGATTCGCCCCGTCCGTCGCTGGCCGGATTCCTCGGTCGGCTGCCCGGGCTGTGGCGGTCGAGCCCTGACTTCGCCCGGCTGGCCGTCTGCCGGGTGCTCCTGGGGTTCAGCCACCTGCCCGCCCCCTTCTACGTCCTGTACTCGGTACAGGCGTTGGGACTCGGGCCAGGCGTGGTGGGACTCTACATTGCCTGCCAGATGGCCGGCAACGTCGGCGGCGGTTTGCTGTGGGGTCGCCTCGGCGACAGTCGCGGTAACCGGGCCGTGATCCGCCTGGTCTGCCTGTGCGCGATCGCCAGCCCGGCCCTGGCCCTGGCGGCGGGCCAGGGGTACGCGGGGTTACCGCCGGCAACCCTGTTTATGCTGGTTTTCGTGTTCCTCGGGCTTACCTACGCCGGGGCGTGGATCGGTTTCACCAACTACCTGCTGGAATTGGTGCCCGCCGCCAGGCGCCCCAGTTATCTGGGCCTCCTGAACACCCTGGCGGGGCCGGCCAGCCTCCTGCCGGCTGCGGGAGGCCTGGTTGTTGACGTGGTGGGCTACAAGGTGTTGTTCGGTCTCTCGGCGCTGGTGCTGGTGGTGGCCGGAAGCCGGAGCCTGGCCCTGCGAGAACCCCGGCAGGATCGGGTGGGGGCGGCCGAGAAGCCAACCGGGGGGGCGGTCGCGGATTGCCCATAGGACCCGGCCTGGTGACCCATCCCGACTACCTCCAGCACGCTCCGGGCAACTGGCCGGAGAGTCCGGAGCGGCTGCAGGCGGTCCTTGAGCGCTTCCGGGCGGCTGGAGTCGCCGAGCGGACACAACCCATCCGGCCCCGACCGGCCACCAGGCGGGAGCTGGAGTTAGTGCACACCCCCCAGTATCTCACCAGTCTACACCAGTTGGCCCATCGCAACGGCGGCTACCTGGATCTGGACACGATCGTAACCGCCCGCAGCTATGAGGTCGCCGTCCTGGCGGCGGGCGGCTGCCTGGCTGCCGTGGACGCGGCCTGCTCTGCGGAAGGGCCCGTGGCATCACTGTGCCTGGTACGACCTCCGGGTCATCACGCCATGCCCGGCCGCGGGATGGGGTTTTGCCTGCTTAACAACGTCGCCCTGGCCGCCGCCCACGCTCTGGCCGAACACTCCCTGAGGCGGGTGCTGGTGGTGGACTGGGACCTGCACCACGGCAATGGGACGGAAGCCGTGTTCTACTCCCGCTCCGACGTGCTCTACCAGTCGGTGCACCAGAGTCCCTGCTATCCTGGCACCGGTTGGCTAACCGATGTAGGTGAGGGGGAAGGGGAGGGGTACAACGTCAACCTGCCCTTCCCTCCCGGGGCGGGTGACGAAGCTTTCGAGCAGGCCTTCACCCGGTTGTTCGTCCCCATCGCCCGGGACTACGCCCCCGAGCTCGTGCTGGTATCGTCCGGCCACGACGCCCACTTCGCGGATCCCCTGGGCAGCATGCAGGTGACCGCCCGCGGCTACCGCCGGCTGGCCGCGCACCTGGTTGACCTGGCCCGGGAGACGGCCGGGGGCAGGATCGTGGCGATCATGGAGGGCGGCTACAACGAAGCGGCCCTGGGTTGGAGCCTGCTGGCGGTGCTGGACGCCCTGGGTGGGCTCGAACTGGATCTCGGCGATGTGGAGGGGGCCCCCGGCCCTGGTGAGGGCATGCCTCCGGAGGCCCGCCAACGTATCGAACAAGTCAGAAAACTGCATGCCAAACACTGGCCGTCACTCTCCAGCTAGTTCACTGCTTGGCCCGGCCCGTGCGAACCTTATCTTGCTTGACATAACCAACTGGCTGCGGGGAAAGCTAGCTGCAGGTCAAGTCACGAGGAGGTGGACAAGAGATGCCCAGACGCCGACGACCGCTATTGCCTCGAGCCGAGGAAGGTCTTGACCGGCTCAAGCATGAGGTGGCGGAGGATTTGGGTCTGGATGACGACGTCCGCCGGCGCGGCTGGGAAGAGATGACCACCCGCGAGGTTGGGACCATCGGCGGCCATATGGTTCGCCGTATGGTGCGGGGCGCCGAAGAGGATCTGGCCCGGGAGGCTCCACCCCGCCCGGTGCCCGAACGCAGGCGCGTTCCGCGGCCGTGACAACCGGCAGCAGGATGTCCTCTGGGGAGGGCCCTCGGGCCCTCCCCTCTAACTCGCGCATATTGCGGCAACCCCCTCGCGTAGGATGCCACAGAGGAGAGCGGGGAGGGTTGGGGCATGAGGGCGCAGGTGAAGGTGAAGGAAGCGGGTCCCCGCTTACAGCCGGCCTCCATCCTGGTGGGGATCGCCGCGGCCTATGCGTTCGCGGTAGTGGCGGCTGCCCTTATCGGCTTCATCATGTTCCGGATCCGCATACCCGATCCCACCGTGACCGTGATCATGAGCGTGGTCTCGTACGCGGGAATGGCGGCCGGGGGGTTGTTCGGGGCCCGCCATGCCGGCACTCTGGGCTGGGCCCACGGCGGGCTCACCGGACTGGGGTACGTGATTATCGGTCTGGTCCTGGCGAGCCTCCTCTTGCCGGGAAGCCAGGCCCTTGTGCCCAGCATGGCTCGCCTTGGCCTGGGTTTCGCCTTGGGCGCGATTGGCGGCACGGTGGGGGTAAACATAAGCTAGAGGGGCAAGGCAGCGCCTTGCCCCGGCTGCCGTCAGGGGCCTGGTCTGCCCCGGGCCAGTTCTTCCTCGGCCCGGCGGATCATCACCTTGACCATGTTGCCGCCGATCCGGCCGCCAACGGCGCCACAGTCCCTGGAGGACATCTCACCCCAGCCACGCCCTCTAACGTCATCCAGCAGCCCCAGCTCCGCGGCCACCTCATACTTGAAACGATCCAGGCTCGGCCGTGGCAGCAGCTTTCCGCTCTTGACGAATTCGGCCAATCTCCTCACCTCCCCCTGACGCTGGCTAGCTGGTGTTTTCTTATTATGTCCCCCAGCGGCAGGCATATGACCGTTGAACGCTGGCAGGACCGGCAATCGACAGCGAGAGGAAAAACCCGCCACCGGCGAGAAATGCTGTCGCGAGGGGAGGGGAGGGGCCTGAGCCGGTTCCTCAGGGTCGGTTTCATCGAAGAACGCCTGGCTCAGATCGCCCGGGCCGGCGAGTTTGCCGCTGCCCTGGTGGACATGGACGAGACCGCCCGCCGGCGGTTCCTTGCCCGGCTGGCCGAGGACGGCGAGCCACCTTCAGCGCAAGACGAGATCACGCGGGCCCTGCGCACCATTGTGCGCCTGTCCAAGGACACCTCCCGCTTCCTGGCCAATCTACCTTGCCAGCCCCTCCTGTATACGGGACCCGAGAGCACCGACACGGTGGTCCGTCACCTGGAGTACCTGGTGGGCAAGGAGCCGGTGGCCGCCACCCGGACCCCCCGCCGGCGGCGCCGCGGGGCCTAGAGGATGCGGGTAACGGTGACGGTCATGGGACATACCGCCGCCTATTTCCCCCAGGGAGGCCGAACCCACACCCTGGACGTTCCCGAGGCGCTGCCGCTGGAAGCCATCATCCGCCTTCTAGGTGCCGATCCCCAACTCATCCTGAGGGCCCTGGTGGACGGTGAGCCCTCCTCGCTGGACCGGGTGCCCCCTGACGGCGCCAGCATTGTGCTGATCTCGCCCGCGGCGGGAGGGTAGCAGGTGAGCAAGCTCTGCGAACTTGCCGATGGGGTTCACCTCTTGCCCGGCTCCACGAACCTGGGAGTGGTTGACCTCGCCGGTGGGCGAGCGCTGGCCATCGATTCCGGCCTGGACGAGTCGGCCGCCCGCAAGCTCCTGCGAGCCCTCCAGGAGAGCGGCCGCCGGCTCACGGTCATCCTCAGCACCCATTCCCACGCCGATCATATCGGTGGCAATGCCTTCCTGGTTCAGCGCACCGGCTGCCGGGTAGCCGCCCCGGCCGTCGAGGCCTCCCTGCTGCGCGCCCCAGCGTGGGAACCCCTCTATCTCTTTGGCGGTGCCTACCCGCCGGCCCCAGCCCGCTCCAAGTTCCTGATGGCCGCCGCCGGTCCCGTGGATCTGGTACTGGAACCTGGACCGGTCGAGTTCGAGGGCCGGTCCCTGGAATTGGTGCCCCTCCCCGGGCACTCACCGGGACAACTGGGGGTTCTGGTGGGAAATGTGCTGTTCGCGGCCGACGCCTACTTCGATCCCCCGGTCCTCGAGAAACACGGCCTGCCGTATTTCGCCGCCGTGCAGGAATCCCTCGCCACACTGGACCGCCTGGAGAGTCTGACCGCTGGCCTGGTGATCCCATCCCACGGCAGACCGGTGGACGACCCCCGGCCGTCCCTGGATGCCAACCGGCGAGCCCTACGGCAGGGCCTGAATCACGCACTGGAGCTCCTGGCCGGAGCGGGGGAGGGGATACCCACCGAGACCGTGGTGGCTTCGCTGCTCCACCGGTTGGGGATTCGTTGCCGTGACCTCGGCCATTACCTGCTGTGCCGGGCGGCCGTGCTGGCCTACCTGACCCACCTCGTTGACACGGGCGTGGCTGCCGTCGGCGTCGGGGACGACAACGTGCCCCGCTGGGAGGTCTGCGGCAGATGATCAACGTGGCGGTGGTGGGAGCGGCCTCCTGCGGGCTGGCTACGGCAGCACTGGCCGAGCAGGTCGGAGCCGCGCTGGCGGACGCCGGGGCGGTGCTCATCACCGGAGGCCGTGGTGGCGTGATGGAAGCCGCGTGCCGCGGCGCCCGGGGCAGGGGAGGGGTCACCGTGGGCCTGCTGCCGGGGGATGATCGCTCCGATGCCAACTCCTATCTCACCGTCGCCCTGCCGACTGGCCTGGGGATCGCCCGCAACGCCCTGGTCATCAAGGCGGCAGACGTCGTCATTGCCGTCGCAGGAGGGTTCGGGACCCTGTCGGAGATCGCCATGGCCCTGAAAGAAGGACTGCCGGTGGTTGGCGTTGGCACCTGGGAAGCAGTGTCGCCGGTCGGGGAGCAGGTGCCCTTGCACCGCGCCCAAGGCGCGACCGAAGCGGTGGCCCTGGCCCTGCGCTTGGCCGCCAAGCGCGGTCGGCCGTGACGATGAATCGGCGACTCTCAGAAGAGCCCTCACCGGGGTTCACTTGTCGGCCCTTTATGTCGCACCGGCGGGCAGCGGCCCGGGGCGCAGATCTCTGACGAGCCCCCCATCAGCTAGCCGCAGTTAGCCCTCCCCTGGCACTTCGCTAAATAGCGATTATGCGAAATGCCAGGCGGGGGAGGAACCTCCCCGCGGCGGCGCGAATAGCGCTCGCGAAGGAGGCTATGACGTTGCTCGACTTCAACCGGGCCGCCACCTTGTTCCTGGACCACCGGGCCGCCCGCGAGGCCTCCCCCCGGAGCCAGGAGGCTTATGCCATCGATCTCTTTCAGTTCAAGCGGTACCTGCTGCTCTACTGCCCCGAGATCCACTCCGGGACGCCACGGCGCGACGAACGAAGCGCCCCGCCCAGCCCAGCCTCCGGACCGGCGCCGACGGCGACGCGTTTCCGCCAGGAGTTCGCCCGGGTGGACGAAGCGGGGATGACCAGGGAAGAGGTGTTCGAGGCCTTCCTGGACCTCGCCCGGGTGCGGCGCGAGCACCTGCACGGCTTCGGCAGCTATCTCGCCCAGGTCCGCCGCAACCGGCCCGCCACCCGCAACCGCAAGTTCAGCGCCGTGCGGTCCCTCTTCCGATTCCTGCATCGCCGAGGCTATCTCGCCGAGAATCCGGCCGAGGTGCTGGAGAGCGCCCGGCAGGGACGGACGCTCCCGGTGTACCTGAGTTATGAGGACGGCAACCGGCTGCTGGGAGGCATTCGGGGGGAGTTCGGGGAACGGGACTATGCCATGTGCCTCTTGATGCTGGCGACGGGGCTCCGCGTGTCGGAGGTCGTGGGCCTGGATCTCCCCGATATCCTCCCCGGCAAGGACTACCTCCGGGTGAAGGGCAAGGGACGCAAGGAGCGGGACGTCCCTCTCTCCCCTGCCATCATTGAGGCGGTCATGGCCTACAAGGCGGTCCGCCCGGCGGCCGCCCGCCCGGAAGACCGGCTGGCCCTGTTCCTGTCCTCCCAGCGGACCCGCATCACGGCCCGGGCGGTGCAGCAGCGGGTGAAGCTGTGGGTCCAGGGTCTGGAACTCACCAGCACCGACGGCTCCCGGGTGACTCCGCACAAACTGCGGCACTCCTACGCCACCGAGATCTTCCAGGAGGGGGGCGACCTGCGCACCCTGCAGGCCCTGCTGGGGCATGAGAGCATCGCCACCACCCAGATCTACACCCACGTCAGCGACCGGCAGAAGGAGCAGGCGGCCCGGCTGAACCGCTTCGCCCGCCACCGGCGGCGGCGACGCTAGGCTAGGCCGGGGGCTTGCGCCTCATGGCCAGCAGGCCCCACACGTATATGCCGAGGGTGATAGCTATTGCGGCGATTCCACTCCAGAACCACCAGTCCCAGTCGCTGCGAGGGCGCCTTGCCAGTAGGACAGCCAGCACGATAGCCCACCAGGGAAAAGCGCGCAAGCGGGTGCTCAGAGCCTGTCTGGACACTGGCCTCACTCCGCTCTCAGGGCGTTATCCTGTTTCTGGATCGGACCCCCACTCCCCTGCTCATGATCGCGGCGTATGCGGAAGCCAGGCCCGCGACTGCGGGAGGCATGAGCGAGGATGGATCGGGTTCAGAACGGAGGTAGTTCCAGGATCTGCCCCGGGAAGATGACCGGACTGGCCAGGCCGTTGTGCTTCTGGATGGTCCAGGCCAGACGGCGGGGGTCGGTGGACGGTCCTCCGAGCCTGACCGATATCTGCCAGAGAGTGTCCCCGGGCTGCACGACATGGTAGGCCGGTAGAGCTTCCTCGCGGCCGGCACCCTCCGCCCGGAGGGCCCCGCTGAGCCCTCCCACCAGGGCTAGCAGGGCCGCCAGGAGCACCAGCAGCGCGGCCGCCAGGCGTCCCGCCCGGACTAGCCTCCAGCGTCGATGGGTCACCATCGTAACCCCTCCGCCGAACCTGTGTTCGCCTCTCATTGTAAGCGAACATGTGTTCCCCGTCAAGGGGGGAAGGACAACCTTCTGGTGGCGACGAACCGTCGTCGAATGTACTAGCGGAAGGAGCGAACGCCGATGCATTCCGGGATCATCCTGTTGGCCGTGGTGAGTTTCCTCACCGACCTCTCCAGCGAGATCATCCTTCCCCTGCTTCCCCTGCACCTGGCTGCATTGGGCGCTGCCGGAACGGCCGTGGGCCTGGTGGGTGGCTTGGGCGATGCTGCCGGCGATCTCTTGAAGGTCTTCGCCGGGTACACCGCCGATCGGCTGGGAAGGAAGAAACCCCTGGTCATAGCCGGTTACACTCTGTCCTCCTTCGCAAAGTTGCTGTTCCCTCTCGCCGTCTCGTGGCAGCAGTTCCTGCTCTTCCGACCCTTGGAACGGATCGGCAAGGGCTTGCGCTCGGCCCCGCGGGACGCGATCATAACCGACCTGGCGGGGCCCGAGCTCAGGGGCCGGGCCTTCGGCTTTCACCGGGCGATGGACACGGCCGGCGCCATCGCCGGAACCTGCGCCGGACTGCTCCTGATCTGGGGCTTGGGGCTGCCCATCCGCACGGCGCTCATGGTCGGCGCCGCCCTCGCCTTCGCCGCCCTGCCGCTGCTGTTCCTGGTGCAGGAGGAGCGGCGGGCTCCCGTCAGGCGCAGCCTTGCCTGGCAGGTTTCTTCCCTGCCGGGGCCGGCGCGGCGGCTGCTACTGGTCTCCGCGGTCTTTGCTCTGGGACGCGTCAGCTACATGTTCTACCTGTTGAGGGCCTCGGGCCATTTCATCGGGCAGATGGCGGCGGTGGGCCCCCTGCTCCTCTATCTCGGTTTCAACGTGGTCTACACGCTGACTTCCATGCCCGCCGGCCACTGGTCTGATCGCAAGGGGCGCCGCCCGGTACTGGTCGCCGGTCTGGCGACCTTCGCGATCAGTTGCGTTGGAATGGGCCTGTCGTCGTCGGTCTTAACGCTGGCCCTGTCCTTGGGCCTGTTAGGCCTGGCCCACGGCATGGTGGAGGGTAACTTCCGGGCCTACCTCGGTGACCTCAGTCCCGCGGCCAGCCGGGGGACGACCATGGGGTTGTTTCACACCTTGTCGGGACTGGCCGCTCTGGCCGGAGGAGTCGCCGCCGGCCTCTTGTGGGACCGGCTAGGTCCCCCGGCGGCCTTCACCTGGGGAGCTGTCCTCAGCATGGCGGCGGCCGGCCTCCTCGCGCGCAGCCCGGTGGACCGGCTACCGGCCCCGGGGTAGAAAGCGAACGAGTGTTTGCATATCCCGCCCGACCCTGGTATAATCAGGTCCAAAGGGAGGTGGGCAGCCTGGACCAGGAGCTGACCCCCAAGCAGCGTGAGATCCTGGCTTTCATCAAGCGTGAACTGCAGGAAAAAGGCTATCCTCCCTCGGTGCGAGAGATATGCCGGGCGGTGGGCCTCCGGTCCCCCTCCACGGTGCATGGCTACCTGACCGGCCTCGAGGAGCGCGGGCTGGTTCGGCGGGAAGCCGCCAAACCCCGGGCCATGGAAGTCCTGGAACCGAGGCAGCGAATGGTCGCCGTGCCGCTGGTCGGGCGGGTCACCGCCGGCCGGCCCATCCTGGCCGAGGAGAACCTGGAGGAGACCTATTCCCTTCCTTTCGACCTGGTGCGGGCGGAGGACGTCTTCATGCTCCGGGTCAGGGGCGACAGCATGGAGGGCGCGGGCATCGCCGACGGCGATCACGTGCTGGTCCGGCGGCAGAGCACGGCCGAGAACGGCGACATAGTGGTCGCCCTGCTGGAGGACGAGGCGACGGTGAAACGGTTCTACCGGGAGCGGGACCACTTCCGCCTGCAGCCGGAGAACCCGGCTCACCGCCCGCTACTGGTGTCCGACGTCGCCATCCTGGGCAAGGTGATAGGCCTGATCCGGAGACTGTAGCCGGGAAGATGGGGGTCTTCCCGGCCGCGGCTCAGAAGACCGAGAGGTACTGCTCCACTTCCCACTGGTGAACCTGCGACCGGTAGATGGAGTACTCGATCTGCTTGGCCTCCAGGAAACGCTGGAAGATGTGATCGCCCAGGGCGTTGTGGACGAGCTCGCTCTGGCTCATCTCCTGGAGGGCTTCCCGCAGGCTGCCGGGAAGGCTCTCCACCCCCAGTTCCACCCGCTCCCGTTCGCTGAGGCGGTAGAGGTTCCGGTTGACCGGCTCCGGGGCGGGCATCCGTCTCTCGACGCCGTCGAGGCCCGCCTGCAGCATCACCGCCAGGGCCAGGTAGGGGTTACAGGAAGGGTCGGGGCTGCGAATCTCCAGGCGACTGCTGCCTCCCCGCTTGGAGGGGACGCGGATAAACGGGCTCCGGTTGCGCTCCGACCAGGCTATGTAGACCGGGGCCTCATAGCCGGGGATCAGGCGCTTGTAGGAGTTCACCAGGGGGTTGGTGATGGCGGTGAACTCCCGGGCGTGGCCGATGAGGCCAGCCAGGTAGTTCAGGGCGGTGGCGGACAGCCCCCAGCGGCCGGACGGATCGGCGAAGGCATTCTGCCCGTTGCGGAACAGGGACTGGTGCGTATGCATCCCCGAACCGTTGACGCCGTAGACCGGCTTGGGCATGAAGGTTGCGTGCAGCCCGTGATCCCGGGCCATCACCCGCACGACATAACGGAAGGTGGCTATGTTGTCGGCCGTGGTGACCGCCTCGGCGTACCGGAAGTCGATCTCGTGCTGGCCGGGGGCGGACTCGTGGTGGGAGGTCTCGATCTCGAAGCCCATCCGGGTGAGGGCCTCCACCATCTGCTGGCGGGCCTGCTCACCGCGATCCACCGGGGCCAGATCGTAGTAGCTCCCCTGGTCGTGGGTGCGGGTGGTGGCCCGTCCTTGTTCATCACGGAGGAACAGGAAGAACTCGGCCTCCATGCCGGCCATCATCTCAAAGCCCATTCGGGCGGCGCGGGCCGTCACCCGCTTCAGGGCACACCGGGGGCAGCCCTCGAAGGGTTCCCCTTCCGGGGTGTAGACGTCGCAGATCAGCCGGGCGCTGGCCCCCCCTTCCGGCGACCGCCAGGGCAGGAGGGCGAAACTCGCCGGGTCGGGGCGGAGGAACATGTCCGACTCCTCAATGCGGACGAAACCCTCGATGGAAGAGCCGTCGAACATGATCTGGCCATCCAGAGCCTTGGGCAGCTGGCTGGCCGGTATGGCCACGTTCTTGATGATACCCAGGATGTCGGTGAACTGAAGCCGGATGGAGCTGACCTCATGCTCCCTTACCAGGGCGGTCAGATCCCGGCTATCATAGTTGTCAGAGGTCACGATGTGAGCACGTCTCCCCTTCCCCGCTCGCCCGTCCCTAAGATCGCTTCAACCTGAGTTGGTCAATGGTGCGGATGAGTTGTGCCCGTTGCTGGATGGGGTACAGGGACGTGGGCCCGCGGCTCTCCTCAAAGTAGTTGCGCACCGCTTCCAGGTCGTCGAGCTCGACGAACCGGGCCCGGCGGTCCTCCGGGGCGGGCCGGCGCTCGCGCTCCCGCAGAGAAGCCAGGCTCTGGCCGGCCGCGAGGGCTTCCTTGATCTCGAGCAGGATCCTGACGTCGTCCGGGGAGTAGAGCCGCTGCCGGCCCGCCGAACGGGCCGGTGTCACCAGGCCCAGCTGCTCGTAATAGCGGATGCGGCGGCCGGTAAGGCCGGTGAGCTTCTGGACCACCCCTATGGGGTAGACTGGGCGATCGATCTCCGCTCCCGTCACCTTCCTCACCTCCCTTCCTGTCAAGGCGCCGTCAGGACCGAGAGCCTTGCGCCCTCAGGATAACGCTGGCAGCGCTACTATGTCAACATGTTGTCAGGTATTCCGCATTATGTAACCCGCATCAGGAACATAACGACGACCCCCACCGCCAGCCCGAACTTGAGCACGGCGGTGGCGGCCAGGCCGATCACCGTCGCCACGGCCACCCGGACGCCCTGCCGGAGCGTTCGCCCGGAGCTGACCTCGCCCAGGATTGCCCCCAGCGGGGGGCCGGCCACCAGGCCGAGGAAGCCGCCCAGGACGACCCCCAGGATGCCGCCGACAGCCGCTCCGAGCAGGCCCATCGGGGAGGCCCGGGCCCGGCCTGCCCCCAGAGCAATGGCAAGGTGGTCCAGGACCAGCGTGAGAACCGTCAGCACGATGGTCAGGATCAACAGGTCCAGGCCCACCGTAGCCAAACCCCGAGTGGCGGCATAGACGAGTACACCCAGGAGGACCAGTGGCATCCCCGGCATGCCGGGGATCGCGGTTCCCGCTATCCCCGCCAGCATCAAGATCAGGCAGCCGATCAGAAGCGCTACCTTCACGCCGGGCCTCCAAGACCCATCTCCTGGGCGGCGAGCATGCAGGCCAGGCTGGCCTGTTCCCGTACCAGGCCCCCCTGCAGGTACACGTTGAACGGCGGGCGCAAGGGGGAGTCGGCGCTCAGTTCCAGGGTGGCCCCCTGGACGAAGGTGCCGGCGGCCATGGCCACCGGATCGGCGTACCCAGGCAGCGGGCCTGGCTCGGGGGCCGCCGCGGCGTCCACCGGCGACGACTGTTGTATACCTCGCAGGAAAGCCAGCACCTGTGGCCGTGAGCCGAGGGTTATCTCCTGCACGATATCGGTGCGGGGGTGATTCCAGGCGGGCCGGGTGGGCAGCCCCAGTCGCTCGAAGAAGCGGGCGGCGAAGACGGCGTTGGCAAGGGCGGTTCCCACCATGGTGGGGGCGAGGTAGAGCCCCTGGAAGAGCAAGCGTGCTCCCGGGGGGCTGGCGCCGACGGCCGATCCCAGCCCGGGGGCGGTGAGGCGGACAGCCGCCAGTTCCACGAGTTCCCGGGGGCCCGCGACGTATCCCCCGGCGGGAGCCAGTCCTCCCCCCGGGTTCTTGATAAGGGAGCCGGCCACCAGCGAGGCGCCGGTCTCGGTGGGCTCCTGTAGCTCGGTGAACTCGCCGTAGCAGTTGTCCACCAGGGTGACGGTGCCCGGCCGGATCGCGGCCGCCAGCCGGGCGAGTTCACCCGCCTGCCGGGGATCGACCCCCGGACCGGGGCCATAACCGCCGGAGCGCTGGATGAAGGCCAGCACACGGGTGTCTGCCGGCGCGTCCAGCAGCCGGGCCAGGAGGGCGCCGTCAGGCCGTCCGTCGACCAGGCACGAGCCCTCCCGGTACTCCACCCCCAGGTGCGCCAGGGAACCGGGAGTGCCCGGCCCGATGACCCCCAGCAAGGTATCGTACGGGCGCCCGGTCAGAGAGACCAGGCGGTCGCCGGGACGCAAGATGCCAAACAGGCAGAGGGCGATGGCGTGGGTGCCGGAGACGATGCCGGGGCGCACCAGCGCGGCTTCGGTGCCGAAGACCCGCCGGAAGACGTCTTCCAGGGCCGCCCGGCCCGGATCATCGAGGCCGTAGCCCGTGGTCTCGGCGAAGTGGAAGGGGCTGATCCGGGCTGCCTGGAACGCGGCCAACACCTTCAACTGGTTGCCGGCCTGGATGGAGCGGATCCGGAGCAGGATGCCCTGGATCTCCGCTTCCACCGACCGGGCGAGCTCCACCAGTCCGGGTGCGATGCCGAAGGCGGCTAGCCCGGGACCTCCCTGAGACGGCGCTTGACCCGCTCCGCCCATACGCTCTCGATCTCCACCTCCACGGCGACGCTCTCCTCGCCGTAGTCCTCCCGGAGCACCTGGCCCTTGTCGTGTACCAGGGTGAGGAGATCCCCCTGGTGGTAAGGTATGCTCACTGCCAGCCGGCAGCGGGTAGCCGCCAGCTCGACCGCCACCTGCTCCAGCAGACGGTCCAGGCCGCGACCGGTGAGGGCGGAGACGGCAACCGCCTGCCTGTCGGTCTCCAGGGCGGCCAGGTGATGCTCGTCCAGGGGTACGCGGTCCGTCTTGTTCAGCACCCGTAGCACTGGCCGGTCAGCCGCTCCTAGCTCGGCGAGGATTTCCTTCACGGTGGCGGCCTGTTCAAGCCAGCGAGGATGGCTGGCGTCGATCACATGCAGCAGGAGGTCCCCCTCGCGCACCTCCTCCAGGGTGGCCCGGAAGGCGGCTACCAGTTGGGTCGGCAGTCGCTGGATGAAGCCCACCGTATCGGTCAGCAACACTCGCTGGCGGTTGGGAAGCACCACCGCCCGGGTAGTGGGGTCTAGAGTCGCAAACAGGCGATCTTCAACGGCCACGGCGGCCGCGGTGAGCCCGTTAAAGAGGGTTGACTTGCCGGCGTTGGTGTAGCCGATCAGGACCAGCAAGGGGAACGGCACCGCCCGCCGGCCGGCCCGGAGCAGTTCCCGGTGCCGGCGGACCTGATCGATCTCGCGCCGCAGTTCGCCAAGACGCCGCCGCAAGCGCCGGCGCTCCACTTCGAGCTTGGCCTCGCCGGGGCCCCGGGTCCCGATACCGCCTCCCAGCCGGGAGAGTTCGGGCCAGCGCCCTGCCAGGCGGGGTAGGAGGTAGCTGAGGCGGGCCAGCTCGACCTGTAGCTTGCCTTCCCGGGTGCGGGCGCGGTGGGCGAAGATATCCAGGATGACCTGGGTCCGGTCAAGGACCTGGCGGCCGGTGGCTGCCTCGAGCTTCCTCTGCTGAGAGCCGGTCAGTTCAGTGTCGAAGACGATGATCGGCGCTCCGAGTTCGCCTGCCTCCTGGCCGAACTCGCGCAGCTTGCCCTCCCCCACCATCTGGCCGGCGGCCGCCCGGCGGGCGACCGCCGATCCGGCTACCTCGGCGCCCAGGGTGCGGCAGAGCTCAGCCAGCTCCTCCAGCGAATCGGCTGCCGGCCAGGCACTGCCGGCCTTCTCGATCCCTACCAGGAACACCCGCTGCTTGCCGCCTTCGAAGAAGGCCTCTCCTTCTTCTTGCCAGGTCCGCCGGTCGCCGCTCAGATCCGCCACCTCCGCGAGGGACTGCGGCTTGATTATACCACGGCGGGGACCGCACGGGCGCCGGCGGTCGCGACGGGACGCGGGAGCTCAGGCCGGCCGATCGGTGCGGAGGCCGACGAAGATGCTCCGGTCCCAGGGGTCGGCCGTCACCCGAGGCGAGAAGCCCGCCTCGCCCAGCCATTCAAGCCACTGCTGGCGAGGGAACAGGCCGAGCCGGTGCCAGTCGGCGTCCGCCTTGACCGTGCCGTCGGCTTCCCGGAGCAGGAAGGCAAAGGCCAGCTCATAGGTCGTGTCAAGCGGGTCCGGGTCCCAGCGCCATTCGACGTAACGCAGGCCTCGCCCGTCGGGGGCGTCCTCACCCCCGGTGGAGGTGCCCGCTGTGAACGTCTCCCGCACGTGGTCGGGGACGAGGACCACCACCCCGCCGTCGCGGCAGTGCTCGCGGGCGGTCTGCAGGGCTTTCCTGACCGACGCGGCGTCGGTCATGTACATGATGGCGTCGTGGATCAGCACGGCGTCGAACTCCCGGCCCAGGCGCAGCCACCGCATGTCACCGAGCACGTGCTCACACTCGGGGTTCACATTCTGGCTCACCTCCAGCATTCGGGAAGAGCAGTCGCTGAGCGTGAGCACGAGTTCCTGCTTGAGGTGGAAGGCCAGGCTGCCGCCGCCGGCTCCCAACTCCAAGAGCGTTCTGGGTGGCGGCTCGGTTGCGGTCCGGAGGACCGAGAACAGGTGATTGGCTTCCTCCGTGTAGTGCGAGGGAGGCGACAAGAGGGGCCACCATCGGGCGAGATCGCTGTAAAGACGGGGTTCTGGGCCGGCGTTAGGCACCTGCATAGCTCTGGCTCCTCTCTTCTCCCTGCGGAAGCTAGTCTTCTGCCCAGAAGTCTCGTAGCACCCTGCGCGTGGCCTGGTGCAGGCCTGCGTCCCGCAGGTCGGGAGGGCCGATCCAGCGCACAGAGTCAACCTCATGGCTAGGGCGAAAAGCCCGGTGCCCCACGACCCGGCACTGGATCACGATGTCCACTCTCCGGCGCCGGGCGTCGGAGCCGACCCAGCGGACGCCGTCGGCCTCAATCGCCAGGCCTGTCTCCTCGGCGACTTCTCGGCAAATGCAGTCCTCTGCCGACTCCCCCGGCCGCAGCCAGCCCGAAGGAAGGCCCCAGGGCTGCCTGCGATAAGTGTGGCGGCACACCAGAACCATGCCGTCCTCGCGGGGGACGACTCCCACGACTCCCACCAGAAACGATGGGAGGATGAGCCGCTGCAGACACCACTGTAGTGGCTCCGGCATCCTGCGGAAGCAGGCCATGAGCAGGCGCTTCAAGAGGGATGATCCCATAGAAGACAGCTTCGCCGCCGCCAAGAGCATCCCTCTCTGGGGCCCTCCTGCCCAGCTATACCTATGCCATCAGCCGGGCTTCCCGCAGAGAGGGCAACGACCTCGCTCCAGCGCCTCCTCCCGGGCTTCCAGGCGGGCCAGGGCCCTCCCCTGGCTGAGGCCGTGGGCCCGTCCAGCCCGCTTCCCTCCTTCATAGGCGGCCAGGGTGATCAGGAACAGGAAGGCCAGGGCGGCCAGGGCCAGGCGGCAGACCCCGTAGACGAGGTTCACCGGGTCCCCCGCGCGGCCTTCCAACGCCCTTCCAGAGCCTGCAGGGCGACGAAGGCCAGGCCGGCCAGGCCCGTGCGGATCGGGTCCACGGCAGCCGCCAGCAGGGCCGCGCCGGCGGCCAGGGCGAGGGTCTCCGTCTCTCCCAACCGGGTTATCAGCGTGGGCTTGCCCATCAGGCGGTCACCCGCCCGGTCCAGGTAGTCATCGGCGGCCTGCACCGACCAGAGCAGGGCCGCCGCCCAGATCGCCGTTAGCGGACCGGCCAGCAGGGCGACCGCTCCGAGCAGAAGGCCACCTTCCCAGCCGGCGGTCAGGCCGGAGGGCAGGCGGCGTCCCCCCTCGTTGGCCATGCCGATGGCGTAGCCGGCGGCGAAGACCGGCAGGGCCCCGCCCGGATCGGCCAGGGCGGCCAGGCAGAACAGGGCCAGCAGGTAAGGAGCGGTGGCCCGTCCCCAACCGGCCACCGGAGACGGACCGGAATCCTCGCCGGCGTCCAGGTGATCGTCCAGGAGTTTCAGTACCAGTCCGGCCAGGAACAGAGCCAGGCCCTGCCGTAGCACGCCGGCGGCGACGGCTAAAGCCATCGGCGGACGAAGGCCCGGACCCGGGGAAACCCGGTTCCCAGCCGGGCGGAGATGGGTATGACCGGCTCGCCGGGAAGGACCTCGCCCAGCCGCGAGAGACCATCCCGCGCTTCGGGAAGGTCCATCTTGTTGGCCAGCACCGCGTAGCCACCGCGGTGGCGGGCGAACGCCGCCACCTCGCGGTCGACCGGCCCGGGGGCGCTGACCGAGCCCGGCAGGGCGGCCACATCGACCAGGTGCAGGATGAGCTCGGCCTCGCGGATAGCCCGCAGGGTTCGCGCCATGGCCTGGCGGATGGCCGGGTCGGCGTTGATGTCGTCACCGAGACCGGCGGTATCGGTGAGCACGGTTGACTTGCGGCCCTTGCCGGCGGGAACCCGCACCACAACCCGGTTGAGGTCCAGGGTGCGATGGGGGCGATCGTCAACCAACTCCCGCCGGGCCCGATCCAGGGGCAGGGACGGGCCTCCGGCGGCCAGCCAGAGGTGACGCAAGCCCAGGTACTGGGCGAAGTTGAGGAAGAAGAGAGTCTTGCCGGCATTGGGTTTGCCGATGATCAGGCACTCCCGCATCTCTCAGTCGTCTCCCTCGAGGTCGGCCGGGACAATGGTCATGAGCTGGTCCCGGGTCAGGTCACCCTCTTCCACCAGCCGGCTGGCCTGGCGGCGCATCCCCCGCTCGATGAGATTGCGCACCAGCCGGGCGTTGCCCGAGTTGTCGGCCGTGAAGGGGTTGGCCCGCTCTTCCTCTACCCGCCGGGCTAGCTGGCGCCGGGCTTCCGCGTCCAGCCGGTACTGGCGCTGCCGCAGCATGAGGTCGGCGATGGCCAGCAGCTCCTCCACGGTGTAGTCGGGGAAGTCGAGGTGCAGCGGGAAGCGGGAGCGCAGGCCGGGGTTGGCATGCAGGAAGCCTGACATCTCGCGCTGGTAGCCGGCCAGGATCAGGATGAGGTCCCGTTTCTGGTCTTCCATGGCCTTTACGAGGGTGTCAATGGCTTCCCGGCCGAAGTCCTTGTCGCCGCCCCGGGCCAGGGAGTAAGCTTCGTCGATGAACAGGATTCCTCCCAGCGCCCGCCTCAGCTGCTCGCGGGTCTTCTGGGCGGTGTGCCCGATGTACTCGCCCACCAGGTCGGCCCGTTCGACTTCCACCACGTGGCCTTTCTCCAGGACCCCGCTCTCGCGGAGGATCTTGCCCAGTAGACGGGCCACCGTGGTCTTGCCGGTCCCCGGGTTGCCCCGGAAGATCATGTGGAGGACCATGGGCTCCGAGACTAGACCCTCCCTTGCCCGCCGGGCCTGGATGCTCACGAAAGCCTGGATCTCTCTTACCAGGCGCTTCACCTGGCCTAGCCCCACCAGGGCGTCGAGTTCGCGCATGATCTCCTCAACCCTGGGCGCCGGGGATGGGGCCGGCTCGAGGGCTTCCGGCCGGTCCAGCCGGCGCCAGAGGGCGAAGGCCTCGGTGGGGCTGATCTCGCCCCGCTCCAGGAGTTCGAGGACTTGCTCCGGGCTGGGTGGCTTGGCTACCGGGGGCCGCCGGTTCAGGGGCACCGCCCGCCTCTCCGTGACGTACCAGTATACGTGACGGAGGTCCCAGGTGCCCCGGGGGGAAGGGATCCCGTCCCGTCGCGGGGAAGACGGCACCACTTGACGGGAGGGGGTGCGCCGGTGGAGCGCGAGGTGGGGAGGGTGGTTCACTTCTTCGACCGCATCGCGGTGGCCGTGGTGGAGCTAACGCAGGGCCTGGAGCGCGGCGATCAAGTCGCCTTCCGCGGACCCCGTACCGACTTCCAGCAGCAGGTAGACTCCATGCAGATCGACCATCAGGAGGTGGCCCGCGGCAAGAAGGGAGAACAGATCGCCCTCAAGGTGCGTGAGCGCGCCCGCAAGGGCGACCGGGTCTACCGGGTGGAGGGCTGAGATAGCGGGCGACGGTCACCGGCAGTCGCTCCGCGGCACCTGGCAGCTACCCCGGGGCGACAACATACAAGGTGTTGAAACCGGGCCTGGCCGCGGCCGGCTGCTGCTGGCCGCCCCGATGGCCGCCAGGATCAACCCCATTCCCGCCAGCTGCGGGATGGTCGCTCGCTCGCCGAGGACCGCCCAGCCGAGGGCCATCGCCATGAGGGGTTCGGTCGTGAGCAGTATGGACCCTGGCGCGGCCTGCACCCGCGCCAGTCCATAGTTCACGAGCAGGTGGCCGGCGATGTGGGGGCCCAGCGCCAGCAGCAGGAGGAGCCCGACCGCGGGCAGGTCGAGAGGCGGGAGGGATGGCGGGCCGCCCCAGAGCACTCTCATCCCCCAGAGAACCGGCAATCCCGCGCCGAACTTCCAGACCTGCATGGCGGCCGGGTCACAACTGGTGGCCACCCGCCGCGTGGTCACCAGGTAGAGGGCGAAGGTTAGCCCCGAACAGAACCCGGCCAGCAGGGCCCCGGTCCGGGGACGGACAGCCTCCCCGGCGGCACCCTCCAGCAAGCCGGTGACCAGCAGCAGCCCCAACATCAGCAGGGTCAGGGCGAAGACCTTGCGGCGGTCCGGCCTCTCGCCCAAGAGCGGCCAGGACAGGATGGCAGCGTAGACGGGAGCGCCGTAGTTAAGGAGGACGGCGATGCCGAGCGGGGCCCCCATGATACACAGCATGAAGAGGGGTCCGGTCAGTCCCGGGCCCAAGATCCCGGCCAGCACCAGGTACCGGCGATCTTGCGGTCTTATGGCGAGCATTCCCGGCCGGGTGGCGAGCACCAGTCCGGCGAGCAGGACGAAGGAGACCGTCCCGCGGATGGGGGCAATGTCCAGGACGGCCCATCCCCGGCTGCCCAGGCAGCGTATGAGCAAGGCCCCCAGGCCCCAGAGGCTGCCGCCCAAGAGCAGCGCCAGGTGATGGCCGATCCCCAACCAGCGCTGCTGAGCGGTGCGCCCAGGCAGTTGGGCTCAACTCCCTCTGGCGAAAGCTGTGGACCGGCCATGTTTCGCCTCCCCCGCCGGTCCCACCTGCCGGATGAAGAACTACGCCGGCAGGTGCCGGGCAGGGAATCCCCGGATGGGAGCGAATGGCGTTTACTGGGAAGAGGAGGTGAGCCGATGGGCGGAGGGAGCTTTGAGAGGTACCGGCAACGACTCCGCCGGATGCGCCCGAACGTCTACATGGGCGGACAGACGCTGGGCCGGGATGATGACCGCCTGGCGCCCGGGATCAACGTCATTGGCGAGACGTACGCCCGGGCCGACGATCCGGCCTACGCCGACGTGTGCACCGCCATCTCCCACCTGACCGAAGAGCCGATCAACCGCTTCTGCCACCTCCATCGCAGCGTGGACGATCTACTCCGGAAGCAGCGGATGACTCGCCTGCTCTGTCACCGGGTCGGAGGCTGCATTCAACGTTGCATGGGCACCGACGCCCTCAATGCACTGGCCGTGGTCACGGCAGAGATGGACGAGGCCCTGGGAACCGGTTATCATGCTCGATTCGAGGACTACCTGAGATACTTCCAGGCCAACGACCTCTGCGCCAACTGCGCCCAGACCGACGCCAAGGGTGATAGGCTGCGACGCCCCCACGAGCAATCCGATCCCGACCTGTACTTGAGGATAGTTGAATCAAGGGATGACGGCATCGTGGTGCGGGGAGCGAAGCTGCACAATACCATCGCGCCCTATGCCGACGAGATTATCGTGCTACCGACCCGGTTCATGACCGAGCGGGACGGCGACTACGCCGTGGCCTTCGCCCTGCCGGCCGACTGGGAAGGGGTCAAGCTCGTGGTGCGGACGGCGGCCCCCTTCCGGCGGCTCCGACTCGAGGCCCCGGCCGCGGCGATGGGTGACGCCGAGTCCTTCACCATCTTCGACGACGTCCTGGTGCCCCGGGACCGGGTGTTCATGGACGGCCGGGCGGATCCGCGGGTGATCCCTTACGCGGGCTTCCTGGCCCTCCTCTTTGCCCACTACCACCGGCACTCCTATACCGGCTGCAAGCCGGCCGCCACCGAGATCCTGGCCAGCCAGTCCGCCTTGGTGGCCGAGTACAATGGCATTGAACAGGCCGGCCATGTGCGCGAGAAGCTGGCCCACTTGATCACCGTGGCCGAGCTGGTCTACGCAGCCGGACAGGCCAGCGCCTACCGGGCCGAGCGCTCGACGGCGGGCGTCTATATCCCCGACGAGATCCTGACCAACGCCGGGCGGAAGCTGGCCGGCGAGGAAGTCTACAACGAGTTCCGGATCCTGGCCGACCTGGCGGGGGGACTGGCCGCCACCCTGCCGCTGGAAGGCGACTTCTATGCCCCCGAGACGGGAGAACTCCTGCACAAGTACATCATGCGCAACCCGGCGATCCCGGCCGAGCATGTGCATCGCTGTTTCCGCCTGATCGAGACCACGCTCGTCTCAGACTTGGCCGGAGTCATGCAGGTGGCCGGCTTGCACGGCGGGGGGTCGCCCCAGATGGAGACCATCACCATGATGCACCGCTACGACGTGGAGGCCCTCAAGGGCATCGCCAAGTACCTGGCCGGCATTGAGCCCGAGCTCCCGCGGTACGAGCGGGCGTCGGTTACCCCTCGCAAGGTGCTGGAGCGATACCGGGCTCTCTTCCGCCAGGAGATGTGATAGCCCCGCCAGGAGGTGAGAGGCCATGGCGCGCACGACCAAGGTCCTCATCGGCGCTATACTCCTGCTGACCCTCCTGCTGGGCGGCTCCATTGCCGGTGCCCTGTGGTTCGTCCGGAGGAGCCTGCCCCCCTTGGAGGGCCAGTTAGCCGTCGCCGTCACCTCTCTCGTCACCGTGGACCGTGACGGCTGCGGTGTTCCCCACATCCACGCCGTTAACATCGAGGATCTCCTGTTCGTCCAGGGCTATCTCCACGCTCAGGATCGTCTCTTCCAGATGGACCTCAGCCGGCGAGCGGCCGCCGGCCGGCTGGCCGAGATCTTCGGCCCCGACCTGCTGGAAGCGGATAAGTTCCTGCGCACCTTGGGGTTGTTGAGGGCCGCGGTGGAGTCGGAGGCTGGGCTGTCGCCGGCGAACCGGGCCGCTCTCCATGCTTACGCCGCCGGCGTCAACGCGTTCATACAGGGCCACCAGGATCGCCTGCCGCTGGAGTTCACCCTGCTGGGGTACTCCCCCGGCCCCTGGCATCCGACCGACTCCCTGGGCATCGGCAAGTACATGGCCTGGGATCTGGGCGCCAACATGATGAGCGAGATCTTCTACTGGCAGTTGGCCTTACGAGTGGGTCCGGAGCGCGCGGCCACCCTGTTCCCCACTTACCCCGAAGATGGTCCGGTCATCATCTCCCGCCTGCGGTCCCTCCCCGCCGGCCCCGGTGTCGCGGAGGGACTGGCACGACTGCAAGAGGTCACCGAGGGAGCCGCGCCGGGGCAGTTCAAGGGGTCCAACAGCTGGGTACTGGCGGGGAGCATGACAGCCTCGGGCCGGCCGATTCTCGCCAACGACATGCACCTCGGGATGGGGGCTCCCTCCATCTGGTACCAGAACCGCCTGGTAGTCCAGGGCCGGTTTGACGTCACCGGGGTGATTTTCCCCGGTGTGCCCGGAGTGATCGTGGGACACAACGGCCACATCGCCTGGGGGGTGACGAACCTCGGGCCGGACGTGCAAGACCTGTATCTGGAACGGCGCCACCCCGAGGACCCCGGTCAGTTCGAGTATGAGGGAGAATGGTACCGGGCAGTGGTGGAGCGGCACCAGATCCGGGTGAAGGGTCAGCCCGACCCGGTCTCCTTTGAGGTCCACATCACCAGGCATGGCCCCCTGATCAGCGACGTCGTGACGGGCCTGGACGTGCCCGCCAGCCTGCGCTGGACCGCGCTGGAGGCCACGGGCGAGGCGTCAGCCGTACTGGGACTGGCCGACGTCCGGGACTGGGACGGTTTCCGCCAGGCTTTGAGTGGTTTCGCCGCCCCCGCTCAGAACTTCGTGTTCGCCGACCGGGCTGGCAACATCGGCTACCTGGCCGCCGGGCGCTTCCCCGTTCGCCGCGCGGGCGATGGGCTGGTGCCCGTGCCCGGATGGACCGGCGACTACGAGTGGGTCGGGTTCGTACCGGAAGACGAGCTGCCGCAGCTCTACAACCCGGCTGAGGACTACATCGTGACCGCCAATAACCGGGTAACGGGCCCTGACTACCCCTTTTTTCTGTCCCACCAGTGGGCCCCTCCCTACCGTGCCCGGACAATCATCCAGGAGCTTGAGGGACGGCACGAGCTCACCCTGGAGGACATGATCCCCATCCAGAACAGCTGGGCCAACCGGCAAGCAGCCGAGCTGGGCCCGATCCTGCTCGGAGAGCTCAGTCGCGGGGAATTGCAGGAAGTCGAGGCAGCCGCCAGGGATGAACTGGAGCGGTGGCTGCAGGACCCCCGGGACGACCCGGAGGCGGCGGGACCGGCCATCTTCCACACGTTGTACCTGAAGATGCTGGCTGCGGTCTTCCTGGACGAGCTGGGAGAGGATCTCTACAGGGCCTTTCTCCACCATGGCGGTGCGATCAACAGCTTTGACCGCATGCTAAGAGAAGGGCGTTCACCGTGGTTCGCCGATCTTGGCTCCGTGGTGCGGGACGGTTTCCGGATGGCGGTGGCCGAACTGGAAGCCACCCTGGGCCGGGATCCCACCCGCTGGGAGTGGGGGCAGATCCACACCATCACCTTCGGGCATCCTCTCGGCAGCCAGAAGCCCCTGCATCTCATCTTCGACCGCGGTCCCCACGCTCTGGGCGGCAGCCACGTCACCCCCGGGGCCGCTTCCTTCGATCTGGCCACTCCCTTTGCCGTCACCTCCTCAGCCCCCTGGCGCTACCTGGTGGACCTGGGCGATTTGCGAGGGCTCGACATCGCCGCCATAGGCGTGTCCGGCCACCCCTTCAGCGTCCACTACGACGACCAGATGGTGCTGTGGCTCAAGGGCGAGTACAAGCCGTTGCTATACGGCAAGCAGGCAAAGGACCACGTGGTGGCCACTACCGTGTTCCGGCCGCGCTAGCCCGACGGTCGTTTTTTTCGCCCCCCGGGAGGATTTGGCCCCTACTGCGGGTACTTCTCAGAGGCAGGCCAATAGCTGTCAGAGGACAGAGGAGGAACCGGCATGCGAGACAAGGTGACCATACCCTATCTCATGGACAAGCGGGCCAGAGGCCAGCCTATCACCATGTTGACCTGCTATGACTATCCCATGGCCTTGCTCCAGGAGAAGGCCGGCGTGGACATAATCCTGGTGGGTGACTCGGTGGGCATGACCGTCTACGGCTATCCCAGCACTCTACCGGTCACCATGGACATGATGGTGGTGCACGCCCAAGCGGTGCGGCGGGGCGCGCCGGGCGCGTTTCTCATAGGGGACATGCCGTTCCTCTCTTACCAGGTGAGCGTGGAGGAGGCCATTCGCCACGCGGGACGCTTCATGCAGGAGGCGGCCTGCGACGCCGTGAAGCTGGAGGGCGGCCGGACGATGGCCCCGGTGGTCCGGGCTATCACCGGGGCCGGCATCCCGGTGATGGGACACCTGGGCCTGACGCCCCAGTCACTGGCGATGCTGGGCGGCTTCCGGGCCCAGGGCCGGGATGCGGCAGCGGCGGCCCGGGTCGTGGAGGATGGGGCTATCCTTGAGGGGGCGGGCGCCTTCGCCATTCTGCTGGAGGCGGTGCCACCCGAGGTGGGCCGGGAGGTGACCTCCCGCGCCGCCATTCCCATTATCTCCATCGGCGCCGGGCCCGGCTGCGATGGCCAGTTGCTCATCGTCCATGACATGCTCGGGTTCTTCGAAGCCTTCACCCCCCGCTTCGTCAAGAAGTACGCCGACCTGAACAGCGCGATCCTGGAGGCGTTCCAGGCTTATCTGGACGACGTGGCCTCGGGGCGCTTCCCCGCCCCCGAACACTGCTACCCCATGAAGAAGGGCGAGTGGGAGCGACTCAGGCAGCTGATAGCAGCCGGACCCCCCACAACCCCAGAGGAGGTATGATCGTGACCAAGGCTGGCCGCTGGCTCCGGGCCGTGGGACTGCCGGAGCGGGACGCCTACGGGCTTCCTGATTCGCCCCACCGCTTCCCCGATGGCGCTCACTACCGGATCGAGATCTCCGGCGTGGAGCGTCTCTCCACCCTGGAAGCGCTGATCGATGAGATTGAGAAACTCGATACCCCGGTCCACCGGCTCATCTGCACGGTCATGGGAGCTACCCTGCTCACGGCGGGCGAGCTCCGCGAGTTCGCCCGGGTGGCAGCCCAAGCCCGGCTGGAGGTCATCATGACCCCTGGGCCGCGACCGCAGTGGGATCTGGGCAAGCAGATCGCCACCCCCGAGGGCGCCGTCTCGGGCTTGCGGATCCGCGGCGTCGACAATCTCCGGTACCTTCTGGCGGACATCGAACGCTGTGTGGACGCCGGCTTCCGGGGCTTCCTGGTCTGGGACGAGGGCGTTCTAGACATCCTCAACCAGCTCCGGGACAAGGGAGAACTGCCTGCGGACGTCGTCTTCAAGGTGTCCATCTTCGCCGGGCACGCCAATCCCGCCGGGGCCAGAATGCTGGAGCGCATGGGGGCGAACACCTTCAACCCCGTCGTGGATCTGACCCTTCCCCAGTTGGCGTCGATCCGGGCCGTGGTGCGGTTCCCCATGGACCTCCACGTATACCTGTTCGAGTCCTTCGGTGGGCAGAACCGCTTCTGGGAGACGGCGGAACTCGCCCGGGTCGCCGCGCCATGCTATTTCAAGATCGAGCCCGGAGCGTCGGTTGGAGCGCTCTACAAACCCTGGGTGGCACCGGACGCCCTCGCCTTCACCATCCGGGAGAAGGTCCGCAACGCGGCCGTAATCCAGGAACTCATCGGGCGCTCCGAGGGGCAAGTGCAGGGTTCGGCCCACGGTCCGTCCGATCTGGCCCTGCCCCGGGCCTGAAGCGACGAGCCGGGTAGCTCCAACTACCCGGCTTTCTTGTCGGCTCAGGCGTTTACATAACCCTATTTATCGTTAACCCGACGCCGCCATCAGGTCTCCGCCGGCCGCGGCTTCGTCTCCGGCGCGGCGCTGACGGGTCGGGTGGGCTGAACGGTGGAGATGGCGTGCTTGTATACCATCTGCTGGCGGCCGTCGGAGTCCAGGACCACCGTGAAGTTGTCGAAGCCCCGCACCAAGCCCTTCAGCTGGACGCCGTTGACCAGGAACACGGTGACGGGGACGTTGTCCTTGCGAACCTGGTTCAGGAAGCTGTCCTGTAGGTTGACCTGGTTCTTCATAAGCCACCCCCGGCGCCGCGGGCGCTAACTCATTCTACTATGCGGCCCCAGCGCGCCGCAACCTGCCCCGCGATATCGGCGGCGGCGGCCCCGGTTCCCCTATCCTCACCCAGAGTTATCCAGGCTATGCGGCGGTCGCGCCGGAACCAGGTCAACTGGCGTTTGGCGTAGCGCCGGGTGTCCCGCTTCACCAGCGAGATCGCGTGTTCCAGAGAGCATTCGCCCTCCAGGTGGGCGAAGACCTGCTTGTAGCCCAAGGCCTGCATGGACTGTGCATCACGGGTGAGACCGGCGGCGCGCAAGATGGCCACTTCTTCCACCAGGCCTCGCCGGAACATCAGGTCGACCCTCGCCTCGATCCGCCGGTACAGCTCATGTCGCTCCCGGCGCAGGCCGAACATCAGCAGGTCGTGTCGCGGGGGCGCGCCGGCAGGGGACGGCCCGTGAGACAGGACCTCCAGCGCCCGGATCAACCTCCGGCGGTCAGCGGGGTGGATCCGGGCGGCGGCCTCCGGGGCGAGGCTGTGGAGCCGGCGGTGGAGCGAGGCAGGTTCCTCACCGGCCAGGAGAGCCCGCAGGGCAGGGCTTGGCGGCGCCGGGGGGAAATCCGGGTAGTCGATGACCGCGCTCACGTAAAGGCCCGTTCCTCCCACTAGCAGGGGAACCCGGCCCCGGCGATGCACGCCGGCCACCGCCGCCCGGGCCAGGGTCTGGTAGCGGGCCACGCTGAAGGGCTCCCCGGCCCCGACAACGTCGATCAGGTGATGCGGGACCAGCCGGCGGTCTTCCGCTGACGGCTTGGCCGTTCCCCGGTCGAGGCCCCGGTACACCGTCATGGAGTCCGCGGCCACGATCTCGCCGCCCACCCGGAGGGCAACCGCCAGGGCGACGTCGCTCTTGCCGACGGCCGTCGGGCCGGCCAGCACCACCAGTAACCCGCCGTCAGGCCCGGCCGAAGCGTCGCTCCAGTTCATCCAGACCCACCTTCAGGAGCGTGGGGCGGCCGTGGGCGCAGGTCTGAGGCCGCCGCGTTGCGCCCAGCTGCCGCACCAAGGCCTCCATCTCCTCCCCACTCAGAATCGTCCGTGCCTTCAGTGAGGCCCGGCAGGCGGCCATGGCCCGGCGCAGGGCGTCGGGATCGGCTCCGCCCTCCAGGTTCTCCAGCACCTCCCGGAGGTACTGCGCGCCGGCGACGTCAGCCACCGGGGCCGGCACTCCCCGCACCAGCAGTGAGTCTCCGCCGAAGGGCTCCAGGACAAACCCGGCTCGCTCGAGCAGCTCCAAGAGTTCATCGCTGCTTCCCCTATCCTCCGGTCGCAGCCGTACCACTTCGGGGATGGCCAATAGCTGCGTCCCTTCCCGCGGAGCGGGATTCTCGGCCAGCTGCTCGTAGGTCACGCGCTCGTGCGCCGCATGCTGATCCACCAGGTACACCCCGTCCGGACCCTCCAGCACAAGGTAGCTGCGGTGGGCTTGGCCGATGACCCGGAAGTCCCAGGCCCCGGCATCAACACCGCCCGCTCCCTCCTCCCAGATCGCTTGCTGTACCGGGCGACCGTAGGAGATCGGCTCCTCGGCCACCTGGGGCGGTAGCGGGCTGGGCCACAAGCGTCGCGCTCGAGGGACCCGATCGAGGGCCTCGAGGACCGCCGCGGTGACCGCGCGACGCACCGCCTGGGGATCGCGATGGGCTACCGTCAGCTTGGCAGGATGGACGTTGACGTCCACCTCCTCGCCAGCCAGCTCCAGCCAGACGGCTCCTACCGGGTAGCGACCCACCGGTAGCAGGGCGCGGTAGGCGTCCTCGACCGCCGCCGCCACCACCCGATCGCGAACCGGTCGCCCGTTCACCACCGTCACCAGGGCGCTGCGCAGGCGGCTGTGCAGATCCGGCTCACCCAGGTAGCCGGTGACCGGCGGACGGTCCACTCCCAGCATGAGCGCTGCGTCGCCGACTCCGACCACCGCGACCAGTGCGTCGAGCGGGCGACCGCTTCCCGGGCTACCGAGGACCTCGCGTTCTCCCGACTGCAGGCGAAAGGCCACCTCCGGACGGGCGAGGATAAGCCAGGAGACGACCCTGGCCACCCGGGAAGCCTCGGCCCGCGGTGAGCGGAGGCTCTTGCGGCGCGGGAGCAGGTTGAAGAAGAGGTCCTCAACGGTTACGGTAGTACCCGGAGGGCAGCCCGCCTCTTTGACCGATAGGATCCGGCCCCCTTCCAGGCAGATCTCAGTTCCGCGGTCCCCGCCGGGAGGGCGGGTGACCAGGGTTACGCGGCTTACGGCGGCGATCACCGGGAGCGCCTCTCCCCGGAACCCCATGGTGGCGACCGCCGCCAGGTCCTCCGCGCGAGTTATCTTGCTGGTAGTGTGACGCTGAAAAGCGAGTTCCACATCGTCTGGGTCCATCCCGCAGCCGTCGTCCACAACCGTGATCGCAGCCGCCCCTCCTTCCCGCACGGCCACCGCTACTCGCCGGGCCCCGGCGTCCACGGCGTTCTCTACCAGTTCCTTGACGACCGAACTGGGGCCCTCCACTATCTCGCCGGCGGCGATCTTACCCACGGTATCGGCATCCAGCGTGCGGATCTTACCCAAGTTCTCCTTCTCCCCTCAGTCCTCGGCTCTGGCCCGCTCCTGTAGCCGGTAGAGGAGGTTCAGCGCCTCCAGCGGGCTGAGGGCCAGGATGTTGAGCCCTTTCAGTTCTTCCCGAACAGCGCAGCGGCGGCCCTCGAACAACTGGAACTGCGTTACGGTGCGCGGGCGGGAGGCGGCCGCTTGGCGGCGGGCCTCCTCGTGTTCGCGGCTGGCCTCCAGGGACTCCAGGATGGATCGCGCTCGCTCCCTGACCGCCGGGGGCAGCCCCGCCAGCCGGGCCACGTGTATGCCATAGCTGCGGTCGGCTCCACCACGGACCACCCGGTAAAGAAAGACGACCTCATCGCCCGACTCCCGCACGGCGACCGAGTAATTGGCCGCACCCGGAACCGTGCCCTCCAAGCCCGTCAATTCGTGGTAGTGCGTGGCGAACAGGGTGAGGGGCGCCTCTGCCAGGAGATGCTCGGCCACTGCCCAGGCGATGCTCAAGCCGTCGAACGTGCTGGTCCCGCGTCCGATCTCATCCAGGATGGCCAGGCTCCGGGGCGTGGCGTTGGAGAGGATGTTAGCGACCTCCTGCATCTCGATCATGAAAGTGCTCTGGCCCATGACCAGGTCATCGGTCGCGCCAATGCGCGTGAAGATGCGATCCACCGGCCCCAGTCGGGCCGAGGCAGCCGGGACGAACCCTCCCATCTGCGCCATCACGCAGATGAGGGCCGTCATCCGGCAGTAGGTGCTCTTACCGGCCATGTTGGGACCGGTCAGGACCACCAGCCGCTCCCCTTCCCCGTCCAGCCGCACGTCGTTCGGCACGAAGCGCCCCGGCAGCAGCCGCTCCACCACCGGGTGACGTCCTTCCACGATCGTCACCTCAGACCGGTCGACGATCTCGGGACGCACATAGCCGTTGCTCACCGCCACGTCGGCCAGCGTCGCCAGCGCGTCGGCCTCGGCAACCGAGCTCGCCGCGGCCTGGATGGCGGCGCATTGGTCTACCACTGCCTGGCGGAGTTCCAGAAACAGCTCATACTCCAGGGTAGCCAACCGCTCTTCGGCGTCCAGGATGAGTGCTTCCCGCTCCTTCAACTCGGGCGTCACAAAGCGTTCTGCCCCGGCCAGGGTCTGACGCCGCTCGAAGTCGGCAGGGACTTGGGCCAGGTTGGGGCGGGTAACCTCCAGATAGTAGCCGAAGACCCGGTTGAAGCCCACCTTGAGTGACTTGATCCCCGTGCGCTCGCGCTCACGCGCTTCGAGGGCTGCCACCCAGTCCTTGCCGCCGCCGGCCACCTCCCGCAGGCGGTCAACCCCGGCGTTGTAGCCGTCCCGGATCACCCCGCCCTCTTTCACGGCCACAGGGGGCGAGTCAACCAGCGCTCCCTTCAGGAGCCGGGCCAGTCCACCCAGGTCCGGCAGATCGTTGCCCAGGGCCGCCAACCGGGGCGATGTCGCTCGGACCAGCAGGGACCCAAGATCGGGCAACAACTCGAGGGTTGCGGCCAGGCTGACCAGATCGCGGGCGTTGGCCTCCGCCCCGGCTACCCGGCCGGCCAGGCGCTCCAGGTCTTGAACCTGGCTCAAGATCTCGCGCAGGCGGCCGCGCAGCAACGACCCGGCCACCAGTTCGGCGACGGCGTCATGGCGGGCGCCTATCTCGGCCCGGTCCACCAGCGGCTGCAGGAGCCACTGCCGCAGGCGCCGCCCGCCGGGGCCGGTCAGGGTCTGGTCCAATACCCAGAGCAGGGTGCCCTTCCGGCCTCCGTCCCGCAGGGTACGCACCAGTTCCAGATTCCGGCAGGTCGCCGCATCCAGCAGCATGTGGGCGGCAGTGGGCCGGGTCACCAGCCGGGTAACCTGTGTCGCCCCGCACAGGCTGGTTTCCTTGGCGTAGGCCAGCAAGGCCCCGGCGGCAGCCACGGCGAGCGGCATCCCCTGGCAGCCGAAAGGCTCCAGGGACGGGCAGGCGAAGTGCTCTCGCAGGACCATCTCGGCCGCCGTGTAGGAACCGGCAATGCGAGGAGCCGGTGCCAGCCGGCCCGGGTATAGCCGCTCCAGGTCCCCGGCCAGCTGTCCCACCCCCTCCAGCAGGATCTCGGCTGGCTCCAGCCGAGCCAGTTCGTCCAGGAGGGCTTCCCGGGGCCGGGGACCGCGCAGTTCGCTCACCCGGAACTCACCGGTGGAGAAGTCCAGTACCGCCAGACCGTAGGCCGGGGGCCGCTCCCCCGCGGTGATCAGCACCAGGTAGTTGTTCTGCTTCTCCTTGAGGGAACGGGTGTCCAGCACGGTGCCAGGAGTAACCACCCGGACCACCTCCCGGCGCACGAGGCCGCGGGCCGATCGGGGGTCCTCCACCTGCTCACAGATGGCCACTCGATAACCTTTCTCCAGCAGGGTGGCCAGGTAGCCATCGGCCGCATGATGGGGAACGCCGGCCATGGGGACCCTTCCCTGCCCCTTGCCGACCTCGCGTGATGTGAGGGTGATCCCCAACTCCCTGGCGGCCACCTCCGCGTCTTCCAGGAACATCTCGTAGAAGTCGCCCAGCCGGAAGAAGAGGATCTTGTCCGGGTGGCGGGACTTGATCTCACGGTACTGGGTCATCATGGGGGTCGGGCCGCCGCTCAGTTTCACCGTCACTCCTCCGCCAGGCCCTCCAGCGTCCAGGTGTGGGCTCCGGTTATCTTCACCGTGACCAGGTCGCCTGCCTGCCGGTCGGCGCTGAAGGTCACGAGCTTGTTGGTGCGGGTTCTGCCTGCCAGCCGGTGGGGATTCTTCGCGCTCGATCCCTCCACCAGAATCTCCCGGCGCTGACCGACGAGCGAACGGTTGATCTCAAGGCCGATCCGGTTCTGGACATCGTTCAGTTGTGCCAGTCGCTCCTTGCGTACCGCCAGCGGGAGCTTACCCTCGAGGCTGG
Source organism: bacterium (assembly GCA_031082145.1). Classification (GTDB taxonomy): domain Bacteria; phylum Bacillota; class Sulfobacillia; order UBA995; family UBA995; genus Ess09-15. The sequence goes on along the minus strand of JAVHLP010000001.1, from coordinate 19,269 downwards.
CCGCCAGGGTACCCCTGCGGTCGGAGTACAGGAAGGTGAAGGCGGCGTCAAAGCGGGCCTCCTCCACTAACTGCAGGGTCTGGGCGAAGTCCCCGTCCGTCTCGCCGGGGAAGCCCACGATGATGTCGGTAGTGATGGACACCCCGGGCAAGGCCCGGCGGGCTCTCGCCAGCAGTTCCAGGTAGCCGGATTGGGTGTAGCCCCGCCGCATGGCGGCGAGTATGCGGTCAGACCCGGACTGCACCGGCAGGTGAAGGTGCTCGCAGACGCGCGTCGCGCGGGCCATCACGGCCAGGAAGCGGGCGGCGAAGTTGGCGGGATGGGAGGTGGTGAACCTTATGCGGGCCAGGCCGGTAATGCCGTCGGCCCGTTCCAACAGCTCACCGAAGTCGATGTCGTCGCCATCGCGGCCGTAGTTGTTCACGTTCTGACCCAGGAGCACAGCTTCCCGGAAGCCTTGCCCGGCAAGTTGCTCCAGTTCGGCCAGGATGGCCGCCGGCGGCCGGCTGCGCTCCCGGCCCCGCACGTAGGGAACGATGCAGTAGGCGCAGAAGTGGTCGCACCCGTGCATGATGGTGACCCAGGCCCGCACGCCCTCACCGCGCCGCACCGGCAGGGAGTCGGGGGTGTCGGCGGGGGCGGCGAGGATCTCCACGGCCCGCCCGCCCCGGCGGGCCTCCTCGAGGAGCACCGGCAAGCGGGCGAGGTTGGCGGGACCAAAGACGACGTCGACGTGCGGGAAGTCCTCCGCCAGGCTATCGGCCACCTCCGGCTGCTGCGGCACGCAACCTCCTACGGCGAGCAAGCGTCCGGGGCGGGCCTGCTTCCAGCGCTTCAGCTCGCCGAGCTTTCCCCGGGCCCTCCGCTCGGCGCTGTCGCGGACGGCGCAGGTGACCAGAACGATGAGGTCGGCGTCCTCGGGCCCAGCGGCAGGTTCCCAGGCCGCCTCCTCCAACAGCCCGGCCAGGATCTCCGTCTCGTGGGCGTTCATCTGGCAGCCATGGGTCACCAGGTGGAACTTCACCGCCAAGTCCTCCCTTCCGGGTCAGGGCCATTATACCGCCGGGACAGGCGCCCAGCCAAGCCGGCCGCGGGAGAGGTGTTGCCGCCCCCCGCGTCGTACTCCCTGAGCACTGGAGGGAGATCGATGAAGGTCGGCGAGTGGATGACCCGACAGCCTGTGTCCATCGAGCCCGGCACCCCGGTGGCTGACGTGTACCGGCTGATGCGGGAAACGGGATTCGAAGGGTTGCCCGTCACCCGCGACGGCTTTCTCGTCGGCGTGGTGACTCCCTGGGACGTGCTCAAGACGGTTATGGAGCGGTCGCCGGAAGCCGGGGCCACCGTATCCGCCCTCCTGGTGGGCGACCCGGTCAGTGTGGGCGAGGACGAACTCCTGGAAGCGGCCGCCTTCCTCCTCCACCGTCACGACTTTGACTTCCTGCCGGTGCTGGACCGGAACGACCGCGTGATCGGGGTCATCACCAAGAACGATCTCTTCCGTGCTTTCGTCGCCATGATGGGGTTGGAGAGCCCGGGTACCCGGATCGCCCTCCTGGTGCCCGACCGGGTAGGCCAACTGGCCGCCATCACGGCGATAGTCCAGCGCCACGGCATTGGCATCGCCAGCATCGCCACTCTCCCCCCGCGACAGGCACGGGCTAACGTGGTGCTGCGGGTTCAGACCACCGAAGCCAAGGCCCTGGTGGACGACTTGATGACAGCGGGTTTCCGGGTGACCGAGGTATCGCAGGTGTGGGCCTAAGGACCGAACAGCGAGGCCCAGAAAGCCTTCCGCTTGCGGCTGCGCCGGGAAGACTGCGTGCTCAGTTCGTAGCGGAGGGTCTGTAGCTCTTGCTGGACCCGGATGAGGGCGGTCAGGATCTTCTCTCGCTCTTCCTGCCAGCGGTCTTCCACCCGCTTGACGTCCTCGCCGATCTCGCGCAACAGGGCCACCACCACCGAGTTGGCGACATCCTTCTCCTCGGCAACCCGGAGCGGCACACCGGGAGCCTCGGTGCCGGTCGACGCCACGGTCAGGGCACGGCGGATAGACTCGTCGCTGTCGCCCTTGGCACGCAGGGTGACGATGGTACGTAGGCGGTCGAAGACCTCACCGGGAAGGCCACGGGGCGGCTCCGCCGTGTCCGGCAACTCCCATTCCAGGAACTCCCCGTACTCCCGCAGCAGCTGGCGGAAAGTCTTGGGTGCAATGTTCAAGAGCACGCATATCTCCTGGAGGGAGAAGAAGCGGTCGCTCGGAATGGCCAAGAGCCTTACCTCCCCCGGCCTTGGTTCTACGGCTGGCCACCTTTTCCTGCCGCATGCCGGGGCGGCGCCGGGGGCAGCCTAACCCCTGATGCCACTGAAGCTGCGGCTTATCGGGGGCCTGGTGGCCATCCTGGGTGTGGTTCTGCTGGGCGCCCTCTGGCATGCGGAACCGGACCGGTTTGGGGCCATTCCCCGCTTTGCCTCGTACGAGGGACGGGAGGAGAGCCACGGCTTCCATACGCTTTACGGGCCCGACCGCCAAGTGCTGCTGGAGACGGCCCATCCTTTTTCCACCGGCGACCTCTTTGTGGGCGATGGTGATCGCCGCTACGAAGTCGTCCGGGTCTGGGGACGACGGGCTCACGCCCGGGAGCTCCGCCCGGACGGCGATGGAGCACCGGCCCTGGCAACCCCCTACCAGGCGATCCCCCTGGGGGCGGCCAGGCCGCTGGCGGTGGTCTACCACAGCCACTCCGATGAGGCCTACTACCCCACCGACGGGGCGGCGTTCATCCCCGGCAAGGGCAGTATCCTCGAGGTGGGCCGTATCCTGGCCGCCAGCCTTGAGCGGGAGAGTTTCGTGGCCATTCACGACCGCACGCGCCATGATCCCCATGACGCTCTGGCCTACCTCCGGTCATCGCGTACGGTAGTCGCCAACCTCACCTACCGGCCCCAGGTCCTGTTCGACGTCCATCGCGACGCGGTCCCCGCCAAAGCCTACCGGACCCGCATTGACGGCCAGGTTGTGGCCCGGGTGCTTCTGGTCGTGGGCCGCCAGAACCCCCTGCGAGCGGCAAACCTGAGACTGGCCAAGCGGCTGAAGGCGGTCGGCGACGAGATATACCCGGGGTTGATCAAGGGCGTTTTCGTGGCTCGCGGCAACTACAATCAGCACCTTGATCCGGGACTGCTGCTGCTGGAGATCGGCACCGCCTATCAGCCGCGGGAAGAGGCCGACGGGGCGGCGATGCTCATGGGCGAGGTGATCTCCCGGGCCCTCGGGCCGGCACGTTGAGAGGCCCGCAACGATCTGCGGGCCTCTCTGTCTCGGCCAGCCACTCCGGTCAGTCGGAACCGTTGCCGGGCGGGATCCCTCTCCAGAAGGGCCGGGGGCATGGCCCTCGCCCTCGCCCACCGGGCAATCCCCCACCGGCCTGCATCCGCTGGAGCATCAGGTCGGCCTGCTCTTGGGTGATCAGACCGGCGGCAACCTTCTCCGCAAGCAGCTGCCGCATCTGCTCCAGCTGCGCCTCGCGATGGGCGGCGGCCAGTTCGGCCCGCACCTCGGGAGCGACCTCCAGCATCTCCAGGCAGCGGGCGGCGTGCTCTTCTGTGATCAGACCGGCGGCCAACCTTTCCCCGATGATCTGACGCACGCGCTCACGGTGAGCCGCCTGGTGGGCGGCGGCCAGTTCGGCCCTCTGCGCAGGGTCGGTGTCCAGCCTGGCCAGCCTGCGGGCGGCCTGCTCCTCGGTGATCAGGCCGGCGCCCAACTGCTCTCGGACCAACTGCTGGCGGAGCTCCCGGATCTGGCTCCTCAACTGGAGGATCCGGGCCTGCACGCCCCCATCCTCGGCCTGCGCTACAGCCACGGGAATGGCCAGTATAAGAACCAGCAGCAGGCCGATCGCGACTTTCTTGCCCAAGTCCATCACCTCCTCTCTGACCACAGCCTACCCCTGGGGCGTGGAGATCCGGTGCCCTCACGGTGAAGAAGCTGTGAAAGGTGCACTCGTCCGGCTCGCAAGCGGCCGCCGTTCTTCGCCCGCGTTCATACCCCGGGTCCTCATGCCTCCCCCGGAAGGAGGAGGCATGACGCGGAGATCAACCCCCTGGCCGATACCTGTCGCCGTACCGGTGCCGCACGATCACGGCAAAGGAACTGGTGGTCGTGACACGACGGGCTATTCCGGCGGCAGTGGTTTTTGTCTCCCTGATCCTCACCGCTCTGCCCCCTACGGTGCCCACTCTTCCTGTGGTCGCCGAGGCCAAGATCGATGCCGCCGAGACGCCCTCCGAGGAGGCCCGGGTGGCCGTCCTGATCTACCATGACGTGCATCCAGAGCCCTACAATGAGTACTGCGTCACCCCCGAACGCCTCGCCGGCGACCTCCGCTGGTTCCTGGGACAGGGTTGGCAGCCGCTCACTCTGGCCGAATTCGCGCTCTGGATGGCCGGCGACCTTGAGCTGAGCGGCGACTGCATGCTCCTGACCTTTGATGACGGTTACCTCGGCTGGGCCGAGCACGGCTACCCGGTGCTCCGGGCGCTGGAGGTCCCGGCGGTTCAGTTCTTGCTCACGGGGAGGCTGGGCCGGCCCGGCGGGGTGGATGGGCCGCCGGCCATCTCAGCCGCCCAGGTGGTGGCCGTTGCCGCCGAGGGTCTCGTCACCTTCGCCGACCACACCCACGACCTGCACCGGGAAGTTGATGGCAAGCCGCTGGTGATGAAGGTTTCCGTCGACGTCGTGGCAAAGGATCTGGACACATCCAGGAGCATCCTCAGCGGCCTGACCGGGGCCGTACCGGTCGCGCTGGCCTGGCCCTACGGGGCGAGCACACCCGCCGCCGCGGCGGCGGCTGCCGACCGCTATGACCTGGTATTCCTGGCCGTGGATGGGTTTGCCGGGCGGGGTGAACCCCAGGGCATTCCTCGCTTCGCCATCGACTGGCGAGATCCGGCCGAGCTGCCCGGCTTGTTCCCCCCGCGGTAGGAGGCGATTCCAGTGCGCGCCGGCACCAAGGTACTCTTGCTCCTGGCCCTGGTGGCCCTGGTGCCGGCCTTGACTCTAGCCGGCTTGAGCCTGGGCGTGGTAAGGAACATGGCCAGCACGGCGGGAGAACACTCCCGGGTCGCGGTCGAGCAGGAAGCCCGCCGCCGCCTGGTGGCCCGCGCGGTTGACCTGGCCCACGCCCATGACACCTTCTTCGGCCAGGTCCACCGGCGGGCGGAAGCTCTCGCCGATTACGTGCAATGGCTCTATCATCACCCCGGCTACTACCCGCCTTTCCTGCCCGGAGGCAGCCCGCTGGAGCGTGCCGGCGAGGGACACTGGCTGAATGCCGCCGGGACGGAGGTCGGGGTTTTCATCCCCCGAACGGTGGAGATGACGGCCGCCCGCTGGGGCGAGAACGGACTACTCTCCCAGGTAGACCCCTTCTTGGCGGCCAGCGCCGACAGGCCCCCGGATGCCGCCGGGGCCTGGGTCATCACCGCCAGCGGGATCCTCCGTGTCTACCCCAATCCGGGCTTTGGTCATCCAGGGTCCCCAGTTGGGCCCGGCGACGACCCGCGGGATTGGGCGCCGTTCCAGGCTGCGACCGGTGAGGCCGGCTCCGGCTCGCGCGCCGTCTGGTCCCCGCCGTATTCCCACCCCAACGGCGCCGAGCTCATCTCCGCAGTTGCCCCCGTTCGCGGCCCGGAGGGGGAGTTGCTCGCCATCGCCGGTGTGGATGTGGTGCTCGGGGAGATCATGGCTGAGGACCGGGTGACGGCCAAGGACCCCGCTTTCCAGACCTTCCTGGCCGACCCCGGAGGCCGCCTGGTCACCGCTCCGCCCAACGGCCTGGGCCTGGAGAGGGGATCGCTCCTGGATAACCGGCCAGATCTGGCCGGCCGGGTGGCCGCCGTGGATCACACCGGGCAGCTGATCCGGCTGGAGGATCCGGGTTCGCCCGCCTACCTTGCCCTGGCCCGCCTACCCGAGGCCGGCTGGCTCCTGGGCGTCCTGGCCCCGTCCGCCACCATGGAGGCCTCGGCCTGGGCGGTGCGAGCCGAGATCCGGGCCGCCGAGGCCCTGCTACTGCGCCGGTGGGAATGGGCGCTGGTGGGGATCCTGCTCGGGGTCGGGGTGTCCGCTCATCTCGCAACTCTAGCCCTGACGCGACCCATAGGCCGGCTAGTCGAAGAAACCCGGCGCCTGGGCGAGGATCTGTCCCACCGGCTGCCCGAGACGGGCCGGGATGAACTGGCCGATCTCGCCCGGGCCCTGAACCGGATGGCCGAGCAACTGCAGTCCTCCCGGCGGGAAGCCGTCGAGGCGGCCCGCGAAGCGGGCGAGGAACGTCAACGGGCACTCCGGGCGCGGGAGATAGCCATACTCGAGGAGCGCAACCGGCTGGCCCGCGAGATCCACGATACTCTGGCCCAAGGGCTGACCGCGATGGTGCTGCAACTGGAGGCCGCCGAGGATACCCTGGGAGAAGACCTGGATGAAGTCCGTTCCCGGGTCCTGCGGGCTCGCGAACTGGCCCGCGACAGCCTGCAGGAAGCCCGTCGCTCGGTCTGGAACCTGCGGCCCCAGGCCCTGGCGATGGGTGGTCTAGTTCCCGCCCTTGGGTCCCTGGCTCTTCAGCTCGAGGCCGACGGCGTCCGGGCTAACCTGACGCTGGCCGATCTCGATCCGCCGCCACCGGTGGCTGAGGCCCTGTACCGGATCGCGCAAGAAGCGGTCGCCAACGTCCGGCGGCACAGCAGGGCCACCCACGTCGACCTGGTGCTGGCCAAGGGAGCCAGGAACGTTGAGCTCAGTATCACCGACAACGGGCAGGGGTTCGCCGCCCAGGCGACCTTGCGCCCCGGCGGCGGGTTCGGGCTCTGGGCGATGCGCGAGCGGGCCGAGACGGTGGGCGGGCAGTTGACGGTAGCTAGTTCCCCCGGGGAGGGGACCCGGGTGCTTGCCCTAGTCCCGCTGGAAGAAGGTGACGGCGATGGCCCGGGCGATCCGGGTGCTGATCGTTGACGACCATCCTGTTGTCCGCGAGGGTCTCGAACTGATGCTGGGCCGCCGGCCCAACCTGGCCGTGGTCGGGCAGGCGGCCGACGGCTGGGAAGCCCTCGAGCAAGCCCGGCGGCTCAAGCCGGATGTGATACTGATGGACCTGCGGCTGCCCCGGATGGACGGTGTTGAGGCAACCCGCCGCGTGCGGGAGGAGTGCCCCCAGGCACGAGTGCTGGTGCTCACCACCTATGATCAGGACGAGCTGGTTCTGGCCGGCCTGCGAGCTGGCGCCGCCGGTTACCTTCTCAAGGACTCGCCGCGGGAGGACATCTTCCGCGCCATCGAGGGCGTTCACCGTGGCGAGACGGTGCTCCACCCGAGCGTGGCAGCCCAGGTAGTGGAACACGCGACGGCTGGCCCGGCCGCGGCTGCAGCCCCCAGCCCCCTGTCCCAGCGAGAGCGGGAAGCTCTACATTGCCTGTCCGACGGGCTCAGCAACCGGGAGATCGCCGCCCGGCTGGGCATTGCCGAGAGCACCGTCAAAACTCACCTTGCCAACCTCTTCGCCAAGCTGGGGGTGAGCGATCGCACGGAGGCGGTCACCACCGCCATCCGGCAGGGCTGGCTGAGGCTCCGGTGACGGGCGCCCGAGGCCGGGTGGCCTTATCAGGCCGCCAGGACCCGGGCAATCCGCTCGAGAGCCCAGTCCAAGTCTTCCTGCGTAACCACCAGCGGCGGCGCCAGCCGGATGACGTTGACGTGCGTCTCCTTGGCCAGGATACCCTCCCCCATCAAGGCCTCGCAGTACGGACGGGCGTCGGTGTCGAGTTCAACGCCGACGAACAACCCCCGTCCCCGGAGGTCCCGCAGCCTGGGGATGCTCATCTGCTTGAGCCGGGATAGCAGGTACTCACCCAGGCGCAGCGAGTTCTCCACCAGTCCCTCCTCCTTGATGACGGCCAGGGACGCCGTTCCAACTGCCGCCGCCAGGGGATTGCCACCGAAAGTGGAGCCATGCGAGCCCGGCTCGAAGACGCCCAGGATATCCTCATCGGCCGCCACCGCCGAGACGGGGTAGACCCCACCTCCCAGGGCCTTGCCAAGGATGTAGACGTCAGGGACCACGTCTTCCCAGTCACAGCCGTACATTCTCCCCGTGCGCCCCAGGCCGGTCTGGATCTCGTCGGCCAGTAGCAGCACCCGGTGCTCGCGGCAGAGAGCCCGGACCTGCCCGAGATACCCGTCCGGAGGAATCCGCACTCCGGCCTCACCCTGCAGCGGTTCAACCAGAAAAGCGGCCGTGTTGGGGTTGATCGCCCGCTCCAGGGCATCGATGTCGCCATAGGGTACGAGCGGGAGACCCGGCAGGAACGGCCCGTAGTCGGCACGGTAGAGCGGATCCGAGGAGAGTGAGACGGCGGTCATGGTCCGGCCGTGGAAATTGCCTTCGCAGCCAACTATCTCGGCCTGCCCGGAGGGAACCCCCTTGACCCGGTAAGCCCAGCGCCGGGCGGCCTTGACGGCCGTCTCCACCGCCTCCACGCCGGAGTTCATGGGCAGGACCTTCTGCTTGCCGGTTATTGCCGCGACCGCCTCGTAGAACCGGCCCAGCTGATCGTTGTGAAAGGCCCGGGAGGTAACGGTGACCCGGCCGGCCTGTTCGCAGAGGGCCTGAACGATGCGCGGGTGCCGGTGTCCCTGGTTCAGCGCGGAGTAGGCGCTCAACATGTCCATGTACCGTTTGCCCTCCGGATCCCACACCCACACTCCCTCACCGCGGGCGATGACCACCGGTAGGGGGTGGTAGTTCCGGGCGCCATACCTCTCGGTGAGGCTGATGATCTCCCGAGTGCCGTTCATCGCTCCTCCTTTCCTCCGTCCCGTCAAGGGGACAGGCCGTGAGCGTCTCTGATAGGAGTGATTATACCATGGCAAGGGTCGCCATTGCCGCCTCCCGCGGCCGTCTGACGCAAAAGTTGCCGCTCATGCGCCGGCCCTGTTCCCGTCATCATAACACTGAGCCGGTTGCGCTGGGAGGTGAACCGCATGGCGCGCAGACGCACGCAAGAAAGCCTGGTTCCGGGCTCCCGCCAGGGTCTGGATGCCCTCAAGCTCCAGGTGGCAAGAGAGTTCGGGATCGCCCGTCGACCGGAAACGGCTACCCAGGTAACCGATCCTGCTAGCTACCGGCAGTTGCTGGATCGGGCCAAGTACGAGATAGCCGATGAACTGGGACTAACCCCGGTCATTCAGACCCGGGGTTGGGCCGATCTCCCGTCACGGGCCAACGGCGCGGTGGGTGGACGGCTGGGAGGCCAGATCGGTGGTCACATGGTCCGCCGCATGATTCACCTGGCCGAGCAGAGCCTGGCGGGCCCGCAGCGGTCTCCGGGCGAGTGACCGGAAGGGGCCGGCGGGAGGGTTCTGGATGAAGCGCAGGGCGGTCGCCGCCCTGGCGCTGGGGCTCGCATTCCTGGCCGCAGGATGCCCCGCCGCCCGCCGGCTCTCCCCCGCCCCCGCCCATCTCCTGGGGGTGGTGTTTGAGAACGGCCGGGGTGACATCTTCGACGACTCGTTCCCCCACCTCCGCCGGCGATTCGACCGCATCGACCTGGTGTTTCCGTTCTGGTATTCGCTGGAGGTGGACGGGTCGCTGGTCAAAGAGCGTCGCCGGGACGAGGTCATCGACTTCGTCCAAGAGCGCCGAATAGATCTTCTACCCCTTGTCAACAACCTGCGGCGCCCGGGCGTGGAAGCCGGCCGGGTCCTGCGGGATGCCAAGGCCCGGGCCAGGGCCATCCGCGAGCTCCTGGGCCTGGTCGGCCGGCATCCTTACGGGGGGTTGCTCCTCGATTTCGTGGGACTGGAAGAGAGGGACCGCGATCCCCTGACAATGCTGGTAGACGAGCTGGGACCGGCCCTCCGGTCTCGGGGATTGCGCCTGGGAGTTGCCGTTTACCCCCGGGGCAACGCTTACGACTACCGGGAACTGGCCCGGCAAGCGGACTTCCTGTTGCTCATGGCGGTGGACAACCACTGGCCGGGAACCCCTCCCGGCCCCATCGCTCCCCTGCTCTGGGTCAGGCAGACCGCCGAGACACTGGCCCGTGCGGGCGTCCCTCGCGACCGGATTCTCCTTGTCGTGGGGGCCTACGGTTATGATTGGCCGCTTGAGAATGGCGAGGCCAGGGTTGACTTCCTGCCCGCGCGCGAATTGCGCGCCATAGCAAGGGCTCACCGGGTACCGGTGCGATGGGACGAAGCCAGCCAGCAGCCCTACTTCCGCTACACCAACGAGGGAACTGAACATGAGGTGTGGTACCAGAACGCCCACAGCATCCGCCAGCGGGCCGCCTTGGCCCGGGAACTGAGGCTGGGCGGGGTGGTTCTCTGGCGGCTGGGCTTCGAGGAGCCGGAGACCTGGCCCTTTCTCAGCGAGGCGCTGCGACGGGACTAAAACCTCACCTTCGATCGTCGCCTCCAGGCGGCTGCCGACCAGGAAGGCCTTGCCCTGCCAGCCAGCTAGCGATCAAGCTCTTCCACCGTCACCAGGTACGACCGCCCGCTCACCGTGAATCGGAAGTCCCGGGCCCGGCCCGACCAGGCCGCCAGCAGCCGCTCTCTCGCGGCCAGCAGCCGCCGGGCCTCCCCGATCTCGATCAGGCAGAAACGAACCCGGGTTCCGGGTAGCAGCTGCGCGGCCAGTGGGAGGTCCACCGCGGCCAGCACCGCCGGCTTTGGGTAGCCCCCTGTCGTCTGGCGGTCGGCCAGGAGCAGTATCGGTTGCCCACTTGGTGGGATCTGCACGGCACCCGGGGGAACGCCTTCGGAAACCAGCTCCCGGAGGGCGGGTCCGGCCGGCGGGCAGCCCTCCAGCCGGAGACCCATCCGGTCGGAGGCCCCGCTTACGGTGTAAGCCTCTCCCAGGAGGGTCTCCCACCCTTGCCGGGGAAGCCAGCCGGCCTGGGGTCCGTGGGTCAGCCGGAGGGTAACGACGCCGTCCACGGCCGGATGCAGGCCAGGCGGCACAGGGGTGACCGGCGGCTCAAGCTGCCGGCCCTCGCCGGTGGCGACGACATCACCCGCCCGCAGGGCCCGGCCGCTCAATCCCCCGAACCCGGCCGCGAGGCAGGTGGAACGGCTGCCGAGCACCGGCCCAACCGCCACCCCTCCCGCCACGGCCAGATAGCTCCGGAGGCCCTGCCGGGGGGACCCGAAACTGAGCCGGTCACCCGGTTGCAGAACTCGCTGGCAAGAGGGGAGAAAGGCGTCTTCGTTGACCCGGGCGTCCAGGTCGGCGCCGGCCAGGGCTACCCGCACCCGATCCAGGGCTTCCACCCGGAGACCGCCTCCGGTCACCTCCAGGGCAGCAGCGGACTCCGCATTCCCCACCAGCCGGTTGGCCACCCGGAGACTGACGTCGTCCAGGGCGCCCCCGGGTGGGACCCCGTACTCCTGGTAACCGGGGCGGCCCCGATCCTGGATGGTAGTCAGAAGACCGCCTGCCAGCACGCGTAGGACCTCGCGGCCGGATCGGGATGCTCTGGAGACGGGGTGCGCGGCCTCCCCTTCGGGCCAGGGCAGATCGGCCGATCCGGTGCCGAACCCGGCGTGCGGCAGGGCTCGAAAGCGGACGCGGTCGCCCGGTTGCAGGGCGGCCGGGGGGTGGCGAGCCGGATCCCACAGGCACGCCTGAGTCCTGGCCACCAGTTGCCAGCCGCCGGGGGCGGCGATGGGATATATGCCCGTCTGCCGGCCGGCGATGCCGATAGATCCCGCCGGCACCTCGAGCCGGGGGTCGGCGCGACGCGGAGTGGCGATGCGGTCGGGGACCGGAGCCAGGTACGGAAACCCGACCAGGAAGCCGATCATGTATACCCGGTAGGTCTGCCCGGCGTGAACGGCCGCCGCCTCGTCCTCTCGTAGACCCGCCCGGGCGGCGACTTCCGCCAGGTCGGGGCCGAACTCCTTGCCGTAGACGGCCGGCACCTCCAGCAACCGCCCGGGCCGGAGCGGCCCCTCCCCCGCTTCTCGGACCAGACCGGCCAGAGCCGCCAGGAACTCAGCGGGATCGGGAGCCAGGGGATCGAAATAGACTAGAACCGAGCTGAATGCGGGGATCGACTCCCGGAAGCCTGGCGGCCGCTCGGCTTGTAGGCGACGGTGCAGCCTTCTGACGCGATCGTTGACCTCCGGGGCGATGACCCCACCGTAGTCTACCATCACGGCCCCTTCGCCGGCGGGCAGCAGGGCCGGCTCGCTCACCCCGTTTCCCCCAGCCGGCGCACTTCCACCCCCGCCGCCTGGAGTGCCTCCCGGACCGCTCGGGCCAGGGTCGGGGCGCCCGGCGTATCGCCGTGAACACACAAGCTCTGCACCTCGAGACGGAGGTCGTCGCCGTCCAGGGTGGCCACCCTCCCCTCGGCCACCAGCCGCAGGGCCTGTTCCGCGACATGTCGCGGGTCCTCCAGCACCGCCCCTGCCAGGGCGCGGCCGGCCAGACTCCCGTCAGCGCGGTAGGCGCGGTCGGCGAAACCCTCCGCCGCCGTGGTAAGGCCTCCCGCGCGGGCCTGCTCCAGCAAGACCGAGCCGGGGGGGCCCAACAGGATGGCCTCGGGGCAGACGGCCTGCACCGCCCGCACCACTGCCGCCGCCGCCCCCGGATCGCGCGCCGCCCGGTTGTAGAGAGCGCCATGCGCCTTCACATGCTGCAGGGTGAGTCCTTCTGTCGCGGCCAGGCCCTGGAGCGCGCCCACCTGGTAGACGACGGCGGCCTCGAGGTCCTCCGGGTCCATCTCCAGGTCCCGGCGGCCGAAGCCAACCAGGTCCGGGTATCCCGGGTGGGCCCCCACGGCGACGCCGTAACGGCGGGCCAAGGCGAGAGTACGCCGAATCGTGCGAGGATCGCCGGCGTGGAACCCACAAGCAACGCTGGCCGAGGTGATCCAGGGTAGGAGCCGTTCTTCCTCACCCAAGCGCCACCTTCCAAAGCCCTCGCCCAGATCGGCGTTCAAGTCAACGCGTGAGGCCATGGGGTTGGATTCGCCCGGGGGCAGGTCGGGTCCTTCTGCCGGGCTCAGGCCGGGGATGGGACCCGGCCCCGAGTCTCCTCGCGGCCGGGTCCTGGTTCCAGCATTCCCTCCAGGTGGCCGATGCGCCGGTCGCGTTCGACCAGCGCTCCCGCGTAGCGACGGTTCTCTCCCCGGAGACGGCGGTTGGCCGCCCGCAAGCGCGAGATCTCCTCCCGCCGCGATCGCTCCAGGGAGCCCAGCAAGTTCATCAGCACCCGGCGGCTGAGCCGCACCGACTGCAGTTTCGCCTCCATCTGCAGCAGGCGGGCCTCCAGTTCACTCTCTCTGCCGATCAGGCCAGACCTCCTCTCCCGAGGAGATCATACCAGCGCCGGCCATGGGTTATGCCTCCCCCGAGGCCCGTCCAGCGATGGAGCCCGCCAGCCGGCGGAGTTGGTCAACCACCACCGTTGACACGGTGACCGATCCGATGGTCGCGCCACAGGAACTCGCCGGGGCATGGTAGTCGGACCCTCCCGTCACCAGAAGGTCCCGCCGGGCCGCCAGACGCAGGAGATGGACCACGACCTCGGGAGAATGGTCGGGGTGGTAGACCTCGATCCCGGCGAGACCAGTTCCCACCAGTTGATCGATGAGGGAGTCGTTTGCCGGCCCCGGATGGGCAAGGACGGGCACCCCGCCGGCAGCCAGGATCAGGGCCACTGCCTCGGCGGGGGTGAACCGAGTCCTCTCGACGTACGCAGGTTTCCCGGCGGCCAGGAAGCGTTCAAAGGCCTCGACGGTATCGCGGACATACCCTCTCTCTACCAGAGCCCGGGCGACGTGGGGACGCCCGACCGATCCTGTCCCGGCCAACTCCAGCACCCTGTCCAGCCCGACCGGCAGGCCCAGACCATCTAGCCGCCGGACGATGGTCTCGATGCGGGTCAGGCGTCCCCGGCGGAGAGCCGCCAAGCGGTCCTCCAGTTGGGGGGCGTCCGGCCGGATGTAGTAGCCCAGGACATGCGCCTCGGTGGTCCCGTAGTCGGTGTTGATCTCCACGCCGGGGACTACCTCCAGCGCCGTTCCCCGGGCCGCCGCCAGGGCCGGTGCTACGGCGGCGGTGGTGTCGTGGTCGGCGATGCCCAACGCGCCAAGCCCAAGGGCGAGGGCTTGCCGCACGACCTCCTCCGGGGTGGCCGTGCCGTCCGAGGCTCGCGTGTGTACGTGTAGATCCGCCTGCCCGCCCACCGGGCCATCACCCTTCCCGGATCTGCTGTAGCGCCCGCAAGAAGTTTCCCCCCAGGATGCCCTCCACCTCGCGGTGGTTGAGACCGCGTTCGAACAGACGGGCCGTGAGCGCCGGGAAGCACGTCGCGTCCTCCAAGCCCCGCGGTCCCCGGCCCATGCCGTCAAAGTCCGATCCCAACCCGACGTGCTCGGGCCCGGCCACCGCGGCGATGTGAAGGATGTGGTCTGCCACCCGATCCAGATCGGCCCGGGCGGGGTCGGAGTCGATGAGGGCGGGCATGAAGGTAACCCCCACCACCCCGCCCTGAGCCGCCAAGCCCCGCAACTGGTCATCGGTGAGATTGCGGGGGTGGGGGCAGAGAGCCGAGGCGGCGGAGTGGGACGCGATAACGGGTGGTTCTCGTTCCAGGACATCCCAGAAGGCACGCACACACAGGTGGGAGACGTCGACCAGCATCCCCAGCCGCTTCATCTCCTCCACCACCTCGAGTCCGAACCCGGTCAGCCCAGAGCCCGATCGCTCCATGACCCCGTCGGCCAGGTCATTGCGGAGATTCCAGGTCAACGTGATGGCGCGGACACCCAGGCGGTGAAAGGCGTTCAGCACGGCCAGATCCCCCTGGAGCGGCTCTCCTCCTTCCAGGGCCAGGACGGCAGCCAGGCGGCCGGCGACGGCCAGAGCCTCAAGGTCGGCGGCCGATCGCGCCACTCCCACGCGGGTGGCGTGGGAATCGATCTCCGCCAGCAGTCGTTCCAGGAGTCTGACGGCCAGTAGCAGGCTGCCTTCGGGTCGGATCCGGGGTTGGGTGCAGACGGCGAAGAACTGGACGTCAACCCCGCCCTCGGCCAGCCGGTCCAGATCCACCTGGCCCTGATCGCTCCGGGGTCCCAACCGCCGGCCGGTGTCGGCCAAGGAGAGGACCGTATCGCAGTGTGCGTCCACTACCGTCACCCGGTGGTGGAAGGCCAGGATATCCTCCCCGATCAAGCTCCCCCCGCCCCGTCCGAGGGCCAGGGTGGCAGCTCCCGCGACAACGGGCGGTCCTGGCGGTAACCCAGTGCGTACTCGCCTTGCATGATCTCCATGATCTCCCTCGTCCCCTCGTAGATGACCGCTCCCTTGGCGTTCCGGAGGTAACGCTCAACCGGGTACTCGTTGGAGTAGCCGTAGGCGCCGTGGATCTGCACCGCGTCGGCCGCCGCCCGGAAGGACGCTTCGGTCGCCGCCCACTTGGCCAGCGCGGTCTCCCTTGTGTTGCGCAGCCCCCGGTTCTTCATCCAGCCCGCACGCAGGTACAGCAGTCGCGAACTCTCCGCCTGGAGGACCATGTGCCCGATCATCCGCTGGACCAGCTGGTGCCTGCCCACCGGGGCGCCAAAGGTGTGACGCTGGTTGGCATAACGTACGCTGGCCTCCAGACAAGCCTGGATCAAGCCGGTAGCCCCCGCCGCCACCGTGTAGCGGCCGTTGTCCAGGCAGGACATGGCTATCTTGAACCCCTCGCCCTCCTCCCCCACCCGGTTGGCGGCAGGCACCCGGCAGCCGGTCAGGGTGAAGGATCCGGTGTTCCCGGCCCGCACCCCGAGCTTCCCGTGGATTGAGCTAGAGGCCAAACCCGGCGTCTCTCGTTCGACGATGAAGGCGGTGATCCCGCGGTGTGCCCGGGAGCGATCCAGGTTGGCGAACACCAGAAAGGTGTCGGCCTCGTCGGCCAGGGAGATCCACGTCTTCTCGCCGTCCAGCACGTAGCCGTCGCCGTCGCGGACCGCCTTGGCCTCAAGGGCCGCAACATCGGTACCCGCGTTGGGCTCGGTGAGTCCAAAAGCCCCGATCCGCTCGCCCCGGGCCAACGGTACCAGGTAGCGCGCCTTCTGCTCCTCATCGGCCCATTGCAGGAGGCCCAGGCTCACCAGCCCGGTGTGCACGGACAGGATCACCCGGAGGAAAGTGTCCACGCGCTCCAGCTCTTCGCAAGCGAGTCCGAAGCTCACGTAGTCCGAACCACCACCCCCGTACTTCTCGGGAATCGGGATCCCCAACAGCCCCAGGTCGGCCATGCGCCGCAGGATGCCCTTGTCGAAGCGCGCAGCCGCGTCCAGTTCCGCTATCCGCGGCAGGACTTCCCGCTCCGCGAAGTCGCGGGCGAGCTTGCGTACCATCTTCTGTTCCTCGGTCAGTTCGAAGTGCACTCCCATCTCCTCCTCGGGACGAAAAGGGAGGCGGAACCCTTTCCGCCTCCCCTCTTCTCGCCGTGCCAGGTGGCTACGGCCGCTGCCGGGGTTCCACGATCAGCTTGATGGCCGTCCTCAGTTCCCCGTTGATCTGGACATCGGTGAAGGCAGGGACACAAATCAGATCCACCCCGCTCGGAGCGACAAACCCACGAGCGATGGCAACCGCCTTGATCGCCTGGTTCAAGGCTCCGGCCCCAATCGCCTGCACCTCAGCCGCGCCCTGCTGGCGGATGACCCCCGCCAACGCACCTGCTACCGCATTTGGAGCTGACTTCGCGGAAACCCTCAGCACTTCCGCCAAATGGGCTCCCCCTCCCGTGTTCTCGGTCTTTCATACGACAGGGGGCCGCCTGTTTCCTCCAGAAAACGGCAGATGTGCGTTGGCTGCCGGGCACCAGGCGCTTACAGGGGCTTCTCCGGCCAAAGGGACCGTTCCTGCCAGATAAGGAAGGTGTGCTCAGACTGAAGAGGGGCGTTCAGCAGTGTTCCTGGATCCGGAAAACCTCGTGGGCCTGCCCCGAGTCGTCATCGATCTCCGCCACCAGCCCGCACAGCGCGCCGGGCCCCGTCTCGACCTCGAAGCGTACGGGAAGCTGGGTCAAGAAGCGCTCCAGGGCCAGTTCCCTGCAGATGCCGATGACGCCGTTGACCGGCCCGGTCATGCCCAGATCGGTTATGTAGGCGGTGCCCCCCGGCAGGATACGCTCGTCCGCCGTCTGAACGTGCGTGTGCGTGCCGGCAAGTACGCTGACCAACCCGTCCAAATGGTAACCCAGGGCCACCTTCTCGGAGGTAGCCTCGGCGTGAAAGTCGACGATCACCACCGGCGTCTGCTGACGCAGCCGCAGGGCTTCACGCTCGCCGCCGCGGAACGGGCATTCCAGGTCGGTAGGGAAGAAGACCCGACCACCCAGGTTCAGGATACCCGCCGACTTGCCGTTGGCTGCCTTGACCACGACGGATCCCCTTCCCGGGGCGCCTTGGGGGTAGTTGGCCGGCCGCACCACGCGCGGTGTCTCGTCCAGATAGGCGTAGCTGTCCTTTTTGCCCCAGGCGTGGTTGCCCATGGTGAGAACATCGATACCGCAGGCCAAGAGTTCATCGCCTACCTGCCGGGTGATGCCGATGCCGCCGGCGGCGTTCTCACCGTTGGCGACTACCAGGTCCAGCCGGTGCTCCCGGATCAGTCGGGGCAGTAACTCGCGGACGACATTCCGGCCCGGCCGCCCGACAATGTCCCCGATCAAGAGGATGCGCAAGGCACCGGCCTCCTCAGCGGTTGAAGACGAGCACCCGGCCCTCCTCCCGGAAGGCGATCAGGTTCCTGTCCTGGCCGGACTCCCGGAGATCCTCCAGCATTTCCTCGATGACCTCCTCCTGAACGGCGAGGTCTTCTTCCAGAAGCGATGGGTTGGGCTCGATCGCCAGGAGATCGCCGAGTTCGGCCCGCACGACCTCGATCATCAGGGAGAGCATCTCGCGGGACAGCGAATGGGCGTCATGGCGCATCTCCAGCACGCTAACCCCACCATGGGTGGTTGCGCTCAACTGCACCCCGGGCGCTGGATGGCCTTCCAGCCGGCCATACGCATCCAGGCTCTTGCGGAGCTGATGGTCGACCCGCCGGAAACGCCGCCCGGAGATGGACCGGGCCAGCAAGAAGGTGAACTTGAGGAGGGTCGCCTCGGGATTGTAGGTCACGCTGGCCACCTCGGGGTAGCGCACCAGAATGGAGATTAGTAGGCTGACGCTATTGGTCGCGCGCGCTGCCCCCGTGCGGAGCCGGTTCATCCCTTCACCACCCAGGTAGCGGTTCTAGCCTCCTTCAACGGCGACGGCCCAAATCCTTCACCCGGAATTTGCCTCTAGCGGGCGTATTCCACCGCCCGGGTCTCCCTCAGCACGGTCACCTTGATCTGACCGGGATACTCCAGTTCAGCCTCGATCCGCTTGACGATGTCCCTGGCCAGCCGGGCGGCGGCCAGATCATCGATCCGCTCCGGCTTGACGATGATGCGGACCTCGCGGCCGGCCTGGATCGCGTAGGCCTTATCCACCCCGTCAAAGGAATCGGCCAGACCTTCCAGTTTCTGCAGGCGCTTGACATAGGCCTCCAGGGTCTCCCGCCGGGCTCCCGGACGAGCGGCGGACAGGGCGTCCCCCGCCGCCACCAGCACCGCCTCCACGCTCCCGGCTTCCACCTCGCCGTGGTGGGCGGCGATGGCCTGGATCACCTCCGCCGACTCGCGGTACTTGCGGGCCAGGTCGATCCCGATCTGGGTGTGGGTACCCTCTACTTCGTGGTCAACTGCTTTGCCGATGTCGTGGATCAGGCCGGCCCGACGCGCAACCGCCACGTCGGCGCCCAACTCGGCCGCCATGATGCCGGCCAGGAAGGACACCTCGAGCGAGTGCCGGAGCACGTTCTGGCCGTAGCTGGAGCGGAATCTCAACCTGCCCAGCAGCTTGACGAGTTCGGGGTGGAGACCATGAACCCCGGTCTCCAGCGCGGCCTGCTCACCCTCCTGGCGAATCCGGTCTTCGACTTCCTTCTGCGCCTTATCAACCATCTCCTCAATCCGGGCCGGGTGGATCCGCCCGTCCACCACCAGTTTCTCCAGCGCGACGCGGGCCACCTCACGGCGGATGGGATCGAAGGCCGATATTACTACCGCCTCCGGGGTGTCGTCAATGATCACGTCAACTCCGGTCAGATTCTCGAGGGTGCGGATGTTCCGCCCCTCGCGACCAATGATCCGGCCCTTCATCTCATCGTTC
>JAVHLP010000019.1 GCA_031082145.1 bacterium | reverse complement strand
CCGTTGCGACGGGCTTTGTCGCTGCTTTGTGTGACCTGCGTTTGTCAAACTCCAGTCAGGCGATGAGAGAAGCGGGGGGGCACTTAGGACCCCCCGCTCTAGGTTCGTCTAGCGAGTCTTCCTGATTCGGATGGGCCAGGCGCTATGGCCGTACTTGTGGGCATCGTAGATCGTGCCGTCCTTGCCGCGTCGGTAGCGACGGAAGATCAAGACATACACGTACTTCTTCTTACGCATGGCTGCCTCCATTTGTCAGCCCAGCCAAATGTCGAAGGGAATCATGGGCGAGTGGGAGGATACCTCGCACATGAAGCGTATACTACATTGTGAGGTGGGGACCCCCCTGCATTTCGCTGGCTTTGGATTTGGACCAGTGTGGCTGGTCTCATTCGGTGCCTGCGGGGGGGTCTCAGGTTTCTTCCCTCGCACCGAGCATAGTACACCTCCTTTCGATTCCCGCCTGCCAGTTTGTGGGACTACCCTCCTTTCTGGCAGAAGCTTTATCCTCCCCGCTCGTGGTTCGACCCACCACTGAGCGTCGTAGTGCACTGGTCAAAGAGACCAGTTAGCGGGCAAGGCGACCGACGCGTTATGCTTAACCCCTCAGATGTGCCCCTGAGAGCGCAGGCCTCCTTCCGGGCTTCCTGCCAGAGGTCACCAATGGGCACGGTAAAGACCTTCTTATGGTCACGGAAGAAAGACTTGAGGCCCTCAACCATATCTTGGGCGCGTCCGATGAAAGCAGCGGAGTAACCATCAGTAACCATAATCAGATCCTCATGAGGTTCACGAAACCGAGGAAGATCCCTGGCGATTACGCGTATTAGGGATTTCAGGTCCCGAATGACTACACCACGGTCCATCAGCACCTTCGTGACCTTTGCTTCAATGACGTTCAGCATGTCAAAGCTGTTGTGATCCTCACAATTCCCCGCCGGTGTTATGACCCCGGTTGTCCTCACATAGTAGTATAGCTGCCGGTAAGATATCCTGGCCAATCGCGCAACCTCTCTAGGCGTGAAAACACTCCCCTTCACAGTGCCATTCCCCCTCCTGGAATCCGCTGCCACATATAACATAGCACAAGGGTCCCCGACGATCAACCGTTGGAACTTCAAAAAGAATGGCTATGTGTACGAACGTTAGTTCGCAGCCTGGGAAGGCTTGGCTACTCGTCGGCCCCGCTGTGGCGACACGCTCTTGACGGGGTCAAGGTATGGGAAGGCCCTTGCCTTTAAGGATAGGGCATGACAGGTCACGCTGCAAAGTACAGGCATCGCTCCCCCGGCACCAATTCATCGAACCTGCGGGTCCGAGTAGAAGAACACTCGGACCTCTTGCTTTTCGGGTCGATCCAGTCTCCCCACGAAGGTGCGAACGCCGCTTCCGTTATTCCGGGTATGCGGCCTCGAAGGTGTGGAGGATCCTGCTAATACTTGGGGAACTCGTCATGAGACACGCAGGGGAAGCTGGAGCACTGGGTCAGGTTCCTGACCCCACTTCCTGGTTGCCGAGGGGATAGAAGGAATGCAGGACACAAGCGGAACCGGAGTGGCATCTGCTAGCGCCGATGACGCCGTTCGATTGGAGATAAGACAGTATACGCGGTTTGGTGTCTTCTGCGGCGACATCTTACCAGGTGCTTTGTCCGTGATGTTAGCCTTTGCCGCTGCGACGCTCATCGGTGTGTTTACCGGGATGGGCATCCCATTCATGCAGATGGCCGGCGCAGGATTCGCCCTCGTGCTGGTGATCATCTTAGTTCTGCTCGCCTGGCGCGCCAGATCCCACACCCTGGAGTCCGTCACGCCCATCCTCCAGGGTGTTGCCGCCCGGATCATCCTCGCCAGGGAAGGTCTCTACACCAAGATGCGGCGGGGTGCTTACCGTCTCCATCCATGGAGTTCGCTCCTGCTCGACAGGGTCGAACCAGGCCGCCTGCGCATTGTTCTCAGGGACGGCAGCACCACGATCCATCTCCGGGCAAGACCCGGAACCGGTAGGGGAAGACCTTGCTATGAAGAGCTGCGGGAAGCCGTGATCAGACTCCTACCTGCGGGGAATCGTATTCCCCGCCCTAGACGGGTCGTGGGTCTCTGGCTTCGCGCCGCAGTGTTGCTGGCTCTGTGTGCGATGGTCGTCCTGTTCCTAGCCGGTTTCGGTCATCAGTACCTTCGGGAGCGATCCACCGGACAGCCAGGGGATGGTCGATGTGATCTCTGCGGCGAATCGCTGAGCCTGTTCTTTACCAGAGTTGTTGCGATCCGGGACGGTCAGCCTGTCCACGAATACTGCGAGTTCCACGGAACGGCCCTATACGCGCTTTATCCCTCTATGGCCTGGGAAGCTCTCATTAGCCCGCTTCCCCCAGGTACCGGGCCTAGCAGGTATCCCGCGATCATCACCAAGGGCGTCTTCATCCGGGCCTTGTTAGTCTGGGGGCTGATCGCCAGTGTTGGTCTCGCAGTGGTACCGGTGGCGATGCCGAGGTCGTGGGCTTTCAGGTTCTGATCGCACGTCCGGAACGGGAACCGCCGACCGGCAGTTCTTGCGGTGTCAGGGAAAGACCGATCTGCCTCGGCTTCACCGCCACCCTCCGCGCAAGCCTCCCCCCGATGAGCACTCGGGCTTGGCGCGTGTCTCTCGGCCGTCCGATCCCCTTTCGCCTCCCCACTGCCCATCATTGGCTCCCCGCTCGGTGCCGCAAACGTGCCCGTGGGCCGGGTGCTTTCGCCTGGTTGCGGTCAGGTTGCCCCGAGCCCGGGGAGAGCAAGGACCGACCGGAGGAGGCGCCTTGCCAGGGAAAGGGAATCCCTGCCGTGGACAACAGATCCTGGCCGGATCCCCCGGCCTCTCGCTCAACAGCGGGGTTGCAATAGAGACCATTGGGGAAGCTGGCGCGGCTCGTGTCTCTGCGTGAAGGGACGGCGAGAGGGAGAACTGGAATGCTACGAAGGATCTATAGCGTGTCTGCCCTGGTATGGCTGGCTGTGTTGGCAGCGCTACTTATGGCAGTCAACCGGACTCTCGCAACCTCGCTTCCTGGGGAGTTGTGGCGCCCCGCGGGCGATCTACTGATCGTCTCCGTTGCCGCTATGGTCCTAGCGGCAAGCCACATGAGTGATACGCCATTGGAGAAGTCCCTAGGCTTACCGATCATGCTCAGAAAGCCCGATCATCGCATGCCACGCCTCGTGCCAGTCAGGACAAAAGTGGTGGTCAGCCTCGCGTTCATCGCAGCCATTGCGGTCATCCAGGTACCGTGGGTCCTTCAACACCTCGGCCAACTAGGGGAGATGACGCGCCATGCTGGCGAGCTCTGGCGGGGGGTGCTTTCATCTCCGACGACCGCCTTGTTGGTGTCGCTTAGGGCGGGGATCAACGAAGAGATCCTGTTCAGACTTCTCCTTGGCACAGGTGTGTTCTGGGTTATGTCGCACTTCATCACCGTGCGTTCCCGGCTCGTCTGGGCCAGCGCAGCAGTGTCCGGTGCGCTCTTCTGCATGGCCCTCCATCCATACAATGTGCTGGCGGCCCTGGCAGGCACGTGGCTCGGCTTTGTGTACCTTGAGGAGGGGCTGATACCGGCCGTGTTCTTGCACTTCCTGATCGACGTGGTGTGGATGGCGCCGGTGGCGTTGATGCAGCTCAGGTGGCAGCCGATGTAACCCTCGTCCCCAGCTACAGGATAGCATCTCCTTGTCCATCGCCCCGGCCTCCTGTGCAAACCCTGACGATCAGCCATCTTCTGCCCCTTCTCACTTCACCGCGAGTCCAAAACGGAGGGGGCGAACTACTCTCCATGGACCTCCAGTTTTCGAACGGCTCGCTTCCAGGCCAGGCTACTGACGAGCCCAAGCCCTAAGACCCATAAGCACTGGATGGCCAGCAGACGAAGAGCCTCGCCGGGCGTCGACAGGCCAGTCAGAATCCGGGTTGGCTCGTACACGATCCACCTGTACGGCATCACGGCACTTATCTGTCGTAGCCAGTCAGGAAAGAGATCGAGGGGTATGAGAGCCCCACTCAAGACTGCGAACAGCAGATCCTTCAAGTGGGCAATCCCTTTCTGGGTTCGCGTCCACATAGCAAGGAGACCGATGCAGTAGTTACTGCTCACCGATAGCCCGAGAGCGACACTGACCGCAGGCAGGCCAAGAAGCATCTCGGGTCCCAGGGCCGGCAACACACTGCCTTCGGGAACAAGGCGCATGCCGCGTATGAAGAGGGTGGACAGAACGACGGTGACCGTGGCGCCATAGAGGAAGCTCCAGCCATTGCGAGATAAGACCTTGATCACGGTGTAGAGTTGATGGTTGACGGGCAGCCGGAGCTCCTGGGCGAGATTCCCGCGATAAATGAGGTTGGCAAGATCGCGGTCAACTCTGTTTCTGACTCCTGCTTGAACCACTCTGGCAACTATCATGTATAGGACTATCTGCTGAGGTGTATACCCGGGGATTTGGTGCTGCCTAGAAATCGCCGACCAGATGGCCAGTAACAGGCCCAACGAGAAGAAATCACTGACCGCCATCAAGAACATCGATGGGGAGAACCTGCTGTGTTGGCGCATCATTGCTGCGTACAAGGAGATGTATCTCAATGCTATCCCTCAGTTCCCGGTGCTCTCGTAACGCGAGATGCCTATGTTCCACATCAACAGCGACAGCCCAAGTAGAGCGGGAGCCAATGCGATGGTCGCCCATGCAGCCGATGAATCCCTTCCGAGCAGGACTACCGCAGGGTAATAAGAACTCAAGGCCACCGGTATGACATACGTCACAACCGCACGTATGAGTGGCGGAAAGACGGTCACGGGATAGAAGGAGAACTGCTGAAGCGAGTTCACCAGTAAATGCAGGACCTGAAACCGATCATGAAAGACCAGGGCAAGCGCAACACCTAGCACCAAGAGTGAGGCTACCAGTACAAAACTCGCAATGATCAAGACCATTGCCAGGACAATGTTGGTGAACGTCCACACCCCCAGTGCCGCGCCAACAAAGCTAAGCAATATGCAACCAAGCAGCAGGTTTCCAATGTCGAAGAAGATTGCCTCCTCAAAGAGCACACCTACGATTGAGGGGTATGGTCTGAGCAAAACGCGATCGAGATGACCCTGATACATGTAGTAGTCCCCTACCATCATCAATGGCACCAGGAATATGGTGCAGAGCCCAGTGGTGATCTGAGAGAATCCGAAGATAAACAGGAGCTCGTTCTGTCCCCACCCACCTATGTTGGGGTACTGGCGGTACAGGATCAGTACGAAGGTAAGAGAAGCCAACTGGATCAGCAGATCGGAAACGACCCCCATGGCGAAGTCGAATCTTCGACGGACCTGTGCCCGGAATGCAGTCACGACAAGAGCCCATATGACTCTCATGGCCTCTCTCCATGCTCTGTGTAGATCTGCGCGATGATCTCCTCGATGGACGGGTTCAGAATGGCAAGGCTCTCCAGGGCTGACGCTTGGACAGCCATCTGAAGCACACGGTGCGTGGGAATCTCGAAGTCTCTGAAACGGACTCTGATCTCGGCGGGTGAGACAACGGATGCGGTGACCAGCTCCTTGGGGAACAGAGCCAGGTTCTGCTGAGCGCTCATGTCAGAGAACTCGAGTCTTATCTCCGTCTCATTCGTGACTCTTCTTCTCAGGTCACTCACGGAACCGTCAAAGGCGATTGAGCCACGGTGCAGGATTATTACCCTGGAGCAGACCGCTTCAATGTCGTTCATGTCGTGGGTCGTCAAGAGAACAGTTGTTCCATAGACTGCGTTTAGGGTCTTGAGGATCCCGCGAAACTTGATCTTCAGGAGGGTGTCCAGGCCTATGGTCGGTTCATCAAGTAGAATCAACTCCGGGGAGTGCATGAGCGATATCGCAAGATCGGCCCTGATACGTTGGCCCAGACTCAGTGTCCTTGGGAGTCTGATGCCGGAACTCCGCCAGTTCCAGCATTTCAACCAAATCAGAGACCCGTTGGCAGGCGGCATCTCTGCCCAGTCGATAGAGTTCAGCATATAGCCTGAGCGTTTCAACCACAGGAATATCCCATAGTAGTTGTGACCGATTCCCAAACACCACCCCAATACGCCTCGCCAGTGTCTGCCTGAACGGTACTGGGTCAAGTCCGCACACCCGAACACTCCCGGAAGTAGGAGACAGTATTCCGGTTAGGATCTTGATGGCGGTGGACTTGCCTGACCCGTTGGGACCGATGCATCCAACAATGTCACCCTTCTCCACCAAGAGGTCGATTCCGTTCAGGACCGGCTTTACAACAGACCTGGGCCGGAACAAGTTTCTCAGTGCGCTGGTCGAATCGGGTATCTGCAGGCGGTAGCTCTTGGTTAGTTGCCGCGCCCTGATTATCATCCGATCTTCCTCCACTCTTGCTCTAGGAACCGGTTGCCGCTGGCCAGGCAATCACGGTCCGTCCTGATGAAAGGCGATAGTGGTCCAATGGTGTCTCTTACGCCTCGGCTCCGGATGTCTACGCCGGTGGCAAGGGGATCCAAGATCGCCGGAATGGAATTGACCCGCCCCCCCAGCGAAGCATCTTCGGATCCACAAGACACGGAAGGTGGTGGAAGAACGTCGCTGGGAGGCGGGAAAGTGAGGCACGTGTGTGTACTTCCGGCGAGGGCCGCTCCATTCGTAACAGCGCCCGTACGCTGGGTATCTCACGCAACACGGTGCGCAAGTACCTCCGTTCCCCGGGACTGCCGCCGCCAGGAGTGCGGCCCAGGCGGCCCTCGAGCTTGCCGGGCACGAATCCTACATCCTTGCGCGCCTGGCCGAGGGCATGGACAACTGCGTCCTCTTGCTCCGAGAACTGAGACGGCAAGGCTCCGCCAGTGGCTATACGATTCTGAAGGACCACGTGAAATCCCTTCGCGGCCGGCGGCAAAGTGAGGCAGTGCGTGCAGATGCGGTGAGGCTGTTGCCCCCACGCGCGGGGGGGTGGACCCTGCCCTGACGCCATCGGGCTTAACCCAACAAGATGAGACGGTCTGGCTTGGACCGGAGGAGCCGCAAATGCTAGAATAGTCTGGTGCGTAGATGCCCGTGTCCAGTTGGGAGTGACAACTCGTGGTCCCAAGACAGCAGGGTCCCGGCAGCGGCTTCGGGATCGTAACCCAGGGCTACGACCGACTTGGGTCTGCCTACGAGGAGTGGTCCAACACACTCACTAGCTCCAAGCGCGAGATGCACACAGAGATCCTCCTTCGCGGGCTAAGCCCCGGATCCCAGGTGCTGGACCTGGGATGTGGGCCTGGTCAGACCCTGCAGAAGCTCGCGGAGAAGTTCACCGTCACGGGCGTGGATATCTCGGAGACACAGATCACACTGGCCCGTGACAGGGTCCCATCCGCCACGCTGATCGTGGCCGAGATGACCAGCGCTTCGTTCCCCGCTGGTTGCTTTGACGGAGTCGCTGCCTTCTACTCCATAACCCACGTGCCCCGATCTGAGCATGCCCGGCTGTTCCGGCGCATCTACCGCTGGCTGCGCCCGGGGGGGCTGTTCGTGGCAAGCCTTGGCAGCAGGGACGAGCCGGGCTCGATTGAACAGGACTGGCTCGGAGTGCCCATGTACTTCAGCCACTGGGATGCACAGACCAACCGGAGGCTGATCTCAGGTGCTGGTTTCGAGCTCCTCCGTGATGTCGAAGAGGCAACCGAGGAAGACGGCCAGCCCGTCTCATTCCTGTGGGTAGTAGCCCGCAGACCAGCGGGATCCACCCTATTGCGGTCTAGCGGTGGGCGCATGCGGTAACCACAAAGCCTCCCCGTGCACGCGACAACAGGCGGGGCGGCCTCGTCAGCTTGCGGGGGTCTGGTCAAGGCTCATCCGAGAGAAGAACGCTTGACCTGGGGCGTCGCGTGGGCAGGTTCCACGGCTCCCCACCGGTGCCATAACCGCGGGGATGGGCCGCTCCGGGTACTTGCACCTGGCTGCGGTCAGGTTGGCCCAAGTAAGGCCCGGCCGGAGGAGGATCCTTGCCAGGGAAGGGGAATCCTGCCATGGACAACAAATCCTTGCAGGGTTCCCTGGTCTTCTTCTCTGGCCGACAGCGGGGAGTGACGTTTTAGCGAGCGATCGGCATAGCAGGCAGATACTCGTTAACTGGGCTCGCCGGGGAGGCGCGGCGGTGGCTCAACGACTCGAGTACAAGCTCTTCGAAGCCATGGTGTACATCCACGAAGGTCAGTTTCCAGGGGTGGAGCAACTGGCCCAGAAGCTAGGCTGCTCCCGGCGCACGGCCGAGCGCTACCTGGAGAGAATCCGCCTCGTGGTTGCCGACGACCTGGTGTACAACCGAACGCGCCGCGGCTACTGCTTCAAGAGCGGGAAGCTAGACCTGCCGGCCTTCCGGCTTACCGAAGGTGAGGCGATAGCCCTCTTTCTCGGGGGGAAGCTCCTTGATCAGTGCCGGGGCACCCCCTACAAGGAGCACGTGGCCGAGGCCCTGCGGAAGATCTGTACCTACCTGGCCCGTGATGTCACCTACGC
This sequence comes from bacterium, assembly GCA_031082145.1. Lineage (GTDB taxonomy): Bacteria > Bacillota > Sulfobacillia > UBA995 > UBA995 > Ess09-15. Next base: position 19,605 of record JAVHLP010000019.1, on the reverse strand, counting down.
CGACGTGGCCCGACCGGCAGGCTGGATCTCGTTCGCGGTCGGTTCTCTGCGAGGCGACGAAGAGCAGGTGCTTGAGCGCTTCACCAGGGTACACCGGGCCATCCAAGACCGCGAGACCCTCCGCGTCGTCTACTTCGCAGTCTACCGGGGAGGCCTGGACCAGCGCGAGATCGATCCCTATCACCTCTACCTGCACTCAGGCGTCTGGTACGCCTTCGCTCACTGCCACACCCGCAAGGAGGTAAGGATCTTCGCCCTTGACCGCATTCACAGCATCGAAGGTACGGGCCGGCGCTTCGAGCGTTCACCGGACTTCTCACCCCAGGCTTTCGTGAGCGACTCCTTCGGCATCGAGCGGGGCGAGCCGGTCGACGTCGCCATCCGCTTCCAGGCCGCACCGGCCCGCTACGTCCGCGAGCGCATCTGGCACTCCAGCCAGACGGTTGAGGAACTCGGCGACGGCGGTCTCATCCTTCGCCTTCGCGTCGGGGGGCTGGGAGAAGTGAGGCGGTGGGTCCTTTCTTACGGGGCGGGAGCGGAGGTTCTGGCGCCGCCCGAGTTGCGGGACGCGGTAAGGCGCGAGACCAAGGGATTGGCGGAGGTGTACCGGCACGAGGGGTGATGGCGTGTGCCGGTCGACTACGCGATGAACGCGTACGGCAAAGAGGGCCCCCGTTCGGGGACCCTCCTTGGCTATGCCAGGTTGACCTCCAGGGACTCGCCCTTCAGTTCACCAAGGAAGCGATGGATGGGCTCCCATCCGCCTGGATCCACATGAACCGGACCACGCTCTCCAGTGAAGCACAGCTTCACCCCTGGTGGCAGGAAAGTGGCCGGGAGAAATGAGACCACCCAGCCCCACTGGTCGCCGGGATAGCGGTGGATGTGGATTAGGAGCGGGCTACCTCGCCGCTTCAGACTCTCGGCAGAGATCCCGGCTTTCTGCCCGGTCCGGCGGAAGTAGTAGTTGTGAGGTAGCCCGAATATCGCTCTTGCCGGTGGCGTGGAGGGCCTCCTCCCCTGCAAGTAGCCCAGGACAAGGTCATGGTCATCCGCGTAGTGCCTGGACGGAGCAAGATAGGAGCGGTGGTCCTTTAGCCGCGTGCCGATGTCCGTGAGGGCAGACCGCCAGTCTCTCCTCACTCGGGATCCGACCAGGACTCTTGTCAGGCCAGAAACGGCGGTGTAGTCGGGTAGTGAGGGCTTGAGAGGGCAACACCAGGCCGTCAGGTTCCGTACCAGTTGGTTCTTCAAGGCTTCCGGGTCGGCCGCCGGCGGGGCGACCCCGGGACCTTCCAGCCGTTCCAGCGAAACCGAGCCCAGACCCCGACGCGACCGGGCACCGAGCCCGCCCAGGGTCCCGAGGAGCCAGAGGGCACGGGACACTTGCACACGGTCATCTTCTGAAGCTTCCGGCTTGAAGTGGCAGTGCACCTCCAGGGTGCCGCCCGGCTTGCCGTAGGGACGAGTGGACCTGATCTCCATCCGGGAGCTTCGCGCGCCCTGCCCAGGAGGGCTGCCCGGCGCTCGCCGCACGGAGACGGCCCTGACCAGCCCGTAAGCGAGATAGGCGTCGGCGGAACCCCATAACTCCTCTCCTGCCTGCACGGTCTGCACCCGGGAAACCACTCTTGTAGCAACCAGCCCCTGGCTCCGGGTGCTGCCGAACAGCCTATCCTCCTCAGCGAAGGCGTTCAGCTTCATGGCGCGGAACCAGAACCGGCACGTACCCCTAACCGATGGTGGACGGATCTCCAGCCTTTCTTCGGGTAAGGCTCCGCCCATGAAAAGGGGCGTGGTGACGGTGAACCAAGCCCTGACCATACTCAACTCCCCCCCGGCACGAAGTACCCGTAGCCAGCGGCAGTCTTGGCCCCGATCCCGTGAGCGGTCAGCCCCTGCCTCAGCCAACTGACCGCTTGTTCCTGGTCGGGCCCGTCCGAATCCTGCGGCGACCGCCAGCCTACAGCGAAGAGGTAAGCCGTGTCGCTGCCCACTGTCAGGAAGAAGCTGGGTACGGGATCCTCCCAATCGGCCGGCGGCTGCCGGTGCCCGGGTTCCGACTGGTAGTACCCGGGATGGTGAACGTTCACGATGTCCATCTCCAGGCAAGGCAGTCCCCGTGGTATGGCATCGAAGAACACGGCCTGCCCGGCGGCCCTGGTGGTACCGAACACTCGCCGGAAGCGGTTGACTGTCTGGAGATGCAGGCTGAGTTCCGTGCGGAGGGAGGCCGGGCCGGGAAGGCACTCCTCGGCCCGGGGCTCCTGGGGCCGTTCGCCATCGGCGGGATGCAGACCGGCTTCCAGCCATTCCTGGAGCTTCTGGAGAAAGTCACCCCGGTTGCCCTCAATAACCCCCAGCTCTGCCGCCAGTTCACGCAGGGCCACCGACCGGGCCAGCCCCTTGAGGGCTGAACCCGGCACCACGGGGAACCCCCAGGGCCGGTTGAACGTAAGCCCGGCCTCCAGCGCGGTCTTGCGCCCGACACCCACGACGAAGCGCCACTCGGGCTGCATGGAGAAGACGGTAGCCCCGTTCGCCACGGCCGCCGCCTCCCACCGGCACCGGTGCGATTCGCTGAGTTCCCTCCAGTCGGGATCGTCCGCGTTGGCCCGAAGGTGACGGATGAGCCCCCGGCAGTTGAGTTTCTTTATGCTCTCCCGGTTGACCTCGCCCAGCTTCCAACCTGCCCCGAAGCGGAAGTAGCGATCAAAGAGCAGCCCGACGTTGACTGGCCGGACTCCTTCCCGGTAGCTCAGGGTCGTCTGGGCCGGCAAAGGCAGAACCGGATCCGGGTCTCTCCCCCGGTCTTGGCGGTCAGATCTGGGCCCGCGGTCACGCCGGTTCATTCCCGTCCACCATCCAGTTCCGCTTCCGCGAACCGCTTGAGCCAGACCAGAAAGGCCATCGCTTCGGCCGTGGCCCGCCGGTACTCGTCCATGGAGGAGGCCTTCGATACCAGATGCTCCAGGAGCTCTGCGGGCAAATTCAGGGCCCCCGCCACCCACCGGGCGATATGCAGGTAGATGGCCTTGTGGGCGGGGCTCCCCTTGGCCCGCAGGAAGGCCAGAGTCTGTCCGAGGCCGTTGGCCTGGATGTCAGCGGGGGCCGAGGCGGCGAGGCGGGCATAGTCCGCCTGGAAGGCCTGCCCCCGGACCTCGCGCACGCAGGAGAAGGCCACCCCGGCCCGCTCCTGCTCTATTGAGCGTCGCCTGCTCATGCTCCTACCTCCCCCTCGGCCACCCGGAAGCAAACGCCACCCCTGCCGGTGGTCTCATCGCCGCCCAGCCAGGTACGGGTGCCGTCAAGCTGTTTCACCACACCGAGCACGGTGCTGGCGGAGAACCGCCGGTCAGGGGAGGCCGAATCTCTGAGCAGCACGGGCGAATAGAGCAGCGACTCGGCCGGAAGGTACTCCTCGGTCCACAGCGCCCCGGGGTGCACCGTCTTGGTGGAGGGCGCAAGCCGGACCCGGGTGACGACCTCCGTGGAATAGGTGACGAAGTCTCGGAAACTGTCATCGGGCAGGATCACGAGATGCCGGGGCAGCCGCTCGCGGAAAGGATCGTACTCGGGCAGGGGGGGAAAGGCACAGTTCCCGAGCCACCCCGCAATTGCCTCCACTAGCTCAGCTTGTCCATAGTCGGCTAGGTAAGTGAACTCCTCGAGTACCACGTTCTGCTCGGCACAGACGCCGCAAGCAGGGCCGACCAGGACCGCATCGTTGGCTGGCGCCTCCGGCAGCCGCCACTGCGGGGGCACCCCGGTGAGGGCCAGATCCCGCCTGAAGCGCTCTAGCACGGCCCGGCTGGTAGTCCAGGCGAAAACGCCACGCAGGCTTCTCACCGGGAACAGCACGAGCCTGGCGTCCCCGGGCGAGATGGCCCCGGCGAAGGAGCCCCCGGACTCCTCTCCTGCCTCTGCCCGTCCGAAAAGGGCCGCGATCTCCGGTGAGGGATCGTCCCAGCCGTTCTTCAGCGCCATGACGGCGCGCAGCCGACCTTTGAGGCTGCTCGCCTGCACCATCGGATAGTTCGTGACCGTCTCCCGCTGGATGGGAAGGTCGACGCCGCCCAGCCCCCGGCCCGTTCCCGGGTGGAGGCTGGTCTCTACATAGATGAACAACCTCACCGCCACGGTGAACATCACCACACCCCCCATATGCACTCGCCGTAGCCAAGGGCTACGTACTCCTCGGTGAGTTGAACCCCGCGAGGCCGGCCGGGACCTTCGAAGAAGTAGACCGATCCGGCCGGAACATGGCGGTAGGAAGGTTTGTGACGACGCCGCGCGAGGTCGTATCCGCCCAGAACAAGGGGCCGGCCCAGAGCCGTCGCCACGAGGTTGACCGGCCCGTCAAAGAATGCCCCCCAGTTCCCGCCGGCCGGCTGCCAGCCACCGGAGAACAGACCCGGGGTGGTGAAGAAGGCTCTCAGGCGGTCTCCCCCGGGGACGGTAGCCTCCCCCGGGATGTCATCCAACCTCAGGTACCGAGCCCCTCTGCTCTCTCCGCCGATCGCCATGATCCCTTCCTCGGGCCAGCCGGAAAGCCCCTGAACCTCTACCAGCAGGCCGCATCCCTCCACCGGCCGGACGAATTCAACTTCGAATAGATCGCCCTGCCGAGCGGCCCGAGTGTCCGGATCGCGGCCGATGCCGACGCGGGACTCTAGCACGAAGAACTCACTTTGTCGCACGACCTCTTCCGCGGGGATGGCCGAGCCGCCAAGGTAGCACGATAACGTCTGCTCAGACACCCAGACGGGTTCCTCGCCGACCTTCCGGGGGACCACACTCTCGGGCGGCCACAGCAGGGAGAGACCCTGCAGGTCGGTGAGGATTCCTTCGCAGGTTGCCGGGTGCAGACGCTGGTACTCACCCGCGATACGAACGGCATCGGCGGGAAGGGGGAAGTACCGGTCAACTCCGCCGGAGTTCCGCCGGGCGAGCCAGGGGCCACGAAGTCGGAAGCTGGGAGGAGGGTTCTCCCCTGGCTTGCCCACCGCCATCTCCACCGCAGGCGATTGGCCTTCCAGATAGGCGGTGATACCCCCGCAAAGGGCGATGTGGTGAGAACGCAGCGCCCCCTGCAGTACGGACGGCGCCGGGGGGAAGACGCATCTGGCCCGATGGTCAGTCCCCCGGTTGAAGGGCCTTCCATCACGGAAAAGCCAGACGTCTACTGGCTGGAGGAAAAGCTTCACTCCAGTGACCTCCCTTCGGACAGGAACACCGCCGCCAGGGCCCACCGGCTCAGAGCTTCGATTCCTCCTGAGCCGCTAAGGCCAGCGAGGTCTTCAGCCCATGTCAGCAACTGGCCATGTATGGCGCGGGCCTCAGGCTCGTGTCCGGGAGCGGCATGCCTCGTCAGCAGTCGCCTCAACAAGGAAGCACTCGTCTGGAGGTTGAGATCGAGCCTTGCCTCCGAGGACAGCTCGTAGCACATCCGAGTTGACAACCGACCACCGTTCAACATCTCGATCAGCCGGTTGAGCGTGTCCAGCCCGGCTCCCCAGCGGGTGGAGACAGCCAGAGCGTCACCCGACCGCTTCATGATGCGAACGACCAAGGAGTTCTTGCCGGGGAGGCGCTTGGCGTCCCGCTGGGCCGCCCGGGCCGTGGCCAGAGCCGCGTCCAAGGGGGAGCGGTGGTGAACGATGGCCACCCCGGCGCTGGCGGTGAACTTGCCTGCGGAATGCGGCCAGTCCGAAAAAACGTGCGTGAAGTTGCGGGCCACAGCCTGAAGCTCGCCCAGGCAGCCGGCCGCGGGTAGCAGCACCAGGAGGTCGTCTCCGCCGACATAGACGGGCGTTGCGCCACTCCGGCGGAGATGGTCCCGACTCTGGATGGCATGCCACCCCAGCCTGCGGCTGAGTTCGGCGTGCTCGTCCTCACTGAGACATTCTGCCAGACGATCCCCCATGGCGTCCCCATCCATGAACGCCACCGCGTAATACGGGTTCGGCCGAGCCCCGACCTCCCCATAGAGGTCGTCCAGGATGGGAAGTGCCTCGGGTTGCGGGGCAATCCCGTAGTTCTCCCTCAAGCGTTCCGGTTGGTAGGTCTCGGGGTAAAGGAACTCACCGTCGTACGGAAAACCGCTGCAGCCCGTATCCACGCGGCATACCCCGGCCTGGTCCAGCAACTGGGTGAGACGGGGGAGAGATCTCGCCCGCTCGGCCCTGGCGAGGAAACTCGCGGTGGCAACTGTGCTCACCGAAGGGAATGTCTGATCGAGGGCGAAACGCTTGACCGACCCTATGGCATCCAGGAGTTCTCCCGGCTTCAGCCGGCCCGCAGCTCTCTGCCGTCCCGCCTGCATTGCCCAGTACTGATGCGCGGTGGTGTGAGCCGTTCGCAACGCCTCCCGTGTGCCGGTGAGGCTGTCCTTGGGGCCTGCTTCCCGCCTCTGGACAAACAATCGCGTGCGTTTGCGCGCTTGCAGAGCGGAAGCGGCTTGGGCGAATGCTGTGGCATAGTCGGGCCCCCGAACGGCTGCCCACTGGTACTCCACGAAATCCCCGATCTGCCGGTCCCATATGGCCCTAAACTGCTCGTCCACATCTCCGAGACGGCTGAGAGCTTGACGGCAACTCTGCTCCCACCGCCCTTGGACTGCATGTCGGGCTTGCTCTGCCGCCCGTTGCGGGTTCTCGACCACGCACACCACCTTGTTGGGGAGTGCTGCGAGTCCCAGGTCTGCAGGGTAGACCGTTCTCCCCCCGGCGGCCCTCGCAGCCACTCGAACCAGTTCAGAGAGGAGGTGGCTGCTGGCCCACAGGTCGGACAGCCGCCGGCTCTCCTGGATGAAGCCCTGGACCGGGCCAACCGAAAGCATGAGCACCCAGTCCGTCAAGGTCACTCCCCCTCACATGTGCCCGTCTCGTAGTCTCGGGAGTTGTGACTGCCTTCCAGCTCTATCAAGTCGCCGCAGACATAAGGCTCCGCCCGTTGGAGTTCTGGCGACCGCCTGTCGACGACTGCTACCACCCGGGAAGGAACTCCCAGCCGCCTGGCTTGGCGGGCTATGCGTTCCACCAAGTACTGCATGATCGTTGTCCCTCCGGTGATGTTGACCATCAACTCGTCGGCAGCGCTGAGGGTTGACAGCAGGGGTGCGTCCATGAGGGAGATGCCTTCCGCAAAGCCGCTGTAAGGATCCTGCAACTCAAGCACGTGACAGGGAAGACCCCTGCAACCCGCCCGGTCCAAGGCCTCCTCCAGTTGTGATCGGGCCTGGGCCGAGGTGACGATGACGGATTGAGCAGGCTGGGCGTGCACAACGGCGGAGTAGAGAACGCCCGGAGAGAAGCCAAGACAACTGACAAGCACACGCCGACGGCGGGTAGGGGCCGGCAAAGGTTCGAGGCTTCGCAGGGCACCGCCCTTCCAGAGGGCCTCACATTGGGCCAGGATTCGCTTGAGCTTCACCGGTCCGGTTGATGGCATAGGGTGGGTGGTCATGCCGCAATGAGCGAGCCGGTTCCGCAGTTCGCCCAGCTGGTTCCAGGTGTCAGCCAACTGCTTCTGGTGCTTCCTCCCTTGAAGGAGGCGCTCCCGGGCCCGTTGGGCCAGCCCGTTCAACAAGGACTCGGCCTGCTTGCGCTGACGACGGTTGAGCCATCCGGTGTTGCCTGGATAGCGGCAGAGAAAGACGGCACTTACCAGCCACTCCCGCAGGACGGAGAGTGCCTTCGGGGCATCGTATCGCTCGATGTACCAGCGGGCCAGACGCAACTGGCGCTCGAGTTCCGCCGGCGCGAGGCGCAGGTCCGCTTTGTCCTCCACCGGTTCGGCGACGGCCCACTGTTCAGCCCAGTTCTTCAGGTTGTCGAGTGCAAGCAGGCTGCCATGGGTGCTGCCGGCAAGGTCAGACCCCTCGAGTGCTTCCAGGAGAAGCCGCGTGTGCATACCTACCTCAACCGGCAGACCGCTTGCCAAGGCCTCAGCCGCGGCTGCGGCAGCCTCTTTGATCGCCTCCACGGCCTGTGGTCGGGGACTTGCCTGCCCCAAGCGGCCGACATCACTGCCGAGTTCCCAGGCCAGGAGACGCAGGTCACCGGTATCATGAACCATCTGCAGGGCATGGTACCACTTGACAAGCCGGAACAGGGGAGTCAGATCAACCAACCGGCCCGACTCCCGCAGGCCGTAGAAGATTCCCTCCAACTGCACGCCTCGCTGGGCGGTGAGGTAGGTGAGGGCCGTAAAGTAGATGAAAGGCAGGTGGCGTAAAGCAAAAGTCACATCCAGGATCACCTTATCTCCCGCCCCCACCGTGCTCATCAAACGATCAAGGATGGTCAGGATCTCCTCGGGGCTTTCCCCCTTGGGTATCTCCAAGGCGGCGACGGTCAGGCCCGAATCCTCCAGTTCACGAGCCATGACGCCATAGTGTTCCGCCTGGGCTTCCCGGGTGACCAGAACGGTGGCCCTGGACCCGCCTAAGCGGAGCAGGCGCGCCAGGGCCACCGGTGCATACCGCGTAGACCAAGCGTCTTGTCCCCGTCGGTAGGTCGTCCCGTCGTACTTACCCGTGCCGACGGAGCAGATGAGGTGACTGCCTACGTCCGCTTTCTGAGTCATCCTGCGTGCACATCAGCGAGGACTTCAGGGTCGAGAGCCGTCGCCAGCTTCCAGAACATGCGATCATCAACCTCCGTCGCGCCCGAGCTTCAGCCCGTATAGTGGCTGAAGCCTGGTCCGGCATTCACCACACCCAGGGGAATCAGCGTGTCCACAAAGATCCGATGACGCCCCCGCTCCACTTTCTGCGGGGAGTAGGAACTCAGTCTCTCGAGGGTGGCTTCAGGACCGAAGTCGTCCAGCGCCCGCACATGGCAGCGGGCGGGGATCTGCCAGGGCCCGTTTGCCAGAGGCTGGGTGAAGCTCCCGTCCAGTTGCTCGCGCCACTCCCAGCCGACGAACTGCAGGAAAGAGCCGCGCTTGCCGATGTAGGTGACCAACGGCGCGAGATCAACGAGGCGCATATGTAAAGTCGCACTCCCGCTTGCATCAAAGGCCCATGACTGCTGTCCCGAGAAGAACACCACCTCACGATAGGCGATGTTGCTCGTGTAGGGATGGTCTGGATCAGCTTGCCGCGACTCTTGGCGAACTTTCACGAAGGTATGGGTCACCACTGCCTCTTGGGGGGGCTTGATGCGGACGTCCACGTCCCGCAGCGCCCGCACCAAGACAGCACACTCGGCCTCCGGCAGGCCGGCCCGGAAAGCGGCATCCACGAATGCCATCTTGATGGCATAGGGTGTGGGCAGCACAAGCGATGTGCCCACTGAGCTCGTAGCGGCACTCAGCTTGAGCGAGAAGAGCGCGGTCGGTTCATACTTCAGCACCAACCAGCGTATCTCCGCTTTGACCCCGCGTTCTTCCACCCGTCACACCTCCGGGAGTTCGAGACTGCCGCTGATCTGGGCCAAGATGTCAACTCCCTCGGCCAGGGTGTCAAAGCTGTAGGTAGTGATGGCGCCCGGCTGCATCCGGTTGAGCTGGGCTGCGGTAAGTTCGATCTGTTCCCGGTACGCGTCCGCCAGCGGGCTTACCGTAGGCGCGGGCAGAATCCGGCTTGACACTGCAATGGCCCCCTCACAGGCCACGATGTGCGGGTTCTGGGTGTTCCGCTGGGCACCGGTGGGCTTGACCAGGGTGGCGGCCAGCGCTTCGATAAGGCACCGAGCGCGGGTCCGGCGGAGTTCTCTGCTTACCACAAACTCCCGCGTGATGTCGTTGAGACCTATCCGCCAGATGTCCAGATTACAGATGAGGGCGTACACTCCCGAGGAGGCGGGTCGATGGAAGATGGCCTGCTGGCCGGCCACCGTCTCCCCCCCAGTCGCCTTTCCACGCCCTTCCGGCGCATACTTGACGTGGAAATACTGCTCGGTCGTGGTCACCGGGTTGCCCTCACCGTCGTACGGCAGGCCAACGACCCAACCGAACTCCGCGACCGACTTCCGACCGACGGAGGGTTTCGTCACCAGCGCTCCGGCCAGGTCGGTGACGGCACAGTCCTGCAGCATCCTCGTCATGACCTCTGACTCGCGAGCGCGCCGCTTCTCGGTCTTGCCCTCGGGGGTGGCGAACTCCTGTTCCTTCTGACAGAAGTCGGTGAACTCAGGGTTGCCGGCCTGGATCCGGTCGGCATCGTGCTTCCTTGCTCCGGGTGACAGGCGATCACCAGCCTCGGAGAGCAACGGCGTAAGGTGTTCGACGAGGATGTGCTTGAACATGTCGCCACTCACGGCGTTCACCACTGCCCTGCGGCCAAGACCGTCGATGATGTGCACCATCCGAGTCTGTTGCTGGTTCCCCTCAGTTCCCTCGTTGTTGAGACTGTGCATGTTCAGGGTTACCCGGGCACTCAGCGCCAGCGATGTGACTATGCCCACTCGGACTCCCCCCTCTTCTATTCGCTCGATTCCGTAACATCGACCGGTGCGTTCGATTCGTCCTCTTCCTCTGAGGCAGCGGTGCTGATCTCGGGTTCACGAGGCTCCCGGCACGACCCATAGGCACAGAGCAACGCTCCCACTACGGCCGCGCCGTACCGGTCCATCAGCCTGGCGAAGGCGTGCAACTCTTCGGTGGTGACGTTGGAAGGTGCTCGCAGCTTGAGTTCCCTCCGCCGGGCATTCTCAGCATTGTACAAGCTGATGAACTCCGAGATCGACTCAAGGAACTCGGTCCCCGGAAGACTCCTCTTGCGCCTGAGGTCGTGCAGCAAGTTGTAGCGGATCTCCCGGTAGTCCTGGATGCCCATCGCTTTCTGGGCCTGAGCGCTCACCGTAGAGCGCCTAACGGCGCTCGCCACCGCGGCGAAGCCCGGGTTGTCCAGGATTTCGGCCAGCCTGGCATCATTGGCCACGATAATCCTCCTCACTCGGTCAGTCTGGAACGCCCGGGGGCGTCGGCGCTGTTCCCGGGCACGCAGCAGGAAGGGGCCGTAATGCTCAAGGAACTCGACGAACTCGCGGCCTGCCGACTCGCCCCTGCGCTCAAGGAAGTGCCGATAGCGGATTAACAACCCGATTTCGTCCGAACGGTCGTCGTGTAGTCCACGTATCACCGCCTCGTGTTCCTGCAAGATAGCCAGCCACTCGTGGGCGTCCTCATCGGAGTAGATATCAAACCATGACGGTACTGCCAAGCGGAACATCGCCGAGATGGCCCGCGATTGGCCCAGGGATTGGTAATGGGTGACCAGAAGCTCTGAGATGATCTTGCCCGGTGACTTCCCGGCGACCGACAGGTGTGGGATCCGGGTCAACGGGTCTTCCGCGTACTCCTCGGAGTGCCTGATGAGCAGGGCCGCCAGCCGGAGCACGGCCAAGGCGTCCATTTTGGGCGGGCCACCGTAGACGCCTATGCGGTTGAGTCTGCCGGATATGTCCTCAAGGGCCCTGACTGCTATGTCACCCGGGACCGGACAGAGAAGGTGGATGTTCTCGCCCCGTTTTCCCTCGAAGAACGGGCAGGCAATGCGGAAGTACCCGCGGTACTTCAGCCATTCCACGAATGGGTCAACCCATTGCTCCTTGGTCTTGTCATTGCGCCCGGTGCTATCCGGCTTGAGTCGGCTGTAGCCCTTGGCTGCGTTGGGGCTGAACAGCTGTACTCCGGTGGCCGGCCAGTCTGAATGGGTCGGCTTTCCGGCAGCAAGGCGATGGAGGGCCTCCAAGACCTCACCCCGCAACTTCTCCGGCCGGGTCTGAGCGATTCTCAGGTGTACCTTGTTAGTGGTCTCATCCCCCTGTAGCGTGTTCAGGACCTGCCAGAGACGCCAGTCCGGTCGGGGACGGTCCTCTTCCACCAGAGCTAGCGTGTCCTCATCCACCCGGCGGGCCGCCTTCCTTGCCTGGTAGTAGCGGGCGGCACGTTCTCGCTCGGCCGGGTAGTCCACATACTCCGTGACACCTCCCGGCACCTTGGCTGTGATCGAGACCTTCAGGAACGGGTAACCGGCGGTGGCAGGCAACGAGTCCCACAAGACCGTCTCCGCCAAGTACACCGCGATGAAGGTGCCCTCATCCGACAGGCGGACCACGGTCTCTGTGGCGGCCTGCAGCAAGTCGGCCAAGCCCACTGCTGCCAGTACGTCCCCGTGGGTACCCGTGGTCTTTGGCAGACTGAAGGTAACAGGTCCAATACTCATACCTCACTCCCCTCCCGGGTGGCCCCTCGGTCAGCCAGACGCAGGGTCCGAACCAGGTAAGCTACCAGGGGCCACCATTCCGGCAGTCCTTCAAGCGAGGTGGTCAGGTCCAGAAGAGCCTCCAGCAACCCCTTTCGATCACCTGCTCCTGCCCATCGGAGCAGCATGTCGTTCCCCACGTTGCGTATCCCCAGTGTGTTGGCGACCAGCCGGTCGGCGGCGTCTACCAGAGGCTGAACGGCAAGCTCGGTCTCACCCGGCAACCAGCCGCCGTGGTGAGCCAAGATCGCGGCCACACAGGCTGACGTGACGTGGGGCTGGACGCTGGCCCCCATCGGTGTAAGGCACTGCGGCAGGTACAGGCAGGCATAGTAGGCTCCCGCTCCGGAGTGAGGGGGACGGCGCCCGGCGGTCTGCTCGGCTTGCCGCACCCGCCTGCAGTGTTCAGGGTCATCGCCGTCAAAGTCAGTGTGGGCCAGGGGAGACATTTCCGCCCAACCCCCGGCCATGGCCTGCACCGCTCCTGCCCAGGCCTGCCAACCGCGCTGGAGCTTCCCGAGGTCGTGCAGCACGGCAGTGGCCTGGACGGCTGAGTAGATGCCTTCCGTCCCCAAGCCGGTTCGTGCCTTCCAGCCTTGAGTGAGCCACGGCGCGTCGACCCTGTCGCGTTCGAGTCGCCCCAACGCAGCCCGGGTCACGGCATGGCTGTGATCCAACCAGCTCTCGGCCCGCAGCGGGCGGTGCCCCGGCCGTGGGGGCCGACGACGCGCCGGGCTGGTGCCCTCGCCCGCCTCTCCCAACCGTAGCCCAACTTCGTCGTCGTATGCCGCCACCGACGGGGGCAGGCATACAGCATAGGTGCGCGACAGGTCGGGCGATCGGAGGGGTTTCCACGGCACCTCATCCTGACCGTCCCAGTACCAGCCGACGCCGGCTTCACCGTGTGCCTTCAGCAGAGCGTATAGCCGCCGCCGGGAGAGGCTGACCCCCTCAAGGTCACCGGGGGACTCGGGCGGGGTGTGAGCCACCAGCACCCGGACGCTGTCCGACCCGTCCCGGATGAGATGGGCCACCCCTGATGGCTGCCGAAGGACCACGTGTCGGTGCACAACGCTCACGCATTCCGTCAGCCGCTGGCACCATCCGCCGCGAAGGGCTTGGGCGTCTTCCTCGCTATGAACCTCCTTCACCCACATGGACGCAACCGTCGGGTCCGCTTCCGTCTCTGGTTGGCGGTGCAGGACGCTAGCAGTCCGGTCTAAGACTGCTTCCGCATAGGGTGCGGCAGGTGCTCCATCCGGGAGCGGATACACGTGCACGACTCCGTCTTCTTTGGGGAATCGGGCGCACCGCCCGGCCCTCTGCACAAGGGAGTTCATGGGGCAGACCTCGGTGTGCAGGTGATCGCAGGAGAGATTGAGCCCGGCTTCGATCACCTGGGTGGCCACGAGGATCCCGGATCCGTTCCCATTCTCGCCGAACCGCGACATCAACTCCTGTTCTTTGATCTTCCGATCCCGGGTGAAGAACGCCCCATGGAGAAGCATGACTGGTACCTTGAGGTTGCCGGCGGCCAGCAACTGCCGGTAGAAGGCTTGGGCCCTCGCAACGGTGTTGCATATGACCAGCGTCCTACGGGACGCCTGCCCGGTCACAGCCTCTGTCGTGAGAGGTCGCTCCTCCCATATGACCTTACGCCGGACTGAGGCCACCGCCGGCAACGAGGCCAACTCCCCGGCGGACAGGGAGATCTCCCGCGTGGCCGGCAGTGCGGAACGAATGAGGTCGCGGGCCGGGCGAGTGGCAGTGGCCGTCATCCAAAGTACTTGCGTCAGATCCCGGAAGAGGTGCACACCGGCAACCGCGGTGAGAAAGGCCCGCGTAGCCTCCATGAGGTGGAACTCGTCAAAGACGATCACTGAGCCCACCAGCGCCGCCGCGTTGACGTTGTGCTGCCTACCCGAGAGCCCGTACGGGCTGCAGAGCATCCCGCTGAGCAGTTGGTCGTACGTGGTCACAACTATCTCCCCACCGTCGAAGAAGGGGTCGTTGGGCTCTTCGCCGGTCTGAATGGTCGCCCTCTCAGGGTCGATCCCCAGCCTCACCAGGGAATCCCCGGCCTGCCTGTGTACGCCTTGCACCAGTGTTCGGAGCGGCAACGTGTATATCAGGCGATTCCATCCATAGCGCTTCCGGTACACGAGAAAGGGCACCAGGGCAGCCCACGTCTTACCCGCCCCCGTTGGGGCCGTAACAACGACGTGACGCCCGGCCAGGAGTTCTCTCGCAACTCGTTCCTGGTACGGGTAAGGTTGATGGCCCGTGAGCTTCAGGAACTCCGCCCGGAACTCCGCATTGTCCCAAAGACCGCCCATTCGCCCCAAGCTCCCATCCGGAAGTCGGACTTCGACATACGCTGGCAAGAGCCCTCCATTGCTGGTAAAATGTAGCGTGCTTCCTAGCTGGGATGACAGACGTCTCTGTACTGGCAGTACCGGGGGCAGCTGCTGCCCACTCCAGGATCCCGCTCCTCAGCGACCATCCGCATCTTCTCGTCTCTCTCCTCAATGAGCCACTGACGCAACTCGTCGTCAAGGATATGGAACTCTTTACGGACTACTAGCCGGTCCTGCCTGAAGTTGGCATAGACCAGACAGCCGAGGTTCACCGGGAACTCGTAGACGGACTCCATGACCAATCCGTAGCCAACCAGGCCCAGGCGGTGGAAGTCTCGCGGTTCGCCGAACTTGAGGTCCACCACCATGGGCTCCGACAGTGTCAGCGCGTCGGCGCTAAGGTTCTGGCTCAGTCCGAGGATAGACCCATCCAGCTTCTGCTCCAGTACCACCGGGATGGCCAGTGCCACGAGTGAGTCCTCGGCTATGTGGGCCTGCCGGGCCAGGCAATCCCTGATGCGGGCGGCCACCCGGTCTACCTCGAACTCGTGGATCAACTCGGCCCTGGCCGTGATCTCGGGCAGGGCCTCGCCGGCTTCAGGGATCCACCAAGCCCCGGGATCGACCGCGGGGGTCTCCCTGAGCGCGATGAAGATCTCGCGGTAGCGATCGACACCCTTCTCGTAGATGTACCGCTTCGCGCGCACCAGCACCCGCACCAGAGTCTCGTGGTAGGCAGCCCCGGCCAGCATGGGTCGGGTGGGCTTGCGGGTCAATCCTTGCACCCGCCGTAGGAACAGGTCCCGGCCGTTCGGGCAGTACTTCCCTGCCACCTCAAACAGAGCCAGGCGAACCGGGTACATGGGCTCGAGCGGAGGCCGCGGCCAGTTCCAGCCCCGCAGCTCCTCGGCCACGCTGAGCTCCCTGGACTTGGGCAGGAGACCCTTTAGTACATGCTTGCGCTCGTCTTCACTCAGGAAGTACACGGATCTCCCCTCCTGCTGCCTCCACATCACCGCAGTACTTGCGGTACTCACAGTCCACGCAGCGTCCCTGCACCCTGGCCGGTGGGGGCATGCGTTCGGCTCGGATCAGACTCCTTATCGATCGGAGGAGCTTGGCCACGTGCTCACGGGCCGCCGGGGTTATCTCCAACGGGACTATCTCCTTCACCGGGATGAGGTACACAAAGCCCACCCGAACGGCCTCGCCGAAAACGTCCTCGACCAACATGGCATAGGCCGTGAGCTGGTACTTATGGTTCAGAGAAGGACGGCCGCGGACGTACTTGAACTCCACCGGGAACCTGCCCCCAGGGCTGACGATCAGCAGGTCGAGGACCCCGGACAGGCCAAGCCGGTCCGACTGAAGCCGCACGTGGAACTGCCGGGTACCCTGCTCCAGCCCATAGCTCCTCAGCTTACGCCTCTTCTCCAGCCGGTCGAGCTCCAGGTGCATCTCGGCGCCGAACTCCATCTTGCCGGTCATCCGCCGCTCCACCGGCAGCACGTAGGTGTAGTACACCACCCGGGGGCAGTAAGCGTACTGCTTGACGTCCGAGACCCGCAGCGGCAGCATCACGACCCAGCCCCCTCCCCCCGGTTGGCTATCTCTGTCCGCAACCTCATGTCCTTGTCGCAGATGGGGAGCAGCTGCACGTTCCCCTCTTCCTCGCCGAGCACCCGGCGGATGCGCAACTCCAGTTCCTCCCGCCGGTTGTGGTTCAGATCGCCGCGGAACGCACTGTACTGGATGCGTTCCAGCCCGTAGTCCTTGCACACCTCGGCTATCCGGTGGCGCAGCCGATCATCGGGAATGTCGTAGATGACCAGCGTCTGCACTACCAGGCACCCACGAAAGGCCGGTAAGCACCTTCCCCGCGCAGGAAGGTGGCGATCCGCCGGGCTTGGTGCTGGATTACCACCCTCAGACGATGTTGCTTGCCCTCGTACCGTTCCGCCCCTTCCAGGCGCTCCAGCACCTTGGCGGCCAGTTCTCTGCGGGCAGGCGCGGCCAGATTGCCGTCCTCCATGCTGGGGACGAAACCGCGGTTGACTAGGGCAATAACGGTCCGGTCGACCGCCTGTTGCCGGAACTCTTCAATCACGTCCAGCACCAGACTGGGTTTCCCCGGCCTGTCCACGTGCAGGAACCCGGCAAACGGCTCCAACCCGGCAAGCGTAACGGCGCCCCAGATCTGGGTGTACAGGATCCCGTAGCCGTAGTTGAGCATGGAGTTAAAGGGGTCGGTCGCTCCCTGCCGCTCCCGACCGTCAAACCCCAGGCCAGGCGGGATGATGGCCTGCACCAGATCCCAGTACAGATGAGCGGCCCGACCCTCGATGGACAAGAGCTGCCCCCGGACGCTGTCCACCCGGGGACCATCGAGCTGCTCCAGTTCACTCCGGGTAGCCTCGATGGCCCCAACGCGGTCGTAGATCTGCTCGTACAACTCCCGGTCGGCGGTCCGCCGGTGCTTGGCGAAGTACTTCAGGACGTTGACCTGGTTCCTCAGCTTCCCTTGCACGAAGGACTTGGCCAACTCGACTCCACGGTGGTCCAGGAAGGCAAGCACCTGCTCTCTCCGGGTGATCACCGTTCCTGTGAGGAGCGGCGAGGTCACTTTGGCGTAGGGCATGCCCGTGGAACTGAGGAAGTTGAACTGGACCCCGGCTTCGACGCACTTGCGGATGGCGTCGGTGGAGATGGAGACACCACTTCCCGTCACCGTCACCTGCTCCAGCCGGTCGAAGGGGATCTCCTGCAGCAACTTGCCTTCCCGCCGCACGACCAGTCGCCCGCTCTTCTTGCCAAGGGAAGTACCGAATTCGGCGACAACCAAGTGCAAACAGCGTCCCTCCCCTGGTTAGATCCGGAGAGTAAGAAAATCATATCAGGCAAGACCGACACATGGTGACGGGCCGACGGCAACCCCCAATTCTCTTGTGGGTTGCGTGGAAAACCGCAGGGGGGCTCAGGTAGAGTGCGTGCCTGGCGAAGGACTCACGGCCTCTCCGCGCGGAAGCGTCCGAGGCCGAAGGTGGCATTCTTACCCACGTGGACATAAGTTCCCAGTACCAGGAGCGGCAGAAAGGGTTCGAAGTCGCCCGCGTAGACCGCCCGGCCAACGATGCCGCCGAGCCTCATCCGGGTGTCCTGCCGGCTGCTGTAACGGGTCCAGTCCATCCAACGCGTTTCGTCGGTTACCAGACTCACACTCTCGGCCGCCGCCAAGAGCCCCCGGAAATCGCACTCCAGTGACCACCCGTGATGGAAGTAGGCCAGGTTGGCGACCCGGCGCAGTAGCGCCCGAACAACCACGTGGAAGTCCGGCCGCTCGGCCAACTCCCCCCCGAACTGCAGCCGCGTCATGGTCAGGAAATGCAGTGCTAGCCGTGGTCCAGCCAGTTCGGCTGCCCGTCGCCTGAACTCCTCCCCTGTCACGGCCACCGCCAGGGGGGTGATCCGCTCTTCTCCCGCCGAGTATAGGGCGACCTCGCAGCCCTCAAGCCAGGACCGCACTGCGGCCAACTCAAACCGGGCCCGTCCCTTCCCCAAGCCGGCGGTACCCAGTTCCCGAAACGTGACGACGAAGTAGGGTAGGTAGTCGATCGCCCGGCCCACGAGCACAAGACCAAAATGGAGGGGCTTGCCGGGGGGGTAGAGCGTCTGTGGCTGCTCAGGCGGCTCCAGCACGAATGGCCGCGGGATGTCGGCGTGGGTGCGGAGTCGTTCGGTGCCCGGGGGTGGGGTCGTCTCGAACACATAAGCGTACGGGCAGTTACTCTGGAGGAGGCACCCCTCGCAGTTGCGGCTCCGGACCCGGATGGGGTCGGCGCACGCGATACGCCGGAAGGCGTTGCCCAACCCTCCCCGCAGGGTAGATCCCATGAAGGCCGGTAGCGACAGGGTTTCCACCGGAGCGAACGCCACCTCGTACCGGGCCACCCGAAATCTTTCCAACATAGGCTTGCCACCCCTCCACCGCTTCGGCAAGACTCGCGACTTTCCTACGGCCGCCTCGGGATATGCCGGCAGGATTTCCCTCGCGGAGTGGGGAACACTTACTGTGCAGCGCCTGAAGGCAGTCAGAATATTGGTCCTTCGGAAACGTGTGTTCGCCGGCAGTCACCGGAGGCGCCCCCTTAGGGACCATTAACCGGTTGGCTACCAGGGAACGAGTAGGATTCGGGGCGGCACCGACATCGAGCACAACCCGGGCGAGGAGGCTCCCGGCTTGCCCGAGTGGCCGCGAGGCCCCAAGGTCATCCTAGAGAAGACCAGTTCGTATGAGGTTTCGAAGATCACCGGGGGATTCGGGCGAGATGAGGCCATTCTGAAAGGAGGCCAAGAAACGGGAGTGGGCCTGAGGACTTCGCGCAGCTACTTACATGTGCGCCCCGGCGGCTGAGGGTCGTTGCAGAACGTGCCCCGACGTGAAGGGGACTGAAACGCCACTCATCGGGAACATGGGGGTCGAAGAGGTCACCGTTGCAGAACGTGCCCCGACGTGAAGGGGACTGAAACGCTGTCGTTGCGGGCACCGATGTTGGCACCGTTCACCGTTGCAGAACGTGCCCCGACGTGAAGGGGACTGAAACGGACCCGCTCCGGGGCAGGACCCCAAAACCCTGTCTGCGTTGCAGAACGTGCCCCGACGTGAAGGGGACTGAAACCACTCGGCCGCGCCGCCACACCCGCTGCGGTCGGGTTGCAGAACGTGCCCCGACGTGAAGGGGACTGAAACCGCCTCGCGCTTCACATATCGCCCCGTCGCCTCGAGTTGCAGAACGTGCCCCGACGTGAAGGGGACTGAAACTCGGCCTGGTGGACGCACGCCCGGCAGACAAGCAGAAGAGTTGCAGAACGTGCCCCGACGTGAAGGGGACTGAAACTGCAGAACACCGGAACCCCGGCCTGCTCGCACTGCCGGGTTGCAGAACGTGCCCCGACGTGAAGGGGACTGAAACCGCTCTTCCTCGCCCGGTACTCCCGGCCCTCCCGGGTTGCAGAACGTGCCCCGACGTGAAGGGG
>JAVHLP010000018.1 GCA_031082145.1 bacterium | reverse complement strand
GACGTAGTTACGCACTTCCCGAAAGACCTCTACATCGCCCGGGTCGACACCGCCGCGAAGAGCGTGAGCACCGTCCTGCACATCCGCATGCAAGGAAGCCTTCGCCTGACACGCGGCAACTGCGCGCCCATAAGCCCTGGTGGGTCCAGGGTGGCGTACATCAACGCGGTCGATGACGGCACGCCATGGGGTACGCGAATCCTCTTCGCGGTTGATCTCGACGGTCACCGGGAGACGGTGATAACTGCCCGCGCGGACGGCATCATAGTGTACGACTTTGATTGGATCGACGACGACCGGCTGCTCATCCGCACGTGCGAGTTGGTGGGCGGGCTTAGCGGGATCTCGTCCTGGATCTACGATCTGAGAGGGGGTCGTTGAGGGTGGCCAGGAGTGTGACCGCGTTTGCCGCCGTGTTGCTGTTGCTGTTCCTGCTACCGGCCGGATCCCTGCGGGCCGAGATCACGTACTCCGACAGGCACGTATTCGAGAACGTCCCGCCCGCCATCCTCGCCTGGGCCTGCCCGGTTCCGCAGCCCGGCGGCTTCTGGCCTGCCGTCACCAGCAAGTGGAACCAACCGCGGGGTGTGGGAACCAACCCCCACCAGGGCATAGACGTGGGTGTGGACGAGGGAACCGAAGTCTACGCCGTCTGGGATGGGTGGCTGACCCACTACGGCGACGGGGTCATCCTGCAGCTCGACGTGAACCCAACGTACTATGTCCGTTATTACCACATGGCCGAGAGGGGGGACCCGAAGCGCTATAAGAGAGGCGAGCCGATCGGCACTTCCGGCACCACCGAGTATGGGGCGCATCTTCACTTTGGGGGCACCACTGATGCCTCGACAAGCCCCAAGTGGTACCGCAACGAGGTCAACTACCGATGGAATGGCGGTTGGAACAAAGGCCGAGATGTGGACAGCTACAGCAACGTGGAATGGAATGACAGCAGGCTGGCCAAGATCACGGCGTACTTCCTGGACGAGAATGGCCTTCACATCCCCGCCGAAGTCCGGATCTTCCACCGCCCGGCGGGCACGTCCACCTGGACGAACGGCGGGCTGATGACCCACCAGGGGAACCACGATTACGTCTACGACTTCGCGGGCCGCTATGCTTCAGGCACCGCGATCGACTGGCTGGTGAGGATCCAGAGGAGCAACCTCACGGTGTACTCCTGGTGCTGGGCGCCGTCGCAGTACGAGCGGCCGAGAGAAGACCCGAACAGCGTCACCCTGGCCTACCCGCATTACCGGAACACGCTGATATGGGAGGAGCCGTCCGACGACCCGCCGGATGACGGTGGCGGTGACGGTGGCGGTGGCGGTGGCGGTGACGGCGGCGGTGGCGGTGGCGGTGGCGGCGGAGGGATGTGGCCGGACCCCGGCATATACCCATATGGCAATCCGAATCCGGGCGGGTAATCCCGGTCGCCACGTATTGAGTGGTGGTGCTGTTGGCTACCCGGCTTGTGGCAGGGCGGCGGTCGCCCCGGGGGGAGACCTCCCGAGCAAGCGGTCGCCGCCCTACTGGCCCTTTTGATCCTGACCTTCTGCACGACCTGCATGTACCGGTACTTCTTCACCCTCACCACCCGCACGAACATGGCTTGTCCTTACCATCATATAGGGGTAGAAGAAGTCAGGGTGACCAGCCGGCAAGGCTGGCCGCAAACCAAGCCGCAGCGAAACCGCCTTGACCCTGCAGTAGGTGTCCCCCGGTTTCAGTGACGCGAAAAGCTACTGGTCTGAGGAGTGGTAGCTGCCCCGCCGGTCCATCTGGCCAGCCCGGGAGCGTGTCCAGGCACGACTCCAGGGATGACGCGCCAGTTGTCGTCACGGGCCGAGGCACCCCTCAATTTGGGCAAGGAGCGTAGGAAGGCCTCCACAACCATGGGATCGAATTGGGTTCCGGCGTTGGCCCGGATCTCCGCTATCGATTCCTCCCAGTCCTTTGCCGGACGGTAAGGACGGGCCGTGGTCATGGCGTCAAAGGCGTCCGCCAGGGCTGCTATGCGAGAGCCCAGAGGCACCTCGCCGCCCTTCAGGCCGGACGGGTACCCCGTCCCGTCATAGCGCTCATGATGGTGCGCTATCCATTTCGGATCGACCAGCGGCTCCAGGGGTCCGACCACGGTCGCTCCGAGCACCGGGTGGGTCGCCATGACGGCGTGCTCGTGCCCGCTCAACGGGCCCGGTTTATCCATAATGGCGTCAGGTATGCCGATCTTGCCGATGTCGTGCAGGAGGCAACTGCGGCGCAACTGCTCGAGGCGGTGAGGCGGGAATCTAAGCTCTCTGGCAATGGCCAGCGCGTACTCCGCCATCCTCGAGGAGTGGCCGTGAGTGCACTTGTCCCTGGCTTCCAGGACCAGGACCAGCGACGTGATGCTGGCCAGCAGCGCATCGTTCAGGCGGATGTAGCGGCGGAAGGAGGCGACGGCAATGGCCAGCGGCACGCCGACAAGGATGATGCCTGTCCAAGCCCAGGCCGAATACAGGTGGGCACACAGAATGCCGAGGGAAATGAGGGCAATAGCCTGGCCCGCCGTCGCGGAGAGGCTTCCCGCCAGCGTTGCCCGTAAGGATCTTACCTCCTTCAGTGAGGCTGCCAAGCTGACAGCCGTGATGCTGGCCAGGAAGAAGATCCCACCTGCGGCGAAGGCGGCGGCGGTCTGGCCGGCGACGCCCGCCCGGCCCACCGTTGCCCCTAGCCTGTCGTAGACGGCGAGCGCCAGCCCACCGGCTAGAGCCAGTTGCCCCCGGTTGAAGAGCAGGGGTGTCAGACGGAGCCGCCCCCGGAGATCGCCGAAGCGGACAGTAGCGAATGCCGCTGCGAATACTAGCGGACCGGGACCGAACAAGATCATGGTGGCTACTATGATCGCCAGGGACGCCGAAACCGTCAGCTTGGGCTGAAGGTCGACCAGGGTTACGTTCTCCGCCAGGCTGGTCAGAAGGAAGAAGAGGAGAGCCGAGGGGTTCATGATCGCCGGCAGATCCCAAAACCGCAGGCAGATCATGCCACCGGCGCCTACCACTACGGCCCAGAGCGCGGTCCAAAGCAACTCTCGGGGCCAATCCTTGCCGGTGGTCATTCTCTCTCCCTCCTCCGTCGGGCCCCGGGGCTGGGGCCCGGGAGTTGTCTAACTGGACCTGGCGGCAGAGAGGGACGATCCGACCTGCTGGTCGGAGACGCAGATCGCGTCTCGGCCTGACTTCTTGGCTTCGTACATAGCCTGATCGGCCAGGCCGAGGAGGCTCCAGCCCAAGGGGGCGTCGTCGGGTGAGGATGCCACCCCCACGTTGACGGTGCAGGGCACTGCCGTCCCATCCTCGACTGCGGCTTGGCTTCGCACCGCGCTGAGCAGTCGCTCGGCCACGGCAATGGTCTCCGCCTTCCCCGCCCCGGGGCAGGCAACCACGAACTCGTCCCCGGCGTAGCGGATCAGCAGGTCGTCCTCGCGAATGCTGTCGCGGAGCACCGCGGAGAGACGCTGTAGCACGGCGTCCCCAACATCGTGGCCATGACAGTCGTTAACCGTCTTGAACTGATCAAGGTCGACAAAGAGCAACCCACACGCCCCGCTGCGTCTGGCGTGCTGCCTGAACCACGTCTCCAGGAACCGGCGGTTGTAGCAGCCGGTGAGGCTGTCTCGCATCCCCGTCTCCACGTTCTGGGCGAACTCGCGTTGCATGACCAGCAGGCGGTGAAACCCCAACACGAGGAGGAGGCACAGGAACAGCCCGAAGAGGCCCCGGTCGTTGTATAGCCATATGCCAGGGAGGATGAGGACGTTGTACGGGATCAGGAGAGCTCGGCGATCGCGATAGCCTATCTGTAGGAAGAGTTCGGTGAAAGGGCGACCCTGCTGCAAGGCCAGCCGGACGGAGACCAGACTCACGTTGACAGTGTCCAAGACGACTATGGCCAGCAGCCACACCAGGATGTCAAAGCGGGCATAGGCTACCGGCCCGAGACCGGCGGCGACAAGGGACGCTATGGCGCGAGCAGAGGCGGCGGAGAGGATCATCTGCCCGGCGGCGAAGAAGGCGGCCAGGGACGGATGGCCTGCGCGGAGCACTCGGATGATCGTCCCCGGGGCGATTACCAGGGCGGTGAGGGGTAGGCCATGCTTGAACAGCACGGCTACGATCAGGGGCAGGGCGGGCGCGAAAGAGACGCCTGAAGACAGGGTAACCCGGACCTGCAGCAGCACCGCCCCGGCCAGGCTGAGGACGGCGACCAGGACCGGATCCAGGTTCGAGAACGAGAACCGGGTCAATGACCAGAGCCACAGGGTCAGGCCTCCAGCCGCGACGGCAAGTTCATAGGCAGACAGGAGATGGCTACGGCGTATGCAGCCAACAAGGCGTGCGGTCAAGTAGTGTCCTCCTCAACGAGTAGCCCGTTTTGGGGCTACCAGTCGACGCTACCAGGTTTAACCTTGACCGGTCAAGAGTTTTTTGGATTGCAGGTAGTGGTGGCATTCCTCCGGCGTGGGCTCTCCCGGTTTTTGAGATGAGCAAAGATGAGCGGCAGCGCCGGCAGGAGGTTGGCCGGCGTGCTGCAGCGAATGACGGGAGGCGACGACTGCCGCTCCCGGGAGGAGGGTGTCTGCCCTGCTTGCCATATCCACCGGAACCACCGCCGCCGCCGTGGGCCGCCCCTTCTGGGATCTGGCTGCCGCCCTGGAAGGCGCGGCCGCGACCGGCTTCCCCTCTCTTGAGTTCGTCCTGCAGGCCGAGTGGACAGAGCGGCCGCCGCTCAGCCCCACTTCCGCCGACCTGGCAAGGGTCGTCCGGCCGGGGCGGGCCGAGATCAGGGAGCGTGTCCTGGCGGCCGTCGTCAGGACACCGATCACCGGCGTACACGCGAACCGCGATCTGGGAGCCCTGTGGGCCGCCGGTGAGCGGGCCTGCGCCCTGGACGAACTCGCCTTCGCCGTGGAGCTGGCCCGGGCGTCGGGCGCGAGATGGGTGATCGTGCACGCCTGGGACCCGAACGCCGGGGTGGTTGATGTCGACGAGGTAGCCGCCTTCCTGTCGGCGGGCACTCCCACCGGTTCGCCGGCCCCCATCCTGGCGGTGGAGAACGTGCCCAGCCGGGACGAGGGCCGGCGGCCGGAAGACCTCCTGCGGGACATCCTCGATGCCTGCCCGGGGGCGGGGCTGACCCTCGACCTGAACTGGGCCTCGCTGTACGGCAACCTGGACCGGCTCCTGGCCGTTGGCCGCGAGCGCCTGCTCAACGTGCACGTGCAGGGGCGGATAGAGGGATCCCGCCTGGTGCCCCGCCATGGTGAGCTCGATCTTGAGATGGCGGTGCGCCGGTTGGGACGGGAGGGATTCCCGGGCCCCTATGCCGTGGAACTGGTGGCCCCCCGGGGGTCCGGGGACTTTGCCACCGCCCACCGCTGGCTGGCGGGAATCCTGGACGGGAGACGAGAAGGGTCAACCGCCGGTGTGGGGAGGTGAGGCGGTGATCGATCCCCAGCTTCAGGACGTTCTCCGGGCGGCGGCCACCATCCGCGGCGTGGCCCGCAGGACCCCCCTGGAGGCCTCTCCCGTCCTGGCGGCCCTCACCGGCGCTCCCACCTTCCTCAAGCTGGAGAACTGGCAGGTGACGGGCTCGTTCAAGCTGAGGGGAGCCCTGAACTGCGTGGCCAGCCTGAGCGAGGGGGAGCGGGCCCGCGGGTTGCTGGCCGCTTCGTCCGGCAACCATGCCCAGGGCCTGGCCTTGGCCGCCCGGCGCTTCGGCTGCCGGGCCACGGTGGTCGTACCCGAGACCACCCCGGTCACCAAGCTCGAATCCTGCCGCCGGCTGGGCGCCGAGGTCTTGGTGGGGGGCTCTGACTATGATGCCGCCGAGGCCACGGCGGGGGCCTTGGCCGCGGAGTCGGGGGCCGTGCTGGTGCAAAGCTTTGCCGATCCCCGGGTGATCGCCGGTCAGGGCACGGTCGCCCTGGAGATGCTCATGGAAGACCCCGACCTCGATCTGTTCGTCGTGCCGGCGGGGGGAGGAGGCCTGATCGGCGGCGTGGCGACCGTGGTGAAAGCGGTCAACCCGCGGGCCAGGGTGGTGGGAGTGCAGTCCGCCGCGTCCCCCCCATGGTATCACTCGTTTCGAGCCGGGCGGCTGGTTGAGGTGGAGATCGGCGATTCCATCGCCGAGGGACTCCACGGGGGCATCACCGATCCGCCCTTCAGCCTGGTGCAGCGTTTGGTTGACGACTTCGCGCTGGTGGAGGAGCAGGCGATCGTGGAGGCCATCCGCTGGCTGCTCAATCATCATCACCTGGTGGTGGAGCCCTCGGGCGCGGTGGGGGTGGCCGCCCTGATCGGCGGCCAGATCCGCCCGGCCGGCCGCCGGACGGGGGTCGTCATCTCCGGTGGCAACGTTGATGCGGCGCGGTTGGCCGGCTGGTTGTCATAGGTTGTCGGCATTCGACAGCGTGGAGGATTGCCGGCAGTAACGGTGAAACCTCAACCCTCGCATGCTGAAGTGGGGTGCGAGTTGGAGCGTCCACTGACGGTGCTCGTGGTTGACGACGAACCACACATCCGGCTGCTGATGAAGACCGTCCTGGAGGGACGTGGGCTGAGGGTGCTCACCGCCGAAGATGGACGGCGGGGGCACGAACTGGTGATCAGTCTGGCACCCGACCTTGTCCTGTTGGACTGGGAGATGCCGGGCGTGGGGGGGGAGGATTTCCTGGCTCTCCTCGGGGCCGACGGCAACGCAACACCGGTCATGGTGATCACCGGGAGCGCGGATGTCTCCGGCGTTGCCGATTTTCCTCAGGTGGTAGACTTCCTCGCCAAACCCTTCGACGTCTGGGAACTGGCCGACCGGGTGGATCGGCTGCTGGAACGATGATCCGGCAGGAAGGCCTGCCCTCGGGGGAGAAACTGGCCGGGTTCGCATCTTCCGGGGAAGTGAGCTGACCCACCAATGCGACCGGAGCTCTTCAGGTTGGGGCCGCTGACATTTCACTCCTACGGCGCGATGCTGGCGCTGGGCATTCTCGCCGGCGTGTACGTTGCCGGCCGGGAAGCCCGGCGGAGAGGGATCGACCCTGCTATCATCGTGGATTTCGCCATCTACGGTATACTGGCCGGTCTTCTGGTGTCCCGGCTGTTGTACGTGGGCACCCACCTCAGCGAGTACCTGGCCGACCCCATCCGGATGCTCTATATCCACGAGGGCGGGTTGTCTCTCCATGGCGGGGTGATCGGGGGAGCTCTGGTCGGGATTGTCTATGCCCGCAGGGTGCGCCTGCCCTTCTGGCAGCTAACCGACATCGCCGCCCCCGCGTTGCCCTTGGCCACGGGGATTACTCGCATTGGCTGCTTTCTGAACGGCTGCTGTTACGGAGTCCCCACCAGCCTGCCCTGGGGTGTGTACACACGATACGCGTTCGGTCTCCGGCACCCGACTCAGATCTACGAGGCGGTCCTGACCGGCCTGCTCTTTTGGCTACTCTGGCGGTTTCGCCACCGGGCTCGCTGGGACGGGCAAGTCTTCTTGCTGTATGTTGCCATCTACTCGGCCATCCGCTTCGGCGTCGAGGCCTTCCGGGAAGTCGCGATGCTCACGCCGTGGCTGAGCGTGGCCCAAGCGGCCAGCCTGGCCTTCTTCACCCTGGCGGCCGGGATATGGCTGTGGCGGCAACGACGGGGCTGACCGCCGGCATAGAAGCAGCGTCACCTTCGCATTCTACCCCCTGATGGCGCCGTTCAGGGGGAGGCAGCAATTGGACATAGATCGCTGGAATCCCGGTACTGACCTCGCCCGATGGCGGGACGAGGTCTCCCGCTTGCTGGACTGGACCATGGGCCGGGTCCGGGGAGGGCTTCCGTTCGTCCCCTACGTTGACCTTTACCAGACCGACGACGCGGTGATAGCCGAGGCCGAACTCCCCGGGGCCGACCCCCGGCAGGTCGAAGTGACGGTCACCGAGAACTCGGTAACCCTCAGGGGTAGCCTCCGCGAAGAGGGCGAACGCCGCGAGGGGGGCTACCTTTACCGGGAGCGTCGCCAGGGTTCCTTCCACCGCCAGCTTCCCTTGCCCGTGAGCGTTCAGGCGGAAGCGGCTAAAGCCAGCTACCAGCACGGAATCCTTCGGGTCGTCATGCCCAAGAGCGAGGAGGCCCGCCGGCGGGCCCGCCGGGTCCCCATCGAAGGCCCGGAACAGGGCTGACCTCACAGCCACAGGTTTCCCCGGTTAGCAGGAGTTTCCCCTACGGGCAGGTAATATGAGTAGGATGCCGGCCTGCGGGGGTGGGGGATCAGGTGACGGTACGGGAATTCCTGGAATGGCTTAGCCTGGCTCCGGGTGTCTCCGGCTTTGAGGGTCCGGTGGCCGCCCGTATCGAGGGGGCCTGGGCCGGACTGGCCGGCGAGGTGCGGCGGGACCGGTTGGGCAACGTCATCGCCCTCAAGCGGGGCGACCGACCGGGTTCGCCGAAGCTGATGTTGGCGGCCCACATGGACGAGATAGGCCTGATGGTCACCCGCGTTGAGCCGGACGGTTTTCTTCGCTTCGCCGGGGTGCCCGAGGTTGACCTCCGGACACTGCCCGGCAAGGAGGTGGTGGTCCACGGCCGGCGCGATCTGCGGGGCGTGGTCGGCCACCCCCCGCCCCACATCCTCTCCCCCGAGGACACCAAGAAACTCCCCAAGCTCGAAGATCTCTTCATTGACGTCGGCCTGGCCGCGGTCCGGGCTCGTGAACTGGTGGCGGTGGGCGACCCGATCACCTTCCGGGCCGAGGTCAGGGAACTAAAGGGGGGACTCGTGGCGGGGAAGGGCTTCGACGACCGGGCCGGAGTGGCGGTGCTCCACCAGTGCCTGGAGGAACTGGCGGGGCTCCATCACGCCGTCGACGTGTACGCGGTGGCCACCGTACAGGAGGAAGTCGGCCTGCGGGGAGCCGTTGTGGGGACCTACGGCATTCAGCCCGACCTGGCGATAGCGGTTGACGTTCACCTGGGCGACACCCCCGGCGTGCCCGAGCACAAGAGCTTCACGCTGGACAAGGGGCCGGTGATCACGATGGGGGCCAACATCCATCCCGTCCTCCATCGCGACCTGGTGGCCGTGGCCCGCGATCTCAACATCCCCTTCCAGCTGGAGGCCGCTCCCGCCGGGACCGGCACCGACGCCGTGGCCATGCAGGTGAGCCGGTCGGGGATTCCCACCGCCCTGGTCTCCATCCCCTGTCGCTACATGCACTCGCCGGTAGAGACGGTAGCCCTGGCCGACGTGGCCCGGGCCGGCCGGCTGCTGGCCCACTTCGCGGCCAGGAGGACTCCTGGCTACCTGGAGGAGCTGGCATGGAGCTGAACACCCTGGCCCGTCTGTGCGACGCCCGGGGGGTCTCCGGGGACGAGGCGGAGATCCGGGACATCATCCGGCAGCAGGCAGGGGGAAGGGTGGATGTGCTGGGCAACCTGCTGGTGGCCCGACCCGATCCCGCTGGCGGGCCCTCGGTTCGGGTGATGTTGGCAGCTCACATGGATGAGGTAGGCTTCCTCGTCACCCACCTTGAGAAGAACGGCCGGCTGCGGTTTTCCACGGTGGGAGGGATTGACCCCCGGGTGTTGCCGGGGCTGGCGGTGCTGGTAGGCCGGGACCGCGCGCCAGGCATCATCGGCCTGGGTCCCCCGCACCTCCTCGACAGGAAGGAATCCCCGGCCGTAGCCCGGGTAGACGATCTCCTCATCGACGTGGGGTGTTCCAGCCGGGAAGAGGCCGAGCGCTGGTTCAGCGTCGGGGATTACGCCACCTTCGCTACCGTCGCCGGCGAACTCGGCGACGGCTTGGTGTTGGCCAAGGCCCTCGACGACCGGGCCGGCTGCGCCGTGTTGCTTGAGGTCCTAGCCGAGGAGTACCCGGGGGTGGAACTGCACGCCGTGTTCACCGTCCAGGAGGAGATTGGCCTGAGGGGGGCCCGGGTGGCCGCCCACGCCATCGCCCCCGAGGTGGGCCTGGTCCTGGAAGGCACCATCGCGGCCGAAGGAGCCGGCCGGGAGGAAGCGGATCGGGTTACCGCCGTGGGCGCCGGCCCGGTGCTCAGCCTCATGGACCGGACCTCCATTGCCAGCCGGGAGATGGTGAGGGTACTGGTGGAAGTGGCCGAGCAGGCGGGCTTACCCTACCAGTTCCGGCGCTCGGGCCAGGGCGGTAACGACGCCGGCGCCATCAGCCTGGCCCTGGAGGGTGTCCCCACCGCCGCCATCTCTGTCCCCTGCCGCTACCTGCACGGCCCTGCCTCGGTGGCCTCGCTTGAGGATGTGGACAGGGTGGCCCGGCTCACGGCGGCCTTTGTCCGCCGGGTAGGGACCGAAGGACTTCGTTTCCGGTACTGAGGAGGTCGGGCTCATGAAAGAACTGATCGGCCGGCTGACCGGGGCTTACGGCCCGTCGGGGAGAGAGGACGAGGTGCGCCGCCTCATCGCCGGTGAGCTTGAGGGGCACGTGGACGGCTGCCGCACCGATGCCCTGGGCAACCTCATCGCCTGGAAGGGTGGCCCCGGCCCCCGCATCATGCTGGCCGCCCACATGGACGAGATCGGCTTCATGGTCACCCATGTCGACGAGAACGGTTTCGCCCGCTACGCAGTAGTGGGCAGCATGGACCACCAGGTCCTTCTGGGCCAGCGGGTCGTGTTCCCCGGGGGCCGGATGGGGGTCATCGGCTCCGAGCGGGTGGAGAAGCCCGAGGAGATGAAGCATGAGAAGCTGTTCATCGATGCCGGGGCCGGCGCCGGGGTCGGTGTGGGCGACGTCGCCGTCTTCCACCGCCCCCTGGAGGAGTCCGGCTGCCGGCTGGTGGCCAAGGCGATGGACGACCGGGTCGGCTGCGCCATCCTGGTTGAAGTGGGCCGGCGCCTGACCTCTGCTCCCAACCAGGTCTTCCTGGTCTTCACGGCGCAGGAAGAAGTGGGACTGCGGGGCGCCCGGACCTCGGCTTACGGGATCGGGCCGGACTGCGGGGTGGCGGTCGACGTCACCGACACCGGCGACACTCCCAAGGCCCGCACCATGGAGGTGTCCCTGGGCAAGGGGCCGGCTGTGAAGGTCATGGATACCTATCTCATGTGCCACCCTGGAGTGAGGCGAGCCCTGGAGGAGTCGGCGGCCGCGGCGGGCACTCCCTTCCAGCGGGAAGTCCTGGAACGGGGAGGGACCGACGCGGGCGCCATCGCCGTGACCCGGGAGGGAGTCCCGGCAGGGGTAGTCTCGATCCCCACCCGCTACATTCACACGCCCTCTGAGATGGTGGACTACGCAGACGTGGAAGGGGCGGTAGCCCTGCTGCTGGCTTTCGTGTCTCGCCCCCTGGATCTGAGCTAGGTCGGGCGGCGACGGACAGGATTCGCCTGACGGCAGCGAATAGCCAGTAGGAGGCCGTTTCTGCCCCTCGGGGAGTGGAAGATCCTTGCGCCTCGTACGCCAGCGTCTGGGCGAAGTTCTGGTTGAAGCCAACCTCATAACCCGCGAGCAACTGCGGGCCGCGCTCGACCTCCAGAAGAACTCGGGCCTGCGCCTGGGGGAGATCTTGGCCAGCATGGGCGTTGTCACCGAGACCGACATTGCCTGCACCCTGGCCCGCCAGCTCGGCATGGAGTTCGTGAACCCCCCTGACCTCAAGGTGCACCCGGCGGTGGCGCGCGTCATCTCCGAGCAGGCGGCCAAGCGTTACCGGGCGATCCCCATCGAGAAGAGAGAAGGTACCATCACCCTGGCCGTGGCCGACCCCCTCAACGTCTTTGCCTTGGACGACATCGCCTTCATGACCGGCTGCGAGATAAAACCGGTCGTCACCACCGAGCGGGGGATCTTGCGGGCCATCGAGCAGGCCTACCGCATTGACGTGGCCGTCGAGGACAAGCCCTCACCGGAAGAGGACATGGAGACCGCCCGCCTTCGCCAGTTGGTGGAGGACGCCCCCATCGTCCGCCTGGTGAATAACATCATCGATCAGGCCCTGGAGGAGCGGGCGAGCGACATCCACATCGAGATCCTGGAGGACCGGATGCTGATCCGGTTCAGGGTGGACGGGCTTCTGCGCGAGGCCCTGGCACCTCCCAGGGGCCTTCACGGCGGGGTGGTCTCCCGCATCAAGATCATGGCGGCAATGGACATCGCGGAGCGCCGGGTTCCCCAGGACGGCCGCATCCAGATCCGAGACAAGACCCGGGACGTTGACATCCGGGTCTCCACGCTGCCCACCATCTTCGGAGAGAAGGTGGTCATGCGGGTCCTGGACAAGTCGACCGCCATGACCGGCCTGGAGGAATTGGGTTTCCTGACCGATACCCTCAATCAGTTCCGCCTGGCCATCAGCCGCCCCTACGGCATCATCCTCGTCTGTGGGCCTACCGGCAGCGGCAAGACGACCACCCTGATGGCAGCCTTGCGTGAGCTTCACTCACCCACCCAGAACATCATCACCATCGAGGATCCGGTTGAGTACCAGATCTCCGGGGTGAACCAGATCCAGGTGAACGACAAGGTCGGCCTGACCTTCGCGGAGGGGCTGCGGGCCATCCTCCGCCAGGACCCTAACATCGTCATGGTGGGAGAGGTCCGGGACAGCGAGACGGCCGAGATCGCCATTCGCGCCGCCCTCACCGGCCACCTGGTCCTCACCACCATCCACACCAACCAGGCGGCGGGGGCCATCCCCCGGCTCATCGACATGGGGGTGGAGCCCTTCCTGGTAGCCTCCTCCCTCACCGCGGTGCTGGCCCAGCGCCTGGCCCGGACCATCTGCCGCGGCTGCAAGGAAGCGTATGAGCTGGCCCGGGATGCGCCGGAGCGCATGGCGGTGGGACTGCCGGGCGATCGAGCCCTGACCCTCTACCGCGGCAAGGGTTGCGCCTACTGCGGGAACACCGGCTACAGCGGCCGCACCGCCATCCACGAGTTCTTGCCGATGACCCCCGCCGTCCGTTCAGCCGTGAGCGGCCAATCGTCCTCCGCCGCCATCCACGAGCTGGCCCTCAAGGCGGGGATGCGACCCCTGCTGCAGGACGGGGTGGCCAAGGCCATCAAGGGCCGGACCACCCTGGATGAGGTGCAACGAGTGGCCTGGACCGAGGACAGCTAGTAACGGAGGCGACCCGGTGAGGATTGAAGATCTGCTCCGACAAGCGGTGGACCTGAAGGCGTCCGACCTCCATCTCACGGTGGGAGCACCCCCCGTGATTCGCCTGAACGGCGAGCTCAAGCGGCTCGACTTGCCCGTGCTGGGCCAGGCCGATACCGGCCGGCTACTCCACGAACTTCTCTCGGCCGAACAGGCGCAGCGATTCGAGTCCCAGGGCGAGGTGGACTTCGCCTACAGCCTGGCCGGCGGAGAGCGTTTCCGGGTCAACGGTTACCGCCAGCGGGGTTCGTGCGCCCTGGCCGCCCGGGTCATCTCGGCCACCATCAGGGACCTGCGCGCCCTGGGCATGCCCGATTCACTGGCCAACCTGGCCCGCCGCCCCCGCGGCCTGGTCCTGGTCACCGGACCCACCGGCAGCGGCAAGACCACCACCCTGGCGGCGTTGATCGACCTCATCAACCGCGAGTTCGAGTACCATATCATCACCCTTGAAGATCCCATTGAGTACCTGCACAATCACCGCAACAGCGTCATCAACCAGCGGGAAGTCGGCTCGGACACCAAGTCCTTCTCCAGCGCCCTCCGTTCGGCTCTGCGGGAGGACCCCGACGTCATCCTGGTGGGTGAGATGCGCGACCTCGAGACGGTCTCCATCGCTCTCAGCGCCGCCGAGACCGGCCACCTGGTGCTGGCCACCTTGCACACTAACGATGCCGCCCAGACAATAGACCGGGTCGTCGACGCCTTTCCTCCCCACCAGCAGGCGCAGGTGAAGGTCCAGTTGGGCAACTGCCTCGAAGGCATTGTGGCCCAGCGGCTGCTCCCCCGCCGCGACCGGGCCGGCCGGGTGGTGGCGGTGGAGATCCTGGTGGCCACCGCCGCCGTTCGCAACCTGATCCGCGAGGGAAAGACGCACCAGATCCCGTCCGCCATCCAGACCGGATCCCGCCACGGCATGCGCTCCATGGATTTTTCCCTGCGCGAGCTCTATAACGGGGGTCTGATAGCCGCCGAAGACTACGTCTTCAACGTCACCGACCCCGCCGCCGTGGCCCGTGAGATCGGCTGGCGGCGCGACAACGCGGGAGAGGCCTGAGATGCCGGTCTACCGTTACCGGGCCATCGACGGCCGCGGCCGCCGGACCAGGGGCAGGATCGAAGCCGACGACCTGGGCCGGGCGACCGACAGGCTCCGCGAATCGGGCCTGTACATCAGCCATCTCGGCCGCGAGCGGAACCTGCGCGAGATGCTCTCCCCGGCGGGAACCCGGTCCAGGGGCCGCCGGATCGCGGTGAAGGACCTGGCCCTGTTCTGCCGCCAGTTCGCCACCATGGTCGGCGCCGGCGTCCCCGTGGTCTCCTCCCTGCAACTGCTCTCGCGCCAGACCGCCAGTGGCTCCCTCCGCCGGGTCCTCCGGGAGGTAGGCACCGAACTCGAAGGGGGCCAGACCCTGGCCGAGGCCTTCAACGCACAGGCCGGCCAGCTTCCCCCGGCCTTGATCAGTATGGCCGCCGCCGGCGAGGCGGGGGGGATGCTGGACGAGGTCTTCGACCGCCTGGCCGATCACTTTGAGAAGGAACAGGCGGTGGTCCAGAAAGTGCGCTCGGCCCTCGCCTACCCGGTGGTCGTCCTCATCCTGGCGGTTGCCGTCATCATCCTGATGCTCGCCTTCGTGGTCCCCAACTTCCTCATGCTCTTCGAGAGCCTGGAGACCGAGCTTCCCTTGCCTACCCTCCTTCTGCTGGGCCTGAGTACCGCGGTCCAGCGGAACTTCTTCTGGATCGCCGGTGGCGCCACAGCTTTCAGCCTGGGCCTGAAGCGTCTCCTCGGCACCGAAGGGGGAGCCGGCCTGGCCGACCGCGTGCTCCTCCGCCTCCCGGCCGTCGGTGAGCTCGTACTCAAGCAGGCCCTGGCCCGCCTCTGCCGCACCCTGTCCACCCTCCTGGGCAGCGGCGTGCCCATCCTCACCGCCATCCAGGTGGTGCGCCAGACGGTGGGCAACCGGGTCGTGGCGGCCACCGTCGACCAGGCTCGCCGGGCGGTCGAGGACGGCGAGGGCATGACCGCGACCTTCCGCGCCAGCCAGGTCATCCCGGCAATGGTGGCCGAGATGATCGGCGTGGGAGAGGAGACCGGGCAGATGGAGTCCATGCTGCTGAAGGTGGCCGAGTTCTACGAGCGGGATATCGACGCCCTGGTGGAACGCTTCAGCGCCGTCATCCAGCCCCTGATCATGGCGGCCCTGGGCATAGGCATCGGGTTTGTGCTGGTGGCCATGATGATGCCCATGTTCGAGGTTTTCAGCATGATTGGCAAGTGACGGACAGGTATCCGCCGGCGGGTCCGAACCTTCTGTCAGCCGGGATGGCGGCGGAGAACCGGAAGCAGGCCCTGCCGGGCGCCCTCAAGAGCGGTTCTCCCCCCACTCGACATCGCTCCCCACTTTCTTGTTGACAGGGGCAACATGGTAGTGATAACCTACAATGGTATCCCCCGGAGTCTCACGGCCCGGGGGCATCCGGTGAGAAAACGCTCTTCTCTGGGACTTAGCAGCGCCAGCACTGAAGGAGGTGAAAACCAATGCTGCAGCACATCCACAGGCATTCCAGGGAGGAGAAGGGGTTTACCCTTATAGAGCTTCTGGTGGTGGTGGTTATCCTGGGCGTGCTGGCCACCATGGCCATCCCCCGGGTGCTCGGCGCCATTGACTCGGCTCGCGAGAGCAAGGCTGTCGCCGATCTGCGGGTTATCGTGAGCGCGTTGGAGCGGTACTACTTTGATAACGGCATGTACCCGCTTCAGCTCAGCGAACTGACCGTTGGGAAGTACTTGAAGAGCGATTTCAACTTCCTCAACTCCTACGATGCCGTGTACTTCTACGCGGTCAAGTTCAACGTGGACAGCGGCGTCATCCAGCCCGACCACCGCAAGCAGTTCGCCCTGGGCAACCCGGGCAACCCGCCTGGCGCCTTCCTACCGGCAAGCGCCGACCTGTGGGGCGCCACGGCCTCGCTCGCACTGCCCGAAGGCCTCGACCCCAGTGTCCACGGGTACTGGTGGGGGACGGCTACCATCGGCGTGGGCGGCTGGCCCTCGGGTACGGCGGAGCCTCCCGCGGCCAACGAGATCACCTTTGGCCGGCCCCTGCGTACCGACCTGCAATACGACTAATGCTCCCCTCGAGACCAAGGGGGCCCCTCCCGGGCCCCCTCTCGATCTCGCCCTCCGGGCCGGCCACCGGGCCCGGGCCAGTGTCGCCCCGGATGAAGGAAGTGTCTTTTGGGCTGTAGAAAAGCTCAGGGGCTGCGTGAAGGGAGTCTGAGCAACGTGCAGGAACTCGGCCCCCTGCCCCCGAGGAGATCCCGGAAGACGAGTTCGGGCATCGCCCGGCAACCCGCACCCCGCCGCCGCCGTAGGGCGCTGCCGGTACTGCTGGCATTGCTGGCCCTGGCCGCCCTCGCCGTAACGCTGGTCGACCGCCCTGATCTTCTCGCCAGGGCTGCCGCCCTGATCACACCGGTGAACCTGCAGTATCTCGGCCTTGGCGTCGCGGGGTTGGCCGGGCTGGCCATCCTCCGCCGGGTTCTCGCCGCCCTGGCCCGCCGGCGGGTCCAACCCCCGGCCAGACGGCCGGTGGAGTCTGAGCCCCCGCCCGGGGAAGCACCGGTCGGCGAGCGGGCACCGGGAGCCGCCGAGCAGATCCTCTCCGCCCTCATTCTCTTCATCTCGAGCGGCGTGGTGATCGGGGCCGTCTTGTACCTGGAGATGCAATGGTACTTCGATGCGGCCCCTTACCGCTTCCTGGGCTTGGCCGGCCTGGCCGGCGTGGCCCTGTTGGGCGTGGTCTTCCGCGCCGCCAGGGGCAGGCGGAGGCGGAATGCCGCTGCAGACGACGATGCCGTACCGTTCGATCCACCCTGGCGGGAGCCCTCCGCCGCGGCCCGGGAAGTGGCCGCCGCGTGCGAGCCAGCCCCGCGCCGGGGGGAGGGAAACCCGGCGCCCGCGAGGGCTGAGGTCGAGGCCGCGCCTCCCGCCCCGCCGGAACAACCTGCCCAGACGGTGACGTTTCCTTCCCCGGGTCTGGTCTTCCGTCCCGGCCGCATTGGCGTGGGTCTGGACGTCGGCACCTCCCACATCAAGCTGGTGCAGGTCCGGGGTACCCGGAAGGGGCCCGTAGTCACCTGCTTCGGCATGGCGCCGACTCCCCGCCAGGCCATCGTGGAGGGAGTGGTGACCAAGCCGCAGGAAGTGGCGGCAGCCATCCGCGGCCTCATGGCCGAGATCGGGCTCACCCACCGGCGGGTGGTCAGCGTAGTCGGGGGGCAAGGGGTTATCCTGCGCCATGCCGAGTTTCCCCGCATGGGCGAGCAGCAATTGCGGGAGGTGCTGCGCTGGGAGGCGGAGCAGTACATCCCCATGCCCTCGGGGGAAGCGGTCAGCGATTTCATGATCCTCGAGGACGGGCCGCCCGCCGACAAGGAGAGCAAGGATCCGCCCAAGATGAAGGTACTGCTGGTCGGAACCCAGCAGAAGGTCGTCCAGAGTATCCTGGACACCTTGCGGGCGGCGGCTCTATACCCGGTGGCTATTGATGTCGACGCCCTGGCCCATCTCCGGGTGTTGACCGCCAACGGCTACTTCTCGGCTCAGCCCGGTAACTTGAGTTCCCTGGTCGTGGACATCGGGGCTTCGTCCACCAAGCTCAGCGTCCTCAAGGGCGGGGTGCCGCAGCTCAACAGGACCATAGCGGCGGCGGGGAACGGCCTGACCGCAGCCGTGGCTCAGGGCCTGGGGCAGGACACGGCAACTGCCGAGCGCACCAAGAGGGAACTGGGAGCTTCTCCCGAGAGTTCCATCGCCCGCTATGTCCAGCCGTTGGTTGACGAACTCCTGCTGGAGGTCAGGCGTTCCATAGAGTTCTACCTGGCCCGGGACTACGGGGAGGACATCAAGTTCATTTACCTCGTGGGGGGCGGGGCGATGCTGAAGGAGCTCCCCGAGGCTTTGGCCGACTACCTGAACGCCTCGCTGACCGAACGCGCCCGGGGGACTCCCGACATAACTGTCCTGAGGGTCGAACCGCTGCGGGAGATCGGGGTTCACTCCAGCCTCGGGGAGCAGCTGGCCTACTTCGGTCCGCAGTTCGCCGGAGCGCTCGGCTTGGCCCTGCGCGAGGGGGGGTAGGCGGTGACCAAGGTAAACCTGCTCCCCGGCTGGCTCAAGCGGCAGCGGGTGATCGACTGGCGGGCCATAGCCTTGGTGGTGCTGCTGGTCTCGGCGGCCACCCTGGCCATCTTCCGCCACTACCTGGTGATCCAGGAGGTCGAGCTGGTGCGGGCGGAGCTACAGCGGGTCAGCGAGGAGCAGGTTCTGCTCAGGCCGTCATTGGACCGGCGTGTCCAGTTGCAGGCGGAGCTTCAGGCCATCCGGGACAAGATGACGTTTCTGGAGCGCATCCGGGCCCGGCGGTGGGCCCCCGTGCTGGCCGAGGTGGCCCGGCTGACGCCGGTGAACGTACAGGTGTTACTGATGGAGTTCTCCAACCCCGATGATCTGGTGTTGACGGGGAAGGCCGGCAGCCTGGAGTCCATAGCCCAGTTGATGGTCGGCATCGACCGTTCGGGGCTGCTCCAGCGGTCGGCTGTGAAGTATGCCCGGGACGACGACGGCAGGTACGACTTCGAGATCCGCTGCCGGGTCCGCTAGGGGGTGCCGGCCATGCCTGAACTCGGATCACGCTACCGCAGCCTTCTAGTCCTTGCCGCCGTGGCCCTGCTGGCGGTTTCGGCCTACCTGATCGCCCACCGGCCCCTGCTGCGGGAGTTGGGCGAGCTGAGGGGAGAGCTTGACCGGCAGGAGCGGCTGCTGGAGAGAAACCGGGAGACGGCCCGGCAGGTACCCCTTCTGGAGGCGGAAGTGGCCGAACTCAAGGAGGCGTCGACGGCGCTGGAGCAAGACCTGCCCGTCACCCGGCGCAGTGCCGAGCTCCTCCAGTACCTCGACGAGTCTCAGCGCCAGGCTGGCGTCCGCGTGATGGCGCTGGAGTTCGGGGACGGCGAGCCGGTGCAGAACTACGTCCGTTACCCCGTGCGCTTCCTGGTGGAGGGGCCTTTCCCCGGCCAGACCAGCTTCCTGGGCCTGGTGGAGAAGCTGCCCCGGCTGGCCCTGGTGGAACGGGTCCGCCTGGTGCCGGTGGAGGTTCCCGGCCGGGTGGAGGCCAGCTACACCTTGTATGTCTACGTCGATGAACGGCGTCCCCCCACCCCGGCCGATCTCGAGGACCTGATCTTCCGGCGCCCCCCGGGCCGGGTCAACCCGTTCCTGACGGCGCCCTAGAAGATCGCCAGGTACTGCTCCCGCTCCCAGGCATGGACCTGCGTGCGGAAGGACTCCATCTCCTTGCGCTTGGCGTCCAGGAAGCGTCCCACGATGTGCTCACCCAGCGCCTCCTGGATGACCGCGTCCCGGAGGAACTCATCCAGAGCTTCTTCCAGGGTACCCGGCAGGGTGCCGATGTTGTACCCGTTCCGCTCTCCCTCGGCCAGCGAGTAGACGTTGCAGTTGACCGGTGGCGGTGGCTCCATGCCCTGCTTGAGGCCGTCCAGACCGGCCTTCAGCATGACGGCCATGGCCAGGTAAGGGTTGCTGGCGGGGTCCGGGCTCCGCAACTCCAACCGGGTCCCGCGGCCCCGGCGGGCGGGGACGCGCACCAGCGGGCTGCGGTTGCCCTCCGACCAGCAAACGTAGACCGGGGCTTCGTAGCCGGGGACGAGCCGCTTGTAGCTGTTCACCAGCGGGTTGATGACGGCGGTCAGGCCCCGGGCGTGGTGGAGCAATCCCCCCAGGTAGTTCAGGCAGATCCGGCTTAGCTGGAAGGGACCCTCCGGGTCATAGAAGGCGTTGGTGTCACCGCGGAATAGAGACTGATGGGTGTGCATGCCCGAGCCGTTGATACCCTCGAGGGGCTTGGGCATGAAGGTGGCGTGCAGGCCGTGTCTCATCGCAACGGTGCGCACGACCAGCTTGAAGGTGACCAGGTTGTCGGCCGTGGCCAGGGCATGGTCGTAGGCGAAGTCGATCTCATGCTGTGCCGGCGCCGCCTCATGGTGGGAAGCTTCCACCCGGAAGCCGAGATCCTGGAGAGTGATCACCATGTCCCTGCGTGCCAGCTCGCCCCGGTCGATGGGCGAGTGATCGAAGTAACTCCCGTGATCGTGGGTGCGCAGGGTGGGCTTGCCCTCCGGGTCCAGGTGGAAGAGGAAGAACTCCGCTTCCGGGCCGGCCATCATGGTGTAGCCCATCTCGGACGCTTCCGCCAGCACGCGCTTGAGGGCGGTCCGGGGACAACCGGCAAAGGGGCCACCCTCTGGAGTCCGGATGTCGCAGATCAGGCGGGCGGTGTTCCCACGCTCGGTTTGATGCCAGGGTAGCACCACCCAGGTGGCGGGATCCGGCTCCAGCAGCATGTCGGACTCTTCGATGCGGGCAAACCCATGCACCGATGACCCGTCGAACATGATCTGACCCTGAAGGGCTTTTGGCAACTGCTCCACGGGGACGGCCACGTTCTTAACGACCCCGAGGATGTCGGTGAACTGTAGCAGCACGAACCGAACGCCCTGCTCCTCTGCTAGCCGGAGGACATCCGCGGTCGCCACTCCCGTTCCGGTCATCCACCAACACTCCCTTCATGTTAATTCTGTGTCCATTATAGGGGGCGATGGGCCGAGTTGGCAATCGCTATGTTAACATTCTTTACATAGCTTTGACACCTCTCCCCTCCGCTCTCAGTACCATGGGGCCGGGAGGTGTTCATGGTGTGCGGTGTAGTGGGTTGGGTCGACTGGGAGCGCGACCTCACCCGGGAATGCCGGGTTCTTGGGGCGATGACAAGCGTCCTCGCCCATCGGGGGCCCGACACCGGGGCGCTATGGCTTTCCGCCCGCGCGGCATTCGGCCACCGGCGGCTGACGGTCGTCGATCCGGCCGGTGGGGGGCAGCCGATGCGGAGGTTGCGGGATGGGCGGGGTTACGTGATCACCTACAATGGGGAGTTGTACAACACACCCGAGCTGAGGCGCGAGCTTGAGGCCAGGGGCCACGCATTTCAGGGCTACTCCGACACCGAAGCACTCCTGCTAGCCTTCATGGAGTGGGGTCCCCAGTGCCTTGGCCGGCTGAACGGGATCTTCGCCTTCGGCATCTGGAATGAGAGCGACCAGGAACTGTTCCTGGCCCGGGACCGGCTGGGGGTGAAGCCGCTCTTCTACACCCGACATGACGGGACCCTCCTCTTCGCGTCGGAGCCCAAGGCACTCCTGGTTCACCCAGACGTCCCGGCCGAGGTGGATGCCGAGGGTCTGGCCGAGGTGATGGTCATGGGACCTGCTCGCACGCCGGGGCACGGGATATTCCGCGGGCTGGAGGAACTCCGCCCCGGGCATTTCCTCCTCCA
The DNA here is from genome assembly GCA_031082145.1 of bacterium. Classification (GTDB taxonomy): domain Bacteria; phylum Bacillota; class Sulfobacillia; order UBA995; family UBA995; genus Ess09-15. The sequence goes on along the minus strand of JAVHLP010000018.1, from coordinate 7,324 downwards.
CCGGCGGGACGGCACCCGGGTGCGGCGATACTGGGCACTTCGGTCGGAGCCACATGTCGATGACGTGGGGGAGACCCTGTTCCATGTGCGTGAACTGCTAGGGGACACGGTACGGCGGCAACTGGTGGCCGACGTTCCCGTATGTTGTCTCCTGTCGGGTGGGCTGGACTCCAGTGCGGTGACCGCTCTCGCCGCCGCCGCGGTGGCCCCGGCCAAGTTGCGCACGTACTCCGTTGACCACGCCGGGAACGACCGGCACTTCCGATCCAGCGACTACCAGCCGGATGCCGATACTCCCTGGGCCTGGCGGGTCTCCCGGGCCCTGGGAACCGCCCACCGCCAGGTCATCGTGCCGACCGAAACGCTAGTTGAAGCTCTGGCTGAAGCCGTCCAGGCCGGGGACCGGCCGGGGATGGCCGACGTCGACTCCTCCCTCTACCTGTTCTGCCGCGAGATCAAGCGGGAGGCCACCGTGGCCCTCTCCGGCGAGGCGGCGGACGAGGTATTTGGTGGTTACCCCTGGTTCTGGCGCGAGGAATTGAGGGCGCAGGGGACCTTCCCCTGGGTCAAGCGGGTGGAAGAGAGAGTCAGCCTGCTTTCCCGTGAGGCCAGGGACTTGATCCGGCCTGAGGAGTACCTGGACCGGAGGTACCGGGAGGCGCTGGAAGAGGTGCCCCGGCTGGAAGGCGAGGATCCTGCCGAGGCCCAGGTTCGCGAATTGTTCTACCTCAACCTGACCCGCTTCATGCCGACCTTGCTGGACCGCAAGGACCGGATGAGCATGGCCGCAGGGCTGGAGGTGCGGGTGCCCTACTGCGATCACCGGTTGGTCGAGTACATGTGGAACGTGCCCTGGGCCATGAAGTACGGTGGGCGGGAGAAAGGCCTGCTACGCCGCACCCTGGAGGGCGTGCTGCCGGAGGAGGTATTGTGGCGGCGCAAGAGCCCCTACCCAAAGACGTATAGCCCCGCTTACCGGTGCGCAGTGCGGCAGCGGGCCGGCGAGTTGCTGGCCGATCCCGCGTCTCCGCTGCCGTCCCTGATCGACCGGACCCGCTTGGATGCCCTGGCGCGGGCAGACGGCCAGCCTCTTGAGCCGGCCTGGTTCGGGCAACTGATGGGAGGGGCGCAGTACTTCGCTTACCTGATCCAGGTAGACGCCTGGCTCCGGCAGCATCGCGTCGCCATCCGGTAATCGCCACAGCCCGAAAACCCCCCTGACTCTCGAATGATCTTGGCGGGGAGGTGTCTGGTGGTGGGGAGGCCCCAGGAGAGGGGATCCGTCTTCGTAATAACCTTGCTGGTAGCGATGTTGGGAGTCCTGGCCCTGGCCGCCGCCAGCGCCCTCACGGGTGACAGCGCCCGGGCCGCCGCCCGCTGGCGGGATGAGGGGGCCGCCCTGTATATTGCCGAGTCCGGCATCAACGAAGGGCTCTACCGTCTGAAATACAACCGCGCCGATGTGGAGGAACGGGTCTACCCCAGGGATCCACCTTCCTTCACCAGCCAGCCGGGGTTGGTAGGGCTCCAGGCAAGTTACCAGGTGTGGGTCTGGGACGATGAGAGTGATCCGGGGGCGAAGCACGTCGTGGCCATTGGCGCCCGGAACTCGGTCCGGCGCCTGGTGCGGGTCCGGGCGCGGCCGCTCCACCCCAACCCCTTTGCCGGTCCCGGTCCAGGTGGCGGTGATGGGCCGGGTGACGGGGGCGGTGGGGGTGGTTCGGGTGATGGCGGCGACTCCGGCGGGGGAGGCGACGCGCCGGTCGTCTACCCCCCGCCCGGGCTGGAATGTCGGGGACTCCTGCACCTGACCGGCAATCGCACTTACTATCTAGGCAACTCCGACGGCAGCCGGGCAACTCTGCTCTACTCGGGGATCATCGCCGACGGTCAGGCCCGGCTGGTCTTGCTGAGCCCGGTTAGCTTGTGGGTGACCGGAGATATCTCGTTGTCAGGGGGGTCCAAGTTAAACGTCGTGGAGGAGGGGGGGAAGTGGGTCGGCGGCGACCCCCTGGACCTTCTCGTCTGGGTGCCCGGGCAGCTCACGATTGAGATCGACCTCAGCGGAAACACCCGCTTCTATGGGGGGATCTATGCCCCCCGTTCCGATATCGCCATAGCCGGTACCGCCGACATGGAGGGTGGCATGGTGACCGGCAGCGTCATTGTCACCGGCGACGGGACCCTGGACGAGGTCTACAGCTACTACGACCCCATGGACGACATACCCTGGCCCGACTCGGCTCACCTGGACTACGGCCCTATCGCCTATGATTGAAAAGATTGAAAGTGTGTGTCGTCGGGGAGGAGTTAGTCGCGCCGGGGCGAAATTAAATCGGTTTGCCCCGGTCGGGAGAAGGGGGGATCGGGATGAGGTCCTTCTACACTGGCGAAACGGGTGCCGCCCTGGTAGTAACCCTGCTGGTGGCAGTCGTGGCTGTGGTTGCCCTGGGGACCACCGCCGCCCTGGCCCAGGGAACGGTCCGGACCGCCGATCGTTGGCGGAGCGAAGGGGCAGCCCTGTACGCCGCCGAATCGGGCGTGAACGAGGCCCTGTACCGACTGAAGTACGAGATGGCTCAGATCGAGGAACGGATCTACCCGTCGGATCCCCCGTCTCTCACGAGTGACCAGGGATCGGTCGGCTCGAACGCGGCCTACCAGGTATGGGTGTGGGCCGACGCCGCCGACCCCACCCTGCACCAGATCGCGGCCCTGGGATCTGCCGGCTCCGCTCGCCGGCTCGTCCGGGCCGCCGCCCGCCCGCTGGAGGCCTATCCCTGGGCACCCGACGAGGCGGGCGAACTTGTGGGAGGAGGTGGCTCCGGCCCCGCCGTGGAGGCCCCTCCGGACGCGATCAACCTCGGTGACTTCCGCATCAGGGGCAGCAATATTGTCTACCTGGGTTCCGCCGGAGTCACAACCAACTACGTCTGCAACAGCATCAACGCTGGCGGCGAGGCCAAGCTGGTCTTGCTCGGCCCCATCAACATCTACGTGCTGGGCGACATCACCCTCAGTGGTGAACCCCAGCTGAACGTGGTGCAGGTGGGAACGGAATGGGTGGGGGGCGACCCCCGTGACCTGCTCATCTGGGTCCCCGGCGAGATCCAGATCGAGATCGACCTGCTCGGATCGGCCGCGTTCTATGGCGGCATCTATGCCCCCTGGTCCACCCTGGAGATGAAGGGTGATGCTTACCTGGAGGGCGCCGTGCGTGTGGGCGAGGTGACGCTCACCGGTTCGCCCACTTATAGCTATGTCGAGGGGATGTCCGGCCTCCTCTGGCCGGAAACGGCCCAACTGGACCGTAAGGTAGTGGCCTACGAATGAGCCGCCGCGTTCGGGACGAGGCTGGCTTCACCCTGGTCGAGGTCATGGTAGCCGTGCTCATCCTCGGCCTGGTCCTGGTCGCCGCCTGCTACGGGATGAACGCCACCCTGGCGGGCATTCGCCTCGGGGAGGACGTGGCCGTGGCCGTCGGTCTGCTGCGCCAGGTGGCGGAGGAGACCAAGCTGATTCCTTTCGCCGACCTGGCTGATGCCGCCTGGGACGACTATGGCGGCAAGGGTTACGACCTGGAGCGCGAGGTGGCGGTGGTGCTGACCCACCCCGACAACCCCGCCGTGGCCGAGATCAAGCAGGTGCAACTCCACGCCTACCGGCGCCCCCGCTCACGCCACCCGGCGCCCATTGCCTCCTGGACCTTTCTGGTCTACCGGGGAGGCATCTAGCATGGCACGGGGCGAGCGGGGCTACTCCGTGGTGGAACTCACCGCCGCCGCAGGCCTCTTCTTCATCGTCCTGACCGGGGCACTGGTCTTCTTTGCCGCTCAGAGCCGCCTGGAGTGGATTAGCCGGGGGCAGTACGACGTGCAGACGGCCGCCAACCGGGTCCTGGACAACCTGGTTGAGGGAGAGCGGCGAACCTGGGACGGCGCCGAGGTGAGAGGCCTTCGCTACGCCTCCGGGGTGGCGATCGGCCCGGAAGGGATCTGCTTTCGAACCCGCGACCACATCGTCACCTACTACCGTCAGGAGTCCACTCTGTGCCGCCGGGTGGATCCGGCTACCCCCGGTCCGCTGGAGGTCACGGCCGCCGGAGGGACCCTCGTCCTGGAGCATGTGACGTTCTTCTCCGCGTCGTCCGAAGAGTACCTGCTGACCTACCCGGACGGGAGTCAGACGGCGGCTCTCGCCGTCACCCTCGAACTCGCGGTCAGAAAGGACGCTGAGCAAGATATCGCCCTGAGCACCAGTGTTCGCCTCCGTAACTGGGCTCCCGGGCCTTAGGCGAGCCGACCGATCCAGGCGCCGATAGGGAAAGCGGTTGGCGAAGGCTGCTGCCCGAGTTCACCCGACCGACACGGCTACTGGTGGCGGGACGGTGGCCCCGATCAAAGCCCTTGCGACTCGGCGCCACCCTTCGGGAAGATGCCGACCGGTGGAGTCTAGGACTGTCGACCCCCTGACACGCTTCGCCGGAGGAAAGATCTGGTAGGTTGCGGAACCGCCAGGGCATTGTCTTCTCCGGAGGTGGACCGGGTGAAGGTCAGGGCCCTGGTGCTCATCCTACTACTCCTCGTCCTGGGGGGATGCGGCCGCCCTCCGGGTTCGCTGCCGGCCGGTACTTACGTCTTCGTGGTGGTCGATGAAGCTTCCAGCCACGCCCTGGAGGCGGCTCCGGTCAATGATCAGCGCCTCCCCGCTTACAGCGCCAATTTCCAGACCCGGGCCATCGTGGTCGGTCACGCCGCGCTGGCGCCGGGGAGACGAACCCAGGCCCTGATCGGCTATCACGCCCGCGGAAGCGGCGTCACGCTCTCCCAGCAGGTATTCCCGCTGAACCGGCTTCCCTGGACGCTGCGCCTCACCGATCCCCTCCGCCTGGAAGGCGAGGTGAGCGACGCCCAGGGACGGTCTCTGGGGGTGCTGAACGTGATCAACAACGCCGAGCGGCTGATCCCTTTCGATCTGTGCTTTCTTGAAGTCGGTGGGGGGGGGACGCTCCGTCTCCTGGCCGGGGAAGAGGAGGTGACCCTGGATCCCGGTGAGAGCTGGCTGCTAGCGTTCGTCGACGCCGGCGGGGAAGTGCGGGCTGTTCCCTGGGGTGACGGCTGGGAGGCCGCGGTCCGCGAGGCGATCGACCGCGATCAACGGGTGACCAGGCTGGAGGTAACCAACCATGGGCTGTGGGAGAAGCAGCAGGTCCAGGTTGGCATCCGGTAGCAGCCGGCTGGTCCTGATCCTGCTCCTCTTGCTGGCCCCCCGGGCGGCGGGGGCCGGGCAGGGAGAGTTCCGGCAGGCCGAAGCGGTGTCCTTCCGGGTGCCGGTGATCTTGATCCCGGGACTGGAAGGGCGGGCCGATAGTTGGGGCAGGTCGCCGGAGCCGGGCCGGAGGGGCGCCGGTCTCCTGGGCTTCTTGGCCCGGGAGGGTTACCAGGAAGGCCGTGATCTCTTCACCTTTGACTACTCCCGGGTCCACGAACCCGACTTAGTCCGCCTGGCGGCCCGGGAACTGGCCTGGCGAGTTGCCCAGGTCCGGGAGAAGACCGGCGCCCGCCAGGTAGACCTCGTCGGCTACGGCTACGGGGGGCTGATCGGCCGCTACTACCTGCGCTTGCCGGGCCGGGCGGACGAGGTCCGCACTCTGGTCATGATCGCCACCCCCAACCAGGGTGCCTACAGCGCGCACCTATTGCGCGTGTCGACGGAGCAGGCTCGCCGGGAACCCTGGCCGTGCCCCCCGGCGGCAGGCGGGGTGAACCCCGAGTTGCCTCCTTTCACCGGCGCCGCGGCCTACGTTGACCAGCGGGCGGTCGTCTACGGTGTGCTGTACCGGCATTACCTGGTCGAGAGCGAACTCCTGCGGGGGCCGGGCGGGGCGGGGCCGGTCGCCGACTTTCCCGGCTGGCTGGCCTCCTCTCGCCCCGAGTTGTACCGGGCCTGGTTTCTGGAGAGCCAGGTCCCGCCAATGGAGGCCAACGGCTCGCCGGACACCCCTCCCGCGGAGGGCGAGGCCCTGACCCGGGCCTACTATGAGTGGCTGGCCCTGGAGACCGGCCGCCACCACTACCTGAAGGCCGCCAGCCGGCGCACCGTCACCCTCACGCCCCCGCCCGCAAGCATTCTCCGCTCGCCCGACCTCGGGGGATCCATCGTGGAGTACCTCAAGACGGCGGTCCTGGACTACCTGTACCAGAAGGGCAAGGCTTACCTGCAGGAGAACCAGCTGGGCCTGGCCTTGCAGGTGCTTGCCTGGGTGTCGCCGGCGCCGACGGGGGGAGTGGTCCTGGAGCGCCTGGTGCCGGAGCGGTTCCGCTACCCGGCCGGTCCGGACCCGGTGGGACGGCCGACTTATCAGGCCCTGGCCGCCAACCGCTTCCTGCTGGACTGGAACGGGGAGGAGAGCGGCGCTTCCCGCAGCACCCGCTATGTCGTTATCGCCGGGCGCACCCTCAACCTGGCCGGCCGGCTATGGCGGGGGGTGGGCGACAACGACCTGGTGGTTGAACTGGAGTCGACCCTGGTGCCCATGGGCGAGGACGACCGCCTGATTGTTCTCGCCGGGGTGTGGCAAGGGACCCATCTCGCTCTTCTCCAGGACACCCGGGTGCACCGGGCGGTGGCCGACGCTCTCGCCATCGCCCGGCCGGTCAGCCAGTGGCTCGCCCTCTCTGACGGGACCGGTTTGCCGGCCCGGCGAGGCCGGGCGACGGCCGATGCCTGGGGTCCGACTTACCTGGGGTTGGACGGTCCCGGCCAGGGTGACGGCCTGGTTCGGGTAACCGTGACCGCTGAACAGGAACGGGCGGCCGCCGCGGCCGGCCTCGCCTACCACGTCTGGGCTCACATCTTGACTCCGGACGGAACAGTCACCGCCACCCATCAGGGACAGCTGAACCGCCAGGGACCCGTGCCCCAGGCCGTACTGGAACTCCCCGCCCCTGGCCCCCATGCCCTGCTGGTTGGGGTGAGGCTGGTGCCGCTGGCCCGCCCCGGGCGAGTGTACCTGGCCGGGGCGGAGGAGGGTTTGCCCGGACCCTGTCGCGATCCCTGGGCATCCTCTCTGGTGGGCGCGGGAGGCAGGCCGCTCGCCTTCAGCTATGAGATCGCCTGGAAGCCTGGTTTTGCCGCCGCCGGGCCGGAGGCCGGGCCCCCGCCGGGGGCTGTGGCTTCACCCGCAGCACCCTTGACCACCCCGTCGAGCCCACCGGCCGACGGCGGGTCGCCGCCCGCCGCCGGGGCGGCGCCATCCCCACCGATCGCCGGTGCCTCCCCAACCCCGGCGCCGGCGGCGTCACCCGCTGCTCCGGTAGCTGCG
>JAVHLP010000017.1 GCA_031082145.1 bacterium | reverse complement strand
CCCTACGACAACTCCTGCCGCCCCGCCCACCACGTGGACACGCAGGCCAGGGTCACCGTCCAGGCACCCATCGCCAGCCACCGCCAGGCCGGGTTGGACACCTCCGGCACCATCCCCGGGTCCCCAATGAAGTGCGCAAAGTGGTCGGCGACCAGGCCCGCCCGCAAGCCCCAGGGCAAGAGCCAATCCAGGCCCAGGGGATTCGCCAGGGGCCTGAGGAACACGCCCTCGGCGTAGGGCAGCAGGATGCCTAGTACCGTGCCTGCCAGGGCGCTGCGGGTGGCCAGGGCCATGGTCGCGCCGAGGAGTCCCCAGCTGGTCAAGACCAGCGCTGTCACCAGGACCTGCACGGCGGCGACGGTCTCCACTGCCGGCGGCTCCAGCAGGCCGGCCAGTTCGGAGTAGCGGAGCAGCCAGGCCCAGCTGACGGGCCCCGCAGCCGCGGCGGCCAGGACCGCCGTAGTGGTCACCAGGACCGCGAAGGCCGCGATCCAGCCGGCCTTCGCCGCCACCACGCGCCTCCAGCCCAGGTGAACCGCGCGTACCCTCGCCGTGCCCAGGCCGAAATCCATGCCCACCAGCAGCCCGCCCCATAGGGCAGCGCCGAGGGGGCCCAGACCCACGGTGACTGTCGCCAGGATCCGGTCGAGCGCGTTGTGGGGGTGTGCCGCCAGGACCGCCTCGCGGTTCGCCGCGGCGCCGGGGTACTCACACACGAACTCGAGCAACGCTTCGCGCTGGCCCAGTTGCTCGGGGAAGATGCGCTGGAAAACGTCAATGGCCTGATCCTGGTGCAGTGCAAGGGCGCAGGTGTGCCACTCGGCCAGCAGCACCAGGCCCAGGAGGACCAGCGGGGCAACCAAGAGGCCGGTCCTTACCAGTGCGGACTCGGTCCGCCAGAGGTCCCCCATTGTCACCTTGGTGCCCTTCATCGGATCTCCTGCCGCCCCGACCAGCCCAGGGTTAGCCCTGACCAGACCAGCATCCACAGCAGGCAACCGACCCAGCGCCACTCCGGCCCAGGCGCCGGGGGAGCAAAGGGCGGGGCGCCGGCGAACCCTCCCCAGAGGTACACGAGGTGATCGGTCAGCAGCCCGGCGTGAAGGCCCCAGGGTAGCATCCAGAGCAGGGGACTACGGCCTGCCAGGAGGACTTCCAGGTTGGGCACCACCAGCCCCGCCAGCGCGCCGGCCAGCGCGCTGCGCGTCATGACGGCAACCGTGGCCGCCATGAGACCGTACACCGCCATGCCGGCCGCCACGGCAAGAACTTGCCGGCCGGCGGCGATGCCCAGGTCGGGCGGATCCAACCAGGCGGCAAACCGGCTCGATGCGACCAGCAAGGGCCAGCTGATGCGCGCCGCCAGGCTGCCGACACCGGCGACGGCGACGCTGACGAGACCGGACGCAAGCACGATCCAGGCAAGCCTGGCACCCAGCACCCGGCGCCAGCCGGTGTGGGCCGCCCTCACTGCGGCGGTGCGCCAGCCGTATTCCGCCCCTACCCAATGAGCCGACCACACCGCCAGCACCATCGGCCCGAGGGCACCCAGCACCGCGAGCGTGCGGTTGGCGCCCGTGGCGGGGTGCAGACCCCAGATCGCCTCCCGCTGGGTTCGAGCATCAGGGTGGCTCCTGGCGAAGCTGCGCAGCGCTTCCTCCGAAGCGTCCTCACCCCCCGATGCCCGGTATACGTACTCGATGTCGGCTTCCTGGTTCAGAGCGGCGCGGTAGGTGCCCATCTCGGCCCAAAGCAGCAGCAGCACCAGCACCGCCAGCAGCACCCTGGTCCAGTGGCTGGCCGCCAGCAGCTTCCCCTCCGACCACCACAGCCGCAACGACTGCCGACGGCCTCCCGGCGCCGCCGGGCCCTCAACCGGCATGGGCGTCCTCCCTTGGCTCCCGGCCGTGGTCTGCATCCAGCAGGGAGGTGAAGGCCTCTTCCAGCGTGTCCTCCCGTACCTCGAGGCGCAAGAGGGGTATCCCCAGGGCCTGGACCCGAGAGGCGACCTCCTCGGCTTCAGCCCGGGAGCCGCAGGGTACAGAGAAGGTGCCCACCGGTGCACCGGGTAGCGGCCGGGCCACCCGCAGGAGCGTGCCGACGTCCTCCGGATCACGCACCCGCACTTCCACTCTTGGCGGGCGACGCCCCCGCAATGCGGCGAGGCTGCCATGGAAGACGACGCAGCCGTCCAGTAGCACGGCCACATCGTCGACCAGAGCCTCGAGCGTGTTCAAACTCTGACCCGTGAGCAGTACGGTCCTGCCCTCATCCCGCATGTACTTGAGGGTGTTGGTTATCCGCTGCCAGACCAGGGGATCCGCTCCCAGCGAGGGTTCGTCCAGCAGCAAGAGCTGAGGGTCGCGGATCAGGGCGCAGGCCAGCACCAGCAGGCGCTTCTCACCATGGGAACAGCCCCCCGCCCGCCGCCGGAGCCTGGCATCCTCGAGGCCGAGACCCAGGCTCTCGACGGCCCCGTGGATACGCCTTCGGTTCCAGGACCCAACTCCCGCCAGGCAGCGGATGTTATCGTAACCGTTGAGGTGGGGGTACACTGACGGGTGGTTGAGCACCACCCCCAGCCGGTGGCGCTGCCCCGGCACAGGTTGACCGTCAAACAGCACCTGCCCCGCCTGCGGCCGGGCGAGTCCGGTCGCCACGCGGATCCAGGTCGTCTTACCGGCACCGTTGGGCCCGGCCAGGAGCGTGATCGCCCCCGGCCGGGCCGTGAAGCTCACTCCGCGGAGCACCGCGGTGGACCCGTAGCGCTTGTGTATGTCCCTGCTCTCCAGTGCGCCCAAGACCGGTTCACGCTCCCAGCGACATCAGGTTGTCCCGCTCGGGTGATACTCGACCCGGGACCCTGCCCGTCTCAGCACCATGGTCTTCATGTTGTCGTACAGGACGATCCGCGGTACGCCGCCCAGGGCGGCGAAGGCATTGAGGTGGCAGCGCAACAGGGTGCGGAGGTCCTGTTGCTCCACGAACTCGACGTACATGGCCCGGGAGTAGCTGAGTACCATCAAAACCCGTGCACCCGGCCGACGCCGCGCCTTCCCATCTGCCTCGATCTGCCGGCCTATTGAAAAGACCAACCATCCGCAGTGCGACCCTGACGGGCTAACGGCTGGTCGCTAACCTGCACCGACCGAGCCGCAACCTGAGTGAGCCCTCTGACGCCGGTGTCAGGTTGAGCGGCTGGTTAGACGTCCCTCGTCGTCTGGACCGAGAACGTCTAGAAGTATGGGGAGGTCCTCTCGGGTAATCTGCCAGACGATGTCGATGTTGACTCCGAAGTGTCGTGGATCAGACGGTCTCGAGAGCCGGCCATCTGCTTCCAGGGGATGTCGGGATACCTCGCTCGGGCAGAAGAAGATAGCTTCTTGGCGGCTTCTCCGATGATCTCAACGTTCCGGATGACTGCATCCTGGATTAGGGTATCTGCAAGGAAAGTGCCGTACGCCAATCCGGCTACGTACTTCACAGCGCGGTTAGCGGCTTTGCGGATATCAGCTAGGAGCTGGCTATCCGGCCGTTCAGACATAGAACACACCTTCTGTTATGCTGCGACCTACGCGTTCCAGCCGGATGGCCTCGATACCTGCAGGCGTCAGAAGGCCGACCCGCCGTCCGAGAAGGTTCTCCAGATGGTCCGCAAGGTCCATGAACCGGAAGCCTATCGGGCGGCTGAACTCGACAATGAGGTCGACGTCACTCATATCGTCGCATTGATCCCGAGCGACTGAGCCGAAGACACCTATTCGCCGCACACCGAACTCACGGCGAAGGTAATCCTGGTTGTCCCTCAGCAACTCAAGGGCCTTGTCCCTAGTAAGCAAGCGGACCACTCCCGGGGACCATTATACCCTCACCAAGGCGTGCTCGGGTGGCCACCGTGCGTCTAATTATGGTCGGGCTGCATCAATCCCTGCGCCGATCCCAAGGCGTGTCTTCCCAACCATGGATGACTCCGTGGTCGTAACAGATCGGGCACTCCCAGAAGATCATCGAACCATCGTCCCCGAAGCGGGCGTGAATCATACCGGTGCACCGCTGAAGGTCCGGACGACGCCGACAGGGCACATTGGTCCGCGGCTTCGGGCTCCGCCGGTGAGCCGAGACCCAGCCCACGATAGAACCGAGAAAGAGTGCGAGATTGAGGGCAGGCCCTGGCATGCTCTCGGGAATGCTGTGATCTTCATCAAGATAGTGCTGCATGCTGGTCACATAGGTCGGGCGCTCCATGGTCGACTTCCTTCCTCAGGACTTCCTCTAGTGAGTCCTGGCAAGCCCCAGAACACCATCTCGATTCGGTGGAATGGCAGGATAACCCTCCCAGGAACCCCTGCCCCAGGAGGGCTCTGCTATGCCGCCGAACGGAATGCGACTAGCCTCAGCCGGGAGCGTTTGACCGTCCAGGAACCCCCATGGTATAATCCTCATCAAAGTCAGGCTGGCTATGACGAGGACCGCCACCGCCATTGCGGCCCAGCGAGCCCGTGAGGGTGGAAGACGGGTGCCGGACGCGGCAGGTGATCGCCTCGGAGCCGCAGACTGAACGCGCCTGAGCGCCAGTAGGCTCTGCCGGCCGCCCACCGTTAGCCGGGCCGGGCATCGCCCCAGGGGGCCGTGCCCGCTGAGTGGCCGGCTTGTCCGGCAAATGGGGTGGTACCGCGAGCGAACCCTCGTCCCCAGGGGCGGGGGTTTTCTAGTTGGGAGGGATGACCGTGTTCCGCAAGGTGGACGCCAGGATCAACTACCCGGAGCTGGAAGAGCGCGTCCTCGCCTTCTGGCGGGAAGACCGGGTGTTCGACCAGAGCCTGGCCAGGCGGGCCGGCTCCCCCCGGTATGTCTTCTACGAAGGGCCTCCGACCGCCAACGGGCTGCCCCACATCGGGCACGTCATCCCCCGGGCCCTGAAGGACCTGATACCCCGCTACCAGACGATGCGGGGACGGCAGGTGCCGCGGAAAGCGGGTTGGGACACCCATGGCCTGCCGGTGGAGATCGAGGTTGAAAAGGCCTTGGGCCTGGACGGCAAGGATGAGATCGAGCGCTACGGCGTGGAGCGGTTTGTGGAAGCGTGCAAGAAGAGCGTGTTCGCCTATGAGCGGGAATGGGTCCGGCTGACCGAGCGGATCGGGTTCTGGCTGGACATGGATGACGCCTACGTGACCTTCCACAACTCCTACATCGAGTCGGTCTGGTGGGCCCTGAAGGAGATCCATGGCAAGGGACTGCTGTACCAGGGCCACCGCATTGTTCCCTACTGCCCCCGCTGCGGGACCGCCGTCTCCAGCCACGAGGTGGCCCAGGGTTATCAGGAGGCGGAGGACCCCTCGGTCTTCGTCAAGTTCGAGATCCGGGGGGGAGTGCCACCGGCCTTCCAGGGCGAGTTCGATCCCCGGCAGGTGGCGCACTTCCTGGTCTGGACCACCACACCTTGGACCTTGCCCAGCAACGTGGGCCTGGCGGTGGACCCCGAAGCAGAGTACCTGCTGGCCGAGGCGGACGGGGAATACTTGGTGCTTGGACTGGACCCGGCCGGGCGGGTGCTCGGGGAAGGCTATCGCCCGCTGGCACGGACCCGGGGTGAGGAGTTACTGGGTGTGCGGTACCAGCCACCGTTCGAGTTCTTCGTGGAGCGGGCCGGGGGCAGTGAAGCGGCTTTCACGGTGCTGCCGGGAGATTTCGTCACCATGGAGGAGGGGACCGGGCTGGTCCACTTGGCGCCGGCCTTCGGCGAGGACGACATGCGGATGGGGGTTGACTACGGGCTGCCCGTCTTCCAGCCGGTGGACGCCCGTGGTTGCTTCACCGGCGAGGTCCCCGACTACCAGGGTGAGTTCGTGAAGGAGGCCGATCCCCGGATTACCGCCGACCTGGCGGCGGCGGGCCGGCTCTACCGGGAGGGACGCCACCGGCACAGCTACCCCTTCTGCTGGCGTTGTGACAGTCCCCTGTTGTACTACGGGCGGGGGGCCTGGTTCATCCGCATGACGGCGGTCAGGGACGAGCTCCTGGCCAACAACGACACCATCAACTGGGTTCCGGCACACCTGAAGCACGGCCGTTTCGGCAACTTCCTGGAGAACGTGGTGGATTGGTGCTTGTCCCGGGAGCGGTACTGGGGCACTCCGCTGAACATCTGGCTGTGCGAGTGCGGCCGGGAACAGGCCGTGGGGAGCATCAAGGAACTCGCCGAACTGGCCACGGCTCCCTTGCCCGAGCCGCTTGACCTGCACCGGCCCTACATCGACCGGGTGGAGCTGGCCTGCCCCGGTTGCGGGGGGACCATGCGGAGGGTGCCGGAGGTCATCGACTGCTGGTTTGATGCCGGATCCATGTTCTTCGCCCAGTGGCACTACCCGTTTGAGAACCGAGAGCTGTTCAAGGAACGTTTCCCTGCCGATTACATCTGCGAGGCCATCGACCAGACGCGGGGGTGGTTCTACAGCTTGCTGGCCATCTCGACCCTGCTGTTCGGGCAGTCCTGCTTCAGGAACGTGCTGTGCACGGACTTCGGGCTCGACGACCTGGGCCAGAAGATGTCCAAGCACAAGGGCAACGTCCTGGATCCCTGGGAGGTCCTCGACCGGCAGGGGGCGGATGCCCTGCGCTGGTTCCTGTGCGTGTCCAGCCCCCCCTGGTACCCCAAACGGTTCTCGGTCCGGGCCATCGCCGAGCACCAGGGAAGGACCATGGACACCCTCTGGAACGTGGTCAGCTTCTTCACCACCTACGCCAGCCTGGATGGATTCGCGCCGGCGGCCCTGCCCGCGGGCGGGCGGCCCCCTCTTGACCGGTGGCTGCTCTCCCGGCTGCAGACGGTCACCGCGGGCGTCCGCCAGAGCCTGGACCAGTACGAGGTGACCACGGGAGCCCGGTTGCTGGCCGAGCTGGTGGACGACTTGTCCAACTGGTACGTGCGTCGGGGGCGCAAGCGCTACTGGAAGGCCGGGGCCGACCAGGACAAGGTCTTCGCCTACCAGACGCTGTGGGAGGTCCTGACCACCCTGGCCCGGTTGCTGGCGCCTTACCTGCCCTTCTTGGCCGAGGAGATGCATGGGCGGCTGGCCCGGCCGGCCGACCCTCAGGGGCCGGTCAGCGTTCACCTGACCGAATATCCCGAGGTCGACCCCACGCTGGTGGACCGCGATCTCGAGGAGGCCATGGCGCTGCTGCGGGAGTACGTGGGATTGGGCCGGGCGGCCAGGAACCGGGCCAACGTGCGGACCCGCCAACCCCTGCCGGAACTGGTCCTGCTGGGACCGGCCGCCGAGACCGGCCGGCTGGAACAGCTAATCGAACTCCTGCGGGACGAACTCAACGTAAAGGCGGTCAGCTTCCGAGAGGACACCGGTGAATACCTGACGGTGGTGCTGAGACCCCGCTTCGACCGGCTGGGACCACGTTACGGCTCCCTGGCGCAGGGCATCCCGGCTGCCCTGGCCGGGCTCGCCCCCCGGCAGGCGGTCGCCGGCCTGGAAGCGGGCGCCCTGACCTTGCGGGTCGACGGGCGGGAGGTCGTGCTCGGACCCGAGGACGTGGAAGTGCGGTTGGACGAGCGTCCAGGCTACTCGGTGGAGCGGGGGAACGGCCGGGCGGTCGCGCTCCGGCTGGACATCAGTGATGAACTCATGCTGGAGGGCCTGGCGCGGGAGATGGTGAACCGTATTCAGCGCTTGCGCAAGGAGGCCGGCTTTGCCGTGGAAGACCACATCGACACCTACTGCCGGGCAGGGGGCGACCTGGCCCGGGCCATCCGGGCCCACGGGGCCTACCTGAGCCGGGAGACCCTGTCCCGCCGGCTCGACGTGGGTGACATCCCGGCGGTGGACCACCGGCAGCAGTTGGAGATCGAGGGCCACCCGGTGGAAGTGGGCCTGAAGCGGGTGACCACATAGGAGGGGATTGGCGTGGGGTTCCTGCGGCGGGTCTGGTCCAGCGTGACCGACACCTCGTCCTACGCGGACATTATCTACCAGCGGGTGGGTCGGAGCCTGGCCTATCTGGTGTTGCTCGTGACCCTGACCTCTGCCGTGTCGGCGGTGAGGGGCGCCGTCGCGTTCGTAGCGTTCTACCGGGAGCTGGAGCGTCAGCTGGTCGCCGGAATGCCGGGCTTCAGCCTCGCCGGCGGGGTCCTCAACTGGGAGGGGCCCGAGCCCTACGTGATACACAGCCGGGGTGGCAGCCTGATCGTCGACACTACGGGCGCCACCACCATCGAGGGTCTGGGTCCCTACTGGCAGGGCATCCTGGTCGGGAGAGACAGGCTGTGGGCTTGCCAGGGCGGCGAGGTGACGGTGCTCCCCTACCGGGACGTGGGCTTGGACGTCAACAGGGACAAGGTTCTCGGCTGGCTGCCGTACCTCAAGCCACTGGCCGTCGTCGCCGGGATCCTGGGCTACGGCGTAACGCTGGCGGCCAAGATGCTGTCCACCACCGCTGCCGCCGGCCTGGTGGCCTTGCTGGCCGGCTTCCGGGGGCGGCCGCTGCCCTTCTTCGCCGCCTGGAACCTGGCCGCCCACGCCGTCACCCTGCCCCTGCTGCTGACCTTTGGGCGCGGCCAACTGGGGATAGGGCTGGCATTGGGGGGACAACTGCTCCTCTACTACGGCCTGGTGTTGACATATGCTTACCTGGCCCTGCGGTGGCCGACGGACCGTCCGGCCACGGCTCCGCCCCCACCAGCCGGCGTACTCTGAGGTCTGCCACCCACCCCCCGCCGCATAAGCATGGAGGGCGGGGGCCGCCGGTTGTTGAGGTGTGCCCGGGGAGGTGGCTGCGAGTGTCGTGGGTCAAGGAACTGGCGCGAGAGATCCGGGAGGGCGAGGATCCACTTCTGGCTTCCTACGAGGCGTTGATGGCAGCGGCGACGACGCCGAGTGAGAAGAAGTTGGCCCGGATCGTCCACGCCTATCAGCGCTTTCAGATCAAGAGCCTGGACCTCTTCGAGCGCGAGGTCCCCGAGAAGTTCCTCGCCTTTGCCGTCATCACCCAGAGCGAGGTCAACTTGCGGGAGGGCCCCGGCCCCCGCGAGCAGGTGGCCAGGCAGCTGGACAAGGGGACTCCGGTCATCCTCATGGAGTACGCCGGTTTCTGGGCCCGCGTGCAGCTGGGCGACGGCGGCACCGGCTATGTCTTCAAGGACTACGTCCGGGCGGAGGCCCAGGACTGACCCGGCGGCCTCCCTTGTAGACCGCTTCCACCAGGTCGGAGCCCAGGAAGTAGGGGAGGTGGGTGTAGTCCGGGCACCGCCAGACGACGAGGTCGGCGGTTCGACCCGGACCCAGGCTGCCCGCCCGGTCGCCCAGCCCCACGGCGTGGGCGGCGTTCACCGTCACCGCGGCCAGAGCCTCGGCCGGGGTAAGCCCCATCTGGAGACAGGCCAACCCCATGACCAGGCGGAGATCGATCAGGGGTGAGCTGCCGGGGTTGAGGTCGGTGGCCAGGGCCACGGCGGCGCCCCGGTCCAGTAGCCGCCGGGCGGGCGCATAGCCTGCCCGTAGGAAGAAGGCGGTGCCGGGGAGCAGGACGGCCACCGTTGGGGAACTGGCCAGGGCCTCCAGGCCTCGGTCGGATAGCTTGAGCAGATGATCGGCGCTGGTGGCGCCGAGCTCGACCGCCAGTTCGGCCCCGCCCGACCCCTCCAGCTCGTCAGCGTGCAGCTTCAGGCCCAGGCCGAGTTCTGCCGCCCGGGTGAGAATGCGGCGGGTCTGGGCCGGATTGAAGGCCCCCTCGTCGCAGAACACGTCACAGAAGGCCGCCAGGCCCTCCGCCGCCACCCGGGGCAGGACCTCCCCGATCACAGAGTCCACGTAGTCCCCGGCCGACGCTCCCGCCGGCACAACGTGGGCGCCGAGGTAGGTGGAGACCACGTCAACCGGGTGCTCGCCGTCCAGGCGCCGGTTCACCCGCAACTGCTTGAGCTCCGTCTCGAGGTCCAGCCCATAACCGCTCTTGCTCTCCACCGTCGTGACCCCGCGCCGGAGCATCTGGTCCAGGCGGCCGGCGGCCAGGGCGGCCAGTTCATCTTCGCCGGCGGCCCGGGTGGCCGCGACCGTCCGCCGGATGCCTCCTCCCGCCGCCATGATCTCCTGGTAGCTGGTGCCCTGCAGCCGCAAGACGTACTCGTCGGCCCGCCAACCGGCGAAGACGGTGTGGGTATGGGGGTCCACCAGGCCGGGGGTGACGAGGGAGCCGGGGAGCGACACGACGTCCGCCCCTTCCTCCCAGGCCGGATCATAGGCGGTCATGGGGCCCAGGCGGCTCACCCGGCCCTCCTCGGCGACCAGGAAGGCGTCCTTGATCGACCGCAGCCCGGAGCGGGGCCCGCGGGCGGGCCGGCCGCCGAACTCATCCAGCGGCGTCAGATTGCCCACGTGCTTGAGGACCAGCCGCATGGCTAACCGGTCACCAAGGGGAGCTTCAGTCCCTTGCGCCTGGCTGTCTCGTGGGCCTCGGGATAGCCGGCGTCGGCGTGCCGCATCACCCCGGTGCCCGGGTCGGTAGTCAGCACGCACTCCAGCCGGTCCGCCGCCTCGCCGGTGCCGTCGGCCACCACCACCATTCCCGCGTGCAGCGAGTAGCCGATGCCCACCCCGCCACCGTGGTGGACCGACACCCAGGTGGCGCCCGCCGCCGTGTTGAGCAGGGCGTTGAGGATGGGCCAGTCGGCCACCGCGTCGCTGCCGTCCAGCATGGCCTCGGTCTCCCGGTAGGGCGAGGCGACCGACCCCGCGTCTAGATGGTCCCGGCCGATGACCACGGGAGCCTTGAGATCGCCCCGGCGCACCAGGTCGTTGAAGAGGAGGCCCATGCGATCCCGCTCGCCATACCCGAGCCAGCAGATGCGGGCGGGGAGGCCCTGGAAGGGAATCCTCTCCCCGGCCAGGCGGATCCAGCGGGCCAGGCTCTCGTTCTCCGGAAACGCCTCCAGTACGGCCTGGTCGGTACGATAGAGGTCGGATGGGTCGCCCGACAAGGCCGCCCACCGGAAGGGGCCCTTCCCCTCGCAGAAGAGGGGCCGGATGTAGGCGGGCACAAAGCCGGGGTAGGCAAAGGCATCCTCCACTCCCGCGGCCAGGGCGTGGCCGCGGAGGTTATTCCCGTAGTCAAAGGCTACCGCCCCGGCTCGCTGCAAGTCCAGAATAGCCCGGCAGTGGATGGCCATTCCGGCCATGGCCCGCCGGACGTGCTCGGCGGGGTCCCGCTCGGCCAGGGCGGCCGAATCGGCGACGGTGAGTCCCGGCGGGACGTATCCCCGGAGGGGGTCGTGGGCGGAGGTCTGGTCGGTAACCACGTCGGCCACGAACCCCCGCCGCACCAGTTCGGGGTGGGTCTGAGCGGCGTTCCCGATCAGGGCGATGGAGAGGGGTCTTCCCTCCCGCCGGGCCGATTCGGCCCGGCGGATGGCGTCGTCCAGGTCGGCGGTGATCTCGTCGCAGAAACCCTGGCCGGCCCGGCGAGCCGCCCGCCGCTCATCGACCTCCACCACCAGGGCCACACCCTCGTTCATGGTGACGGCCAGCGGTTGGGCCCCGCCCATGCCGCCAAGGCCGGCGGTCAGGACCACCCGGCCTTTCAGGCTGCCGCCAAAATGGCGGCGGGCCATCTCGGCCAGGGTCTCGTAGGTACCCTGGATGATCCCCTGGGTGCCGATGTAGATCCAGGATCCCGCCGTCATCTGCCCGTACATCATGAGGCCCCGGCCTTCCAGTTCCCAGAAGTGTTCCCAGGTAGCCCACTTGGGCACCAGCAGCGAGTTGGCGATCAGGACGCGGGGGGCCCGGGGATGAGTGCGGAAGACGCCGACCGGCTTCCCCGACTGCACCAGCAAGGTCTCGTCGGCCTCCAGTTCCCGCAAGCACCGGACCAGCGCGTCGAAGCACTTCCAGTTCCGGGCCGCCTTGGCGTTACCGCCGTACACAATGAGCTCATCGGGCTTCTCCGCCACCTCGGGATCGAGGTTGTTCATGAGCATCCGCAAGGCCGCTTCCTGGGGCCATCCCTTGCAGCTCAGGGCGACGCCCCGAGGTGCCCTCACACTCCGCCGGGACACGGCTTCTCCCTCCCTGGAAACGGGTACCTCAAGGGGCGAGGCTCCCCGTGACTTCTTCAACCGCCGACAGCAGCTCCCCCGACCGGACAAGGCCGGCCACGGCCTCGATGTCCGGGCTTAGCATACGATCTTCCTCCAGCCGGGGCAGCCGTTCCCGGATCCTGCCGTGGGCCCTGCGGACGGCGGGTCCGGCCCCGTCCAGATCCCGGAAGTCAAGCGCCTGGGCGGCGCACAGCAGTTCGATGGCCAGCACCCGCTCGGTGTTGGCCAGGACCAGGCCGGCCTTCCGGGCGGCGATGGCCCCCATGCTGACATGGTCTTCCTGGTTGGCCGAGGTCGGGATGGAGTCCACACTGGCCGGGTGGCACAGGACCTTGTTCTCCGACACCAGGGCCGCCGCGGTATACTGCGCCAGCATGAGACCGGAGTTGAGGCCTCCCGCTCTCACCAGGAAAGCCGGGAGCCCGCTCAGCTGGGGGTTCAGCAGGCGCTCGATCCTCCGCTCGGCAATGTCAGCCCACTCGGCCAGGGCCATCGCCAGGTAGTCCAGGGCCAGGGCCAGGGGCTGGCCGTGGAAGTTACCGCCGGACAGGATCAGGCCCTCCCCCGGGAATACCAGGGGGTTGTCGGTGACGGCGTTCAGTTCCCGCTCTATCACCTGCCGGACATGGGCAAGGACGTCCTTGCCGGCCCCGTGGACCTGGGGGACGCAGCGCAGCACGTAGGGATCTTGTACCCGGATCTCGCCCGGCCGGCTAACCAGTTGGCTGCCGGCCAGAAGGCGCCTGAGGTTGGCGGCCGCCCGGCCGTGGCCGGGGTGAGGTCGGAGGGCGGCGAACCGATCCGACGCCGAGGCGTCCGTGCCGCGCAGTGCCTCGCAGGTCATGGCCGCGGCCACGTCGGCCACCCGGCTGACGCGGTCGGCGCCCAGCACGGCCAGGGCCCCGAGAGCGGTCATGAACTGGGTGCCGTTGATGAGGGCCAGACCCTCCTTGGCCTCCAGGGTCAAGGGCTTGAGGCCGGCCTTGCCCAGAGCTTCGGCCGCCGGAACGCGCCGGGCTTTCCAGAACACCTCGCCCTCGCCGATCAGGGCCAGGGCTACATGCGCCAGGGGAGCCAGGTCGCCGCTGGCGCCCACCGAGCCCTGGACCGGCACCACCGGGTGCAGGCCATGTTCCAGCAGGTCAAGCAGCGCTCGGATGACTTCCGGGCGCACTCCCGAGTAGCCGGAGGCAAGCGAGTTGGCCCGCAAGAGGATCATGGCCCGCACCGCCGGCTCGGGCAGGGGGTCGCCCACACCGGCGGCATGGCTTAAGAGGAGATTCCGCTGCAGCTGGCGGACCTCGGAGGGGGAGATGGGGACTTCGCTGAAGTTGCCGAAGCCGGTGGTGACGCCATAGATGACCTTTCCCTGCCGCAGCGCGTCTTCGATCACCGCCCGGGCGGCGGTGACCCGGGTCCAGGCTTCCGCCGTCAGCGCGACCTGGGTTTGTCCCGCCGCCACCCGTTCCAGGTCCTCCAGCGTGAGGCTGGTCCCATCCAGTTCCACCCGGCCGATCATCGCCGCCCCCTTCATATCGAGGCTATGCTAGTAATTCCCTCCCCGGCCCGGTCGCTCCTGCGGGCCCCTCCGGCCTCGATCGAGCGAGCAGGGGATGTGAGCCATATATCGGCGTGACTCGGGGGAAGGTAGGGTGTTGGCGGAGAAGAGAACCCGGGCTGGGGGGAGCGCGGGTTGGCGGGGCTCTTGCGGCCAGGACAGGAAATCGAGCTTGCGATCAGCGGTCTCGCCGCCGGCGGGGACGGCATCGGCCGCCACTGCGGGATGGCGGTGTTCGTGGCCGGAACGGCTCCCGGGGACCGCGTACGGGCCATCATCACCCGGACTCATCGCCAGTACGCCCAGGCCCGCCTGCTGGAAGTCCTGATCCCTGCTCCCTCCCGGGTGCCGCCGCGCTGCCGGCTGGCCGGCCGTTGCGGCGGCTGCCAGTTGCAGCACATACACTACGAGTCCCAGTTGGAGTTCAAGCGCCAGTTGGTCGTCGACGCCCTGGCGCGGATCGGGAAACTCGGCGAGGTGCCGGTAGACTCCTGCCGGCCGGCGCCCGAACTGTGGGGCTACCGCAACAAGGCGCAGTTCCCCACGACCATGGTGCGCGACGGGAGAGGCCGCCGGCTGGCGGCGGGCATCTACGAAGCGGGGACCCACAACCTGGTGGAGGTCGGAGAGTGCGCCATCCAGCACCCCTTGAACAGCCAGGCGCTGGCCGCAACGGTCGACCTGGCACGGCGTCACGGCATCGAGGCCTACGACGAGGACACCGGCGCCGGATCGCTGCGGCACATTCTGGTGCGTTCGGCGGCCGCCACCGGGGAGGTCATGGTGGTGCTAGTGACCAGGGAGTCACAGCTTCCTGGGGTTCGCTCGCTCGCCCGGTCTCTCCGCGAGCAGGTGCCGGAAGTGGTCACCGTCGCCCAGAACGTCAACCCCAGGCGCACGAATGTCATCCTCGGCCCCCACACGCGAATCGTGGCCGGCAGGGGGTACCTCACCGACCGGCTGGGACCCCATCGTTTCCGGATCTCGCCCGGTTCCTTCTTCCAGGTGAACCCCGGCCAGGCCGAGGTCCTCTGCCAGCTGGCGGCGGATCGGGCCGCCGCCGGGCCCGGCGACACGGTCATCGAGGTGTACGCGGGCATCGGCACCATCACCCTTTGCCTGGCGGAGAGGGCGGGACTGGTGCTGGGGGTCGAATCCCACGCTCCAGCGGTTGAGGATGCGAGGCGCAACGCGGCAGCCAACCGGGTCACGAACGTACGGTTTGTCCGGGGAGAAGCCGAAGCGGTGCTCCCCGGACTCGTCCGTTCGGGACTAACGGCCCGGGCGGTGGTCCTCGACCCACCAAGACGGGGGTGCGCCCCGCCGGCCCTGGAAGCCATCGCCGGGCTAGGGTCGCCACGGGTCGTTTACGTATCCTGCAACCCCGCAACGCTTGCCCGCGACCTGGCTTTCCTGGCCGGGCGGGGTTACCGGACCGAGGAGGTCATCCCGCTGGACATGTTCCCCATGACGGCCCACGTGGAGGCGGTGGCCCTGCTGGTCAGGTCCGCTTGACCTCCGCCCGCTGCCGGCCAAACAGGTACCAGGCATTATACAGGCCGACCACTGCCCCGATGATCACGCTGTTCCACACCAGCCCCTGGAAGGTCGCAAAGATGCCGACCAGGGGAGCCAGGACCAGCCAGGCCCCGACTATGATGTGGATGAGGTGAAAGGTACTCATGATGCCACCTCCGGATGATTTTGCCGGTAGTCTTTGCCGGCATAGCCGGAATCATACAGGGCGGGCCCGCCTGTGGAAGGGGACCGGCAGGAACATGGCGGTCGGGGAGTGGAATAGTAAGTTGCAGGACGAACGGGGAGGAAGCCATGACCGGCTACGGCGACCTTGCGCCTGAGCTGGCCCGGCTGCTGCCTGCCGGTCGCCTACGGGTCAATGAACCCATGGCCCGCCATACCTCGTTCGGCATCGGCGGCCCGGCCGACCTCCTGGTGGAACCCGAGAACCGGGGAGAACTCGAGGTCTGCCTGGCCTTTGCGGCGGAGCACGGAATGCCGGTAACGGTCATCGGCCTGGGGACCAACCTACTGGTCCGGGACGGCGGCTGCCGTGGGCTGGTCATCAAGATGACGGGACTCGGGGAGCTGTCCGAACTCCCCGGGGACGACGGGCGGCGGATCCGGGCCGGGGGAGGAGCGCCCCTGGCGGAGGTCGCGGCCTTTGCCGCCCGGCGAGGGATGTCCGGGCTGGAGTTCGCCTCCGGGATCCCCGGCAGTCTGGGCGGGGCTGTCGTGATGAACGCGGGGGCCTACGGCGGCGAGATGGCGGACGTGGTGGAGGAGTGCGCGATCCTGGAAGCGGGAGGGCGGCGGCTGCGACTTACGGCTTCCGACCTCGCTTTCGGCTACCGGCGGAGCTCTATTGGGGACCGGCAACTGGTAGTTGAGGCCGTCCTCCGGCTGCGGACAGGATCGCCGGCCGCCATCCGGGAACGGATGGAGGAGTACCGCCGGCGCCGGCAGGAGCGGCAGCCCTTGGACCAGAGGAGTGCCGGCAGCGTGTTCCGTCGTCCCGAGGGCCACTTCGCGGGCGCTCTGATCGAGGAGGCCGGACTAAGGGGTCTGCGCGTGGGCGACGCCCAGGTGTCAACGCGCCACGCGGGGTTCATCGTCAACGTCGGCGCGGCGACCGCCCGCGACGTCCTGGCGCTGATGGACCGGATCCGGCAGACGGTACGAGAACTCAGGGGTGTTGAACTTGAGCCGGAGTTGAGAATCGTCGGCGTGGATGCCGGCTGACGGGAGGTGTCGGGCGTGGTCTACCTGAAGTTGTTTCTGGCGAGCTACCTCCTGGGAGCGACTCCCGTCGCTTACCTGACCGCGCGTCTCTTCCGAGGTATCGACATCCGCCGGGTGGGCAGCCGCAATGCGGGGGCCACCAACGTGCTCCTCCGGGCCGGGGTGATCCCCGGCATCATCACCGCCGTGGGCGATGCCGGCAAGGGTGCCCTGGCGGTGTGGTGGGCCGGCACCTACTTCGGAGAGGTTGCCTTCGCCCCCTTACTGGCCCTGCTCTGGGCCATGCTGGGCCACAACTGGTCGATCTGGCTTCGTTTCGAAGGGGGCGGTGGGCTGGCCACCTTCATGGGCGGGATGGTGTCCATCGCCTGGTGGGTCCTGGTCCTGCTCCTTCCCTTCTGGGCCCTAAGCTACATGGTCACCCGCCACAAGTACCTGAGTTCCCTGCTGGCCTGCACCGCGCTCCCGGTGGTGCTGGGGGCTCACCTGAGTTCCTGGCAGCACTTCTGGTTCGGACTGGGAGCAGCGTGCCTGCTGGCCGTCAAGCAGATCCGGGCCTGGATCCGCTGGGCCTCCGGAGCCATGAAGGAGACCGGCAACCCCGCCTAGATGCCGTCGAAGAGGTCGTCGAGTTCGCCGGCCCGGTCGGGATAGGCCAGGCGAAAACGGTCGTGGCCGGGAAAAGAGGCGGCGACCTCGGCGGCCGGTCCAAACAACCACGCCACCTGCTGCACCTGGGTAAGGTGGCACTTGAGGGCCTCCAGCCGGCGGGCCCGGTAAGCCGAGACATCCAACTCGACCAGCGTTCCCCCGGCCGTCGCCGGGGGGCTGTAGCGCCAGGGCGACAGGTAGTGGAAGATCCGGGCCGGCCGCCCCGCCTCCGGCAGGGACAGGAAGGCCCGGGTAGTCAGGTGGCAGACCGCCACATGGTCCGGGTGCGGCGACAGGCTGCCTTCGGGGCCGAAGGTGATGACCACCTCGGGCCGGGTCCGGGTCATGACCAGGGCAAGGCGGCGGGCGGAGGCGTCAGGATCGGCTTTGGCCACCTCGCCGTCCGGCAGTCCCAGCAGGAACACGGCGGACACTCCCAGCACCCGCGCAGAGCGGCGGAGTTCGCCCTCCCGGACCGCCCCCAGCTCGGCCGGGGTACAAAAGGGAGGAGAGCCGCGGCGCCGGCCCGCCTCACCCCGGGTAGCGCAGGCCAGGTAGACCCGGACGCCCCGGCCGGCGTAGTGCGCGAGGGTCGCCCCCGGGCCGAAGGCCTCATCATCCGGGTGAGCGACGATTGCCAATAGCGAACGGGAGGTAACGGGCTTGCCACGAGCGGTGCTCTTCGACCTCGACGGTACCTTGCTGGACATCGACCTGGACACCTTTCTCCCCGCCTACCTGCAGGCGGTGGCCTGTCGGGTGGAGGCCTACCTCCCGCCGGAGCGCTTCGTCAGGGAACTCATGCGGAGCACCGGGGCCATGGTGGCCGACCGCGACCCCTCCCGCACCAACCAGATGGTGTTCCGCGAGGACTTCTTCCCCCGCCTGGGCCTGGCGGAGGAAGAACTCAGGCCCATCTTCGAGGATTTCTACCGGAGGGACTTCCCCCGCCTTCATGCCTACGCCCGGCCGGTTCCCGCCGCCCGGACGGTTGTGCAAGCCATTCAGCGGGCGGGATTCAGGACCGCGGTGGCAACCAACCCGGTGTTCCCTCTCGTGGCCGTCAGGGAGAGGCTTCGCTGGGCGGGCCTCGCCGACCTGCCCTTCGATCTCATCACCAGCTACGAGATAATGCACTTCTGCAAGCCCCATCCCGAGTACTACGCCGAGGTGGCTTGCCTCCTCGGTTGCCGGCCAGAGGAGTGCATGATGGCAGGAGATGACCCGGCCATGGATTTGGCGGGAGCCCGGGCCGCCGGTATGAGAGTCTTCCACGTCACCAACTCCGCCGGCGGCACGGGCGAGAGGGGGAAGCTGGAGGATCTCCTGGCGGTGCTGAGGGTGCCGGGAGGAGTTCCCGGGGCGCCGGTCGAAAGTCGGGGAAACCCCTGAAGGGAGAATCCATCTTGCCGGTCGCCATCGTGAACGGGAAGATCCTCACCATCACCCGGGGAACGGTAGAAGCGGGCACCGTCCTTATCGACAAGGGCAAAATCACCGCCGTGGACCGGGACCTAGCGGTACCCGATGGAGCGCGCGTCATCGACGCGACGGGCCGTTGGGTAACCCCCGGATTGATCGACGCCCACTGCCACATCTGCGTGTTCGGTGAGCCCTGGGTCTGGGCTCACGACGACGGAAACGAGATGACCAACCCGCTTACGCCCCAGGTGCGCGGCATCGACTCCCTCAACCCGGACGACCCCTCGGTACCCGACGTGGTAGCGGCCGGTGTGACCACCGTCTTCACCGGACCCGGCTCGGGAAACGTCATCGGCGGTACCGGCGTGGCCATCAAGCTGCGAGGCCGGACGGTGGAGGAGATGGTCATCCCCGGCACCGAGGCCATGAAGATGGCCCTGGGCGAGAACCCGAAGAAGGTCTTCGGCGATCAGAAGAAGATGCCCTCCACCCGCATGGGCAACGCCGCCGTGTTGCGGGAGGCCTTGGTCTCGGCAGCCAACTACCTGGAGAAGTTCAGCCAGGCGGAGGAGGAGGCCGAAGAGAAGAAAGAGGGTTCCCGCCGGCCCAAGTACCCCGAGCGCGACTTGCGCTGGGAGGCCCTGGCCCGGGTGCTCCGCCGGGAGATGAAGGCGCGCATCCACGCCCACCGGGCGGACGACATCATGACCGCGGTCCGCATCGCCGAGGAGTTCGGCCTGGACCTGGTCATCGAGCACGCCACCGAGGGCTACCGGGTAGCCGAACAACTCGCCGCCAGGGGAGTCCCCTGCACGGTCGGTCCCTTGCACATGGCCAGGTTCAAGATGGAACTGGAGAAGTTCACCCTGGAGAACCCCGGCATCCTGGCCCGGGCCGGTGTCAAGGTGGCCATCCAGGTGGACGAGAGTTCGAACACGCGCTGGCTGCCGGTCCATTGCGGGATGGCGGTCCGCCACGGCATGCCGGAGGAGGACGCTTTCCGTGCGGTCACCATTAACGCCGCCGAGATCCTGGGCCTCGGGCATCGCCTCGGCAGCCTGGAAGCGGGGAAGGACGCCGATATCGCCATCTGGGACGGCCATCCCTTCGCCACTTACACCCGCTGCCGCACGGTCATCGTCGACGGCGAGGTGCTGTTTGACTCAGATGCCGGTATCAGGCCCCGTGACCCACGGTAAGCGGACCACCATCAAGTTCGGTGCCTGCGCCATCCTGTCCGCCCACCTGGGCGGTAGGAGGGGCACCAGCCTGACGCTGGAACCCGCGGCCACCGTGCGAGAGGCCGTCGCCCGGGCCGGAGTGCCCGAAGATGAGGTCTGGCTGGTGGCGGTCAACGGCCTGAAGGCCTCCTGGGAGCGCCGGCTGGAGGAGGGGGACGAGGTCAAGGTGTTCGCCCCGGTCGGAGGAGGCTGAGAAGGTGCTCCTGGAGAACCTGAGGTCCCGCAACGAAGATACCCTGCGGCTGCTCCGGCGGCTGGTGGAACTGGAGTCGCCCTCGACCAGTAAAGAGGCCCTGGACCGGCTGGCCGGGTTTCTGGGTGAGTGCCTCACCGGGGTAGGAGCTCGGGTGGAACGGATCCCGAGCCGGACCCACGGCGACCTCCTGCGGGCCACCTGGGGGTCTCCGGGTCCCGGCCAGGTCCTGGTGCTCTGCCACATGGATACCGTGTGGCCGGTGGGCGAAGCCTGCCGGCGACCTTTCCGTCTGGCCGACGGTTACGCCTGGGGGCCCGGCGTCTATGACATGAAGGGCGGCATCGCGCAGTTCCTGGCGGCCATGGCCACCATGCGGGAGCTGGGGTTGGTCTCCGCCCGGCCGGTGGTCGCCGTCCTGAACTCCGAGGAGGAGGTGGGCAGCCCCGTCTCCCGTGAGCTGATCGAGGAAGAGGGCCGCCAGAGCGACTACTGCCTGGTACTCGAACCGGCCGGCGGGCCCGCCGGCCAGATCAAGACCTTTCGCAAGGGTGTGGGCGACTTCCGCGTACGGGTAACCGGCCGGCCCGCCCATGCCGGAGCCGACCACGCCCGGGGGGTCAGCGCGACCGAAGAACTGGCTCACCAGATCCTGAGGCTACATGCGATGACTGACTATGAGGCCGGGGTGACCCTCAATGCCGGGGTGATCCGGGGCGGCAGCCGCTCCAATGTGATCGCCGCCGACGCTGAAGCGGAAGTCGATTTCCGGGTTCCCACCATGGACCTGGCCCAAGCCCTGATCCGGCGGGTGAGGAGCTTGACCCCGGTCACCCCCGGGGCCGAACTCACCATAGAAGGAGGGCTCAACCGCCCCCCCATGGAGCGCACCCCGGCCATCGTGGCCCTCTTTCAGAAGGCCCGGGCGCTGGCCTGCGAGTTGGGGTTTGACCTGGAAGAAGGGGGAACCGGAGGAGCCAGTGACGGCAATTTCGTGGCCGCTCTGGGGACGCCGGTGCTGGACGGTCTGGGCGCGGTGGGGGCCGGCGGGCACGCCCTTGACGAGCGGGTCGCGGTGGACCAACTGCCGCTACGAGCTGCTCTCCTGGTGAGGATACTCCAGGTCTTCCCCTAGGACCAACCGGCCGGAAACCGGCGCTGCCGGTCTCCGGCGCCATCTATTTGAGGTGCTGCTGTAGCCCGGAGGCGGCCACCGCGGCCATGAAGTCCTTGGCATTGCGGTCCAGGAAGGTGAGGATGTCCTCGCTGCCCACCTGCCGGCCGAGCCAGATCTGCGAACTGACGGCCAGGTCTCCGTCCTTGTCCAGGTAGAAGCTATTGAGCCAGGAGATGTTGTTCGCCTTGTTCACCGCCGTCTGTACGCTGCCGCCCCCGAAGATGCCGGACGGCTTGAGGCTCCACCAATGCAGCATGGTCAGGCAGCCCAGATCCCGCCGGATCCGCAGGACGATGTTGGGCCTCGTCTTATGCTTGCCGCGGACGACCTCTTCGTCCGGCGTGACCTCGACGTCGTAGTAACCGTCCTGGCACAGCAAGTGGGCCAGCCACTCCGGCGACACCTCGCCCGGTGTCTTGCCCGGATCCTGCCTGCTCATCGCATTGCCGCACGAGGGGCAATAGGCGGCGCTGGCCGGCACTACCGTCTTGCAGTTCGGGCACTTCATGCTCTCCTCGCTCCCCTCTCCGGACCGATATGGCCGCAGTTCTCCACCCCGGAAGAGGAATCCTGCCAATGCCGGCAGCCGGGAAGGTCTCCGCTTGGCCGGCAGGCGAGCGCCGGGAGTCACCGGCAGCCGTCCACCGCCTCCTCGAGGACCGCGATCCCTTCCTCGAGGTGCTCCTCGCTGACGGTCAGGGGCGGGATGAACCGGATGACATGGTCGTCAAAGCCACAGGGGTATAGCAGGACGCCCCGCTCCAGGCAGCGCTCGCGCACCCTGCGGCAGAAGTCGGGATCGGACCGGCGATCCGGCCCCGGTTGGACGAATTCCAGCCCGATCATGAGTCCCTCGCCGCGCACGTCACCAAGACGTTCGGCCCGCCCGGCGAGGTCTCGGAAACGCGCCAGGGCTTGCTGGCCCAGCCGCCTGGCCCTGGCGGGCAGTCCCTCTCGGTGCATGACCTCCAGCGTGGCCACGGCGGCGGCCGCGGCTACCGGATTGCCGCCAAAGGTGGTCCCGTGGGCGCCCGGCGTCCATTTCCCCATCAGATCGCGGTGGGCGCAGACCGCCGACAGGGGAAAACCCGAGGCGATGGCCTTGGCCACCGCCAGCACGTCGGGTACCACCCCGAAGAGCTGGGAGGCAAACCAGTCGCCGGTGCGCCCGAAGCCGGTCTGGATCTCATCGAAGACCAGCAGGATGTCGTGGTGGTCACAGATCTCCCGCAGTCCGGTTATGAACTCCCGGGGGGGCACCACGTAACCCCCCTCGCCCTGGATGGGTTCCAGGATCATGGCCGCGACCTCAGACGGATGTACGACCCGGCCCAGGATCCGGCGGACCGCTTCCAGGCAATCCAGGCCGCAGGACAGACGCTCCTTGCCGAAGGGGCAGCGATAGCAGTATGCAAAGGGGGCGAAGTAGACGCCGCCCAGCAGGGGTTCATACCTCGCCCGGTACTTGGGCTTGGAGGTCGTAATGGACACGGCGCCCAGGGTGCGCCCGTGGAATCCTCCGGTGAAGGCGATCAACCCCGGTCGCCCGGTGACGTGCCGGGCTAGCTTGATGGCGCCCTCGACCGCCTCCGAGCCGCTGCAGGAGAAGAAGAACATATCCTTCTCCCCCGGCATCACCCGGGGGAGCTCCTCGGCCAGCTTGGCGAGGGGTTCGGAGAAGACGACGCCCAGGGGGCCGTGGATGAACCGCTCCAACTGCTGCCGGGCTGCCGCCGTGACCCGGGGGTGGTTGTGGCCGGCGTTGACGGTGGCCATGCCGCTGCAGAAGTCAAGATAACGGCGCCCGTCGGTCGTGATCAGCTCGGTCCCCCGGGCCTCGGCGACCGGGAGGCGGGGCCAGTCGCGGGCCAGGCTGGGGGCGAGGCGCTGCTGCAAGGGGACGGCCGGCAGGACAGGTGCTCCGGACAAGCCCTTTCAACTCCTCATTCCACATAGTGAAAGAGTCAGCTTGCAGTATATGCAACGAGTTCGCCTTAAGGACTGCAAGCTCCTTCCCGCCGGAGTGACTGCCGGGAGCGGTAAGTCCGGCTACCTAGCGATCGCCATCGTAAAGCCGCTCCAGGGCAGAACCGAAACCGGCCACATAGCGACGTGGCTGCCCCCGCCGGAACGGGCCGCCTTCCGGCTGAAGCAGACCCAGATCCAGGCGGAGTTCGGCCATCTTCACCCCGCAGGCTACTCCATCAAGAACGGGCACCCCGGTGATGGCCGCAAGCGGCGCCGAGAGGCCACTCATCCCCGCACAGGCCAGACAAAGCAGCCGGGCTCCCTCTTGGACCGCTCGCCGGGCGGTCGAATCAAGGGCGCTGAGGGCTTCCCGATCGCCCCCACCGAAGGCGGCCACCGGGAAGCCGGTGGCGTGGACTCCCCTCAGGTGAGGGTCCAGGCCGAGGGAGCGGGCCAGCCGCCGGAAGACGGCTTCGTCTTCCGGCATGTTGCTCAGCAGCGAGAAGGGCAGGCCGGTGCCATGGGCGAGGAGCAGCGACGACTCGGCGATGCCGACCACCGGCTGGCGGCAGGCTTCCCTGGCCGCCCTCAGCCCTGGATCCGAGAAACAGGCGATGACCGCCGCATCATAGCCGGGCGACAGCCGCGCGATGGACTCGACTACGGCGTGGGCGGCGATGACCTCGTCCACTTCCCCTTCGATGGACTCGGGACCGTAGGCGGCCATGACGACTTCAACAAGGGTATCCCGCCGGCTTGCGGCAACGGCAGCCCGGCGGATCTTGTCGGTCACCGCCGGGGATGTGTTGGGGTTGACGACCAGGATGCGCTTCACGCCGATCCCTCCTCCCGGCCGGCACCCGGCCGCAGAAAGCGGCCATACCCGGGCTCCACGCATATCCGCCCGCCGCCGGGACCGTCAACGTACACTGTTTGGCCGCGCACGATTGTACGCCTGACCCGCGCCGTCAGTCGCCATCCCTCGTGGGGAGTCCACTTCTCCTTGGCAAAAAGCTCGCCGGAGGTCAACTCCCACTGCTCGCGGGGATCCAGCAACACGAGATCGGCATCGCTGCCCGGCGCCAGGACTCCCTTGCGGGGGTATAGCCCGAACAGCCGGGCGGGGTTGGAGGAGCATAGCCGGACGACGGACTCCAGCGGTATGCCGCGTCGCAGGCATTCGGTGACCATGAGGGGTAACATGACCTGAATGCCGGTGACTCCCGCCGGTACG
The DNA here is from genome assembly GCA_031082145.1 of bacterium. Classification (GTDB taxonomy): domain Bacteria; phylum Bacillota; class Sulfobacillia; order UBA995; family UBA995; genus Ess09-15. The sequence goes on along the minus strand of JAVHLP010000017.1, from coordinate 10,908 downwards.
TCCCAGAAGGAATCCCGTTCCTTCTCCTGCCGGGTGAAAGGCCCGTGGTCGGATCCCACCGAGTCGATCCGGCCCAGCGACAGCCGCTGCCACATGCCCTCGACACAGCGGGAACTCCTCAGGGGAGGGTTGCACTTGGCGTAGGGACCAAGGCGGGTGAGCGCTTCCTCGGTCAGCGTGAGGTAGTGGGGGCAGGTCTCAGCGCTGACCGTCCTCCCCTCAAAACGGGCCCTGGCCACCAGATCGACTGCTTCCGGGACACTCAGGTGCACCAGGTGAACACGGGCCTCGGACCCGCGGGAGAGTTCGAGCACCCGGGCGACCGCCTCCCGCTCCGTGATCTCCGGTCGTGCCTCACCATGTGACAGCGGGTCTTCGCGGCCACTGGCCCGCAAGTGTTCGCTCAGGTAGCGGATCACTTCACCGTTCTCACTGTGCACTCCGATGGGCAGCCCAAGTTCTCCCACGCGGCGAAAGGCGACCATCAGCAGCCCGTCGTCAAGACGGGGGATCTCCCAGGTAAAGGTCATGAAGCCCTTGAACGCCACCGCCCCCGCCCCGGCCAGCCGGGCCAACTCCCTGGTCTTGACCCCCTGGTAGGATACGTTGTCGGGGGTCAAGGCCGCCCAGAGAGCGTAGTCCACCACTGCCTTGGCGCCGGCGATCTCCCGCTTCGCCAGGAAGACGTCCAGGCTATCGGGGAGGGGGTCGGTCAGCGGGTGCTCGATTACCGTCGTCACCCCACCGGCCGCGGCGCCACAGGTGCCGGTGTAGAAATCCTCGCTGTCGGTGTAGCCGGGATCGTTGAGGTGCGAATGCCCGTCCACAACCCCCGGCAGGACCAGAAGGCCGGTGGCATCCACGACCTCTGCCGCATCGGGGATCACGGCTTCCGCCAGGACCGCCGAGATGCGACCGGACTCGTCAACGGTCAGGTTGCCGGGCACGGCTCCGTGCTCCGTTACCAGCACCCCGCCGGTGATCGCCAGCCTGCTCTGCATGGTGCTCGCTCCTTGGTCGGACCTAGTGAGGATCGCCCGGCTGAACCGGTGCGCTGAGACAAGCCACGTGATGACCGCCGGCGGCCTCGAGCAGGCCGGGTTCCTCCTGGGCGCAGCGGTCGGTGCGCTCCGGGCAGCGCGGGTGAAACCGGCAGCCTGGAGGGGGAGTCACGGCGCTCGGAACCGCTCCCGAAAGGACTATCCGCTCTCTTTTCACCGCGCTTGTGAACTGGGGGATGGCCGACATCAGGGCCCGAGTATAGGGGTGCAGGGGGTTCCTGAACACGTCCCGGGTCAGACCGTGCTCCACGACTTTTCCGAGGTACATTACGGTGATTGCCTCGCAGAGGTAGCTGACCACGGCGAGGTCGTGGGAGACGGTCAGGTAGGTCACGTCTAGTTCCTGCCGCAAGGAGTTCAGGAGGTTGAGGATCTGGGCCTGAGACAGGGCGTCGATGGCCGAAGTGGGCTCGTCCAGCACCAGGAGCCTTGGTCGGAGCACCAGGGCCCGGGCTATGGCTATCCGCTGGCGCTGGCCCCCGCTGAACTCGTGGGGAAAACGGCGCCCATCGCCGGAGGCGAGTCCCATCATCGTCAGCACCCCCTCGACCCGGGACGCGAGTTCGCGGCGGCTCAGGCGGGTGTGCACGGCGAGAGGCTCGCCGATGATCTCCCCCACGTTCATCCGGGGGTTGAGCGACCAGTAGGGGTCCTGGAAGACCATCTGGGCCTCCTTGCGGAGAACGCCCAGCTTACCGTCAGGGCAGTGGCCGATCTCCTGGCCCATGAAGCGGACACGGCCGGCGGTGGGACGGTACAGCCGCAGTAGCACGCGCACCAATGTGCTCTTGCCGCAGCCGGACTCGCCCACCAGGCCCATCGACTGACCTTTGCGAACTGCCAGGTCCACCCCGTCGACCGCCCGCACCCAGGCCACCGGGCGCTGGAGGACTCCGGCCCGGATGGGGAAGTACATCTTGACCGCCTGGGCCTCCACCATCGGTGTCGTCAAGCCGACCACCCCGCATGGTGACAGTAGACCCTGTGATCCGGCCCCAGGGTCACTGCTGGGGGAGTGGCCGCCTGGCACTCTGGGCTGGCCCGGCGGCACCGGGGGTGAAACCGGCAGCCCGGTGGCGGCCTGATCGGGTCCGGCGGGAAGCCCTCGGTCACCTCGAGGACCTCCCGCGTGTCGCCCACCCGCGGGATGGCGGCCAGGAGGGCACGCGTGTACGGGTGCCCGCCACCGGCCAACACCGCTGCCGACGGTCCCACCTCCACCAGTTGACCCGCGTAGAGGAGCCCGATACGATCGCAGATCTCGGCCACGACGGCAGGGTTGTTGGCGATGTAGAGGACGGTGATCCCGGTACGGCACTTGAGTTCGGTCAGCAGATCGATGATACCCGCCTGGATGGTGACGTCGAGGTTCCGCGTGGCCTCGTCGGCGATCAGCAGGCGGGCTCCGCAGGAGAGGGCGATGGCGATGACCACGCGTTGCCGCATGCCGCCACTCAGCTCATGCGGGTACTTGCGCCCGACCGTCTCCGGGTCGGATAGGCGTACCGTCTCCAGGAGTTCAACGGCCCGGCGGTAGGCGGTCTTCCGGTCCAGTCGCTGGTGGTGCATGAGCACTCTCGTCACCTGCTCGCCAACGGTGAAGACGGGGTTCAGGGACGACATGGGATCCTGGAAAATGGCCGCTATCTGCGCTCCTCGGACCCGGCCCATCTCGCGCGGCGGGAGACGGAGCAGATCCCGGCCCTGAAACCATACCTCACCCCGGATGATGCGGCCTGGCGGGTTGGGAACGAGGTTGAGGGTAGCCAGGGCCGTCAGGCTCTTCCCCGACCCGCTCTCGCCGACCAAGCCGAAACTCTCGCCCTCCAATACCTCCAGGCGGTCGATGTCGAGAGTCACTCCCCTTCCCTCGAAGGTGGTGAACTCCACCTGCAGTCCCTTGAGCTCCAGCAGCGGAGCCGGCAATCCGATCCCTCCTACAGCCGCCTGGTCTTGGGGTCGGTGATCTCCCGCAGGCCATCTCCCACAAGGTTGAAGGCGAGCACGGTGATCACCATCGCCATCCCCGGGAAGAAGCTGTACCAGGGCGCTACCAGGAAGTAGTTGCGGGCCGTGCTCAGAATCAGACCCCACTCCGGTTGGGGCGGCTGGGCGCCCAAGCCGAGGAAACTCAGGGCCGCCGACGTGAGGATGACCGAGCCAAAGTCCAGCGAAGCCTGGACGATAACCGGGCTCAAGCTGTTGACGAGCACGTGGCGCACCATGATGCGGGTGGCCGGCGTTCCCATCATCCTGGCCGCCTCAACAAAGGGCTTCTCCCGCAGGGAGATCACCGTCCCCCGCATCAGCCGGGTGTACCAGGGCCACCAGGCGATGGCGATCGCGATCATCGCGTTGGTGAGACTCCGACCGAGGAGGGCGGCCACGGCGATGGCCAGCAACAGGGGAGGGAAGCTCAGGAAGATGTCGGTTACCCGCATGATCACCTCATCCACGAAACCTCCCAGGTATCCGGCGACCAGTCCCAGCGGCACACCGATGAGCAGGGCGAGGCCAACGGCCAGGGTTCCGATCTGCAGGGAGATGCGGGTACCGTAGATGACCCGGCTGAACAGATCCCGCCCCAGTTCGTCCGTACCGAAGAGATAGCGCCCGGAAGGAGGGCGCAGGGCCTCGGCGACGTTGGTGGTTCCGAGGACGGCGTGTTCCGGGTGGGGCACGAACACCGGCGCCAGAAGGGCGATCACCAGCAAGACCAGCACGATGCCAAAGCCCACGGTGGTCAGGCTGTTCTTGGTGATCAGGTAACCGGAATACCGGATCTGCTCCAGCACGGCCGGCCGGGGGCGGTTTGCAGGCAAGGCCATCCCCGCTTTCTCTATTACTAGACCCTTACCCGGGGATCCAGTGCCAACAGGACGTCCACGATCAAGTTCAGGATCACGTACATGACGGCCACCACCAGGGTGATCCCCATGATGGCGGGGTAATCGCCCGTCGTCACCGCCATGGCGGTGTAGTTGCCCAGGCCGGGCCAGTTGAAAACGGCCTCGATCAGAAAGGTGTTAACCAAGCTGTAGCCCGCGCAGAGCGCGAATACGGTCAGCGTCGGCCCGAAGGCGTTCTTGAGCGCGTAGCTGTAGGTTACCACGCGTTCCGGCAGTCCGTAGGCGCGGGCTACCCGGATGTAGTCCTCCCCGAAGACCTCCAGCAGGGAGGAACGGATCTGCTTGGCCACCAGGCCCAGTGGGTATGCGGCCAGGGTCAGGGCCGGGAGTGCCAGGTGCCTGAGGCTGTTGCCGAAGACCTCCCAGTGCCCGGTGACCAGCGAGTCCAGGAGGAGGAAGCCGGTGAGATGGGGGACCGTGGTGGTGAGTTCGAGCATGCTGCTCAGCCGGCCCCCTAGCGGGAACCACCCCAGCCACCGGAAGAAGAGAACCTGCAGGTTCATTGCGAGCCAGAAGGTCGGCAGGCTGACGCCGAACACTGCTATCGCCCGGCACATATGGTCAACCCAGGTATCCTTGCGTACGGCCGACCAGATCCCCAGGGGCAAGCCAATGGCAAGGGATATCGCCATCCCGACGACTACCAGTTCAGCCGTTGCCGGGAGGTAGGCCCTCAAATCTACCATGACCGGCTGCCGGGTGCGGACCGAGACGCCGAGATTGCCTCGCAGTACCCCCGATAGGTAGCGAAGGTACTGAACAGGCAGTGGCTGGTCCAGACCCAGTTCCTGGCGGGCCTTGGCCACCTGTTCGGCGGTGGCGCGGACGCCCGCCCAGCGGGCGGCGGGATCGGCAGGTATGATGACCGTCATCATGAAGGTCAGGAGCGATACGCCGACCAGCACGAACACTCCACTGGCCAGCCTCCGAACGATGAACGCTCCCACGGCGGGCTCACCCCGACGAGACCGGCCGGGCCTGGCGCCGGGATCCCGGGAAGGGGGCGGGCAAGGCCGCCCCCTTTCCTGGAGATCTGGCCTAGCGCTTGCCCTCCCGGTATAGATCGTAGACGAATAGCACGTACGGGTAGGCCGGGTTGTCCTTGAAGCCCTTCACGCTCGCGTTGAGGACCCGGACGTTCTGCATGTCGTAGACGAAGATGGCCGGCGCGTCCTCGAGCAGGATCGCCTGAGCCTGCCGGTATAGCTCGGTTGCCCTGACCCGATCGGTTCCGGCCGCCTGCCAGGCTCCGTACACCAGGTCATCCACCAGAGGGTTGCTGTAGTAGGAGAGGTTGAAGATGATGTAGTCGTCCTGAGTCACGAAGCAGCCCTCGAGGAAGGCCTGGGGAGAAGTGACGTCGGGCCAGTAGTACAGGATGTAAAGGTCCTGGCGCTGCTTCACGTCGGGGGACTTGGCCAGGTCCCACTGGGCGTCAAACGGCATGGTGCGTATGTCCAGGGCTATCCCCAACTTGGCCAACTCGCCCTTCCACATCTCGGCCACCTTGCGATGGTTCTCGTCGCCACTGGCGACGGTCATCACGAGGCTGAACCCACCGTTCGGATAGCCTGCCGCCGCCAGCAACTCCCTTGCCCGGGTCAGGTCATAGGTATACTGCTTGAGTCCAGGATCGTGCCCCCACATGCCGGCCGGGACGGGACCCACCGACTGGGTCGCGTAGTCGTGCATCACGTACTTGATGATATCCGCGTACGGGATGCTGTAGCTGAGGGCCTGGCGAACCCTGGCGTCGTTCAGCGGTTCGCGGATGGAGTTAATCAGGATGTACACGTTCTGGAAGGATGGGGAGACGGCCACGTTGAACCGGGGGTTCTTCTTCAGTACCTGGATGTCCTCGAAGGGCAGCAGGCGCACATGGTCGACCTCACCGGCCTCGAGCATCTGCCGGGCGGTTCCCGTTTCGGGCACCACCTTGACCAGGATCTTATCGAAGTGGTTGTCCTCCCAGCCCCGCCAGTAGTCGTCAAACCGGGTCAGCAAGACCTGATCTCCGCGCCTCCAGCTCTCTAGCTTGTATGGCCCAGTCCCGCACGCATTCCCGTTGTTGTAGTGATCGTCGCCCTTCTCTTCCAGGCACTTGGGGCAGTACATGAAGGCCCCGTAAGCAGAGGCGACGGTCAGGTCCACGGGAATCGGGTAGGACAGGTGGAAGACCACCGTCTGCGGCTCCGGCGCGTCGATCCGCTCCACCGCATCCCAGATGAAGGCAGCTCCCATGCCCCGCTCCCGGGTGCGGTCGATCGACTTCTTGACCTGGGTGGCGTCGAAGGCATGGCCGCAGTGGAACTTGACCCCCGACCGGAGCCGGAAGGTCCAGGTCAGACCGTCCGGTGTTACGTCCCAGTCTTCGGCCAGGACTGGCTCCAGCTTGTCCTGGAGCGGGTGATACCGGAGCAGGGTCTCGTACATCTCGAAGAGAACGGGGATCTCCTCGCCGAAGGAGTCGGCGGGATCCCAGCTCCACATGGGGTCTATGTTGTTCGCTATAACGAAGACATCCGGGGCCCCGGCCCGAGGGGCCTGGCGACACCCGGCCAGGGCCACCGTTACCAGCAGGAGCACGCTTACTGCCACCGACCAGGCGCGAATCCCTTTCATCTGTTAGAACCTCCTTGTTTCGTGACCTGGAACAGACTCCTTCGGTATCTGCCAAATTCTCTGCGAGAGTGAAATATCCTTCAGGAAACACGACACACATTCTGACTCGGGAAGGGTTTCGCAGAATGGCACAGAACTCAGTTTCTTAATGCAAACTCAACCCCCAGTGCGGGAGCCCCTTCGTGTCAACGCATGCCGGATGCGTGAGCGTTTCCAGGCCTTGGCGGCGATCGGGAAGACGCCTGGGGGTGGCGTCACCAGGCTTGCGTTCAGTCCCGCTGCCCTACAGGCCCACCGCCTTGCCGCCAGGTGGATGGAGGAAGCAGGCCTCCGGGTCCGGGACGACGCGGCGGGGAACTTGATCGGCCGGAGGGAGGGGACCGGGCCGGCCATCGTGATCGGGTCCCACCTGGATACCGTGCCTGACGGTGGCGCGTTTGACGGCGCGCTGGGCGTGGTGGCCGGCCTGGAGGTCGTCCAGCGCCTGGTCGAGGAGAAGAGGGGGGACGCCAGTCCCCTGGAGATCGTGGCCCACGCCGACGAGGAGGGCAGCCACCACGCCGGTACTTTCGGCAGCCGGGCGATGCTGGGCGAGGTCGGCGAGGAAGACCTTCTCGGCCACCAGCCGGGGCGCGAGCCGCTGGCGGCCGTGATGAGGGGGGCCGGCCTGGAGCCGACCCGTATCGGTCAGGCCCGGCGGGAACGGACCGGGCTTCGGGCCTATTTCGAGCTACACATCGAGCAGGGTCCGGTCCTGGAGTCCCTCGGGATACCGGTGGGGATCGTGACCAGCATTGTGGGTATCGACCAGTACCTGGTGCGGGTGCCGGGACAGGCCCGTCACGCGGGGACCACGCCGGTAGCCGCCCGGGACGATGCCTTGGTCAAAGCGGCTCGGGCCATCCAGGTGATCCGGGAGTTCCTACTCATGCGACCGGCGGACTTGATCGGCAACGTCGGGAGTGTCAGCGTCTCACCGGGGGCGATGAACGTGGTTCCCGCCGAGGCGATCCTCTCGGTGGAGTTCCGCTCGGCCCGGGCGAGTTCGCTGGACGAGGCCGGCAACTGGCTGGTCTCGCTGGTCGCGGAGCATCCGGGGGCCACCGTTCGTCGCACCTTGCGCGAACACGGGTGCCCGATGTCCGCGGAACTCACGGCCCTTCTGGAGAGTGTGGCTCGGTCGCTCGGCATCGCCACTCACCAGATGCCGAGCGGGGCCGGTCACGACGCGCAGGTGTGGGGAAGGCACGTTCCCGCCGCCATGCTCTTCGTGCCTAGCCGGGGCGGCATAAGCCACTCGCCCGAGGAGTGGACCGACTGGGAGGACGTGATCCCCGGGGCCGATGTGCTCCTGAATGCCGTCGCCGCTTTGGCGACCGCCGACTAGGAGGCGACCCATGAACGGTCGAGACATGGTCGAGATCCGTGAAATCGGAGAAGGGCCGGCCAGGGCCGTGGCCATCCATGTCCGTCTTCCCGGCGAAGGCGCCAACCTGCTGGTAGTCCGGGCCGAGGAAGGCTACCTCATGTGCGGCTACCTGAACCTGGCGATCGCAGAAGAGGTCGGCGATGCCGCCGCCCTGGTGACCGGTGTCGGCACCATTGATCAGTTCCTCAACGGCAGGGTGGCGGCGGTAACCACCGGGGCGCGGGGACGGGGAGTGGTCGCCGGCATGGCCGTGCGCGAGGCCCTGGATCGCTTGGGTCCGGGGCGCTGATCGATACGGTTCGAGTTAGGAGGAGTGGTCATTGTCCAAGCGAGGTTCACTGGCCCCCCGGGGGGACTTCCCCGCGCTCAAGGAGTACGTCTACCTGAATTCCGCTTCCATCTCGATCATCCCCGAGCCCGTGCTCAAGGCAAAGGGTGAGTACGAGCGGGCGATCAGCGCGGTCGGCACCGTCAGCCTGGACGAAGAGGCCGAGAGCAAGGCCTTTGACGGGCCCCGGCAGGCGGCGGGGGAACTGCTCGGCACTCACCCCGACAACGTCGCCATCATCACCTCCGCGACGGAGGGCTTGTGCCAGCTGGCGTGGGGTCTCCAGCCGGGCCGTGGTCAGAACGTTGTCAGCATTGACCTTGAGTTCCCGAGCGTCACCTATCCTTGGATGCGGGTGGCCAGGGATACGGGGGCGGAAATACGCCTGGCCAGGGCCATTCCCGACCCGGCCGCACTGTCGCTGGACACCGTTGCCCGGCTGGTCGACCGGAACACGGCCGTCCTGTGCGTCAGTCACGTGCAGTACGCCACCGGCCACCGGTTTGACCTCAAATCCCTTGCCGATCTCGCCCATGCCCACGGCGCCCTCTGTATCATCGACGCCACCCAGTCGGCCGGGGTCGTCCCCATCGACGTCAAGGCGTCGGGGATCGACGCCCTGGTCACCTCGGGCTACAAGTGGCTCTGCGGCCCCTTCGGGGCGGCCATCCTGTACGTCCGGCCCGAGTTGCGGGACCGCCTTGCCCCGCCCATCGTGGGCTGGCGGAGCACTGAAAACCAGTTTAACTTCGACGCGACCGAACTCATCTTTGCCCGGGACGCCCGGAAGTTCGAGTCCGGCACCATGAACTACCCGTCTGGCTTTGGCCTCGGTGAGGTCGTAAGATACCTGCTCGATCTGGGGATAGACAATGCTCTGGACCACGCCTTGCGGCTGGCCGCCTTGCTCCGCGAGGGGCTCGAGCGCCTCGGGGCCGAGATCCTCACTCCGGCCGAGGACGACCGGCGGTCCGGTATTGTCACCGCCCGTTTCCCGGGATGCAATGGCGAGGCGGTGGCCGCGGACCTCAACCGCCGGCGCGTGATCGTGTCGCCGCGGTTCGGGTCCACTCGCTTCTCGCCCCACGTCTTCAACGACGAGACCGACGTGGAACGGGCCCTGGCCGCGGTCCGCACCGTTCTTGGAGCTTAGGGGGTGACCGTATGCGTTCGGTGGTGAACCTTCCGCCCCCGTGGCGGGTGCCGTCTTTCCTCTCTCCCGCCGTGACGGCCGGAGACGCGGTGTACGTGTCCGGCCAGATCGGCGAGGACCCGGCGACGGGCGAGATCCCGCCCGACTGCTCCCGGCAGACGGACCTGGCCATTGACTGGTTGGAGCGTATCCTGGCGGCGGCCGGCCTGACCCTGGACGACGTTGTCAAGGTCACCGTCTTCCTGCGCCAGATGACCGACTACCAGGCCATGAACCGGGTATATGAGGCCAGGTTCACCAGCCCGCCGCCGGCCCGCTCTTGCGTGACCGTCGCCGACCTGGTCGCCGGCGCCCTGGTGGAGATCGAGGCCGTGGCCCACCGGCCGCAGAAGGATACCGGTGGTGGCAGGCGAAATGCCCAAGCGGCAGAGCTGGAGGTGCGGTGTTGTCGACGGACCGGTACGCGGTGAAGAGCGCTGCCCGGGTGCTCAAGATACTGGAGGACTTTGTCCTCTTCGAGGGTCCGTGCAGCCTCACCGAGATCAGTGACCGGGTGGGGCTCCCCGCCTCCACCACCTTGCGTTTCCTGCGTACGCTGGCGCAACTGGACTACGTGACCCGGCAAGGTGATGGCTCTTATATCCGCGGGCAGCGGCTGCGAAGCCTGGCCTACTGGGTGGGAGGAGTCGCCCTGAAGCAGGCCGCCCGCCCGGCGATGGAGTGGCTGCTGGAGCGGTGTGGCGAGGACGTGCTGCTCAACACGCTGGACGTGCAATCGGCGCTGTGCATCGAGACCGTGAAGTCGTCCCATCTGCTGACGGTGGCTTTCAGCACGGGCTTTCAGATGCCGCTTCACGCCACCGCCTCCGGGAAGACCCTGCTGGCCTTCCTGGATCCCGGCGGGCGCAGAAAGGCCTTCGACCGCCTGGACTTCCGCCGCTACACTCAATCCACGCTGGTCACCCCCGAGCAACTGACCGGGGAACTGGAGTCGATCCGGGAGCAGGGCTACGCCATCGACAACGAGGAGTTCATCGCCGGGGTGGTGTGCTTGGCCGTCCCCATCTTCCATCCCCAGCACAACCAGGTGGTGGCCGCCCTGAGCGTGACCGCCCCGGCCCAGCGCTGTTCCCTGGATCGCCTGCGAGAGTTCCTGCCTTCGGCCACGGAAGCTGCCCGGCGGGTCACGGCCGGCCTGGTCGGCTCCGCTTGAGAGGACTGTGCAAGGCGGCCAGCCACCCTCCCACCTAAGCGCTGACTCCGGGACCAGCAGTGCGTGAGATGCACCCAACGATCTACGGGGGCTGGGCCTGAACAGGTACGAGACCATTAGCTGCTCCCTTGCAGGCCGACTGCGCGCCCAGGCGGCCTCACGCTCTTGACTGGCAGGTAGCGGAGTACAGAGG
>JAVHLP010000016.1 GCA_031082145.1 bacterium | reverse complement strand
CCGAGTTGGTCGTTCCGAGGTCGATACCGACGACCTTCTGCATCTCCCAATCCCTCCATGCGGTGTGAGCCTTATCCTGGGTTACGGGTTAAGTATATGGAAGAGCGCGGGAACGAGTCAAGGCTTCCGGACCGGGTGCGGGTCGGGGCGATCCCAGCCGGCCGAGTTTCCATGGGAGGTAGGTCAGGGTACTACCCGAGCGCCCCTGGTTCCCGGCCGGCATGCTGGATGAGGTGGCTGGCAATGCGGGGCCGATTGCCGTCCAGCCCCGAGAAGAGCTTCCCGCATACGTCGGAGAGTCGGGCGAGCACCTTTCTGTTGATGGCCTCCTGGTCCTCGAAGATCCCTACCGAATGGAAGTCCAGTCCCCACCGCTCGAACTGAAGGATGGCAATCGTGGCGTCGAGGGTACGGCCGTCGGTGCCGAGAGCGAAGACAAAGACGGGACGTACGCCGTGGTTGATGCGGCAGTCTACCTCATAGCGACCATGAGGGTCCCGCTCAGGGTGATGCCAGTTGAACTCCCTCTTGGATTCCGGAATGGTCTCAGCGATGAACAGGTGGAAGTCCTCCAGGTACGTGGACCTGATCCGCTCCCGGGAGAGGTAAGTGACGTCCGAGATCTTGAGGAGTCCCTGCACGAAGTCATAGAGGGCATCACCGTACCGGGCATTCTCGATGGGGAGCACAAGCTCACCCTCTAGATCGTCGATGTGGAAAGTAGAAAGAACGTTCGTGATTATCTTCTGCCTAGTACCCCGGTGAAGGTCCCTCTCATCCAGTTCATAGCTCAGGTGCATATACGTATGACCTTCGTCGGACAGCACCCACTGCCCGTTTTTCCTCTTGAGGACTATGGTGAGGTGGTCACCATCATCGAAGATGAAGGGTGTGAGCACCCGGAAACGATCAAGCCCCTCACTTGCGCAACTGGGAACAAACTTTATCTCGGAAGTCCCGTTCGACGCTTTCGATTGTCATAGGACATCCTCCCCAAACAGCCGGAGTTGTTGAGTGCCGCACGGTGGCTGAAACCCACAGTCGGCCAACATGCACTCAAGGGCCTGACGGCAATCCGCGTACCTGTCGGTGGCCTCAGCGTAGCTGTCCTCCCGGGCGCGCCAATGTCCTGATAGCGCTCAGTAGCCGTGTGAATGTGAAATCCGTTCAGAGTGACTCCCTCAATCCGATTAGTATGCTCGTGACTTCTCCCATTGTAGCGCCGAAGACGGAAGAACTGGTTTGAGTGTGCGGAAGCCACGGCCAAGACTACTGAGAAGTCGAGTGCGTTCACCGCACTTTGCCTGACTAGGATCCTGAACTGGTTCCCGTTAGCCAGTCCGACGGCAGCGTCTTAGGCTCAGCTAGCAGAGCGGCGATCTCACCGTCGGTGTACCTTACGCCCATCGGCCTACCTCTCACCAGGACCGAGTCAGACTCTCTTCAACGCCTCCGTCGATTCCCCTCCCGAGCAGGATAGCCACGTTGTGGGCGGGAAGTAGACCACACCAGGTCAATCACCTTGCCTACGGTGCTCCGTTGGCACGATTCCGGTGCGCACCAGCCGCCGTCTCTGGCCTCACCCGCCCAGGTCGGCCAATAGCTGTGCCAGGAGATTCTCCTGGTAGGCGGGGGTCCCCCGGGCGGTCATCGTTTGGGCCGTCGGAGCGAGTGGGCCGGTCAGGGTCATCAGCCAATTCCGATCGCTGGAACTGAGTGGCCGGGTGCCCTCCCGGCAAGCCAGGCGGTAGTCATCGGCCGACATTCGCCAGAACATAAGCCCGGGGTACTGGCTAGCCAGTTGCATGGCTATGGTCAGCCCGTTCCGGTCAAAGTCGCCGCCATAGTACAGTCGGGTGCCGGCCGCCCGGAGCCGGTCGAGGAGCTGTACGGCCGCAGCGCTCAGGAACCCCCCGGTCGCGACCAGAGTGGGGCGGTCACCGGCAGTTCGAGTAGCAGTCTCGCGTACCAGCCACTCGAACACAGCCGGGTTCTCCACCACGTGCGCCATGTTACGGCGAGCCCGTATTGTTGTGAGTCGCCGCATTTCGCCCAGGGGAAGCGGCCATCCCCCACCGTGTTCAGCCATGGCGGCCAGGACGGGATGGCTTGTCACACCCGGGTAAGCCAGCAGTACCGTTGAAGAGACTCCATCTACCTCCAGCCCGGCCCGGTTGAGCAGCAGGGCCCGCTCCTCGGCCGGACGTAACCCTTCGGCGACCGGGCCCCAGCGTTCGCGCAGCGTCTCCAGCAGCAGGCTGCCGGCAGGGCTACCGGCGTCGAGCAGATGAGGGTCACCAGCGACCCGGGCGGCGAAGACGGCCACGAGTTCCCCGCCGGCCGGAATATGTGCCAGAGACTTGGCCACGGCCAGCGCGGCCGCGGCCGCCCGGGTCGAGTCCTCCCGGTAGGCTCTCCGGTACCAGCGGGCCGGAGCTCCTTGACCGGCGAGCTGCTCTATCCATCCCCGCGCCTGCGGCACTGCGGTTATCAGGTCGTCCAGTTGCGCCCGCCAGTGGGCCAACTCGGCCTGCCGCCGTTCCCTCCGCGTGACCACCGGGCCGGCGTCCGCCTCCAGCACGTCGAGCAGGGAGACCCCGAAGCGGCTCCGGCGAAGAGCCGCGTCCAGTTCGACCAGGGAGACCCGGACCGGGCCCTTCCGGGGCGGAACCCGCCATCCCAAAAGTCTCACCAGTTCCTCCTGGGCCTGGGGTGAGAGATCGACGGCCAGTGTTCCTCGTACGCCGTCCAGGGTTTCCACCCGTTGACGGGCCCGGACCAGGAGTTCACCGAGTCCGCGGGCCCCCAGTTGCCGGGCGGCTTCCCGAGAGCAGGTCATCGCCCATCCTCCCCCGCCGCCGCCTCGGACCACTCGGCCAGCGGCTCCAAGGCCCGATGGCCGTCCCAGAGGATGGGGAAGGCCGCGTGGACGGCGCCCTCAAGAGTTAGCCGGTAGGCCATGGCCGCCGACAGGAACTCGCTATATGGCAGTTCGTCGGGGCAGGTAAGAATCCAGCCCAGCCCAAGCTCTGATAGAAACCTCAGGTAGTTGACCTGATTGGCCGGGTCGAAGCCGGCGAACGCTTCGTCCAGGGCGATCACCCGGGGGGCGTCCGGCCGGGCATTCCCATAACGAGCTGCCACCCCGGCTATGATGGGCACCGCCAGTGCCCAGGCTTTCTCCGACGTGCTCCGGGTGCCGAAACCCCGACGGCCGATGGGCTTAGCCTGCACGCCCGGCCGGTGGCTCATCAAGTCGTACCGATGCCAGCGACGGTAGTCCAGGGCCCGCTCGATGACCTGGTAGAAGTCAAGATCCTCGCCTCGACCCCGCGACTCCTGCTTCACTCGTTCGACCTCGCCCCGGATCTGGCCCAACAACACCTCCCGCCTCTCGGTGCTGAGCCACTCAGTGCCCTGGCTGACATCCTCGAGGGTGCGAGCAATGGCCGCGCCCGGGGCTGCATCCGGCGGCAAAGTCGTCAAGCGCAGGGAAAACCACTCCCCGCTGGGTAGAGGGATTTTCCTGAGAGTGGTGTTGGTGTCGGCCGTGAACTGGCGGGCCCTGCGCATGAGTTTACTCAGATCATCGAGCATTCCCTGATAGATAATGTCCTGGTAGAGTTCCTGCTCCTTCTCGGCAATGAGGGTCCGGTAGCGGTCGGCGGCCTCCCGCAACTGCAGGCCGAGCTCGGTCGCGGTCAGAGCCCGGCGATCCTGGTAGAAGATCACCGTTTCCCACTGGGCATTGGGGGTCGGCCGGTAATCGCCGAGAGCGTCCCGGTGCTGGTGAAGCTCGGCCATCAGGGCCGACTTGCGCTCGCCCAATACCTCCTCCAAGCGGTCCCCTTCTATGGGCCGGGGCAGGCGGGCCAGGACCGGCACCGGTCCCTCCCCCGCAAGAGCCTCCAGGAGTGGCTCGAGCGTGGGGTGCAGTCCTAGCCGGTCCTGCAGTCGCCGGAACCGGTCCGCCTGTTCGGCGCGGAGCTCCTCCTCGCGTGGTTCCAGTTCAGCGATCCGCATCGCCTTAACTCCGCGATCTGCCTGCAAGCGCGCCCGCTCGCCGGGAACTCCCTCCTCCATGCCTTGCAGCTCGCGCTGCTCGCGGTCCAGGGCGCCGATTCGCTCCTGCAGGGCGATCACGTCGGGATCGGTCATCAGCTGTTCCAAGGCTTTCGCTCGGGCCAGGGCGGCCGAACACTCTTCCTCGGCAGCGGCCCGGTCGCCATCAAGGTGCCCCAGGGTGTCTCTGAGCTGGGTCAAGAATGCCTCTGTCTCGCGGTAGCTCTTCGACCCGGTGACGAGTTCGCGGTAGCCGTTGTCCGCCAGAGCGACCACCTGATCCAGCAACCGCTCGAGCTCACTCGCCCGGTCCGAGAGCTGGCGGTCGTCAAGCCCGCGAAGAGCTGGTAGCTCCTTTAGAGCGGCCGTGTACCCGCTCTCTTCTTGCTGGTAACGGTTTTGGGCGGCCTGCTCCTCGGCTCGCGCCGCCTCGACCCGGGCGCTGGCGGCGGCCACCTGCGCCTGCAGCGATGTTAATGCAGCCAGTTCACCGAATAGTGCCTGCCAGGGCAGGCGGTCCAGCAAAGCCAGTTCGCTGTCGACCCGGGCGGCAAGATCCCGCAGCTCCTCCCGGTCGTCCAGGATCGCCGCCTTCCGGGCTGCGGCTGCCGACCGCAACTCCCGGAGTTCGGCCCGGCGACGACTGAGTGCGGCCGCCCGGCGGTCGCCACCCACCAACTGGAGGGGTTCGATCAGCCAGGGCATGACCTGACCCCGGGCCAGCCCGTTTCGCCAACTCCCATCAGGCGCTATCCAGCGGGCACCCTGCCCTACGCCCCATCCCACCGAAGCCAGAGCCGCGCGGACCGACGCCGGGGCACCTTCCTCCGGCTCGAGCAGTTCCAGCAGGGTAGGTCCGGCCGGCAGGGGGTCAGGGATCAGGTAGGCGTCGCCGGCCGGGTCCAGCAGGAGATCGAGGAGGTTGGCTTCCAGGGCAGCAGCCTCAACTCGGGCCGCCACTTCGAGATCCACCTCCGGGCGGAACCGCACCCAACGGAAGAGGGGTGGCCGGTCTTCGTCCCCGCCCGCCCGGGCGGCCGCCCGGAGGCTGCTGCGAGCCGGTACCAGTCCCGTCCGCGCGAGATCCTCCAGGAGCTGCGACAGCTCCTGGAGTCTGTGGTCAACTTGAGCCTGGTGGAAGAAGGTCTCCTGCTGGGCCCGTTCCAGTTCCTGCCGCCGTGCGTGCGCTGCTGCCCGGATGGGGGCCGACAACTCCGCTTGGCCCCCGGCCGGCGCCACCGTCAACCCCGCCACCGCCGCAATCACCTCGGCCACCACGTGGTCCGGCACCTCCGCCGCCGGGCTGGCCTCTCGCCACTCGTTCAGCCCGCGAACCAGTTGATCGCGGCCTTCGTCGACCTGATCCTGGGTGGCGTTCAGCCGGTCGGAGAGGCCCTGCCGTTGCTTTCGCAGGTCGACGACCACCTCCTGGTGGCGACGGTAGGTGGTCTCCGCCTCGGCCAGTGCTCGGTGGCGGGCCGCCAGACGGCGGCAGCTGCCAACCAGGTGACGGCCTTCCGGCTCCAGGGTGGCGTTCGGACGACTGGCCAAGATCTCCGGCGCAGGGGTTGTGACGGCGAGGCCCGGCAAGTCCGCCGCGGCCACCGTGAGCCCGCTCGCTCCACCGTCCCAGCCCAGGGCTTCAGCTTGCCGGGCGGCCGCCGTCAACCGGCCCCGCAAGCTCAGGGCCACCGACCTGAAGGCCGTGGCCTTGGCCTCTAGTTCCTGCCCGGCGTCCACCACCAACCGGCGCTGCTTGTCGACCCGGCCGGCGAGCTCACCCCGCCGCCCGGCGGACTTCTCCACTTCCGCCCGCGCGCGGGCTAACTGATCGGGCAGATCGGCCTCGGGGGCGGCCTGGAAAACCTCCCGCGCGGCGGCGATCTCCCGCAGGCGGGCTTGGCGTCGTTCTGCCTCCCGGGCCAGGATCTCCAGTTGCTGTCCGGCGTTGGTGTAAATCTCGCGGGCTTCCTTGAGCTGGCCGACCACGTTTCCCAGGCTCCCAACGGTTTTCGCATACTGCTGGGCCGCCTCCTGGACGAGCCCCTCGGCCAGGTCCAACTGGAGCCTGTCGATGGCTTCCACCCGTTCCGCGCGGCGGGCGACTTCCTCCAGATTCAGTTGATAATCCTCGATATTGCGGACCACTTCCGCCACCCGATCCAGGCGGTCCTTGGAGATTCCCGGCAGCGACTCGAGCAGCCGCTGGCAGACCTCTTCGGGCCCCCGTTGCTCCCCCAACTTGGGTCGGCGAGCGGCCAGTAGCATGGCGATCAGCTCGCGGAAGTCCTCATCGCTGACCCCGAACAGGTGGGCGTTCACATGCCGGCGGTATTCTCCCCTCTCGGCGGTGACCACCGCGGGGGCTTCGAGTTGACGGCCGAAATCCCGACAACCCAGGCAGGTGCCGTCACTGCCGCGCACGTCGAGATCCCGGCCCAACCGGCGCCCGGGGATGACGAAGCCCCACCAATCCTTCAGGCGGCGTTGGTGCTGCCGGGAAGCGCTCGCCCCCATACCGATGGTGAGGAAGTGGCCGGACTGCCCGTGCCTTAACTCCAGGGCAAGATACCCGGTGCGGGCCTCGTAATGGAAATCCGAGTCGATGTCGTCGTCACCCAGGAGGTAGTAGTCGAGGTGGCGGTCACGGCTCTCGGTCGGGTCAAGCCGTCGGGAGCTGGTGTCGCCGTCCAGCAGGGTGGGCAAGGTCAGGGCCAGAAGGGTAGACTTGCCACTGCCGTTGGGGCCGGTCAGGCCAAGCCGGCCGTGGGCGAAACCCAGTTCGTAGTCCCGCCAGTGCCACCAGTCGCGGAAGATCAAGCGATGGGGATGCCAGCCGGCCGGGCCACCGGGGATGGCCAGGCGGACCGGCTCTAGCCGGGCCTCGTCCGGGGACCACAGGTTCACTGCTCCGCCTCCTCGAAGGACAACGGCAGTTGCTCGGGTCGGTCCACTGCGGCGACCTTGGTCGCGGGAGGGTACTCCCCGATCGCCAACGCGGCTGCCGGCAGCAGGAAGCACCGGCCCAGGGAGTCGGGACCCCTGAGGAAACCCATCTCTCGCATCTGACGGAAGACCTGCCGTGCGAGTTGGTCCGAGCTCATCTGATCTCCCAGCTCAACTCCCCAGTCCCGCCGGTGGCTCTGCCTCAGTTCCCACACCGCATCCTCGAGGTCGCCAATTCCCACCACCACCGTCCCGTTATCCCCTACCGCCAAGCGGCCCGTGGCCAGCCATTCCCGGATTATGGCCAGCAGGAGAAGGATGGGGTGGTAGATATGCTTGATCGACCGGTCGCCCCCGGTCTCACCGAGATCCAGCAGGACACTGGCGGCCCGGCCGGTCGCGGTCCGCCAGATCCGGGCGTGATCCCTGCCGACCTCCAAGTCCCAACCCGGTAGCCCGTCAAGGTCGCCGCGAAACCTCTCCTCCGCCTCCTCCAGCGTGGCAAAAGCGTCCGGGTCGTCGGCCCGCCAGAAGGCAGGTCCCAGTAGCAGCGCGCGCCAGGCCCGGGAGCGGGGAGGGACCGTCTCACCGGTCCAACGCAGGACAGGGCCCTGCCGTGGCTCCCGCAGGCGATCAAGACCCCGGTAGTCGAAATCGGCCAGCAGGCGGGGGGCGTCCGGCGCGAAGTCATAAATAACGTCGGCTTGGCCTTCTTGCCCCACCCACAGCCCCGGGTCACCGTCCCCGTGGTTGAGGATCCCCAGTTCTTCAAGGAACTGCAGCGCTCGCACCAGGGATTCCCGGTGGCCGCGTTCGCCCAGCGAGAACAGGCCATCGGCGACCCGGGTAACCTCGGAAGCTAACCCGGACAGCAAGAACCAATCCTCTGTGCCCGCCGAGTGGGACTCGGCAAACCACAGGATCCAGCAGAGGCAAGCGTAGTCCAGCGGCCCCCGCAAGCGGGGCAGCCCGCGCTCAGGTAGCACCTGGGAGGGCAGCCGTTCAAGCCGGTAGCTGCCGGGGCCAACCAGCAGCCGCCAGGCCGGGCGATCCATGAACCAGGCCCGGAGGAAACGCTGGTGCAGATGGACTCGCCGGTAGCTGTCGGGCTGATCCGCCCGCGTCACCAGGATCCGATCAAGAAGGTCCTGCAGGGCCATCGCTCGCTCCTCGGGGAGGTCAGCCATGGTCCCTGACTCCCGTCCGCAGGCGCAGGACATAGCCCGGCAGGCTGAGGGTGCCGTCTGGGGCCCGTAGCTGTCCGAGTTGGGTGCCTTCCTCCTCAACCGTCACCAGCCAGTGGCGGTAGCCCATGCTCGCGGCCCCACCCCGTGAGAGAGCCTGGTACAAGAGGCGAAGCAGGAGCTGGCGGTGCTCGGGTTCCGGTACCCGGAGTCGGCCCAGGTTAAGGGTCATATTTGGTCCGAACAAGGCGGCTAGCTCCCTTGCGGCGCGCTCCCGCTGGCGGGACTCCTCGAGCAGGCGCCGGAACTGCTCGGCCGTCCGATCGATAGTGGGGTCGGTTGGGACGCGCAGCCGCTGTCCCCTGCGGACAGGCTGCAGGCGTATTCTAACGGGTGGGATCGCCCAGGCCACAGCCGACACTGAAGCGGGAGCGGGTCCTCTCCAGTGCAGCGGCAGGGTAGCCCCGAAGGCAACCTGGGCCAGACTCTGAGCTTCCACCCCGCTGGTGAGACCCGCAAACCTGCGGCCCAGTTCCAGCAGAGTCTGCTCCCGGACCGTGCCCCCGCGGTGTTGCTCGCTGAGCCGCCGGGCGTGGCGGGTCACCTCGGCCACCCATCCCTGGGCCCGCTCGAGGAGGGTCTCCGCATCCCCGCCCTCGGTGAAGTACCCTTGAAGGGCGGCCAGGTCCCCCAGGTACCGATCCCGCTCGGCATCGAACCCGGGAGTGGAGCCGTCGGCCCGCACCTGGCGAGACGCCACCGCCGCCAGCCTGCTGGCTAACCGGTCGGCCACGGCGGGCAGATCAAGCAGGAGGTGGCGCAAGTACCCCTTGCGATCAAAGAGCCGGCGGGCATACTCCGAGAGATAGCGGGTGACCAAGTCGCGGTATCCCATGAAACCGAGGTAGTCCAGCGTCTGTTGTGGCTTGTGGCGGGGCAGGTCGGCCAGGTATGTCTCTACGTCCCGGGCGAAACCCTCAAAGGCCCGCCAGGCGCTTTGCCACAGCTCGTAGATATGCTCTTCCCCTGTCTCGATTCCGGTTTCGGCTAGCCCCTTCACCAGGTCTTCCAAACGCTCGACCAAATCGTCTAGGGCGGTCGGGTTGAGCGAGGCGGCCGCGCTCGCAGCCGCCTCTTCTCTCACCCGGAGTTCCTCCAACTTGAGGGTCAGCCGCTCGGCCTGGTAGGTCCGGGGCCGCTGCCTCAACTCAAGGAGGTTGCGCGGTCGAGACTGCTCCGGCAGGAGCCGGACCAGCCGCCAGCGTTCCAGTTGGTCCAAGTGCCGTAGGCAGGCTGTCTCGCCGTAGTCGGGAAAGACTTGCTGCAAGTGAGCCTTGATCTCGTCGGACCGAACGTAGTTGGCGTGGGCGCGGTGACGTTCGTAGAAGAAGCGAACGATCAGGCGATAGTAGGCCCCGTCCTGGTGACCTACCAGGTAGTTGGCCTCGGGCATTTCCTCCAGCGGGCTGCGGCGGTCCAGGGGCACGCTGTCACCTCGGGGGCAAGATTCGAGAACTCTGTTCGCGGCAGCACCGGCGGCCGACTCTTCCGCAGGCCGCCCGGGAATCCACGTTCACGCGATATCGGCAGGCTCATAGAGCCGGACTGCCTTGATCCGCCTGAGAGCGGCATCCCCGCTCGCCAAGTTGTCGCAACCGATCTCAGTGCAACAAGCCACGAGAACCGAGTCGTTGCTCAAGAGTCCGTAACGTTGCTGGTACCGAGTTCCTGCCCGCCACATCGCGAAGCTCATGGGAACAACGTTGACGCCCATCTCGCCGATGGCCATGACGCTGCCGGGAGTATTCGGTCAGCTGCATTACCGCTTCCGGCTTTTCGGCAAGCTTCCGGGCCACATCGCCGCGAGTAACGATGCCCTTGGTCACGGCTTCCAGAAGCATCAAGCGATGAGCTGCCTCCAGCACTGTGTGGGCTGGGGTAACACCGACCAAGTCGGCAGCGGCACAGCGTTCCAGTAGTCGGGTGCAGTCCACCGACACCCCCGAGAAGTGGTACACGAAGATGTTCGCGTCGATGACTATCGTCTGGCCGGGTGGCAACTCCTCAAATGCCAAGGTAGGGCTCCGCCAGGATTTCTCTGACCAATTCGGGTGATGCCTGCAGCCGGCCCCTGCTACGCCGCACGGCCTGCAAACGGCCCGGCAGGTCCCTGGTGGCCAAGTGCTGCTCAAGCGCCTCCTCGATGATCTGGTTAATGTTCTTGTGTTCCCGGGTCGCCAAGTCCCTGACCTTGGCCAGCAGCGCACCGTCAAGGGCAGTCCCAATCTTGACTCTGGCCACCGGCATCCCCTCCCAACTATCCTATCAGCATCTTCGATCGCCAATCAAGACTGTAGTCTAGAAACCGCTGACGCACGTTACCTTGACAACACGGGGGGAAGGCGTAGAATGCTATGTAAGGAGGTCGGTCAATGACAAGGGCCAAGATCACGAGTAAGGGGCAGGTCACGATTCCGGCCGTTGTGCGGCGCCGGATGGATCTGAAACCAGGAGACTACCTGGAGTTTCACCTTGAACAGGAGATGGAGGTGACGATCCGTCCCTTTCGGGTCAGAGCGATCCCCGAGTTGTACGGCTCGCTTCCGGCCACCCGGACCTACCCCGGCGATGAGGCCATCAAGAAGGAGGTCGCCGAGGCCATTGCCAGGTACCGCCTGGAGAAGGGGCGGGAGGAGTAATGCGGCCGCTCTGGCTGGACGCCAACGTGCTGATCCGGTTCTTGACCCGGGACCAGCCCGAGCAGGCCAGGGCTGCCCTCGCCGTCTTCCTCCGGGCCAAGGAGGGTGAGTTCGAACTGCGCCTGTGCCCGCTGGTCGTTGCCGAGGCGGCATGGGTTTTGGATTCCTACTATGGCTTCTCCCGCCGGCAGATCTCACAAGCGCTGGTCTCGCTGATAATGGCTGAGGGTGTGGTAACCCAGGACGGCGGTCTGTTGGTCAGCGCTCTTGGCCAGATGGAGGACCGCAACGTACCCTTTGTGGACGCCTTCCTGGCCGAGCTTGTCCGGACCCACGGCGAAGCGGTGTGCTCGTTCGACCGGGACTTCGACCGGCTAGGGGTTGAGCGGGTCTCGCCGTCCGCCCTGCTGTAGCGCCATAGTGCTTTCCCCCCCCGCCATCGCCAGGTTATACTGAAGGTGAACGGTCGGGGCGCAGGGTTCTCCGGACGGGGGGATTGCGGGTGAACCGGTACCGCGACTGGCTGGACCAGGCTCACGACAACCTCCGCCACGCCGAGCACAGTGTACAGGCCGGCGACCATGCCTGGGCCTGCTTCGCCGCCCACCAGGCCGGCGAGGCGGCCCTCAAAGCCCTTCACCTGCGGTGGGGCCAGGTGGCCTGGGGGCACTCGCTTCTCGACCTGCTATCCACCTTACCAGACAAGGCCCGGCCGCAGCCCGCCTTGCTGGAGAAGGCCAGGGTACTTGACAAGTACTACATTCCCACCCGGTACCCGGACGCTCATCCGGCCGGCCCGGCTTCCCGGCATTACGCCCCGGACGAGGCCCTGCAGGCCATCGGTCTGGCCCGAGAGGTGCTGGCTTTTTGTGAGAACAAGAGTCTGGAAGCTTGACCGGGCCGGTGCCCTGGACCGGCTGCGCTCATGGGCAAGTGGCCTGGCGGAAGACCCGAACGTCCTGGCGGTGATCTTGTTCGGCTCTCTGGCGCGAGGTGACGCCACGGCCATGAGCGACGCCGACGTTCTCGTCCTGTTAGAGGAGAGTTGCCTGACCTTCACGGACCGGCTGGTGAGGTACAAGCCAACCAGACTGGGGATTGGCGTGGAGGTTTTCCCCTATACGCTGGCCGAGGCCCGCCGGGCCGCGGGCGAAGGCTGGGGTATGGTGAGGCCCGCCCTCGCCGAGGGCATCACGCTCTTCAGCCGCGACCATCGGGGACTGGCCGGCCTGCTCGGCGGCTGAACCCGGCCGACTGCCGGGGCCGGGCGGTTTCCTTCCCTCCCTTCCCTCTGCTATAATACTCCCGTGCACCGACAAGGAGGGATGGCCGTGCTGGCCACGCCGACCAAGTACACCTTGCTGGCCGCCGCCGCCGAGGGCGGCACCCCGCTTAACGCGTTTGACCAGGCCTTGCTGAGGGCCGGCATCGGCAATCTGAACTTGATCCGGGTGACCAGCATCCTTCCCCCCGGCACCCGCATGGTGGATCGTCTCGACCTCGCGCCGGGCACGCTGGTACCCACCGCCTACGGCGCCATCACCTCCACCGAGCCCGGGCAGCTGATCGCGGCGGCGGTGGCGGTGGCTCTCTCACCCGAGGGCTGGGGCGTGATCATGGAGACCTCCGGCTGCTCCGGCCGGGAGGAGGCCGAGGCGGCGGTGACCGCTATGGCCCGGGAGGCCTTGGCCAGCCGCGGCTTGCAGGTGGACGCCTTGCACGTGCGAGGGGTGGAACACACCGTTGCCCGCGTCGGCGCCGTCTTCGCCGGCGTGGCTCTCTGGTACTGAGGGGAGGCGGGAGCGCTGGAACTGTGGTTCACCGAGATCCATACCCCTGACTTCACCCTGGGCTTGCGGGTGAGGGGGACGCTGCACCGGGAGAAGACTCCCTACCAGGAACTGGCCGTACTGGATACCTTCGAGTTCGGCCGGATGCTGGTACTGGACGGCATCATCCAGACGACCGAGAAGGATGAGTTCGTCTACCACGAGATGCTGGTCCACGTACCCATGTTCACCCATCCCCGGCCCCGGCGGGTCATGGTGGTGGGAGGTGGCGACGGCGGGTCGGTGCGGGAGATCCTGCGCCACCCCGCGGTCGAGGAAGTCGAGCTGGTGGAGATCGACGAGCGGGTGATCGCCGCCGCTCGCCAATACCTGCCGACCCTGAGCGGGGCCCTGGACGATCCCCGGGTGCGCATAAACGTCACCGACGGCATCCGGCGGATGGCCGAAGCCCGTGACTTCGACGTCATCCTGGTCGACTCCACCGACCCCGTGGGGCCGGCGGTGGGGCTGTTCCACGAGGACTTCTACGCCGCCGTGGCCCGGGCCCTGGCCCCCGGCGGCGTGTTCACCGCCCAGACCGAGTGTCCCTGGGTGACCCCTCAGACCACGCTCAAGGCCTTCCGGGGGATCGCCCGGAGCTTCCCCGTGACCCGGCTGTACACGGCCAAGGTTCCCACCTACTCCAACTGGTCCTGGAGCTTCACCGTGGGCTCGCTGGGGCGGGACCCGCTGGACGAGGCGGTGCCCGGCCCGATGGCGGACCGCCTGCCCACCCGGTACTACACGGCCGCCCTGCACCGAGCGGTCTTCGTGCTGCCCCGGTTCGTGGAAGAACTCATCAAGGAGTAAAGGACGTGGACAGCTGTTTCATCGCCGCCCGGGCTCCCCTCCAGGAGGCAGCCCTGGTCCTCTTTGGGGCTCCCCTGGACGTGACCACCTGCTTCCGCAAGGGGACGGCCCGGGGACCGGGGCGCATCCGGGAAGTCTCCCACGTCCTGGAGGAGTACAGTCCCGACCTGGACGCCGACCTGAGAGACCTTTACCTGCACGACGCCGGCGACCTGGCCCTGCCGGAGGACCCCGCCGCCGCGGTCGCCTTCATCGAGCAATGGGTGGCGAGCCTGGGCCGTGGCCAAGTCCCGGTCATGCTGGGGGGCGAGCACCTGGTGACCCTGGGAGCGGTGCGGGCCCTGGCGGCCCGGCACCCCGGCCTGGCCGTCCTACAGCTGGACGCCCACGCCGACCTGCGGGACGGCTACCAGGGCCAGCCTCTCTCCCACGCCACCGTCATGCGGCGGGTTGCCGAGGCGATCCCGCCCCGCTCGCTGCACCAGCTCGGGGTGAGGTCGGCCTCCCGGGAGGAGATGGCCTACGCCGCCGAGCATACCCACCTATGGCCGGGCCGGCTGGGCCCGTCGCTGGCGGCCGTCCTGGAGGCGACCGGGGACCGGCCGGTCTACCTCACCGTTGACATCGACGTGGCCGACCCCGCCTTTGCCCCCGGTACCGGAACACCCGAGCCGGGAGGGGCGTCCGCCGCCGAGCTCCTCGAAGCGGTCCGGGCTCTCCGGGGCCGGCGGGTGGTCGGGCTGGACGTGGTGGAGGTCGCTCCCGATCCCGGGGACCTAGCCGCGGTCCTGGCGGCCAAACTAGTCCGCGAGGCCCTGCTGGCCATTGGAGGTTGAGACGCGATGGAGACCCCGGTTATCTTCGAGGTACAGCGGGAACTCCGGGAGGCCCTGGACCGGGCGGTAGCCCTGGAGATGGGAGCCGGCCAGGGGTTGCCGCCCGCCACCGTGGAGGTGCCCCGGGATCCCGCACACGGCGACTTCGCCAGCAACCTCGCCCTCGCGCTGGCCGGCCGGCTGGGGCGGTCTCCCCGGTCCCTGGCCCAGGCCCTGGCCGGCCGCTTCGACGCCACCGGCACCCGGGTGCGGCAACTGGAGGTGGCGGGACCTGGCTTCCTGAACTTCCGGCTAGACCCCGCCTGGCTGGGGCAAGCGCTGGAGCAGGTGCTCCGCTTGGGCCGCCACTACGGGCGGAGCGACGCCGGCCGGGGCCGGCGCGTCCTGCTCGAGTTCGTCAGCGCCAACCCTACCGGGCCGCTGGTACTGGTGGCGGGCCGGGCCGCGGCGGTCGGGGATGCCCTGGCTTCCGCCCTGGAGTGGTCTGGCCACCGGGTGGAGCGGGAGTACTACGTGAACGATGCCGGCCGCCAGGTGGAGTTGCTGGCGCGGTCGCTCGAGGCCCGGATGGAGGAACGGCTGGGGAGGCCGGCGGTCATCCCCGAGGGTGGCTACCCCGGTGAGTACCTGGTCGACCTGGCCGACGAAGCCCTGCGGGACCTGGGCCCGGGGGTCCTGGAGGATCCCGGCCGGCTGGCCATCCTCCGCGAGTACGCCGTGGACCGGCTGGTCAAGTCCCATCGCGAGGAGCTGGAGGCCTACGGTGTCCGCTTCGACACCTGGTTCCGGGAGGCGGCCTTTCGCCGCACGGGAACGGTCGAGGAAGTCCTGCGCCTGCTCGAGGACCGGGGAGTTCTCTACTCCCGCGAAGGCGCCAAGTGGGTCGCCTCCAGCCGCTTTGGCGACGACAAGGACCGGGTGGTGGTGAAGTCGGACGGCGAGTACACCTACTTGCTGCCGGACGCCGCCTACCATGTTGACAAGTTGCGCCGGGGGCACGAGAAGCTGATCAACCTCTGGGGCCCCGACCACCACGGCTACATCCCCCGCATGCAGGCGGTACTGGAGTCCCTCGGCTATCCCCGGGGTACCCTGGAGATCCTCACCGTGCAGTGGGTGCGTCTCCTGCGGGGCGGTGATCCGGTCCGCCTCTCCAAGCGGGGGGGCGTCACCATCCTCATGCGGGACCTCCTGGAAGAGGCGGGGACCGACGCCGCCCGCTTCTTCTTCCTGATGCGGTCCCACGACAGCCCCATGGACTTCGACCTGGACCTGGCGCGGCTGAAGGCGGCCGAGAACCCCGTCTACTACGTGCAGTACGCCCACGCCCGGATCTCAAGCATCCTCCGCGAGGCGGCCGGGAGGGACGCCGGCCGGCCGGACACCGGCCTGCTGACCGATCCGGCCGAGCTCGCCCTGGCCCGCAAGCTGGCCGACCTGCCGGCCGAGGTGGCCCTGGCCGCCGAGCTGATGGAGGCCCACCGCCTGACCCGCTACGCGACCGACCTGGCCACCGCCTTCCACAAATTCTACGACTGCTGCCGGGTGCTGGGTGACGACCCGGCCCTGACCCGGGCCCGCTTGGCGCTCGTCGAGGCCTCCGGGATCGCCTTGCGGAACACCCTGGGCCTGCTGGGGGTCAGCGCGCCAGCGAGAATGTGAACGGGAGCCACTGCTAACAGTAAGGGGGCAATGGCCAACCGCTGGTCTTTCCTGCGGTCGCTCTGGTCGCGGCGGCCCCCTCCCGCCTCCGCCGGCGACCTCGGCCTGCTCGCCCTCTTTGCCCTGTTAGGCGTGGTGGCACTGGTGTCCCTGGGCAGCCCTGCCCGCTACCAGACCGACGCCTTTGAGTTGGGGCTGGGGCTGCGGCTCTTCGATCGGGGGCGGACCACCATCCTGATCCCGCCGGTCGGCAGCATCCAGGCGGAGACCCACATGACCCCCCTGGAGTTCCAGGTTAGCCTGAACCAGGTGGACCTGGACGGCCTGGCGACGTTCCTGGCCGGCGATGACCCGGCCGCCCGGGTGGAGGCCGTGGTGGCGGCCATCGTGCGCCGGTTCGTCGGCCGGGTGCTGGTGTTGGCCGCGCTGGGCGGCGTGCTGGGGGCGGCCTTCTCCGGCCGGCGCCTGCCGGCTGACCTGGCCCGGGCGGCGGCGGTGGGCTTGCTCGTCATCGGCCTGCTCCTCGGCGTCTCTCACCTGACCTACGACCGCGAGGCTTTCGCCTCCGCCCGCTACACCGGTGTCATCGGCGGGGCCCCGTGGATGGTAGGGGTCTTTGAGGAGTCGCTGGTGCGCATCCGCGAGCTCGGCGAGCGGCTGCAGTTCCTGGCCGAGAACCTCCGCCAGATGTTCCTGCGCCTGGACGACCTGGAGGCCCTGGGCCGGGTGCGGGGCGACGTGCGGGTGCTCCTGGTGGCCGACATCCACAACAATCCCGCCGCCGTCGACTTCATGGCCCAGGTCGCCCGGTCGTTTGGCGTCCACTTCGTGGTGGACGCCGGCGACGTGACCGACTTCGGCAGCCCCCTGGAGGCCCTGCTGGTGGACGGGATCGCCGAACTCGGGGTGCCCTACCTCTTGGCCCCGGGCAACCACGAGGCCCCGCCGGTGCTGGAGAGCCTGCGTGACCTGGGGATCATCGTCCTCGACGGCCGCCCCGTCCGGGTGGCCGGGCTGACGGTGCTGGGTTTCGCCTGCCCGGGGGCCAGGACCAGCGACCCCAGCATCCCCCCGGATGGCATCGAGAGCCTGGCCGCCACCATCGAACAGACGCTGGACGGCCTCGTCGAGCCCCCCTTCTTGCTGGTCAGCCACGTTCCCGCCACCGTCAACCGCTTTGCCGGCCGGGTCCCGGTGATCGTGTCCGGCCATCTTCACGTCCTGAACGTCCGCGAAGCGGGAGGTTCGGTGCTCGTGAACCCGGGCACCGCCGGGGCGGCCGGCGTCCGCGGGATCGCCGCCCGGGGCGACATCCCCATGAGCCTGGTCTTGCTCTACGTTGAGTTCACCCCGGAAGGACCGGTCGCGGTGGCCGCCGATACCATCCGGGTCTACAAGGTTCGCGCCGGCTTCACCCTGCAGCGGGTGCTGCTGAACGTAGGTCGATAAACTCTTGCTCGCCGGCCTGGCCAGGTGTACAATGACGGCGAAAATGGTTCCTGCGAGGTGAGGTCCCTTGGGCGAGGCGCCTTGGAAGCTCCCGAGGGAGACCGTCGGCGACGTGGCTTGCTCGCTGCTCCGCGAAAACGGGAAGCCCATGCTGTTCAAAGATCTGCTCCCCCTGATCGCGGCCCGGGGAGTGGTGCGGGCCGAGACCCCCGCCAGGGTCGCCGCCATCATCCACACCGAGATCAACCTGGACGGCCGCCTGCAACACCTCGGCGGCGGCCTCTGGGGCCTCCGCCAGTGGTCCCCCCGGCGCCGGCCCGAGCGCGCCGCCACCCCCCGGCTGGAGTGGCCCGAAGAGGACGCCTTGCCGCCGGAGGATCCCGAACCTTCCGGCGCCTGCGAAGAGGCGTGGTCCGAGGACACCGAACACTGGGATGAATGATCGGGAGCCTCTGCCGGCAGCCTAGCCCGGGGAGGGGCTCCCTGTGCCGGTCCCCGGACAGCTCTGGGCGGAGATAGATCTCGACGCCATCGCCCACAACGTACGCCAGCTCGTTTTCTTCCTCTCCGCCGGCCGGGAGCGGCCGCCCCTGCTGATGGCGGTGGTCAAGGCCGACGCCTACGGGTACGGAGCGGTGACGGTGGCCCGCGTTGCCCTCGCCGCCGGAGCCCGCTGGCTGGGCGTGAGCACCGTCCCCGAAGCCATGGAACTGCGGGAGGCGGGCCTGGACGCTCCCATCCTCGTCTTCAACCCCCCGCTGGAAGAGGAGATGGACCTCTACCCCGAGTACGCTCTGACCGCCACCGCGGCCGGGGCCGCCGTGGCCCGCCGCCTGGGCCCGGCCTGCCACCTGAAGGTGGACACCGGCTTCGGCCGCTTCGGCGTGACCCCCGGCGAGGCGGAGGCCATCCTGCAAGAAGCCGCCACCGGGGGCGTCTACACTCATCTCGGCGCTCACCGCCCCCGCCTGCTGGCCCGGCGCTTCGCCCCCTTCCGGTCCCTCCTGGAGCGGTTGACCGACCTCGGCCGCCGGCCACCGCTGGCCCACGCCGCCGCCAGCGCCGCGATCTTGCTCTGCCCGGACACCCACCTGGACCTGGTCCGGGCGGGCAACCTCATCTACGGGCTGTGGCCCGAGGGGCGGCCCCGGCCCGGACTCGACCTGCGGCCGGCCTGGCGGCTGCGGGCCCGGCTGGTCGCCCTGCACGACGTCCTCCCCGGGTCTGCCACCGGCTACGGCGGCGAACGCCGGCTGCCCCGGGGCAGCCGGGTGGCCGTGGTGCCGGCCGGCTTTGCCGACGGTCTGGGGCTGGAACCCCTGGGTCGCCTCGAACGCTCCGGCAACCTGGCCCGCCACCTGGCCCGGGCGGTTCTGGGCCGGCTGGGGATGCGGCTATCCCCGGCCAACGGGGCGGTGGAGATCCGGGGACGTCTGGCTCCCCGGGTGGGACGTCCCGGCATGGCCCACACCGTGGTGGACGTCACCGGCTTCGCCGGCCTGGCCGTGGGCGAGGAAGTCACCCTGCACGCCCGGCGCACCACCGTCAACGCCCGGGTTCCCCGCCTCTACCTCAAGGGGGGGCGCCCGGCCGCCCTCCGGGCGGGGACCGGCATCCTCGCCGCCGGTAGCCGGGACCCGGTCGCGGCAGGGACGGCGGCGGTCACCGGCGAAGCCTGACGGCGGGAGGTGGGAGGCTTGCCCCGGCGAAACCTGGGCACCCTGATCCTGATCTTCCTGGTCGGCTCGTCGCTCCTGGTCCTGGTCCTGGCCGGACCCGGGGGACCCGCGGCCGGGCGGGGCCCGGAGGTAGGGGTCATCCGGCTGGAGGGGGCCATTACCGCCGGCGGATCGGCCCAGGACTTCTTCACGTCAGTCTCCGGATCGGATCGCATTCTCTCTCTCCTCCAGGAGGCTCGCCGCGATCCCTCCATCCGGGCGGTGGTTCTCCGCATCAACAGCCCCGGCGGCAGCGCCGCCGGCGCCCAGGAGATCGCCCGCGAGGTCTCGCGTCTCCGCGAGGCCGGTAAGCCGGTGGTGGCCGCCATAGCCGACGTGGGGGCTTCCGGCGCCTACTGGGTGGCCTGTCTCACCGACCTGGTGGTGGTCAATCCCGGCTCGCTCACCGGCAGCATCGGGGTGTACATAGAGACGGCGACCCTGCAGGAACTCTACCGGATGCTGGGGATGGAGTTCGAGATCTTCAAGAGCGGCCCCCACAAGGACATGGGGTCTACTCGGCGTCCCCCTACCGACGAGGAACGGGCCATCTTCCAGGGCATGGTGGACGATATCTACGAGCAGTTCGTGGACGTGGTGGCCGAGGGCCGCGGTCTGCAGCGGGAGCGGGTGCTGGAACTGGCCGACGGCCGCGTCTTCACCGGCCGCCAGGCGGTGGCCCTGGGCCTGGCCGACCGCACCGGCAACTTCCCCCAGGCGGTGGAAGAGGCGGCCGCCCTGGCCGGCCTCCGGGCCTACAGGGTGCGTGAGCTCGGCCGCCGCCGCCCCCTGGAACGCCTGCTGGGAGCGGTCGAGACCCTGGCCGGTTCCCTGCATACACTGGCCCGGTCGGTCCAGTCGCTGATCCCCGGAGTGGGGCCATGAAAGCGCTTGACCTGGTCTCCGGCATCTTATTCGATCCCGTGACCACCCTCCGCCGCGCGGCCGCCGGCCACCTGGCCCTGCCGCTCACCTTGGGTCTGGCCGCCATGGCCGTCGCCGGCGCATCCTCGCTGGCCGGCTTCCCCGGCCACAGGCTGGGCCTGACCCTGGTGGGCCTGCTGGCGAGCCTGCTCGTCCTGTTCGGTCAGGCCGCCGTGCTCAACCTGGTCGCCGAACTCCTGGGTGGCGGTGGTAACGGCCGCGGCCTGCTGGCGGCCCTGGCCCTGGCCCAGGTGCCCTCGGCCCTGCTCGCCCCCGCCGGCCTGCTGGCCCAGGTCGCCGGTTGGCTGGGGACGCTAACCCGGCTGGCCCTGTTCGCCTGGGTGTTCGTCCTGCAGCTGCTGGCGGTTCGCGAAGCCCACCGTCTCACCACCGGGCGGGCCTTGGCGGTGGTTCTCATCCCCCTGGGGGCGTTCTTCGTGTTCCTGGTCGTGCTGATCGCGGCCGTCGTCCGGATCGGCGTCCAGGGCGTTCCCATCCCCGACATCTTCTAGACGAGGTGACCCATGAACAGGCCCCTGGCCCTTACCGACACCACCCTCCGCGATGGCCACCAGTCGCTTTTGGCCACCCGGATGCGTACCGCCGACATGCTGCCCATCGCCGAGAAACTGGACGCCGCCGGCTTCCACTCGCTGGAGGTCTGGGGCGGCGCCACTTTCGACACCTGCCTCCGCTTCCTGGGCGAAGATCCCTGGGAGCGCCTGCGGGCCATCCGCAAGGCGTTTCCCCGCACCAAGCTGCAGATGCTGCTCCGGGGGCAGAACCTGGTCGGCTACCGCCACTACCCTGACGACGTCGTCCGGGAGTTCGTCCGCCGCTCGGTTGACAACGGCCTGGACATCATCCGGGTCTTCGACGCCCTCAACGACACCCGGAACATGGCCCTGGCCATGGAGGTGGCCTCCACCGCCGGGGCCCACGTCCAGGCCACGGTGTGCTATACCATTAGCCCCATCCACGACGTGGACCACTTCGTGGGCCTGGCCGGGGAGCTGGCCGCCATGGGGGCCCACTCCATCTGCGTGAAGGACATGGCGGGCCTGATCACCCCCTACGTTGCCCACGAGCTGGTGGCCCGGCTCAAGGCCGAGCTGGACCTCCCGGTACAGCTCCACTGCCACTATACCAGCGGCATGGCCTCCATGGCCTACCTGAAAGCTGCCGAGGCGGGCGTAGATGTGGTGGACACCGCCATCTCCTCCCTGGCCCTGTCCACCTCCCAGCCCCCGGCCGAGTCCCTGGTCGCCTCCCTCCAGGGCACGCCCCGCGACACCGGCCTGGACCTGGAACTGCTCTCCGCCATCGCCGACTACTTCCGGGGGGTCCGCGGGACCTACGCCGCTTCCGACGTCGGCCAGCAGCTGGACACCAACGTGCTGATCTACCAGATCCCCGGCGGCATGATCTCCAACTTCCACTCCCAGCTGTCCCAGCAGAACGCCCTCGACCGCCTGCCCCAGGTCCTGGCGGAGGTGCCCCGGGTACGCGCCGACCTGGGCTACCCCCCCCTGGTCACGCCCTCCAGCCAGATCGTCGGCGCCCAGGCGGTGCTGAACGTGCTCACCGGCGAGCGCTACCAGATGGTGTCCTCGGAGACCCGCGCCTACCTGAAGGGGCTTTACGGCCGGCCCCCCGGCCAGGTGGACCCGGACGTGCGCCGCCGGGTCATCGGCGACGAGGAGCCGATAACCGTTCGCCCCGCCGACCAACTGGCGCCCGGGCTCGAGGAAGCCCGCCGCCAGGCCGCGCCCTACCTGGAACAAGAAGAGGACGTGCTGTCGGTAGCCCTCTTCCCCCAGGTCGCCCTGAAGTTCCTCCAGGAGCGGCAGGCGGCCCGCACCGGAGTCGACTGCGACCTGGCCGGGAAGGAGCGAGGGGTGTACCCCGCGTGACGGGGTGGGAGTAGTGCTCCCTGAACCTCTAGGGATCGGCGGCTGCGACTCAAGTGGACCCGGCGAGGTGCTGGAGAAAGGCAATGAACTGCCTGACCTGCCGATCGAGTTCGCCATGGACGTCTGCCAGCCGGTCCACCAGGTGGGCCATCTTGTGCCAGTCGGGGACCGGCGGGAGGTACACGTGGCGGATTCGGTGCCGGAAACGCCTGTACTCGTCGAGTTCGTTGGTCAGGTCGGCACCGAGGACGGCCGGTCTAAGACCGGGCAACTCCAGCGCCGCCCCCCTCAGCAGTTCCCGGTGCCAGTGCTCACCTCGCGGGACTTCTTCGTCAAAGACCAGCGCCACATGGGCCAGCAGGTCCTCGACAGCCGTGTAGAACAGTCCCACCTGGTGGGCCAGCCCGCTCAACTCCAGCCGGCTAGGCTGCTGGCCCTCCAGGTCGTGCGGGCGGCCGCTACCTCCTCGGCGATCACCCGGAGCGCGTCAAGGCCGTCGCCGAGTTGGGCCGACAGGCGGCTAAAGCGTCCGCGGGGAGCCATCGTGGAGGATCACCCCCTCCCGGAACACCCGCTCGCGAAGGGTGGGGGAGGCCTGCTCGATCGCAACCAGGTCGAAGGCGAAGCGGCTGACCTCTTCCAGCCGGCGTTCCACTTCGGTCCAGCGGTCATCGTCAACGCCTTCAACGGCAAGATCGATGTCCGACTGGGTGTGAAATACGTCACCGGTCGCCACCGAGCCAAATAGCCACACCCGGCGCGCTCCAAACTCCCTGGCCAGGATCCGGGCCATCTTCCGCGCATCGCGTTTCGCGCGGTCAAGATCCTGGCGCCGCGATGCCCGTTCGGCGGCCAGGCGTCTTCTCCAGGTTGCGACGTAATCGTCCCAGCGACCGGACACGGTTTTCTGAGACCTCCCGCCTGGCCGGTTCCCCATTCGGCCGCCCAAACCCTTCTCGGGGTCCCATCCCTCCTACGGTACCCCGGTCCGTCCCCCTGTTTACGGGGGGCGCACCAGGCGGAAGGGACTCGAAGTGCTCCGGCGAATTCCTGGGGCAAGGCAGGCTGCAACCTGGCCCCGAGGAGGCAGGGGTCTACCCCGCCTGACGTGCGGTCCTACGCTATTTACCAGCTCGACGCGTTCACGGCCACCCCCTTCGGGGGCAACCCCGCCGGCGTGGTCCCCGACGCCCGGGGACTTACCGAAGAGGCCATGCGGCTCATTGCCCGGGAAATGAACGTGTCCGAGACGGCCTTTGTCTTTCCCTCCCCGCGGGCCGACTTCCGGGTCCGTTTCTTCACTCCCGCCCGCGAGGTGGATCTCTGCGGCCACGCCACCATAGCCACCTTCTGGCTGCTGGCCGTTTGCGGCCGCCTTCCTGCCGGCCGCACCCGCTTCACCCAGGAGACGGGCGCCGGCATCCTGCCGGTCGAGGTGTCCGGCCGGCCCGGCCACCCCCAGCGGGTCATGATGGCGCAGGCGCCGCCGCAGGTGCTGGGGGAGGTCGATCCGGCCGAGGTGGCTCCCCTGCTGGGGGCGGATCCCGCCGGCCTGGCCCGCACCGGCCTGCCCCTGCAGGTGGTCTCCACCGGGCTGCCCGATCTCCTGGTGCCCCTGCCCTCGCTGGCCGCCCTTCACTCGCTACGGCCCGATCACGCCCGGCTGGCCGCCTGGTGCCGGGCCCGGGACATCGTCAGCGTGCACGCCTTCTGCTTCGAGACCGTGGATCCGGCCGCCCTGGTGCATACCCGCGACTTCGCGCCCGCCGCCGGCATCCCCGAGGAGGCGGCCACCGGCACTGCCAACGGCGCCCTTGGCGCCTACCTCGCTCTCAACCGGGCGGTCGCGGTACCTCCGGCCTCCCCCGACGGGACCGCCGTACTGTCGTTCCTGGCCGAGCAAGGGCATATCCTGGGGCGAGAGAGCCGGATCGAGGTGGAAGTGGACATGCACCTCTCCCGGGTGGAAGGAGTCCGGGTAGGTGGGCAGGCGGTCGAGGTCCTCCGGGGAACGGTGACCGTACCGGAACTACCAGGGCCGGACCGGCGTCTATGAGGCAGAAAGACGAAAAGTCAGAATCGCCAGGAGGAGTTTGGCAATCCGGGTAGAACCGTTACCTAGCTATGGGACCCGTTGACGCCACTGGCAGCAGGTGGTAGAATGATGTGCAAGCCCCGGCGGCGACGACCCCCGTAAGATTGCCAGCAACTCCCGTAGATTATGGAAGGGTAGCTAGCAGGAACCAAAGCAGGAGCTGGCGAAACTTCCAGACCGAAAACTGGCAGCACCCAAAGAGATATAGCCGGCGCCAGTTTTCCCGGGGTCGCCCCCGGGCTCT
This sequence comes from bacterium, assembly GCA_031082145.1. Lineage (GTDB taxonomy): Bacteria > Bacillota > Sulfobacillia > UBA995 > UBA995 > Ess09-15. Next base: position 13,013 of record JAVHLP010000016.1, on the reverse strand, counting down.
TAGAGCAAGACCAAGGAGGTGAGGGCCCACCCAGAGTACCCCTTATGCTTTTCCAACGGCAACGATCTACTGTGACTGAAGGGGAACATCTTGCGACCAAGGGAGGATATGTGGATGCGCAGTTTGCGCAAGACTCTCGTGACGGCCCTGATAGTCGCGATGGTCTGTGGGCTCGCCGGGACGGCGTTCGCTTCTACCGTCGCCGGTAAGGCCTTCACCGACATCGGCGGCCACGCCTACGCCAAGGAGTTGACCATGGCGCGGGCGCTGGGCATCATGATGGGCGACGCCGGCACCACCATCGTGCGTCCGGACGCCCCCATCACCCGGGCCGAGTTCTGCATGGTGGTCGTTCGCATGCTCGGCCGGGAGCAGCTGGCGGTCGCCCTGTCGACCTACCAGCCGACCTTCACCGACGAGGTCCCGACCTGGGCTTGGGGTCACGTCAACGTGGCCGTGAGCATGGGCATCATCAAGGGCTACGGTGACGGCCGCTTCGGCGGCAGTGACAACGTCACCCACGCCGAAGCCCTGGCCATGCTGGTCCGGGCCACCGGGCACGATCCCGGCGTCATTGGCATGTGGCCCGTCAACTACATGATCGCCGGCTACGACCTCGGCATCATCGGCAAAGTTGACGCCTTCGCCATGCTGCCGGCCACCCGCGGTGAGGTTGCCCATTTCGTCTACAACGCGATGGACATCAAGCGCGGCACCGGCACCGGCGCCGGCTACAACCCGGCTGGGGCCGAGAAGATCCTGAGGGATACCGGTGATGCCGCGCCTCCTCGTAGGCAGTGGACCGGCCTAGCCGGTGCCTTCAACGCCGCCGGCAAGACCTTGATAGTTGGCGGCCACGCCCGTGCGCTAGCGGACAGCGTCTACCTCTGGAACTACACAGCCTTCGCCGATCTATACAACACCAACGTTCGCGCTGTCGCCAACGCGCTGGGCAAGGTTGTCTTCGTGGAGCCCTTCACGCCGGTCAACGTCGTCAAGGGTACCTTCAAGGAGTACGACAATACCGGCACCACCAAATACCTGGTTCTGGCTGACGGCACCAAGGTCGTATACACTGTCGGCACCACCACCCTGAGCCTCAACAAGGGTGCTGATGCTGCCATGACCGAGGGTGGCCAGCTTGCCAACGGCGACGCGGTCAACATCAACACTGCCGACGGGAAGGCCGTCTTCGTTGACGCCTTCCGGGTCAACATCCTGAACAAGCTGGTGAAGAAGGTCGACGTCAAGGGCGTCGCCGGCTGGACTCAAGACAGCCGCATCACGCTCGAGGACGACACCTACTTCAAGGTGAGCACCGTCATCACCCTTAACGGCACGGCTGCGGCCCTGGGCGACCTCAAGGCCAACGACGTCGCCTACATCGCCACCAAGGATGCCGCTACCGCCGATCTGAGCGAGGCCGTCAACATCGAGGCCATCCGCCAGACGGTCCAGGGCGCCTGGGTGAGCGACCGCCGCGTCTACACGGAGGCCGGCAAGTTCACCTGGTACTTCACCCTCCGTTTGGCCGACGGTACGACCAAGGAACTCAAATGGTACGTGCAGCTGACAACCGATCCCACGCTGCCGACGGCTGGCTCGACCGTCATCTACGGCCTCAACAAGGCCGGCGACGCCCGGGTGCAGTTGGCGGCGACCCTGTCCACCAACTACGTCAAGGTCGTCAGCGCGGCCACCGGGCCGACGGGCGGCAAGTACAACGTGACCTTCGACATGAGGGGCAGTTCGGTGGCCTACATCAGCTACGCGCACACCTGGCCGAACGAGATCGGCAAGATCGGTAAGATCACGGTCAGTGCGGCGACCGGTGAGGTCACGAACTTCGAGATCCTCTGGGCTCCGGTTATCAGCGGTATCACCGGCATCCAGAGGGGCCAAGTCTTCTCCGTCGACGCCACTAACAACGTGGTGAGCATCCGGGTATACGATGAGGCTCTCGGACTCACCCACAACTACCTGGTGACCCACGCTGACTTCATCGCCTACCAGTCGACCACGGCTGGCGCTATCGGAGCCTTCATCCCGACTGCCGACCTCAAGGTGGGCGACCGGGTGTACTTCGCCACCGTAAGTGGCACGGATCTCCGGGTCCTGGCCATCTTCCGGAAGTTCACCCAGACCACCTGGACGCCTCACTAGACTGAGCTAGACGGTACGTGAAGTGGGGAGGGGCGCGTGAGCGCCCCTCCTTCCGTAGCCCACCCCAAGTCCAGCCAATTGCCGCCAGCCGGCGGCCCGGGCAGGAGCTGAGTCGGCGACTGCCGAAACAGAGCTTCCGTGACCAGGCCCGGCGGGAGGACAGACGGTGGCCAAGAAGAAGCGAACACCGCGGCAACCCGCACCGGCGACCCCTGCCCCGGCACCCTTCAGCTTGCGGCTGCCTTCACCGGGCGTTGTCGCCCGGTCCGGGCTCTGGCTTGGGACCCTGGGCATCCTCTTCCTGGCCCCCTTTTTCCGCGGCCTGTACTTTCCGGCCGAGCATCTCACCGCCATCATCGTGCTCGCCGGGCTCTTCGCCCTCTCCTGGGCTGTCCGGGCCACCCTGGGCGACCCGCCCTGGCACTGGCGGCTCCTCGACGGGGCCGTCCTGGCCTTGAGCCTCACCTATGTGCTGAGCCTTCCGGTGGCCGTCAACCTCCGGGCGGCCGTCGGCGACGCCCTCAAGTTCAGCGCTTACCTGGCGACCTACTGGCTGGTAGCCACCCAGGCGGTGAACGGGCGCCTGGCCGTTCTCCTGGACGTTCTGGTGGCCGGGGCGGTGGGGGTGGTAGTGGTCGGTCTGGCTGCCTTCACCGGCATGGTCGAGGTGACGGGGGCGGTCATCGCCGGCCGGTTGGCGTCCAGTCTTCAGTATCCAAACACCCTGGCTGCCTACCTCAGTGCGCTGCTCTTCCTGGCCCTGCTCCGCCGGGAGGAGTCATCAGCCTCGCCCCGGCGACATCTCTACGGGGCCGCAGCCTTCCTCCTGGCCGTGGGAATGCTGCTGGCCCTGTCCCGCGGCGCCACGCTGGTCATGGTTCCCGTGGTAGGGCTCTTTCTGGTGGCCCTTCCTCCCGGGCGGCGGCTCCGGCCGGCGTCCCAGCTGGCTTTGGCCCTGCTCTTGGGCGGGATCACCGCCGGCCGGGTGGGACAGGCAGTGCAGCAGGGGACAGTCCTGGCCGTCGGCGGCTGGCTGCTGGGGGGCGGGCTGGTTGCCCTGGCGGGAGGAAGGGTGCTCGACATTCCTCTCCGGCTTTCGGGCAAGGTGAGAGCGATAGGTATCTTGGTCGGCTTGGCGGGGCTGGCCGTATGTGCGACCGTTCTTGGCCGCGTTGCGCCGGCCCTGGGGCGGCTGGTCGACATCACCCGTACCGACATTAACCTCCTCCAGCGTCTGGTCTACAATCAGGACGGCCTGCGCATTGCCCTCAGCCGGCCCTGGCTGGGCGCCGGCGGCGGCGGCTGGGAGGCCCTGTACCACTCCTTCCAGGCCTACCCCTACTACAGCGCCTATGCCCACAACTTCGTGCTGGAACACTGGATCGCCACCGGCACGCTGGGATTGGCAGTCCTGATCCTGGCCTGGGTAGCTTTCATCGGGCTGGTCATCCGAGCCGCCAGGGAGCGGCCCGAACGACGGCTGCGGCTGGCGGCCCTGGCCACGGCGTCTTTTGCCTTGGGCCTGCACAGCTTGATCGACTTCAACCTGGCCCTGCCGGCGATCGGGATCCTCCTCTTCAGCCTGTTCGGCATGACCAGGGCGCTCTCGGAGGAGGGCGGGACCGCCGCGGCTTCCCGCCGTCCGGCACCCTATCCCGGAGGCGTCACGGTTGTGGTGGTGATCGCCATCCTGGCGGTGAGCATCACGGCGGCCGTACTGCTGGAAGGCCACCTCCACGGCCAGCGCGGTGTCATTGCCCTCAAGGAAGGCCTTCACGAGGAGGCCAGGGTCGCGTTTGAGCGGGCCCGCAAGGCGGATCCGCTGATGGGCAGCTTCGCAATGGACCTTGCCGGGTGCTACGAGACGGCCGCCGAGTGGCGCCGGGACCCGGTTCTGCTCGAGCAGGCCAGGTTGCAGATGCAGGCTGCCCTGAGCCGGGAACCCTACAACTCAGGTTACCACCATGTCTACGGGGTGTTCGAGTTCGGCCAGGGACGGATCAGGGAGGGTCTTTACCACTTGGAGCGGTCGGTTGAGCTGTTTCCGGCCATGGCCCCCTACTACGCCAACCTCGCTCGGGTCCACGTGATGCTGGCTGTACACGAGTTAGCGCGGGGCCAGACCGAGGCTGCCCTGGGTCGCGCCCGACGGGTGATCGAGCTGGAGGAGGTGGCAACCAGGCAGGCCGCCCTGGCGCCCGGTTTCGTCCCCGACAGCTTTCGGATGGCCATGCCCGACTCCCATCTGTCTCTGGCCTCCGCCCAGGCCCAGGTACTGCTAGGCCGGGTGGAAGAGGCGTTGCCGGTCCTCATGGCCCTCGCTCAGACGGAGCATCTCCCCGAGGCCTACGTCTGGACCGGCCTCGCCCTGGAGCTCCTGGGTATGGATCCAACACCTTTCATCGACCTTGTCTACGAGCTTGACCCCGATCTATTCGCCGAGTACGTCGAACTCCGGCAGTGGCTGGGATTGCCTTGAGCGGGGGCGGGCAGGGGATGGGTTCCGGATGCCAAACTGGGGCCGGCAATTCCTCCCCGGGCGGGGGAATGCGAGCCTTGGTTCAGCGAGCGTTTCCCGTTCTACTGCTGTTGCTGGCCGATCTCTTCTGGGTCAACCTGGGCTGGGCGGCGGGCCTCTGGCTCCGGTTCGAAGGAGCGGTGCCGTCCATATACCGGGCGACCTGGGTCGACCTCTTATGGCCGGTCAACCTGGTGCACGGCGGGGCCTTTGTCGTTGCCGGCTATTACTGGCGAATCTGGAAGTACGCCGACGCCCGTGATATGCTACGCCTGGTCTCGGGGGAAGCGGTGGCCACCGCCGCCCTCTGGGGTATCATCTACCACCTCCTGCGCTTCAGCTACCCCCGCAGCGCCATCCTGATAGCGGCCATGCTCACCCTCCTCCTGACCGGTGGCACCCGCATGCTGGCCAAGCTGGCCGGATCGGGTGAACCCTGGTTCCGGGCCCGCAACGGCAGCCGGGTACTGGTCGTCGGGGCGGGTGAGGCGGGCCGGATGGTGGCCCGGGAGCTCAACCGCCACCCCGAACTGGGGGCCGTCCCCGTCGGCTTCGCCGATGACGACCGGCGCAAGCGGGGGATGCTCATCGGCGGTCTCCGGGTGCTGGCCGATCGGGCCAACCTGGAGCAGGTGGTTACCGAGCGGCGGATCGGCCAGATCATAATCGCTATGCCTTCCGCCACCCCGCAGGTCACCAGCGAGTGGACCAGGGTTGCGGCCCGGACCCGGGCCCGGGTCCGCCTCCTCCCGGGAGTCTACGAACTCCTGGACGGCCGGATCGACCTGGCCGCCCTGCGGGACGTCCGGCCGGAGGACTTCCTTGGTCGCGAGCCGGCGGTCATCGATCTCGAAGAAGCCGCAGGCAACCTCCACGATCGGGTGGTCCTGGTGACCGGGGCCGGGGGTTCCATCGGCTCCGAACTGTGTCGGCAGGTCAGCCGCTTCGGTCCCCGGCTGCTCGTCTTGCTGGGGAACGAGGAGAACCAGTTGCACGAGCTGGCGGCCGACCTGGACCTCGAACACCCGGGGCAGCCGCGCCAGATCGTGCTGGCCGACATCCGGGACCGGGAACGGATGGACTGGGTCCTGAGTTCTTACGGGCCGGCTGTCGTGTTTCACGCCGCTGCCCACAAGCACGTGCCCCTGCTGGAGAACAACCCCGAGGAGGCGGTCAAGAACAACCTCTTCGGCACCCGGAACGTGGCCCTGGCGGCCCTGGCGGCTGGGGTCCGGGGCTTTGTGTACGTGTCCTCGGACAAGGCGGTCCGGCCCTCCAGCGTGATGGGGGCCACCAAGCGGGTGGGAGAGCTCATCGTACAGAGCCTCAACCGTGAGGGGGGTACCGTCTTCGTGGCGGTGCGATTCGGCAACGTCCTGGGTAGCCGGGGCAGCGTGCTCCCCCTCTTCCAGCGCCAGGTGGCCCGGGGCGGCCCGGTGACGGTAACCGACCCCGAGGCGACCCGCTACTTCATGACCGTGGAGGAAGCCTGCCAGCTGCTCTTACAGGCGGCGGCGATCGGTCACGGCGGCCAGGTCCTAATTCTGGACATGGGCACCCCGGTCCGGATTCTGGAGCTGGCTGAGAACGTCATCCGCCTGGCCGGCAAGGAACCCGGCGCCGACATCCCCATTCAGTTCATCGGGCTGAGGCCGGGGGAGAAGGTGCACGAGGAGTTGCTCACGGCCTGGGAAGAAGTCGGCGCCACTTCCCATGACCGCATCTTCGTTGCCCAGCAGGAGGCGCCACCCTGGTCCGCCCTGGACCGTGAACTCGGCCGTCTGGAAGCACTGGTCCGGGCGGGCGACGGTCCGGCCATCCGGGAGACGTTGTTCCGGCTGGCCGCCGGCAAGGAGGGCGTGTCCTGATGGCCGGTTGTGTGTCTTGACCGTCGCCGCCAGACCGCTTCATTCCGCGGATCCTAGTGCAACTAGTATTGCACATAGTGGCACCAGATGCAGATGCCACCCAGGGCCCCGCCAACTCGTCCATTTCCAGGCAATCGGACCCCCGGGCAGGAGTTCCCCTGCGGACCGCCGAAGCGCGGGCCTAGGCGACGTCTGGAGGAGGTCCAGCCTTGATCGCCCTGGCCCGGCCGGACATAACTGAACTGGAGATAGAACTGGTCAACCGCGTGCTCCGGTCGGACTCCCTGAGCATGGGGCAGATGACCCGCGATTTCGAGGCGGCCCTGGCGTCATACGTCGGGGCCCCCCACGCCGTCGCCGTCTCCAGCGGCACGGCGGGTCTCCACTGCCTGGTGCGGGCCCTCGGTATCGGGGCCGGCGACGAGGTCATAACCGCCAGCTTTAGCTTCGTGGCGTCCAGCAACGTCATCCTCTACGAGGGGGCCTGCCCCGTCTTCGTGGACGTCGAGCCCCGCTATCTATGCCTGGACCCCGACCTGGTGGAAGCCGCCGTCACTCCCCGCACCCGCGCCATCTTGGCGGTGGACGCCTTTGGACACCCCTGCCGGCTGGACCGGCTGGGCGAGATCGCCGCCCGCCGCGGTCTTCACCTCATCGACGACGCCTGCGAGGCTCTGGGGGCGGCTCTGGGGGACTTGCGGCTAGGGAATCCCCGCCTGGCCACGGGGGCCGTTTTCGCCTTCTACCCTAACAAGCAGATCACCACCGGTGAGGGTGGTATGATCGTCACCGGCGACGACGACCTGGCCCGGCTCTGCCGCAGCCTGCGAAACCAGGGCAGGGGAGAGGGCGAGGCCTGGCTCTGCCACGAGCGCCTGGGCTACAACTACCGGCTAGATGAGCTCAGCGCGGCGGTCGGGCTGGGGCAACTCCGGCGGATAGAGGAGTTGCTTGCCAAGCGGGACCGGGTGGCCTCTCTCTACCACGCCCGGCTGGCCGCCGTCCGGGGAGTGACCCCACCCCCGGTGGCGCCGGGAGTCAGGATGAGCTGGTTTGTGTACGTGGTGCGGCTGGACCCGGCCGTTGATCGTGACGCCGTGATGGCCCGGCTGGCGGAGCGGGGAATACCCTCGCGGCCCTACTTCCAGCCCATTCACCTGCAGCCTTTCTACCGGGAGCGCTTTGGGTTCCGGGGCGGGGAGCTGCCGGTCACCGAGGCGGCCGGCCGGTCGGGCCTGGCCCTGCCCTTTCACGGCCGCATGACCGCCGGCGATGTCGACCTGGTGGTCAGTGCCCTGGAGGAGGAACTGGGGCGGTGCTAGGGTCTCGGGGTTCGGTGGTAGCCAAACGCGTGATGGATGTCTGCGGGGCTCTGATCGGCCTCCTCCTCGCGGCTCCCGTGCTCCTGGCCGTCGCCTTCTTCATCAGGCTCACGATGGGGAGTCCGGTCCTGTTCCTACAACGCCGGCCGGGTCAGGGCGGCCGCCCTTTCACCCTGGTCAAGTTCCGCACCATGGCTGACCTCCGGGATGACGCCGGGGTGCTGCGGCCCGACGCCCGGCGCCTCACCTCGGTGGGCCGCTGGCTGCGCCGGACCAGCCTGGACGAGCTTCCTGAGCTGATCAACGTCCTGCTGGGCCACATGAGCCTGGTGGGTCCGAGGCCGCTCTTGCTGGAGTATCTGGATGTGTACACGCCCCGGCAGGCCAGGCGCCATGAGGTGAAGCCCGGCCTCACCGGCTGGGCCCAGGTGAACGGCCGGAACGCTGTGACCTGGGAGGAGCGGTTCGAGTTGGATGTCTGGTACGTCGACAACTGGAGCCTCCGGCTGGACCTCAGAATCCTCTGGCTCACCTTGGTGAAGACCATCCGCCGGGAAGGGATCGGGGCGCCCGGACATGACACCACCATGCCCAGATTCGAGGGGGGCAGAGACAGGTGAACGATCTGGTGATCTTCGGCACCGGTGGATTCGCCCGCGAGGTTCACCAGGTGGTCGAGGATATCAACAAGCAGGCTTTCACCTGGCGATTCCGGGGCTTCCTGGACTCGGAGCCGGCTCGCCACGGCCAGGAGTTGCATGGCTATCCCGTTCTCGGCGGCGGGGAGTGGCTGGCTGCCCACCCGGGGGTCGCGGTGGCAGTGGCCATCGGCAGCCCGGCCGCCAGGTGGCGGGTTGCCGAGAGCCTCGGCTCGCCGAAATGGGCCACACTCGTCCACCCCCGGGCCTGGATCGGCAACCGGGTCGCCTTGGGCGAGGGCGTCATTGTGTGTGCCGGGACCCTGGTGACTACCGACCTCACCATCGGCCGTCACGTCATCCTCAACCTGGACTGCACCGTCGGGCACGATGCCCAACTGGGGGACTTCGTGACCGCCGCTCCCAGCGTGAACATCTCGGGCAACGTGCGAGTGGGGCCTGGCTGCGACCTCGGGACGGGCAGCAACGTCATTCAGGATGTGGCCATCGGGGGCTGGTCCATTGTGGGAGCCGGGGCGGTGGTCGTCCGCGACCTGCCGGCCAACGTCACTGCGGTGGGGATTCCGGCCAGGGTTATCAGCCAACGGCAGGAAGGCTGGTACCGGGCTTGACCAGGGTGCTTCTCGTCGCCAGCGTGGCCCGCCATTTCACCTACTTCCACCTCCCCGTGATCCACCTCCTTCAGGCTCAGGGGTGCGAGGTGCACGTCGCCTGCCGCGCCGACGGTGATGAAGGCAAGCTCGCGGAACACGGGGTGAGAACTTGGCCGGTGGTCTTTCGGAGGAGTCCCTGGAACCCGTCCAACCTGGTGGCCTTCTTCACCCTGCTTGCCCTGATGCGGCGGCAGGACTACCGGCTGGTGCATGTGCACACGCCGGTGGCCTCCTTGCTGGGGCGGCTAGCCGCCCGCCTAACGCGGGTCCCGGCCGTTCTCTACACCGCCCACGGTTTTCACTTCTACCGGGGCGCCCCGTTCCTCAACTGGCTCCTCTACTACCCGCTGGAGTGGCTGGCAGCGCACTGGACCGACGGCTTGCTGGCGATTAATGCCGAAGACTACCAGCAAGCGCTCCGGTTGCCCGTCCGGGGGAAGGTCTACCGGGTGCCCGGGGTGGGGGTACCTCTCCCGGCCGATCCCGGCCCGCCGCAGGGTCTGACCGTCCTCGCCGCCGGCGACCTCTTGGCCAACAAGAACCTCGGCCAGTTGCTGAGGGCCTGGCGGCATGTCATGGACGCCGAGCCGCGGGCGATGCTGCTGATCGCCGGCGAGGGACCGCAGGCGGCCGGACTACGCTCTCTGGCCAACCAGTTGGGCATAGGTGGGCAGGTGCGTTTTCTCGGATTCCGTCGTGACTTGCCGGAGTTGCTGGTCGGGGCGACGGTGGTCGTCAGTGCCTCCCGCCGGGAAGGGTTGCCGCGGGTCATCCTGGAGGCCATGGCCGCCGCCCGGCCGGTGGTTGTCACCGACGTCCGCGGCCACCGCGACCTGGTCGAGGACGAGCGGACCGGCTTCCTGGTGCCACTCGGCGATCCGGAGGCCATGGCCGCCGCTGTCAGTCGGTTGCTGGGCGAGCCGGACCTGGCCGCGACCATGGGGGCCAGGGCCCGGGAGCGGGTCGCGGGGTACGCGGTGGACCGGGTAGTTCAGGCCATGGAGGCGATATACGCGGAGTGGACGGGAAGGCCGCTAGCCTGACAAGTCGAAGCGGTTGGCGGTTTTGAGTCCGCGTGGGTGGAGGACTGGGACATGCGGCCACGCATAGCGACTGCAGGCTTCCCCGTGGCCGTGCTAACCGAACGCCTTGTTCTCTACCGTCGGGTAAGTGACGGTCTGAGCATAGGCCAGAACCTCACCCGGATGCTGGAGGGCGAGAGGAGAGTTGTCGAACGCTGGGATCCTACCACCAACGTGGCCAGCCCCCTGAAGCCCTCAGAGTACTGGACGATACGCTTCCGGCGTCACCTATCCCAGGCAGGACGGCTACAGGGGACCGGCGCCGTCGGGGCCGCCAGGCAACAACTGCTGTCCGCTGCCCGCCTGCCCGTTGGACCGGTGCGCCGCCTCATGGCCTGGCTACTGGCCCTCTGGCCTGGCTCGGCGCCCTTGGGCAAGCGGCTATACCGCGCGATCAACCGCCCGCCTCAACCCCCCTTGGTCTGGCCCGAACGGTGAGTTGGAAGCCCGGGCAGCGGGAAGGTCAGCGGGAACGGAAAGGAGAAGCATCCATAAGACAGGCAGGCGGGATGGCGATTAGACAGATCCTGATCAAGCTGAATTTGCCCAAACTCGGCCATCCTGAGCGGTTGGGACCGTGGCTGCTCATGCTCTGGGTTGTCCTATTGCCGTTCCAGGTCGCCACCGCTTCCGGGATGCGCCTGGCCCCGGCGGACTTGGTGCTGGCGGTCTGCCTGCTGCTCACGGCACGTTGGCTGAAGTTCCCGCGGCACGCCTGGAGCGCATGGCACCTCGCGCTGCCGCCGCTTTTTGCGATGGGCCTCCTGGTTGCCGTCCTGAGGACCGGTCAGATCACCACCTATGCTCTGTGGCAGAAGGGTTGTGGACTGCTGGTCCTCCTCGGAGGCTATGCTCTCGTGACCGGCTTGACCACCGATTGGGCCCGTATCCGCGCCCTCTTAAGGGTGTTCCTGATGAGCGTGGTGGCCACCAACCTGCTCGCCATGGCCGTCTTCCTGGTTGCTCTCAACCGAGGGATGAGCCTGCCGTGGTTCATTGTCGACCCGAGGCGTCTTGCCGGTTTCTTGCTTGACCCCAACGCCTACGGTGGCCTCCTGGTCACGGCCCTGGCGGTTCACCTTCCCACCCGGTACTCCTCACGGCCACTGCTCGGCGGGATATGGGGCACCCTCGCAACCTTGACCCTCGGCCTCGGGCTGCTCCTCACGCTGTCCCGCTCAGCCTGGATTGGGGCCCTCGTGCTCCTGGCGCTCATTGGAATGGCCAGGCCAGGGCTGTTTCGGGCCCTGCTCGTGCCCGGAGCGGTCGCGCTGGTGGGTGTCCCCGTGTTGGTGGGGCTCAACCGCTTCTCCGGACTGGTGGCCGTGGCCAGCCGGCTGCCGCAGATTGCGGCCCGTCTGGACATAGGTGCTGAGGCTACAGGTGCGTTCGCGAGGAGTCCTCTTACCGGGATTGGGCTCGGAGTCTTCCCCCTGATCGCCCAGAAGGGCTACATCGTCCACAATACCCTCTTGTGGAGCTTGACTGAGATGGGGTTCGTGGGGCTGGTCATCTTCGTGGGGTTCCTGGCCTGGTTCGTCCTGGCCGGGCTACGGGCGTACGCATCGGCACCCGGGGATGAGAGGATCCTGGTGGGTTCCCTGGTTGTTGCCCATCTGGCCATGGTGGCCTTGTCAATGGGGATCGAAGCTTTCTACCAGCGACACTGGTGGCTGATCATGGCCCTGCTGGGATCTTGTCAGGTCTTCAGCCGGAGGGCGGGGACCGGGTCAGGCCCGGCCCTGCCACCTGGCCCGGCTGAGGACCAGAGCCACGCCGGCTAGGAGCCCGAAGATTCCCCCTAGGGACAGGTATGCCTGAAGACCGGGCCCGATTCTCTGAGAGGGGACGGCGGCCGGGAACCAGGATGGGTCGTGGGTACCCTCCGCGATTTCCGCCAGGAGCTTCTGGTACTTGTTCTCAAGCGTGGTGACCTGCCTCGAATGCGGGCCCCGTTCGCCCATGAAGGCTTCGAACTCGACCTCCAGCGTGGAGAGCTCGGCACCCAAGCGCTCCGTCTCCCGCTCCAGGGTTTCCACCAGCGCCGCCAGGGCCGTGCGTTCAGCCGTCAGGCCGTGCAGGGACGAGTTCCGATCCTCAACGACGTTTCGGATCGCGGTAGCCGGTTCGCTCAGGAGCTTGTTCTCGAGGTAGTGGACCTCTGCGCTGAGTTTCCGCTCCTCGATATCGATCAGGGTGAGCCGTGAGCGGCAGGTTGCCAGCAGATCCTTCTTCCACGCCAGAGCCGCTGAGGCGTCGGCAATGGCCCGGAGGTGCTCGAGTTCCTTCACGCGATCAAAGCGCTCTGACTCGCGGGCGAGGGCCGCCTCAAGAGCCTGGCTAGCCTCGGCCAATTGGGCCAGCTTGGTCTCCACCACCAAGGACACACAGGCTTCCACGAGGCTGCTCGCCAGTGCGGCCGCCGCTGTCGGGTCCCGCCCGCGCACCGTCACCTGCACTGCCTTCTTCCCCTCCAGCCGGGTTGCCGCCACTCGTCTGCCCAGGCTCTCGGCTGACTCCGTCAAGCCGATCCGTTCAGCCGCCGTCGCCAGGAGGGTGGCGCTCTGCATGTAGGCGGCTGCCGCATCCAGCTCGGTGGTCGTGGTCTCGCTCAGGTACAAGGAACTTGCCTCGTATGATGGAGGCATCAGGAGAACATAGACCCCGGTGCCCGTTACGGCAATTGCCACCGAGAGGAGGATGAGCCATTTCCCTTGGCGGCAGTTCTTAAACTGCTGTACCAAGGGA
>JAVHLP010000015.1 GCA_031082145.1 bacterium | reverse complement strand
CCGTTGCGACGGGCTTTGTCGCTGCTTTGTGTGACCTGCGTTTGTCAAACTCCAGATCGCCGAAGAGCACCCAATGGGACGCCGTCAGCCTGGCATCGGTGCTAGCTGACGGCCCCTCCCCGGTCCCGAGGAGATCGGTGACGAGCCGATCGAGTGTTGACAGCAGGCCAGGAAGGAGTACAATAATGCCAGGACTGTATCAGCATATTGCTACAGTAGGACGCCGGAGGGTGCCCTTGGGCCGGAATGCGTGGTTTCACGTCAACCCCTCGCTGGGGATCCCCATCTATGCGCAGTTGACGGGGCAAATCCGCGCCCTGGTGGCCGCCGGCGCCGTCTCCGCCGGCGAGCCGCTACCCTCGGTCCGAGAACTGGCAGTCGAACTCGCCATCAGCCCCAACACCGTCGCCCGGGCTTACCTCGAACTGGAACGAAGCGGCTGGGTGGAGGCGGTACCCGGCAAGGGGACCTTCGTGGCGGCACACCCCTCGGAGCACGACGAGGGTTCGCGGGCGATACTGGACAAGGCCCGGGCCGTGGTGAGGGATGCGCTTGGGCGGGGAATGGAGCCGGCTGAGATCCTTGAGCTCTTTCACGCCGTCCTGGCTCAAGACGCCGGCCGGGGAGGGAGGGATCGGACTTGAGTGCTGACCCGGCGGTCCGGTTGCAGGGTCTTCACCGGCGATTCGGGGAGGTGAGGGCCGTCAACGGGGTGGACCTGGAAGTCCCCCGCGGCTGCACCTTCGGCCTGTTGGGACCCAACGGCGCCGGCAAGACCACCACTCTCAAGCTACTGCTGGGGCTCCTTCGCCCCGACTCGGGTACGGTTGAGCTGCTGGGACAGCCTGTATCTGGGGCTAGCCTGCCCGGACTGCTGGCCCGGGTGGGCTACGTGTCGGAGGGCCGCGATCTGTACGATTACCTGCGGGTAGGCGAGCTGCTGGCCCTGAACGCCCGCCTTTACCCGAGCTGGGACGGAGACGCCGTTCGCCGCTACCTCGAGATCTTCAACCTGCCGGCCGGTCGGAGGGTTGACGAGTTGTCGCAGGGCATGAAGAGCCAGCTTGCCCTGGTGCTGGCCCTGGGCCAGAGACCGGAACTCCTGGTGCTGGACGAGCCCACCGGCGGGCTGGATCCGGTAATGCGGCGGGAGTTCCTGGCGCTGGTGGCGGACGAGGTGGCCGGGGGCCGGACCTGCGTCCTGAGTTCTCATATCCTCCACGAGGTGGAGCGGGTGGCCGACCTGGTGGCGATCATGCAGCATGGTCGCATCCTCGCCGTCCGTTCGATGGAGGCCATCCGCAGCAACGAGAAGCGGATACGCTTCGTCCCCCAGCACGAGGTGAAGGAGGAAGACCTCCGGCTGGCGGGGGTGGCGGCGGTGGAGCGACAGGGTAAGGGCTTTGTGCTGAGCGTGTCGGCGGACCTGGACGCGGTCATCCGTCGACTGGCCGCCGTCCCCCATTTCGTGCTGGAAGTGATCGACCTCAACCTGGAGGATGTATTCTTCGACTACGTCGACAAGGAGAGTGGCCGCCGTGGTTAGCCGAGCCCTGGCCGCCAAGGAGTGGCGGGAGACACGGTGGAAGCACCTGGTGGGGCTCCTTGTCCTGTCCGGACTGGGAGTTGTCATCGTGGCCACTTTCGAGTGGGTCCGGGGCATGGGCGACATGCTCAAGGCCATACCCCTGCCCCCGGAGGCTGCCGGCATGCTGGCGGCCCAACTCTCGAACCACTACGTCTACCTCTGGACCAACTGGTACAGCAAGAACCTCTATCAGATCGCTACCATCCTGGCCCTCGTGGTGGGCATGAGCGTGGTGGCGGCCGAGACCGGCCGGGGAACGCTCGGCTTCCTCTTCACCCGACCGCTATCCCGGACCGCCATCTTCACCACCAAGTACCTGGTGGGCGCGGCCGGCCTGGCCGCCGCCATCACCGGGTCCACCCTCGTCACCTGGGCGGCGGCGATCGCCTGGGGTTACCCGGTCGCCCTGGCCCGCTTCGCCCCGGGGCTGGCGCCCGCCCTGGCGGGAACCCTGGTCGTGTACGGCCTCGCCGTGGTCTGCTCGGCTCTGTCCCGGGATCAGGTCCGGGCCGGAGTGGCGGCCGCCCTGGCCGCCCTGGTCCTCTCGGTGCCCGGTTACTTCCCGCGGACAGCCGCTTTCTCCGTGTTCCGGCAGATGCAGGCCGTTTACTACCTGAGCACGGGATCCCTGCGCTGGGACGCCCTGGCGGGGGTGCTGGCCGTCGCCCTGATCCTGGCCTTGGCGGCCGGCTACTTGTTTGTGCGAAAAGAAGCTTAGACTGAGGGAGGGAACGGGAGTGCTGTTGGCCACGTCCGATCTAAGAACCGACTACCAGGTGCTGGGGATGGTCAAGGGGTCCTGCATGCGGGCCCGTCATCTGGGCCAGGACATAATGGCCTCGCTTCGCAAGGTGGTAGGGGGAGAGGTCCAGGAATACGCCTCCCTCCTCAAGGAAGCCCGGGAGGCGGCCACCGAGCAGATGGTGGCCGAAGCCCAGCAACTAGGGGCCAACGCGATCATCGGGATCCGCTTCTCCACCTCCACCATCACCACCGGTGCGGCGGAGATCATCGTCTATGGCACCGCCGTGAAGATTTAGGAGGTAAGAAGCAAGCCGAGGATGAAGTGGCGCGGGGGATACTCCCTGCGCCATTCTTCTTCGTTGGGAGAGAGTGCCATGCCGGCAGATCTGGTGATCGCCAATGCCCGGGTTGTGGACGGGGGCGGCAACCCCTGGTATCGCGCTGACGTGGGCGTGACCCAGGGCCGTATCGCCTGGATCCTTCCTCCCGGCAGCGGGGCCCCGGCCGGCCGGGCGGTTGAAGCCGGGGGTCGGGTCCTCGCCCCCGGCTTCATCGACATCCACGGGCACTCCGATCTCAGCCTGTTTTCCTTCCCCCTGGCCCCGTCCAAACTCTTACAGGGGGTAACGACGGAGGTGGGGGGCAACTGCGGCTGGTCAGCCGGCCCGCTCACACCCGAGATGGAGCGGCAGGTCCGGGCCGAGCACCCCCGGCCCGAAGATCTGCCCCCCGGGTTCAGGACCCTCGGCGACCACCTGGCCTCCCTGGAAGCGCTGGGACTGGCCGTTAACTACGGGTGCCACGTGGGCCACGGGATGCTCCGGGAGGCGGTCATGGGTTCGCAAGATCGGGCCGCCACCGGGGACGAGCTGGCGGCGATGGCCAAGCTGCTGGAGGCGGCCCTGGATGACGGCGCCCTGGGCCTGTCCAGCGGCCTCATCTACGCCCCCGGCTGCTACGCTCCACCGGAGGAGCTGACGGCCCTGGCCCGGGTGGCCTACCGGCGGGGCCGCCTCTACGCCAGTCACATCCGCGGCGAGGGGCCGACCCTGGAGCAGTCGGTGGCCGAGGCGATCAACGTGGGCCGCCAGGGCTCAGGGCCGGTACAGATCGCCCACCACAAGGCATCCGGTCGCCGCCACTGGGGCAAGGTCGCCCGATCGCTGGCCCTGGTGGACGAGGTCCGGGATCAGGGGGTCGACGTCACCCTGGACCAGTACCCTTATGTAGCCTCCCAGACCGACCTCACCGCCTACCTGCCGGCCTGGGCTCGGGAGGGCGGCACCCCGGCCCTGTTGGACCGCCTGCGGGACCCGGCCGTCCGTTCCCGTCTCTTGGCCGAGCTCACCCATCTCCGGGGCGAGGCGGAGGAACTCGCCGACTGGTCGCTGGTGGTGCTCGCCTACGTCCGGGGCCACCGTGAATGGGAAGGCCGGGCGGTAGCCGACATAGCCGGTGAACGCGGCCGGCCCGCGCCTGAGGTCGTACTCGACCTGGTGCTTGAGGAAGAGGGGGCGGTGGGCGTGATCCACTTCGGCATGGATGAAGCGGACGTCCGCCGGGTCATGGCCCATCCCGCGGTGATGGTGGGCTCGGACGGCAGCGCCCTGGGACCCGACCCGATCTGGGGAAAGCCCCACCCCCGCTCCTACGGCACCTTCGCCCGGGTGCTGGGCCGCTACGTCCGCGAGGAGAGAGTGCTCCGGCTGGAAGAGGCGGTCCGCAAGATGACCGGCATGCCGGCCGCCCGCCTGGGCCTCACCGACCGGGGCCGGGTGGCACCCGGCTGCTGGGCCGATCTGGTCCTGCTGGATCCGGAGACGATTGCCGACACCGCCACCTTCGAAGACCCTTGCCGGCACCCCACCGGCATTGACCTGGTGCTGGTCAACGGGGTAGTGGCCGCCGAGGACGGCCGGCCGACCGGGGCCCGGCCGGGGAAGGTGCTGCGGGCGGGTTAGCGGGGCAAGCTAGCGTCTGTGAACTCGCTATTCCGCACTCGTTCCCCAGAGGCCCTTCCGGGCGAGACCGCGGAACGGTACCCTGGCTCCGGCTTGGGTGTTCCCGATCTGGTTGCCCTCGGCATGGGCGCCGTCGTGGGCAGCGGGGTGTTCGTGCTGACGGGAGTGGCCGCGGCGCGCTATGCCGGCCCCGGCGTCATCCTGTCGCTGCTCATCGCCGCGCTGACCGCCTCCCTCACCGCCCTGGCCTACGCCGAACTCGCCGCCCTGGTGCCCGTCGCGGGCAGCGCCTATACCTACACCTACGTGGCCCTGGGGGAACTGGCCGCCTGGGTCGTCGGCTGGGACCTCCTTCATGAGTACGCCATGGTGGGGGGAGCGGTGGCCATCGGCTGGAGCTCCTATGCTGCTGAGCTCCTGGCCGCGGCCGGCCTGGAGTTGCCCCATCACCTGGCGGCGCCCCCGGCGGCGGGAGGGCTAATCAACCTGCCCGCCCTCCTGGTCGTGATCGCGCTGACCGCCCTGCTCCTGGCCGGCCTCCGGGAGAGCCTCGGTGCCAGCCGGGCACTGGTGGCCGTGAAGCTGGTCGCGCTATTCCTGTTCCTGGCCCTGGGCCTACCCCGGATCGACCCGGCTCACTGGCGGCCCCTTCTTCCCCTGGGCCTGGGCGGCGTGACCCGGGGAGCGGCCCTGGTCTTCTTCGCCTTCATCGGCTTTGACGCGGTGTCCACGGCCACCCGGCAGGCTCGCAACCCGGGCCGGGATCTGCCCCGGGGGATCGTGGGCTCGCTTCTCGCGGCCACCCTTCTCTACCTTGCGGTGGCCGCCGTGCTCACCGGGCTGGTTCCTTCGGCCAGCCTGGACACCCCCTCGCCCCTCACCGTGGCCCTGAGCCGGGCCGGGGCCGCTTGGGCCGCCCCGGTAGTGGGCCTGGGAGCCGTGGCCGGGCTCACCAGCGTGTTGTTGGTCAGCCTCTTCGGGCTCAGCCGGATCCTGCATGCGATGTCCGCTGACGGCTTGCTGCCCCCCTTCTTCTCGCGGGCCCGGCAGCCCGTTACTCTCCTGGCCGGGTTGGCGACGGGCCTGGCCGCCGCCTTGCTTGACCTCGGCAAGACGGTCGAGCTGGCCAACATCGGCACCCTGATCGCCTTTGCCCTGGTTAACCTGGGCGTGATCGCGCTCCGGCGAGCCCGCCCTGACCTCCGACGCCCATTCAGGATGCCTCTTGTCCCCTACCTCCCCGTCCTGGCCGGGGTGACCGCCCTGTACCTCATGTCCCGGCTGCCCTCCCTGACCTGGTGGCGCTTCGGGGTTTGGCTTCTGTCGGGACTTGTCGTCTACTTCCTCTATGGGAGACGCCATAGCCGCGTGCCCTAGAACATTACAGGAAAGGGAATTGGTAGGCGCCTGGCGAACACCACTCCACTCTGCTCCCCAAGGAGGAATCACCGTGCGCGCCAAGTTGTCCCTGTTCCTGGCCCTGGTACTGGTCCTAGCGCTGGTGGGACCGGCCACCGCCGACGCCCCGCGGGTCGAGACGGGTGCCGGCGAGTGGGGCGGCCTCGTCTTCGTCGAACTCACCGGCCGTCCCCTGGCCGACGGCGGCACCCTGCGGATACTGGACGGCGAACATGGCTCGTTCCAAGCTGAACTGGGCCGCTCCGGCATCAAGGTCAAGCCGCGTTACGCCTACAAGTCCCTGTTCAACGGCTTCTCCCTGGAGATAGCCACTGCCGACCTCGCCGCGCTGGCGCGACTGAAGGGCGTCAAAGCCATCTGGCCGGTCGTCGAATTCCCCATTCCCGAGCTATTCACCAGTACCGACATGCTCCGGGTGCCCGATGCCTACGACGAGTTTGGCTATGACGGCGCGGGTGTGCTGGTGGCCATCATCGACACCGGCATCGACTACAACCACCCCGACCTCGGTGGGGGATTCGGACCCGGCTTCCGGGTCGTCGGCGGCTGGGACTTCGTCGGCGACGCCTTCAATGCCGGCGACCCGGCCAACCGCACCCCCTATCCCGACCCCGACCCGATGGACATCAACGGTCATGGTACCCACGTATCCGGCATCGTCGGCGCTAGCGGAACCACCCGGGGCGTGGCCCCCGGGGTCGACTTCCTGGCCTTGAAGGTGTTCGGCGCCACCGGTTCCACGACCGCCGACGTGATGCTGGCGGCAATGGAGATGGCGCTGAGCATGGGGGCCGATGTGGTCAACATGAGCATCGGCGCCGCCTACCAGTGGCCCCAGTACCCGACTGCCGTGGGCGCCGACCGTCTCGTCAACAAGGGCTTGGCGGTGGTTGTCTCCCAGGGCAACAACGGCCCGCAAGGCCTCTTCGCCGGGGGGGCCCCGGCCCTGGGCAGCAAGGTGCTGGCGGTGGCCAGCTTTGACAACACCCACGCCGCCGGCCCGATCTTCCGGCTGCCGGACGGCACCCCGGTGGGCTACAACCACATGACCTTCGCTCCGAACTTACCGACCGCAGGCACCAGTCCCGAGGTGGTGTACGTCGGCCTCGGTAACAGCGCGGCGGACTATGCCGGTAAGGATGCGGCCGGCAAGGTGGTGTTGTGCAGCCGGGGCGTTGAACCCTTCCGCCACAAGGTGCTAATGGCCCAGGCCAGGGGCGCCGTTGCCTGCGTCATCCACAACAACGCGCCGGGTAATTTCTCCGGCACCATGGGCGAACCGGGCGACTACATCCCGGCCGCCAGCATCAGTCTGGCGGATGGGATCGCAATCCGCGACTTGGTGGCAGCCGGACCAGTGACCCTCACTTGGACCGACGAGAAGATGTCCTTTCCCAACCCGACGGCCGGGCAGATCTCGAGCTTCTCGTCCTGGGGTCCCTCCCCCGACCTGGCCCTCAAGCCCGACCTAGGCGCCCCGGGCGGTTCCGTCTACGCCCCCTACCCCCTGGCCAAGGGCGGCTATGCGACCCTGAGCGGCACCAGCATGTCGGCGCCGCACGTGGCCGGGGCGGCGGCCCTGCTGCTGCAGGCCAACCCCCGGCTGAACCCCAACGCACTGGCCGATACCCTGCGCAACACGGCCGTACCGCAGAACTTCAATCCGCTCTACCTGCTTGCGGTGCACCGGCAGGGAGCCGGTATGGCCGACGTGCTGGCCGCCCTGACGGCGGGTGCCAGGATTGAACCCTCCAAGGTGTCGCTGGGCGAGGTGACCGGGCCCGCGGCCTTCGCTCTCACCATCGAGAACAAGCGGGATACGCCAGTCACCTTCACGCTCTCACACGCGCCGGCCCTGGCCACCAACAACAACATCCTGAGCCCCGGCCTGGCCCTGGCCTATGCCACCGCCGCGTTCCCGGCGGCGGTGACCCTGGCGCCGGGTGAGCAGGCGACGGTGGAAGTCACGGTGAACCTGGCCGCCACAACCTGGCTCTTCGGCGGCTATATCCGCTTCACCCCCGACGACGGCGGCCCGGTGCTCTCGGTGCCCTACTGCGGCTTCCGCGGCGACTACCTGGCCGCGCCGGTCCTGGGTTCGGGCCCCTACGCCTTCCCCTGGCTGGCCAGCCTGGTGGGCAGCTCCTACTTCAAGGCGCCGGCCGAGGGGTTGACCATCAACCCCCAGGAAGGCGAGTACGCCTACATCCTGTTCAACCTGTTCCGCCAGGCCCGGAAAGTGCGGGTGGAGGTGCTTAACGCCGCCACCGGCCGCGCTCACGGCCGGGTGCTAGACATCGACTACATGGGCCGCAGTTCCGCCAACACGGCCTTCTTCGCCTGGGCGTGGGACGGCTCCGGCCGCAATGGTCCGGTGCCGGCCGGCACCTACGTGCTCCGGCTCTCGGTCCAGAAACCGCTGGGCGACGATGACAACCCGGCCCACTGGGACACCTGGACGTCGGGCCCGGTGACAGTGATCCGCCCGTAGGCCGATCCGCAGGAGACCGGGAGGGACACCACCTCCCGGTCCCTTTCTTTGTGGCTCCGGCGGGCATCCTAGCCCCATGACGGCCACGCCTCACTTCGTTCCCCGGCAGGTACTGTTAGAGCCGGACGCCCTCGGCTACCCCCTGGGCCAGGAGCTCTGGGACCGCTTCCGGGCGATGGGCGTGCCCGTCGCAATGCTCCCTCCCCATCGCCGGATACCGGTCCGGCGGGGACTTCCCGCCCGGGCCGCCTTCCTCGAGGCCAAGCGCACCCTGGTGGTCGCGGTTCGCCGTCAGCTCGACTTCGCCGGCTGCCGGCCGTCCGCCCACTATCAACTCCCCCTGGCCAGCAGCTGTCCGGGGCTCTGCCAGTACTGCTACCTCTTCACCACCCTGGGCAAGCGCCCGTACGTGAGGGTCTACGTGAACCTCGAGGAGATCCTCGACCGGGCAACCGCCCTGGTAGACGGGCGACTGCCAGAGGAGACCTCGTTCGAGGGGTCGGCAACCTCCGACCCGGTGGCGATCGAGAGCTACACCGGTTCCCTGGCCCGGGCCGTGGAGCACTTCGCGGGGCTGCCAAGGGCGTCTCTCCGCTTTGCCACCAAGTACCCTCCCCCCCGGGCCCTGCTCCAGGCCAGGCACCGGGGACGCACCCGGATCCGCTTCAGCGTAAACCCGCCGGCGCTGGTGGAGCGGTTCGAGCGCGGCACCCCCGATCTTGAGACCCGGCTGCGGGCCGCCCGGCAAGCGCGGGAAGCCGGCTACCCGATCGGCTTCCTGGTGGCGCCCATCATGGCCACCGAGGGATGGCAGGACGAGTACCGCCAGCTCATCCGGAGCCTGGCCGGGAGTCTGGGCGACCACCCGGGCCTGACCTTCGAGCTGATCACCCACCGCTTCACCGCCCGGGCCAAGGCTCGCATCGGTGAACTGTTCCCCGGCGCCGGGCTACCCATGGACGAGGCGGAGCGGGAGTTTCGCTGGGGGCAGTTCGGGTACGGCAAGTACGTATACCCTGGGCCACTGCGGCGCGAGATGGGGGCGGTCTTGGAGAAAGCCATCGCCGGCTCCTTCCCGTCGGCCACCGTGCTCTACACGGTCTGATCGGACCCCGCCATTCGGGAAGCGGCCGCGTAGCCGATGTGGGCGGCGGCCAGGGTCGCCTGCAGGTCGTCCCGGCTCGCCCGCAGCAGTTGCGCGCAACGGCCGGCGTCGGCCCGGATGCCCCGGACGCAGCGGTCGGTAAAGGCCTCCACCCCGGCGGCCATAAGGTCCAGGGCCCCCAACAGGTTGTGGGCGATGAGGGGCAACATGGCGTTCAGCTCCAGCTGCCCCGCCTGGGCGCCCAGGGTGACAGCCAGATCGGCTCCGATCACCTGGTAGGCCACCTGGGCCATCATCTCGGTCATGACCGGGTTGACCTTGCCCGGCATGATGGATGACCCGGCCTGTAGGGGTGGCAGTTCGATCTCCCCGAAGCCGGGGCAGGACAGAAGCCTAAGATCCTGGGCGATCTTGGCCAGATCGGCTGCCGCCAGCTTGAGGGAGGAGGATAACTCCAGGAAAGCGTCGACGTTCTGGGTGCCGTCGACTGGATCCTCCACCCCCGCCAAGGGCAGCCCGGTCAGGGAGCACAGGGCCGCCAGCGATCGCCGCCGGTGTCCCGGGGCGGCGCCCAGCCCCGTCCCCACGGCCGTGCCACCCAGGTTCACCCGGCCTAGCCACCCGGCGGCGGCGGCCACCCGGTCGCGGTCGCGGCCGGTCACGCGGGCGAAGGCCCCGAACTCGCGCCCCAGACTAACCGGTACCGCGGCCTGGAGTTCGGTGCGGGCCGGCTTAAGCACCCCCGCGAACTCGATCTCCTTCTCGCCGAGGGCGGCCGCCAGGCCGGCCAGGGACTCCACCACCCGGTGGGCCAGCCTCATGGCGGCCACCCTCAGGGCGGTCGGGAACACGTCGTTGGTGGACTGGTCCAGCCCGGCGTGATCCACCGGGTGCACCAGCCGGTAGTCGCCCGGCCGGCTGCCCAGGAGCTCACATGCCCGGTTAGCGAGCACCTCGTTGAGGTTCAGGTGGCTAGACGTGCCCGCCCCGCCCTGCAGGGCGTCGACGATGAAGCTCTCCCCGTGGTGGCCCGTCGCCACTTCGGCGGCCGCCCGGTCCAGGGCCCAGGCCCGCCCGCGATCCAGCCGCCCCTCCTCCAGGCTGGCCCTGATCCCCGCCCGCTTAACCTCGGCCATGGCCCGGATCAGCTGGGGATGGACCGGCCCCCCCAGGCCCGGGAAGTTCGCCCGGGCCCGCAGGGCGTGCACACCGTAGTAGGCGCCGGAGGGAACCGGCACCGGTCCCAATAGGTCCCGATCGTGACGCAGTGAGTCCGCCTCCCCGCCTAGCATGGCGGGGAGGGGCCGGACCTACCCGGGAATGCCCGCCTCGCACGGCACCCCAACTTGACACTTGGCACATCCGTAGCGGGGGGCGAACCGGGGCTTCACCACCTCGTCCAGATAGCGGCGGCAGATCTCCTTGTCCTTCCCCTCCGCGCTTATGGCCCCGGCCGGGCAACGGGCGATGCAGTCCCCACACTCACGGCGGGTGAGCCACGGGCAGTCCGCATGGTGCGACCCCCTAGGCCGGGGGGTAGGTGAGCACTCCAGGTCGGTCACCACGCTGCCGAAGCGGCCCGCGGCGCCCCGGGAAGTTATCAGCGAGGCGCTGAGACCGAAGGTGCCGAGACCGGCGATGTAGGCTGCGTGCCGCTCGGACCAGTTGGCGGCCAGGTCGCGCACCCCGTACCCAGGGGCTAGCGGGGGGGCCACCGCGCGGAAGCCCTCTGCCTGGAGCGATTCGACCAGGAAACGGCGGGCTTCGTCGTTCAGGGCTTCACCCTCTATCCGGCCCCCGCACCACTCCTTTGACGGCAGCCCCAAGTGGCGGTTGGAGGCCCGGACGGCTTCGGTGAAGGGAAGGAAGTAACTGAATACGGTCTTCGCTCCGGGGAGCCAGCTCGCCGGGCTTCGGTGATGCGGGGCACCCACGTCCCGCAAGCGGTCGAACAGGGGGTCAGCGGCCCGAGCGACGCCCAGCAGGGGCCGGCCGTAGATGGCAATGCCGCCGTGGGCCTCGAGGCGGTTGCCGGGGCTCTCGTCGATGAAGCGGGCCAGGCTATCTTCCAGTTGCCTGGACACGCGCCACCCCTCCCTCCATGGGTTTGGTTCTCCTTTCGGTCCCCCTGCCGGTTTACCTCCACCCCCAAGGCGGAGGAGTCGGCCGCGGCAACGGCGAAGCCCCGACCGGAGGTGGAACGCCCCATGAAGGACGTGATGGCGGAGGTTATCGTGCAGAAGGGAACCTGCGGTGCCGGCCACCGGGTCGGGGACCGGTTCGTGTGCGGGGGCAAGACTCCCGGCGGCCTCTGCGCCGCGGCGTACAACGCGATCTACCCTACCCTCCGGGCGCTGGCGGCAGGCGGGAGCTTCCCCTGGGCCAATCCCGACGGCAGCATGGACCTGGCCTGTCCCGATCACGAGAACCCGGTGGTCTTCCGGTTAAAGGTGAACTGAACCGGCGTCGCTCATAGGCTATCCGCTCCGGCCGCGAGGGCGGTCAAGCCTCGCCCCGGCTCCTGCCGGCCAGAGCTCGCTTGGCCGGCTCCAGGGCCGAGTTGAAGCGGGCGGCCATGCTTCTCCAGCAGGAACGGCAGAACGAGCTGTTGGTGGGAGTTCGCAGTCGCCACCGGCCGCAGCGCCGGCAGCGCACCACGTCGGCAAGCGGGATCAGCCCGCCCATAGCCCCAGACACCTCACCCCCAGGATAGGTCACGTCCCGTGAATTGGCAAGGGCCAAGCGCAGCCGGTCCGTTGACGATTCGTGAGGTTTATGGCGGCCGTCTAGCTCCGGTGATAGGATGAACGTAGCACTCACCGGGGGTGTCCCATGGTCTTCGCCAGGCGTCTGAGAGCGCTGCGCAAGGCCCACGGGCTCAGCCAACGTGAACTCGCCGCCGTCTTTGGCTTCGCGCCCAGCACCATAGCCATGTACGAGAGCGCTCAGCGCTCGCCCGACCTCGGGACCCTCTCCCGGCTGGCGGAGTTCTTCGCCGTATCGCTGGACTACCTGGTGCGGGAGAGTCCTGGTCCCGAACTGCCCCCCGAACTCCAGGCCTTTCTGACCCGGGAGTCAAGCCGGCCATACCTCTACCTGGCCAAGGAACTGGCCGATGAAGGTCTGGAGCCGGACCAGGTCCGGGAACTCTCCCGGGTCATCAAGCAGATATCCGGAAAGCGGTAGCCCCTCCCGCCCCCCCCTCATAGACTGCCATGGCCCGTATTATAGGGGGGGAAAGCATGGACGCCAAGGAACACGGTTTGACTCTCCGATCGCTTCCCGCAAGACCGCTGGATAGAGTCGCCACCGCCCTGGAGCCCCTGTGGAAGCTCGAGGACTGGTGGAGCAACTGGCTGGGGACGGCCCTGATGGTGGCCGCCTGCACCGGCCTGGTCCTGAAGGTACCCCGCCCCGCCGCCTGGTCAGGCAACCCCCTGGCAGCGCTGCCGGTGACGGCGCTGCCCGCCTTGCTGGCCCTCGGGGCCGGTCTGGCCCTGCTCACGGCGGCAGCCGTTGCCGCCACCCGGCGGGAGGCAACCCCCTACCTGGCAGCCTTCCCCGCCCTGTTCGGCCTGGCGGTGCTCTCCTACGTGATCGGCAGCCAGTCCACCCTCGCCCACTACGGTTTCAACTACGTCATCTGGGCGCTCTTGCTGGGGCTGGCCATCAGCAACACGGTGGGAGTACCTCGCTGGCTCGCACCCGCCTTGCGCGGTGAGTTGTTCATCAAGACTGGCCTGGTGCTCCTGGGAGCGGAGATCCTCTTCCCGCGGGTCATGGCCCTCGGTGTGCGCGGCCTGGGGGTAGCCTGGCTGGTGACCCCGGTAGTGCTGGGGTTCATGTACTTCTTCGGGACCCGGGTGCTCCGGATCGAGTCCAAGCCGCTGGTCGCCACCGTAGCCGCCGCCACCTCGGTCTGCGGAGTGTCGGCGGCCATCGCCACCGGGGCGGCCACCCGGGCCAAGAAGGAGGAGATCTCCTTCGCCATCTCCCTGTCCCTCTTCTTCACCGTGCTCATGATGCTGGGGATGCCTCTGATCATCAAGGCGATCGGGCTCACCCCGGTCGTAGGAGGCGCCCTCATCGGCGGCACGGTGGACAGCACCGGGGCCGTGGTGGCAGCGGCGGCCCTGCTGGGTGCGGAGGCCATGCAGGTGGCGGCCCTCATCAAGATGATTCAGAATGTGCTGATCGGCCTGGTGGCCTTCACCTTCGCCGCCTTGTGGGTGACCCGCCTCGAGCGCCCGGCCGCCGGGACCTCCGGTCCCGCCGAGATCTGGCGGCGACTGCCCAAGTTCATCGTGGGCTTCCTGCTCGCCTCGGTCGTCTTCTCCTTCCTGCTCCTGCCGGGGATGGGCGAGGCCGCGGTGAGCGGAGTCCTCAAGGTCACCTCGCGGCTCAGGGACTGGCTGTTCTGCCTCGCCTTCGTGTGCATCGGTCTCGAGTCGCGCTTTGCCAACATGGCCGGCACAGTGCGGGGAGGCCGCCCGGTGGTCCTCTACGTGGTCGGTCAAACCTTCAACATACTGCTGACCCTGCTGGCAGCCTGGCTGTTCTTCGGAGGCGGCTGGCTGCCGGTGGCCGGCTGACCCATCGCGGCAGCGGGGGCGGTAGATACCGCCCCCGCCGGCCCGCTCCGAAACCGCCGCGGCCAACCCCGCGTCCTAAGCACAGGGGAGTGGTGGGCGGTGTTCAGCTACGATTCGACCCAGGCCCTTGACGTGAGGGAGGAGGCGGCCCGGCCGGGCGCCGCCCACGTCGTGCACGACCTGACCTACGCCAGCCCGTTGGGCGGCCGGGTTCCGGCTTACCTGGTGGTCCCCGACGGGCCCGGCCCGTTCCCGGCCATCATCTACGTGCATCCGGGTCAGGGCGACCGGAGCACCTACCTGCCAGAGGCCCAGGCCCTGGCCACCGCCGGCGTGGCCTCTCTCCTCATTGACGCCCCGTTCCGGAGGCCTGATTTCACCCGTCCGGCTGCCGGGACCCCGCTGCAGGCGATCGCCACCACCGAAGCCCGGGCCTACCGTCAACTCGTCGTGGACGTCCGCCGGGGGATCGACCTGCTGGCGGTAACCCCGGGTAGCGACCCGGAGCGTATAGGATACGTTGGGCACAGCCTCGGCGCCACCTGGGGGGGGCCCCTGGCCGGGGTCGAGACCCGCCTGAGAGCGCTGGTCCTGATGGCCGGCTTCCCCAGCCTCACCGCGGCTTACCGCTCCAACCCCCATCCGGCCTTGAGCGGCATGCGCTCGCGCCTGAGCCCCGACGACCTCGACTGCTACCTGGAGATCCTCGCCCCGCTGGACGCCGTCCACTACATCGGCCAGGCGGCCCCGGCCGCCCTGCTCTTCCAGTTCGCCCGGCGGGATGAGTTCATCACCCCCGAGGAGGCCGAACTCTACTTCCGCCTGGCCAGCGAGCCCAAAGAGATCACCTGGTACGATGCTGACCACTTCTTCTCCGGGGTTCCGGCGGCCCGCCGGGACCGCGTCGACTGGCTGGCCAGTCGCCTTGCCTTTGAGCCGCCGGGAAACGAGACATTGGGGCTCGATTGACAGAGAATTTCGTAATCACAGCAGGGAACCGTCTGGTCGGCGCCGAAGACCATTGCCATGAACGGCCGGGGTTTCATGATCCTCGCTCTACGGCTCGGGGTCAGCGGGTTACTCATGGTGCTGGCCGTCGTAATCCTCTCCCGGGCGCCTGCCTTTATGCCCCCCGCGCCGGCTCCCGCCGAGCCGGCCGCCGGCGCCGGCCCGCTGGTCGACTTGAGCGCGCTTGACCCAACCATGATCATCGACCTGCGGTACTTTAATTCTGACAACTTGGTGGGCCAAGCCCTCTATGGGGCGAATCGGGCCCTGTTGCGGCCGCCCGCCGCCGAGCGGCTGGCCCGGGTACAGGCCCGCCTGCGCGAGCAGGGTTATGGTCTCAAGGTCTGGGACGCCTATCGCCCCCTCTCGGTGCAGCGCCTGCTCTGGGAAGCGCTTCCCGACCCCCGCTATGTCGCCAGCCCCGAGAAGGGCTCCAACCACAACCGTGGCGCCGCCGTGGACGTCACCCTGGTCGACCTCCACGGGAACGACGTGGAGATGCCGAGCGACTACGATGATTTCGACCGCGGGCACCGGGATAACCCTCACTTCTCGGAGGCCGCTAGCCGCCATCTCAAGATCCTGACCGACGCCATGGTCGCCGAGGGCTTTGTCCCCTACATCGCCGAGTGGTGGCACTTCAACGAGCCCGACGCTGGCCGCTACCAGGTACTGGACATCCCGCTGGAAGGCGAGTAGCGGCGCGCTTCAGAGCCTCATGAGGCCGATGGCGATCAGCAGGAGGCCGGGCAACGCAAAGAAGGCGCGCCGGCCCGAGACCGCCCGGACCCCCAGCCAGGCCCCTACGGCGACAAACACCATGCAGGTGATAATGACCGCCGGCACGATCCAGAGCGGAAAGCCGACCATGGCGGCGGCAAACCCGGCCGCGAAGGCGTCCAATCCCAGCGCTCCCCCCAGGAGCAAAGACTCCCGGGTGTCGATGGTGCCCGAGTTATCCACATCGACCTGCACGGGATCCCGGAGCACCTGCACGGCCACACCCAGCACGGTCACCCGGAGATGCAGCAGGGGGCGCTTGGAGTCTTCCAGCCCGGTGAGGTAGTTCCGCCAACCCTGCACCAACTGCCAGGTCCCAACGGCCACTAGTAGCAGCCCGCCCACGGTCCCGGCACGGGCGGTGAGCGACGCCAGGAACTGCCCGGCGGTCATCGAGACGGCCATCAGCCCGCCGGTACAGACGCCAAGGATGCCGAGCGAGCAGACCGGCACCCGGATGCCCCGGATGCCGTAAGCCACGCCCACCCCCAGGCCATCCAGACTGAGCGCAACCGCCAGTGCCAGCGAGGATAGCAGCGACACTATGCCCCCCCTTGGCCAGCCATCATCCAGGCTATGCCGGCGGCAGGGGGAGGTGAGCGATGGGTCATGATATACTGTCTAAGAAGAGGCCTTGGCTTCGGACAGGAGGCAACATAATGGGCAAGTGGTTAATGGTGCTGGGAGCCAGCTACGATCAGATTCCCATGCTGGAAACCGCCAGGAGTATGGGACTGCAGGTAGTGGCGGTAGATAAGAACCCCAAGGCTCCGGGGCGAGCCATCAGCGACGACTTCCACCCGATCGACGTCATGGACTCGGCCGCAGTTCTGGAGGCGGCCAGATCGCGGGACATCGCGGGGATAACCACTATGGTGAGCAATCTGGGGATGCGCACGGTGGCCGAGGTCGCCCGCGAACTCGGCCTGCCCGCGATCAGCCCCGAAGCCGCCCGCCGGGCCACCGACAAGACAGCCATCAAGGCCGTCCTGGAGCGGGCGGGAGTTCCCGTTCCCGGGGGCGCCGGCTGCTCCACACCAGAGCAGGCCCGCTCCGTGATTGAGAACCGGGGACTGCCGGCAGTCGTGAAGCCGGCCGACGGCACCAAGGGTCGTGGCATCTCGCTGGTGGATTCCCAGGACCGCATTGGCGACGCCGTCGCCCACGCCTTCCGGTGGTCGCCGGGGAAGCGGGTCATCGTGGAGGAACAGGTTCAGGGGCCGACGGTGGGCGCGGAGTGCCTCATCGTGGACAACCAGTTAACACCCGTCTTGATCACCGATAAGTTCAACACCCACCCGCCCTGGTTCGTGACCCTCGGCCTAACCACTCCGAGCCGGCTGCCGGAGGACGTCGTCCGCCGGGTGGAGGAGACCGCCCGGGCGGTGGCCCGGGCCCTGGAACTCACCATGGGAGCCGCCCACATCGACATGATCGTGCAGGACGGGGTACCCCGGGTCATAGACGTGGGCCCCCGGTTGGCGAGTGGCCCCGTCATCTTCGACTTCGCTCCCCGTCTGATGGGGGTGAACATGATCGAGGCGGTCATCCGGATGGCTCTGGGCGAGCGGCCCGTGGTCGAGAAGCGGTGGAACGGTCGCTACGGCGCCAGCCGGTTCCTGACCGCGGCTGCCAAGGGCTGCATGTACACCATGAAGTTCCCCGCCAGCCCGACCTGCTTCTCCTTCTACCCTTACCGTGAACTGGGCTACCCGGTAGGGCCGCCCCGGACCGACAAGGATCGGCTGGGCTGCGTCGCCCTCACCGGCCCGACCTACGAGGAGACCTCTGAGCGGGCTGATCAGCTGGTGGAGGCCATCGAAGTCCGGGTGGCGAGTTAGGTCCAGCCACCAGGCTGGGCCTCCCCGGTTGCCAGCAGGGTTCCCGCCGGCCGGCGTAAAATAATGCCAGGGATTTCTCTTCATGGCAGCGCTGGAGGCGGGAGGGAGAGCACAGGTGAAGGCCCTGCGCGCGGCCGCACCTCTGTGGGGCGGCGCGTTTTTCATGTCCATGAACCACAAGGTGCTGGCCTGGGGAGCGGCAAACTCCTGGATCTACCAGTGGCAACTGGCCCGGGTCCTCCGTGACGCGCAGGCCCGGGGGGCTATGTTCCTCACCGGGGAGCAGGTCTACCGGCGGGTACGGGGCTTGGAGGCCGACCCTCATTGGCCGGCCATTGCCCTTAGCTTCGATGATGGTTACGATGATGTTCATCGGAACGGAACGCCACTGCTCCTTCAGTATCAGGGGCACGCCATTGTGTGCCCGGAGTTGAACCCGGCCAAGTTCGGCCGCGGACGACAACTGGCGCCGGAGAGCCTCCGGGCCATGGTTGACTCCGGGGCTTGGAGCCTGGGGACCCACGGCTACGTTGGCCATGGCGACGGGACCACTTACTACCAGGCGCCGGGAGTGCCGATCACACCAGGCGACACCTTCTACAACAACCGGCTCTACCTTGCCGGCCCCGGGCGGTACGAGACCGACGGCGAGATGTACACCCGGCTCCATGATGACATCTACCGCTGCAAGGAGCTCCTCGTTCCCTACGGCGAGTGCAGGGTGATAACCTGGCCGCTCGGACGCTGGGGTGGCGATGGTAACGCCGGAGACGTACTGCCTGCTATCTGGCAGGAGATCCTCCACGATCTTGAGATGGTGGCCTTCAGCTTTGGCGGCCTGGCCCGCGAGTACTACGTGGGACAGGGCGTGGTCTTCCCCAGCCCCGGCAGTTGCGCCGCGCTCACCAGGTTTGCGCTGTACTACCGGACCTGGGCCTTTGACTGGAGGCCGACGGCTCTGAACCCGGCCACTCCGGGGACAGATCGGTGGCCTGATACCTATCTCTATGGTTGCCGCCTCCCGGGCGTGGGCTGGGTGGCCGGCAAGGACCGGTCGGGGCTCATCTACGTGGGTGATGAGACCACGGTGGCCATGAAGCATACGGGAGTACGGGTGGAGCCAGCAGGGTACCCCGCCTACGACAACCAGGTGTTCTGTGCCGCGCTGGGAGACGCAGTCTGGGCGGCCGGCGACCGGCCTGGCCGGCTGACCCGCCTCACCGACCCTTCCTCGGGGGCGGCCGAGGGCTGCTATGACTGCGGGCCGCGCTGGGGCTGGCGGGTGACGGGGATACCGGCTTGCTGTATATCATCGGCAGTGGCGAGGCGCTCACGAGGTTCAACCCCGTCACCGGGAGCTTCACCGCTTCAGGCTGCCTACCTGATGCCGGCCCCCGACGCTACCGGCATGGACAGATCTGCGACGGCCATCTCTACACCTATTACGCTCCCGGCCGGACCCTGCGCAAGATCCGGCTGGCAGACCATGCCCTGGTGGACGAGTGATCCTGCCCTGACCGGAACGCCTTCTACCCCTGGGAAGTCGGCGACGATTACGTCATCGGCAAGAGCGGCAACGGCCGAGTTCTCAGGTGTCACCTGGACTGACGGGCCAAAGCGAAGCACCCCGGGCTGTTTCCCGCCCGGGGTGCAAACCTTGGTGTCGGGAGGGGGACTTGAACCCCCACGGGTTTCCCCATACGCCCCTCAAACGTACGCGTCTGCCAGTTCCGCCATCCCGACCCTATAAAGCTTGGTGCCGAAGGTGGGATTTGAACCCACACGGGCATTCGCCCACGGCGCCCTGAACACCGCGTGTCTGCCAGTTCCACCACTTCGGCACGTTGTCTGCGTCTCGTTTCAACGCCGGTACGCTTGACACTATCTTAGCAGAAGACCGGTAGTCTGCCAAGAGCGGCCCCGGCAGTCCGGGCAAACACTATGCTACCACGAACCGGGGCATCCTTCAAGCAAGGTGACCTCTGAGCGAATGCCCGGCATTATCCTGGCAATGATCGCCTGAGGAAGACCGGCTGCGATTCTCACGGGCCATCTCACCGGCCGACGCGCCAGGCCCAGAGATTCCAGTGGGTGGCAAAGGCGCCGGGAGCGAACCCCCGCACCTCGCGGCGGATGGCGAAGTAGTTCGGCTCCGTCCAGAGGAAGTGGTAGGCGCGATCGTGGTTGAGGATGGCGGCCACCCGCGTTAGCAAGTCGCCCTGGGCGGAACCGGGAGGGGTACGCCGGGCCGCTTCCAGCAACCGATCTACCTCCGGGTTGCTGTAGCCGCCGAGGTTGGCGCCTCCCTGGAGTCCCCCCGCCCCGCCCATCGGCACCCGGGCGGAATGGAAGAGGTCGGTCACCTCGGGGTCGGCGACCAGATCCCACCGCCAGACCAGGGCATCCCAGTCCGCCCCGGGATCGCCCAGGGTGGCCAGGAGTTCGGAGAAGGGCAACCGGAGGATGCGTACCTTCCATCCCGCCCGTCCCAGCTCGCGGGCAAGTTGCTCGGCGATCGCCAACTCAGCTTGCCCCTGGTCCCAGGCCAACAGGGTCACCGCCCCCGGCGGGGCAGCCGGCCGGAGAAAGGGCCGGAGAAGGAGGCTCGGCACTCCCCGGCAAGCGGGAACGGCCGGGGGCTCGATCCAGGGGTAGGCGAAGAAGGGCTGGTGGACCGGTAGGCTACCGGGCGGATGGCGGCCGGCTGCCTCCACCCAGGCCCGGCGGAACCCGGGATCCACCAGCGGGCGTCCCTCCCGGAGGTTGAAGATCACGGCCCAGTACCAGGGAGACGGCCACCGGTAGACCCGGTAGCCGCGCATCCGGAAGGCCATGGCCTGGCCGGGGCTGATGGGCCCGCCGGCCAATCCGGCCTGGAAGAACCCGGCCGGCCCGGGTTCCGCAGTTTCCCGGTACACGAGCCGGGCGACCGCCGGCCGCCCCCGGAAGTACCCCGCGTTGGCCCGGTAGCGCAGTTCTCCCGCCTCGCGATCCCAGGCTTCCAGGAGGTACGGTCCGGTACCCAGCGGTCGCTCGCTGAACGCGGCCTCGAACCACCGGTGGGCGGGAGTCCCGGCCAGGAGGTGGCGGGGAACCACCGGCAGGTCAAGCTCGTAGGGAAACCCGAAGTCGGGCTCGGGGAGGGTGATGACTACCGTATGCTCATCCGGCCGGCGCGCCGATCTCCCGGCCCAGATGGTGTGCAGGGGGCCGGGGAAGGCGGGGTGGGCCAGGCTCTCCACCGTGAAGACAACATCGGTGCTGGTAAAGGGTCTTCCGTCATGCCAGGCCACGTTGTCCCGCAACCGGAAGGTCCACTCGCGGCCGTCGGCCGACACCTCCCAGCTTTCGGCCAGACCGGGGCTGACCCGGCCCCCGCCGTCCACCACGACCAGTCCATCGAAGATGGGTCCCCAGGCCCGCCGGGAGACCATGTCACGGTGCACCAGGGGGTTCAGGCCCTCGGGGGCGCCCAGCCCGCCCTCAACGTAGATCCCCTGCCGCAGCGGCCCTGGGGGCGAGGCGAAGGGGTAGCCGATCAGGGCCGCCCCGACCAGGAGGACGGCCACCAGCAAGACGGTCCGGCCGCTCATGAGGCCCGGTCGCCCCACCAGCGGTATAGATGCCGGTACAAGGAATGGTCCCGGACCACCCGGATCACGAAGTCCCTGGTCTCGCCCTGGGGGATGAGACCGAGAGGGAAGGAGGTCGCTTCCCCGTCCACCCGGCCCTCCCCGGGGATCCAGTCCGCCGCCCGGGCCCACTCCCGCACCCGGCTACGGCCGCCGTTGTAAGCGGCCAGAGCCATCACCGTGTCGCCCCGGAACTCCTCCTGGAGATGAGCCAGGTACCAGGTCCCGAAGCGGATGTTGAGGAAGGGGTCGAGGAGCATCTCGGGCGAGAAATCGTCCATCTCAAACTGGGATGCTATCCAGCGTCCGGTGTCCGGCATCACCTGCATGAGCCCGAGGGCGCCCTTGGGGGAAACGGCGTCCGGCCGGAACCGGCTCTCCACCCGGATGACGGCGGCCACCAGCATGGGGTCGAGACCAAGCTCAGCAGCGTGGTGCCGGATCACGTCCTCGTAGAGAAGAGGGTATTGCCAGCGCAGGAACGTCCAGCCGGCCACGACCGCCAGTACCATCAGGGCGATGACCCCGGCCGTCACGGCCCGGCCCAGCTGGCGGCTCAGTTCGCTCCCCCCTCCCCCTGAGTCTACGTTCTAGGTGCCGAGATCAGTCCAGCGGGCCATGGCCACTCCCCGCGGCCGTGTCCCGCACACACGGGCCCAGCTAGCCTCCACCTGACACCGGGTCCGGGCAAGAGTCCCATCGTTGTCGATGACGACGTGGGCCGCCCGCAGCTTCTCGGCCAGCGGCAACTGGGCCTCGAGGCGGCCGGCGGCCTCGTCCCCGGTGAGCCGGTCGCGCTCGGCCAGGCGCGCGACTTGCCGGTCGGGGTCGGCGGCAACAACCCACACTTCATCCACCAGCCCGGTCAGGCCGGCATCGACGAGGAGGGCCGCCTCGACCACGACGATCGCCACCCCCTCCCGCTCCAGCCGGCCCAATTCGCCGGCCAGCCGCCGCAGTATGCGGGGATGGGTGATCTGGTTCAGACGCTGCCGGGCCTGCGGGTCGGTGAAGATGAGGGTGGCCAGCCGGGCCCGGTCCAGTGAACCTCCCGGTCCCCGCACGTCCTCGCCGAAGGCTTCCACCAACTCCGGCAGGGCCTCAACGGCGACCTCGCGAGCGGCCAGGTCGGCATCCAGCACCGTCGCTCCCAGCTCACGCAAGATCCGGGCCACGGTGCTCTTGCCGCTGGCTATGCCTCCCGTCAGGCCGACGATGAACAAGGGATGACGCCTCCTACCGGGTCCAATTCTACCGCCGGGGGACGGGGCGCGTCAACGCGAAGAGTCTTGAAGCTGCGGGGCTTTGGCCGACTTAACTCCAGCGGTGATCGGCGCCACGACGTCCTATCGCAGCAAGAGGGGCAAAGACAGGTCTTGCCCCGCCCGTCGGGTGATGCTAGAATGAACGCAAGAGGCCAAACAGTTGGCCACCACACAATCGAATAGACCCCAACATTCCTTCGGGGCAAGGTGAGGGCGGCAGATAGCCCAATTCCTGACCGGCGGTGATGTCCCCTAGGGGACGAGCCCGCGAGCCGGGAGGCAGGATCCGGTGCGAATCCGGAGCCGACAGTACAGTCTGGATGGGAGAAGGATGTTTCTCATTGAGGGCCCCCGGAGGATGCTCTGCGGGGGTTTTCTGTTGACGGTGGCCGGCGGAGGAGGGACGTTGATTGAGCACGGCAGTTGCGGGTGCCAAGACCGGGCATCGCACGGCAATCCTGGTCCGAGTCGGAGTCTTGGCGGCGGTAGGCTTCATCCTGATGTTGCTGGAGTTCCCGTCCGGGATGGCGCCTCATCTCCAGTTCGACGTGGGCGACCTGCCCGCCCTGCTTGGCGGCTTCGCGATGGGGCCCGTGGCCGGGCTGGCGGTGGTGTTCGTCCGTAACGCCATCTTCTTCTTCTCGGGCAAGGACGAGGCCGGCTGGATCGGAACCCTGGCCAGCCTTGTGTCCAGCCTGTGCCTGGTGGGAGTGGCGGCTGTCGTCTACCACCAGTACCACACGTTGAAAGGTGCCATCCTGGGCCTGGTGGGCGGCATCCTGGCCGCCACCGTGGTCATGGTGCTGGCCAACTATTACTTCTTCATACCGATGTACCTGGGGAAGATCGAGACGTCGCTGTTGCTGCAGCTCCTGCGGGTGACGGCACTCTTCAACCTGGCCAAGGGCAGCATGAACGCGGCAGCTACCTTCCTGGTGTACAAGCGGGTCCGGGCCTTGCTCCGGTAAGGCCGGGAAGCGGGCGGGAGCCAACAAGCTGGCCCACCAAACAATTGAATAGACCTGAACAATCCTTCGGGGCAAGGTGAGGGCGGTAATGAGCCCGATTCCTGACCGGCGGTGATGCCCTCCAGGGGACGAGCCCGCGAGCCGTGAGGCAGGATCCGGTGCAAACCCGGAGCCG
The DNA here is from genome assembly GCA_031082145.1 of bacterium. GTDB lineage: Bacteria > Bacillota > Sulfobacillia > UBA995 > UBA995 > Ess09-15. The sequence goes on along the minus strand of JAVHLP010000015.1, from coordinate 15,124 downwards.
ACAGTATAGTCTGGATGGGAGAAGGAGTTCTACACCTTGGGTGCCCCCGGAGGTCGCTGGCCGGGGGCCTTCTGTTGGACTCACCGGGAGAACGGACAGACCTATCGACGGCGGTGACAGACACCGATGACTCGATGGAAGCCGCTTGATCGCGAGTACATGGCCCGCGCCCTGTCGCTGGCGGCTCGCGCCAGGGGACGAACCAGCCCCAATCCCATGGTCGGTGCGCTTGTCGTCAAGAACGGCAGCATTGTCGGTGAGGGCTACCATCAGGGGCCGGGGTTCCCGCATGCCGAGACTGAGGCCCTGGACCAGGCTGGCGACCTCGCCGACGGTTCAGTGCTGTACGCCAACCTGGAACCTTGTTGCCACCACGGCCGAACCCCGCCGTGCACTAACGCCATTGTTGCCGCCGGAGTGTCGACGGTCGTCGTCTCCATGGTCGACCCCGACCCTCGGGTAAGCGGGCGCGGAGTCGCCACCCTCCGCGCTCACGGCATCGGGGTTGAGGTTGGCCTCCTGCGGTCACCGGCCTGCCGCCTTAACGAGCATTACGTCAAGCATGTGACCACCGGACTGCCGTTTGTCATCTACAAGTACGCCATGACGTTGGACGGGAAGACGGCTACGTCCACCGGCGACAGCCGGTGGATAAGCTCCAGCGAGTCACGGGAACTGGCCCACGAACTCCGGGCATCCTGCCGGGCGATCATGATCGGCATTGGCACGGCGCTGGCCGACAACCCCAGACTGACCGTCCGGCTGGCAACCGGAGAAGCGTCCCCGCCATGGCGGGTGGTAGTCGATACCGCCGCAAAGCTCCCGCCCCTGGCCAGGGTCATCACGAGTTCGCAAGCGGCGCCGGCAGTTGTCGCTGCCGGGGAATCGGCCCCTGAACACCGCTTGGCTGCGCTCAGAGAGGCCGGTGCGATGGTGTGGGTGCTGCCCGAGACCCGGGGGAGGATCGATCTGGTCTACCTCATGCGGCGTCTGGGAGGAGAAGGGCTCAACAGCGTTCTGCTGGAGGGGGGTGGCACCCTCGCCGCCGCCATGGTTGAGAGCCATTTGGTGGACCGGGTCGTGTGTTTCCTGTCCCCCCGCCTGGTGGGAGGCACGGTAGCCCCCACACCGCTGGCGGGCAGCGGCACCCCGTTCGTGGCTTCGGCATTGAGCCTGACCGGAGTGAAGGTGACCCGGGCGGGGCCCGACGTGGTGGTTGATGGTTACCTCCCAAAGGGGCGGGGGTGAGGTATGTTCACCGGGCTCGTCGAGGAAGTGGGGAGAGTCCGACACGTAAGCCGCTCGGGCAGTAGCCTGTCCCTGACTGTAGAAGCACCGCAGATCGCCCGGGACCTCAAGACCGGCGACAGCGTAGCCGTCAACGGTGTCTGCCTGACCGTAGACCGCCGGGGTTCCTTATGGTTCACCAGCCACGTGATGCCCGAAACCGCCCGTAAGACCAATCTCGGTGGGCTCACCGCCGAAAGTCCCGTCAACCTGGAGCGGGCACTGGCGGCGGGAGGACGCCTGGGGGGACACCTCGTCCTCGGCCATGTGGACGGTGTCGGAAGCATCACTTCGGTCAGACCCGAGGGTGGGTCGGTCATCGTGGGTGCCAGAGCACCGCGACAGATGGTGGTCTACCTGACGCCTCGAGGTTCGATAGCCGTGGACGGCGTGAGCCTGACACTGGCGCGGGTACAGGGAGAAGATCTCTCGGTTGCACTTGTCCGGCACACCCTGGCAAGCACTACCCTGGGAAACAAGCGGCCCGGGGACAAGGTGAACCTGGAGGCGGACATCATCGGCAAGTACGTGCTGAGCATGACGGAAGGGTATTTGCGACTGGAAAGAGGACGCCGGATCACCGCCACCTTCCTTCGGGAACACGGATGGCTCGATGGAGAGGGGTAGGACTTTGTCAAGCCACAGTGCCCAGTTAGACACAATTGAGGATGCGATCAGGGACATTGCCGCCGGCAAGATGGTAGTCGTCGTCGACGACGAGGACCGGGAGAACGAGGGTGATCTCGTGATGGCGGCGGAAAAGGTGACACCCGAGGCCGTTAACTTCATGGCCAAGTTCGGGCGAGGACTGATCTGCCTACCCCTCACCGCCGGGCGGGTCAGAGCACTCCGACTGCCGCTGATGGTGGGCCCCCCGGGCGATCAGATGGCCACCGCCTTTACCGTCTCGGTCGACGCCAGGGGGACCAAGACCGGCATCTCGGCGCACGAGCGGGCTCTGACCATCAGGACGGCCGCGGATCCCCACTCCCGACCCGACGATCTCCTGCAGCCCGGGCACGTCTTCCCCCTTAGGGCCCGCGACGGAGGTGTATTGCGGCGGCCAGGTCACACCGAGGCCGCAGTGGACATGGCCAGATTGGCCGGTCTTCACCCGGCGGGGGTCATCTGCGAGATCATGAATGAGGACGGTACCATGGCCCGCCTGTCAGATCTCCTGGTGTTCGCACGCTCCCACGCTCTCAGAATCGTCACCATTGCCGACCTGGTCAAGTACCGGCTGCAGCGGGAGAAGCTTGTCCGCCGGCTGGCCCGCGCATCCTTGCCCACGCCATGGGGTGTCTTTGTCCTCCACGCCTATGAGGATTGCCTCACCGGCGTGCACCACTTGGCCCTCGTACTCGGCGACATCTCCGACCGGGGAGTTCCCCTGGTGCGCGTTCACTCCGAGTGCTTGACCGGGGAGGTGTTCCGGTCGCTACGTTGCGACTGCGGCCACCAGCTGGACCTCGCTCTGAAAGCGATCGGCAACGCCGGAGCCGGCGTCCTCTTGTACATGCGCCAGGAAGGGAGAGGCATTGGCCTGGCCAACAAGGTGCGGGCCTACGAATTGCAGGATGCAGGGATGGACACGGTGGAGGCAAATCAGGCTCTGGGCTTCCCCCCCGATGCGAGAGACTACGGGATTGGCGCCCAGATCCTCGCCGACCTGGGCATTCACAGACTGCGGCTCCTGACCAACAACCCGAGGAAGTTCCAAGGTCTGTCCGGCTACGGCCTAGAGATAGTAGACAGGGTCCCCCTACAGGTGACGCCCGGCGAGTTCAACCACCGGTACCTGGAGACCAAACGCACGAAGCTCGGCCACATTCTGCATGGAGGAGATGGCGATGCCCAGAACGTTGGAGGGTAAGCTGACCGGCGAGGGATTGCGCGTATCGCTTGTTGTGTCCCGTTTCAACCAGTTCTTCACCCGCAAGCTCCTGGAAGGGGCTCAGGATGCTCTGGTGCGGCATGGTGTGGCTGACGAGGACATAACGGTGGTGCTGGTTCCCGGTTCCTTCGAAATCCCCTGGGCGGCGCGGCGGATGGCCGTCACCGGCCGGTACGATGCCGTGGTCTGCTTGGGAGTCCTGGTTCGCGGCGACACTCCTCACTTCGACTACGTGGCGGCCGAGGTGACCAAGGGAATCGCCGCCGTCAGCCTGGAGACAGGGGTGCCGGTCATCTTCGGCGTGATAACTGCCGACTCACTGGAACAGGCCATTGAACGATCGGGGAGCAAGGGCGGCAACAAGGGCTTTCAGGCTGCCGAGGCAGCGATCGAGATGGCCAACTTGAACCGGGTGCTTGAGACGGCAGGCAGGTGATCGGCGATCTTGCTCCTAGGTTCAGGACGGGGGCAGGTCGATGAAGCGGTCCTTGATCTCCCGCGCGAAGTAGCGCAGATCGGCGAGGCCATGGCTCACCGCCCAGTGTAGCTTGGCGGGATCGAGCCGGGCGTAGTCGTGCACGAGTACGTTGCGGAAGCCGGCCATCCGGGTGAGGTCATCCCTCTTCTCCGGCCCGAGGATGCCGTTCTCCACCAGAATGCGGAAGATGTCGCGGTTGTCCTCTGGCTCCCGGAAACGCAATTCGGCTATGAGGTGGCTTCCAATGTCCAGGCAGGCTTCAATGGCCAACTGAAGCGTCCGCTCCAGGTAACGACGGTCCCGCTTGTCCCTGATGAGATCCTCGAGAGAGAAAGTGGAGAACTCCTGGAGATCCTCGATATACTCGGCCAACAGGAGCAGCCTCTCTCTGACGACTGCCGGATCCACCTCGACACTGCCTCCCTGCTATAGACGCCCCAGAATGGCTCGGGCTCGCTTCTCGAGGTGCCTTCTGAGGTCGAGATAGCCCCTTCGGGCGGAGACCTCAAAGGCGACGCGCTCGGCGTGATCTCGCTCCAAGACGAGGAGGCCGTCCCTGAGCACCTGGTGCTTGAGGGAAGCCCGGGCGGCGGCCAAGTCGATGATATCAACCGTAACCTTGAGTTGCCGGCTCAAGCGGAAGGCCAGGTCCAGGTTCAGCCTCAAGCGGTCGCCAGCGTCAAAGCCGGGGGCGTACAACACGGCCACGTCCACATCGCTAGTCCGGTGGGTTCTACCGCGAGCGAGGGAGCCAAAGAGGTAAGCCAAGCGCACTCTCTCCTCCTCCAGTAGGAGTGCCCCCAGCCTTTGTACGATGGCCTGCGTTTCGGTTTCCATTGCCTCCATTCCCGCCCTCCAGGTGATAGAGAGCTTACCCCGAGGTCCGTCCGGCCGTGCGCTCGAGCCCCTTGAGGCAGGACTCGGGAAGCTTGCGCTCGGAGTCGACGGCCAGTAGCCAGCCTCCTTCGGCCAGCGGCATGGTCGTCACTTCGCCTGTCACCTTGAAACGGTTGACCAGTCTGCGGGCGGCTGAGCGGGCCATGGTCTCGTCCGCGAAGCGCAGGGTGAAGGAGAACACGTGTCACCACCCCTGATCCACATTGTACCACAGATCACCGGGAATTGCGAACAGCAGTTCGTGGCGGCTGGCACAAGGGGCAGAAATGGGTGGACCGGCCGCCCACCCGCACCCGCTCCACCGTCCCCTCGCAGCCGGGCCGGGCACACCTCTTCCCCGTCCGGCCATAGACTCGGAGGCGGGCCTGGAAGGCGCCCCGGCGGCCCTCACCATCCACGTACGTGCGCAGGGTGGTCCCCCCCGATGCGATGGCTTCCCGCAGGGCAGCCCGCAGGGAGCGGTGGAGGGCCCTGACCTCCCCCGGGTCCAGCGAACAGGCGGGGCGGAGCGGGTGGAGGCCTGCCCGGTGCAGGCTCTCGTCGGCGTAGATGTTCCCGAGCCCGGCCACGGCCGCCTGGTCCAGCAGCACCAGCTTGAGCGGGGCGCGACGGCGGCGCAGGATGGAGGCCAGGCGGGCCGCCGTGAAACCGGCAGCCAGGGGCTCCGGGCCGAGGGCGGCCAACCCCGGGGGGATCGCTTCCGGTTGATGCCGCGGCACCAGGTGGATACGGCCGAAGTGACGCAGGTCGGCCCAGGCCAGTTCCGATCGGTCGTCCAGGGTGAAGACGGCGTGGGTGTGCTTGGCCTCCACCGGATCGGGAGGAGCGGCTCCGGGCGGGCGGTGGCCGAGGCGACCCGCCATCATCAGGTGGAAGATGAGATCGTCGGGAGGCCGGCCGGGCGATGCCCCCAGCTCGATGACGATGTACTTGCCGCGCCTGCGGACTCCCTCCACCCGGCGGCCGCCGACCCGCTCTGCGAACTCCGCCGGAGCGCAGTTGGCCACGAAAGGCCGCAGCAGCCGCACCCCGGTCACGGTGCGGCCCACCAGCCGGGGCCGCAAGGTCCTACAGACGGTCTCGACTTCCGGGAGCTCGGGCACTTCAGGCTTCCTCGATCTTCCGCACGTCGTACCAGTTGGGGCCGACCTTGAGGTCCACCACCAGCGGCACCGCCAGGACAAAGGCCCCGGTCATCTCCTCCCGGGCCAGGACCATGACCGGCTCCAGTTCGTCCGGGGGTACCTCGAAGAGCAGCTCGTCGTGCACCTGCAGGATCATGCGGGCCCGGAGCCCCTTCCGTTCGAGCTCCGCCTGGACCCGAACCATGGCCAGCTTGATGATGTCGGCCGCACTGCCCTGGATGGGGGTATTGCGGGCCGCCCGTTCGGCGAAGCCGCGGGTCTGGCGGTTGGCGCTCTTCAACTCGGGCAAGTAGCGGCGGCGGCCCAGGATGGTCGAGACGTAACCGAACTGCCTCGCCTGCTCCACGATGCCGGTGAAGAAGTCCTGCACCCGGCTGTAGCGCTGGAAATACTGCTCGATGTAGCGGGCAGCCTCGCTGACGGGTACACCGAGGTCGCGGGACAACCCATAGTCGGTCATCCCGTAGATCAGACCGAAGTTGACGGCCTTGGCCCGGGCCCGGAACTCGGGGTTGACCTCGCCGAAGACCTCGCGGGCGGTACGGGCGTGAATGTCCTCACCCTGACGGAAGGCCTCAACGAGGGTCGGGTCTCCCGAGAGATGGGCCAGCACCCGGAGCTCGATCTGGGAGTAGTCGGCGGCCAGCAGAAGGTGGTCCCGCCGGTAGGGGACAAAGACCTTGCGAATGCGGCGGCCCAGCTCCAGGCGGATGGGTATGTTCTGGAGGTTGGGTTCGGCGCTGGAGAGTCGGCCGGTGGCCGTGACCGTCTGGTTGAAGCTGGTATGGACCCTCCCCGTAACCGGATCCAGCAGCGAACGGAGCCCGTCCACGTAGGTCCCTTTCAGCTTGACCAGCTGGCGGTGTTCCAGGATCCGGGCCACCACCTGGTGGCGGTCGGCCAGTTCCTCAAGTACCTCCACGTCGGTGGACACCGCCCCCTTGCGGGTCTTCTTGACGGGGGGCAAGCTCAAGTCCTCGAACAGGACCTCGGCCAGTTGCCGGGGGGAGTTGGGGTTGAACACCCGGCCGGCCAGGCGGTGGATATCGGACAGGGCTTGCCCGATGCGGCGGCCCAGCTCGCTCGCCATCTCCTCCAGCCCCTGCCGGTCCAGCCCAACGCCGGCTAATTCCATTCCGGCCAGGACCCGGCTCAAGGGCATCTCCACCTCCCGGAAGAGCCGGTCCAGGCCGTCCTCGGCCAGGCGCCGTTCGAGGACCGGGGACAGGCGTTGGACCAGTTCCACCTGGAGGGGAAGCACCTGCCGGAGATCGGGTTCCTCACCCCGTTTCCCCGCCCCGGGCAGGTAGACATCCTCGTCCAGGTACTCCCGGGCCAAGGAGTCCAGGGCATAGCCAAAGCGGCCCGGATCCAGGAGGTAGGCTGCCACGGTGGGGTCGAAGGCCGGCGTCTCGATCCGGATGCCCCGGCGGCCGAGCGCCACGGAGAACGACTTGAGGTCGGCAACCCGCAGCCGGGGGCAGGTTTGGGCCAGGAAGCCCCCGATCGCCTCCATGGCGCGGTCCTCGGGTATGCCGCTGGCCAGCAGCCCATCGCCTACGGGGACGTAGAAGACCGGCCGGCCCGGGGCCGTGAGGGCCAGGCCCCGGAGGTTGGCCCGGATCGGGTGGCCGGCACCCAGGGCAAAGGCCAGGTCCAGCGACTCCGCTCCGGCCAGGCCGGTCACGGCCTGCTCCAGTTCGTCCACCGTCTGGACCAGGGTGACCTCCACCGGGGAAGGGGCCGTGGTGGCCCGTTCCTCCAACCCGAGCTTCTTCAGCAGGCTCCGGAATTCCAGGCGCCGGAACAAGGCGGCCACCTGGCCGGAGTCATAGGGTCGGATCCGGCAGTCCTCCAGGGCAAAGGTCAGCGGCACATCGTCCTTCAGCCGGGCCAGGGCCCTGGTAAGCCGGGCCTGCTCGGCGTGCTGGCGCAAGGTATCGCCCAGACGCTCCGGCCGTACCCGATCCACCCCGTCGAGGACAGCGTCCAGGCTGCCAAACTCCTCGAGCAAGCGGGCGGCGGTCTTGGGACCCACTCCCGGCACCCCGGGGAGGTTGTCGGAGGGGTCGCCCACCAGGCCCCGGAAGTCGGCAAAACCGGAGGGACTGACGCCGTAGCGCTGGCGAACCAGCTCCGGGTCAAAGACGACCGTCTCGCTGATCCCCTTCATGGTCAACACGGCCCGGGTCTTCTCGTCCACCAGCTGCAGGAAGTCCCGGTCACCGGTGACGATCAGGGTCTCGGCCCCCGCCTCCCCGCTCTTCCGGGCCAGGGTGGCCAGGACGTCATCGGCCTCGTACCCCTCCATCTCATAGGAGCGTATCCCCAGGACCTCAAGTGTTTCCTTGAGCAAGGGAATCTGGCCCCGGAGGCGATCGGGGGTCCCCGGCCGGTGCGCCTTGTACTCCCCGAACTCGGTGTGCCGGAAGGTGGGCCGGCCGGTGTCGAAAACCACGGCCAGATAGTCGGGCTTCTCCTCCTCCCGCAGGCGCAGCAGCATGGTGAGGAACCCGTAGACGGCGTTGGTGTAAAGCCCCTCGGCGGTGACCCAGGAGTCCGGCAGGGCGAAGAAGGCCCGGTGGACCAGGCTATGACCATCGATGAAGACCGCTTTCGCCACCGGCCCACCTCTCTTCCGTCAGGCAGTATTCACCGGTCAGGGCGCCCGGCCCTTTCCCGCCACAAGGCGGACCGCTACCGGTCCGCCTTGCCCTGCTCCCCTACCCTATCCCGGGCCGCGCCGGCGGTACAGCCGCCAGCCCAGGTAGACGATAGCCAGCAGGCCGGCCACGGGCGCCAGCCCGACCGCCAAGACGATCAGCTGCTCGCCAAGCCGGGCGATGGTGCGCAGCGAGTTCAAGAACGCTTGCACGATCCGGCTCCAGAGGTCCTCCGGAGGAGGCGGCGGCTCCTCCGACGGCGGCACCAGGTTCACCCCGATGGTGGAGAAACTCACCAGGCGGTCGAGGTTGCGGAGGGTCGCGATGAGCGACTCGATCTGGGAGCGGACCCGTCCCAGCTGATCCTGGACCTGCAGGACTTCGCCCACCGTCTGGGCCCGGCCCAGTATGGTCAGCAACTGCTCCTCCTGGAGCTTGAGGGCGCCCAGCCGGGCCTCGGTGTCCACGTAGCTCAGCGTGACATCCTGCCCGTAGATGCTCTTGTGCAGCAGGCGTCCCTTGTCCTCGATCTGCGCCAGGACCCGGAGGAAACTCTCCTGGGGCACCCGGAGCCGCAGGTGACCTCCCTTGCGGTCACCGTCGCCGGTCCAGAAACTGGACCCCTCCACGTAACCCCCGGCGGCCTCGACCAGGAAGACTATGTCCCGGAACGCCCGGTCAAACTCCTCCACCGCCAGCTCCAGGTCGGCATTCTGGATGATCTTGCGGTCGGAGTAGACCGGCATCGGGTCGCTGGGGGTACCACCGGCCCACCCCTCGCTCATCTCGGCGGCAGCGGGGGCCGGGGCCATGTCTCCCCCTCCCCGGGAGAAGTTCACATCCCCGCCCTTGCCCAGCACCATCCCCTCGTCGGGAGCCGGCGCACCCATGAATCCCAGCCGGGCGCCCTCCCAACCGAGGTTCAGGGCGAAGACGAGGACCAGTACGGCCGCGGCCACCGCCACCCCGCGGTAAGGCAGCCCGCCCCACCAGCGGCCCAACTGGCGCCAGGGTGTCCGGGGGACGCGGGCTGCTCCCCGCACCGCACGGCTGACGGCCTGGTGGAAGCCGGCCGGCGGCGCGACTTCCTCCAGGTCCCGGCAAAGCTCCACGGTACAACGCAGTTCCTCCAGCTCGCGCCGGCAGCCGGGGCAACCGGCGAGGTGCTCCTCAAGCCTCCCCCGCAGCCCGGCGTCCAACTGGTTGTCAAGATAGGCCGACAGGTGATCGCCGGCTTCCCGGCACTTCATCCTGCGTCGCCTCCTCCCGCCGCTCCCCGGTCTGGCCTATAGACGCCTGTAGCCGCCAGGAGTTCCGTCCCCGCCAGCAGGTCGCGCAGGGCCAGGCGGGCCCGGTTCAGGCGGGACTTGACCGTGCCCAGGTTGAGCCCCAGGATCGCGGCCACTTCCTCGTAGGCGAGACCCTGGAGGTCACGGAGCACGAGGACCATGCGGTGATCGGGGCTGAGCCGGGCGATGGCCTGCCGGACAACGGCCTGCACCTCACGCCGCTGGGCCAGTTCCTCGGGATCGACGGAGGAGTCGGACACCTGACGCTCGACCTGGCCGTCAACGGTGAGGATGGGCTGGTCCAGGGATACGGTGCGCCGCCGCTGCCGGCTGCGCACGGCATCCAGGCAGGCGTTTGTCGTGACCCGGTACAGCCAGGTGGAGAAGGTGCTGCGGCCCCGGAAGCCGCGCAGGGCCAGGAAGGCCTTCAGAAAGGCCTCCTGGGCCAGGTCGCTGGCATCCTCGCGATCGCCGGTATAACGGTAGGCCAGGTTATAGACCCTCCGCTCATAGCGGGCCACCAGTTCCTCGAAGGCGGCCGTGTCTCCGTCTCGGGCCCGCTTCACCAGGACCTCGTCGGCCGGATCAGGATCCGGCTTCCCTGCCCTGCCCAGATCGGCTTCCATACCATCCGGCTCCTCTCGACCCGCCCCCCAGCACGAGCCATGGAGAGCCCGCGGCAGGAGAATGCAGGTCTTCCAGGGGAATTCTAGGGTGCCGGGGCCAGTCCTGCCGGTGACGAGAGGGAAACCTTACCGCAAGAGCACCGCCTGGCGCAGGGCGTCCCACTGGACCTCGCGGCCCAGCGAGGTTGCCAGCGGCCGGACGGGCAGGAACACCCGCTCCTGGCAGGGATCGAGCGTGCTGGCCAGAACGTGGGCCACGCCATCCCCGAGGAAAGCGGCCCCGGTCAGGAACTGCTCCCTGAGGACCACGGCCACTCCCGTGAAGTCGGCGGCGCCGTCAGCCCAGTTGAAGGTGAAGTCAAAACCGGCTTCTCGGACCAGGTAGTCCAAGGCGACCCAGGTTCGCCCGCCCACAGTCGCCGTCTCATTTAAAGGAGGGTCAGGCCCCAGGCCCAGGGCAACTCCGGCCACTTCCCAGGGCAGCCAGGCCGTGGTCCCCCGGGCCGTGGCCAGGTACCCCCGGCCGATCTCCCAGCCGTTGAAGCGGATGACGGCCCCGGGGCTGAAGTGCAGCGGTCCCGCTCTTGCCAGCCAGTCCAGATCCCCGCCCGCCAGTTCGACTCCGGCCGCCTCCAGCAGCCCGGCCAGCACCTCGCCGGAGAGGGGTGCCAGCCGGTAGACATCGGGGTAGGTCCAGAGCCGAAAGGAGCCGTCTCCGGGCCCGTCCAGGGCGACCAGCCCCGTTTCGCCGTAGGCCCACCGCCGGCCGCCGGCCTCGGCCACCGCCGTGTGGTAGTCGATGCGGACCGGGGTGCCCTTGTTCACCAGGCCGGCGATCGCCCCCACGTTCTGGTCGTGAAGCCGCACACAACCGCGGGAGACCCAGCCCCCGATGGACAGGCCATCATTGGTGCCGTGAAGACCATAACCGGGGAGGTTAATGCCCAGCCACCACCCCCCCAGCGGGTTGGCCGGCCCCGGGGGCACCGGATCGCCCCCGTCGGGGGGAAGCCACCACGGGTCGGCGAACTTCGACGTGATCCGAAAGAGCCCGCGGGGCGTGGGATGGGCGGCCCGGCCCGCCGCCACCGGATAGGTGACTTCGGGAACTCCATCCCGCCATACCGTCAACTGGAGTGCGGGGATGTTGAGGCTGAGCGACACGGTAGAGCCCTGGGCCCTCGCCGGACCGACCGCCAACAGCACGGCCAGGCAGACGACACCGGCAGTCTGGGACCTGGGCATTTGTTCTCCATCCTCCCCCGGCTAGGCTGCCCCCTGCCCGCTTGTTCTCACCGGCCAGCCTATGCCCCCGGACGACAAATCTGAACACCGGGGAGGAACGCGCCCCTCGGGGCAAGAATCGGCGCCGGCAGGAGGTGGCCGCCGTGCTCCGGGGCGAGAAGGTGATCCTGCGCCCGCCCGAACGATCGGATGTCCCGATGTTCCAGCGGTGGATCAACGATCGCGAGGTCAACCGCTGGCTCATCACGCCTTGGCCCATGAGCCTGGCCGAGGAGGAGCGCTGGTACGAGCGGATCACCAGCTCGTCGACGGACAAGATCCTGGTCATCACCACCGCCGACGGTACGCCGGTCGGCAACCTGGGCCTGCACCGGATCGACCACCGCTACCGGAACGCGGAGCTCGGCATCGCCATCTTCGAGAAAGGCTACTGGGGCCAGGGCCTGGGCACAGATGCGATCACGACCTTCCTCCGGTTCGCCTTCGACGAGTGGAACCTGCACCGCGTGACCCTGGTGGTGCGCGAGGACAATCATCGGGCCCGGCGCTGCTATGACAAGGTAGGCTTCGTGGTCGAGGGCGTCGAGCGCGAGGCGCAGTTCTCCGGCGGCCGCTTCGTGAACATGGTTCGCATGGGCATCCTGGACCGCGAGTTTCGTGCCCGCCACGGCGACTCTGCGGAGCCGTAAACCTAGCGTACGCGAGTTCCGGGCCTGCCGCGGGTTCGCGGGCGATGAGACGGTCTCGCTTGAAGCAGAGGAGCCGCGTATGCTAGAATAGCCTTGCTGCACGAACATGCCGGGGTAGCCGAGCTGGCACAGGCGGCGCACTCAAAATGCGTTGGGGCAACCCCCCGTGCGGGTTCGAATCCCGCCCCCGGCACCAATTCATCGAACCTGCGGGTCCGAGTAGAAGAACACTCGGACCTCTTGCTTTTCGGGTCGATCCAGTCTCCGCACGAAGGTGCGGACCAGGCGCTTGCGCTGCTCCGGTGACGCGGCATCGAAGGTGTGGTCGAAGGTCGACAGGAGCTCGTGAACCCGCTCCCGGGTGATAAGCAAGGCAAGCGGCGGCGCGGCCTCCAGGTCGCGGATGTCTTACTTGATGTCGGACTCCTGAGCGGTGAGAGCATCAACCTCGGGCTGGACGAAGGCGGGGTCAATGCCGCTCTTGATGGCATCCAGCAGCCGGCGCTTCTCTTTCTCGATCTTCTTAAGGCGGCCATCGTGGTGACGGAGCGCGGTCTGGTAGTCGCCCTGGCCCTGGCTGAGCCGGGCCATGATCTCATCGGTCACCCTATCGACGGCTTCGGGGCTGGTGTACTTGGAGCGGATTATGCTGAGAACCTCGTTCTCTAGGTGGTCGACGTCTACCGTGAGCTTAGGAGAGGAAGGGGTCATGGTGATGGCGAATTGTGGCAAGTGACCAACCGTCATTGGAGGGACATCGTGGACAGGATTACGAAGAGACTATTTGAGGAGTACATAGCTGATAACTCCCTTGGGTCGATTCCCGAAGATGAAGCGTTTGAGCACTTCGCAGCATTCCTGGCGACGTCACAGCATGTACAGGAGTCGTTCACTAGCGAAGATTTCGTAGTGGGCTCCGGTGGTGACGGAGGCATAGACTCCATCAGTGTTATCGTGAACGGCGCTGTTGTGACTGAACCAGAAGAAGTGGATGATTATGAACAACTTAATGGGTATTTGGATGTCAAGTTTGTCTTTGTGCAGGCCACCAGAGCAAGTCACTTCGATGCGTCGAAGATCGGCGATTTTGCTTACGGCGTGTGTGATTTCTTCGAGGACAGACCGGGGATTGCCTGGAACGAGAGAGTTCAGCATTACTCGCTGATCTGGAAGGAGATACTCAAGCGGAGTCGGGCGTTTCGGAAGGGCAATCCTCAGTGCTGTTTATATTTCGTAACAACAGGTGAGTGGCGTAACGATCCAACCCTGGCATCGAGAGTCGAGGCCGGGAAGGCGGACCTAAGTCGGACAATGCTCTTTAGGAATGTTAGCTTTGAGTGCATCGATGCTCGAGGTGTCCAGGAATGGTACAGAGCATCACAGAACGCAGTGTCGGTCGAGATTGTCTTTGAGAATCATGCCTTCATCCCAGACATCCCAGGAGTAGAACAAGCGTACGTCGGCGTGCTCCCAGCGTTTGAGTTTCTCAAGCTCGTTTCCAATGAAGCCGGCGAGATGCGGTCATCGGTCTTCTATGACAACGTGAGACATTGGCAGGAGTGGAACCACGTAAACAAACAGATACAAAGGACCTTGCAGTCCTCGGAAGAGTCTATACGCTTCCCGTTGTTGAACAACGGCGTTACGATAGTGGCGCGGAGGATCCAGCCAACCGGGCGAGTGAAGTTCCAGGTAGAAGATTTCCAAGTGGTGAATGGATGTCAGACAAGCTATGTATTGCATGAGTGCCGCCATGAAGTGGGAGACCTCGACCGGGTGATGATCCCGGTTAGGTTGATTGCGACAACAGATGAATCGATCAGAAACGCAATCATCCGAGCTACGAATCTCCAGACTGAGATCAAAGAAGAACAGTTTTTCGCACTGACAGAGTTTCCGAAGAGACTTGAGCAGTTCTTCCCGACGTTCGGGAATCACAAGAGGCTGTACTACGAGCGCCGCGACCGTCAGTACCATGGTGAAGGCGTTGAGAAAGTAAGGGTAATAACCCTGCCAATATTGGTGCGTGCATTCGCATCCGTGTTCATGGAGATTCCTCACAGTACTACTCGCAGCTACAAGAGCGTCTTGCAGAAGATCGGCACCGCAATCTTTCGTAACGATCACAAGCTCGATCCTTATTATGTTGCTGCGTATATGTTCTTCAGAATGGAGTCGTTCTTTCGCAGGCAACACCTCGACAAGAAGTTCAGACCCGCACGGTATCACATCCTGCTTGCGTTCAAGAAGCTGGCAATAGCGGAGCGTACGCCCGATCTGAGTAGTGGCCAGGTAGAACGCTATTGTGGCAAGCTAATGGAGCTACTGTGGGATGAAGGTAAGTCGCGAAGTCTATTTGAGGAAGCGGCTAAGGTCGTGGAGCTGGCCGCGAAGGGCGACTTGGGTCGTGACAGGATAAGAACTGAACGATTTACGACGGAGGTTTTGCAAGAACTGTCTCGGAGGCCCTAATAAGGGGCTTGTTAGGATCAAGTCAAAGATGCGACTCCGCCCTCGCATTATAGCGGAGATTCCCTTCTGAACAACGTAGGGATGGACTGTGCTCTGCGTGCGCCAATGCGATTGGAGCCGGAGAGTACACGGAGTTTGACGGAGAGAAGGTGGCTAGCAGGAGAGCTCGCGAGAGGTCTGAGACGGGTGCTATGAGCGCGGAAGGGCGGGAGGAGGATGCAGGGAAGAAACCCAGCTTGGACGCGGGATGAGCTCATTCTCTGAGTCACGGAGCGAGAGACCGTGACGGATATGCTTAGTTCACGCATGCAAAGCATGTGAACCTCCCCCCCACGGCACCGGGATTGTTCTCGCGAAGAGGAACATGTGAGTCCATCGCTCAGGCTGGAGTTTGACAAATCAGAGGCACATGGCGAGATGGGGGTCCCGTAATGGCGGG
>JAVHLP010000014.1 GCA_031082145.1 bacterium | reverse complement strand
CGCAGGGAGCGGACCTCGTCACACAGGATGGCCCGGGCCCGCCGGCCGGCGGCCCGGGCTACCACGCCATAGAAGTCGAAACCCAGCCGGATTGCCGCGCCGGCGACCCCCCCGGCCAGCCGCTCCGCCAACAACTGGCCGAACTGCAACTCACCCCGGGGAGGGCGGTCGGTCGCCTCCCCCTGGATGGCCAGCCGTACCCGGGAGATCGGGTCCAAGCCTAACGGCTGCCGGGAAGCCGGTACTGAATATCGGCCGAGTACCGCAGGGCACTCATCCAGTCCGGCAGGGCTTCCTCGGCTGTCGTCCGGTAGGCCTCCCGGAGCACCTCGTCCCGCACTTCTTCGAATCCGAGTACCTGGGCAGGTTCCCGGCCGGTCACCAGGATCACGTGGTGACCGTACAAGCTAGGCACCACTCCGCTGAGCTCGCCGGGGTTCAGCGAGAAGGCGACGGCGGAGAACTCCTCGAGCATATCGTCGAACGCGAAGAAACCGAGGTCGCCACCGTTCACGGCGGATTGTCCATCCAGCGAGAACTCGACGGCGAGGGCGGCGAAATCCGCCCCCTCCCGCAGCCGGCTCAGGATGTCCTGCGCCTCAGCTTCCGTATCCACGAGGATATGGCTGGCCCTGACGCGCTCGGGCAGGCCGAAGCGATCGGGGTTGACCTCATAGATGGCCCGCAGCTCGGACTCGTTGAAGGTGACATCCTGCATCACCACAGCCTCCGCCAGGACTTGGAGCCGGATGTCATCTTCCAGCGCCGCCCGGGTCAGGCCGTAGTACAACAGAGCGGACTCGAAGGCTTCCTCGCCGCCGAAACGCGTCACCAGTTCCTGTACGCGCTCCTGGATCTGAGCGTCACTTGCGGTCACGCCCGCCTTGCGGGCCGCCTGGTCCACCAGCGCCTTGAGCACCAGCTCGTCAAGGGCGTCCCGGCCCGCCCGGGCGTACATGGTGTCAAAAAGCTGGGCGCGGGTGATCCTCTGGCCGTTGACGACGGCCACCGTCTGGGATGACCGCCACCATAGAAGAAGCCCTCCCGCTCCTCCCAGGATGAGCACCGCCGCCAGCGCCGCCGCCAGCAGCCGGAAGGGAATCGCCCTGTGTACAGCTGTTGCGGCCACCTTGGCCACCTTCATTGCCTACCTCCTCAGGACATGCGAATGGCTGTTACCCTTCTCGGGATGAAGGATGCCTTCCTGCCGCCGGCGTTTTGTTTACATTAACTTCACGACTCCGGGAGATCCTGGTCCTCTAGACCCGGAATTCCACCACGTCGCCATCCTGGAGCACATGATCCCGCTGCACCATCTGGCCCTCGAAGGTCGTGGCCCCCCATACCCGTGCGAACTTCAGATCGCGGGCGAAATCCTTGTGCACGACCGCCGCCGCCCCAACCAGGGTGGTTCCCCGGGGAAGCACGAAGGGTGCAGTGAGGTCGGGCTTCTTGCCCGGCGCCTTGGTGTATACCCGGATCACGCCGAGGGATTCGAACACCCTTCGCCGAAGATCCTCCAGGCGGTCGCCCCGCTCGGCCGACACGGAGATGATGGGAAGCTGATCGCCCAGCAGATCCTCCAGCAAGATCAGGCGTTCGGCCGCTCCCGGCCGATCGGCCTTGGTGGCCACCACCAGACCTCGGGACAGGTCTGCCCTGCCGTCGCGGAGGAGTTCCAGCGTCTCCTCGGCCTGGGCCAGGATGTCGTCGTCACCGAGGTCGAGCACCAACAGCGTGAGGTCGGCCGCCCGGATCAGCCCCAGGACCCACGGCGGGGTGAGGCCGCGGGCCAACGGAGGCAGGTCGACCAACTGCACCTGTACGTTCTCGAAAGGCATCATACCGGGTTGAGGCTCCCGGGTGGTGAACGGATAGCCGGCAACCTCCGGTTGGGCATTGGTGAGCGCGGCCAGCAGGGCCGACTTGCCGCTGTTGGGCGGCCCGGCCAAGACCGCCTGGCCGGCCCCCTCGCGACGGACATGGCGGCCGGTACGCTGCCGGGCCGCTGAAGGCCGGCGGGCCGCCTCCGCCCTGAGGCGGGCGATGCGGCGCTTGATGTCGGCCTGCATCTTCTCGGTGCCCTTGTGCTTGGGGATGACCCGCAGCATATCCTCCAAGGCGGTCAGCTTGTCCTCCGGGGTCTGGGCCTCCCGGAAACGCTGCTCGGCCTCCCGGTACTCCGGAGTCAAGTTCGCGGGCACGATCCCTTCCACCTCGCCGCCCGTTATGAGTGTCCCCCAACTTCGGCACCGGAGGGCGGGCGCCCTGCTACCTCGCCGGGCCCGTCATCCCAGGTAGTGCTGGAACCAAGCCAGTGTGCGCCGGATCCGATCGGGGTTGAGGCGCCTCCCCACCCGGTGCGACTCCCCCGGATAACGCACCATCACGCAAGTGCGCCCCAGTCGCTGCAGGGCGGCGAACATCTCCTCCGATTGGCCTATCGGGCAGCGGAGGTCGCTCTCACCGTGCAACAGCAACAGGGGTGTGTTCACGCGGTCGGCGTAGCGCACGGGAGAGCGCTCCGAGAGCCGGTCGGGCTCCTCCCAGGGCCGGCCGCCCCGGAAGAACTCGACCAGGCCCGGGCCGACGTCGGCCTGCCCGTACATACTGAGCAGGTTGGTCACCGGGGCGCCGGCCACGGCCGCCCGGAAGCGGTCGGTCCGGGTGATCAGCCAGCAGGTCATGTAGCCCCCATAGCTCCAACCGGTTACTCCCAGTCGATGGGGATCGGCCACACCCGCCTCCACCACGTGGTCCACCGCCGCCAGGAGGTCCTCGTGATCCTTGCCGCCCCAGTCTCCCACCACCGCTCCCGCGAAACGGTCGCCATAACCCTGGCTGCCGCGAGGGTTCACGTAGAGAACGGCAAACCCGTTGAGAGCCAGGCACTGGAACAGGAATGCGAACCCGTAGCCGTACATGCTGGCGGGTCCCCCGTGAACGGACAGTACCAGCGGATGAGGCCCCGCTCCCTCCGGCCGCAAGAGCCAGCCCTCGATCGCCCAGCCGTCCGGACCTCGGATCTCCAGCCGCTCGGGATCCCTCCAGGCATACTTGTCCGCCAAGGCGGTGTTGATCCGGGTGAGCTGAACCTCCCGCGCCTGATCCCACGCGAATACCTCCTCGGGACGCGTGGCATCCCCCGCCAGATAGGCCAGCCGGCTACCAGCCGCGGCGCTCCCTCCGGCCACAACTCGCCGTGCTCCGGACGTCAGACGATGGGGCGCCTCCCCCGGCCGGGCCACGTAGAGATGGCTGGCTCCGTCGCCCATGGCCGTGAAGT
Organism: bacterium; assembly: GCA_031082145.1. Classification (GTDB taxonomy): domain Bacteria; phylum Bacillota; class Sulfobacillia; order UBA995; family UBA995; genus Ess09-15. The sequence continues at coordinate 40,596 of JAVHLP010000014.1, read as the reverse complement.
AGAGCCGATCGCCGTCGGCCGGCCACACCAGCGGCCCGAGCGGCTCGGCGGTCAGGTGACGGGTGTCGGAGGGGACGGCCATCCCGGCAGGCCGGTCGAGGCCGGCGGTGAGATCGCGGATGCGGCCGGGCGAAGCGGGCAGGCCGCCGGATAGATCTGCCAGGTAGACGCGGTAGTTGCTCGAGTTCCAGGCGAAACGGCCCATGGTCCCGATGAAGGCGAGGGCCGACCCGTCGGGCGACCAGGCAGGCGCCTGCCCGCAGTACTCCCCTTCCAGCAGGGGCAGCGCCTCGCCGCTCTCCACCTGGTATATCCACAGTTGCGGATCCCACGCGGGATTGTCGCCGGGCCGATTCCGGCAGACGACGCAGGCCAGCCGGCCGCCATCCGGCGACCAGGCGAAAGCCTGGTGGCTGAAGCGGCCGGAGGTCACCTGCCGCGCCGTCGCCTCCCCGGGCTCGGCCGGAACGACGAAGACATGTCCCCAGCGGCACCCGAAGAAACCCGCCCCGTCCAACTTGTGGTGGGGAACGGCGACGATCCGGGGCCCGCCGTCCCGGCAGTCTTCCCCCGGGGGAGCGCCGGGATAGGCCGGGTCCTGGTCTTCGGCCCCCACGGCGGCTACAAAGCCGATCTGGGTCCCATCCGGAGACCAGAGGGGAGCCGAATGGGGCTGCTCCTTGGTGGCGATGACCCTTGCCTCACCCCCGGCCACGCCGATCAGCCACACCTGGTTGGTCCCGCCCCGGTTGGACAGGAAGGCGAGCCGGCGGCCATCGGGAGACCAGCGAGGCAATCGGTCGAGGGCGCCCGCGGCGGTCAGCTGGCGGGGTTCTCCCCCCTCCGTGTTGACCAGCCAGATGTCGGTGCAGATCGCGTCCCGTTTGTGATCGACATACTCGCGAACGTACGCCACCTGGGAGCCATCGGGACTGAGCTGGGGATCACCCAGGGGTTGAAGCGACAGGTACTCCTCCGGAGCCAGGCGGGTCAAGGAAACCACCTCCGGGGAAGTGGCCATTCCCTGCACCCAGGGCCATTTCCTGCCGGGAGGGTTCAGCCGGGCCCAACGCAGTCGAAACGGGGCAGGTTCCTCAGGGTTCCGGCGATGATCTCATCCAGCCGCCCGGAGACGCCGATCACCCTGACGGATACACCGGGCCGGGCGGCCAACCCGTCCAGGAACCGGACGAGACGGCGGAACATCCCCTCGGAGCGCAGTTCGAGTCCTGCCAGGTGAACGTCCACGCTGCGGTACCCGAGGCCCAGGGATGTCCTGAGGTCCCCGGCCAGCCGCCGCAGCGCCGTGCGGTCCAGCAGGCCCTCCAGCCGGTAGGAGCGGGCCTGGCGGTCCATCACGGCCCCCGCCGGGTCGGGGTGATGGGCTAGCCAGCGACGTAGGATGTGGCTGCCGGCCAGCTTGTAGCCTGCCGTGGATAGCCGCCCGGCCAGGAGGTCCTGGATGATCGGGAGAAGACCGTAGAAGGAGGAGAAAGCTCTGATGACCGCAAGCTGCAGCTCCTCGGGGGCCATGCGGGCGGGCCGGTGGACCACGTGATGGCCGTCGTAACGCGCCCAGTCCCGGGTCAGGATCCGGCCTTGCCGCTCGAGGTCCGTGAAGAGCCGGGTCCCGGGGATGGGCGTGAGCACCAGGAACTGAGCCGTGTCGATACCTTCTTCCAGCGCGAAAGTGGCCGTATCGTCCACCGTCTGAACCGTATCGTCGTCACTGCCCAGCATGAACATGCCATGAACCGCAATTCCATGCTCGTGCAGGGCCCGGATGCAGTGGCGGATGTCCTCAACCGCTTGCCCCTTCTGGAGTGCCCGGAGGGTCTTCGGGTTGATGGACTCGAAACCCACGTGGACCAGGCGGCAGTTGGTCCGGGCCATCAACCGCAGGAGCTCCCGATCCCGCGCCGCCTCTACCCGGAGTTGGGCCATCCAGGCCCTCGGCACGGTTCTCCGGGCCAGCATGAGCTCAAGCATTTCCCGGGTACGGGCAGGCGAGGCGGTGAAGTTGTCGTCGTAGAAGAAGACGCGTCGCCGCCGGTGGGCCTCCAGTTCGTCGACCACCTGGCCGGCCCGCCGGAAGCGGTAGCGCCGGCCAAACAGGGCCGTCACCGCGCAGAAGGTGCATCCGTGGGGACAGCCCCGGGAGGTGATGACCGGGTACAGGTTCAGCCGGTCGGCGCCGGCGAGCACTCCCAGGTCTGGCGGGGGCAGCCGCTCAAGATCGACCGGGGGAGGAAGAGGGTTGTGGACGACCCGGTTGCCTTCACGGTACGAGAGCCCGGGAGTCGCCCGGTGGTCGTCCCCGGAGAGCAGGCAGCGCACCAGGGCGGGGAAGGTCTCGTCGGCTTCACCGCGCAACACCAGGTCGGTGACAGCCAGCCCCTCCTCGGGGAGGAAGGTGACATGGGGACCGCCCAGCACCACGCGGACTCCCCGGTGCCGTAGCAATCGCGCCAGGCGGTAGGCTTCGGGGGAAGTGGAGGTGGTGACGCTGATACCCACCAGATCGGAGGCGAGCAGTTCGGCGGCGGGCACTTCGCCGAAGCTCTGGCACCAGACCCGGGCGTCCAAGCCCGCCTGCCGCAGCGTGGTAGCCAGTCCGATAAGACCCAGCCGGGGCAGCCTCACCGTGCTGAACACGTGGTAATCGGGGGCTTTCGGTTCGACCAGGGTGATCTTGGGCAGGGGCCGCTCCTCCCGAACTCGGCGCCTAGGTTACCCACGGCAGGGAGGGCTGATGCGGGGAGGGATGGCAGACCGGCATGGAGAAGCATTTCCAGCATTCTACCCGGCTGAGGAGTCGGTAGCTTGCGGGAGATTCGGATCCTGCACACGGCCGACCTGCATCTCGATTGTCTCCTGGGCGGCCTCCCTTACGAACGGCGGGTCGAGCGGCGAGCGGAGATCTTCGCCGGGCTCCGTCGCGTCGTCCAGTTAGCCGGAGATCACCGGGTGGACGCCTTGCTGGTCGTGGGCGACCTCTTTGACCTCGACTGCCTCTCGCGGGAAACGGTGGCCCAGGTCTCAGCCTTGTTCCGTTCGGCGGGCCTGCCCATCCTGCTGGTGCCGGGGAACCACGATCCCGGCGAGGACCCTCGCAGCCCTTACCGGGAGGACGTCTTTCCCCCCAACTGCCACGTATTCGGCGGGGACGAGTTCACCGCTTTCAGCCCGGTCGAGGGGCTGACCGTCCACGGTCTTCCCTTCCTGGCCGCCGCCCGGCGCCGCCGTCAACTGCGGGATTTCGCCCGGCGATTCCCTCCCACCCCCGGCGAGGGCTTCCGGGTAGTGGCACACCACGGCGCCTACTCGGGCTTCACCTTGCCGGAGGGAGACTACGCGCCGGTGCTGCCCCAGGACCTGGTGGACACCCAGGCCCATTACGTGGCCCTGGGACACCACCACAATTGGCGCGACGTCACGCCACGGGGAGGGCCGCCGGCATGCTACCCAGGTTCGCCGGTCCGGCTGGATTGGTCCAATCTCCCCGAGCGAAAAGCGCTCCTGGTCAGGTTCAAGCCCGGGGCCCCGGCGGCCGAAGTGGAACCGCTGGTCCTGGAGGATCGGCCCTACCTCGAGATCGAGTTCAACCCCGCCACGGCCCCCCTGGAGGACTTGATCGCCGAACTGGAAGCGGTCGCCGACGAACAGGCCATGGTGAGGGTAGTCCTGGAAGGAACCGTCCCCGGGGACGGCCTGGTTCATCCCGATCGCCTGGAGGCGGCCTACCGGGGCCGTTTCTTCCACCTCAAAGTGGAGGACCGAACCCGACCGGCTCCTTCCGACCGCCCCCAGTCCACCATCACCGGACTCTTCCTGGCCCGGCTGGCCCAGCGTCTGGAGGGCCTGCCGGAGGACGCCCCCGACCGCGAAGCCCTGAACCTGGCCACCAAGTACGGTCTGGCCGCCCTGCGGGGGGAGGACCTCCGTTGAGGCTGCTCCGGGCGGAATGCCATGGTTTTGGCAAGCTGGTGGGGTCTTCGATCGCCTTCGGGCCCGGTCTGACGCTCGTGCTGGGACCCAACGAGGCCGGGAAATCGACCCTGGTCGATGCCATCATGGCCGCCCTCTACGGGCTCCGGGGAAGAGCCGCCACGGTCCGGGAGCTCCGGGAACTCAGGTTCCCCTGGCAGCCCCAGGTGCCCTATGCCGTCACCCTCACCCTGGCGACCGGCGATGGCCAGGAGATCCTGGTTCACCGCGATCTGGCCGGCGGCCAGGCTCAGGTCTGGCGCAAGACTTCCTCCGGCCTGCTACCCGTGGACGAGTCCGAACTTGGCGCCGTCCTGGCCCAAAGCGGAGTTCCCTCGCTGGCCCTGTTCACCTCCACCTTCATGGTTCGCCAGGCCGAGGTGGCCTTGCTGGACCGCAAGACCCTGGGCCAGGCCCTGGTGGAGAAGATCACGGGGGGCGAAGCGGCCGTCACCGCCCGCGAGGCCATCAAGAAACTGGAGCGGCGACGGCAGGAGCTGGTGCGGGGTGGTGATCGCCAGCCTGGCTTGCTGGCCCAGGCCGGCGAAAGACTTCGCCGCTGGCAGGAATCCAGAGACAGGACGGCGGGGAAAGCCGACCGCTACTACGAGGCCTTGACCCAGAGCCAGGAGTTGCAGGCGCGGAGAGAGGCGGTCATAGTGGAGTTGGGGCGCCTGGACCCCCTAGTCGACGGCTACGATCAGATGACCGAAGCCAGCCGGAAGCTGGAGCAGAAGCAGGCGGAGCTCGACAAGGAAGCTGGTCGCTTGGCCGCCTACCAGCGATTGGGGCGGAAGCTGACCGCGGTCGAGGAAGAACTCGCCGGGCTGGCCCTGGCCCACCGCTATGACGCCTGGCGGGAGCGCACGGGAGAGAGCCTGGAGGGCCTGGAGATATCCCTGGCCGGGCTCGAACAGCAGCTCCAAGTCCTGAACGAGCGCACCCGGGAGCGAGAGGAGAGGGCCCGCGAGACCGCCACCCACCTGCAGGCCCTCCGCGAGGAACTGGGCGCCCTGGACCCGGAGGGGCTGGGCGAGAATCTCCTGCTCCGGGCGGAAGAGCTGATCCGTGAGCGGGAAGAACACCTGCGCCAGGCCGAGGACCGCCGGACCCAAGCCGATCTGCTGGCACCCAGGGCCCGGCTGGCCAACTGGTGCTTCCGTGGCTTCCTCTTGACGGTGGCCCTGGCTGCTGCCCTGGCCTCGGGCTGGCTGGCCGGCCGGTTGCCGCTGATCTGGGGGGCACTGGCAGCAGCGGCGCTGGCTGGCTTGCTGCTGGGAGGATACCTCAGGACCATGGGGGAGATCCGGCACCGAGACCTTCTGGCGAGCGATGCCGCTCACTACCGCCGTCAGGCGACGGAATTGGAGGGTCGCCTGGCCAGGCTGACCGGCGGCAGTTCACTGGGCGACCTCCGCGAGCGCAGCCGCCAACTGCAGGTGCTGGCGGCCCGGGTCGGCGATGCCGAGCGCTCCCGGGACGCTCTGGCCCTGGCCCTGGAGATGTCCGGGGCGGAGGACCTCGTCCAGGCCATCGCCGGACGTCGCCGGCAACTGGACCGCCTGCTGGGAAGGCTGGGCGTCGAGAGCCTGGAGGAAGCCCGGTCGCTGGTGGCGCGGCACCGGGAACTCACGGCATCCCGAGGTGAGCTGCGGGCGGAGATGGCCGGTCTGCTGGGACAGGAGACCCCGGAAGCCATCCAGGGCCGTACCGAGGCCTTGGCCGGAGAGGTCGCCACCCTCCAGTCGATCCGGGACTCCCTGCGGCAAGAGCTCCGGGTCGACATCAAGCCCCATGAGTACGTGGAGTACGCCGCCCGGCAGGAGGAGTTGCGAGCCGGGCTGGCGGAGATCGACAGGACGCTGAACCTCCTGGCGGAACGAGTCCGGGTTCTCCGGGCCGACCTGGCGGAGGGCGACCCCTGGGAGGTTCAGGCCCGCATCGACTCCGAACGCCAGAGTATCGAGCGGCTGGAGCGCGAAGCCCAGGGACTGGAGATCGCCTGCCAGATGCTGGCCGAGGCTGCCGAAGAAGCCCAGCGCATGGTCGCGCCGGCCCTGCAGGACCGGGCAGGCGAACTCCTGGCCCGGTTCACCGGCAACCGCTACCGGGAACTGGCCATCGAGGTTCTTGACGGTGAACTGGCAGTGAAGGTCCGGTCACCCGAGACGGGGCAGTTCATCCCCGACGGCTCCCTCAGTACCGGCACCAGGGATCAACTCTACCTGGCCCTCCGCGTTGCCCTGGCAGGGTACCTGGCCGGAACCGACGACTTCCCGCTGATCCTGGATGACGCGTTCGTGCACTATGATGGCTGCCGGCTCGCCAACACGGCCGCCGCCCTGGCCGAGCTGGCCACGGCCCGGCAGATCATCTGGGTGAGCAAGGACGAACAACTGCCCCGCCTCTTGCCAGAGGCCACTGTGCTCAAGCTGTAGGGAGGAGGCGTGCGCCTTGGTACGGATCCGCTGGCTGGGCCACGCGATGTTCCTGGTTGAGTCGCCCGAGGGAACGCGGGTAGTCACCGACCCCTATCCGGCCAGCATAGGCTATGGGTCGCCGGGCGTTCACTCGGACATCGTGACCGTGAGTCACGAACACTCCGACCACAACGCGGTGGTCCCCCTGCTCGGGGTAGAGGCCCAGCTAAGCCGTCTCTACCTGCTCAGCATGCATCCGCCGCAGCTCTTTCCGCAACACCTTCCCTATCGCGTTCTTCGGCAGGGAGGTGATAAACACCACCTCCCGGGGGCACTTGAAGCGGGCCAGGCGAGACCGGCAGTGCTCGTGGATGTCGTCGGCGGTGGCCCCTTGGTCACAGGTGAGCACCACGTAGGCCTTCAACTCCTCGCCCAGGACGGGGTCGGGGATGCCGATGACGGCCGCCTCGGCGACCGCCGGGTGGCTCTGGATGACCTCCTCGACGTCCCGGGGGAAGACGTTGAAACCGCCCCGGATTATCAGGTCCTTCTTGCGCTCCACGATGTAGAGATAGCCGTCGGGGTCCATGCGGGCCATGTCACCGGTGTAGAGCCATCCTCCCCGCAAGGTCTCGGCCGTCTCGATGGGCATCCGGTAGTAGCCGAGCATAACGTTGGGGCCGCGGACCAGTAGTTCGCCCACCTCCCCGGCCGGCAAGTCACACCCCTGATCGTCGACAATCCTCACTTCCACCCCCGGAAGGGGAACCCCAATAGACCCCGGTTTCTGCGGCCGGCCCTCACGGTGGCCGGTGACTACCGGCGCCGCCTCGCTGAGCCCGTAACCTTCCAGGATGGTGCACCCGAACTTGTCCTGGAAGCGGCGGAGGAGTTCCACCGGGAGCGGGGCCGCGCCCGAGGTGCACCGCTTCAGGGAAGAAGTGTCACGGGTACCGGCGTCGGGATGGCTTAGGATCAACTGGAACATGGTGGGCACCCCGGCCAGGTTGGTCACCCGATGTTCCTCGATCAGGCGGAGCGACTCCCCCGCGTCGAACCAGCGCAGGAGCACGCCTTTCATGCCGTACAACTGGCCTACGTTCATAAGAGTCAGGCCATAGGAATGGGCCAGGGGGAGCATGAACAGGGCGACGTCCTCCCGGGTGTAGTGCTGGGTTTCAGCGGCGGCCCGGGCGTTGGCGTACAGGTTGTTGTGGGACAGCATGACACCCTTGGGCTGCCCGGTGGTCCCCGAGGTATACAGCAGCACCGCCATCTCGTCCTCTCCCACGTCGGCCCGGGGGAAGAGGGCCGGCCGCCCGGCCAGGGCCTGGCCGAAGGCCACGGTACTGCCGGGGGCACTGTCAGCGCCGGCCAGGATCACCCGCCGGACCGAGGGTGATCCCTCTATGGCTCCTCTAAAGCTCGGGTAGAGAAGGGCGTCCACCACCACCACCCGGGGCTCGGCATCGCGTAGGATGAAACCCACCTCGGTGGGACTCAGCAGGAAGAGGATGGGGACCAGGACGGCTCCCATCCGCCAGACGGCGCTGTAGGTGATGGAGGTCTCCGGGCTGTTGAGCGCAATGCAGGCGACGCGATCGCCCGGCCTTACCCCCGCCTCGGCCAGTGCGTGGGCCAGTCGTTGGGAGTCCTCGTTCAACTGGACGTTGGAGTACTCCCGGTCCTCGTAGACGAGCCGTATATGCTCACCGAAGCGCCGGATGTTGTCCTCCGCCAGGTCGACCAGGTTCACGTGGACTCACCTCGCAGACAGAACTTTCAGGCAGCGGTAGATATTCAGCGGTCCCGGCCGGGATCCTCTTGCGCCTTGACGCCAGCGGGGCCGACGGGTCACAATGTACTTTAGATTGCGACCGAGGGAGGGATCGGCGGTGAGGTTCGACTGGGTGAGCGCGGGCCTGATCCTGATTGCTCTGGTGGCTACAGTCGCGGTCTACCCCCGGTTACCGGAGACGATTCCGCGTCACTGGAACGTACACGGCGAAGTTGATGCCTGGGGGCCCAGGGCCTCGATCTTCGGGATGATTGCGGTGACGGTGGCGCTTTACGGGCTGTTTCTCTTGCTCCCCCGCCTGGACCGGCGGCTGGCAGCACGGCCGGGCGCCTATCCCGTCCTGGTCCGGGCCTTCGTGATCATGTTCCTGGTGATCCACGGCGGCACGGTGGCTGCCGCCCGGGGATACCCGCTGCGCATGTTGCAGTGGACAGGGGTAACTCTCGGGCTTCTCATGGTCTACGTTGGCAACCAGTTGCCCCGGCTCCGGCCGAACTACGTGGCCGGCATCAGGACTCCCTGGACCCTGGGAGATGAAGCCGTCTGGCGGGCGACCCACCGGGCCGGGGGCTACTTGGCCACGGCCGGTGGCCTGGGGCTTGTCGCCGCGTCGCTGGTGCTGAGTGAGCCGGGGGTGGTGGTGGCGATCCTGGGTTTCCTCTTGGTCATGATCGGATTCTCGATCGCCTACCCCTATTCGCTCTGCCGGCGGCGCCGCTGAACAACCGCCCTCAGAACACCGTCAGCAGGACCAGGCTCATCGCCCCCATAGCCGTGGCGAGGGCGAGACCGCCCAGCAAGGGCCGCAGCCCGATCGCGGCCAAGGTTGTCACGTCGGTGGTCATGCCGATGGCCGCGAGGGCCATCAGGACCAGGAACCGGGAGAGCCCGTGGACGACGCCCCCGGCCGCTGCCGGAATACACCCTCCGCTGGCCGCAGCCACCACGGCGACGAACCCGAAGACAAACCAGGGGAAGACGGAGGTCCAGCGGACGGCCTTCTCCCGGTGAAGGCTGGTGGCGGCGAGACCCAGCAGGACGGGCAGGATAAAGAAGTTGCGGGTGAGCTTGACGACGGTGGCTACGGACCCTGCGGTGTCACCGTAGGCCAAAGCCGCCGCCAGTACCTGCGAGGTATCGTTGATGGCAAGGCCCGCCCAGGTACCGAAGAGCTCCTGCTCCATTCCCAGGACCGACCCCAGCAGGGGGTAGAGGAACACCGCCGCCGTGCCGAAGAGGGTGGTCGTGGCGACGGCGACGGCAACCTCCTCCTCGCGGGCCCCCACAACCGGGGCGGCGGCTACTATGGCGCTGTTGCCGCAGATCGCCGCCCCCAGGCTGATCAGCAGGCCCAGCCGCCGTGGCAACGCCAGGCGGGCGGTCAGCAGCCGCCCGGCCAGGAGGGCGCCGCCCACAACGACAACGATTAGCAGGAGCCCCTTTCCCCCCGTGGCTACAACATCGCTTAGAGTGAGGCGGGCTCCCATCAGGACGATGGCGAGCTTCAGAAGCGACCGGGCGGTGAAGGTCAAGCCCGGCCGCCAGGCCGCCGGGACGCCCAACCCGGCACCGATGGCCAAGCCGGCAACGAGAGCCGCCAGACTAGGGGCGAGAACGCGGGGCAGCAGTCCCTGGATCGACCAGACCACCGTGGTGACCAAGGCCGTGATCATCACTCCCGGGAAATGCCGACGCACGAACCCCGGCAATCGATTGCCCCCGAACGGCTGGCATTGAAAGGTACTCAGCAGGGATCCGGCTCCTCCTGACGCTGGCGGGACGCGGGGCCGGGTGGGGCGAAGCCGTCCGCGGGGAAGCGCGTGCGGTTGGTCATCATCTTGGTCTCAACCGCCGCCGCGATGTCGATGTTGAGCCGGTTGGCCAATGACAGGCAGTAGATGAGTACATCGGCCAGTTCATCTTTGACTCGGCGCAAGGTTTCGTCATCGACGCAAGAGGACTGTGCAGTCGTCACCCATTGGAACAACTCCATTAGCTCAGCAGCCTCAATAGATATGGACGTCGCCAGATTCTTAGGACTGTGGTAACCATCCCAGTTCCGCTCGCGCACGAACTCCTCGACGAGCCGCCGCAACTCTATCACCGGGGTCAGCCTGTCGTCCACCGGCACCAACCTCTCGACAACCCGGGTAACCGGCCGACGGGGCCGTCCCTGGCACTTAGGGTGCTCGCCTGAGAGTTGACCACCCCACCCGACGCGAGCTTCGGTCAGATGGGCACAACCTCCTTCTGGCTACGCCGTCTGCTCGTCTTGAAGCGGTAGAACTCCGGTGAACAGCAGGATGGGAGGATGGCCAGTCGGTTTGGAGGCAGGGCCTGGCAGTCCTGGGGGAGAATAGTGCATTGGCAACACAGGTCCGTTCGCTTGTCGCCAGACCCATAACAGGAGGAGTGCTGTGTCTTCTAACCATCTGGGTGGACCATCTGGTTGTGGGCTACGTCACCGTGCACGCTGGGTCCACATCTACTGGCTATAGGCCGTGGGAGGAGGATTCCCGTTGGCGATGCGGACCAAACGCCGGGTCGGACGTTGGGCCGGGATCGCGGCTGCGGCCTTGGCGGTCTTCGCTTTCGTGCCCCCCCTGCTGGGCCGCGACGTGCTGGTGGTCGCGTCCCCGCTCGAGGGCTCGGTGGCCTGCGTGGTGGGCAGGCCCACCAACTTCTACGTACGCTATACAGACTACGGCAACCGGACGTGGATCCGGCTGTCGCGCCCGGTCGAGGCGGTCGCCCTCGATAGCCCCGACCTGAAGGTGACGGAGGTCAAGCACTCGGTACCACCCCAGTGGGGGCTGATGCGCGAGAACGCCCTGCTCCTCGTTGAGGTTGTCGCCTTGCGTCCGGGCCTGCTGGCCGCCGGGTCGATGACCCTGACCACCCGGGCCGGGTCGCGGCAGGTCCCCGTCCAGCTGGTCTTCGACGCCGTTGAAGCTTCGCCGCAGACGCTGACCTACGACATGAGCATGAACGCCGGCACCGACTGGCTGACCAGCCGCGGCTTCCTGCGCAAATCCCTCGCCATCCGCCGCCCCCATCCCCTGGCCGTCGAGGTGGACCTGTCCTCCCTTCCGGCGTACGTTGAGGTGGTCGAGGCAGAACAACAGGTCTCTGACATGCAGGAAACGCAACTCGTGCAGTTCGAGATGCGACTTAGGGGACGCCCCCCGGCGGGAGGGCGTGGCCAGTTCGTCTGGCGGCCGTGGGTCACGGTGAGGTCCGAGGACGGGGTGACCGAGCGCGTTCCCGGAGAAGGCCACACCTTCCGGTGGGAGTGGGTCCCGCCCTGATGAGGCGAACCGGGGGAACCGGCCGGCGGGGCCGGTTCCCTCCCCTTCTTACGCCGCCGGCCGCGGCAGCAGGCCGGCCTCTTCCACGATCCGGGGGACGATCTCCTCCCACATGATGGCCATAACGTGCACCCCGGCCACGCCCCTGGTCTCCTGCAAGGCCTGGATAGTCTCGACGGCGATCTGGACGCCCTCGTCCTTCTGCTTCTTCTTCTCCACACCCTTCATCCGGGCCAGCAGATCCTCGGGCACGGCCATGCCGGGTACCGTGCTCATGTAGCGCAGGGCGCCGAAGGACTTGGCGGGGCAGATGCCGCCCATGATGTAGACCTTCTCGTCCAGCCCGGCGTCGCGGACCATCTCCATCCAGCGGGCGAACTTGGGGACGTCAAAGATGGCCTGGGTCTGGATGAACCGGGCCCCGGCGGCCACTTTCTTCGCCAGCCGCCGGACTCTGAAGGCGAACGGCTCGGCGAACGGGTTCTCGGCCGCACCCACGAAGAAGCGGGGCCGGTGCTCCTCGGCGATGGCGTCGCCGCACTGGAAGGCCCCTGGCTCGTGCATATCCTGTACCATCTTCACCAGTTGGATGGAGTCCAGGTCGAAGACGTTGCGGGCCGAGGGGTGATTGCCAAAGGACTGGTGGTCGCCGGTCAGGCAGAGCAAGTTCTTGATGCCCAGGCTGTGGGCTCCCAGCAGGTCGCTCTGGATGGCGATGCGGTTGCGGTCGCGGCAGGTCATCTGGATGATCGGCTCCCCTCCGGCGGCCAGGACGTGCACCGCGGCGGCGATGCTGGAGAGCCGGACGATGGCGGTCTGGTTGTCGGTCAGGTTCTGACCGTCGGAGACGTCCTTGAGCAGTTCGGCGTGGTGGCGGATGCCGGCCGCCGAGGCTCCCTGGGGCGGCCCCACCTCGGCCGTCACCGCGAAGTAGCCGTGCGTCAGCAGTCGCTCCAGCTTACTGGTGTCGTGGTTCATACCTGGACGTCCTCCCTTACCAGCTTGCGGGGCCCGCCGTCCCGGGCCCGGGACCAGTCTTTGGGCGGCAGGACGGTTTCCAGCAGGTCCAGCCGGCCCAGGCCTTCCAGCCGGTCGTGGATGAGCTGCCAGGCGCAGTCGGTCTCCTTGTCGATCTCGCACTTGCCGCCCTGGGAGCCGCCGCAGGGCCCGTTGAGCAGGCTCTTGGAGCACCGGATGATGGGGCAGACGCCCCCCGTCAGATGCAGCACACAGTCGCCGCAGAACCCGCAGCGCTCCTCCCAGATACCGGCCTGGCGCGAACCCCCACCGAAGCGGGTGTCCACGGCGGGCACTACCCAGGTGGCCGGATACCGCTCGGCCAGGAACTGGACGCCCACGCCGCAGGCCATCGAGATCACGCAGTCGGCCGTCTTGACCAGGGGGTCGAGGGCTTCCAGGAACTCAACGTCACACTGGCGGGTGAGCACCTGGGTCTCGATCTCGAGGCCCTCGCGGGCAAGGAGGAGGAGGTCCCGGAGCAGGGCTACCTCCTTCTCGCCGCCGGCGTGACAGACGGTCACGCATTCCGAGCAGCCGGCGATGACCACCCGCCGGCGGCCATCGAGGTGCTCCAGGATGGCGGGTATGGGCTTGCGCTCACAGACGATCAAGGTCCTTCCCCCTCCCCTAGTACTCGGCCGGCATCTTGCGGAGCTGTTCGTAGGTATAGACAGGGCCATCCTGGCAGACGTAACTGGAACCAATGTTGCAGCGGCCGCACTTGCCGATGCCGCACTTCATCCGCATCTCCAGCGTGGTCACGATCTGGGCCGGGGTGAAGCCGAGCTTCTCCAGGTTCTGGAGGACGAACTTGATCATGATGGGAGGACCGCAGGTCACGGTCACCGTGTTGTCCGGGCGGGGAGCGAGATCCAGGAGGATCTGGGGCACGAAGCCCACCCGGCCGGTCCACTCGTCGTCACCCCGGTCCACCGTCACCTGGAGGTCGACGTCGTCGCGCTCGCCCCAGCGCTCCAACTCCCACTTGAACACCAGGTCGCCGGGGCTGCGGGCGCCGTAGATGATGCTGATGCCGGCGTAGCGAGAGCGGTTGGCCGGGTCCAGCACGAAGGTGATCAGCGACCGGAGGGGGGCCAGGCCGATGCCGCCGCCGATGAAGACTATGTTCTGGCCTTCCATGTCCCGGTAAGGGAAGTTGTTGCCGTAAGGGCCGCGGATGCCGACGGGGTCGCCGACCTGACGGTAGTGCAGGGCGGTGGTGACCACCCCGGCCCGCTTGACCGAGAACTCGAGGTACCCCTCCTGGGTGGGCGAGGAGGTGATGGAGATGGGAGCCTCGCCGGCGCCGAACAGCGACACCTCGGCGAACTGCCCCGGCTGGTAGGTAAAAGAGCGGCGGATCTCAGGATCCGTGAAGACCACCCGGAAGGTCTTCACGTCCTGGGAGGCGGTCTCGGGGATGATCTCCTGGATGGTAGCCAGGTGGGGCAGGTACGGGTTCACGCTTCCACCCCCTTGAGCTGTGCCAGCACCGAGCGCAGGTCCAGATTGACCGGACAGACCTCGACGCAACGGCCGCAACCCACACAGGCCGGGCGCCCCTGGCGCTGCGGGTAGTAGCTGAACTTGTGCATTATCCGCTGCCGCATACGTTCCTTACCGCTCAAGCGGGGGTTATGCCCCGAGGCGTGCAAGGTGAACAGCGGGAACATGCAGGAGTCCCAGTTGCGCAGGCGCGAGCCGCCCTCGTCCACGATGTCGAAGCAGTGGCACGTGGGGCACAGATAGGTGCAGGCGGCGCAGCCGAGGCACCGCTCGTGAAGCTGTTCCCACACCGCGTGCCCGAACATCCGCTCCAGCTTGGCCGGCAGGCCTTCGGTGTCCACGACGGCCAGGCCGGCGCCTGCTGCCGCCGCCCGGACGGCGGCCGCCTCATGATCGGGCCCGGCCCGGGGAAGGTCAAGCGCCTGCAGCCACTCCTCGCCGCGATCGGTCACCGCCCGGGCCAGGTAGTGGCCGGGAATAGGCACCACCAGGACATCCAGGCCTTCTTCGCCCGCCGGGTCGCCCCCCACCGACGTGCAGAAGCATGCCCGCGAGGGCCGTGTACAGCCCACGCCCACCAGCGTCGCCCCGCGGCGGCGGCCGCCCCACAGCCCGTCCGGGTAGCCGGGATCCTCGAACACCGGATCCAGCATCGTCAGGGCCCGGGCGTCGCACGGCCGGAGGCCGTAGACAACCGCCGGCAAGACCTCGGCGGGGGGAGCTTCCAGCCGGGGCGGGCCATCGTCCTCACCATAGGTAAACAGGATCTCGGTACGGGGGAAGAAGATCTCCTTGGCGGTGCGGCGGGTCGGGCCGGCCTCCTGGCGCAGGGCTAACCCGGGGCGGTAGAGGGCGAAAGCCGACTGCTCGCCGTCGCCCGCGGGCACCCACAGGGCATTCCGCTCGGCCACCCGGGCGAGGATCGAGTCCAGCTCGTTTTCGGCTAGCAGGCGGGCCACGGCAGGCTCCCCTCTCCTCATCGTATGAACTCCTCCGGGTCATCCGGCCGGAAGGTGGCCACCAGCGGGCGGTCGGCGGGGTCGAGGCCGGGCCGGTAGCCGAAGCGCTGGGCCGCCTCACGGCCCAGGGCCAGGTTAAGGTGGCTGAGATCCACCCCGACGGGACAGGCGCGAACGCACGCGCCACAGTCGACGCAGCGCCCGGCCAGATGCATGGCCCGCGTCAGGTGAAACAGCATGGTGTCGGAGAGGTCATCCGACGGCCCCACCCAGGCGGGGGCGCTACGATCGGTGAAGCACTCGGCGCAATAGCACAAGGGACAGGCCTGCCGGCAAGCATAGCATCGGAGGCACCTGGCGGCGGCCTCAACGAACTCGGCGTACCGGGCATCGGCGGCCAGGTTGTCCGACCGCTGCAAGAGGGTGTGGCGATCGCCTGCCGGGGGGCATGGATGGCCCAAGACCCTGGCATAGACGGCGGCGTCGGGAAGGCGGCAACCGCGGCAGGCCGGTTCCAGCACCTCGGCCAGGGCGATGCGCTCCTCGGCGCCGCCGGCGGTGCCGACTACCTGATCCCCGTCGAGGCGGCCCGCTTCCGGTAGCCGGCCTCCCAGGCGGGCCTCCAAGGCCCGGCGGGAGAGCATGCCGGTGCAGGGGACCCCGATGGCCAGGACCCGGCCCGGAGTCACGCGGTGCTCGCGAAGGTACTCGACCAAAGCCCGAGCCTCGCAGGGACGAGCCACCAGGCCCACCCGCTCTTCCTTGAGCCGTGTCAGGTACAGGGTGAGGTTGTTGTCACAGGTGGCGTCGGCCACCAGGCGGCCGGCTTCCTCGACGGTGCGGGCCGGCAGGGGGGTGGTGCGCAGCGGTAGGGTTCCCCGCTCCCAGCCCAGAACCACCTGGACGGTCCCTTCGGCCAGCAACTGGGCGGCCGTCTCGCGCAGGGCGTCTGTCACCGGCACAGCGCTCGCCTCGCTTTCTGGAGGTGCCGGGCGGGACCCAGGGCCCGGACCGATTCGGTCACCTCGCGGATGACATCGGCGAACTTCTGGCCCTCGGCCGCCGACACCCAGGAGAACTGCACCCGGTCCGGCTCCAGGCCGACGTGCTCAAGGAGCTTCTTGAGTAACGCAAACTTGCGCCGGGCGACCATGTTGCCGGCCAGGTAGTGACAGTCGCCGGGGTGGCAGCCGGACACCAGCACCCCGTCGGCCCCCCGCTGCAAGGCCTTCAGCAGGTAGAAAGGGTTAACCGCGCCGGAGCAGGGCACCCGGATCACCCGGACGTTGGCCGGGTATTGGAGCCGGGAGATCCCGGCCAGGTCGGCTCCAGCATAGCTACACCAGTGGCAGAGGAAAGCCACTATCTTGGGCTCCCAGGTCTGGCTCATAGAAGCGCCGCCACCTCCGCCAGGATCTGTTCCTCGGTGAAGCCACGCAGCGTGATCGCCCCGCACCAGCAGGTGGCGGCGCAGGCGCCACAACCCTTGCAGACCGCCTTCTCCACCGCCGCCTTGCCCTTGGCGGGATCGACCTTGATAGCCTGGTACTGGCAGACACTCTCACAGGTACGGCAGCCGCTGCAGCGGCCCTCCCGGACTTCGGCCACAACCCCGCCGGCCTCAATGGAATCACGGGCGACCACGGTGACCGCCCGGCCGACCGCCGCCTGAGCCTGGGCCACGCTCTCGGCCAGGCTCTTGGGGGCGTGGGCCAGGCCGGCCACGAACACACCGTCGGTGGCGAAGTCCACCGGCCGCAGCTTCACGTGGGCCTCCAGGAAGAAACCGTCGGCGTTGAGGGGTACTTTGAGCGTCTGGGCCAGCACGCGCGCGTCATCGGGGGGTTGTACGCCAGTGGCCAGGGCCACCACCCCGGCCGGGATCGCCACCGTGTCGCCCAGCGTCTCGTCGAACACCTCCACTTGGAGCTGCCCGCCCGACCCGGTCACGGCGGGTGGCTGCTCGGCGCGGTAACGCAGGAAGGTGACGCCCGCCGCCCGGGCTTCCCGGTAGTGATCTTCCTTGAGGCCGTAGGTTCGCATGTCGCGGTAGAGCACGTAGACCTCGCGGTCGGGATAGGCCCGGCGGAGGGCCAGGGCGTTCTTGACCATGTGCGAGCAGCAGATCCGGCTGCAGTAAGGGCGGCCCGTCTCGCGCGAGCCGGCGCAGCCGATCATGACGACATCGCCGGGAGGTATTCGGTCCAGCGACTCCTCCAGCTCGAGCTGGGTCATGACCCGGGCGTCCTCGCCGTAACCGAAACCCGCAGGGACGGCCGGGCCGGCGCCGGTCGCCACCACCACCACCCCGTGCTTGAGGGTGACCTCACCCCCGGGGGTGGTGATGTGACTCTCGAAGTTGCCGACAAAGCCCTCCACCGAACGCACTTCGGAACCGGTATGAATGGTGATCAGGCGGTGGCTCCGGGCCTCGGCGGCCGCTGCCGCCATCAGGGCCGGCACGTTCTCGCCCTCGAGGGTTGTCCGCAGCCGCCGGGCCTGCCCGCCCAGCTCGGCATCCCGCTCCACCAGGCAGGCGGGGAAACCCTGGCGGGCGAAGCCCAGGGCGGCGGTCAGGCCGGCCATGCCGCCGCCGATGACCAGCGCGCCCGGCGTCACCGGCACCGGTACCCGGTACAAGGGCTCGAGGTGGCGGGCCTTGGCCACGGCCATGGCCACCAGGTCACGGGACTTGGCGGTGGCCTCGTCCGGCCGCTGCATGTGGACCCAGGAGCACTGGTCGCGGATGTTGGCCATCTCGAAGAGATAGGGGTTCAGGCCCCCCTCCCGGATGGTCTGCTGGAACAGGGGTTCATGGGTGCGCGGTGAACAGGAGGCCACCACGACCCGGTTGAGGTCGTGCTCGCGGATCAACTCCTTCATGTGGTCCTGCGTGTCCTGGGAGCAGGTGTACAGGTTGTCCTCGGCGTGGACGACGCCGGGCAGCCCCCGGGCGTATTCCACCACTTCCTTGACCCGCACCACGCCGCCGATGTTGATGCCGCAGTGGCACACGAAGACACCTATGCGGGGCGCGCGGTTGGCCACCGGGCGTTCGGGAGGATATTCCTTGCCGCGCACCAGTTCGCCGCGGGCCGGGGCCAGCACCGTACCCGCCTCGGCCGCCGCCGCGCTGGCCTCCACCACCGTCTCGGGGATGTCCTTGGGGGCGGCGAAGGGACCGGCCACCAGGATCCCCGGTAGCGAGGTGCGAGTGGGTTGTCCCGGCACCGCCCGGGGGAACCCATGCTCGTCGGTGCTGATGCCCAGCCGGCGGGCGAGGTCGACGACTTCCGGCTGCGGCCGCATGCCGACCGAGAGCACCACCAGGTCGAACTCCTCCCGGCGGGCCGGTCCGTCCTCGGCCGCGTAGCGCACGGTGAGGCCGCCGGGGGTGGAGCCGGGCTCAACCGCCTCCACCTTGCCCCGCACCAGCCGTACGCCGTACTCCTGCTGGGCCCGGTTCAGGTAGTGCTCGAAGTCCTTGCCGTGGGCCCGCATGTCCATGTATAAGATGCTGATGTCCAGTTCCTCGCTGGAGTGTTCCTTGGCGATGACCGCTTCTTTGAGCGCGTACATGCAGCAGACCGAGGAGCAGTAACCCTCGCCGTTGCGAACGTCGCGGGATCCCACGCACTGCAGGAAGGCTATCCGCTTCGGGGTCTGGCGGTCGGACGGGCGCACGACATGGCCTTCGAAAGGACCGGAGGCGGAGAGTATGCGCTCAAACTCCACCGACGTCACCACGTTGGCGAATCGCCCATAGCCGAGGTGGGTCATGTGTTGTGACTCGGTGGCGGCAAAACCGGGACAGAGCACGACCGCCCCAACCTCCAGCTCAACCGTCTCCTCCTGCATGTCGTGGACGACCGCCCCCGCCCGGCAGACGCGCTCGCACTCCAGGCACTCCGCGCAGACGCCGCAGTCGAGGCAACGACCGGCCTCGGCCATCGCCTCCTGCTGGTCGAGTCCGAGCTCGACCTCCCGGAAGTCCCGGCGCCGCTCACCGGGCTCGAGTTCCCTCATGGTGGCCCGGGGCAGCCGCGGCGCGTCCCAGCGAACCGGGCCCACCACCGGGGCGGGCCGGGCGACGACGCCTCCCGCCAGGTCCTGGCCGTCCAGGTAGCGTCGGATGGAGACGGCCGCCTGGCGACCGGCGGCGATGGCTTCCACCACCGTGGCCGGTCCGGTCACCGCGTCGCCCCCCGCGAAGACGCCGGGGAGTGCCGTGGCCAGCGTGCCGGCGTCGGCGGCCAGGTTGCCCCACCGGTCAACCAGTTCCTCGCCGGCGAACGAAGTGTCGGCGGACTGGCCGACGGCCACGATCACCTGATCTGCCTCCAGGGTAAAGTCGGACCCGGGTACCGGCAGCGGCCGGCGCCGGCCGGAAGCGTCGGCCTCGCCCAACTGCATACGCAGGCATCGGAGTCCTTCCACCCTGCCCTGGCCCCGCACGGCGGTGGGGGCGGTTAGAAACTCGAACCCGATGCCCTCCTCCTCGGCGGCCGTCACCTCGTGCGGCGCGGCCGGCATCTCACCCCGGGAACGCCGGTAGACCACGGTGACCGCCGCCGCTCCCCGCCGGAGACAACTGCGGGCAGCGTCGATGGCCACGTTGCCGCCGCCGATCACGAGCACCCGCTGTCCCACCCGAACCTCCTGGTCGAGGTTGAGGTGGCGCAGGAACTCGACCCCGGAGACCACGCCCGGGATGTCCTCGCCGGGGAGGTCTAGCTTCTGATCCAGGTGAGCCCCAACGGCCAGGAACACCGCCGCGTATCCCCTGGCCTTCAGGTCGTCCAGGCTGAAGTCCCGGCCCAGGGCAGTGCCGGTCCGGATCTCCACTCCCATCGCCTCAACCTGGCCGATCTCGGTTGTCAGGATGTCGCGGGGCAGCCGGTAGTCGGGAATGCCGACCGCCAGCATGCCGCCGGCCACCGGCAGGGACTCGAAGACGGTCACCTTGAAACCGTCCAGGGCCAGGTAATGAGCTGCGGTGATCCCGGCCGGGCCGGAACCCACCACCGCCACCCGCTCCGGGCGGGGTTCGGTCGTCACCACCGTGAGCGGCTCGCCCCCCTGCTCGTGCTCGTAATCGGCGATGAATCGCTTGAGGGGGCGGATGGCTACCGCCTCGTCCACTAGTCCCCGCCGGCAAGCCGCCTCGCAAGGATGATGGCACACCCGCCCGCAGACGGCGGGCAGCGGGTTGTGCCGGCGGACCAGGGCAACGGCTTCCTTGAACTTGCCCTCCGCCACCAGAGCCACGTAACCCTGGGCGTGCACTCCCGCCGGGCAGGATACCTGGCACATGGGCCGCTCGGCCTTCTCAATGGCAAAGGCGTTGGGGTAGGCCTGGGGAAAGGGCCGGAAAACAGCCTTTCGCAGGCTGAGGCCGCCTTCGTACTCGTTTGGCTTCCGGACCGGACACTCCTTCTCGCAGTCGCCGCACCCGGTGCACTTGGCGACATCGATGTATCGGGGATGCCGTCGGACCACGACCTTGAAAGCGCCCGGCCGACCGGTCACGTCAACGACCTCGGCGCCGGTCAGGGTCTCAATGTTGAGGTGTCGCCCGCACTCTACCAGCTTGGGCGACAGGATGCACATGGCACAGTCGTTGGTGGGAAAAGTCTTGTCCAGGCGGGCCATGGTACCCCCGATGGAGGGCGACTTCTCCACCAGGTACACGTAGAAACCGGACTCAGCCAAGTCCAAGGCGGCTTGCATGCCGGCGATGCCGCCTCCCACCACCAGCGCGGCGCCGGTCACCTTCTCGCTCATGAGTCCTCCCCCGCCGCGGCCAGAATCCGCCTGAGCAGCCCGGCATCAGGCTCGCCGGCCTCGGCCTTGGCTCTGGCCAGGGCCCGGGCCCCATCCCGGCGAGCCCGCTGCACGGTGTCGTCCAGGGCTCGCAGGCGGGCGGGGAAGGACGGGTGCACATACCCCTTCTCCACCGCCAGGTCCCGCAGCACGCCCATGACATCGGTGAACTTGACATCCTGGGGGCACCGGGCATAACAGGTGAAGCAGGTCGTGCAGAGCCAGATGAGGTCCGCGGTGAGCACTTCCTCCTCCAGTCCCAGCAGCACCAGGCGGATGATCCGGCGGGGGTTGTAGGCCGCGTCGATCTCGGCTACCGGGCACCCGGCGGTGCATATCCCACAGCCAAAGCAGACCTTTATCTGCTGGCCACCCGGGCGAGCGGCCACCTCGTACTTGAACCGCGGGTTCACCACCCGGGGAGCGTTCTCGGAAGCAGCCTTCATGCTCTCTCCCCCTTCCCGAGCGCTTGGACGGCCTCGGTCATTTCCCGCACCGCTCTGACCAGCCGGGGCGCGCCGGCCGGGGAAGCGAACTCAAACCTTACCCGGTCGGCCTGCACGCCGGCCTGGGCCAGGAGTTGCCTGAGGTAGTCAACCCGGCGCCGGGCAACCAGGTTGCCTTGCACGAACTCACAGGCCTCCTCGAAACAGCCCACTACCAGGACGCCCGCGTAGCCTCTGGTGAGCGCCCCGGTGATGTGCAGTACGTCCACCCGGCCGGAACAGGGCACGGTCACCAACTCCAGCCCGTCCGGCCAGCTTCCCGTCTTCCGGGCCTCCTCGACCGCCCGGGCCGCGGATCGCTCGCACACGAAAGCCAGGAGTCTCACGCCGTCACCCCCAGCCGCCGGAAGATCTCCTCGTCAGGGCAAGCCACCAGCTTGATGGCCACCGCCGGGCAGGCGGCCGCGCAGACGCCGCAGCCCCGGCAGGCGCGAGGATCGACCTGGGCCGCGTCCCGTCCAGACTCCCGGCTGAAAGCTACGGCGATGGCCTGGTGGGCACAAAGCCGCACGCAAGTCAGGCAACGGGCGCAGTTGGCGGCGTCCACTTCGGCGCGGACCTCGCCGGTCAGCGAGCGCAGGAAGATCTCGGCGGACGCGGCGGCGGCCCGGCCATCGGCCAGGCAGCCGGCCAACTCCAGATCCGCCCGCACGCTACCGGCCAGGAAGATGCCGGGACGCGGGGACCGCTGCTGCAGGCGAACGCTGGACCGGCCGGGCCCGGTAGCCACCGGCAGGCGAGGGGTCTGCCGTTCATCAACGACCATCAGCTCCGCCGGCACGACCACCGGCAACTCGTCCACCCAGGCCTGCAACTGGTAACCGCCGGCATGGGGCGTCGCTACGACGGGGCGCCCGGTGTCCTTGAAGAAGGTGACCCCCAGGTCGCGGGTTTCCCGGTACAGCTCGTCGAGCCCATCGCCGGCCACCTTGAGGTCGCGGCCGAACCAGAAGACCTCGGCCGCCGAGTCGCGCCGGAGCGCCGCCGCCAGGTGCAGGGCGGCGGCATGCTGCCGGCGGCTGTCGGGGGCGGAAACGTCCAGCCGGAAAGCCACCCGCCGGCCCCGCAAGCGGGCGACCGCCTGCGCGGGGCTGGCTAGCAGGCCGGCCAGCGCCGTCAGGCTCAGCAGGTTGTAACCGGGGGTGAGGCCGTGATCGGCAGGCTGAACCACCAGATCCAATCCCGTAGCCAGCACCAGAGCACGTGTCTCCAGTTGCCGGCCGGTAAGCTGCAAGCGATAGTCGCCGGGGCCGCCGGTAAGGTCCCGGAGCGTCTCCCCAGCCATGAACTCGAGCGGGCCGAGGCTCTCCTGCATGGTAGCCAGCAACTGGGCCGACGCTCCGGCCGGGCCGAGGTAACCCGGGCAGACCCGGAGGGTCCCGCCGGGGGCCGGCCCGTCATCGACCAGGGCGACCCTGCGGCCCAGGCCGGCCAGCGCCAGCGCACAGGACAGGCCGCTGGGGCCCGCCCCGGCCACGGTGACCTCCACCTTCATACCCCGGTCACCTCCAGCCGCCCGGCGGCCACGGCGGCCGCGGCAGCTCGCCCGTGGGCCACGCTGGCGGCGATGCCGCGGGGCTTCTGGCAGCAGCCGGCGAGGTAGATCCCCGGCCGGGACGAGCGCCAGCTCTCACCCGGGCGAGCGGCGTAGAAGCCGCTGGCATCCAGGTTGATGCCCAGCAGCCGGGCCAGAGCCGCCGCGTCGGCGCGGGGCCAGATGCCGGTGGACAGCACCAGCAGGTCGAAGGACTCCCGGCGCAAGACGGCGTCGGGAACGGACTCGTACCGCACCTCTATCCCGTCCGGACCCGCTTCCGCCCGGGCGGGCACTCCCTGTAGAAGGCGGAGCTTCCGCCCGGCTTGCTCATACACCCCGGCCAGGTCGCTGCCCCCGGTCTGCAGGTCGTTGTAGAAGACGGTCACCTCCAGGCCCGGCTGCTGGGCGATCAGGCTGAGCCCCAGGCGTAAGGCGTAGGGACAGCAAACCTCGGAGCAGTAACCCCGGCCCCAGGCGGGGTTGCGCGAGCCCACGCACTGCACGAAGGCCACCCGCCGGGCGTCCACGACCCCCTCCCGGCGCAAGCGTGACTCCAGTTCGGAGGCAGTCAACACACCCTCCCGGCGACCGTAGCCCAGGTCGGGCCAGCCGGTTGCGGGCGCCGGGTCCATCCCGGTGGCCACCACCACCGCCCCCACCTTGAGCACCGTCCCCGCCACAGTCGCCCGGAAGTCGCCTGCCTGGCCTGCCAGTTCCTCCAGCACCGCGCCGGTCCGCAGGTTGACGGTAGCCGACGCCAGCTCGTCCTGGAGGTCGGACACAAGGCAGACGCCGCAGTGCAGGCAGCGATCGGTGGCCTTGCAGGCATAGCCGGCCGCGCGGCCTCCCAGGGCTCGCTCGCGTTCAACCACGGTGACCTCAAACCCCATGCAGGCTAGCGAGAGGGCGGCGGCCAGGCCCGCCACCCCTCCCCCCAGCACCAGCACTCCCCGGTCAGTCAAGGCCAGACCCCCTTCAGGTCCGCTTCTTGAACACCTTCAGGTAGGAGTCGGCGTACACGTCCTGGTTGAGGATGATGCGCGCGGTGGCGATGGTCCCCATGAGCTCCTCGTCGTTCACGTTGACGATGGCCGCGTCCAGGCCGCAACACATGGCCATGGCCACCAGCGTGCGGTCCACCAGCGGGCGGTTGACGCACTTCTGGGAGCCGTTAGAGAGCCCGATCACCGTCTTGGGCGGCGGGTCGGACAATATCTTGACCTGGCGTAGCGTCTCGAGCACCTCGGGCCCATGGTCCTGGGCCACGTTCACCGGCAGGATCAGGGGATCGATCCAGAGGTCCTCCAGTGGGAAGTCGTACTCCGCCGCCGCCGCCACCAGTTCCATGGCCAGGGCCAGCCGGTTCTCGCTGTTCTTGGGAATCCCCTTGGCGTCCATGCAGAGCCCAACCAGCTTGGCCCCGAACTCCCGGGCCATCGGGAAAGCACGCTCGATGCGGCGGCGATCGGCGTAGACGGAGTTGATGGCCGCGGGGCGCCGCGCCAGCTTCAGGCCGGCCTCGATGGCGTCATAGTTGGTGGAGTCGAGACAGAGGGGCAGGTCGCTGGCTTCCTGGACCACGCCCACCAACCACCGCATGGCCTCCACCGCATTCTCGGCCGTGGGGCCGACGTTCACGTCCAGGTAATCGGCACCGGCCGCGTCCTGGGCACGGGCCCACTCCCGGATCGGTTCCGGGTCCTGGGCCCGGATCGCCTTGGCCACGTCGCGGAACATCCCGTTGATTCGCTCACCGATGAGGATCATCTTGTCTCCTCCTCACTTGCCCGCCATGAGGGCATCGATCTGCTGCCGGAGCAGTTTGACCGAGGTCGGGTGACGGAGCACGAATATGTGCCCGCCGGCCTGCATGAAACAGGAGGCGGTCATAGCCTCCCAGAGCACGGCCCGGTCGCCGACTTCGCCCCAGGTCGGGAATTCGGCGGCACCGGCCGCCGTCTCCTTGGCCCGGTTCACCTCGTAGCCAATGGTGCACAGGACCGGCATGGACATCATGCGGTCGCCACTCAGGGCGCCGAGGCGGATTCGCTCCATGATCGAGTAGGTGTACTCGATGCCGTAACCCAGGGCCCCCACCGTGGGGTCGATCACGATCCGCTCCAGGGGCAGGTTCATCTCGCTGATGAGGATGTTCAGTTGCTTGCAGATATTGATGTCGATCGGGGAGAGGGCGACGATGCTGTGCTTGTGGACCATGCAGGCCGCGGTGAGCGTCTTGTAGTGGTCCTGGGTGGCCGTGCCGAGGAGCAAGTTCTCACCCGCTCCAGCCTCGGCCACAACCGGCATTACCTCGTCATCGGCCTCGTCCACGCCCGAACCGACCACGATCACGGGGACCTTGACGGCGCCGAGCACCTGGCGGAGGGTTGCGGCACACTGGTCGGGCTTGCGGCCGCCCTTCTCCGGGTTGGCCCCGTCCAGTCTCAGGTAGATCAAGTCCGCGCCGAAAGCCTCCACGCACTTCTGCGCCCACGCACCGGGGTCGCCCATCACGTCGGCGACGGGGCGGGTGAAGACCGGGTTCCACTCCGGGATGACGTCCTGCACCTCCATGGCGATCACGGGGCGGTTGGCGACCACGCCCTCCGCGTGCAGGAAGGGCAGGGTGGAGTCACCACCCACCTTCACCTGGTGCGAACGGGTCCCTCCCTCGGCCGGGGTGGCCCCCAGCACCACCTCGCCAACCTTGCTGGCATACCTCTCCTTCACACGCTCAACTGGCATCAACTCGTCTCCTTTCGCCTCAGGTCAATCCAACCCGGGCCGCGATCTCAGCGATCGCCCGCACCGCCGGCGAGGATGCCGGGAGTCCGGCCAGGGGTTTCCCCCTGAGATCGTAGTCGGCCACCATGTCGTCCTGGGGTACCATCCCTGCCAGTTCGAGGCCGGTGGCGTCGATCTCGGCGGCCAGAGGGCCGGGATCACCCGCCAGCCGGTTGATCACGAGCCACAGCCGGCCGGGGTCGAGTTCCAGTCCTTCCACCAGTTCACGGACCCGCCTGGCGGTCCGCAGACCGCGCGCCGTGGCGTCGCTGACGATCAAGGTCAGGTCCATGTCCTGGGCCACCCGGCGAGACAGGTGTTCAAGCCCCGCCTCGTTGTCAACAACCAGGTACTCATACGCCCGGGCCAGGGTATCCATGTGCGACCGGAGCAGGTCATTGGGATAGCAGTAGCAGCCCGGCCCCTCGGGAGTGCCCATGCTGAGAAGATCCAGCCGGGGGCTCTCCACCAGGATCGAGCGAAGCCTGTACTCCACCAGCAGGTTCTTGGTCATACCGGCCGGGGGCGGGCCGGGCGTCTTGGTCTCGGCCAGGATGTCGGCGACCGTTGCCTCCACCGTGAGGCCCAAGGCCTCGTGCAGATTGGAGTTAGGGTCGGCGTCGATGGCCAGCACCGCCCCTTCGCCCCGTTCCCGCAGGGCCCTGATGATCAGCGCGACGACGGTGGTCTTACCGGTTCCACCCTTGCCGGCCACTGAGAGTCTCAGGGGCATGCGCTCACCTCCTGCTCCGTGACCGACGGGAACAGGCTCAGATCGGTGTGGGGCAAGAAGAGGGCGGAGACAAACTCCTCCATGTAGCTGCGGCTGGCCGACAGCTCAAGGTAGGTCATCTGCCGGGCCAGGCGATCGGCCTCGGCCCAGGCCCGCCGGGACAGGAGGGCCAGCCGGGCACCCTTGACCGAGCTATTGCCTACAAAATGATAACGCGACGGATCCAGGTCGGGCAGCATCCCCACCCGGACGGCGTCGCGAAGGTTCAGGTAGTTGCCAAAGCCCCCGGCGACGAACACGCGCGCGATGGCGTCTTCCGGCAGCTGGACGGCGGCCAGCAGCGAGCGAATGCCCGCGTAGACGGCGCCCTTGGCCCGGATCAAGTTCTTGAGGTCGGCTCCGGTGAGGACAATCTCCCGCTCGGGGCCTTCGGCGAGCACGAACTCGGGACCGTCGGGGCCCCCGCGTAACCGGGGGCTATCAAGATCACGGAAGTTGCCCACCCGGTCGATGACCTGAGCCTCGTACAGAGCGGCCATGGCATCAACCAGCCCCGACCCGCAGATGCCGGCGGGGGGCAGGCCCCCCACGGTCCGCACGCGGACTTCCCGGCCACCCGGTTCCACCTCGATGCGCTCCACGGCTCCCGGGGTGGCCCGCATACCGCAGGTGATGCCCCCCCCTTCGAAACAGGGGCCCGCCGAACAGGCGCAAGCCACCAGCCAGTCCCGGTTGCCCAGGACTATCTCGCCGTTGGTCCCGATATCGATGAAGAGGGTCACCTCTTCGCCCTGGGCCATGCCGGTTACCAGGACGCCGGCCACGATGTCGCCCCCGACATAGCTGGCCACAGCCGGGAAAGTGAAGACGGGGGCGGCCTTGTTCATGGTGAGACCCAACTCGCCCGCGCGCAACACGGGGAAGGAGACTGCGGCAGGTATGTACGGTTCCCGCCGGATGTGGTCGGGCGGGACGGAGAGGAACAGGTGGGCCATGGTGGTGTTGCCTGCCACCTTGGCGACAGTCAGGTCGTCGGCCCGGAGATCGTTGGCCAGAAGCAGCCGGTCCACCAGGTCGTTCAGGGTGTCGAGGACCGCCCGGTTCAACTGCTGCAACCCCTCGGGCTGCTCGGTGGCGTGGATGATACGGGTGATGACGTCGTCGCCGTACCGGGCCTGGCGGTTGAAGGCGCCCCGGCGGTCAATCACCAGGCCGCTCCGCATGTCGACCAGGTTCACGACGCAGGAGGTGGTGCCAATATCGATGGCCAGACCGTAAGCGGGCCGGCGGCTCGATCCCGGTTCCAGTCGCAGGATCTCCTCCTTCCCGCCCACGTCGGCCACGGTCGCCGTGACCCGCCAGCCGCCCTCGCGCACGGCCAGGGGGAGCTGGCGCATGGCTCGGAGACCGATGGCGGGCGTCGGCCGTCCGTCCTCCGGACGGAAGCGGGTGAGCAGGCGCGTGAGGTCGGACGCATTCTCGGTCAGGGTGGGCGGGTCCAGCACCGCCAGGGTCTTGTGCACAACGGGGTGGAAGCCGTGCCGCTCCAGCGAGTCGAACTCCCTCTCGGCCAGCGTCGCGTTGGCGGCCAGTTCCTCAAGTAGCACTCGGTGTTCCTCGAGCCGGGATAAGGCCGGCACCTCGACCTCAAGATCGCCCAGGACCGCCGTACGGCAAGCCAAGACCAGCCCCTGCTTCTGGCGGGACTTCCCTCCCAGGATGGCGTACCGCCCCCGGAGGACCTTCACGACGCAACTGCCGCAGGTGCCCTCGCCACCACAGGCGCTCTTCAGCTCAATGCCGGCCAGGGCGGCGGCCCGGCGCAGATCAGTCCCGGCCGCCACCCTCACCTTCCGCCCGTCCGGTTGGAACAAGACGGTGCAGTTACTCATCTGCCTCCCCGATCAGGAAGCCACCCGCGCCTTGATGTAGCTTGGTATGCCGGAGGCCTCGCGCGGACCCACCGCCACCTTCCAGCCCGAAGCCTCCTCCAGCTTGCCGGACAGCACCGCCACGTAGCCCGGGAGGATAACCTCCCTGTGCTTGACCTGGTCGGCAACACCGGAGGCGGCGATGGCCTCGGCTATGCTCTCGGCCGAGAACTTGCCGGATGCCCAGGCGGTCAGCACCGAGGTGCCCTCGGTGTTGACGGGCAGGATGTAGGCGGGGACCTTGGATGCGGCAACCTCTCCCTCGACCGTGTAATAGGTCAGGGAGAAGTTCGTGGTCACGTAGAAAGGGGATTCCGGGGTGACCTTGCCGACCGCGTACAGCTTCGGTTCCACCTGGATCGGCTTCTGGGGATCGGTATACACGTTCTGCCGCCAGGTCAGAAGGGGCAGCAGGTGTTCCCGCTCGGCGTGACTGACCACCACCACGCTGGCATACTTGCCGACGTACAGGGAAGCTTCCATCATCTCCGCCAGCGGGTCCTCCGCCCGGGGAAAGGCGATGGCGGGGTAGCCCAAGGGGCGGAACCGGCGCTTGATGGCCAGCCGCCGGACCTGGGTGAGATCGGCCAGAACGTCCGCCTGAGCCCGGGCCCCGCTGTCCACCACCAAGTCCTTGAGACCCAGGCCGGCCAGCTTCTCGGCCAGGGCGGCCGTCTTGTCCAGATCGTCTCCGCGGACGGCCAGCGGCGAGTTGTGCTTCCGGGCCAGTTCGGCCATCGCGTCCAGGTTGGCGAGAGTGGCGGCGTAGATAAGGGGGCGGCGGCCGCCCACGGCCTCGAGGGCGCGGGCTTGGGCTGCCGGGTCCTCCGCCACCAGCACCAGGGCCAGCCCGCTATCGGCAGCCAAGGCGGCTACCTGCCCGAAACGCTCCGGGCTGCCCGATCGATAGGTGGGGGCTACGAGGTCAATCCGATAGCTTAACCCGACCCGTTCGAAAGTCAGTCCCTTCAGGTAGTTGAGCTTCTCCTTGAGCGCGGCGTCGGCGAGGTCGTCGCCGACCTCCACCGCCACGGCGGTGGGGTGGTAGAAGGTCTTCTCGTGGCGGAAGATAACCTGCTCGTCGCCGAGTTCGACCTCGGCAGCGCCACCGAGACCACCCACCTTGACCAGGCGGATGGGCGGCGCCGCGGCCGCCCCCAGGGCATCCTTCGCTTGCTCGGACACGTGAGGGCAGGTTTCCAGGGAAGCCTTGCCCGCCGCCAGCGCCATGGCGAAGGCCAGGCAGGTCGGTGGGCCACACTCCCCGCAGTTGGTCTTGGGGAGCAACTTGTAAATGTCCAGACCGGTCAGGCCCACAGTCTCCTCTCCTCTCCGGTTAGATGAGGGACGGCAAGGCGAAGGCGGGGTGCCCTCGCTCCTCGAGGAAGGGCAGGATTTCCTCCACGGTGGCGCCGATCGTCTCATCGGCGATCTTGTCCACGAAGTCGTCACCCAGCCCAAGCTCCCTGGCCCGGTCCACGAGGTCCTGGCCCAGGAACTCCTTCAACTCGCGGGGCATCCAGACCACCCGGGCCAGCCCGCCGTCGGCGGTGATGAACTTCCGGCTCGTCAGGTACGAACGCCCGATGCCCATGAAGCCGGGGGTCTGCACCCCGCCGCCGACCATGCCGGCCAGGGTGGAGAAGGTCATGCCCACCGGCGTGCTCCCCTTGTGCTCGCGGGTGGTGATCATGATCCCGTTGGCTTCCGGCAGGATGGCCATGATCGCCTCGAAACAGCCACAAGAGGTCATCGGCCGGTCCATCAGCGTGTACAGGTTGACCTCCTCCAGGTTGCCGTTGCTGGAAACCCGGATCGCCTCGTTTACCGCCGGCCACATGCCCTTGACCTCGTCGGTCGCTGGGCCCTTGGGGATGGGACGGTTGGGACCGGTGGGGTTGATCTCAAACGAGGCCTTGCCGTCCAACCAGGTCACGGCCCCGCACAGCCCCACCCGCTCGGGCGTGATGACGCATACGTGGTTGGGGGCGAAGGACTGGCAGAGCAGGCAGGAGTAGAACTCCTGGATCGCCTCGTCGGTCAGCCCGCGCATGCGCTCGTCCCGGGCGTGGTACTTGGACCGGGCCTCCTTGAGCAGTGCCCTGACCGTCTCCTCTTCGGTGTAGATCTTCACCTGCACCCGGTCCACGATGGCCGGGAACTCATCCTTGAACTTGGCGATGAGCAGCTTGCCGAAGTGCTGGAAGCGGAACCCCTTGCGGAATGCCTCCTTGGACACCCGGAGCCAGCATAGATCGCGCTGGGCCACGTGCCAGAGTCCCTCGGCGTAGTTCATGAAGTAGTGGATGCGCCGCTCCAGTACCCCCTCGAAGTCCTCCTGCATCTTACGGCCGTATATCTCCACGACAACGCCCAGGGGAACCCGATCGCCCTCCTTGAACTGGTCGATGTCCGGCCCGTGGACTTCAATGTGCCCGTCCTTGATGTCGTCCGGGCCCACCATCCGGGCGAGTTCGAAAGCCACCGACCGGCCGCCCCCCATCTCCACGTGGACATCGTCCTTGCGGATGGTCTCGCCCTCGAAGGCGGGACCGAAGTTGAGCGGGATGTCGACCTTGGCCCCGGTGAGCTTGATGCCCCGGAGTTCCATGGCGAAGGCCACCAGGTCTTCGTAGTTGGGGTGGGAGACCCACCAGTCCTTGAGCTGCTCGGGTACCTCCTGGTCGGTGATGACGGGAAAGCCAAGGAAGATGGCCCCGAAATGAGCGGCGACCTTGACCTCGTCGATCTCCCCCAGGTGCAGGACGAAGGCCCGCACCCGGCGACGCTGGTAGTCTCGCGCCTCCTCGCGCTGCCCGGGGGGGATACCGCCGAAGGCCAGCCCGGCTCTCAGGGCGTAGTTGACGGCGTGGATGACCTGGGTGAAGCTCCCCAACGGGAAAGCGATATAGTCGATCCCGAGTTTGACGTCTTCCTCAATCAACTGCTCAATGATCTCGTCGGAAGCGAAGATCATGAACCCGTAGCCCATCAACTCGGCCACCAGCTTGGCGGCGTCCTTCGAGCTGCGCGCGCGTCCCAAGAGCACCGCCTGTCCGGGGATGGTCCAGTCCACCAGCTTGATGCCATACCGGCGAACCACCGGGTCGGACAGAAAGCCGGTCCAGGGCTCGGGATGCTCTCCTATGCCCTCCAGGTAACGCAGGGCTTCGATGATCTCCGCCGCGTACAGGGTTGCCTCCCCGCACCGGCGGGCGTTCTCGAAGGTGAGTTCCTCGCGGATCTGGCTCCGCAGACGGTTGAGGATTTGCGGCAACTCGCCCACCTTCGTGACCTTCTCCCCGCTGAGCGCGGTTATGACCGGCAGGAAGTACGCGGTGTCGGGATAAGCCAGCGGGGCATCCGGGCCGTGTACCCGCAGGGCCTGGTGAAGAAGGATCTCGGCGTAGCTGGTGGCGATGACCGCACCGTCGTACGCCTGCTTGAACAGGCCCCGGGGGGCTTGCCCGTCCTCGACGGCTCCCTCGTATATCCTCTCGAACTCCTCAAGCGTGACAGGCACCTTGTCTCCTCCCCTCCGGCTCAGTAACCTGCGGTCAGCGCGGCGCCAAAGCGGTCAGCCGCCTTGCGGTGCACTCTCAGCTTCCAAACCCGGTACTCCAAGGCGTCCAACAGCCGCTCCACCGCGGTGGTGGGATTGGGATCCAGGATGAAGTAGCCGCCATAGACGTCGTGGGCGATCTGGGTGCCGACACCGTAGACCAACTCGGAGCCCTCGATCTGCGGCATGATCCCCACGTGGGTGGGAATGCCCATCGCCACCACCCAGGACCCGATGGACACTGCTTTCTCGTGCATGGCCTCGGGCGCGCTGGCCACGAAAGGCACCTTGGGCACGTCCACGTCGAGTTCGCGGGCCATCGCCGTCCAGAGGTCCGCCGCCCGGGTATTGTCCACGCAGGAACCCAGGTGGAACACGGCCGGCAGCCCGTGGCGGGTGGCACCGGCCTGGCTGAGCCGGGCCAGGAACTTCTTGAGCCCCTCGCCGCCATACTCCTCGTAAGACCCGGGAGCCATCAGCCCCGCCTTGGCGGCGGCACCGGCCGAGCACCCGGTGGCGACCACGAACACGTCGTTGGCCAGCAGACCCTTCAGGATGGCCAGGTGGGATTGGTCATGATTGACCTTCAGGTTGTTGCAGCCGGCGAACAGGGCCACGCCCCGGATCTCGCCTTCCAGGATGGCATCGGTGAGCACTCTGGCCGGGTGGTCGGCGTCGATCCGGCCCAGGAGCTCAAACAACGCCTCCAAGCTCCAGCCGGCGACGACGTCCTGCTTGTGCTCGCTGACGCGCAGCTTGGCGGGATCCCGCTTGCCGTAACTGCGTATGGCCAGCCGCACCATCTCCTTGGCCGTCGCCAGGGCCGTCTCCTCGCGGAAGTCGACGTGGTGGGCGCCGGGGATCTTCACCAGCGGGTTGGTGGCTATAACGGCGGTGTGATAGCATTCGGCGACGGCTCGGACCGAGGGCATGATGCACTGGATGTCGACGATCATGGCGTCCAGGGCCCCGGTCATGATCGCCAGTTCCTGGCCTGCCACGTTCGAGGCCAGGTACACCCCGTCACGCATCAGCAACTCGTTGCCGGTGCAACAGATGCCCACCACGTTCACGCCCTTGGCTCCCGCTTGCCGGGCCTCTCCGGCCAGTTCCTGGGCGGCGTCCACCACCAGGCTGGACAGGGTTGGGTTGTGGCCGTGGGTGGCGATGTTGACGTAGGCGGGGTCGATGACCCCTAGATTGGCTTGCGACAGGACCGGGGTGGGGGTACCGAAGAGGACGTCGGAGAGGTCGGTGGAGAGGTGCATGCCGGTGTAGTCGGACAGGGCCGTCTTCAGGCCGCCGAAGATGATGTTGACCGGGTCGGCGTCCATCCCCATGGCGGTCTGGGTGATGATGTCGGTTATCGACCGGTCAATGGCCGTGGGGGCAATCGCGCAGTGCTTGAACTTGGTCTGTCGGCCGGGTGTGATGGTGGTGGTCAGCCAGGTGCAGGTCTCGTCGGTGTGACGCCCGTAGTCGGCCAGGGCCGCCAGGGCCACCCGCCGTGCCAGATCGGCCACTGCCACGCCCTCGGTCTCCAGGCCGATCCGGGTGGCGATTCGCCGTAGCTTCTCGGGGTCGCTTACGCGGTAGTTCTCCTCGCCTATCTCACCCTCGGCCACGTGCAGGAGGACCTTGGCGATGTGACGGCCGTGGTCGGAGTGACAGGCGGTCCCGCCGGCGATCGCCCGGGCCAGGTTGCGGGCCACGACCGTGTAGTCCTGGGCGCCACAGATGCCCTTCTCCATGCCCGCCTTCCGGGGGTTGATCCGGCAGGGCCCCTGCAGGCAAACCCGGCAGCACACGCCGTCGAGCCCGAACCCGCACTGCGGCTGCTGGGCGATGAAACGGTCAAAGGCCGTGGTAATGCCCCTGGCCTGGGCCTCTTCCAGGAGTTCGCAGGCGGCGGGGTCTTGCGTCCGCCGGGCGTCGGCGTCCCGTCGCGGCTTGGCGCCCGGCTGCTTGGCCGTAGCCGCGAAACCCAGGGACGTGTTCCGGTGCCTGGGTGACATCGTCTAACCTCCTTCTGCCAGCTTGAGAATCCGCGCCCCGACTCCCTCCAGGTCGGCGTAGAGCCGCCCGGCCAGAACTGCCGGCGGTCCGTCCCCCCCGGCCAGGGCCCGGTCGAGCACCTCCTCATCGTAACTGAGACAACCCAGGACTTGGAGACCTTCACCGGAGGCGGCGATGAAGTCTCGCTCAGCCTGGTTGCGCACCTTGTTGACGACGGCCCCGATCCGGGCAATGCCCAGATCGCCGGCCAGACTGGTGATCACCCGCGCCGTTCGGAAGCTGACGGGCGTCGGTTCGGCGACCACGACCAGGAGATCCACACCCCTGGCGGTGCCCCGGGTCAGCCCCTCAATCCCCGCCCCCATGTCGAGGACCACCACGTCCTCCTCCCCCAAGAGCAGGGATCCCAGCACGGCCCGCAGGAAACTGGATTCCTTGCAGTAGCACTCGCTGCCTCCCGGCTTGATCCCTCCCATTCGGAGCAAGCTTATGTTCTCGTGGCGGCACGCGTAGCGCGCCACCAGGTCGTCCACTTGCGGGTTGAGGACCAAGTAGGCGCCGCCGCCAGTCCTCTCCTCGACCAGGTCTTTCATCTCGATGAGAGGCTGCAAGCTATCCAGCAACCAGGACGGAAAGCCCAGGGCAACTCCCAGGCTTACGTCGGGATCGGCGTCAACCGCGTAGACCTGGTAGCCCCGGCGGGCCAGAAACACGCAAAACCCGGCGGCCAGGGTTGTCTTGCCAACCCCGCCTTTACCGGCGATGGCTATCTTCACTCGGCAGTCTCCTTGCGGGGAATGCTCAATCTAAACCTAACATAAAGCTAGGCTCGGTCATTGGAATCCAGAATCTTAACTCTTCCTACTCAGGACGGCCATTGTCTCGCCGGCCACCACGGCAAGGTCCTCGGTAGGCAAGTGCAGCGGCGCCGTCTCATCAAAAAGCACGTTGCCGGCGGTGGGGATCTCGTCGTCCCCCCGCCACAGCACCAGGGTAACCGGTACCAGGGGGAAGGCGTGCAGGGTGATCGCGGCGTCGCCGATCCCCGCCGGTTGCCCGCCCAGCCGGACCCCGGCCTCCACGAGGCCGGCAGGGTCCTCACCGAACCGCCGGACCAGCCAAGCAACCGATCGCCGGTTGAAGGCGGGCAAATACACATCCCCGCCGGGAACCTCGCGGAAGGAGATCCACCTGCCCCGCGGCTCCGCTCCCCGGGTCGTGATCAGGTAGTGCAAGACGAGCAAGCGGGTTACCTCCCCGGCTTGCTGCCCGGGGTTGGCCCGCGGGCACACCCGGCCCGAGGGATGGTCCACCACGTAGAGGGTGTTGAAGTGTCTCAGGATGATGGCCGAGCCTTCCCGGCTTCCGCCGGCCTCACGGGCGGCCCGGTCCGGATCGCGTGCTGCGAAGTCCCGGCGAGCCTGCTCGAGCGCGACCGCGTAGGTCTCCCGGCGCCGCTCCTCCACGCCTGGCATCCCTCCAGCCCCTCTACTTTTCGGGCTAGAAGTGAAACTCCTCCTGGAACGCCGCTTCAAACAAATAGTCAGCTTAGCATCTGCCTGGTTATCACCTGCTCGAGGTGGGCCAGGGTGTTGCACTCGTACATCCGCGCGCAGGCCTGGAAGGCCCGGACCGAAGCCAGTTCCCGCCACTCCGCTCGCGGTAAGGTGTTCAGCCACAGCACATCCTTGACCCGCCGGCCAACGCGGTCAAGGAGGGCGGCTGCCGCCTGGGGGTGCACGGTCTTGGTGTCGCTGACCACCACCAGGACGCTGTCCGGGGTGAGCTTGCCGGCGTACCTGGTCTCAAGGGTCTCCAGGGCCGCCGCCAGATCGGTCCCCCCACCCCAGATCTGGCTCTGTCCCATGACGGCGGCCATGGTCCTGGCGAAGGGGCGTCCCCGGGCGAAGTGGGGGGTGAGCCGCTCCAGCCGCTCCGAAAAGGCGAAGCTCTCTATGCAGGCGACCACGCTCGCCAGCCCGTACAGGAACTGCAGCACGAAGCGGGAGTACCGGGCCATGGAGCCCGACACATCGGCCACCAACACCAGGCGCGGGCGCTTGACGCGGCGCCGCCGGTGGGCCAGTCGCAGCGGGATCCCCCCGAAGCGGATGTTGCGGCGGATCGTCCGCCTGAAATCCACCTGGGTTCCCGACCGGGTCAGCCGGTAGCGGCGGGAGATGCGGGTAGCCAGCCTCCGCGCCAGGCGCCGGACCAGGGCGACTGCCCGGTCCAACTCCGGTCCCTCCAGCCCCTGAAGATCCTGGTAAAGCAGGGGATCGGCCTCGGATTCCACCCGCACCTCGTCGGCCAGGGCGTCCAACTCTTCGTCGCCGGTCGGGGCGCCCGTCTCGCGCCGGTGGCGATCCAGGTGACCCCGGACGATATTCTCAACGAGCGAGCGGTGCCGGGCCTCCACGAGGGCTCCAGACGAACTCTGGTCAAGGAAATCCCGCAGGCGCCGCTGGCCTTCCTCGCCCAACCGCAGGTAGACGTCTAGCTGTTCCGGCCTAAGATCAAGCGGCTGGGTCTGGAAGACGAGTTCCTGCCCGGCCCGGCGCCGCCGCCGGGCCTGCTCCTCCCGCTGGCGACGGTAGAACTCGGCCCGGGCCCGCTTGTCCTCCACCGGCACGAAGTAGAGGTCAAAGGCCCGTTCGAACAAGGGCACATCCTGGCCGCTCTTGATCAGGGTGGCCCTCAGGGACGCCTTCACCCGATCCCGATGGGCTACTCCGACGAGGCACAAGGCCTTCGCCGCGTCCAGGACTTCGGCCGACGAAACACGCAGGCCCGCCATCCGCAGGAGGTGGGCAAAGCGCGCCAGGTTCCACTCGACCCTCTCGGGCCCTGGGGTCAGGGCGGCCTCGGCCAGACCCCGCCGGAGGCCGGGCGGCTCACGCATCACCGCGAGCCTTTCCCAGGATACCGCGGGCCCCGATCTCCTGCCGCAGCAGTTCCAGGTCGTCGCGGCTTTTCAGCAGCAGGTTGGCCGTCCGGCCGAGGTGTTCGTCGCTGAGCCGGTCCACGTCCAGCGCCACCAAGGCCCTGGCCCAGTCCAGGGTCTCGGCGATGGAAGGTCTCCGGGTTACCTCCAGTTGGGATCGCAAGTAGTGGACGGTCTGGGCGATCTCCCGGCCGAGTTCCTCGGCAACCTCCGGGGCCCGGGACCGGATGATGCGGACCTCCTTCTCCACCGTGGGAAAGTCGATATACAGGTAGATGCACCGGCGCCGCAGCCCGTCGGACAGTTCCCGCTCGTTGTTGCTGGTCAGCACCACCACCGGTATCTGCCGGGCCCGCAGGGTGCCCAGTTCCGGCACGGAGACGGTGAAGTCAGAGAGGACTTCGAAGAGGAACGCCTCGAACTCCTCGTCGGTCTTGTCCACCTCGTCGACCAGGAGGACGGGTTTCCTCTCAGCCCGGATGGCCCGCAGGAGAGGCCTCTCCAGCAGGAATTCCTCGGCGAAGAGATCCTGTTCGCCTTCTCCCCCGGTCCGGGCCAGCTGAATCCGTAGCAATTGCCGCTGGTAGTTCCATTCGTAGAGGGCCTTGTTCTCATCGAGCCCCTCGTAGCACTGCAGCCGGATCAGCTCCGTGTCCAGGCTGCGTGCCAGCACCTTCGCCAGCTCGGTCTTGCCCACCCCGGGAGGACCTTCGACGAGGAGGGGCTTACCGAGCCGGAGCGACAGGTACACGGAAACCAGGGTCTCCTCCCCGGCTATGTAGCCGTCCTTCTCAAAGGCGGAACGCAGCCACTCCAGGCTGTACGCCAACCGCTCTACCTCCTCTTCGCCGCCACCGGCCAAGGCCAGAACCTCCTCCCAGCAGGAAAGTTTCGGCGAGGGCGGCAGGGACCCCTCCTGCGGGGGCTAGGGCCAGTTGATCCGCAAGTGCCGGTCCAGCAACTCCAGAACCGGCAGGGCCGCCAGCAACGCCGCCAGGCTGCTCTTGGCGAGCGCCCCCGCCGTCAAGCCCCGCAACCTGAGCCGGATGCCGCGCAGGGCATACCACAGGCAGACCAGCGAGACGGGGCCGGAGACGAGCGCGGGCAGGTGGCGGAGTAGGGGGATGCCCGACAGCTCGTACCACAACTGCCCCTGGGCGATCTCGTCCTCCAAGCCCAGGGTCCCGGTGGCGAACAGGGCCCCATAGGCGAGGCCCAGCGGGATCAGGCGGAGCATCGAGTTGGCCAGGGCGGCGGCCGCGGTCAGGGTGATGGCAGAGGACCCTTGCACCCAGTACAGGGCCGTTGTCGACAGCACGGCAAGGATGAGCGTCACCGCCGGGCCAAGGTCGGCGGGGTTGCGGTAACTCGCCAGGTGGGCGCGGAAGTCCGGATCGCCCGGACGGCGGCCGTAGTCCCCCACCCGGCTGAAGCCGGTGCTCACCGGGTGGCCGTACAGGGTAGCGCTGACACCATGTCCAACCTCGTGCAGGAAGGTGGAGAGGATGATGACGATCAGCAAAACGACGAACCAGCGGCCGGACACAGACTCACCTCCGGTGGCGCACTGCGGAGGGGTGCCCGCCAGGATCCTCATTCTCGCCCCACCAGGTTAAGGCTTCGAATACACTGGTCGGCCCGGCAGGTGTAGATGGCCGTGAACCCCCCCGTAGTCGGATCGATGCGGTAGATCGTCGTGGCCCCGACCGGAAGACCCAATTCCGGCGGGGGACTGGGAGTGCCCGCGGCCAGAAAGAGGGCCGATCCGTCAGCTGCCCAGACGGTGAGAGGGTGACCGGCCATCACGGAGTCAATGGGATCGGTGCGCACCGTGATCCCGCCCCGAGCCAGATCATATATGACGACGGTGACCGGAGGCGGGTACCCCGGGTAGTTGCAGTCGTCCCTGACGATGGCGAGCAAGTCCGCCCCGGGGGACCAGGTGAGGTCCTGTAAGCACCCCGCCGGTCCGTACTCGGGCACGTCCTCGGTGGCCGTGGTCTTGCCGGTGAGCAGGTTGGCCAGGATCACCCAGGCCGGGCCCGTCGACTGGTAGGCGATCGTGCCTCCTTCCTTACTAACGGCGAGCAGCTGCGGCAGGTTGGCGTGGTAAAAGAGGGTGCGGCCAGAGCCAGCACCGAAGTCGTGTAGGTTGACGTTCAGGCCGATGCCCTGATCCGGCGGGCCGGTGAAGACCACGGCGTCACGTCCGGGGACGGGCGCTATCTCCCGCGGGAGGCAGGTCCTGATACCCACGGTGTCCACGTAGGCTCCCGGGGAACCGTCCGCAGGCACACGAACGAGCCGGTAGACGTTGTCGGCGGCGGTCTCCGGGGCTCCCGCATCGGCCAGTACGGCGCAGGTGATGAACCGCGAGTCCGGTGACCACGAGAAGTGGCGATGGATCTCCACAAACGACGGCATGCTGAGGGGAGTCACCGTTGCTCTCACCATGTCGTATACCAGAAGACTCTTCGTGAACCTGGGTGTCGAGCGGTCAAACCGGTAAGCCAGGAGCTTAGTGCGATCCGGGGACAAGGTCAGGACTTCGTCGTAGCGGTTCAGGATCAGGCGTTCGGCGAATCCCTGGCCGTCATGCTCGACCGTGGCCAGCTTGAGCTGTGACAGGGAATCGTCGGCGTTGGCGGTGAACAGCCCAAATACCAGGACTCCGGCTTTGAGAACTACCGGGAGCTCATCGTCAACTCCACCCTGGCCGTCCGGGGCAGGGGCCGCACCGGCCGCGTCCGGATCGGCGACGCCCGCTGGCTCTTCAAGCTGTCCCGGGTCCCCTGCTTTCTGGGTCCCCGGAGTCTGGGCCGGCCTGCAGGCCCCGGCCCCGAGCACCATCCCCAGCAAGACAAGACCAGTCAGGACCACCGACGTGAGCTTCACCCCTGATCCCTCCGGAGCGACAAGTCTCAGGGATAGCCAATTCGCTTCTCGCTCCGGCGAACCTGCCGGCATGTCGTGCAAGAACGCGGATCACCGGCTCACCGTCGCCACCCCGACGTCGACCTTCACCCCGCGCAGGTAGGTGTTGGTGATCGTGATTGACCGCCCTCCCAGGGTGTAGTTCACCTTGACGCTGACGGCTGCGGCCACGGCGTAGGTCCCGGGGCTCTCCCAGACCACCTCGAAGGCCCAGCCCGGATCGGCCTTCACCTCCACTATCTTCCCGAAACGCGGATCCTCCGTCCAGGCGCGCACGGTGAAGCGGGCGGGTCGGCCCACAACCCAGGCGGCCGGCCCCTCCACGGCGAGGACCACCCGCGGCTCGCTGAGGGTCTCCGACCTCAAGGCCGGGCCGGCTTCCACCCCCGGCGCTAGGGTAACGTTCCATCGCTGCTCGCGCAGGATCTGGCCCTGGTTGCTAAAGGAGATGGCCCGCACCACGTAGGTTCCCGGGGAGTCATAGGTGGGCGTAAGCGTAGAGACCAGGCTGGAGGCGTCCTCGTCGACCACCCGCCGTCCGTCCCCCAGTTCCCACTCCCAGCGTACATGGTAGGTGCGGGATTCCTTCTTCAGGGTCATGAGCTTGCGCACCGTCTTGACCTCGATCAGGGGTGGTAGCGGCGTACGCCCGCTGACCTCGCGCAGCCCGGCGGGAGGCGAAGGGACCGGGTTGGGGCCGGAGGGACCGGGCGGGGGAGTGGGAGCAACCCCGGTGCCGGACGAGGATGGGGGCGGCGAGCCGGCCCCGGTCGCCCGCGGCGCCGGCGAGGGCGACGGGACCGGTGACGGTGCGGGGGCCGTCTCCGC
>JAVHLP010000013.1 GCA_031082145.1 bacterium | reverse complement strand
CAGGCCCATGCGAGTTGTGGTTGTCGGCGGGGGCTGGGCGGGGTGCGCGGCGGCCTTGAGCGCTGCCCGCGCCGGCGCCGAGGTGATCCTGCTCGAGCGCACGGATGCACTGCTCGGTACCGGGCTGGTCGGGGGAATCATGCGCAACAACGGGCGGTTCACCGCCACCGAGGAGGCCATCGCGGCCGGAGGCGGAACCCTGTTCCAGGTATGTGACGAGGTGTCCCGGCACCGGAACATCGAGTTCCCCGGGCACAAGCACGCGTCCCTGTACGACATCGCCCTGATCGAGCCGGCGGTGCTCAGGGTACTGCGCGAGGCGGGGGTGGACGTCCGCCTGCAGGCCCGGATGGTGGACTGCCGGGTGAGCGGGGGGGCCATCGGCGCGGTGGTGACCCGGCACGAGGAGTTTGAGGCGGACGTGTTCGTGGAGTGCACGGGCACCGCCGGCCCCCAGGGGAACTGCCAGAAGTACGGCAATGGCTGCGTGATGTGCGTGCTCCGCTGCCAGACCTTCGGCGGCCGGGTGAGCCTGGCGGCCAAGGCGGGGGTGGCGGAGATGATCGGGGGTACGGCGGCCGGCACCCTGGGCTCCATGAGCGGGTCCTGCAAGCTCTTCAAGGAGTCCTTGGCGCCGCGCCTGGTGGAGCAACTGAACGCCACCGGCCTGGCCATCGTCCCCATCCCCGAGGCCATGCAGAAGAAGGACGCCCTGCTCCTCAAGGCCTGCCAGCAGTATGCGTTGCCGGAGTACGCGGAGAACGTCATCCTGCTGGACACCGGCCACGCCAAGCTCATGACCGCCTACTTCCCGCTGGCGAAACTGAGGGAGATCCCCGGACTGGAGAACGCCCGCTTTGAGGATCCATACAGCGGCGGGGTGGGCAACTCCATTCGTTACATGGCCTTGTCGCCCCGGGATGACGCCCTGCGCGTCGAGGGGCTGGACAACCTCTTCTGCGCCGGCGAGAAGGCGGGGCCGCTGGTGGGGCACACCGAGGCCATCGTGACCGGTACGCTGGCCGGCC
This sequence comes from bacterium, assembly GCA_031082145.1. Lineage (GTDB taxonomy): Bacteria > Bacillota > Sulfobacillia > UBA995 > UBA995 > Ess09-15. The sequence continues at coordinate 52,013 of JAVHLP010000013.1, read as the reverse complement.
ACAACGCGGCCCGCCGGGCGATGGGCTACAGGCCGCTGATCTTGCCGCGGAAGTTGGCCATCGGCGACGCCATCGCCCATGTCCGGGAACAGATGGCGACCCCCGAGGGCTTATTCAAGAAGTACACCTTCTCCGGGTCGGTGTACTTCCAGCGCATGAAGGAGCTAGACCTCTATACGACCGACCGCGAGGCCATCCGGGCCCGGGTGCAGGCGGCCGGGCTGACCGGAGTGTTCTCTCGCCCCCTGGCCGCGGCCGAAGAAGTCGCGGCCGGGGAGGAGAAGTAGGGCAGCCGGTCTGGAGAGGGAGGTGGTGCGTGCGAAGCAGGCGGTGGTTGGCGTAGTCGAGGTAGAGTCTGTCAATGCGGGAGAGGAGAGAAGAGCATGACTCTAGCTCACTGGTTATATGTCCTGGGCGTGCTGGTGGTCATAGCGACCATGGTGAGCCGCCGCAATGTCGTGATCCCGTCCATAGTGTTCACCTTCCTGCTCGGACTCGTCGTACACGGAAGCCTGGTCAAGGGCGTGCAGACCATCTTCGACGCCAGCTTCACGGCTGCCACTGAACTCTTCAACATCTTCCTGATCATTGGCCTGATGGTCGCCATGCTCAAGGTGCTGAGTCTGACCGGCGCTGACGAGAAGATGATCACCCCGCTGCGCAAGCTGTTTGTCAGCCCAACCATCAGCTACATCGTGCTTGCCGTCACCACCCTGGTGGTGGCCTTGTTCTTCTGGCCCACGCCCTCGGTTCCGCTGGTCGGAGGCCTTCTGGCGCCGGTGGCCATCGCCGCCGGTCTGCCCCCGATGATGGCGGCCATGGCCATCGCGCTCGCCGGGCAGGGCATGGCCCTCGCCGGCGACGTGATCATCCAGGGCGCCCCCAAGATAACGGCCAGCGCGGCCGGTGTCCCGGTGGAACTGGTGCTGGTGCGGGGTGGCATCTTCACCCTGATCGCCGGCGTTGTGGCACTGGGGCTGGGTTACATCCTCATGCGTCCTGAGATCGCCAAGTTCAAGGCCCAGCGTGATGCCGGGGTGGAAGTCGCCGCGACCGCGGCAGCCATGCGGGTAGGCGGCACGGCTGCTGCCGAGCGGGTGGACAAGCCCGGCGTCGCCGGCTTCCTGGCCGCCCTGGTACCGATCGTGATGCTGCTGGCGATCGTCGCCATGTTCCAGTTCAAGATCCTCGGCGGTGACGCCTCCGCCCTGCTGGGCGGCGCGGCGGCGGTCATCCTGGTTCTCGGCTCGCTGCTGTCCAAGGGGTGGTCGGCGTTCGACGACATCGCCGACTACATCGCCGATGGCTTCATCTTCGCCTTCAAGATCATGGGCCCAATCATCCCCATCGCCGGCTTCTTCTTCCTCGGGGCCGGATACCTGGCGGACGTCGGCAACATGCTGTCGGCCTACATCTCCGGGACCGGGGTGGTGGCCCACTTCGGCATGCTGATCGTGGGCATGATCACTGGTCTCGACGGGTCCGGGTTCTCCGGACTGCCACTGGTCGGCGCGCTCGCCGGGGCCCTCGCCCCCGGTTCGCCGGTGCATACGGCGACCCTGGGCGCGGTGGGGCAGATCGGTGCCATCTGGTCCGGCGGCGGCACTCTCGTCGCCTGGTGTTCGCTGATCGCGGTGGCCGGCATGGTCGGCGTGCCGGTGCTGGATCTGGTCAGGAAGAACCTGGTGCCGGTGCTCGCCGGTCTGTTCGTCGCCACGCTGGTGGCCGTCCTGTTCATGTAGACCGGGGGAATGAGCAGGGGGTCCGGGGCGCGATCCCGGACCCCCTGTTTTCTGCCTTCTTACGCCCCCCGGGCCACTTCCATCCCGCCGGCAGTGCTCACGATGCACTTCGTGGGGCACTTGGCGACGCACAGCCCGCAGTTGTCGCACCGGGTGTAGTCGATGCGGGCCAGGTTGTCCTCGAAGGTGATGGCCTCCCGAGGGCACTCCTTCACGCAGAGACGGCAAGCTATGCAGCCCACCGTGCAGACCTTCCGCACTACGGGACCGCGGTCGCGGGAGTTGCAGACGATGTGAACCTGGCGGGAGACGGGGCCCATGACGATGACCCGGCGGGGACAGGCCTTCACGCACTTGCCACAGCCGGTGCAGCGGTCCTCCACCACGCGGGGCAGCCGGTTGCGATCCATGTAGATGGCGTCAAAGGCACAAGCCCTGACACAACTGCCCATGCCCAGGCAGCCGTAGGTGCAGCCCTTCGGCCCGCCCGCCAGCAGGGTGGCCGCCTGGCAGTCCTGGATGCCGGAGTACTCGAAGCGGAAGGGAGCCTGGCGGTCGCCGCCGCCACAGAGCACCCGGGCCACCTCGCGCTCGCGCTCGACGACCTCCACCCCGAGAATGGCGGCGATGCGCCGGGATACGTCGGAGCCACCGGCGGTGCAGCCGTCGGCGGGCACCACGCCGCTGACGGCCGCCTCGGCAAAACCCGCGCAACCCGGGTAACCGCAGGCCCCGCAGTTGGCCCCGGGGAGCGCCTCCTTGATGGCCTCCACCCGCGGGTCAACCGTCACCGCGAACTTCTGGGAGGCCACCGCCAGGAGGGAGCCAAAGGCGGCGCCGACGGCGGTCAGGATAAGGACGGCCTCAAGCAACGTTAACTCCCTCCCTCAGGAGAACAGGAACCGGAACAGGTTCTGGAAACCGAAGAAGGCGACCGACATCAGGCCCGCCGACACCAGGGCTATGGGCACGCCCTTGAGGGCCGCGGGGGTATCGGCCAACTCCAGGCGCTCCCGCACCCCGGCGAAGAGGATGATGGCCAGCGTGAAGCCCATCCCCGCCGCCAGCCCGTTGACCACGCTCTCGAGGAAGGCGTAGTCCTGGCGCACGTTGATCAGGGCCACGCCCAGGATGGCGCAGTTGGTGGTGATGATGGGGAGGTAGATGCCGAGGGCTTGGTAGAGAGCGGGACTTGTCTTCTGGATGACCATCTCCACGAACTGCACCAGGGAAGCGATCACCAGAATGAACACTACCGTCTGCAGGTAGGCCAGGCCGAACGGCACCAGCAGGGTGTGGTGGAAGACCCAGGTGATGGCCGACGCCAGGGTCATCACGAAGACCACTGCCGCGCCCATACCGGTGGCCGTGGCGAGCTGCCGGGAGACGCCCAGGAAGGGGCAGATCCCCAGGAAGCGCATGAGCACGAAGTTGTTGACCAGGATGCTGGAGACAACGATGGCGACGAAGCTCATGCCGACACCTCCTCACGGGCCCCGTGGGCCCTCGCGGCCGGGGGCTTCCGGGTCAGGACGTTGAGCAAGGCCACGGCCAGGCCGAGGGTGATGAAGGCGCCGGGCGGCAAGGTCATGACCTTGGCCGGGGCGAAGGGCAGGCCGTCGCCAAAGAGGGGAGTGCTACCCACCACCAGGTTCGCCGTGCCCAGGAACTCGCGAACGGCGCTCACGAGCATCAGGGCCACCGTGAAGCCGAGGCCCATCCCCAGCCCGTCGGCCACGGCGTTCAGGGCCGGCCGGCGGGAGGCGAAAGCCTCCGCGCGGGCCAGGATGATGCAGTTGACCACGATCAGGGGCACGAAGATGCCCAGGATCTTGTGCATCTCGGGCAGGAACGCGTTCATGCTCAGGTCAACCACGGTCACGAAGGTGGCGATGACCACGATGAAGCAGGGTATCCTCACCCGGGACGGGATGAATCCCCTGATCAGCGAGATGAGCAGGTTGGAGGCGGTGAGCACGAAGGTCACGGCCACTCCCATCCAGAACCCGTTCATCAACGCGGTACTCACCGCCAGGGCCGGGCAGAGGCCGAGGACCAGGCGGAGCACGGGGTTCTCGGTGAGCAAGCCGTTTCGGAAGTCAGCCAGCATGCCGCGCAAGTTCGATACCCCCCATCAGCGGCCCCACAGCAACGGGAAGGCCTTCAAGGCGATGTTGGCGGCGTTGAGCACCGCCCGGGCGGAGATCGTCGCCCCGGTTAGGGAGTCCAACCCGGGACCGAACTGCAGCGAACCGCTCTTCCCGGCGAACTGCTCCTGGAACCACGGTTCGGTGATGCGGGTTCCCAGCCCGGCCGTCTCGCCGGCGGCCGACATCACCTTCAGGGCACTGAGGCTGCCGGCGGCATCCACTCCCACCAGTACCTGCACCGAGCCGCCGTAGCCGGTGGTGGAGACGAGGAAGACCAGGCCCACCGGTTGACCGTCGCGCTCGCCCTGGTTTACCTCGAGGACGTTGGGGTCTTCGGCCAGGGCCGGGTCGTCCGAGCGGTCCACGAAGGTGGTGGCGTCCGGCAGGACCACCCGCAAGGCAGCCTGGCGGGCCTCGACCGCCCGGGCCTCGATGGCGCCGCCGGTAACCGACTCCACCCAGGTGAGGGCGCCGGCGGCCACGCCGCAGATCACCGCCAAGACCAGCGGCAACAGGATGAGCTTCCTCATCACGCTCTCCTCCCCCCGAAGCGGGTGGGCACCGTGTAGCGATCGATCAACGGGGCCACGATGTTCATGATCAAGATGGAGAAGGAAACGCCCTCCGGGTAGCCACCGTAGAGGCGGATCATCGCGGTCAGGAGGCCGCAGCCCACGCCGAACCAGACCCGGCCAAGGGGGGTGACGGGGGAACTCACGTAGTCGGTGGCCATGAAGAAGGCGCCCAGGACCAGCCCTCCGGCCAGCACGTGGGCCACCGGGTCGCCGGTGAACAGGCCGCGTGGACCGAGAACCCACGTCAGCAGGGCCACGGTGCCGACGTAGGTGACGGGGATGCGCCAGTCGATGACCCGGCGCCACAGGAGGTACAGGGCTCCCAGGAGGAGGGCGGCCACGCAGGTCTCGCCGATGGTGCCGGGGATCCAGCCCCAGAACAACTCGGCGTAGCTCGGTAGCCTCCGGAGGAGTTCCGGCCGCTGCAGGATGGCCAGCGGGGTGGCCCCGGTCATCGCCTGGACCGCCCAGTCCCCTGGCGCCGACCAGGTCGTCATCTGAGCCGGCCAGGCGGCCATCAGGAAGGCCCGGGCCGCCAGGGCCGGGTTCAGGAAGTTGTTGCCCAGGCCGCCGAACAACTGCTTGACGACCACCACGGCGAAGGCCGAGCCCACCACGGCGAGCCACAGCGGCGCGGTGGGGGGCAGGTTGAGCGCCACCAGGAGACCGGTGACGGCCGCGCTGAAGTCAAGCACCCGCACCGGCCGCCCCAGGAGCTTCTGGGTGGCGGCCTCGGCGGCCACGGCCGCCAGCAGGGAAGCGACGATGACCGCCAGCACGCGGGGGCCGAACAGGTTGAGGCCGGCGAGGGTTGCCGGCAGCAACGCAATCAAAACGTCCAGCATGATACGGGACGTCTTCACCCGGTGGAAGAGGTGGGGGGGGGCCGCGACGACCAGGAGCCCCTGCTCTTCAACGGGTTTATCCTTGTCTGGCAATGCGAACCCTCCGTTCACGCCGGGGGTCAGGAACGCTTACGAGCTTCGCCCTTGGCCACCCGGATGGAGTGCACCAGCGGCCTCCGCGCCGGACAGCCCCAGGCGCAGGAACCGCACTCAATGCAGTCGAGAACGCCCAGCTCACCGGTCCGGGAGTAGTTGCCGGCCTGGACGTAGGCGTCGAAGTACAGGGGCAGAAGCCGCATCGGGCACGACTCGGCGCAGCGCCCACAACGGATGCAGGGAGTGCTCACCGGCGCCAGGCTCTCGTCCCGGCCAAGCACCAGGATACCGGATGTCCCTTTGACAACCGGGACGTCCAGGCTGAATTGGGCGGTTCCGGTCATGGGGCCGCCCATGACGACCCGCCCGGCCGGCTCGCCCAGGCCTCCGGCCAGGGCAATGGCCGCGGCGAAGCTGGTGCCCAACCGCAGGAGCAAGTTGGCCGGTTGGCGCACCGGGCGGCCGGTGACGGTGACCACGCGCTGCAGGAGCGGCAGGCCGTGGTACACGGCGTCGGCGACCGCCACCGCGGTCCCAACGTTGCTGACCAGGACGCCCACGTCCATGGGCAGGCCGCCGGAGGGAACCTCCCGACCGAGTAAGGACTTGATCAGGTGCTTCTCCGAGCCCTGGGGATACCGGGTGGGGAGAACGGCCACCGCTATCCCGGCCTCGCGGGCCGCCGGCAGGAGCGCCTCGACGGCGTCCGGTTTGTTGTTCTCCACCGCGAGGTAGCCCCGGGTGACCCCGGCCGCCTTCATGAGCAGGCCCAAACCGAGGATGCAATCCGCGCCCCGCTCCAGCATGACGCGGTGGTCGCCGGTCAGGTAAGGCTCACACTCGCAGCCGTTCAAGATGTAGGTGTCGATGGGCTTGTCCGCCGGTGGGGCGAGCTTGACCCGGGTGGGGAAGGCGGCTCCACCCAGCCCCACGATGCCGGCCTGGTGCACGATGTTCCGGATCTCGTCGGCCGACAGCGAGTCGGGCTGGCTGCGGGGGACGACCTCGGGTGCCGGGGTGTCCAGGCCATCCGACTCGATGACAACCGCCGTTACCATGCGGCCGAGCGCGTCCAGACGCGGCTCGACGGCCACAACGGTTCCCGAGACGCTGGCATGCACCGGCGCGGAGACGAAGGCGGCGGCCTGTCCTATCTTCTGGCCCAGCTTGACATGGTCTCCCCTGGCCACCAGGGGCTCGCCGGGAGCGCCGGTGTGCTGCCAGAGGGGGATGACCACGCTCTCGGGAGCAGGGGGCCTGATGATGGCCTGGGCGGCGGTCAGGTGCTTGCGCTCCGGCGGATGGATGCCTCCGGCCAGGGCCTTCCGCAAGGCGAGTGCCATGGCTGCTTCCCTCCACGGACTGGCCCCGGCCGCCGGGGCGGCCGGGCCAGAAAAGCTATCCTAGCTTGCTCGGACGCACACTATTATCCTAGTTCAATTCGGGAGGCTTGTCCAGTCAAAACCCCCGGCAGCGTTTACAGGCCCAGGATCATCCGGGCGGCCCAGAAGTAGATGAGAAGACCCAGCGTGTCGGCTATCGTCGTGATCAGCGGGGCCGACAAGACCGCCGGGTCGAAGCCGAGCCGCCGGCCGATGATGGGCAGTGCGGCGCCCACCGTGGACCCCACCAGCACGATGGCCAGGATGGTCACGGCGACGGTCAGGCCGAGGGCGACGCCGCTGCCCAACAGGAAGGCGCGGAGCAGGGTGGCCGCCGCCATGGTGAGGCCGAGGATCAACCCCAGCCGGGCCTCGCGCCAGACAACGCGCAGGAAGTCGATAGGTGTCACATCGCCCACCGCCATGGCCCGGATCACCGTGGTGGAGGCCTGGGCGCCGGAATTGCCGCCGGTGTCGATGAGCAGCGGGATGAAGAAAGTCAGGGCCACGACCTGGCTGAGAAAACCCTCGAAATGCTTCAAAATGGTCCCCGTGAAGGACTGGGCCAGGAACAGGAGCAACAGCCAGCCCACCCGCTTGCGGTAGAGGGTGAAGAGGTTGACTTCCATGTACGGTTCACCCAAGGGTTCGGTACCACCCATGCGCTGGATGTCCTCGGTGGCCTCTTCCTCGATCACGTCCATGACGTCGTCCCAGGTGATGATGCCGACCAGCCGGCCCGCCGGGTCGGTGACGGGCACGGCCAGGAAGTCGTAGTTGGCGAGTTCACGGGCAGCTTCTTCCTGGTCGGCGGTCGCCGTGACGGCGATCAGCCGGGTGGACATGAAGTCCTGCACCCGGTCGCCGGGCTGGGCCAGTATGAGATCCCGCAGCGAAGTCACGCCGGTGAGGCGCCCGTCCTGATCCACCACGTAAAGGTAGTTGATGGTCTCGACGTCCTTGGCCACCTTGCGGATGTGCTGCATGACCTGATCCTGGGTCCAGGTCTGGCGCACGGAGATGTAGTCAACCGTCATGCGGCCGCCGGCGCTCGACTCCGGATAGGTGGTCAGCTTGCGGACGACCTCCCGGTAGTCCGGCGGGAGCAGGGCTAGCAGACGCTCGGCTTGCCGGGGGTGCACCGACAGCGCCAGGTCGGCCACGGCATCGCTGGAGAGCTCGTTGGCGACGGCGGTGGCCGCGTCCTCGCCCAGATGATCCAGGATTGAGTACTGAAGTTCAGGAGTGAGGTGCTCCAGGGTCTCGGCGGCGAAGGCGGGAGGCAGCGACCGCATGATCCGGAGCCGGGCCTCGGCCGGGAGGTCGGGGATCAGCTCGGCGACATCGTAGGGTTGCTGTTCTCTCAGTATCTCGGCCACCCGCTCGTCGTCGTCAAGCTCGGCGAGCAACCGGAGAACATCCTCGAGCTCCACGCGGGCACCTTCCCTCCCCGGGGACGAAACCGGCCCCTTCCCGGCACGGGGGAAGAGGTCTTGACTCAGGCCGCTTCCCTCTCGTCCTGGCTTCGGCACTGCATGGCTAGGGGGGCGGCCCCGGCGGCATTGGGCACCTCCTTAAGCCGGTTGGTGCCTGCTAACCCGTTACTGTCTCTCGACGTTTCCGGGCAGCCGCCATCACCAGACAGGAACCTCGCCCAACGGGAACGGCATTCAAGCTCGAATCCGCTCCCCTATAATATCCGGCGGCAGCGAGGGGTGTCAACCATTGGCCCTCTGCGGGGGAGCGGTTGGCCCTGCATACCGGCAAGCTCCCCCCAGCACAATAGGAGCGGCGATGGCAGCCAGGGGAGGACCCGTGACCAGCAAATCCGGCCCGCGCGCCGACATCCCGCCGACCACAGTGCCAGGGCAGCCCGAGGAACCGGTGGATGACCGCAACCGGGCCGGAGCCGGGCGACAGTCTCCCACCGGAACGCTGGAGAGCCTGGGCACCCTGGAGACACCGGCCACCAAGTCGAGCTTCCACGTTCTGACCGTCGTGGGCCAGATCGAGGGTCACCTGACCCTCCCCCCCCAGAACAAGACAACCAAGTACGAGCACCTGATCCCCCAGATCGTGGCCATCGAGATGAACCCGGACATCCGCGGCCTGCTGGTGATCTTGAACACGGTGGGCGGCGACGTGGAAGCCGGCCTGGCCCTGGCGGAGATGGTAGCCAGCCTGTCCAAGCCGACCGTTTCCCTGATCCTGGGCGGGGGGCATAGCATAGGCATCCCCGTCGCCGTGGCCGCCGACTACTCGCTGATCGCCCCCACCGCCACCATGACCATCCACCCCATCCGGCTGACCGGCCTGGTCGTGGGAGTCCCCCAGACATATGAGTACCTGGACAAGATGCAGGATCGGGTGGTCCGCTTCATCACCGCCAACTCCGCCATCACCGAGGCCCGGCTCCGGGAGCTCATGTTCCGGACCGGGGAGCTGGCCCGCGACATCGGCACCGTGCTGGTAGGCGAGGATGCGGTGCGGGAGGGGATCATCGACGCGGTGGGGGGAGTTGGCAAGGCGGTCAGCTGGTTGGAGGAGATGAGCCGGCGCCAGCGTCCCCGGAAAGGAGAGACGGCGGTTGATCCTGCAGTCGACGCTCCCCCTGGAGATGGTCCTGGAGGGCCTGGACGGCGTGGGGCGCCACCGGCGGGAGCTTGAGACCGCCCCTGGAGTGGTGGTCCTAGACGTGGACGAGTGGGGGAGGGCGGTGGTAAACCGCCTGATCGCCACCGACCCCCAGGCCTATCTTAATCCGCGCTGGGCGCCGGGCACGCCACTGGAGCCGTGACGGCCCACCGGGCAGTCCCCGACGCCTCGTTAGCCGAGCACAAACGCGATGCCGGTGCCGAGACTGCGGGCAAAGTCGGGAGGGATGTCGTGCCCGAGGCCCGGCCGCACCTCCAGACGCGCGGCCACCCCGGCGGCCTCGAGGATCTCCATGAACTGGCGCCCCCGCTCAAACATGAAGTCCTTATCCCCCAGGGTGAGGTAGAAACGGAGCCCTCCGCGGGCGGCATCCCCGGCCGCCGCCCGCACCGCGTCCAGGTCCCCGGGCGCGCAGGCGACGCCGAAGAAACCCCGCGCCGGCAGAGAGCCGGCCAGGATCATCTCCAGGGCCCGGATTCCTCCCTGGGACATCCCCGCCAGGACCACCCGGCCGGGATCAACGGGATACTCGCCGACCAGCGACCGGAAGTGACCACTCACCTCCGCCACCGCCTGAGCCCGGTCGGTCCAGGCATACCGGTCCGGTCCCCACAGCAAGGAGGACTGGGGCAGGGCGACCAGCCAGCCGGCGTCGACGGCGGGCTGCCAGTGCTCCGCGAACGGCCGGGCCATGCCGCCCGCCCCGTGCAAGGCGATGAGCAGCGGCCAGGGTGGGTCGGCGGGGGGAGCGAACACGAGCAGTTCAGGTTGGGCGCCGGCCTGGGCCTCTTCATGGCGCCGGCGGCAGACGGCGGCCAAGGTCTCAAAGCGGGCATCACCCTGTAACGCCCTGAGATCGGGATCACCCCGCAGGGTTGTCTCTGCCCACCAGTGGCCGCGTTCCACTCCCTCCGCCAGCGAGGCGATCGCCCCGCCGGTATCGCCGGCGGCCGCCCGCAGGCACATTAGCCAGAAGAGGATGTCGGCCCACTGGTCGGGGAAACGGGGAGCATTATGTTCTACCAGCGCAAGAGCTTCGACATAGCGCCCCCCGCCGTGGAGCTCGAACATCTGGTCCCTTAAGGCCTTGAAGTCCCCGTCGCTCACCCTTCTACCTCCTCCATCCGGAAAGCCCGGGGCTCCAGACTCTCCAGGAATGCCCGCATGGTTCGCCTGCTTCCGCCGCGGCGGGGGGAGATGGCGGGAAAGCGGTCAAGGGGATAGACCCGGACCGTGCCCTCCTGTCCACCCTTGAGTACGCCGCCTTTGGCCCTCGTCTCGAACATGAAGGTAGCCATGGGGCCTGGGTAGTCGGCCCGGCTCTCATAGTACCATCCCAGGCACCGGATGACCTCGACATCGAGCCCGGTCTCCTCCCGCGCTTCGCGGACGGCTGCCGCCTCGGGGGACTCCCCGCACTCGACGTGGCCTCCCGGCAAGGCCGCCGGGGCCTCCGTCGGCTCGCCCGGCGGTAAGAGGGCCACGAGTCCGTCCCCGACCCGGATGACGATGCCGACTCCCAGCGAGTTGCCGGGATAGTGCACCCACCCGCAGCCCGAGCAGCACACGCGGGCGATGCCGTCCTCCGCCAGGATCTTCCGGGACAGGGCGGTGCGGCAGAGGGGGCAGAACCGGTACCGGAGACGGGGAGGGATGGTCTCGGGGTAAGTCAAGGAGTCATCAGGCATGGCACGCCTCCTCAGAAGTCGGTCGCTGCTCCCGGCTCGGAAAGGCCGGCCCTTATCCGCACTGGGCCCCGCCCAGGACCTCCCCGATCACGATGAGGGTGAACAGGAGGGCTGTTGGGACCAGCAGGACCGTGGTGATGACGTTCAGGCGTGAACGCTCGCCCCAGCGCCACACGCACAGCAGGTTAAGCACGGTGGCGACGTCGAGCAGAACGACTCCGATGACGGGCATGATCCAGGTGTCGGTGATCGGGTAGGTGTGACGGTAAGTGACGGTGATGAGCGGCAGCACGACCCAGGACGCCAGGGCCACCCCGGCGGCGGCGAGAGCCAACCGGCCGGCAAGGGTCCTGGGTCCGAAGCTCTTCCCTGGAGGGCCCGGCTTGCCGCCGGATACCCGGGTCTCCAACTCAGTCACGCTACTCAGCCCTTTGCCAGCGCCCGCGCGATGTGTTCCGCGGCCTGGGCGTCCTTCTCTCGCGCCTGCCGGATGACCTCGGCCATCTGGCGGCGTACTTCGGGATCGGCTAGACGGAGATGAGCCTGCGGGTTCCCGTTGCCTCCGGCCAGATCCCACAGCCGCCACATCAGGTCGTGTTCGGCGGCATAGCAGGCCGCTGCGTGAAGAAGATCCTCGGCCATGCGGTAGGGGAGGACGTCGGGATCGCTGGCCTGAATGAGAAACTGCGACCCGTACCAGCGTGCCTCGGCCACCATGCCGACCGCCTGGTCGTGGGAGGAGTAAGACTGCCGGATGGCTTCGTCGCCGGCCTTGAAGTCATCGTCTCGCAGTAAGTGCTCTGCCCAGGCGTCGTAGGCGGCAAGCCCGTTGTGGCGATCGCCGCAGGTGAGTGGGGTGTTAGCCACCTCCCGCATCCACTCCAGGGCTTGCCGGAAGGTCTCCGATAGCGGGGGCCGCCGCTTTCTCTTGCCCAGGATGATGCAGTAGAAGCCGGGCGGGTAGGCATGCCAGTCCCGCTTGCGGAATTGACCCGAGGGCTCGAATTCGACACCCGCGTTGAAGTCGGGCATGTCCTGGAAGAAGCTCCAGCCGATAAGGACGTCCCCTCCCTCATCGTAACCGGTGATGATGGCCGACTCCGGCGGCCCCACGGGGCCGAAAGCGAGAACCGGTCGGCCGCCCTGGATGCTCTCCCTGATCCGCTTGCGAACGGACGTCTCGTCCAGGTCCGTGCCCAGGTGCTGGTACTCATAGCCGGTGGCCCGCAGGGCACGGTCAAACGGAGCCGCCGGGTCATCGGACATGTAGCTGATCTCCACGTTATCGCTGGCCCAACCGGGCTTCCAGGACAGGAAGGCGGCGACACCCGAGACGCCGATGAAAAAAGAGTAGCTGCAAGGAACCTTGCAGCCGGGGGGCAGGGCGTGGCTGGAACGGCACCCGAGATCGCCTTCGCCGAAATACTGCATGAGTGCGCGCATCACCGAGGGGAAAGGGATGTTCTCCGGGCAGGTGGCCCCGCCCGGGCCGAAGCTCACGCGGGGCACACCTTCCAGCACGAGCCGATCCGAGGTGGCCACGGCGGCATCTCCTCTCCCGATTCTCGTGGGCTGCGGTCGCCGTAAGAACGTTTGCCACAACGCCGGTCAAATCCTGCCAGCGTCTGGTCTTGCGTTTGATGCGCTGCCCCAGCATATGGTACACTCAGCGGGGGTAAGAGGGCTGGACTCCGGCCGCCGGCTTGGGTGAGCGGCCATGCGAGGAGGGGAGGCGGACCTGCTGGACACCTGGAAGGCGGTAATCCTCGGAGTGCTGCAGGGGCTCACCGAGTTCCTGCCGGTCTCCAGTTCCGGTCACTTGGTGCTGGGACAGCACCTGCTGGGCTTTCGCCCTCCCGGGCTGGTCCTGGAAGTCGCTCTACACCTCGGGACTCTGGCCGCGGTGGTGGTGGTGTTCGCCCGCGACCTGGGCCGGCTGCTGGCCGGGGGATGGCTGGCCATTGCCCGGATGGCGAGCGGAGTCCCGCCGGGACAGGCCCTGACCGAAGAGCCAGGCGCCCGGCTCTTGGGGGCGCTGGTCGTTGCCTCGGCGGTGACGGCCGGGCTAGCTTGGCTGGCTGAGCCCTGGCTCCGGGCGACCTTCGAACGGCCGGCGGTGGCGGCGGGCATGCTGCTTGCCACCGGGGTATTGCTGAGGGCGGCGGGCAGGGCCGGCGACGGCCGTAAGCCGCTCTGGGGGATCGGCTGGGCCGACGCGGCCGTGGTCGGAGTCGCCCAGGCGATCGCCATCATCCCCGGGATCTCCCGCTCCGGCAGCACCATCGCCGCCGGGCTCTTCCGGGGCATGGAGCGGGAGACCGCGGCCCGCTTCTCATTCCTGCTCTCGGTCCCCGCCATTCTGGGCGCCGGCCTGCTCGAGCTGGGGCAACTCCGGGGAATGGAGGAACCCTGGCCGGCCTGGCCCGCCCTGCTGCCGGCGGTGGGGGCGGCGGCGGTGACCGGCATCCTCGCCATATCGCTGCTACTGAGTGTGGTCAGGCGCGGCCGCATCGCCCTGTTCGCCTATTACTGCTGGATGGTGGGCGGAACTGCCCTGCTCTGGCTCGCTGTGCAAGGCCGCTGACTGCCGCCCCGAGCCGCCTGAGCGGACCGAAAGCGGTTGGAGGAAGTCGTCGGATGGGCCACGAAGGGAGGCGCCGAGGGGAGGGACGATCGGTGAGAACGCTTCGTCTTCTCGGAGGTTTGGTCTTCGCTCTCGGTCTGTTCGTAGTGGTCTTCGCGGGGATGCCCTGGTTCATCCATCACGACCCCGTCACCCCCTGGTGGCTGAAGACGGCCGTGTACTCCGTGATGGGCGGCGTCCTGGTGGTCCTGCTGACCGCAGCCGCCGAGCAGCGCCAAATGGTGATCCCCGGCCGCGAGCCACCGCCGGGTGAACCCGGGCCCCGGCTGCTGGTCCAGAGTGCGGCGCTCGTGCCCGGGCGCGAGATCGCTGAGAGCTGCGGGTTGGTCCGCGGGCACACCGTCTTCGCCATCTCACTTGCCAGGGACATATCGGCACTGATGCGGATGGTACTTGGCGGCGAACTGGTTGAGTACACGGAGATGATGGGGCGGGCCCGGGACATAGCCACCGCCCGCATGATAGCCGAGGCGGAGGAGCTAGGGGCCGACGCCATCGTCAATGCCCGCTACATAACCGCCTCCGTCGTCGGCACCGCCGCTGAGCTGGTGGCTTACGGCACGGCGGTCAAGCTTCACCCTGCCGGCCGAGCCTAGGCGGGGAGCGGTGCTGACCGGGCAAGCCGCTGAGGAGGCGGAGGAGTCGCCTGCAGCGCGTAGAAGTAGGCCCGGGGAGGTCCGGCGATGGCCAAGCCCGTCCGCAGGCCACAAGATGAGCTGTCCTACGATCTGGGCGGCATCGCCCTCTGCGCAGGCGGCGCACTGGGCGTGTTCTCACTGCTCTTCCCCAACTCGGGTGCCGCCAGCCGGGTACTGGCCCAGGGTCTGGACCGGCTGGCCGGGGAAGGGGCCGGTGCCGTTCCCCTGACCCTGTGCGCGCTCGGCGTCTTTGCCCTGGTCACCCGCAGCAACCCGCTCCGCTACCGGCGCACCTGGGGAGTGGGGATGCTCTTGCTCGTTTTCCTGGCCTTGCTGCACCTGCCCTACCCGCCGGCGGAGGCGTTCACCAGGGCCGCCGCCGGTCTGGGCGGAGGGCTGACCGGTGCTTCCGTGGGCTGGGTGCTGGTCAGGGCTTTCGGGCCCGTCGGGCGAGGCGTTGTGCTGGGGGCCCTGGTCCTGGCCGGGTTGGTGCTGGTGACCGAGGCGCCGCTGCTGCGGTTGGGTGGGGGCCTGATCCGGCTGCTCATCCGGGGCGGCCGGGCGTTGGCGGCGGGCCTGCGTGACTTCTTCTTCGAGGTGGTGGAAGAGGAAGCTGTGGCTGTCGGCCGAGAACTGGCGCCGCTGGAGCTTCCCCGCTCGGATACCCCGTCCCGCCCCCCGCCGGCGCCGCCCACTGGCCGCGAGAGCCCGGAGCCCCCGGCCTACCAGCTTCCACCGCTGTCCCTGCTGGCCCGGGGGACTCCCCGCAGCACGGGGCGCCAACGCCCGGACACCGAGGAGAAGCGCCGGCTGATCGAGGAGACCATGGCTAGTTTCGGCGTGCGGGCCCGGGTGCTGGAGGCGCAACAGGGCCCGGTGGTGACCCGATTCGAGGTTCAGCCAGCTCCCGGGGTCAAGGTCTCCCGGGTGATCGGGCTGGCCGATGACCTGGCCCTGGCCCTGGCGGCTCAGGACGTACGCATCGCTCCCATCGCCGGCAAGGGGGTGATCGGCGTCGAGGTGCCCAACAGCGAGGTGTCACCGGTCCATCTGCGAGACGTCCTGGAGAGCCCCGAGTTCAAGAGCGCGCCACCAGGGCTGACGGTGGCCCTCGGCAAGGACATCGCCGGGCGGCCCCTCATCGCCAACCTGGATCGCCTTCTGCACCTGCTGGTGGCCGGCACAACCGGTTCCGGCAAGAGCGTCTGCCTGAACGCCATCATCAGCAGCATACTGCTGAACTACCGGCCGGACCAGGTCAAGTTCGTCCTGATCGACCCCAAGGTGGTCGAACTCAGTGTCTATGACGGAATCCCACACCTCCTGGCGCCGGTGATCACCGATCCCAAGCAGTCCGCGGGCGCCCTCCGCTGGCTGGTCCGCGAGATGGAGAACCGTTACGAACTCTTCGCCGCCGCCGGCGTGCGGGACATTGGCCGCTACAATGCCCTGTGGCCGTCCGGCCAGGCCGAAGGCTCGGCGCTGCCCTACGTGTTGATAGTGATCGACGAGTTGGCCGACCTCATGAAGATCGCCCCGGCGGAAGTGGAGGACGCCATCTGGCGGCTGGCCCAGATGGCCCGGGCCGCCGGCATCCACCTGGTGGTCGCCACCCAGCGACCTTCGGTGGACGTCATCACCGGGGTGATCAAGGCCAATATCCCCTCCCGCATCGCCTTCGCCGTCTCCTCGCAGGTCGACTCGCGAACCATCCTGGACGCGCCCGGGGCCGAGCGCCTGATCGGGCAGGGCGACATGCTCTATCATCCGGTGGGGGCGGCCAAGGTCGTCCGCGGCCAGGGTGCCTTCATCGCCGACGCCGAGGTGGAGGAGATCGCCGCCTTCGTCAAGGGACAGGCCTGCCCCCAGTACCGGAACGGGTTTCTCACCGAGGCGGTGCTGGAAGCGGGGGCCGGATCGGAGGAGGAGGACGAGCTGTTCCCCGACGCGGTCCGGGTAGTCATGGAGACCCGGCAGGCCTCCATATCCATGGTGCAGCGCAAGCTCCGGGTGGGCTACACGCGGGCCGCGCGCCTCATAGACGCCATGGAGGAAAAAGGCATTGTCGGTCCTCCCGATGGCGCCCGCCCCCGCGAACTGCTGATGAACTGGGAGCAGTTTCGCCGCGACTTCCCCGAGCGCCGGCCACGGGCCTAGGAAACGTGCCGGATCAGGCCGGGTCGCCGGGGGTGGCGGGGAACAGGGTGAAGGAGAAGGCGCTGCCGGCTCCCTGCTCGCTCTCCACGGCCACGGTGCCGCCGTGGGCCTCCACGATCCGCTTGACTATGGCCAGGCCCAGACCGGTTCCCGCCTCGCCGCGGGTGCGCGCCTTGTCCACCTTGTAGAAACGGTCCCATATGCGTTCCCGTTCGGCGGCGGGCACGCCGCTGCCCGTATCGCGAACCCCCGCCTCGAGCATGCCGCCCCGGGTGCCCAGGAACAGCGTGATTCGCCCACCGGCGGGAGTGTGACGCAAGGCGTTGTCCATGAGGTTGCGAAGGACCTGTTCGATCCGGTCGACATCGGCCAGGGCCGGCGGGGTGGGGCGGGCGTCCACTTCCAGCTGAACCCCCCGCTCGGCGGCTACCGGGCGGACGACTGCAGCCACCCGCCGGAGCAACGGCTCAAGCGGAACCGGCCCCAACTCCAGCCGCCCCGCTCCTTCCTCGAGCCGGGCCAGGTCCAGGAGATCTCGCACCAGCCGCCTCAGCCGCTCGGTCTCCTCCACCAGCACTCGCCCGTGCTGACCGGCCGGGCTTGCCTCCAATCCGGCCTGCGCCAGCTCGTCGAGCAAGGCCTCGCCAAAACCTTGCAGGTAGGTAAGGGGAGTGGCCAGTTCGTGGGATACGTTGGCCAGGAACTCCCGCCGCATCGCCTCCTGCTCGCGGGCGGGGGTCACGTCGCGGAGGACGGCCACCGCCCCGGCCGCCCCTTGCGGGCTCTCGCCGATGGGGGCGGCCTGTACCAGGTAGTACCGATCGCCCAGGGTGACCTCCTCCGGGCCCGCCGGCTGGCCGGCCAGGGCGGACCGATAGAGCTCGGCTAGCGGCCGGGGCATCCGGGCCAAGTTAGCCGGGATCCAGCCCAGGGCCTGCTCGACCCGCTGGTTGGCGTTGATCACCCGGCCTTCCGCGTCCACCGTCAGCACGGCCTCGGAGAGGCTGGAGAGGATGTTCGCCAACTGGTCCCGTTGGGCCGAGAGCTCGCCCATGCGGGCGGAGAGTTCATCGGCCAGGTAATTGAGGGTGCGGGCCAGAGTTCCGAACTCGTCCCGATCCCCGGGCGGCAGCCGCCGGGCGAAATCACCCCGGGCCATGGCCCGCGCCACGCGCTCCATCTCGCCCAGCGGCCCCGAGAACTGGCGGGAGAGGAGCAGGGCGAGAACGCTGGCCAGCACAACGGCACCGCCGGCGGAGGCGGCTACCAGCCGCCGGGCGGCGGCTACCGCTTCGCGGATGGGCTGCAGCGGCGTGTAGAGGAGAACGGCCCCGATAACGTGGCCCTCCCGGATCACCGGCATGCCGACATACAGCATGTGGGCGTTGAACTGGGGATGGAAGGTCCAGCGGCGTACCGGGTGCCCTTCCAGCACCTCCCGGACTTCACCGGCGGGGAAGGCAACGCCTAGCCTGGTGGCGAGAAGGCTCCGGCGCACATGGGTGCCCCAGCCCGCCGACCCGATCACCGGGCCGCTACTCGACCGCAGCACGCCGCCGGCGTCGATCACCGCCACGGTGGAGTTCAACAAGACCGCAGCAGCGTTCAGTGACTCCTGTAAGAGGGCCGAGCGGGAGTCGGGGCCTACCGTGGCCACCAGCTCGGCCAGTTGGCGGGCGTTCTGGCGCAGGGTCTCCGCCCGCTCGCGCACGTAGTAGCGCTCCAGCAGGCCGGACAGGAGGGTTCCCAGGAGCAAGAGGACCAGCAGCACCAGGCATACCATGCCGGCCCACAGTTTGAAGCCTATACCCGAGAGGCGCAACCCTCAGACCACCTCGAACTTGTAGCCGATGCCCCAGACGGTATGGATGTAGCCTGCCGCCTCGGTGTCGGACAGTTTGAGCCGCAGGTTCTTGATGTGACTGTCCACCGTTCGCGACTCTCCCATGAAGCTCCAGCCCCAGACCTTCTCCAGCAGCTGCTCGCGGCTGAGCACCCGGCGCGCGTTGACCGCCAGATACCAGAGGAGATCGAATTCCTTGGGAGTGAGGCTGACGGAGCGGGTGCCGGCAGTCACCGAGCGCCGGGGCCGGTCGATCTCCAGGCCGGGGAAGGTGAGCTGCTCGCCTCCGGCCGGCGACGGGCGCTTCCCCGGGACTCGGCGCAGTACCGCCCGAACCCGGGCCATCAGCTCGCGGGGACTGAAGGGCTTGACCACGTAGTCGTCCGCCCCGAGCTCCAAGCCGAGTACCCGGTCGTATTCCTCGGCCCGGGCGGTGAGGACGATGATAGGAACGTCCCACCGCTCGCGGATGGCGCGGCAAGCGGCCCAACCGTCCATGACCGGCATCATGAGGTCCAGGAGGACCAGGTTGGCCGCGGTCTGCTCGAGAGCGGCCAAGGCCGCCGAGCCGTCGGCCGCCTCCTCCACCTGGAAGCCTTCCCGCTCGAGGTGGATCCGGAGCAAGGCCCGCATGCGGTCTTCGTCATCCACGACCAGCACGCTGACGCCGCCGGGCTTCATGGTCCCGTCCCGCCCCCCCTCAGAATGCCTGTCCCCCCAAGTGTAACATACGCTGCGGCGCGCCGTCGCTGTCAAGAAAGGGCAGCGCCCGGATTGCGACTTCCGTCTTCCCGGGGCCATTCTAGGCGGTGATGATGGAGTTTCCGTGCGGGCACGATGGAGACCCTGTGAAGGGCCAGGTCCCCGATACCCTGGTCATCGAAGCCCTATTCTCATCCATCGCCGGTGCCTACGACCGGGTCAACTGGCTGCTCTCCCTTGGCCGCTATGGCCGCTGGCTCGACGAGGCGGCGCGGCAGGCTTGTGACGGGGCAGAGCTGCGGCTCTTGGACGTCGGGACGGGTACCGGCGAGCTCGCTCTCCGCCTAGCCGGTCGCGCCGGACCGGGTAGCGTGGTCTGGGGCGTGGACTGCTCCGAACCCATGATCAGCCGGGCCCGTCAGAAGGCCGGCCGGCGGGTCCGCTTCGCGAGGGGTTACGCTGAGTCCTTGCCTTTCCCCGGCGGCTGCTTCGACTGTGTCTGCATGTCTTTTGTCCTCCGGAATCTCCCCCGGCCGCAACCGGCGTTGGCCGAGGCGGCCCGGGTGACCAGGGCCGGCGGGCGACTGATAGTCCTCGAACTGGGCAAGCATCCGCCTCCGCTACTGGACAGGTTCATCAGAGCCCATCTCAGGCACTGGGCTCCCCTGTTGGGAGGTGAACCTTACCGGTGGCTTGACCTCTCCCGCCAGCTCTTCCCACCGGCCTACATCCAGGACCGCTGGCTGGCAGGCGCCGGGTGGGTGGTCGAGCATCGGGCCCGGCTGGCATGGGGTCTGGTGGAACTGGTCCGGGCCAGCCTACCCGGCCAGGTGGGCGAGCACCATGCCGGCCGCCGCCAGGAGTGGCGTGAGCAGCACTAGCAGGATGTTGTTCTTCAGCAGGGGCAAGAGATCCCGGGGGCGGTCGTCCAGGCGGAGAACTGCCGTTACGGTGGGGAAGGCGAGCGGTAGGGTGGCCAGTCCCAGGCCGGCCGGCCAGGGCAGCCAGGCCCAGAGGACTCCCGCGATCAGAGCGAGGTAAGCGCCGCCGAGCAGGGTGGCGTAGATCCGGGCGGCGCGCCGGCGTCCCCACACCACGACATAGTGGCGGCGGCCAGCCCAGGCGTCGGCCTCCACATCGGGGAACTGGTTGAGGAGCAGGAGCCCGCTTACCAGGAAGCCGGGGACCAGCGAGGCGGCCAGGCCGGAAGCGGTCCAGGTTCCGGTCTGGGTATAGTGGACTCCCAGCACCATGATGGGGCCGAAGCCGAGCCCGGGGGCGATCAGGCACAGCAGGGGATGGCGGGTTAGCCGGGTGGTGTAGGAACAGACCAGCAGGATCCCGGCGAGACCGGGGAGGAGCACCGCCGGGCCTAGCCGCCAGCTGAAGTACAGGCCGACGGGCACGATCAGGCCCACGCAGGTCATCCCCAGGACCAGGAAGCGGCGGGGGGCGATCAACCCGCCCGTGAGCGTGCCGCTACCCCCGCTGAAGGGGGTTGGCCGGGTCAGGAAGTCGAGGCCGCTCCGGTGGTCATGATAATCGTTCAGGACGTTGACCGCGATGTGGGCCAGCAGGCCACCGGTCAAGGCCAGCAGGGCATGGGGCCAGTGGACGGTCCTGGTGCGGTTGAGGGCGACCGCCAGCCCCACGGCCACCGAGACCACGGTGAGGAGCAGGAAGTGGGGCCGGATACCCCGGAGCCAGATGCAGGCCTGCCCCACGACCGATGCCCCCTTGGACGCGCCGTTCTCCTCCATCTCGGTCTTCTCCTGCAGTTGGCGGGCATGCGCCTTCGTCGCCCCTCGACATATTATGTAACTGACCCCCGCTCAAGTGGGGTCTGAGGGGGACGGGCGTGTTCCAAGACCGGGATTGCCAAGTGCTCCGGGGCCGGGAGGAGGAGCGGCGCCGCCTCGCCCGCGACCTTCATGACGGCCTGTTGCAGGCCCTGGTCAACCTGTCCCTGGCCGTCGATCGCTGCGAGCGCCGGTGGAGAGAGGATCCCCGGTCGGCAGGGGAGGAACTGGTCGCCGTGCGGGAAGCGATCGCCACCGCTGTCGAGGAAGGGCGGGGCTTGCTGGCCGAACTCCGGCCGGTTCTGCCGGGAGAAGTCGGGCTGCCGGAGGCCATGCGGCGGTATGGGGAGGGATTCGGCGACCGCTCGGGCATCAAGGCTCGCTTCTCCGTCTCCGGGCCGGTGCGGCCGCTCTCGCCGCTGGAGGAACTGGCCGTCTTCCGCGTCTTCCAGGAGGCACTGAGCAACGTGGCCAAGCACGCCGGCGCTCGCTCGGTGGAGGTCTCCCTGGCCTACCGCGCCCAGCAAGTCAGCCTCCGAGTCAGGGATGACGGCCGCGGGCTGACGTGCCGGCTGGCCACCGAGGAGCTCTTGGAGGCCAAGAAGTACGGTGTCCTGGGAATGCGCGAGCGGGCGGCGGCGCTGGGAGGAGAGCTCACGGTCCAGGCCAGGACCGGTGGGGGAACCCAGGTCGAGCTGGTCCTTCCCGGGAACCGGATCCGGGTATAGTCGAGGAGGTGGCCGGGATGGTGTCCGGCAAGCCGGTGCGAATCCTCTTGGCCGATGATCACCGACTGGTCAGGCAGGGCCTGAGGCAGCTGCTGAGCCTGGAGCCCGATCTTGAAGTGGTGGGTGAGGCGGCCGACGGGGACGAGACGGTGGCGCGGGTCCGGGAACTCCAGCCCGATCTGGTCCTGCTGGACATCAGCATGCGGGGCATGCCGGCGCCGGAGGCGGTCCGGAGCATCCGCAAGACGTCTCCCGGTGTCAAAGTAGTGGTCTTGACCATGCACGCCGGGAAAGAGATGGTGCTGGAGATGCTCAAGGCGGGGGCAGTGGGCTACGTGCTCAAGGATGTGGAGGCGTCCGAGCTGGCCCATGCTATCCGGTCGGCTTGGCTGGGTCAGGCCACCCTCCCCCAGCGGGCCGCCTTGCGTATAGCCACCGAGGCCGGCCAGCCCGAAGGCGGTTCCAGCTGGCGGCAACTCACTCCCCGGGAGCGGGAGGTGCTCCAGTTGGTGGCCGAGGGACTGCGCAACCGGGAGATCGGCGCCCGCCTGTTCATCAGTGAGAAGACGGTCCGCAACCACCTGAGCAGTGTCTTCCGCAAGCTCGGAGTTGAAGACCGCACCCAGGCGGCCATTCTCACCGTGCGGAGGGGCCTAGAGCAGGGCCGGTACAACGGGGGCGGCTAAAGGCTCGGGCTAGCCGGGCCACCTCTGGCGGCCCACCACGTGGACCCGCTTCCGCCGCTCCTTCTGTCCGCACCCCCGTCAGCTCTCCCGCAGCGCGGCCAAACGGCCTCGCGAGCGGAGGGATTCGGGTCGGCGACGGTGAAAGGACTAACCGTCGAGAGTTCTGTTGGCGACGGGAGGTCGGCTGAAGACGATGCGACGGGGACCCCGGATCTTCCGCTGCGGCCTGGTGGTCTTGGCGCTGTTGCTGGCCACGTTGGTCTATGGCAGCTACTTCTACACTGAGTACCTGTGGTTCTCGCTGCAGGGCTACCTGGGTGTGCTGGTGACCATGATTGGGACCCGGGTGGCCCTGGGTATCCTGGTGGGCCTGATCGTGGCCGCCATCCTCATCCTCAACCTGCGCCTGGCCTGGGGCCGGGCCCGGGTCATGCTGGGCGACTACCTGGATCTGGCCATGGTCGGTCCGGTGCCCCGGCGGCAAGCGGTACTGGTGCTCTGGACTTTGCCGCTAGTTCTTGCTTTCCTGGTCGGCCTGCTCGCCTCGCGGGAATGGCTTACCGTGCTCAAGTTCATCCACCGGGTGCCTTTCGGCGTGCCCGATCCCCTGTTCGGCCTGGACGCCGGGTTCTACCTGTTTGTCCTGCCTTTTCAGCACTTTGCCTACTACCTCATCCAGTCGGCGGTAGTCCTGTCGGCCCTGGGCGCCCTCGGGATCTACCTGCTCAATCGCTCGGTGGAGATGATGGCCGGGAGGCTCATCATCACAGCCCGGGCCCGCTATCACCTGTCCGCCCTGCTGGCCCTGTTCCTGGGTCTCAAGGCCTGGGGTTACCGCCTGGCCATCTACCGGTTACTCTACTCGCCGCGAGGTGTTACCTTCGGCGCCAGCTACACCGACATTCACGCCCAGTTGCCGGCGTTCCGGATCATGACCGGGCTTACCTTGCTGGTGGCCACCGCCGTTTTGGCGGCGGCGATCCTCCGGCGCCCCCGGCTGGCCTTGGGGGGAGTGGGAATCCTGGTGGTGGCCTCGCTCGTCCTGGGTAGCCTCTACCCCGCGTTCGTGCAGCAGTTCGCGGTTGAGCCGGACGAGATCAACCGGGAACGCCCGTTCATCGCCCACAACATAGCTCTGACCCGTTATGCCTACGGGCTGGATCGGATCGAGGAGCTGGAGTTCCCCTATGAAGCCCGGCGGCTGGACGTTGACGCGCTCGAGCGCAACCGGGGCACCATCGACAACATCCGGTTGTGGGACTCGGGGCCGGTCCGGCAGACCTACAGCCAGTTGCAGGAGATCCGGCTCTACTACCGCTTCTTTGACGTTGACGTGGACCGCTACCTGGTGGACGGACGGCTCCGGCAGGTGCTGATCGCGGGCAGGGAACTCTCCCATGCCGCCTTGCCGACCGGGGCCCGGACCTGGGTGAACATGCACCTCAAGTACACCCACGGCTATGGAGCAGTGGTGTCACCGGCCGCCGAGGTCACCGAGGATGGCCTGCCTGAACGCTGGCTGCGGGATGTGCCGCCGCGCACGGGCTTTCCCGAACTCGCCGTCACCCGGCCGGAGATGTACTACGGCGAGGCCCCGGCGCCCTACGTGGTCGTCAACACGCGCGAGGCCGAGTTCGACTACCCCCTGGGGACGGGCAATGCCTGGAACCACTATGACGGCCGGGGAGGCGTCCGCCTGGGCCTGCCTCTGGCCCGGCTGGCCTTTGCCGTCCGCGAGCGCAGTTACCAGCTACTCCTGACCGGGACCGTTCACTCCGAGAGCAGGATCATGATCTACCGTCAGATCCAGGACCGGGTCCACCGGCTGGCGCCTTTTCTCACCCTGGATCGCGATCCCTACCTCGCCATCAGGGACGACGGCAGCCTCTTCTTCATCCAGGATGCCTACACAACCTCCGTGCTGTTCCCATATTCGGAGCCCCACCCCCGGGGACGCTTCAACTACGTTCGCAACTCGGTCAAGGTCACCGTGGACGCCTATCATGGTGAGGTGAGCTTCTACCTGTTTGACGACGACCCGGTCGCCCTCACCTACGCCCGGGTGTTCCCCGGTCTACTTCAGCCCCGGGAGGCCATGCCCGCCGATCTCAGGCGGCATGTGCGCTACCCGGTGGACCTCTTCAACTGGCAGGCCGACGTCTACGGCAAGTACCACATGACCGATCCCATGGTCTTCTACAACCAGGAAGACCTCTGGCAGCGGCCACGCCAGCTCTTCGACCCCGAGCGGGCGTCCTTCGCCGGCGGGACCGGCCAGGAGATGGAACCTTACTACCTGGTCATGAAGCTCCCCGGGCAGCCCCGGGAGGAGTTCGTCCTTCTCCTGCCGTTCACCCCGGCCCGCAAGGACAACATGATCGGGTGGATGACCGGCCGCTCGGACGGCGAGCATTACGGGCAAGCCCTGGTCTACACGCTGCCCAAGGACCAGCTCATCTTCGGTCCCATGCAGATCGACGCCCGGATCGACCAGGATGCTTACATCTCCCAGCAGCTCACCTTGTGGGGGCAGTCCGGCTCGCGGGTCATCCGGGGGGCCATTCAGGTCATCCCCATCGAGAACACGGTCATGTACGTGGAGCCCATTTACCTGCAGGCCGAGGGTAACCGGCTGCCGGAGTTCCGCCGCGTCATCGTCGGCTATGGCGAGCGGCTGGCTATGGAGCCGACTCTCGACGCCGCCCTGCGGCGGGTGTTCCTGGAGGTTGCCGTGAGCGAGCCACTGCCGCCATGGGGCGACGAAGAGGGCGCGACGGGAGTGGAGAGCCTGGCCCGGCGAGCCGGCGAGCTCTGGCGCCAGGCCCAGGAAGCCATACGGCGGGGAGACTGGACGGCCTACGGCGCGGCCCTTGACGAGTTGGGCCGCGCTCTGGAACGCCTGGAGGAGGCGACCCGGCAGTGACCGCACGGCCGGCGACGGTGGAGGAAGTGGGGCGCCATGTGGGGGCCTCCGTTGAGTTGCGAGGTTGGCTCTACAACCGGAGGAAGGCCGGCAAGCTCCAGTTCTTGATAATCCGTGACGGCACCGGGTTCTTGCAGGCGGTGGCCAGTGAAGCCGACCTCCCCCCGGAGGTTTTCGAGCTCTGCCGATCCCTTGGTCAGGAGTCATCCATCCTGGCCCGGGGGGTGGTCAGGGCCGATCCGAGATCTCCTGGAGGTTACGAGCTCAGCCTCACCGGCCTCGAAGCCCTGCAGGCGGCGGAGGAGTACCCGATCTCGCTCAAGGAGCACGGGGCCGATTTCTTGCTGGATCACCGGCACCTGTGGCTGCGGACGCCTCGCCAGCACGCCATCATCCGGGTCCGGGCGGAGGTCATCGCCGCCTGCCGCGATTTTCTCGACGGCCAGGGCTTCCTCTTGGTGGACACCCCCATCCTGACGCCTGCCGCCTGCGAGGGGACTACCACCCTATTTGAGACCGGCTACTTCGACACCACCGCTTACCTCGCTCAGAGCGGGCAACTCTATAACGAGGCGGCCGCCATGGCCTTTGGCCGCGTCTACTGCTTCGGCCCCACCTTCCGGGCGGAGAAGTCGCGGACCCGCCGGCATCTGATGGAGTTCTGGATGGTGGAGCCGGAGGCAGCCTACCTCGACTTCGAGGGTAACCTGACCCTGCAGGAGGCCATGATCGTCCACATCGTGGAACGGGTGCTGGCCAAGCGTCGCGCGGAGCTGGAACGCCTGGAGCGGGACACCGCCCCGCTGGAGGGTGTGAGACCTCCTTTCCCCCGGGTCAGCTATGACGAAGCGCTGCGCCTGCTGGAGCCGGTCGAGCCCCTGGCCTGGGGCGAGGATTTCGGTGCCCCTCACGAGGTGGCCGTCGCCGGCCACTTCGACCGGCCGGTCTTCGTCCACCGATTCCCCGCGAAGGTGAAGGCCTTCTACATGAAGCCCGATCCCGAGCGGCCGGACGTTGTGCTGGGGGCGGACCTGCTGGCCCCGGAAGGCTATGGCGAGATCATCGGCGGGGGAGAACGCCTGGCCGATCATGAGACTCTCCGGCGGCGGATCCGGGAGCATGGCTTACCCGAAGAGGCCTTCCGCTGGTACCTGGATCTTCGCCGGTACGGCTCGGTTCCTCATTCCGGGTTTGGGTTGGGGATCGAGCGCGTCGTGGCCTGGCTCTGCGGGCTGGAGCATATCCGGGAGGCGATCCCGTTCCCGCGCCTGCTCAATCGCATATATCCCTAGAGGGAATCCGAGAAGCTAGTCGAACTACGATCGAACCAGGCTTCGGGGAGGCAGACCGTGAGCAAGGATATCGGCACCCTCTTGCGGGAGGCTCGGGAGGCCCAGGGTATCTCCTTGGAGCAAGCCCAAGTGGATACCAAGATACGCCAGCGCTACCTGAAGGCCCTGGAGGACGGCGACTACCGGCTGATCCCGGGCGAGGCCTATGCCAGGGGCTTCTTGCGCTCCTACGCCGGCTACCTGGGCCTGGACGGTCTGGAGCTGGTCCGGCGCTACCGGGAGGAGCAGGCGCCACCGGCGGAAGAAGCTCCCCCTGTTCGCAAGCCGGCCCCTGCCCGTTCTCCTATCCGGCCGGTGGCTGCCCTGGTCGGCTGTCTGGTGCTGGTGGCGGCTATGACTTATTACTTCGGCGTGCTGCCCCGGCACGAACGAGCCCCTGAGGAATCGCCACCCCCGCAGGAGGACGTCACGCCGGTGCTACCCGTCCAGCCCGAGCCCCCGCCCCCGGTGGTGCCCTCCCCGGCGCCTCCCTCGATCAGCCGTGAGGACGTGGAGGATGAGGTTCGCTACCGGGTGACCGGCGAGTTCCTTCAGGTCACGCTGGAACTGGCCGACGCTTGCTGGCTGGGTGTAACCGTGGACGGGCGCAGGGTCATGGAGCAGACCCTGCCGGTCGGAAAGGTACAGGTGTTCCAGGCCTCCAGGGAGATCTCGATGCGCGTCGGCCGGCCCGGAAGTGTCTTCCTGAGCATCAACGGCGAGGAACTCGGCTTGCTGTTCCAGGACCGGGCTACCAGCCCCCGCACGGTCATCATCACGCTCGTTGAATAGGCCGGCCCGGCCTCTCGTATAGTCTGGCATGGGCCATGCGAACCGATGGGTCGCCGGGGCTCTGGCGCTGGTGGCACTCGCCGGGCCACCCCGGCTGACCGCCAGTTCCGCCGTTCTCATGGACTGGCAGACCGGCCGCATCCTGTTCGCCAAGGAAGCCTTCCGCGTCCGCCCTCCGGCCAGTCTCACCAAGGTGCTGACCGCCCTTCTGACTCTCGAGTACGGCCGGCTGGGCGACGCGGTTGAGATAAGTTCCCGGGCGGCTCGAGTGCCCGGATCCACCCTGCGGGTCCGACCGGGCGACCTGGTTACCCTGGAAGAACTGCTTCAAGCCATCCTGTTGTCTTCCGCCAACGATGCCGCCGTGGCCGCAGCCGAACACCTGGCGGGATCGGTGGAGGAGTTCGCCCGCCTCATGAACCGACGGGCGCGCGACCTGGGAGCGACGTCATCCCGGTTTGCCAACCCCCACGGCTTGACCCAGCCCGGGCACTACTCCACCGCCTATGACCTGGCCCTGCTGGCGAGGCACGCCCTCAACGATCCCTACTTCGCACGCCTGGTGGCGATGGGCGAGAGCGAGGTGGAAGAGCTGGAGGGGGATTGGGAGCGCCACTTGCGCAACACCAACAGGCTGTTGTGGCGCTACCCCGGGGCCGACGGCGTCAAGACGGGGACCACCGCAGCGGCCGGCCGGTGCCTGATCGCCTCGGCCACTCGCGACGAGCATCGCCTCCTGGTGGTGCTCCTCAACGCGCGCGACCGTTACGGCGACGCGGCCCGCCTGTTGGACTGGGGCTTTGAGACCTTCACGCTGCTGGTCATGGCGCAAAGTGGCGCCGCCATCGCCACCTTGCCGGTCGCCGGTGGCGAGAGAGACCGGGTTCATCTGACGGTGGACCGGGATCTGTGGGCCGTGGTCCCCCGGGGCGACCCCGAACCGCCGCAGGTAATCCTCTGGCTCCCGGAGCGCGCGCGGGCTCCGGTGCAGGCGGGCGAGGCTCTCGGTCGGGCCCAGGTACTGCACGGCGGAGAGGTGGTGGATGAGGCCCGGCTGGTGGCCACTAACCGCATAGCGGGCCGGTCGCTCCTCGGTGCCGGGTGGGGCGTTGTGCTTCCCCTCATCTGGTTTTTCGCCCGGCTGGGCGTGGGGTGAGCTTGCCGGTGGCGGTCCCCGAGCAGCCCTATCGTCCCAGCTTCCAGCGTCTTAAGCGGGCGGCCTGCCGCCGGCTCCGCTGAACTGCCCTCTCCAGGTCCGAGTCGTCGAGCCCGAAGTCACGGTAACCCATCCGGATGGTATTGAGGTAGTCGGGGTCCGGCCCGCCGGCGGGGCGCCTGTCGCGCAGGACGTAGGTCATCGCCGACACCGTCTTCCCCCGGTACAGAACTCGAACCCACTTCTGGGTGTAGACGCGGGGGTAAGCCTCAAAAATGTTCAGGATCGCGAGGCAAGCTCGGTTTATCCGCCAGAGTCCCCCGAGTACCTGCCGTCCCCTGGCCGGAGCGATGGTGGCGATGCCGAACCCGTTGTCGTCCCGGCAGAACTCCAGCCGGTAGTCGGGGAGCGTCGCGGCCCCGAGCTTCCTGGCCGCAAGCGACGGGCATCGCTCATGCATGGCTTCTTCCGAGAGGTTGGCGCCGTACGCGAAGTATAGCCGTCTGGCTGCCATGGCGACACCTCCCGCGCTTCCTCCCACCCTATGTTCCACCGGCGGGTCGGGACAGGGAACGGCGCCCCAGGCAAGTCTAGGAGCATTGACCACTTCGGGTCAGCGCGGGGGTCTGGCCGGCAATGGCGATTGACTCACGGCAACCCAGTCAA
The DNA here is from genome assembly GCA_031082145.1 of bacterium. Taxonomy (GTDB): domain Bacteria; phylum Bacillota; class Sulfobacillia; order UBA995; family UBA995; genus Ess09-15. Next base: position 22,815 of record JAVHLP010000013.1, on the reverse strand, counting down.
CCGTTCCCGGGCTGGCTGCCAGGAGCGTCTCGGCCAGGTCCAGTTGCCTGCGAATCTCCTCCGGGCCGGTGCCCATGGGCGAGGCTCGCCGGGTCAGCGCCGCCTCCGGGGTGAGCAGGGCGTACACTCCCGCGTCGAACGCCGGATGCAGCTCCCGCAGGTCGTCGAGAGGCAGGGACTTAAGTCCCACGCCTCGTGAGGCGGCCAGGGCGACTGCCCGGCCGGTGGCGAGGTGCGCTTTCCGGAAGGGGACCCCTCGTGCGGCAAGGTAGTCGGCCACGTCGGTCGCCTCGAGGTAGCCTGTGGCGACGGCTTGCCGCATCCTGGTGGCATTGAAGGACGAGGTCGTGATGGCGGCGGTGGCGATCGCGAGCGAGGCCTTGACCGTGTCAAGAGCGTCGAAGGTCGCTTCCTTGTCCTCCTGAAGATCGGAGTTGTAGGCGAGGGGAAGGCCCTTGAGGACGGTCAGCAGCGTCACCAGGGCGCCGGTCACCCGGCCGGCCTTGGCGCGCATGAGCTCGCCGATCACGGGGTTCTTCTTCTGCGGCATCATGCTTGACCCCGTGGTGTAAGCGTCGGCCATCTCCAGGAAGGCGAATTCCGAGGACGACCACAAGACGAGCTCCTCGCCCAGGCGGGAGAGGTGCACGGCGATCAGGGCGCAAGCTGCCAGCGTCTCGACGACGAAATCACGGTCGGCCACCGCGTCGATGCTATTCGCGTAGCGCCGCCCGAAGCCCAGGTCGCGGGCTACCGAATCAGGATCCAGGGCGAAGCTGCTTCCGGCCAGGGCGCCCGCTCCCAGGGGCACCATCTCGATCCGGCGGCGGGCGTCGGCCAGACGCTCGCGATCGCGCTGGAGCATGAAGAAGTAAGCCAGCAGGTGATGGGCCAGGGCGACCGGCTGGGCTCGCTGGAGGTGGGTGTAACCCGGCAAGATAGCGCCCGGATTCGCCCGGGCCTGCCCCAGCAGGGCCGCCTGGAGCCCGCAGAGCCTCTCGTCTATGACGCGGGTCTCCTCGGCCAGGTACAGATGCATGTCCAGGGCTACCTGGTCATTGCGGCTGCGGCCGGTCGGCAGCTTCCCTCCCACCGGGCCGATCTTCTCGACGAGGCGAGCCTCTATGTTCATGTGAACGTCCTCGAGCTCAAGCCGCCAGGGGAAGGTACCGGCCTCGATCTCCTCCTCGATCTGGTGAAGCCCTTCCTCGATGGCGGCCGCCTCGCCGGCGCCGATGATACCCTGGCGGGCCAGCATCCTGGTGTGGGCCACGCTCCCCCTGATGTCCTGAGCGTAGAGCCGCCGGTCAAAGGGCAGGGACGCGGTATACAGGTCCGCCTCGGGGGCCGTAGGCGACCTGAAGCGCCCGCTCCAAGGCTTATCACCGGACGTTGTCACCGGCCGCCTCCCGCCACCAGCGGCAGCCCCTCCCGCTTCTGCCCGGAAGCGGCGGCTCGCCGGACCTGGGCCTGGACTCTTGTCGGCAGGCCCCAGAGATCGATGAAGCCGACCGCCGAGGCATGGTTGTAGGCGTCCTCGCGGTCATAGGTGGCCAGGGAGAAGTCGTACAGCGAGAACGGCGATCGCCGGCCAACCACCGCCAGCTGGCCGCGGTGCATGCGCATGCGGACCTGGCCGGTCACGTTCTCCTGGGTCTTGTCCACGAAGGCGTCCAGGGCTTCGCGCAGGGGGGAGTACCAGAGTCCGTAGTATACGAGCTCGGCGTAACGATCGGCCAGGCCTCGCTTGAAGTGGGCGGTCTCACGCTCAAGGGTGAGATCCTCCAGATCGCGATGGGCGGCGAGCAGGGCTGTCGCCGCGGGAGCCTCGTAGATCTCGCGGGACTTGATCCCGACCAGGCGGTTCTCAACGTGGTCGATGCGGCCTACGCCCTGTTCGCCGGCCGCCTGATTCAGCGTCGCGACCAGTTCCACGGGATCCAGGCGACTGCCGTCAAGTGAGACGGGAACACCGCGTTCAAACCCGATCTCCACGTAAGTGGGCTCGGCCGGGCAGCCGGCGGCGTCCCGGGTCAGGCTGTAGACGTCTGTCGGCGGTTCCCGCCAGGGGTCTTCCAGCACCCCACACTCGATGCTGCGTCCCCACAGATTGGCGTCAATGCTATAGGGATTGGCCTTGCCTATCGGGACGGGAATCCCCCGCTCGGCCGCGTACTCTAGTTCCTCTTCCCGGGATAGCGGCCACTCTCTCACCGGGGCTATTACCCTCAGATGAGGAGCCAGAGCGGCGGCGGAGACGTCGAAGCGCACCTGGTCATTGCCCTTGCCGGTACAGCCGTGAGCGATGGCCTCGGCTCCCTCCCGCTCGGCCGTTTCCACCAACAGCCGGGTGATCAGGGGCCGCGACAAGGCCGAGGCGAGGGGATACTTCCCTTCATAGACGGCGTTGGCCCGCAGGGCGCGGAAAGCGAATTCACGGACGAACTCCTCCCGTGCGTCGACGGAATAGGCGGCTACCGCGCCCACGGCCAGAGCCTTCTGCCGGACCTGGGTCACCTCGGCTCCCTGGCCCACATCCACCGTGAGCGCGATCACGTCACACGCGTACCGCTCGCTCAGCCAGCGCACGGCTACCGAGGTGTCCAGCCCGCCGGAGTACGCCAGCACTACCTTTGTCATGCGTTCACCCCTCCGGGCTTCCGGGAAAGGGTACCCCCGAGGGGGACCGGCCGGAGCCTACTGCATGATTATACACCCCGGTGGCAGATAGATGCAAGGGCGGAGAGCCGGAAGGGCGGGGAGAGACTCAGTCCGACTCGGCGGCCAGGAGCTCGGTCAGGGTCACCGCCCGGTAGCCGCGCCTTTCCAGGCCGTCCAGGATGGCCGGCAGGGCCCGATCGGTCTGGCGGGCGGAGTCGGAGGCATTGAGCAGAACAATGTCGCCGGGAGCCACGCGGGCCAGGACCCGCCGGGCTATCTTCTCCGGCGGCGGGTTGCGCCAATCCAGGGAGTCCGTGCGCCAGGTTACCACCGTGTAACCCATGGCGCCGGCGGTCTCCAGCACGAGGTCATTGAGGCGGCCATCGGGGGGACGGAAGAAGAGCGGCCTCGCACCGGTTATGGCCTCCAGCACCCGATCGGCGTGGGAGAGGTCGTCGGCCAGTTCCTGGCGGGAGAGGGTTGTCAGGTCGACATGGCGATGCCCCAGGCTGCCGACGGTGTGCCCCCCGCCAGCGATCTCCCGCACCAGGTCGGGATGGCTGGCGGCCCAGGGTCCGGATACGAAGAAGGTCGCCTTGGCGCCACCTTCCTCCAGGGCGGCCAGCACCCGTCGGGGTACCTCCACTCCCCAGCTGATGTTGAAGGTGAGGGCGGTCACCTTCTCCCGGGTGGGAGCCTGGCGGATCGGGCTGAGGCGGCCGGCCACGGGCAGCACCCAGTCGGGAGGCGCAAGCGCCAGGAGGGCGAGGACGAGCAGGGCGAGCCCCCAACCGAGCAGTAGCCTCCGCCTGGGCCGCAGGTCCAGAGTCAGGAAGATCACGCCGGCACCCCCGTGGAGAAGAGTGGCGGGCTATCGGTAGCTACTATGCGGGGGAGTCCTGAGCTATGCCCAGGCGGCGGCGGAGGCGGGCCAGGCGGTGCCGGAGGGCGGCGGCTTGGGCCGGAGAAGGAGCAGTCCGGGCAAGGGCGTCTTCCACCAAGGAGCAGGCCGCGGGGTAGTCCCGACTACCGTGCTCGAGGTACTTGGCGAGTTCCACATACGCGACCAGGGAACCCTGGCCGCCCTCAATGGCCTTCCGCCAGACGGTGGCGGCCTCCTGGGCGCGCCCCAGGCGCTTGTAGAGGAGCCCCAGGCGCTCGCAGATAAGACGGTGGTGGGAACCTGTCAGGAGGCCGGTCAGGGCCGACTCGTAGCAGATGCTTCCGGCTTGCCCCAGGCCGGCCGACTCGCAGGCCCGGGCCAATCCCGCCACTTCCAGGGGGTGCGCGTCAGCGGGGGCGACCCCCTCGGCGGCTTGGGCGGCCCACTGCTGCAGGCGGGAAGAGAGGACAACCATGGACAGGATGTCCCGCAGGTTATGCTCAAAGACCGGCGCAACGCCGCCTGCGTGTCCGCTCCGCAGATACTCCCGGTACAGTGTGGGTACCAGGTAGCCGGGGACGTCATCTTCCCGCACGTAGCCGAGGACGTTATCTTCCAGCGAGGACAGGCTGCGGCTCTCCAGCTTGAGCCCCCAGACGCGCCGGGCCAGGGGCAGGAGATCGAGGTGGGGGAGAGGGGGAAGGGAGGAGCCAACGCGGGCCATGATGAGGCGGCTCTCGAGCTGGGGCAGGTCGAAGTGGCGGCCGTTGAAGGTGACCAGCCCCGCCGCGCTCCCCAGGTGATCGAGAAAGGCTTCCAGCAGGGCCCTTTCGCCGGCGGGATCGGCCAGGAAGAACTGGCGTACCCTGAAGCCGCCGGCCTCAAACCTGCCTGTCCCGACCAGGAATACCAGGGTGCCCGCGCCCAGACTGAGACCGGTGGTCTCGGTATCCAGGAAGAGTAAGTCTTCCAGAGCCAGGCCGGCCATCCCGTCCTGACCGGCCAGCCGACCGAGGAGTCCTACCGCCTGACCCAGGGCGTCCGAGAGGTGACGGCCGGCGTGCCAGTGGTGAATGGAGAGCGAGCGCTCGGCCAGGTAGCTCAGGTCCGGTTGAACGTAGCGGCCAGGCAGCAGGTGGTCTATGGACGCCGCCCTCACCATCACGCCTCCCCGTCAAACGCCTCCGACCGCAGGAGGCCAGCACCGGCCCGGAGGATTCGGAGGGCGGCCCGCCGGCCACCCGGCCCGACCTCTGCGCCCGGGCCCACGCAAGACGGGCATCCTTCGGCACAGGCGCAGCTGCCCGCCAGATCGCGGCAGGCGGCCAGGAGTTCCCGGTGCAGCTCGTAGAGCTTGTCGGCGAAGCCCACCCCACCCGGATAGCGATCATAGACGTAGACCGTGGGCAAGCCGGTGAAGGGTGAACGGACCTGGACCACCGATCGGATGTCGCGTACGTCACACAAGAGGTAGAGAGGGGCCATGTGGACGAGGAGGTTAGCGATGCCTAGCAGGCCGGCCTCCAGCTCCTCGGGGCGGAGGGAGTCGCCGATCTCCGGGGGCACGGAGAACCAGTAAGCGGTCGTATGCATTTGCTCCTCCGGCAGCCGGATGGGGCCGGACCCGACATTCTCGTGGGTCCCAAAGCGGATCTTCTTGAACATGGTGGGCAAGGCTGAGACCAAGACCTCGCCGGAGCTGCGGGGTAGGCCTTCAGCCAGGTCGTGCTGGAAGCGGGCGAGCACTTTTATGTCAACGGCCAGGCTGGCATCAGTATAGTAGTCCACCTCCACCCGGCGCACGAAGGCTTTCTTCTCCTGGTAGTCGAGTTTCTCAACCTGGTACTGGTCGGCCTCGTTAAGGTAAATGGCTTCCTCGTGCAGCAGCATGGGGGCGCTCGAGCGGTCTACCTCGCCGATAACGCGCGGGGCGGGGCCGGTGACGTCGATGACGACGAAGTTCTCCGCCGAGGCTGACCTGAGGCTGAGGTCTTCCGCCGGATAGCTATCGGCCATCCAGTGCCAGCGGCCGCCAGAGTGATGGAGAAGGCCATGGCAGGCCAGCTGCTCCAGGACGGATCCGATTTCGGCTTGGCCGAATCCCTCACCGTCCTCGAACGGTAGCTCAAAGGCGGCGCATTTCAGGTGATTGGCGAGGATGAATGGGTTGTCCGGGTTCACCAGGCCGTGCTCGGGTGAACGGCCAAAGAAGTAGTCGGGATGGTTGACCAGGTACTGGTTCAACGGGCTGGAGTCGGCCACCAGCACCGCGGCCGAGAGGTCGGTGCGGCGACCCGCCCGCCCGGCCTGCTGCCAGGCGCTGGCTATGCTGCCGGGGTAGCCCGCCATGACCACGGCATCCAACTGGCCGATGTCAATGCCCAGCTCGAGTGCGTTAGTACTCACCGCGGCCCGCACCCGGCCTTCCCGGAGTCCCTGCTCGATCTCACGGCGCTGCAGGGGCAGGTACCCGCCCCGGTAGCCCCGGACCGCCGCTTCTCCCTGTCCGGGAAGGACCGTCGCGGCGGCCCGCTTCAGGTATGTGACCAGTACCTCGGTGGCCAGGCGGCTCCTGGCAAAGACCAGGGTCTGTACTCCTGCCCGCAGGAAGCGAGACGCCAGGGCCGCCGCTTCCAGCACGCTGCTCCGGCGGATGCCGAGTTCGCGGTTGACCACCGGGGGGTTGTAGAGGATGAAGTGCTTTGGTCCCGAGGGGGCGCCGTTGTCGTCGATCAACGTGATCGGCTCTTCGATGAGGCGGACGGCGAGTTCGGCCGGATTGGCGATCGTAGCCGAACAGCAGATGAACTGGGGTCGGGTGCCGTAGAAACGGGCCACCCGCTTCAGCCGGCGGATGACATTAGCCAGATGGCTGCCAAAGACTCCCCGGTACTGGTGCACCTCATCGACGACCACGTAGCGCAGGTGCTGGAACAGCCGCAACCACTTGGTGTGGTGGGGGAGAATGCCGGTGTGCAGCATATCCGGGTTGGTCACGACGATGTGGCCGGCCGATCGGATGGCCCCCCGGGCAGACTGGGGCGTGTCGCCATCGTAGGTATACGCCCTCAAGCGGAGTTCGGTGCCGCAGAGCTCTTGCAGTTCGGCGAGCTGGTCCTGGGCCAGGGCCTTGGTGGGGAACAGGTAGAGGGCCCGGGTCGAGCTGTCGCTGAGCACTTGATCCACCACGGGTACGTTGTAGCAGAGGGTCTTGCCGGAAGCGGTGGGGGTTACCACCACCACGTTTTCGCCTCTGCCCAAGGCCTCCAGGGCCTTGGCCTGATGGGTATAGAGGTCCCTGATGCCCCGGCGGCGCAGGGCCTCGGCCAGTGAGGGGTGGAGCCAGGAAGGGAAGGGACCTGGCCGGGCGGGCCGTCCGGGAAGGGTCCGCCAACAGGTGACGTGGCGCGCGGTCTCGCCCTTCTCCAGTTCCTCCAGGACCTGGTCCAGGGGCACTAGGGCTGACCTCCTATCCTCAACTCTAGCACGAACGCGTGTTCCGGTCAACCGGAAGAAGGCCAACACCGGGAGAACGCCAACAGGAATTCGCGGCTACTGGAGGGAAACAAGACCCAGACAGCTGGAAGAGGAGAGATGGGTGTGGACACGGGCACTCTTGACCTCTTGGCGATCGGGGCCCACCCCGACGACGTTGAGATCGGTGCCGGCGGCACCCTGGCCGCGCTGGTGAGCAGGGGCGTCAGAGTAGGCTTGGTTGACCTGACCCTGGGCGAACTGGCTTCCAATGGGACACCCGAGGAACGGCAGCGGGAGGCCGAGCAGGCCGGACGTGAACTCGGCCTGACCGTTCGGTGGAGCGCGGGGCTGGTGGAGTGGCCCCGGGATGATGGGTCGGCTTTGGACGAACTGGTCGGGGCGATAAGACGCTTTAGGCCGGGTGTGCTGCTGGCACCCCATCCGGGAGATCCCCACCCGGGCCACGCCTGGGCTGCGCGGCTGGCCGGAGAAGCGCGCTATCTAGGCGGTTTGACCCGGTGGGGCGAGGGGGCGCCGTTCCGGCCCAGGTTCCTCCTGCACTACTTCATCTGCGGGGAGACTTACCCGTCGCTGGTGATCGACGTCAGTCACCAGTACGGACGCAAGCGGGCGGCCCTGGCGGCACATGCCAGCCAGTTCCAGTCCAGACCGGGGGGAACCCCGACTCCACTGAACACCGGAGCGTTCCTCCACATGATAGAGATACGAGACCGCCATTGGGGCACCCGGATGGGGGTGCAGTTCGCCGAGGGCTTCTGGACCCCGGAACCAGTCCCGATGCTTGACCCCCGCTTCTTGGTGAACGGAGGGGAGGACTGAGTTTGCGGATCGGCGTCACCTGCTACCCTTCCTACGGAGGCAGCGGCGTAGTCGGCACCGAACTGGGAATGGAGCTCGCCCGGCGGGGCCACGCGGTGCACTTCATCTGTTACGACACCCCGTTTCGCCTTGACCGCTACCAGGCGAATATCGGCTACCACGAAGTCAACGTGCCGGCCTACCCTCTCTTCAAGCACCCTCCTTACCTCTTGGCCCTCACCGCCAAGATGGTGGAGATCGCCCGCTATGAGTCACTGGATATTCTGCACGTGCACTATGCCATTCCCCACGCGACTTCGGCCTGCTTGGCCCGGGAGATCACGGGCGGCCGGCTGAAGGTCGTGACCACCTTGCACGGCACCGACATCACCCTGGTGGCGTCAGACCCATCCTTCCGGGACGTGGTTGCCCACGCCATCAACCAGAGTGACGGGGTCACCGCGGTCTCGGAGGACCTGCGGCGGGAAACCCTGGAGTCGTTCGCCGTCAGGCGAGAGTTGGTGACTATCCCCAACTTCGTGAACCCGGACTTCTACCGGCGGTGCCCGGACCCTGCCCTGCGCGCCCGGTTTGCCCCCGAGGGGGAGCGAGTGCTGGTTCACGTCTCCAACTTCCGCCCCGTCAAGCGGGCGCCATTGGCGGTCCGGGTCCTGGATGGGGTTAACCGGCAAGTACCCAGCCACTTGCTCATGGTGGGAGATGGGCCGGAAGTCGCGACCGCTCACGAACTGGCCCGCGAACTCGGCGTTGCCGATCGGGTACACTTCCTGGGTCGCCAGGAACAGGTTGTCGAGCTCCTCTCGCTGGCCGACCTGTTCCTGCTCCCGTCAGAGCAGGAGAGCTTCGGCCTGGCTGCCTTGGAAGCCATGGCCTGCGAGGTGCCGGTGGTGGCCTCGCGAGTGGGAGGCTTGCCGGAAGTGGTGGCCGACGGTGTCAGCGGCTTTCTGGTGCCCCCACAGGACCTGCCGGCTATGGTCGACCGGGCTGTGGCCGTCCTGTCCGATCCCGCCCTCCAGTCCCGGATGGCCAAGGCGGCGCGCCGGGCGGCGGTGAGCAATTTCGCCGCCGAGACCGTAGTCGCCCGCTATGAGGATTACCTCCGGCAGGTACTGGGTTGAGCGAAGCCCTGAAAGTGGGGCTGATCTCGCTGGGTTGCGCCCGCAACCGGGTTGACAGCGAGGTCATGTTGGGACTCGTGGGTGAAGCGGGCTTCAGCCTGACCGCGTTTCCCGACCAGGCGGACGTCCTCATCGTGAACACCTGCGGCTTCATCGCGCCCGCCCGCGCGGAGTCACTGGAGGCGATCAGGGAACTCGGTCGCTGGAAGCGGGAAGGAGCCTGCCGCGCTTTTCTGGTAGCGGGGTGCCTTGCCCAGCGAGAGGGAACTCGCCTGCTGCAGCGGTTCCCAGAAGTGGACGGTTTGCTGGGTACCGCCGACTATCCCCGGATAGTGGAGGCCATCCGCTCCATCCTGGCCGGCGACCGCCCGCGGCTCTCCGATGTTCCCGGCTATCTCTTCCAGGAGGCGCCGCCGCGCCTGGTGACGACCGGCCCTTCTGCCTACCTCAAGGTGGCCGAGGGCTGCCCGCACGGGTGCACCTTCTGCGCCATCCCCCGGCTCCGGGGCCCCCTGCGTAGCCGGCGTCCCGTCCACATCATGGCCGAAGCCCGGCAACTGGTAGCCCAGGGGATCAAGGAACTGGTGCTGGTGGCACAGGACACTACCGCCTACGGGTGGGATCTGCGGCCACCGGTCACCCTGGCTGCCCTTCTCCGAGAGATGGCCTCGCTTGACGGGGAAGGTTGGGTACGGGTCCTGTACGGGCATCCTCGCGGGGTCAGCGACGAGCTCCTGGAGGTGCTGGCCGGCGGGGGCACGCTCTGCCGCTACCTGGACGTGCCCTTCCAGCACGCCGCCCCGGGATTGCTGCGGGCGATGGGGCGGCCCGATGATCCGGAGGACATGCTGCGCCGGGTGCAGGAATGGCGGCAGGCGGTGCCCGGACTCACCCTACGCTCGAGCTTCATCACCGGCTTCCCCGGGGAGACCGAAGCCGACTTCGAGATCCTGCTGGACTTCATCCAGGAGGCGGCTCTGGACCACGTCGGGGTCTTTGTCTACTCGCGGGAGGCAATGACCCCCGCCGCCCGGCTCCCCGGGCGGGTTCCGAGAGACCTGGCCGAGGAACGCCGGCGGCGACTCATGGCCGAGCAGCGGGTGGTCTCCCGCCGCAAGAATGCCGCTTACGTTGGACAGGAGATCAGAGTGCTACTGGAGGCCAGGACCGGGAGCAGGCTGCGCGGGCGGGCGGAGAAGGACGCGCCCGAGGTTGACGGCGTCGTCCGCGTGCGTCACGGCGCGCCCCTGCGGCCCGGCGAGTTCGCCCGGGTACGGGTGACCGGCGCCGGGGCCTACCATCTCGATGCGGTTCCGGCGGGCCCGCTAGCCGACGTTGGGGGTCAGGAAGATACCCCGACCTAGAGCGGTCTCACATCGTCGCTGAGGATCTCGAGGCAACCGGCGTAGGCCGTGACTCCCCGGGGACAGATCGCTCTGCACCTATGCGGGCAAGGTTGGCGTGGGGTTTGACTCAAGCGGAGTTGCCCGACCTGAGCTGGTGAGAACTCCTCGCATCTACTCCCAACGGAAGAATCGAGCAGCTAGAGCAACGCCCACGACGAGGAAGCCTCCCAACACAAAGATCTCAAGGAGGTGCTCGCTCAGGCGGTGCCCAGACCACAGTCCCCCGAAGAGCCTCACCACATGGGTGAGAGGCACAAGCTTGGCCACGTTCTGGACCGTCTCGGGCATGATTTGCTGCGGAACCACGGCTCCCGAGAGGACAACCATGGGAAAGAGCAGGAAATTGCCCACCACCGTGGCGACCCTGGCGGTGGGCAACACGCTGCCCAGGACATAGGCGACGCTTAGGAAGGCAGCCGCGCTCAGGAATACTCCCAGAGCGAGACTCGGGAGGCTTCCGTGAAACGGCACTCCAAAGCCGAATCTGCCCAAGAGGAACACCGCAACAACACCCAGCACCATCATGAGGAAATTGGCCAGTACATCGCCGGCGATGTAGGTGAGGGGTCTGAGAGGCGTGGCCCGGAAGCGGCGAAGGATACCCGCCTCACGCCTGGTGGCCGTTTCTATGGGCACTCCCGCGATTCCGACGATTCCTATGACCAGAGCAGCATAACCCGGCAGGTTTGCGTCCAGATGCCCTCGTCCCCCGAGCTCGGGAACCGGCTCATTGCCGATGATGAAGCCCAGCATCACGAGGAGGGCGACCGGCATGAACAGAGTGAAGAACACCGCGATGGGTTCCCTTAGGTAAAGCTTGACCTGAGTAGCCAGGAGTTTCCTCAGCGAACGTGTCTGGAGCATCTAGTCCCTCATCCTCCTACCGGTCAGCGCCAGGAAGACATCCTCGAGGCCGGGTTCCTCAGTCCGTAGTTGGCTGAATGAGACCGCGCTACTCTCCAGGGCCGAGACCACTCGGCCCAGAAGCTTGGTCCCTGACCCGTGGACCACGATGCGGTCGCCATGCTGCTCGACGCGCGTGACGCCGGGAACGTCACTCAGGATCTCTGTGTCCATTTGCCCTTCGATACTGAAGGCCACCCGAATCTCTGCCTTCAGCCCTGCAATCAGGTTATCCGGTGTGTCCAAGGCCACGATCCGGCCGCTATCCATGATGGCGACGCGGTCACAGAGGCGCTCGGCCTCCTCCATGGAGTGGGTGGTCAAGAACACGGTCTTACCCCGCGTGCGGATGTCCTCAATCATCTCCCACATGGCCCGTCGCGACTGGGGATCGAGGCCGGTTGTCGGCTCATCCATGAACACCAGATCCGGATCATTCACCAGAGCCAGAGCAATGAACACCCTCTGCTTCTGGCCACCGGACAAAGTCGCAAAGGGTGAACGTTCCTTGGCAGTGAGGCCCACTTGGTCGAGCAGTTGCCGCCAGTCGAGCGGACTGCTGTAGAAGCTGGCAAAGAGCTCCAGCACCTCCCCAACCCTGATTCTGGGTGGGAGAGCGTCTACCTGGAACTGGATGCCAATTTGCTCTGCCAGGGAGTAGTGATCGACACCGGGGCGCATGCCGAGAACCCGTACCGTGCCCTGATCCGGCTCGCGCAGGCCCTCGATACATTCGACGGTTGTGGTCTTACCCGCACCGTTAGGCCCAACCATCCCGAACACCTCTCCGGTGCGGACCGCAAAGGAGACGTTATCAACGGCAGTCAGGGTACCATATCGCTTCACAAGTCCGTCAACCTCGATCACATTCTTCGCCTCACACATCGATACCACCGCCCTGCTTCGCCCTTCTCCCCAGTTTCAGAGGCCATGTCCTCTGGTGTTCTGGTCCGCATCTAAGAACTCGGCCTGAAGCACGCACAGGGCGTGCTGTCCGAGAAGGCGGTCCTTCCACCTTCCGCCGTAAGAGGTCTCTGAAGCTCGCCCGATCCCAGGATCGGAAGACATTGAGTAGTTTCATCCCTCGGGGCAGGAGAGTCCTCTCCCCAATATACCATGGCTCTCTCCAGGGGAGCAATGTTCAGTCTCCTGTCGTGCTATCGCACGGGGGTGAGAAAACCGGTGCCTATTCCGGGGACAGATCACCCCGGTGCTCGTCCACCACCAGCCACACGGTGGTCCGGCTCCAGACCATGTCCCGTCGCGGTCCTCCGCCGTTGCCCATAGCTGCCACCAGGGAGTGCTGATGACCTCGGCCCGGATGGCGGGCGCGCTCCGCTCCACCTTCCTCGCCGGCAGCAGTGACTCCGCCCAGCGTTGCAGCTGCAGGTGGGCCATCTCCTGCCTCAACCGGCGGTAGACCGTCTCTACTCCGGCCGCGTCGCCGGCGGCGTGAGCGTTCGCGGCCGGGTGGTAGAGGGCTTCGGCCATGGCCTCGCGGCCCTCGCCGTCGGCGGCGAGTTCCAGCAGCCGCAGCTAGGCAGCGTCCGCCCCGCCGGACCCCAAGCCCGGCAGGGCACGGGCCTCGTAAAGGAGCAGGGTGGGTTCGGTTCGTGTTCGGGGGCCGCCGCCGGCGTGAGGTCCCTGACCCGGGCTGGCATCGAATAGGAGCTGGATACAGCAAGTCACACAAAGGCCAGCACAAGATAGCTTTCAGGGGTGTATCGAGGCGATGTGCGTTGTGACTACACGGCTTGCCGCTTGGCGGTCTTCAAGGCGATATGGTCTGGAGGGACCTCCGCTTGTACCTTACGGAAGAGGTCCTTCTGGGCCGGTGTGAGCGTGGTGGACCGCCAGCCCTCGCCGGCCTGCGTCCGGTGGATGCCCACCTTCACCTTGGCCAGAACCGGCGTCAGTTCGGACCAGGTCTCTCCGGTCTCGTTCTCCACCATGCGGCTCTTGATCTTATGGGTAGTGTCTGCTATTCTGAATATCGGAGGCGATGCCAATGCGGAACTCTGAGCCCATCCGAATGGGGAAGCGGGGGACAGTCGTGATTCCGGCCCCGCTCAGGCGGGCATACCGTTTGGACCAGGGGTCTCTGCTGGTGGCCGAAGCCTGCGAGGACGGGATACTGCTCCGTCCGGCGGCCGTGTACCCCGTCGAAGTCTATACCGCGGAGCGGAAGGCAGAGTTTCTCCTGAACAACGCGGTCACGCCCGAGGACTATGCCCGGGCCGTGGAGCAAGTGGAGAAGCTGGGACTGAACCCGAAGAAGGTATCACCGGAGCCGCCAAGTGGGACCCCCCGTGCACCGTCTGTTTCTTGACGCCAACGTGCTCTTCTCCGCCGCCTACGGTACCTCATCGCTGTCGCAGCTGTGGGAACTGGCCTGCGAGGGCAAAGTGGTGCTCCTCACGTCCGCCTACGCTCGGGGAGAAGCGTTGCTGAACCTCACAGAGGAAGCTCAGCGTAGCCGCCTGGATGAGTTGAGCCGAGAAGTAGCATTAGTCCCCGAAGCGCCGACCACAGAACCCTGCCCCATCGCCCTCCCCGACAAGGACTGCCCCGTACTACTGGCTGCGCTTCAGGCTAGGGCCACGCATTTCCTCACCGGCGACCGGAAGCACTTCGGCACCTACTTCTCCCAATCGGTCAGAGGCATGCTTATCTGCACCCCGCGCCTCTACTTCGCTCAGCGGGCGAACGCGTCGATGCCGGAGTGCCGGGAAGGCAACTGACCGGAGTTGGCCTTTTGATTTGATGATCCTGCTACAAGGGGTCATTGACCTGTGACTTGTCGCGGCTTCCGCATCCCCGTTGTGCTGGCCGTGGTGGTGGCAACCCTGGCCGTCCTGCTTTCGGGCAGTTATCTGTACCGGCGGGAAACGGAATTGGTGCCCCTGGTCCGGCGCAGCGCCGGGATCGAAGGGGTCAGCGACGTCTCCATCCGGTGGATGTCGCTGTCCGGCCACCCACGTGGAGATCGTGGAATTGATCACGACTGCGGAACGTGGTAAACTGGCCCTGCGCTGGCCAGTGTATGCGCTGGCCAGTGTATGAAGGAGGTGTGCGGGGTGGACACGGAGATCGTCTTCCTCGTAGAGGAGTCCCCCGAAGGCGGTTACCAGGTGCGGGCGCTGGGCTACTCCATCCACACGGAGGCTGATTCCCTTCAAGAACTCAAGGAGGCTGTTAGGGATGCGGTTCGGTGCCACTTCGATGAGGGCGATCGCCCGCGCGTGATCCGGCTTCACTTCGTCAGGGACGAGGTTCTGGCACCGTGAGAGTCCCTAGCGATGTGAGCGGACAGGAGCTGTCCAGGCTTCTCGGGCGGTATGGTTACCACGTCACGCGACAGACAGGAGCCCATCTGCGACTCACGACTATGCAAAACGGGGAGCACCACGTAACTATCCCCAACCATGACCCGCTCAAGGTCGGTACTTTGAGCGCTATCCTGAACGACGTCTCCGCTCACCTCAAGCTCAGCAAAGAGGGCTTGGTCAGAGAGCTTTTCGGTTGACTTGGCTCCCCCCTGTACGAGACTCTGCCGCCGGAAATCCCCCTGTATGGAGCGTCGTCCCGTCGGTTCGTACGGGTACTCGTTGGAGACAGGCTGCCGTCGGCAGCGCGCATCAGCCGGAAAGACAGCAAGCTCTCCGGCGTGGGTCACAGAGTTGAGGGACATCTCCTGCCGGCAAATGATACCAACCAGCGAGAAGTCGAAGGATACCCAGCTCCTTGATATAATGATCCTGCTACAGGAGGGTTATAGCTGTGACTTTTCGCGGCTTCCGGATCCCCGTTGTCATGGCAGTGCTGGCCGTGACCCTCGGTGTTCTTCTCTCGGCCAATCACCTGTACCGCCGGGAGACCGAAACAGCTCCACTGGTCCGGCGCAGCATGGCGATTGAGGGAGTCACCGGCGTGACCTTGCGTCGGAGTGGGAGTCTTGTCGTGATCGAACTGGCGTTGGCGTCGGTGGAGGATCTTCGCACCACCTTCCGCGCGGCTGAGTCGGCGGCTGAGGATGCTATGTCGCGGGAGCGGGTGCGGCTGGTTCTTGTCGACCGCCGTACGTCCAGGCTCGCCAACGCATACCACCGCGTGCACTACGTGATCCACGAGGCTGCCGCCCGGGGCACCTACTCGCAGCTCGGCGACGTGGAGACAACGCTGGCCGGAGAAGGTTGGCGGGCCCGGGTGAGCGTTGATGACCGCTTCATCTACGTGCAAATTCACGACGGGAGCGGTGGTTATCTCTACGAATTGGTGCCCCTCCCTCGCGCCGGAGATGAGGGGGCTTTTCGACTACCTCCTCAGGCCGGTCCTACAGCGGAGGGGTCGTCTACGGCCAGGTTGGTGGCGCCGCAACTTGGGGCAGACTGAAGGACATGCGTTAACTGTCCCGCTCCACTCGGCCAGATCCGGTGACCACGCAACACCCCAGTGCTTCAGGTGTACAAGCCGGGGCTGCCCGGGATTCTTCGTGCTGGAGAGACCACACCGAGAGCTCATACTGTGCGGAGGAAACTCGACCGGTGATGGCGGTCATGGTATGCTGAACGCAAGGGAGAGGCAGCAGGACCCTGCGGGAGAGAACACACCATACCACTGCGGGACGGTGCGGGACCATCATCCTGGAGAACCACTTGTCTGCACAGCGCAAGCTAACCCTGTGCAGGGAGATCCCCAGACCGGCTTGATCGGAGGAGGGACATGACCGAGAGGCAGGGGTGATGCATCTGAGAGGCAGTCCGGAACGACGAATGCAGATCGCAGCCCTCAAGCGCATGTCGCCCCAGGCCAGGCTGTTGAAAGCGTTCGAGCTGTCTCGTCTGGCCGACGAGCTCTTCTTGCATGGGCTGCGCAGAAGGTTCCCCCAGATGGCCGATGAAGCGATCAGACAGCTCTATCGGGAGCGCATTGCGAAATGCTACAACAGGAACTGCTGAGGACGGTTGTTGAGGTCCTTGAAGGCATGGCGATCGAGTACATGCTGACCGGATCGCTGGCATCAAGCTTGCAGGGAGAACCGAGGTCCACTCACGATATCGACCTTGTGATCGCCATCGAGCGAACCGCGGCCCATCGGTTGCTCGATCTGCTGCCCCCTCCTCGCTTCTACCTCGATGAGAAGAACATGCTGGATGCGATCGATGGGTTGACCATGTTCAGTCTGATTGACGCCGATACCGGAGGCAAGGTCGATTTCTGGCTGTTCACGGGCACGCCCTTTGACCGCTCACGCTTTTCGCGCCGGTCCCGAGAGCGATTCCTCGGCATGGAGCTGTGCGTTTCGAGCCCTGAAGACACGATCCTGGCCAAGCTGCACTGGGCCAAGTTGTCAGGAGGCAGCGAGAAGCATTTCGCCGATGCCTTGCGGGTCTATGAGGTTCAAGCCGGCGTGCTTGACGCGGACTACCTAGCCCACTGGGTCCGGCAACTGAACGTGGATGACCTGTGGGAGCGGATACAGGCCGAAGCCGAGGTACTATGACCCCGATGCCCAGGAGGTCAGCGAGGGACTCAGGGGCTCTCCTGGATCACCGGGTACCGGCGCTGATGAGAGCCGTGCGGGAGGTCGCCAGCAACCGGACCCGTCGCTTACCCCCCCCATGAGAGAATCCGTGCACTCCCGCGACGGTGAGAGTGTGGCCGTGGCAGCGCAGGCAGGCCACATCAAGGGTTCTTCGCTCTCGCCTGGTCGTGGACCCGAGGCCGCCCATGGCAGCAAGCGGCGACAAGTCCTCAATCTGCCGGAGTTCCCGTTGGAGGTGACCGAGTAGCCGGCGGAACGCAGATCCTGGCCCCGCCCCTCACCCACCGGACGTGATGGGAGCCTGCGGTCTGCAGTTCGACCACACCTCGGGCATCGTGCTGCTGGTGGATGCCCTGGTAGATGATGGCAACGCGCGACGGCTCGAAGGATAACAGGCCTTTTGATATAATGATCCTGCTACAAGGGGGTCATAGCCTGTGACTTCTCGCGGTTTCCGCATCCCCGGTATGCTGGTCCTGCCCCTGGCCGTCCTGCTGGCGGGCGCTTACCTGTACCGGCGGGAGACGGAAGAGACCCCGTTGATGAGCGGGGGTCATCTCCACGAATTGGTGCCCCTCCCTCGCACCGGAGGTGAGCAGCCGGCGTGATCAAGGAAATCGCGGCCGGGGGAGCGCTCGCCGTGATGATCTACCTCGGCCTGAACGGCCTGAACCTCATGCCATTCCTGTTCCTGGGAGGTCTCCTGTACCTGCTGGCGCAGAGTGGCGCCTTGCGCTCGCTTCGCCGGGAGAATCGCCCCTTGCCGCAGGGGGCGTTCGGAAGGGTGGAGTTCGGCCATATCGGCGGGCAGGAGCCGGCCAAGCGGGAACTCATGGAGTCGCTGGATTTCGCCACCAACCGGGGGGGGATCCGGCGCCTCGGCATCCGTCCCATCAAGGGCATCCTGCTGACCGGTCCCCCGGGAACCGGCAAGACACTCCTGGCCAAGGCTGCGGCAGCCCATACCAACTCTGCCTTTCTCGCCGCCTCGGGCAGCGAGTTCATCGAGGTGTACGCGGGAGTGGGGGCCCAGCGGGTCCGGCAGTTGTTCGCCGACGCCCGCGAGGCGGCGCGACGAGGCGGCGGCAGCGCCGTTATCTTCATTGATGAACTCGAGGTTCTAGGGGGACGGCGGGGCCAGCACACGTCCCACCTGGAGTACGATCAGACTCTGAACCAGTTGCTGGTGGCGATGGACGGCCTGGCTTCTGACGATGACCAGCGGCTCCTCTTGATCGGGGCCACCAATCGATTCGACCTCTTGGACCCGGCGCTCCTTCGTCCCGGGCGATTCGACCGCATCGTGCGGGTAGACCTCCCCGACCGCGAGGGGCGGCTGGCCATCCTGAGGATCCACACTGCCAACAAACCCCTGGGGCCTCAGGTCAGCCTTCAGCGCATCGCCGGCCAGACCTTTGGCTTCTCGGGCGCTCACCTCGAAAGCGTGGCCAACGAGGCGGCCATCCTGGCCTTACGCCAAGGTCTGGAGTCCCTTGAGCAGAAGCACCTGGAGGAAGCGGTGGAGAAGGTCATCCTGGGTGAGAAGCTCCCCCGCGCTCCATCGCGCGATGAACTGGAGCGGATTGCCGTCCACGAGGCCGGCCACGCTATCGTGAGCGAGATGCTGAACCCGGGTTCGGTGACGGCGGTGACCGTCAGCTCGCGGGGGGCTGCCCTCGGGTACGTCCGGCAGGAAGAAGAGGCCGACCCGTACCTGTATCCCCTCGCATACCTGGAGGACCGGGTGGCGGTGTTAATGGCCGGGGCGGTGGCAGAGGAGATCGCTCTGGGCAGCCGCAGCACCGCAGCCAGCGACGACCTGCAGCGGGCGGCGCAGATAGCACGGACCATCGTGGGCTCCGGCCTCTCGGGGTTGGGGGTGATCAGCGAGGACGTCATCCCGCCCACAGAGGCGCAGGGTGAGGCCCGTCAGATCCTGAAGGCCCAGGAGAGCCGCGTGCGCGCCCTGCTGCGGGGTAGACGGGCGATACTGGTCCGGACCTGCCAGGTTCTGGTGGACCGGGAGCGGCTTAGCGGCGACGAACTGCGGCGGCTGGTCGGTCCCGGCCGGCGGGCCCGACGGCGAGTGCCGCGGCGGATGGGCGAGGGTACGGCCCCGGCAGGTTAGGCGGGACAGACGCCGAAAGCCTGTCCGGGAGGTGCGAGTCATGCGGGCCGAGATCCTTGCCATCGGCACCGAACTGCTGCTCGGCCAGATAGCCAATGAGAACGCCCGTCACCTGTCTCGCGTGCTCGCCGAGCTCGGTGTTGACGTCTTCTACCACGTGACGGTGGGCGACAACCCCGGCCGGATCGACGGGGCCCTGAAGGCTGCCCTGGAACGGTCGGACTTGGTACTCATCACCGGCGGCCTGGGGCCCACCGCCGACGATATCACCCGCGAGCGCGTTGCCGCCGTCACCGGCCGCCCTCTGCACCTCCACCCTCCCTCGCTGCAGGCTATCGAAGCCGTCTTCGCCAGAACGGGGCGGCCGATGGCCGCCAGCAACCGAAAGCAGGCCCTGCTCCCCGAGGGAGCCCTGGCCCTGCCCAACCCGGTGGGGACCGCTCCGGGAGCCGTCCTTGACATAGGGCGGGCCACGGTGGTGATGCTCCCCGGGCCCCCGGCCGAGCTGACTCCGATGGTACACGACCACCTGGTGCCCTATCTCGAGGGGCGCCTGCGGGTGGGCGGAGAACTCAAGATCATAACATCCAGGGTCCTGAAGCTCGCCGGCATCGGGGAGTCGACCGCCGAGGCCCGCATTGCCGACCTGATAGCAGCCCAGGGCAACCCCACTATCGCTCCCCTGGCGGGTCAAGCGGGTGAGGTCAGCATCCGCATCACCGCCAAGGCGGCCGGGCGGGCGGAGGCGGTGGCCCTCATCGAGCCGGTGGAGGCGGCCATCCGGGCCCGGCTGGGCTCCCACATATACGGAACTGACGACGATACCCTGGCGGCGGTGGTCGCCAGGGCGCTGGCCCGGAGGGGTTCGACCCTGGCTGTTGCCGAGTCCTGTACCGGTGGGCTCTTGGGCCACCTGCTGACCAGCTTGCCTGGCAGTTCGGCGTTCTTTGAGCGGGGGCTGGTGGTCTACAGCAACCGCTCCAAGGTCGAGCACTGCGGGGTGGACCCGCTCCTGCTGGAACGGCACGGGGCGGTCAGCGCCGAGGTCGCAGCGGCCTTGGCCGAGGGTGTACGGCGATTGGCCGCCACCGACTTCAGCTTGGCCGTGACGGGGATCGCCGGCCCCGGCGGCGGATCGACCGACAAACCCGTCGGCCTGGTGTTCGCCGGCCTGGCAGGCGGGGGGGCTACCCTGGCCGCCGGGCGCCGGCTGCCTGGTGATCGAGGCACCGTGAAGAGACGCGCCTGCCTGTTCGCCCTCGAGTTGCTCTGGCAGCGGCTGGAGGGCCACGGAGGAACCGGCCCCGGATCGTCGAACCCTCACCCGTAGGGAGGCGAGCCATGGCCCCTATCCGGGCCTTTGTCGCCGTTGACGTGGGCGAGACCGTTCGCGAGCGCGCGGCCGCCTGGTGCCGGCATCTGGCCGCCACGGGCCCCGACTACAGGTGGGTGCAGCCCGAGAACTACCATGTGACCCTCAAGTTCCTGGGGGCGGTGGAGCCGGCCGTCCTCTCGCGGGTGGAACCCGTCCTCGGCCAGACGGCGGCGGCCGTCCGTCCGTTCGAACTCCGGTTCCAGGGCCTGGGCTGCTTCCCCGGCTGGACCAACCCCCGAGTGCTCTGGGTAGGGGTAGCTGAAGGCCAGTCAGAACTAGCCCTTCTCGCCCGGGCGGTGGATCGGGGATTGTCGGCTCTGGGTTTCGCGCCCGAGGAACGGCCCTTTCGCGGCCACTTGACCGTGGCCCGCCAGCGATCAGATCGAGGGCTGGCCGATCTACGCGACGCCGCCCAGGCGATAGGGCCTGATGCACCGGCCGGCACCCATCTGGTTACGGCTGTCCTGCTCCTGGAGAGCAAGCTGAGCCCCGCCGGTCCGGCTTACTCCGTTCGCGGCCGCTATGCCCTGGGCGGTGTTTGTGGCTGAGGATGTCTGGTGTTATACTGTAGATGGAACAGATTACCATGTGCACGGTGGCGAGGAGGAAGGGGAAGTGGACAAGGGGCGCGCCCTGGACATAGCCCTGGGGCAGATCGAGAAGATGTTCGGGAAGGGCTCCATCATGCGGCTGGGCGAGGATGCCGCCCGGCTCTCGGTGGAGGTCATCCCCACCGGTTCGCTGGCCCTTGACGCGGCGCTGGGGTGCGGCGGCGTTCCGCGCGGCAGGGTGGTGGAGATCTTCGGACCGGAGGGCTCCGGCAAGACAACCCTCGCCCTGCACATAGTGGCCGAGGCCCAACGCCGGGGAGGAATCGCCGCCTTCATTGACGCCGAGCACGCCCTGGACCCCGCCTATTCCCAGCGGCTGGGGGTTGATATTGAGAACCTGCTGATTTCTCAACCGGACACTGGGGAGCAGGCCCTGGAGATCGCGGAGGCCCTGGTGCGCAGCGGGGCGGTGGACGTGGTAGTCGTGGACTCGGTGGCCGCCCTGGTGCCGCGCGCGGAGCTGGAAGGGGACATGGGGGACACCCACGTCGGTCTTCAAGCCAGGCTGATGTCGCAGGCGCTGCGCAAGCTGGCCGGGGCAATCGCCAAGTCACGCACCACCGCTATCTTCCTGAACCAGATCCGGGAGAAGGTCGGCGTCATGTTCGGGAACCCCGAGGTGACTCCGGGCGGCCGGGCGCTCAAGTTCTACGCCTCGCTGCGCCTGGACGTCCGGCGGGCCGAGACGCTCAAGCAGGGGAGCGAGACGGTCGGCTGCCGGACCCGGGTCCGGGTGGTCAAGAACAAGCTAGCTCCCCCTTTCCGCCAGGCCGAGTTTGACCTCATCTATGGCGAAGGCATCTCCCGCGAGGGAGGCCTGGTTGACGTGGCCGTCGAGCTGGGTATCATCGAGAAAGCGGGGGCCTGGTATTCCTATCGCGACAACCGCCTCGGCCAGGGTCGCGACAACGTTCGGGACTTTCTCCGGCAGAACCAGGATGTCGCGGCTGAGATCGAGAGCCTGGTCAGGGAGCGGCTCAAGGTCGGCGGGGTGAGGGTGGCGGCGACGGACGATCAAGGGGAGTAGCCCTGCGGCTGGAGTGGCGCTTGACACGGGGTCCGCCCGAGTATAGAATGAGTGAAGGACAGGCGGAAACTGGGTTGGCTACCACCAGGGGTTTACCATAGATGGAAAGACGATAGCAGTTGCGGGCCCCGGCCGGGATCCCGGCCGGAGTTCGTCTAGCCAGCCTGGTTGGGCCGAGTCCCCCTCGGCCCACGTCTTTTTTTGGAGGCAGATCGGAGGCGATGCGCCGTGCTTGACTTCTGGGTGGTACTACTGGTTGCCGGACTGAGCCTCGCCGCCGGCTACCTGGTTCGCAGGTTCATCGCGGAAGCCCGGCTGGGCTCGGCCGAGCGGGCGGCCCGGGACATCTTGGACCGGGCCAGAGGAGAAGCCGAGGCCAAGCGGAGGGAACTGGCGGTGGAGGCCAGAGAGGCGGTCCATCGCCTGCGGGAGGACTTCGAGCGCGAGGTTCGTGATCGGCGGGGCGAGCTCCAAAGGCAGGAACAACGCCTGGGCCAGAAGGAAGAGAGTCTCGACCGGAAGAGCGAGGCTCTCGAGCGCCGGGAGGAGAGCCTCCACCACCGCGAGCAGGAGACGGAGCGGACGGCGACCCTGGTTCAGGAGTTGCATGCCCGCCGCATCGCCGAGCTGGAGCGAGTGGCCGGTCTGTCCAGCCAGGAGGCTCGTGAGTTGCTGCTAAAGACGGTGGAAGACGAGATCCAGCAGGACATCGCCAGGCTGATCCGCGATCGCGAAGCCGAGGCTCGCGAGGAAGCCGACCGGAGGGCCCACGAGATCACCGCCCTGGCCGTCCAGCGGTGCGCGGCTGACCACGTCACGGAGACTACCGTCTCGGTGGTCG
>JAVHLP010000012.1 GCA_031082145.1 bacterium | reverse complement strand
CAACGAGAATCTCAGGCTGAGCTTGGGTCGGCTGCGCCGCCAGCTGGAGGAGTTGCGGGCCCGGGAGGGTAGCGAGCACTGACGCGGCCAAGCCAGTGAGCGGTTTTGTGTCCGCCATGGGCGCCCGACTCCCCCGCCCGGGCGGTGGGCGCCAGACACACGATCGCTGCCGGCCGGCCTCTGTCTGGGTGGATCGCGACCGCCCGGTCGCTCAGGGTAGGCGGCTCAGGCTGTCCTCCAGCGCCCCGGCGAAGACGGCGATCTCCACTTCGCCCAGTACCAACGCCGGCAGCAGCCGGAAAGTACTGTGCACCGGCTGTGCCCCCACCACGACCCCCAGTTCTTCGAGCCGCCGGGCGACCGCCGAAAACCCGGGCTCGGGGACGTCGAAGGCGAGCAGGAGGCCATCGCCCCTGACGTTGCGCACCGGGAAGCGCTCGGCCAGCTTGTCCAGCCGGTCCTTCAGCTCCCGACCGACCTCACCGGCCCGTGCCAGCAAGCCCTCCTCACGGACGAGTTCGATCACGGTGGCCACCAGGAAACCGGTGAAGGGATCGAAGCCGTGCGACTGCACGTGGGTCAAGCCTGCCCGGCGGGCTCGGTCTTCGACCTCGTCCCGCACCAGCAGGGCGGCGGCGGGAAACCCGTTGCCAAAGGCCTTGCCCACCACCACCAGGTCTGGGGAGACCCCCTGATCCTGGTGGGCAAACCAGCGCCCGGTACGTCCACCGCCGGTGGTCACCTCGTTGACCACCAACAAGGCCTCCCGGCTTCTGGCCAGGGTCTCGAGCCGGGGCAGGTAGCCCGGAGGCGGCACCACCATACCCCCCGATGCCAGGATGGGCTCGCAGACTACGGCCGCCACTCCGCAGAGGGGGTCCGGCGGTTCCGTACACCCCAGGCCGCAGGCGGGGAGAGAATGCTCGCAGCGGGAGCAGTCGGGGACCGGCAGCCGGTAGCCTAGTGGGTGGGCGCCCGCCGTTCCGGTGAGGGCCAGCATCTCGGCGGTGGCGCCGTAGTACCCCCGTTCCACCGAGATAACGGCCCGGCGGCCGGTGGCCGCCCGGGCCACCCGGATGGCCAGGTCCATCGCCTCGCTACCCGTGTTCAGGAGAGCCACCCGGTAGTCGCCGGGCAGTATGGAGAGGAAGGCCTCAACCCCCTGGTGCACTTCGGGCGACAGGTAGCCGGTGCCCGCGTGAACGAACCGGCCCGCCTGCCGCCGCACCCGCCGGGTGAAGACGGGGTGAGCGTGGCCCAATATCGTGCACCAGCAGCCGGCCAGCAGATCGAGATGCTGGCGGCCCTGGACGTCCGTGTACCAACAGCCCCGGGCCCCGGCCATCAGGGGCTGGCGTAGGGGGGCAAAACGGGTCACCCGATCACTCGTAGACCTTCTCCTCCTCTGCCCGCTCGACCGCGTCCTGCTCCACGTCTCGCGCCTGTCCGGCAGCGGCGGCTAGTTCCCGGTAGTACTCGTGCTGGATGATCAGGTTCATGATCTCGTTGGTGCCGGTCCAGATCATGATCAAGCGCGCATCTCGGAGCAGGCGCTCCACCGGGTAGACGGTGGTGTAGCCGATACCACCCAGCACCTGCATGGAGTCGTTGATGACTTGCCAGGCGGACTGGGTGGCTTCCTTCTTGGCTTCCGAGACCAGGCGGCGGACCAGTGCCGGGTCGGCCCCGGCGTCGGCCGCCCGGGCTGCCGCGTACACCAGCGCCCGGGCTGCGTCCAGGCGGGTGAGGCTATCCGCCACCTTGAAGCTGACTCCCTGGAATTCCCTGATGGCCCGGCCGAAGGCCTTGCGACGGGTGCTGTAGCGGGCGGCCACCTCCAAGGCCGCCCGGGCCATCCCCAGCGCGCCGGCCGCGCTGGTCAGACGCTCGGGGATCATCATGCGGTAGAAGATGTCGGCAGCCCCGTTCTCCGGTCCCAGCAGGTTCTCCCGCGGCACCCGCACATCCCGGAAGACCACCCGGCCGGTACCTCCGCCCCGGGTGCCCATGAGGCCGTAAACCCGCTCCACCTCGACGCCGGGACCCCGGTCGACGAGGAATGCGCTTATGCCGCGGTGGGGGGGAGCGGAGGGGTCGGTCCGGGCATACGCCATGAAGTAGTCAGCCCCCTCGGCGCCAACGATGAAGCGCTTCTGGCCCCGCAGCAGATAGCCGGAGCCATCCCGGCGGGCCTCGGCGGTGGTCCCGAAGAAGTCCGAACCCCCCCTGGGCTCCGTGAGGGCCTCGGCGCAGGTCAACTCGGCCCTGAGAGTCGGCGCCAGGTAGCGCTCCTTCTGTTCGGGTGTGCCAAAGGCATACACCGCTTCACCGACTATGCTGGGCAGCGAGTAGAGGCAGGCCAGGGCCGTCCCCAGGACCCCGACTTCCTCGATGACGGCTGTCTCGGTGACCCAGTCTCCCTCCCTTCCTCCCCGTTCGATGGGGAAACGCACGCCCAGCAGGTGATGGCGGGCCAGTGACTCGAGGAACTCACGGGGGTAGGTCACCCGGCCGGCGTCCATATCCACCACCAGTTGCCGTGGAACCTGGTCCCGCACAAAGCGGCGCGCCTCGTCGCGGACCTGTTTCTGTTCGGTGTCAAGCAAGAAATCCAATGCCACCAACTCCTTTGCCGGTCCGGCGCAGGCGGTTCCCTGCGAGCATTCGCCCGGCTCCCGCCGAGTCCTGCCGGGAGCGAGAGAGGGTCAAAGCGTTGGCATAACCAGGAAGGTAAAGAGGGAGGTGACATCGAAAGACAAGTCCTGCCATTCCCCGCGGGAAGTGAGGGTCGCTGTTGGATCCGGCCGAATCCGACGCCAGTGCCGGCAGTTTGCGAGCTCACCTGCATCCCTTGGGCGACAGCGGTTGCGTCATCCGAGGCGAGGTCCTCATCCCGTACGGCCGGCGCTTGTTCTTCGCCATTGCCGAACCCCACCGCTGGCGGAAGGAAGGCGGTGTCTGGCGAGTGCCGTTCCTTGGTTTGGGGGGCCACCGGCCCCCCGGCGAGGAGGTCCGGGCCGGCCTGCCCCAGGCGATCCAGGAGGAGACTGGACTGGCCGTCCGGCTGGTGGATAGCCCTTTCAGCCTGTATTTTGGCCTTGACGGGGAGGGCCGTACGCTGCCCCTTGACCCCTCTCTCCGGCCCCGACCGTGTTACGTGTGGAAGTCTTTTCGGCAACTGGTGGCCTCCTTCCGGGCCGAACCGGTGGACCCCAGCCGCCCGCCGGCGCCCGGTCACAAGGTGAGAGCCCTCATCGGCCTTTACGCGTCACAGCTCCTGGCCATGGGGGACCGCGGGGCGGATCTGCAGCCCTTGCTGGCCGACGGGGCCGTGCTGGAGGGCGCCGATCTTCCCCGTCAGACCGTCGCCTATCCCTGGGGAACGCCCCGATACCTCGGGCGGTACCTGGAGACCCTGGCCCGCCGGAGGGAGTGACGGCAGCGGAACCGCTTCCGGCAAGAGAGAAGCTAGCCTATGGAGCCGGGGATCTCGGGATGAGCATCGCCTACACCGTCGTCGTGCTGTTCTTTCTCTACTACTTGACCGACGTTGTGGGCCTGTCCCCGGCCCTGGCGGGGATTGCGGTCATGCTGGGGAGGGTCTGGGACGCGGTTTCGGACCCGCTGGCCGGGCACCTGTCCGACCACACTCGCAGCCGCTGGGGCCGGCGCAAGCCCTACCTGCTCCTGACGGCGGTCCCCTTCGGTCTCTCCTTCGCACTGCTCTGGTCGGTGCCGGCACTGCCCGGGCAGGCGATGACCTTCGCCTGGGTGGCCGGGGTCTTCCTGGCCCACACCACCTTGTTCACGCTGGTAGGGGTGCCCTACAGCGCCCTTACCGCCGAACTGACGCCTGACTACGACCAGCGTACCAGCCTCTCCGCCTACCGCATGGCCTTCTCCATCGGGGGCGGGCTGGTGGCGGCGGTGATCCCCATGGCCCTCGTGGGCGCCTTCGCCTCGGTGGCCGGTGGATTCCGGGTCATGGGCTTCACCATGGGGGTCGTCTGCGCCCTGACCCCGCTGGTGGTGGTGTTCGGTTGCCGCACGCCGGCCCCCGCCGTTGCGCCCCCAACCCGTATGCCGCTGGGAGAGAGCACGCGGATCACCCTCGCCAACCGGCCCTTCCGCGCCATGTTGGCCGTCTACCTGCTCACCTGGGCCGGCATTGACGTCGTCTCCACCGTCCTCATCTACTTCCTGACCTACTGGATGGGGATGGAAGCGGACATTCCGGCATCCTGGGCACCATGTTCGTGACCGCCACCCTGTTCTTGCCGGCCTGGGTCCACTTCAGCCGGGCCACCAGCAAGCGAGCGGCCTATGTGGCGGGCCTGGGTTTCCTGGCCGGTGTGCTGGTCGCGGTCAGCTTCCTGGCTCCCGGCCAGCGGGCGGCCGCCTATGCCCTGGCCTTCCTGGCCGGGATCGGCGTCTCGGCCGCGCACGTGATCCCCTGGTCTATGGTACCCGACTGCCTAGAACTCGATGAACTCGCCACCGGGCGGCGCCGGGAGGGGGCCTACTACGGGCTCCTGACTTTCCTGCAAAAGCTGGCCTCTTCCGGGGCCATCCTGGCGGTGGGGGCGGTTCTTCACTACTCGGGCTATGTGGCGGGAGCCGTCCAGCCCCGGTCGGCTCTCCTGGCCATGCGGGCCTTGCTGGGCCCCTTGCCCGCCTTGTTGTTCTTTCTGGCCATGCTGGCCCTGACCGGTTACAGCATCGACCGCGCGGAGCACGCCCGCCTGCGGGCGGCCATCGCCCTCCGGCGAGAGGAGGAAGTGACGTGCGGTTCACCGTCAGGTCCCTGACAGGGCGGGAGCAGGGCTCCTTTCTCCGGCTGCCCTGGCAGCTCTACCGCGGCGACCCCAACTGGGTGCCCCCCTTGCTGCGGGACATGCGGGCAATCGTGGCCGGCGCCAACCCTCTCCGCCAGGCCGGTCCGATGGAGTTGTTCCTGGCCAGGGACGGAGTCCGGGTGGTGGGGCGACTGGCGGTGGGGGCCAACGAGACCATCAACCGGTCCAAGGGCACCCGCGACGGCTACTTCACCTTGTTCGAGTGCGCAGAGGACTACTCCGTCGCCCGGGCCTTGCTGGACACGGGGTTGGCCTGGCTGCGGGAGCGGGGGTATGTCCAGGTCAAGGGGCCCGTCTCCCCCACCTGGGGCGACGACTACCGGGGGTTACTGGTGGAGGGGTTCGACTCGCCGCCGGTTCTCCTGAACAGCTACAACCCTCCTTACTACGCGGAGTTCCTCGAGCGTTACGGTTTTGAGAAGGCTGAGGACTTGTACGCCTACCGTTATGATCTCGGCCCGGCGCCGGAGCGCTACCGCCGGGTGGTTGACTACGCCATGCGGAAGTTCCGCTACCGGGTAGATCGGCTGCAACTGGGCGACCTGGAGCGGGAGATCAGGGCCATCAAGCAGGTCCTGGATGAGGCCATGCCGCGGGAGTGGCCCGATCTCACCCCTCCCCGGCTGGAGGAGCTCCGGGCTATGGCCCGGCGGTTACGGCCCTTGGCCGTTCCCGAGTTCATCTACATCGCCCGATCCGGCGCAGGCGATCCGATCGGTTTCAACCTGGCCCTGCCTGACTACAACCAGGTGCTGAGGCATCTGGACGGCCGCCTATTCCCCTTGGGCTGGCTCAAATTCCTGTGGCACCGGCGACGCATAGACGGGGGCCGCCTCTTCGTCCTCTTCGTGGTGCCGTCCTACCGCAAGAAGGGGGTGCCGGCGGCCATTTTCCTCCGGGCCCTGGAGGCCGCCAGGCGCCGGGGATACCGCTGGGCAGAGGGTTCCACCATCGGCGAGACCAACCTGCCCATGCGGCGGGACGCCGAGAGCGTGGGGGGGACCCATTACAAGACCTATCGCATCTACCGCAAGCTACTGTGACCGGGCTTTACGCCTACACCCGGAACAGCACCTGCTCCCGGCGGAAACTGGCCACCGCGAAGCCCAGGGTCAGACGGATTCCCACCAGGCTCACGGCCAGGGTGGTGACGATATGCCCGGGGTTGACGATCCCCATCAGCGCTTCCTTGAAGACCATCAGGCTGTTCAGCAGTGGGACATAGTAGAACCAGGTCGGTACCTGGTCCGGCGCCATGAACTGGGTGAAGACGGCCGGCATGACGATCATCAGCGAGAGCGGCGACAGGTAGGTCTGGGCTTCCCTGAAGCTGCGGGCGCGCAGGCTCACGGCCAGTTGCAGGGCGGAGAAGACACCGGCCAAGCCCAGCGCCACCAGGAAGATGGTCCCGGCCGCGGCCGGTGGCAGCACTTCGGCCAGACTCGCGGTTCCCGCCGCGCCCGGGCCCAACAAGGCCGTGGGCCGGATGGTGAACGCCACCACCATTCCCAGCATTGAGATACCGGCGGCTATCATTGAGGTGAGCACCACCGTGAAGTACTTGCCGAGCACCACGGCAATCCGCGCGGGTGGTGCCGAGAGCAGCGGCTCCAGGGTGCCTCGCTCCTTCTCGCCGGCGGCCGCGTCGATGGCCGCGTACAGGCCACCCAGGGTGGCCCACATGGCCAGCATCATCGGCATGATCAGCCCCAACGCGAAGCCTATCATCCGGCGGGGGGGAGCCAGGTTCTCCACCGACAGACCGAGGGGATGCAGGATGACCGGGTCCATCCCCCGGGCGGCCAGACGTTCGGCGACAATCAGCGCTGAGTAAGCGGAGAGGGCGCGCACGATCCGTCCCTGGGCCTCGACTGAGTTCTGATCGGAGCCATCGTAGGCCACCCGCACCGGGGCCGGGATCTCCGCCGCCAGGCTCTCGGCCAATCCCTCGGGGAGGTAGACAATGGCCTGGATCCGGCGATCGGCCAGGTCGGCCTCGGGGTCGCCGGCGGTGACCACTTCCACCGCGTCCGTTCCCTTGAGGTGATCCACCAGGCCGGGATGGTGGGCCGCCCCCACCACCGCCACCCGGACGGTTGCCTGGCGGACCTTCTCCATCTGCCCCTCCACCACCACGGGCATGGCCAGCAGCAGCAGGGGTACGAGCAAGAGCGGCATGATGACCATGCCGAACCAGGTCCGCCGGTCGCGCGAGGTGTCCAGGAGTTCCTTGCGGAAGACCACCCCGACGTGACGCCAGCTGAAGTCTGACCGCTTCACGCTTCTTCACCTACCAGACGGACGAAGACGTCCTCGAATCGCTCTTGCAGGGACCGCGATTTCAACTCGGTCACGGTGCCGGCGGCCACGATCCGGCCGCGGTGGATGACCGCCACCCGGTCGCATAGTTTCTCCACCTGGCTCATTATGTGGCTGGAGAAGATGATGCTCTTGCCCGCCGACCGTGACTCCTCGATGAACTCCTCCACCACCCGGGCGGAGGTCACATCGAGACCGGCCGTCGGCTCGTCCATCAGCAGCACCGGCGGGTCGGTGAGGAGGGCCCGGGCCAGGGCCACCTTCTGCTTCATGCCCCGGGAGAGCTGGGCGGAGCGCCGGTCGGCAAACTCCTCCATGCCCAAGCGGCTGATGAGCCTGTCCGCCCGCCGCCCGGCCTCGGCCCGCGGCAGGTCGTGCAGGCCAGCGAAGTAGAAGAGATGCTCCCGCGGGGTCAGCCGGTCGTAGACCCCCGGCTCGGAGGACACCACCCCGATCTGGCGGCGAACCGCTGTCGCTTCCGTCACCAGGTCGTGACCGTTGACGGTGGCCGTCCCGGAAGTGGGTTGCAGGACCGTGGCCAGCATCCGCAGGGTCGTGGTCTTGCCGGCGCCGTTCTCGCCCAGCAGGCCGAAGACCTCTCCCCCGGCGGCCGCGAAGCTAACGCCGTCGACGGCCAGGATCCCGGCCCGGCCAAACCGTTTGCTCAGCCCTCTCACTTCGAGCAAGCCGCTCACCTCTGACCAAGTGACGTGACCGCTTCGTAAAGGTTTCGCTCCCTGAAGCGCGTCACCTGCGGGTGCTTCACCCGCAGGAAAAGCCGGGGGTTCAGGCGAAGGGGCACTGCCAGGTGACCCGCTTGCCGCTGCCGGTACCTGTCACAACCGTCTCGCTGCACCGCCGCTGGCGCCGCCTCATCACCGGTGGCCCCTTGCGCCGCCGCGTGGTCGCCCTGGCCTGGCCGGCCGTGGGAGAGCAGCTCCTGCAGATGGCCCTGGGTTTCGTCGACATGATCCTGGTAGGCCGGATCGGCGCCGCCGCCATCACCGCCGTGGGGCTCAGCGACCAACTGGTGATGCTGATCATGGTCGGCTTTGCCGCCCTCAATGTCGGAACCACCGCCCTGGTGGCCCGTCATTACGGCGCCCGGGAGCACACGGAGGCCTGCGAGGCCGGCCGCCAGGCCCTGCTCGTCACCGCCGGCCTGGGTCTCCTACTCGGGGCGGGGGCGTTCGGGTTCGCGGTCCCGGCCCTCTCCCTGATGGGGGCCGAACCCCAGGTGCTGGCGCGGGGCGCCCCCTACTTCCGCCTGATGTGCGTGTCGGTACCCTTCCTGGCCCTATCGGTGGTGGGAAACGCCATCATGCGGGGCGCCGGCGATACCCGGACTCCCCTTTGGATCGCCGGTGTGGCCAACGCGTTCCACGTGGTGGCCGCCGTGGTGCTCATATTCGGGTACCTGGGACTGCCGCGGCTGGAGGTGACGGGAGCCGGCATCGCAACCATGCTGTCCCGCGTGCTGGCCGCCGGGCTTACGCTCTGGATCCTGGCGACCGGCCGCACCCGCATCCGGCTTTCGCTCCGCCGGCCGGCCGGCCGGCCGGACACCCTGCGCCGGCTGCTGCGGGTCGGTCTCCCGGCGGCCGGTGAACAGCTGCTGATGCGCCTGGGCATGACCGGTTATGCCCGCATCGTCGCCGGTCTGGGCACCGCGGCCTATGCCGCCCACCGGGTGGCCCTGAACGCCGAGTCGCTGTCGTTTACCCCCGGCTTCGGATTCGCTCTTGCCGCCACCACCCTGGTGGGGCAGGGTTTGGGGGCCCGCCAACCGCGGGTCGCCGAGGCTGCCGGGTACCAGACCCTCCGCTACGCGGCAACGCTGATGTCGGTCCTGGGAGCGTTCTTCTTCCTGTTCTCCCGCCCGCTGGTGCTCGTCTTCACGTCCGACCCCGAAGTGGTGGCTATGGCCTCTGTCTGCCTCAAGATTGTTGGCTTGGCCCAGCCCGCCCTGGCCTCCTGCATGGTCATGGCGGGCGCCTTGCGAGGGGCGGGAGACACCCGCTGGACGCTGGCCATCACCGTCACCGGGATCTGGCTGGTGCGGATACCTCTAGCCCTGCTGTTCACCTCGCGACTGGGCCTCACCGGCGCATGGGTGGCGATGACGGTGGACCTGGCGGTTCGTGGCACCCTGATGTACCTCCGCTATCGGGGAGGCAACTGGCGGGAGTTGCACATTTGACCCTCTAGAGCAGGGATTTTACTCCCGCGGCGAGAACTCCCTCTTTCGACAAATAGCGGAGGTGTACCCATGAAGCCCCGGTTCCCGGTGGTCCTGCTCGTTCTGGCTTCCCTGGTCCTGGCGGCCGCGACACCGGCCGGGGCCGAGGTCATCATCGAGTTCTCGGACATCCGGGGGCACAACTCCGAGATCTACATTCGGGCGCTGCTGTACGGCAGCATCGTTGAGCCCAGCGAAGACCGTCGCTTCCGTCCTGACGAGCCCGTTACCCGGCTCGACTTCGCCGTCTGGACGGCCCGGGCCCTTGAACTGGAAGCTCCCGAGGTGGCCGAACCGCCCTTCCGCGACTGGGATGCCGTCCCCGAGCAGTATCGTCCGCAGGTGGCGGCGGTGAGGGCGGCCGGGCTCATCGAGGGCTACGCCGACGGCACCTTCCGCCCGGCTCCCGGGCTCACCAGGGTGGAGATGGCCCTGATCCTGGGCCGCTACCTGGTCGGGCTGGGAGTCAAGCCGGAGACCCGGCAATTCCTGCGTTTCTCCGACGGGCAGGAGGTGCCCGGCTGGGCCGCCGATGCCTCGGCCGCCGTCCGCACCGGGGTGATCCTCCCCCGGCCGGGCGTTCCCGGAGCACCGGGCCGCTTCGCCCCTTTCGAGGCCGTTACCCGGGCGGAGGCGGCCCAGATGGTTATCCGTTTCCGAGACGTGGTGCAGGAGATCTCCCCCATGCCCCGGGCCCCCGTCACTCCCCCCAGCGTGTTACCGCGGGCCATTGTGCTGGCTTACTTCGTGAACACCGACAGCGCGTACCAATCCCTGCTGGAGCACGGTAGCGGCATTGACATACTGGCCTACGTGTCCTACAGCCTCAGCGGGGCCGGCGAGCTGGCCGGCGTCGACAGCCCGCGGACGATGGCCTGGGCGGCGGCGAAGGGGAGGCCGGTTCTGGCCATGCTGGGCAATCACGACCGGGCGGTGAACAGCCGGCTGCTGAACAGCCCGGCGGCCCGCCAGCGGGCCATCCAGGCCCTGCTCGGCCTCATGGACCGGGGGTACTCGGGTGTCGACCTCAATTTCGAGAACCTGGATCCCGCCGATCGAACTGCTTACACCAGTTTTGTCGCCGAGGTGGTGGCCGCCCTCCGGCCCGGCAGTTACCTGGTGACGACCTCGGTGCCGGCCCGCAATGCGGCGATGATGGCCCAGACCTGGGCTACCGCGTATGACTATGCCGGGCTGGGCCGGCTGGTGGACTACATGCTGGTCATGACATATGACCAGCACTATTCGACCAGTGTACCCGGGCCGGTCGGGGCTCTTAACTGGGCCAGCAGCGTCATGGCCTACGCCACCAGCCAGGTGGCCCCGTCGAAGCTCCTGCTGGGCATACCCTCCTATGGGTACCAGTGGCCGGAGAACGGAGGTCGGGCGACCGCCATCTTCGCCCGCAGCGCCATAGCCCGGGCCGAGGAACTGGGTATCCCCCTGGTTCCCGATCCGGTCACCGCGGAGCTCACCTTCCGCTACCGCCATCCCGAGACCGGTATCTGGTACCGGGTCTGGGTGACGGAGCCCAAGGGCCTGGCGATGAAGCTGGGGTTGATCGCCGAGTATAACCTGGGTGGCCTGGGGATGTGGCGGGTTGGCTACGAGCCGCCCACGTACTGGGAGGAATTCCGCCGGGCCCTACTGCCCCGGCGCTAAGGGGGCTAGCCCTCCTCAGACGCCGGTGACGTGGTAGCCGCCATCGACGTGGAGGACCTCGCCGGTGACGCCGCGGCTCATGGGACTGAGTAGGAAGAGGGCGGCATCGGCCACCTCGGTCGCGTCTGGCGAGCGCCTGAGCGGCGCCCGTTCCCGGTAGAGCTCCAACATCCGCACCAAGCCCCGGACGCCGCTGGCGGCCAGGGTCCGCACCGGCCCGGCGGAGATGGCGTTGACCCTGATGTTGTCCTTTCCCAGGTCGTGGGCGAGATAGCGGACTGCCGCTTCCAGCGAAGCCTTGGCCGTCCCCATCACGTTGTAGCCGGGGAAGACCCGCTCGGAACCGGCGAAGGTAAGGGTGAGGATGCTGCCCCCGCCTCGCGAGCGCATCAGGGGGCGGGCCAGGCGCGCCAGCGCCACCAGGGAGTAGGCGCTCACGTCGTGGGCCTCCCGGAAGCCTTCGCGCGAGGTGCCCAGGAACTCGCCTTCCAGTTCCTCCCGCCGGGCCCAGGCCACGCTGTGGACCAGCCAGTCCAGGCCCGCCAACTCGTCGCCCAGGAAGCCTTCCAGCCGGCCGAGATCGTCCTCCGCCGTGACGTCACAGGGAAAGGTCAGGGCCCCGGGCAAGCCGCCCGCCAGCTTGCGGACGTTCTCGCCCAGCCGTTCGTTCTGGTACGTCAGCACCACCCGCGCTCCCGACTCGGCCGCGGCCTGGGCAATGTGCCAGGCAAGGCTACGGTGGTTGGCCGCCCCCACAACGAGTCCGGACTTGCCCGCCAGCAACTCCACCAGCGATCCCTCCCCCAACTGGGTTCGACGGCTGCCCGGGCCTTCCCTCCGGAGCTGCCCCAGTCTGTGCTCCCAAAGCAGGCGGGGAGGGGGTTGGCGGGGAAGTACCAGAGAGAGGGAGGGAGGTGGCTCTTGACTCCGGTCATTGATTTTCACCTGCACCCGGTGGTGGGGGACACCTACCACCCCTGGGTGGTGGAGTGGATGCGGGAGGTGGCCGGGCCTGACCTCGAGGACCGGCTCCGGGCACTGGCCGACCCGGGCGCCTTCGTGGCCTTCCTGGAAGCCTCGGGCGTGGACCGGGGGGTGGTGCTGGCGGAGATGAGCCCGATCACCACCGGCACGATATCCAACGAGGATGTGGCCCGGTTCTGCCGGGGGAGGGATCGGCTGATCCCCTTCTGCAGTCTTAACCCTTACCTGATCGCCGATCCGGCGGCCGAGCTGGAGCGCCTGGCCGGCGAGTTCGCCTTCCGGGGGATCAAGCTCTACCCGACCTACCAGCTCTTTTATCCGAACGAGGCCATGCTGTACCCGCTGTACGCCAGGGCCGAGGCCTTGGGGCTCCCGGTCATGGTGCATACCGGTTCCTCGGTGTTCCGGGGGTCGCGCCTCAAGTATGGAGATCCCCTCTACCTGGACGATGTGGCCGTGGATTTCCCCCGGCTGACCATCCTCCTGGTGCACGGCGGTCGGGGCTTCTGGTACGACCGGGCGTTCTTCCTGGCCCGCCTGCACCCCAACGTCTACCTGGAAATTGCCGGCCTGCCACCCAGGAAGCTGCTGGTGTACTATCCAGAACTGGAGCGGCTGGCCGGCAAGGTCGTGTTTGGATCGGACTGGCCCGGCGTGCCCGACATCCGCGGTAACCTCGAGGCCATCCGCAGCCTGCCCCTGGCGCCGGACACGGTCGCCGCCATCCTGGGTGGGAACGCCGCCCGCATCCTGGACCGGAAAGGGCGGCCGGTGGGGGACTGAGGCAGGGGAAGCCGTCCGACCGCCGAAGCATTCCCGGGAAGGGAGGGTGGAGTATGCGGAGATGGTTCGCGGAACCCTGCCAGTTCCGGGTGACCATACTCGAGGTGGGGCCGGGCGGCGACCCGGAACACCGCTGCCGGGCAGGTCACGAGCCGGGAGATGTGTACGAGTTCAGCTATTGCACGCCCGGCGGTCTCTGTGGGGAGATCTTCTACCGCCTCTTCCCAATCCTCCACACCTTTCGCACCGAGGCTGACATGCGGTGGAATTTCGGGTGGCAGGAGGCGGACCGTCACCTGATGTGGTGCCCTGCCCGGGAGGTTCGCTTCGAGCTGCGACGCCTGTCGGGCGATTCCCTGGCCCTGACGGTCCCGGCCGAAGCCGCCGAGCGGGTGGGTAACTGACCGGCGATCGTCCGGCTTGAACGGCCGGAGGACTGGCGGCGCATCAGGGCTGGCGGGCCAAGGAAGCCTACCCCGGAGGGGAGGGATGGTGTGCGGCCCGTCTACCTGTACGACACCCTGACCCGCCGCAAGGAGCGGCTGGAACCCATCAACCCCCCCCTGGTCGGGATCTACACCTGCGGCCCCACCGTGTACGACTACGCCCACGTGGGCAACCTCAGGGCCTATGTCTTCGCCGACAGCCTGCGGCGGGTGCTGGAGGTCACGGGTTACCAGGTGCGGCACGTCATGAACATCACCGACGTCGGCCACCTGGAGTCCGACGCCGACGAGGGCGAGGACAAGATGGTCGCCGGCTCCCGGCGCGAGCGCCGAACCCCGTGGGAGATCGCCGACCTGTACACCGGGGCGTTCCTGGAACACACGGCGGCCCTCAACATCAAGCGCCCCACCGTGTTGTGCCGGGCGACCGAGCACGTCCCGGCCATGATCGCCATGGTGAAGACCCTTGTGGAGTTGGGCTTCGCCTACGAGATCACCGACGGGGTCTACTTCGACGTCGCCCGCGCGCCCGGCTACGGACGGCTCTCCGGCCTGGACCTGGATGCCCAGGAGGCGGGAGCCCGGGTGGAACTCAACCCGGAGAAGCGTCATCCGGCCGATTTTGCGCTCTGGCGCAAGGCCGAACCCGAGCACATCATGCAGTGGGACAGCCCTTGGGGCCGGGGCTATCCCGGCTGGCACATCGAGTGCTCGGCCATGGCCATGGAGTATCTGGGCCGCCACATTGATATCCATACCGGGGGGGCCGACCACATCCCCGTACACCACGAGAACGAGATCGCCCAATCCGACGCGGTGGCCGGGCACCCGGTGGTGAAACGCTGGCTTCACAACGAGTTCTTGATGGTGGACGGCGGCCGCATGGCCAAGAGCCTCGGCAACACCTACACCCTGGACGACCTCGCCGGCAGGGGTTATCATCCCCTGGCATATCGCTATTTCTGCCTCAACGCCCACTACCGGACGCGGCTCAACTTCACCTGGGAGGCCCTGGAGGCCGCGGCCAGGGCCCTCGACCGGCTCTGGGACGCCCTGTACACCCTGGCCGGGGAGGTGGAGGAACCTGCCCCCGCCCCGGCCGAGCTCGCCGCGGCCTTCCTGGAGGCGGTAACCGACGACCTGGCCTTGCCGCGAGGGCTGGCCCTCGCCTGGCAGGTGATCCGGGAGCGACCGGTCGGGGCCGGCCAGGCCCTCGGGCTCTTGCTGGAGTGGGACAAGGTCTTGGGGCTCAGCCTTGACGAGGCGGCCGCCGGGCGGCTGGGCCCGGCAGCCGGCCGGGTTCCCGATGAGGTGCTGGCCTTGCTGGATGAACGGCGGGCGGCTAGAACCGACCGCGACTGGGTTCGGGCCGACGCGATCCGCGATCGCCTGGCGGAGATGGGCTACGCGGTGGAGGACGGCCCGGAGGGACCCCGGGTCCGGCGGGTCCGGGATAGCAGGGCCTGACTCCCCGCTTAGGGGGCGGGATCGCGGAATAGCCATGGAACATGCGACGATCCCGGCCCGGCTTCTTCGCTGTCGCCGCCACCTACGTGGGGACGGTGGTCGGGGCCGGGTTTGCCTCCGGTCGGGAGATCCTGCAGTTCTTCGCCTCTTTCGGACCCCGCGGGGCCTGGGGTCTCGGACTGGCCACCGCGCTCTTCGCCCTCTTCGGGATACTGGTGATGCTGGCCGGCCGGCGGGTGAACGCCGTCTCCCACGGTGAGGTGGTGAAGGCGGTAGCCGGTGGTCGCCTCGGTCGCTGGGCGGATGTTACCATCACGGCGTTCCTCCTCGGAGCCACCTCGGTCATGTTCGCCGGCTCGGGGGCCCTCTTCGCCGAGCAGCTCGGCATGCCCGCCTTCCTCGGATCGGTTCTCATGTTCACCCTGTCCACGGCCACCGTGCTGAAGGGCCTCACGGGAGTGGTGGCCGCCAACGTCG
The DNA here is from genome assembly GCA_031082145.1 of bacterium. Lineage (GTDB taxonomy): Bacteria > Bacillota > Sulfobacillia > UBA995 > UBA995 > Ess09-15. The sequence continues at coordinate 42,005 of JAVHLP010000012.1, read as the reverse complement.
TGGTAGCCCCGGTCCTGTTGACGGTGACGATCGGCACCGCCCTAGGGCTGGCCGTCACCGGCCGGCCGGGCCCGGTCCCCGCCGCCTTGACCGGTGGCGGTGTCCTCGGCCGCTGGTGGCTGGCGGCGCTGCTCTACGCCTCCTACAACCTGCTCTTGGCCACCCCCGTGCTGGGCCCCCTGGGTTCCGCCACCCGCGACCGCCGCAGCCTCGTCGCAGGGGCGGCCCTGGGCGCCGCCGCTCTTGGCGTCGCCGCGGCGGCCATCTACCGGGCTATCCTGGTCACCGCCCCCCTTTCCGCCGCCCACCAGGTGCCGATGTTGTACGTGGCCCGCATCCTCAGTGCCCGGCTGGCCCCCGCCTATGCGGTCATCCTGTGGCTGGAGATCTACACCACGGCCGTGGGCGGGGTCTACGGGATGGCGGCCCGCCTGGCGGGCGGGGACAGCCGCCTATTCCGGCATCGTGCCCTGATGGCCGGACTGGCGGCTCTTGTCGCCAGCGGGCTGGGATTTCCCCGCTTGGTGGCTTCCGTCTACCCAGCCGCCGGCTGTCTCGGCCTGCTGTGGCTGCTCCTCCTGCTGGTCCGAAGGGCATAACGGATGCCCGGCCGGGTTATCACTAACCGCAGCCGGGAGGTGCGAGCCGATGATCTACACTGCGGCGGCGGGCTTCTTCTGGGTCCTCGGCCTTCTCGTGGTGCCGCCGGACCACTTCCGGCGCTTGCTGCCCTTTGGGGTCCTGGCCGGTTTCGCCCTGGCGGCCGCCGTCAACCTGCTGGGGAGCCCGGTCCTTGGCCTCTGGAGTTTTGCCCGCACCGGCTGGCTGACCGTTCAGGGCGTGCCCTTGATGGCCCTCTTGGCCTGGATCCCCCTGGTGATAGCTTTTGTGCATTACCTGCCTGAGGCGGCGCTACAGCGACTGGGATGGCTCCTCCTCTTTCCCCTCGGTTTCACCGGCCACCAAATCCTGTTCCTGCGCTTGGGCGCCCGCGCCTACGCCCCGGGTTGGAGCCTCCCCCATGACTTCACCCTTTCTCTCACCCTCCACTTGTTGATCCTGGCCGCTTACCTCCTGGTCACCGGCAGGGACGCTCGCCCGGCGGACCGCTAGTCGCCGGCCCCTCCGGCGGCAGCCGGAAGGTCCAGGGCGACCTGACGGTGAATCTGCTCCTCAAGGGGGTGACGGCCCATCACCGGTGCCGCATTGCCCGCCAGGACGCGCTGGGTCTACCGCTCTCCCGGCTGGGCGGCCGGGCTGCTCAGCCTGATCCTGGCCGCCGGCTTGGCCCTGGGCCTGTCCCGGACCTTGCCCCCGCCTCTCTTGTCGCTCACCCAGCCGGTCCTGGAAGCGCCGGACGTTGCCGCGGCCATCGCCGGCCCGCCGGCCTCAGAGTCGCAGGTCGTCCCCGGCCAGGGTCCCGGCGCCGGGGAGTACATCCTGGTCACCGCCGAGCCGGGGCCGGCGGCCGCCCTGCTGCCGGCCTTGGCCAGGGCCCTGGCGGCTCAGGATCCGAGGCGGAGCCTGCTTCTGTCCGTGAGCGCTCCTGTTCAGGCACCCGGGCCGGTGGTCCTTCATGTGCACCTGAGCTACCGGGTGGAGGGGCGGGCGGCGGTGACGGTGAAGCCCGCCGGCGCCTACCCGCCACTCTGGCTCAGGCAACTGGCCAACGCGGCGGTGACCCGCGAGGCGGGGCCGGCGCCCGAGGGCTGGGCGGTCCAGTTGCGCGAGCTTCTGCTGGTGGCCGATCCCGCCCCCGGCACCCTCTCCCGGATCGCCCTGGAGGGAACGGGGCCGGACGCTCTGGACCTGGCCGCCTTCGGCCGGGCCGTGGAGCGCCTCCTGCATAGCGTGGACGAACTGCCGGTCATCCCCCGTCCGGACGCGGCCGGGATCGGTCGTTCCTCCACCCTTTACCTGGTGCTGGGGTCTCGTTACGTCACCGCCCCGGGGCTATGGCTGGCCCAACTGGCCGCCTTCTTCCCCCTATCGCTGGCGCTGGGCCGTGGCCTCCGCCGGGTCCGCCGCCCGTGGCGCTGGCTGGCCGACGAGGCGGCCGTACTGGCCGCCGTCCAAGCCTATCGGTTCGACCAGGGAAGGCTCCCGCCGACGCCTGGCCAGACCCGGGCCCAGCGCCGCCGCCGCAGGCTTCAGGGAGCCTGGCGGCCCCTGGTGACCGAGGGTTCCTGGTGGGCCATATGGTTGGGTTGCGCCCTGGCCGCCGGGGCGGGCTGGTACCGCGAAGTCTGGCCGGCGGTAGCCGGCCTGGCCCTGGCCGGGGTTGGCTGGCTAACACGGCGGGCCGGGGGAGAACAATCCCCTGAGGACCGGCGCTGGGCGCTGCTGGCGCTACTTGCCGCGTCGGTGGTCACATCGGCCCTGCTGACCCGGGGAAGTCCTATCGTCCTGGTTGCTTTCTATCCTGCGGCTCTGTTCTGGCCCCGGCTGATCCCCGGGCGGCAGGTCCTGAACTTGGCCTGGGCCTGCCTGGGCCTGGCCGGCCCCGCCTGGCTGCTGGCCGGCTCCTGCCGGCCGGCGCCCTGGCCCGTCGCCTTCGCACTGCTGCTCGCGGTCACCCTCGCCGGCGGAGCCTTGCGACTGGCCCTGGAGCCGGCGCCGGGGGCCGGCGCCGGCCTTGAGTAGGAGGGGAGCCGCCCTCCTGGTGGCCGGTCTGCTGTTCCTGGCCCCGGGCAAGGTCGGGGCCGATCCTCCCGGGGAAGACCTGCTGGCGGGAGCGGCCCGCCGCACCATTACCCCTTCCGGCCCGGTCTGGATGGCGGGCTACGGCCTTGGCCCGGTTAGAAGGAGTCAGGGCGTCGAGACCGATCTCCGAGTCCGGGCTGTCGCCCTATCGCAGGGCGGGCGGGTTCTGGTCCTGGTCTCCGCCGACCTGGTGGGCCTGTTCCGGGAGGACGTGGAGGCTGTCCGTGCCCGGGTGGCCCAGGCCTGGACGGAGGGAGAGCCACCGGCGGTGTTGATAGCCTGCACCAACACTCATGCCGGGCCGGACACCCTGGGCCTGGGGGGAGGCATCAGCCGCTCCTACCGGGAGTTCCTGCGGGAGGAGATGGCCCTCGTTATACTGCAAGCGCTCGGGGCACGGGAGCCGGTGAGACTGACGGCGGCGACCGTTGCCGCCCCCGGCCGGACGCGCAACTACCGCGACCCGGCCGGCCCCCAAGCCGAGGAGCTCACCGTCCTCCGGCTGCAAGGGGCAGGGGGCGTCGCTGTGGCCACGCTGGTCGGCTTCGCCGCCCGGCCCGTTCTCACGGGTGCGACCAACCGCATGCTGGGCGCCGGTTTCCCCGGGTACCTGGCGGCCCGGCTGGAGAGTCGAACCGGCGGGGTGGCACTCTACTTCACGGGGGCTGCCGGCGATCAGGTGCCGGTGCGGCCCGGGGGAACTGGGTCCGACGCTCCCCGCAACTACGGCGAGTCCCTGGCCGATCTGGTGGAAGCTTCTCTTCGCACCCTCCCCGGCCCGGGCTCAGGGGCCGCCCTGGACTTCGCCTGGCGGACGGTAGCGGTGCCGGTCACCAACTGGCGCCTGGCTCTGACCTGGCAGCTGGGGCTGGCCGCCCGGCAGGCGCGGCGAGGGATGGTGGAGACCGAGGTCTGGTTCATCCGGCTGGGACCGGCCTGCCTGGCCGCCCTGCCGGGGGAGGCCCTGTTCACGGTAGGCAGGCAGCTACGGGAAGCCGCCGGCGATTCGCCCTGCCTGGTCCTGGGTCTGGCCAACGACGCCCTTGGCTACCTGATTCCCGCCGGGGAGTGGCGGGCCGGCGGGCACGAGGAGAGGCTGGCCTGCTCCCCGGTCTCCGCCGAGCTGCTGGTAGACGAGGTCCGGAGACTGGCGGCGGAACTGGCCGGCCGCGAACCGCCCGCGGCCCTGGCCGACCCGGCGACCCTGGCCCTCGCGCGGGCGCAGGCCTGGCGCTTGGCGGTCTTCCTGCGGTCGGGGGTTGTTGCCGCCCTCGTCGTCCTCCTGGCCGTGTTCACCGGCGTCGCCTGGACGGCCCAACTGGCCGGCCGGACCCGGCGGCCCCCGGTGCGGTGAGGCGCGCCGGGAGCCGTGGGGTCAGTCAGGGTACGCGTGGCGGCGGTTCCCCGGTAGCGGGGCGCAGGGGCGTGGGCCGGAGCGGCTAGGGGGCGCTTGCCCATCACCGACAGGGTGAGGAACAGGGCCAGGGGCAGGATGGTGACTATCCGCCCGGTAACCAGGAGGTACTGGATGGGGGATCCCAGTCCTCCCCTCCGGCCAGTGCCCGGCCCGGGCCGGCGCCATGCCGCCGGCAGGAAACGCTCCCTCCCCTCCCGAAAACTGGAGCGCTCGCATGTCGCCGGGAGGAGGACCCGCCATGAACCGATCCGATGCCACCGCCCGCCTCGGCCGCCTGCTCGACAGCCTCATCGACCGGCTCTTCCAGGCCAGTCCAGTAGGCGCCACGCAACAGGGGTTTCACAAGTACGACGGTGAGTTGGGAGACTACTCGCCGGCAACCCTGGACGGTCACCTGGCCGCGCTGCGCGGTCATCGCCGCGAGCTGGAGGGGATCGACCCCTCGGATCTGACCCCGGATGCCGCGGTTGACCGGGAACTGGCCTTGCGGAGCATCCGCGGCTGGGAACGAACGCTGGCCGAGTGGCGCCCGTTCCAGCGCGACCCGGGGATGTACCTGCAGTTGGCCATGTTTGGCGGCTACCTGCTGATCACCCGCGAGTTTGCCCCGCTGGAAGACCGCATGCGGAGCCTGGCCTCGCGGCTCCGCCAGGTGCCGGCCCTTCTCGCCCAGGCCCGCCAGAACGTCGAGAACCCTCCCCGGGTCTGGACCGAGACGGCCCAGGAGATGGCGGCCGGTGGCGCCGGTTTCTTCAACTCGCTGATCCCGCACGTCGCCGGTTCGCTTCCGGACGGGATCAAGCGGGAGGTACTGGACGCCAACGCCGGCGCGGTGGCGGCCCTTGAAGCCTACCGGGGATGGCTGGGCGAACTCCTGCCCAACTCGACCGGCGACTTCGCGGCGGGACGCCGGCTCTTCGACGCCATGTTGGCCGAGGATCACCTCCTGGACTACAACGGCGAGACCCTCCAGGCCCAGGGCTGGCGGCTCTTCGAGGAGACCCTCGGGCTCTGCCGGGAGGCCGGGGCGGCCATCGACCCCGACCGGGACTGGATCGAGCTGTACGCCGACCTCAAGAAGGAGCACCCGGAAGCCGGCCGCCTGCTGGATACGTACCGCGAGGAACTGGCCCGGGTGCGACGGTACGTGGTGGACGAGGCCATCGTGGGGATACCGCCTGGCGAGGAACTGATCATCGAGGAGACGCCTCTCTTCGCCCAGGCGATCATCCCCTATGCCGCTTACGTATCGCCCGCTCCCTTTGAAGAGCAGCAGGTTGGGCGGTTCTGGGTCACCCCCGTAAGCCCCGGCATGTCGCCCGACCAGCAGGAGGAGCGGTTGCAGGGACACTCCATCCACAAGATCCCGGTGACCACCTTGCACGAGGGGTATCCGGGGCACCACCTCCAACTGGTATGGTCCAACCGGGCGGCCACCGCCGTCCGCCGGATGGAGCATTGCACCCTCTTCACCGAGGGCTGGGCTTTCTACTGTGAGGAACTCATGGAGCAGCTTGGCTATCTCGACGATCCCCGGGTGAAGCTGGCCCGGCTCAAGGATCAGCTCTGGCGGGCGGCCCGGATCATCCTCGACGTGGGGTTGCACTGTGAGGGGATGCCGGTGGAGGAGGCCGTCGGCTTCCTGGTGCGGCGGGCCAACCTCGAGCCGGTCAACGCCAAGGCCGAGGTCAGGCGGTACACGTCAAGCCCCACCCAGCCCATGAGCTACCTCATGGGGAAGCTGGAGATTCAGAAGATCGTCGCCGACTATCGTCGCCGGGCCGGGGCTTCCTTCCGCCTCCGGGACTTCCACGAGGACCTATTGCGGCATGGAAGCCTGCCTCCGGCCATGATCCGGAGACTGCTGTTCGGAGAAGGAAACCCCCGCTAGGGGGCAGAACTCTCCCAGCCGCCGGCCGGGGGAGGTGGACCGACGTGGCCCGGGTGCTGATCACCGAGGTCGATCCCGGCCGCCCGCTGGGTCTCGCGGCCCGTGCCGCCGTGGAACAGGTCTTCGCACTCTTCCCGCTGGCCGTTGAGGGCCGGCGGGTGTTGGTCAAGCCCAACATCATCGGCCCTTTCCCTCCGGAGGCGGGAGCCACCACCAACCCACTGGTGGTGGGGGCGGTCGTCGACCACCTGCTCGAGCGGGGGGCCGATGTGGTGGTGGGTGACAATCCCGGCGGCCTGGAGGTGAACTCGGCGCACACCGCCCGGCCCACCGGCCTCCTGGATGCGGCCCGGGGGCGGTTCCTGAATCTCTCCCGGGAGGTGGCGGAGGTTCCCGCCGGCTCCCGCTTCACCGACTCCTTCCCGCTGTCCCGCGAGGTGCTGGAAGCGGACCTGGTGGTCAACATGCCCTGTTTCAAGACCCACCTCCTGACCACCCTGACCGGGTGCGTGAAGAACTGCTTTGGGTACGTGGCCGGGGCGGCGAAGGCGGCCCTGCATCTCAAGGCCCCGTCCCGCAACCGCTTCTCCGAACTCCTGGCCGACCTCTACCGCATCCGGCCGCCTGACCTGCACATCCTGGACGGGGTCCTGGCCATGGAGGGGAACGGGCCGACCCACGGCACGACCCGGCCACTGGGCAAGATCCTGGCCGGCTATGACGGCGTGGCGGTGGACGCCGTGATGGCCCGGATGATGGGAGTGGACCCCGCCACGCTGAGACTCCTCTCGATCGCCGCCGAGCGCGGGCTGGGCGAGGTCGAGGCCATCGACCTGGTGGGGCGGCTTGAGGTGATCCCCGGCTTCCGCCTCCCCTCGACCTTCCGGTCCTCCCCCCTGGAGATGGCGGCGGCCTTGATGACCATCAGCACGACCCGGCCGCGGGTCAACCCGGAGCGGTGCACCGGATGTGGTGAGTGCGCGGTGAACTGCCCTCCCCGGGTCATCCGGCTCGATCCTCACCCAGTGGTTGAGGACGGCTGCATCTCCTGCTTCTGTTGTGCCGAGCTGTGTCCGGAGGGGGCCATAGTAGTGCCCGGGGACGCCATCGCCGGCGAGTTCGGGAAGATTTTCAGCTAGGGGGCGGATAGGGTGGGACAGGACGCCTTCCGTCAGGCTCTGGCCGGCAACGGCGTACCCCGGGGAGGGGCCATTGGCTACCTCTGCTCCTATACCCCGGAGGAACTCATCCTGGCGGCAGGCCTTCAGCCGGTGCGGCTGTTTCCCCCCGGCGGTCCTCCGGGCCCGGCAGATACTTACCTGCAGAGCTTCGCTTGCCCCTTTGCCCGGGGCTGTCTGGACGCGGCCTTGCGGGGGGAATGGGACTGGCTGGCCGGTGTCGTGTTCCCCTACACCTGCGACTCGCTGCGGGCGGTGGCCGAGGTATGGCGGATGTACTTGCCGGCCCGCTCCTTGTTCTTCATCAACCTCCCCCTCCGGGTGGAGGGCGAGGCCGCTCAGGAGTATGCAGCGCGGGAGTTCGAGCGCTTCCGCCGGTGGCTGGAGGGGGTGGCGGGCGGCCCGGTTGTCGCCGACGCCATTCACTCGGCGGTGCGCCTGGCCGGGTCGCTCCGGGAGGCACTGGCCGGGAGTGGGCTGGCCGGCCGGCCGTTCCTGGAGGCCGCCATGGGGGCCCAGGTGATGGACCGGTTGGCCGCCCTGGAACTGCTGGCCCTGCCGGACGAGGCGGGGGTGGCCGGCGGGACGCGGATCCTGGTTGCCGGCGGCGCCCTGGAGACCCCGGTGGTGCTTCGAGAACTGGAATTGGCGGGGGCGGCGGTGGTCGGGGATGACCTGTGCGTGGGTTCCCGCTACGTCGCCTTGGGCGGGGCCTGGGGTGACGTGCCGCCGCCAAACCCGGTGGCCGAACTGGCCCGGGCCTACCTGGCCCGGCTCCCGTGTCCCGCTAAGCATCCCGCCTGGCGCCGGCTCGACGCCCTGCTCGAGCAGGTAGCCGCTCTTCGCGCCGAGGGAGTGGTCTTCCTACTGCAGAAGTTCTGCGAGTCCCATGCCTTTGACCTGCCGTACCTCCGGGCGGGACTGGCGGCCCGGCAAGTGCCCAGCCTGGCCCTGGAATTGGAGCAGGGGACGCTGCCGCGGGGGCAGACGCGCACCCGCGTGGAAGCGTTCCTGGAGACCCTGGGGGGAGGGGACAGGCGGTGACGGGCCGTCTGAAGACCGATGGGCGGCTCAAGGCAATGCTGGTCGCCCATTACCGGGATGCCTTTCTGGCCCGGCGCCGCCGCCGGCCGGTGGCCTGGGTGACCAGCGGGGCGCCCGTAGAACTCCTGCACGCCCTGGGGATCCTCCCCGTTTACCCGGAGAACTTCGCGGCCGTCGCGGCCAGCCGTCACCTGGCGGTCGAACTCTGCGAGGCGGCCGAGGCTGCCGGCTACTCTCCCGATCTCTGCTCTTACGCCCGCACCAGTATCGGATCCATGTTGACCGGCCAGGGCCCCCTCAAAGGGAAGGCCCTGCCCGAACCCGATCTGCTTTTCGCCGCCAGCAACATCTGCGGCGTGGTGGTGAAGTGGTGGGAGGTGGTCGCCCGGCACTACCGCGTCCCCCTCTTCATCCTGGACTTCCCCTTTGTGAGCGAGCGGTTGACCGCTCACCAGGTGGACTACGTGCGCCGGCAGCTCGAGGAAGCGATCGCCTTTCTCCAGGCCCAGACGGGCCGGCAGCTAACCCGGGGAGCGCTTGCTGCCAGGCTGCGGCTGAGCGCCGAGGCGGTCGCGCTGTGGAACCAAGTACAGCTCTGCCGGCGGGCTGCGCCCTGCCCCGTGGGCGCCCTGGATGCCTTCACCAACCTCTTCCCCATGGTGACCCTCCGTGGTACCCGGGCCTGTGTCGACTACCTCCGGCGCCTGTGCCGGGAAGTGGAGGGGCGGGTGGCCCGGGGCGAAGGGGCCGTCCAGGGCGAGCGTTACCGGTTGATCTGGGATAACATCGCCATCTGGCACGCGTTCGGCCTGATCCGCTACCTTCACTCCCGGGGGGCTTCCTTCGTCGGCGAGACCTACACCTGGGCCTGGGGGGAATACGAGTTTGGGCCCGAGGACCTCCACGATCCACTGGGCTCCCTGGCCACCCAGTACTCGCAGGTTATCCTCAACATCGACCTCGGCCGGCGGCTGGAACGCCTGCTGCACATGGTGAAGGGCCAGCGGGCCGACGGGGTGCTCTTTCATTCTTGTCGCAGCTGCAAGACTTATTCGCTGGGCCAACTGCCTCTGGCCCGCGAGATCGGAAACCGTCTGGCGGTGCCCTCGCTCCTGCTGGAGGCTGACATGGCCGACGCCCGCGCCTACTCCGAGGGGCAGGCCCGGACCCGGGTGGACGCCTTCCTGGAAGTGCTGGATAGCCGGAGGAACGGGTCATGCAGGGCATCGGGATAGACGTGGGGTCACTGACCACCAAGGCGGTCGCCCGCGGCGAGGCCGGGGTTCTGGCCCAGGTCTTGCTGCCCACCGGCAGCCTGCCCCGCCGGGCCGCCGGAGAAGCCTACCGCCAGGTGGTGGCCCGGACGGACGGGACCGGCTGGCCGGTGGTGGTCACCGGCTACGGCCGGCTGGACGTGCCTTTTCCGGCCCGCCGGGTTACCGAGATCACCTGCCACGCCGCTGGTATCCGCCTGCTCTTTCCCGCCGCCCGTACCATCGTGGACGTGGGCGGGCAGGATTCCAAGGTGATAGGGTTGGACGGAGAAGGCCGGGTGCGCGACTTCGCCATGAACGACCGCTGTGCCGCCGGCACCGGCCGCTTCCTGGAGGTCATGGCCGGGGCCCTGGGCGTGGAAGTGGGCCGGCTGGCGTCCCTGGCCAACGCTTCCGGCCGGGAGATCACCATCAGCAATCTCTGCACGGTCTTCGCCGAGTCGGAGGTCATATCCCACCTGGCCCAGGGCGTCTCCCGCGAGGACATTGCGGCGGCGCTGCACCGCGCCGTCGCCCGTCGCGTGCACGGGCTGGCCGGCCGGGTGGGCCTGGAGCCGGAGGTCGCCTTCACCGGCGGGGTGGCCCTGAACCAGGGAGTAACCGGCGAGTTCGCCCGGCTGGTGGGACGGCCCTTGCTCCTCCCCAAAGAACCCCAGTTCACCGGAGCCCTGGGAGCGGCCCTGCTCGCCGGCCGCGGGCCGGGGGAGAGCCCATGAAGGACCGGACGTGGCAGCGCTTGGGGATCGCCGATGTCGCCTTGCTGAACCGGCAGGGGCGGCTGGGCCTCCTGTACCTGGCCGCCATGGCCCTCTTCCTCACCGCCGACCAGAACATCCTGTTCCCCAACCTGATCCTGATTGAGCGGGAGTTCGCCGTCGACCGTTTCCAGATGGGCCTTGTGTCCTCGGCTTTCACGGTGCTGGGGGCCTTGATGGCCCTGGCCTGGGGCTACCTGGCCGACCGTTCCTCTCGCAAGCGCCTGCTGGTCTGGGCGGTCATCCTGGGCGAGATCCCCTGCCTGCTGACGGGATTCGCCCGGACCTACGAGGAACTGCTCTTCTGGCGCATACTGACCGGGTTCGGGGTGGGAGGGATGATCCCCATATCCTTCTCCCTGCTGGGCGACTACTTCACTCCCTCCCAGCGCAACGCGGCTAACGCCTGGTTCGGCGCGCTCATGGGGTTGGGCGTCGTCCTGGGGATGCTGGTGGCCGGCGTGGTCGGACCCGCCCTGGGCTGGCGGCTCCCCTTTGTCCTGCTGGCCCTCCCCAACTTCCTCCTGGTCCCATTGTTCTGGCGCTACTGCCCGGAGCCGCAGCGAGGGCAGGGCGAGCCCGAACTCCGGGCCCTGCTCGAGCATCAGGTGTCACTGCCGCTGCCGCCCCCCGGGGGTTTTCCGGCCCTGTTCCGGGTTCCCACCAACCTGCTGGCATTCCTGCAGGGGATACCGGGCTGCATCCCCTGGGGCGTGCTGCCCGCCTTCATAATCACCTATTACGTGGAGACCAAGGGCTACAGCATCTCCAGCGCCACCCTGATGACCGTCATCTTCGGGGCCGGCTCGCTCGCCGGCTCCCTGCTGGGGGGGATGGCCGGCGCCCGCGTCCAGCTGGCGGCACAGGCGTACCTGCCCCTGTTCATCGGGGCCAGCATCTTCCTGGGGGCTTTCCCCGCCTTCCTGGTGGTGGGCTACCCCACCGGGACCGGCAGGGGCATTGTCACCTCCACCTTCCTGGCCCTCCTGACGGGGACGGTGGCCGGCATGGCCGGGCCGAACGTGAAAGCCCTGCTCATGAACGTGAACTTGCCCGAAAACCGGGGGGCGATCGCTTCCCTCTTCGCCCTGACCGACTCCATCGGGCGGGGAGCCGGGCCCCTCCTGGGGGGGTGGCTCGCCGTTCGTCATGGCCTGGGCTGGACGCTGAACTTCGCGATCAGCTTCTGGTTCGTCAGCGCCCTGGTCTGGCTGGCAATCGCCTTCACCGCTCCCCGGGACGTGAGCCTGGCCCGGGCCACCGTGGCCGCCCGGGCGCGCCTGGCCCTGGATGGCAGGGAATAGCCGAGCGGGCGGAGTATCTACTCGGAAGCGGCCGCGCTTTCGGTAGCGGTCTTCTCTTCTTTCTTGGCCGGTTCCGGCGGCGAGGAACCCTTTCGATAATCGTTTACGTGGAAGCCCGGCCCCCGGAAGATGACCGTCACTTGGCGGGGGATCATCCTCTTAACCGGGCCCTGGCAGCGAGGACAGCGGTCCAGCGCCGGATCGGACATGTTTTGGAGGTGCTCGAACCGGCCGCAGGTCTCGCAAGCATACTCGTAGGTAGGCATCCGGACCACCTCAAGAACTGTTATAGCGCAGGGTGGGAACGTTGTCAAGGGAGGAAGCGACATGGAACGAAGGCCGTCGGCCGGTCTCGAGACGCTGGGCGGTGGCTGGAGAAGTGGCGGGCCATCCTCGGCCTCAAGGACTGGGACATCCGGCTGGAGTTGGTCGAGTTCATCCGCGAGCGGCAATCGGGCGACCTCCGGGTAGACGCGGAGAACCGGCAAGCCCTGGTGATGCTGGCCGGTCAACCCTGGCGCCGCGACGAGGAGTTGGTTCTGGTCCACGAACTGATGCACCTCGTGCTCTGGCAGCTGGACAGGTTGCTGGACGAGAGCGTTGCCCTGGCCTTTCCCGAGCCCGGGCAGCGCGAGTTCGCCGGCAATCGCCACCTGGAGAGCCTGGAGGAGATCTGCGAGCGGCTGGCCCGGGCCCTGGTGACGGCTGAACGGGGCACCGCGCCGGTACTGAATTACGAAGGCTTGGCCGAGGACAGCCGCGACCGGGTGCGTCGCGAGGGCGAGTGAAGAGGGTGGCCGGGGCGGTCACCTGCCGGTGGGGCCACGCAAGCCAGGTCTAACCGGGGAGTGACCTCCCAAGCTGCCTCGAGACCGGCGCCGTCAGTCGCCGGGCTGCTCCCCGGATCAGGGTACCCGTGGGTGTGCCGGCCATCCCCGCCAGGAGGGTGGCTTCGGCAATGCTCCCGGCCACCTGGGCCAGGGGGCCGATGGACGCCCCCAGGGTGGGCCGCAGGATAACCAGCAGAGTGGTGACGATGATCAGCGCGACCACGTTGGCGGCCCGGGCCGCCCCCACCATCCGCGTCTGCCCCTCCTGGAGCAGGACGCCGCTGTAATAGTCGGCGGCGGTCAGGCCCAGGGGCAGGAAGGCCAGGACGCGCAGGGCGCGGAGAGTGGGCGGCACCAAAGGCAGGGGCAGCCCCAGGACCTGAACGAGCAACCAGCGACCCGCTCCCGACCAGGTCAGGGCCAGCAGAACCGTGCAGGTGAGCAGGGCGAAGACGGCGGCGAAGCGCTTCAGGGCCGGGCGCCCGGCGGGGTCGGGGTAGTACACCATCACCGCCTGGTGGATGTTCTGGCAGGGGGCGATGAGGATCCAGGCCAGGGCGGCCGCCACGGCGAAAGCGGCCAGTTCCGCCGCCGCCTCCGGAGTGCGCGCCAACCCGGCGTTGATGACCGGCTTACCCAGGCTGGCCGCCACTCCTGCCAGCACCAGCGGGAGGTAGAAGCGGACTATGCGCCGGTGGCCCTCGCCCGCCGGTCGATCCCAGCCCTCCCCGCGGGATTGCCGCAGATGTACGGCAGCCGCTGAGACCAGGCCCTCAACGAGCATCCCGGCGATGAAGATGGCCGCCCCCAGAACCGCCCCATCCAGCCAGCGGTGGGTGGTCAGGGCCCAGGCGAGAGCGCTCATCGCGGCCACCCGGCCGGCCATTCCCAGGGTTATCACCAGGGTTGCCCGGTTGCGGATCAGGAGCCCCTGGTACAGGCCACGGACCGTGCAGGTGATGACGAGCAGCGCCAGCACCCTGAAAGCGAGCAGCACTTCGTCTACCAGATGGGGAGGAGCTCCCAGCAACCCGACGATGGCCAGCCTGCCCAGCGGGGTGTAGGCGATGACGGCGGCCGCCGCCAGGCTACCCGCCGCGGTCAGGACGGCCACCCGTTGCACGATCCGGAAACGGTCGGCAGTGGACGCCAGCGCCATGGTCATCTGGCGGACGGCAAGGACCGGCGCTTCCACGATGACGGCCAGGCTCAGGGCCAGCGCGTAGGCGGCCAGGGCCACGTCGGGGCGAGAGGTGCGGGCGAGGGCCCCGTTGACCACCGAATGGGTGAGCATCATCATCATGGAAGCCGCCGCCAGCGGGGCAAAGAAGCGAAGGAGTTCCCGCGTGCCGGCCCCGGGGGGGTCGGCGCGGCACTCGCCCGAGGCTGCCGGGGAACAGGAAGATGACATGGGCTTCTGACCTCACCGCTGTGAATACTCGCCTGGCAGGGGAAACCCTCTCGCCGCGGCGCCTGGGAAGATATGGGGCGGCCAGGCGGTTGGTTACCGGGGAGCCGCGTCGACCGTCTTGACTCCCGCGAGGGCCTGCTCCAGTAATGCTGGCAGGGCGAGACGGGCCTCGGCCCGGGCCACCGCTTCCCGGCGGGGACGGGTGGCGGGGTGGCGCGGCACGAACAGGGAACAGCAGTCCTCGTAGGGCCGCGCTGAAATGTCAAAGGTGCCGATTCTCCTGGCCAGATCGATGATTTCCGTCTTGTCCATTCCCACCAGTGGCCGGAGCACCAGGAGATCGGAGGCCTCGGCGATCACGGCCAGGCTCTCCAGGGTCTGGCTGGCCACCTGGCCCAGATTCTCTCCCGTGACCAGGGCCCCGGCGCCGGCCCGGCCGGCCAGGGCCTCGGCCACCCGGAACATCATGCGCCGCATCAGGGTAACCCCAAGCTCCCCGGGGCAATTCTCCCGGATCGACCGCTGAATCGCGGTGAAAGGGGCCAGGTGCACCCGCATGGTTCCCCCGGCCCAGGGAGCCAACGCCCGGGCCAGGTCCAGCGCCTTGTCCTGCGCTCGCTCGGAGGTAAAGGGGAAGCTCTGAAAATGCACCGCCTCGAGTTCCAGCCCCCGCTTCAGGCTCATCCAGCCCGCAACCGGGCTGTCGATGCCGCCGGAGAGGAGAAGGATCCCCTTGCCGGACGATCCCACCGGGAGTCCCCCGGGGCCGGGGTAGGTGCGGGCATAGGCGTAGGCGCCTTCCTCCCGCACTTCTACCTCGACCGTGATCTCGGGGTCGTGGAGATCGACCTTGAGCTCCCGGTCTGACTGGAGCAGGTGGGCTCCCAGGATCCGGTTGAGTTCCATTGAGTTCACGGGGAAACGCTTGTCGGCCCGGCGGGACGCGACCCGGAAGCGTACGGCGCGGGCCGCGGGGTACTCGGCCAGGGCCTCTTCCAGTACCTGGCGCGCGGCCCCGCTGATGGCACCCAACTCGGCCGTGACCACCAGGGCGGGGGCCAGTTCGACCACCCCGAAGACCCGTCCCAGGCGTTCGATAACTGGCCCCGCCGGCCAGTGCTCCAGATCGAGGACGAAGCGGCCGCGGGTACGCTTGATCCAGGGCAGTTCCCCGGGAAGCCCGGTCAGGGCGTCCTTCATGCGCTGGATGAACACCCGCTCAAAGAAGCGGCGGTTCCCGCCCTTGAGGCCGATCTCACCGAACTTGATGAGCAGCACCCGGTTCACCGGCGGGTGAACCTCCTTATGTCCGCCAGCGCCCGGGCCAGGGCCTCAACCAGGGCGTCGACATCAGCGGCGGTGGTCCGGGGGCCCAGACTCACCCTGATGGCGCCGTCGATCTCCTCGGGGGCCAGCCCCATCGCCTCCAGCACGTGGCTGCGGCCTCGCTTGCGGCTGGAGCAGGCTGCCCCGGTGGAGACGTAGATGCCCTCTTCCTCGAGGTAGTGCAGGAGCACCTCGCCCGGCGCGCCGGGGAAGGAGAAGTTAACGATGTGGGGGGCGGCCGTCCCCGGGCGAGCGAGACCGGCGGCCGGCTCACCGCCGGGGGGGCCGTTGAGCCGGGAGCCGGGGATCTGCTCCCGGACTGCTTGTGTGAGGCGGTGCCGGAGCCCCGCCAGTTCCGCCATCACCGCGGGTAGTTCCTCGGCGGCCAGGTGGGCGGCCACGCCAAAACCGGCGATGGCGGGGACGTTCTCGGTGCCCGACCGCAGCCCTCCTTCCTGGCCGCCTCCCGCGAGGAGAGGGCGCAGGGGGGTACCCCGCTTCACGTACAGAGCGCCCACGCCCTTGGGCCCGCCCAGCTTGTGAGCGCTGAAACTGACCAGGTCGGCGCCCAGTTCCCCGACGTTCAGCGGGATCCGCCCCAGGGCCTGGGCGGCGTCCACATGGAGGACAGGCCGGGGGCCCTTCGTCCGCTCCTCGCCTAGCAGCCGGGCGGCCTCGGCGATGGGCTGGATCGACCCCACCTCGTTGTTGACGGCCATGATGCTGACCAGCACGGTGTCGGGGGCGAGGGCTCGCCCGAGGTCGTCCACGCTGATGACCCCCCGCGCGTCCGGCGCCAGGACGGTCAGCCGGTAGCCGTCCTGCTCCAGGTCCCGGGCAACCGACAGCACGGCCGGGTGCTCAACGGCGGTGGTGATCAGGTGGCGGCCCCGGCGGTCAAGTCCCCGCAGCGCGCCCCGGATGGCCAGGTTGTTGCTCTCGGTGCCCCCGGAGGTGAAGACGATCTCCCCCGGGCCCGCTCCCACCGCCCCGGCCACCTCTTCCCGGGCCCTGGTCAGGGCCCGCTCCGCTTCCAGTCCCTTGCGGTGCAGCGACGAGGGGTTGCCAAAGGTGACCTCCATGGCCTCCCGCACGGCGGCGGTCACCTCCGGCCGCGGCGGGCTGGTGGCGGCGTGATCGAGGTACCTCTCGAGCCGCCGGTCTGCCGGCAAGGGCGCACCTCCCGAGGTTTCCGGTCTGGCTACCATCTTACTACTCTCCGGGGCCGGCTTCAACCGGGCGCATAGCCTCCGGCGGGAAGTGGAAGCCTCTGGGAGCAGGGCCTCTTGTTGTCGCGGGGGGTACCCATGCAACTGCTAGCCGCCGTCTGGCGGACATTCGTTCTCTACGGGGTCATCCTGCTGGTCATGCGGGCCATGGGCAAGCGGGAAGTGGGCCACCTGTCGCCCTTCGACCTGGTGGTGGCCATCATGATCGCCGAACTGGCCGCCATACCCATCGAGCAACCCCGGATCTCCATCTTCCAGGGTCTAGTGCCCATCCTCATCCTGGCCGGGCTGCAGATCGCCCTGGCCAAGCTCTCCTTGTGGAACATCCGGGCCCGCTCTCTCATCAGCGGCGTCCCCAGCGTGGTGGTGGCCCGCGGGCAAGTGGTGGAGCCGGAGATGCGGCGGCTCAACTACAACCTCAATGACCTTCTGGCCCAGCTACGGGACAAGGGGCACTTCTGCCTGTCCGAGGTGGACTGGGCCATGGTGGAGTGCTCCGGCAAGCTCTCGGTCGTCCCCAAGGCTGACCAGCGCCCGGTTGTCGCCTCCGACCTGGGGGTCTCCACCGGCTCCGAACGCATGCCGCTGGCCCTGGTGCTGGACGGCTACCTGGATCGCCCGGTGATGCGGCAAGCGGGAGTCACCGAGGAGCAACTCCTGACCAAGGCCCGCGAACTGGGAGGGCAGCGACTCAGCGACATCCTCTTCGCCGGCACCGACCGCCAGGGCCGTCTCTACCTCCAGCTCAAGGAGAAGCGGCGGCGGGGGATGTAGATCAGCGCCAGTCGCCGCCCGCCTCCCTGAGCAACCGCAATGCGGCCGGGGCCCTCTCCTCCGACGTCACCAGGGTGATCCAGGCCTGGGTCTGGCCCGCCGCCGGGAGTTCGGGGCCGGCGTCAAGTCCCATGTCCGCGCCGGGGGTCAGTGACAGGTCGGGGCCTGCCTCCAGGTCCGGTTCACCGGGCCGGGCGTGGCTCAGGGTCACCCTGGCCCGGGGGTAGCCGGCCCGCCACAGGCGGCGGGCCGCCCGGCCGGCGGCCAGGGGACTGCTGAAGCCGGCCACGTACACGCGCTCGCGCAGTGCGGAGCCCTCCTCGAGGGGGATGATCGGCGATAGTCTGAGTCTTGAGAGCCGGACTCATGTCCCGGACGGCGGTGGGACTGGCCGCCAGGGCGGTCTTCCCCGTGAACAGGCTTTCATCTCCCAACTTGGTCGCGAGCAGGGCGGCGGTCATGCCGAAGACGGAGTGGCTGGCGAATTCGGAGAGTACCGTCTTGGGGGAGTAAGGCCGGATCTGGCTGGCGCCGAAGGCGGACAGGAAGCCGTACACCAGCTGCCACATTCCCGATCCCAAGATGACGCCCTTCAGCGCCGGCCGGTCCTTGCCGGTGATGGAGAGCGCGTACACCGTCACCAGGCCGAGCAGGCCGGCAATGGATGCATCGGCCAGGTACCCGACCGACCGGCCGAAGACTGAACGCAGTTTGTGCCCCGGCACGAACA
Organism: bacterium; assembly: GCA_031082145.1. Classification (GTDB taxonomy): domain Bacteria; phylum Bacillota; class Sulfobacillia; order UBA995; family UBA995; genus Ess09-15. The sequence goes on along the minus strand of JAVHLP010000012.1, from coordinate 24,139 downwards.
CCCCGGCGGCGACCATGGGGCCGTCGATCTCCGACCACTTGCGGTTGATGGCAAAGCTGCCGATGGCGAGCTTGGGGAGATTTGCCAGGAGACCGACCAGCGCTCCCAGCACTAGCCGATCCCTTATCTTCATGAGCCCTGGTCTTCCCCCTTCATTGAGGCTAGTCTGCGCCGCCGGGGAGGAGAAAAAACGCCGGGGCTTGACGGCGGGAGCTCACCGGTCTACAATATGACCAGGCGGTCATATGACTGCCCGGTCATGGGGGCGGTGAGATGCCGCGGGAGACCTTTTTCAACCTGCCGGAGGCAAAGCGCAAGCGTATCCTCGATCTGGCGCTGGACGAGTTCGCGGGTGGCAGCTACCGAGAAGCCTCCTTGACGCGGATCGTCAAGCGGGCGGGCATCGCCAAGGGATCGCTCTACCAGTATTTCGAGGACAAGTTCGACCTCTACTTCTACCTCTTGGGCCTGGCGGGAGAGCGGAAGCTGCTCTACATCCAGGAGGCCATGGCGGCCCTGGGCCCGGAGCCCGATTTCTTCGCCATGATGAAGGCGGCCATGGCCGGGGGCTTCCGGTTGGTCCGGGAAGACCCGCGCCTGTTGGCCCTGGGCAACAGGATGCTCCAGGAACCGGATCTCGCCGTGCGCCAGCGCGTCATGGCCCACTTCGGCAGCATGGGCGAGGAGATGCTGGCGGCCTGGATACGGCAGGGCATGGAACGCGGCCAGCTCGATCCCGGTCTCAACCCGGGTACCGCCGCCCATGTCGTCTTGGCGGTGAGCCAGGTCGTCAGCCAGGTACTGGCCTCCGGGAAGCTCTCGGTGGACCAGGCGGAGGAGATGGCGGCGGAAGTCATGGCCATCCTCGAGCACGGTCTCCGGCCCCGGGGGGCGAGGAGGGGGGAGAACCGACGTGATCGCGGTTGATGAGCTGTACCACTCCTACACCGGGAACGGCACCTACGCCGTAGCCGGGATCGGTTTCGAGGTAGGGAAGGGGGAGATCTTCGGCTTTCTTGGGCCCAACGGGGCCGGCAAGTCCACCACCCAGAAGATCCTGACCGGCCTCCTGCCGGTGCAGCGAGGGCGCGTGGAGGTGGCCGGTCACGACATCCGGCGGGCCCGGCGCGAACTCTTTAACCGGATCGGGGTTTCCTTCGAGAGCCCCAACCTCTACCGGAAACTCAGCGGCCTGGAGAATCTGGCCTTCTACGCGAGCCTCTACGACGTCCCCACCGCCGATCCAGGGGAGCTGCTGGGCCGGGTGGGGCTGGCCGACGCCGCCCACCGCCGCGTCGGCGCCTACTCCAAGGGGATGCAGCAGCGGTTGGTTTTCGCCCGCTCGCTCCTGAACCGGCCGGATATCTGGTTCGTCGACGAGCCTACGGCCGGCCTCGATCCGGCGACCACCCAGCGGGTCAAGGAGATCATCCGGGAGGAGCGGGAGCGGGGCGTCACCGTCTTCCTCACCACCCACAACATGCTTGTGGCCGACGAGCTATGCGACCGGGTGGCTTTTCTGAACGAGGGGCGGATAGTGGCCGCCGACAGCCCGCGTGAGCTCAAGCTCAGGTACGGCAAGAACGTGATCCTGGTTGAGCACCGAACCGAGGGGCGGTTGGTGCGAGAAGTGCTGTCGCCCCTGGTGGAAGCGGATCGGGCCCGGCTGCAGCGGCTGCTGGCGGACGAGAGGGTGGAGACCCTGCACTCCCAGGAAGCCACCCTGGAAGAGGTCTTCATCAAGCTCGCCGGCCGCGGGCTGGGGGGATGAGGGACATGCGGAGACGCTTCTGGGCCCTGGCCGTCAGGGACCTCAAGCTGGTCGTGCGCAACCACCACCTTACCATCGTGGTGGCCGTGGCCGTGCTCTACTCCCTTCTGGTTCGGTTCCTGATCCCGGCCGATCCCGGGGTTACCCTCAACCTGGTAGTCTGGGACCAGACCGGGGCCCGGGCGCTAGCTCACTGGTACGGCGAAGCCGCACCCGGCCCGGTCCTACTTGTGGATACGGAGACTGCCTACGCCGAGGCCCTGGAGCCGGGAAACCGTATCGGCGTGAAGGTAATCGGCGGGCACCTGCCAGAGGCGGTCGAGTTGACCTTCCAGGGTCACGAGAGCAGTAGGGTCCGCCGGGTCCTGGAGGCGACCCTGAACGCCCAGGTCGCCGCGATGCTCCGCGGTGAGTATCCCCGCTTTCCGGTCACCAGCCTGCGCCCGCCGGGCGGTGGCGAGCAGCCTCCGTTCAACCTGTCCCTGGTGCCCGTGCTGGTCTTGTTCGAGGCGGCCATGCTCGGAATGCTGTTGGCGGGGGTTCTGCTGTTTGCCGAGAAGGATGAGCAGACCCTGCGCGCCTATCGCGTCACGCCCGGCGGCACCGTAGAGTACCTGCTGGCGAGATGCGCCGCCATGGGGATGCTGGCCCTGGTCTCGGCAGGTCTCCTCACCGTGCTGACCATCGGTCCCGCGACCAACTGGGCGGGCATCCTGCCCGTGGTCTTCCTGGGGTCGCTGGTTTTCACGCTGGTGGCCATGGTGCTGGCCAACCTCTTCAAGAACCTGGGCCAGTTCTACCTCCCCTCTTTCCTCCTGATGCTGGCCCTCATGCTGCCCGTGATCACCTACTTCCAGCCCGGCGTGTCGCTCCCGCTGCTGCACTTGCTGCCCACCCACCCCCTCATCTACGCGCTGCGCGAGGCGTACTTCCCGACCGGCAGCCCGCAGGTGCTCTCCAGAGCGGCGCTGCAATTGCTGGCAACCTTCGCGGTGGCATTCCCGCTGGCCGTGTGGACCTTCCGGCGGCAACTGGTGGTGAAGGACGTATGAGCGCGCGACGGGTCTGGTCGATAGCCGGGCGCGACCTGAAGAGCAGTCTCCGGGACGTCATCGCCGCCTGGGTGCTCGTCTTCCCGCCCATCCTGGCCCTCATCGCCAGGCTCCTGGTGCCCGCGGTCGGCGGGGCCACGGTCAAACTGGTGGCCACGCCGGGGCTGGGGGACGCCCTCGTTGACCGCCTGGCCGAGTACGCCGCGGTGGAGGTGGTCCCCGATCGGCCCGCCCTCGACAGCCGGGTCCTGGGCCTGGACGCGGCAGTGGGATTAGTGGCCGAGGAAGGCGGCTACCGGCTGGTGCTGGAGGGGAACGAGGGTGAGGAGGCGGCGGCCCTGGCTGCCATCATCCTGGCCGATTCCCTGGGCGAGAGGGCCATCTCCATCCGCTCGGTCGATCGCGGCCGGACCGGATCGCCCGTGACGGGCTTCGTGGCCGTGCTGTTCGCCATGATGTCGCTTGTACTGGCGGGCAGCCTGATGTCCCTCAGCGTCGTCGAGGACAAGGAGACCGGCAGTATCCACGCCATAGCCGTGGCTCCCCTGTCCCGGCGGGAATACCTCGCCGGCAAGGGCATCCTGGGCCTGGGAGTCGCCCTCCTGAACGTGTCTCTCATGCTATACCTGATAGGCGCCGGCCCCTTCGATCCCGCCAAGGTGCTGGTGATAACCCTGGCCGGCTTCGTGAGTGCCGCCCTGGTGGGCTTCTACGTCGGCGCCATAAGCGACAACCAGGTGTCCGCCATCGCCGGGATGAAGACCGGCAACCTGCTCTTCCTGCTGGTGCCCCTGCTCACCCTGGCCTTGCCGGACAGGCTGGAGTCTGTGCTGTACCCGCTGCCCACCTACTGGACTTTTCTGGCCTATCGGGGCGTACTGGTGGAGGGGGCCGGCTGGCCCGAGGTCCTACGGTTGACAGGTATCAACCTGGTCCTGAGCCTAGCGCTGGTAGCAGTGTCGGTAAGATTCTTGGGCCGTAGACTATCGCTGCGGGGGTGAACCAAGTGGACTGGGCATCTATTCCCACCTGGGTATGGATCCTGGTGGTGGTAGCGGCTTTGGTGGTTGCCCCAATCAAGTTGCGCATCTTCAAGAGCCTACTGAAGAAGAGAGGCTCGGCGCCGGATTCCGAGTAGGCGGGGGAGCGGGTGGGCCCCCGGCCCACCCGCCGGCCGCCATCAGGCAAGTACTATCCGGGCTTCCCGGGGCTCGCGATCGGTGCCCAGGCGCCGGTGTAGTTCCGACTCAGGCAACGCCTCCACCCGGCGGAGACCCGCGATGGCGGGCGGGAGGCCGGCCGGATCGATCCCGGCGGGGGAGACGGCCAGAGCCACTTCGCCGCCGCTCACCGCGAGTTGCCAGAGCGTGACGGCGGGGGATTCATCCAGGCACTTCCTGAGCGGGACCAGGGGAGCCTCGGCGGCCGGGTAGACCAAGCTGCCCAGCCGGGGAACAGTCCGGCCGCAGGCCGGGCACGGCTCTACCGTCAACCCGCCTTCCACCACATCCCCCGTTCGGTACCGGAGCAGGAAGGTGCCCCTGGCGTCGAGGTGGGTGATCACCAGTTCACCCGTCTCGCCGGGGCCCAGCCGTTCTCCCTCGTCAGGGTCAATGATCTCGAGGAACTCCAGGTCCGGGTTGGTGTGAAAGCCGGTGCCGGGAGCGCACTCGGCCCAGCCGGTCTTGGCCTCGGTGTTGAGGTAGAGGCCGAGTACCTCGGCCGCCGAACCCACCTCGGCCAGGAGCCGCCGCAAGTGTTCGCGGAATCCCTCGGTGAGGGGCTCGCCGGTCACCAGCACCCGCTGGAGCCGCTCCAGCCTTATTCCCTCCCCGGCGCCCACCCGCAGGAGGTGGGCCAGAAAGCCGGGGAAACCGGCCAGGGTGGCCGCCTTCAGGTTCACCAGGGCGGACAGGGTCTTCTCGACGTCCATGACCCGTGGCCCGCCGGTCTGCACGGCGGTGACGCCCTGGTCCAGGGTGGCGGCGGCGATCTGCCAGAAGGGCAGGCCGGGACCATAGGGAATGGCGTTGACCAGGGGCTGCCCGGTGTCCACGCCGGCCACCTGGAACACCCGGCGGCCCGCTTCCACCAGGTGGTCGAGATCCTGCTGGGCATAGAAGATGGGGGTCAGGGGAGTGGTCCGGCCCCCGGCGAACATGGCCCGGAGAGGGCGGGAGGGGTCGACCGAGGGGGCCCGGGGCTCGCGGCCGCCGAGCCCGAAGAGACCTCGCCGGGCCGGCGGTGTCTCCGGCGGCAGGTCAAGGACAAACGCCCGCGGATCGCCCTCCTGCTTGATCACCAGGCGATCGGTGAACGGTAGGCGGGCCAGGCCGGCGATGCCGGCGAGGTCGGCCGGCCCAAGTCCCGCTTCTTCCATCAGCCGCCGGTAGTAGCGGTGGCAGGGGTAGACCCGATCGGTGATGGCCCGGGCCAGGGTCCGGTCCTGCAGGGCCTGGATCTCGGTTCCGGCCATCCGGCCCAGACGAGCGTAGTCGAGCACTGGGGTTCCTCCCCTCGGTCGCCCGGTCACGGACGATTGTCCACGATCCGCTTCTCCTTCAGCTCAGTCTCCATACCCAGGCGGCCCAGGATATCCTCCATGGTGGTCAGGATGATGCCGGTGGGGGCAACCTCCGTCTCCCGCAAGACCTTCTCCTGGAGGTCGGCCTCCAGGCGCCCCGGGTCCACTCCCGGGGCAGGCACCACCCGCAAATAGATCTCATCCAGGTCGTAGGCATCGTCGTTCCGCTTGCGCAGCTCGACCTGCCACTCCAGCAGGTCCGGGTGGCCCATGAGCAGCGGGAAGAAGTTGTTGAGGTTGACTAGAGTGCCCTTGATCTTGGTGAGGGCGAACTCCCGGAACTCCGACTTGCGCTGGATGTTGGCGCTGATCCGGGGCACCGTGCGGCCGCAGTTGGGGCAGGGCTCGGTAGTCATGCCGCCGGCGGCGATGTCTCCCGTCCGGTAGCGCAGGACGCATGTGCCCCGCCAGCCCAGGGCGGTGTAGACGACCTCGCCCTCCTCACCCTCGCCTACCTGCTTGCCGGTGGCCGGATCCACTACCTCGATGACCTCCAGGTCCGGGTAGGTGTGGTAGCCAAAAGAGCTCTCGGCCGGGCACTCGCCCCAGGCGGTGCGGCTCTCGGTGCACGCGTAAGTCGCCAGGACGTCGACCTGGCCGCCGCCCATCTGGCCCAGTAGCTCCCGGACCTTGTCCTTGAGGCCCGGCGGGACCCGCTCCCCGCCGAAGATCACCAGCCGGACCCGGCTGAAGTCACGGCCCTGCCGGGCGGCCTCCCGCAGGAAGTAATAGGCGTAGCCGGGGATGAACACCAGCACCGTGGCCCGCAGGCTCTCCACCGCCTCGATGAGGTTGCCGGTGCCCATGATCTTGCCGCCGCCCGAGTGCAGGACCAGGGCACCCTGGGCCTCGGCGGCGAAGTAGGTCTGCCAGAAAGCCAGGTGGGGCGCGTAGGGAAAGGCGTTCACCACCACGTCCTCGGGCTGGACCCCGAAGACGTCCAGTAGCCGGTAGCCTCCCTCCCTGATGTACCCCAGGTCCCGGGCCGAGTACACGAAAGGGGTGGGCCGGGCGGTGCGGCCGGTCGTGAAGTGTATGTGCACCGGCCGGTACTCGTGGATCTTCTCCGCCACCACGTGCTTGCCGGCGTACATGGACAGCTTGCTGAGGTGGCCGTACCGCTCGGCCACGGTATCGTCCGGACGGACGACGAAGTCCTTGTGGCGTTCGGGCTCCTCATCGGTGGGGGCCACGTCTTCCTTGAAGGTGAAAGGAACCCGGCCGAGGTCCGCCACCGTCCGGATGGAGTCGGGGTCGATGCCGTGTTCCCTGAAGAGCCGCTGGTAGTAAGGGCTGCAGGGATAGACCTGGTTGCGGATGAAAGCCCGTAGCTTCCGGTCTTGCCGGTCCCGGATCTGGTCCGCCGGCATCCGGGCCAGGGCCCGCCAATCCTCCACCGCCTTCACCTCACCGCCGGGGGGCGGGCAACGGGGGCCCGCCCCCACCCGGGAATGTCACTTCGGGAACACGCCGTACAGGGTGGTTACGGAGAGCATGATCAGGGCGCACAAGACGATCACCGTGATCGGCAGGCCCTTGCCCTGGTAACGTTCCTCGCGATAGTCGGGCCAACCGTGCATGGCGTCCACCTGCTGCCGGGCTTCCAGCGGAGGTGGCTTGGTCAGCCAGGAGACCACGATCATGGCCATGAAGGACAGTGGCACCGACCAGGCGATCACCTTGACCCAGCCAAGCGGACCGTAGAAGAAGCGCGAGATGACCATGGGGCTGAGTTTCTGGATCTCGATCATCACGTAGGGGATGAAGCTGGTGAGGAAGCCAACGATCATGGCCGCCGCCGCTCCCTCCCGGGTGGCCCGCTTCCACCAGATGCCCAACGTTATAGGTACGCCCAGGCTGGCCCCGGCTATGCCGAAGGCCCACATGATGGTCACCAGGATGAACTGCGGCGGCCGGATGGACAGGAGGGTGCACGCCACGCCTACCGCTGCCATCGTCCAGATGCTCAAAGTGAGCTTCCGGTCGTCGCTCAGGCCGGGGCGGACCACGGCGTACAAGTCGTGCACCAGGCCGGTTCCCATGATCATGAGCAACCCCGCCACCGTGGACAGCGAGGCCGCCAGGGCGCCGGCGACGGTCAAGGCCAGCCACCAGTTGTTGGTGAGGGCCTGGGTGAGGATAAAGACGAGCTTGTCGGCATCCACTGGGGCGATGGCAACCCCTGTCCGGGCCACGTAGTACACCCCCGCAAAGCCCATGGCATAGGCCGAGGTGTTGATCAGCCCGACCAGGAAGACGCAGACCACGGTGCTCCAGCGCGCGTCCTTGGCGTCGCGGACGGTGAAGTAGCGCATGACGAAGTGGGGCAAGCCGATGATGCCGAAGGCGGATCCCAGGAATACCGCTATGTACCAGGCGGGATGGACCACAAAGGGGAAGAAGTAGTGGGGTGTCATCTGGATCATGGCTGGCACCGCCGCCCCGTAGCCCAGGGGCGGGAACCACCAGGCGCTGAAGCCCAGGGCCTTGAGGATCATCATCAGGGGCACCATGAAGGCGACCGTCAGCACGATGGACTGGAAGGTCTGGTTGTAGGTGACCCCGTACATGCCGCCCAGGGTGACGTAGAAGGTGACCACCAGCCCGCCGATCAGCACGCCCCAGATGGCGGGGATCCCCAGCAGCAGCTCAAAGACAATGCCGATGCCCTTGACGTTGCCGATCAGGTACAGGGTTGAGACCACCAGCATGATGAACACGGCCGCAATCCGCAGCCGGGGGCTGTAGAAACGCTCGCCGATGAAGTCCATGCTGGTGAAGGTCTTGTGCCGCCTCAGGTAAGGGGCGGCCACCACCAGCATGATCACGAAGGAGGCGGTGAAGGCTGCATAGAGCGCTATGGCCAGGTAAAAGCCAAACCAGATGAGGGCTGTGAGGCCGAGGAACGTCGTCAGGCTGAGCGACAGGGACACCATGGCCAGCCCGTTGCTGAGGGCGTCCACCGATCGCCCGGCCACGTAGTAGTCGGCCAGGTTCCGGGTCAGCCGGCGGCCCCAGACGCCCACTGCGACGCTGATGCCCAGCACAAGTACGCAGAAGATGATGCCCAGGCCAAACAGCCCGCTCATCCGGCCTCACCCCTCTCGACCGCTCGCTCCAGACGGTCCATGTACCAGGCGTAGAATACGCCTACTGCGGTCACGATGAGCCAGCTGCCTACCAGTAGGAAGACGTAATGGGTGGGCAGGCCCACGACGTGGCTCTTGGCCGCGTAGACGGGTTCGGGACCGAAGAAGAGGTCCTTGCCCAGCACGAACACAACGCTCAGAATGCCGCCGAAGACCGTCACCAGGATGAAGCAGATAGCCGTCAACCAGCATTCCCGACGGTACGCGCTCATGACCTCGCTCCTTTCTCCGGGTACAGCGGAAGCCCTCCGTTCTGCCGCCCATCACCTCCGCCTTAGGACCACTGGATGCCTTTGGTCCTAAGTTCGCAGGTCCCGCTCCGACTCCTGCCGGATGTATTAGAAAAGTGTCGCAACAGGCGCATCTCTGACGGGTGAGCGGCCGCTCGGCGCGGCCATGCTATAATGAGGATATGTCCGAGCAATCTCCCCTGCTGGTAAGCGCCTGCCTGGCCGGCGTCCGCTGCCGCTGGGACGGCCGTTGCTGTTCCCATCCGGCCGTCGTTGCCCTGGTGGAGGAGGGCCGGGCCGTGCCGGTATGTCCCGAGCAACTGGGCGGGCTGCCCACGCCCCGCCGGCCGGCGCGGCTGACCGCTAGCGGCGAAAACGTGCTGGATGGGTCGGCCCGGGTTGTCGACGATCAGGGTGTCGATGTTACCGCATCCTTCCTGCGGGGCGCCGGGGAGGTCGCCGCTCTTGCCAGGCTCATGAGCAGCGCCGAGGCGATCCTGAAGCGGGGCAGCCCCTCCTGTCACCCCGGTGAGGGAGCCGGTGTGACCGCCGCCCTGCTGGCCCGCAGAGGCCTGCGTCTACGCGACGAGACGGGTCTGACGCCGGCCCCGGCCATCGTCCCCGCTTCCCTGGGGGTGAAGTGCTGGCTGGCGGTGGAAGGACGGCCCGCCTTTGGAGAGGGACTTGGCTCCCTGCTTGAGCACATAGCCCGGCACGGCTCAATCGTCGCCGCCGCGGCGGCCATGGCCATGTCCTACCGTCAGGCCTGGGGCAGGATCCGCCAGGCCGAGGAGCGCCTGGGCCTGAAGCTGGTCGAGTCCCGGGCCGGAGGCCGGTCCCGGGGTGGAACCGCTCTCACTTCCGACGGGGCCCGTCTGCTGGAATCCTTTCGCCGGCTGGAGGCGGAACTCGGCGCTGCTGCCCGAGACATCTTCGGACGCCATTTCCGAGGAACCGGCTCCCCACCGGACTGACAGGGCGCGCGTTCCCTTCAGTGGTCTGCTCAATCTCGATCCGGGTGAAGGATCTTGCCTCTGAGAACGCGAATAGACGGGGCGACCGGTCGGTAAGGCGGAGGGACTCCGCCTGTTGGCCGCGAGGCCGGTTTGTCCCGAACGTTTCTTCAAGCCGACAGCCGCCACGAAGGTGGCCCCCGGTCTTGCAGGGGCTGGGTTTCGTGGCGGTTGTTCTTTCCTGGGGGGAAACAGATGCGCATCGCGGTTGTGGACGGCCAGGGCGGGGGCATCGGCGCCAGGATCATCGAGGCCATCCGCCATGCCTTGCCGGAGGGTACGGAGCTCTTGGCCCTGGGGACCAACGCCACGGCAACCGTGCAGATGCTGCGGGCCGGCGCCAACGAGGGAGCCAGCGGGGAGAACGCCATTGTGCAGAACGTGGGGCGGGTGGACGTCGTCCTCGGCACGGTGTCCATACTGGTGGCCAACTCCTTCCTGGGCGAGCTGACGCCCCGGGCCGCCGAGGCTATCAGCAGCTGCCGGGCGAGAAAGCTCCTGCTGCCCCTCACCCTGCTTCCGGTGAGAGTCGTGGGCTCCCCCCGGGAACCATTGCCCCACCTGGTTGACCTGCTGATCCAGGAACTACTAGAACCGGACGGAGGGTGACGCGATGTGTGAGGCCAACGCATACCTTTGCGGCGAAGACGGTGAGCGGGAAATGGTCATGGAATCGGTGGACAGGCTGACGGTTGACGGCGAGGTAATCCGGTTGGTGAGCATTCACGGCCGGCAGGAGGCCCTTCGGGCCCGCATCCGCCGCTTGGCCCTGCTCGATCACGAGATCCTGCTGGAGAGGATGTGACCCGGATGCCGCCTTCGAACACCGTGGTACGCAGGTTGGCCCTGGCCGGCCTGCTCCTGGCCCTCGGCCTGGTGTTGCCCGTGTTTGCCCACTCCGTGGGGATGGGCAGGGTCCTGCTGCCGATGCACTTGCCCGTATTGCTCGGGGGGTTTCTGGCCGGACCCGCCACCGGCTCGCTGCTGGGTGCGGTCACGCCCCTCGCCAGCGCCGTACTGACGGGGATGCCGCCCTTAGCGCCGCCGGTGGCCCAGGCTATGGCCCTTGAACTGGCGGCCTACGGGTCGGTCAGCGGGCTCCTCTACCACCACACCCGCATTCGCCTGGTGCCCTGCCTGGTGGTGGCGATGGTGCTCGGGCGGCTCGTCTATGGCTTCATCGGCTACGCCATCCTGCCGCTCTTCGGTTTCACCCAGGTGCCGTTGCTCTACCCGTTGACCTACGGCGTGGTCACCGGGTTGCCCGGCATCGGCGCCCAACTGGTCCTGGTCCCCACGCTAGTGTACCTGGTCCAGAAGCATACCGGCAGCTTCGCCCGCCCGGTCACGCCCAGGGTGCCGGGAAGGTGAAACCGGGATTCCCCGGGCAAGAGGCCATCCGGGAGTTCTTTGACCGCCTGGCCGATGACTGGGACCAGGACCAGGTGGTTGGCGAGGACCGGCTGCGGGCGATCGTCGACCTGGCCTGCCTGTGCCCGGGAGACAGGGTCCTGGACGTGGGGACAGGCACCGGTGTCCTGCTCGCTCTGCTGGCAGATCGGGTGAGGCCCCACGGCCGGGTGGTCGGTGTGGACCTGTCTCCTCAAATGCTGGCCCTGGCCCGCCGGAAAGGCGTGACCTGGGGGCTGGGAGACGAGCTGGAACTCCTCCAGGCCGACGTCCACGCCCTGCCGTTTCCGGAGGGTCATTTCGCCGCGGTCCTGTGCTACTCCGCCTTCCCTCACTTCCAGCGGCAAGCGGCCGCAGTGGGCGAGATGGCCCGCGTTCTCTGCCCGGGAGGCCGGCTGGTCATAGCCCATAACGAGAGCCGCGAGGCCGTGAACCGCCGCCATAGGGAGATCGGAGGGGCCATCGGCGGACACGAGCTTCCTCCCGCCGGGGAGATGAGGCGGCTGCTGGCAAGCCAGCGCCTCGGGCCGGTCCTGCTCAAGGACGAAGCAGACAGCTACCTGGCGGTGGCGGTTCGAAGCTGCTGATCACCGGCACAAGGGCACTACGGGAAGGGAAGACGCCTCTGTCTACCGAAGGCCCATCCATGAGTTGCCAGCGGGAGGATGCCGCAGTGGACCTCGAGCGCGCGGGCAGGCTGACCGGCGTGACCATTACGGTGGTCATCGAGGACATGGCCGCATACGACAGCGGCCTTCTGGGGCAGCACGGCATCGCCCTTCTCATCTGCTGTGAGAGCAAGGGCGGGACCAAGCGGATCCTGTTTGACACCGGCCAGTCCGCCGCCCCCTTGCTGCATAACATGCGCGAACTGGCGGTAGATCCCGCTTCCGTGGACATGGTGTTCCTCTCCCACTGCCACCTGGACCACACCGGCGGTCTGGTAGGATTCCTGGAGGCTGCCGGGAAGACCCGGATCCCCATCATCGCCCACCCTGACCTTTTCAAGCAGGCCTTTGTCACCGAGCCCGGCCTGAGGAGCATCGGCATGGGACCGGGGAGCCAGGACGCAGTGCAGCAGGCCGGCGGCGAGGTCTTTCTCTCCCGGCAGCCGCTCCCGATCATGCCCGGAGCCCTGTCGGCCGGCGAGGTGGGGGACGCGGTGCCGTTTGAGGGCACGCCTACCTTGACCAGCTACGTCCTCAGCCAGGGTACCCCCGCCCGCGACTCTCTGCGAGACGAAGTGGCCCTCGTGCTGATCCTGGAGCAGGGTCTAGTAGTGGTATCGGGCTGTTCCCATCCCGGCATTGTCACCACCATGGAGCACGCGATGAAGGTGACGGGTGTCACCGAGATCCTGGGGGTTGTGGGCGGCCTGCATCTTGTCCAGGCCGACTCCGGGAGGATCGACCGCACGGTGGAGGCGATCCGCGACTCCGGCGCCCGCCGGGTCTGCGTCGGCCACTGCACCGGCTCGGAGGCGGAGATGAGACTCCGCCAGGCCTTCGGCGAGAGCTTCGTGAGGCTCCAGTCAGGGACTGTGCTGGAGTTCTGATTGACGCTTAAGTGACCGGTCGCCGCACCCGGTGCTGGCGGTCAGGTCACTCCCGCAGATGGATCAGGTCTCCGACTCATAACGCCTGAGCCCAAGTGGCGCATCACCTTGGCCGGCACGGTGTGCGGGGAGTTGGCCAGAACCCCTATCGTGGCCAAGGCTGCCAGGGTGAGCCCTGCCGGGCAGGGGACCGTCGAGAACCGGCCAACCGATGAAAGCCCAGCCTGGCCCTCCGTGAGTTGACCCGGTCCTCATCGCCTGCTATAATCTGCCTTGCGAGATTCTCTAACGGGGGTGGTCGGGATGGCACAGACCTTCGCCGAGGTGGTACCCGGCTAGAGCGGCCCCCGACCGGGGTCTCCCGAGCCCTTCCGTCCGGGGCGGCGCTCTGCCCGCCGCTCTTGCGCTTCCACTACCGGACGGGAGGGTATTCTCATGCCGTCTTGCCTCATCGAGGCACACGACCTGACCCGTGAGTTCCGCGTGGCCGAGACACCCGAAGGCTTCCTCGGCGGGCTGCGCGGCTTCCTGAAACCCCGCTACCGCCTTGTCCAGGCCCTGGCCGGCGCGTCCTTCCGCATCGACCGCGGCGAGGCGGTGGGCTACATCGGCCTGAACGGGGCCGGCAAGTCCACCACCATCAAGCTCCTCTGCGGGATCCTGGCCCCCACCCGGGGGCGGGTGACCGTGGCCGGGATCGACCCTCACCGGCGACGGCTGGAGAACGCGGGTCGCATCGGCCTGGTGGTGGGCCAGCGCACCCAGCTCTGGTGGGACCTGCCGGTGCGGGAGTCCTTTCAGTTGCTGCGCCGCGTGTACCGGGTGCCCCTGGCCGCTTACCGGGCCAACGTGGCCTTGTTCCACGACCTCCTGGACCTGGGGTCGATCTGGAACACCCCGGTGCGCTTGTTGTCGCTCGGCCAGCGCATGCGGGCCGACCTGGCGGCCGTCTTCCTCCACGACCCACCCATGGTCTACCTGGACGAGCCCACCATCGGGCTGGACGTGCTGGCCAAGGCCGCCGTGCGTCAGTTCCTGAAAGAGATCAACCGCACCCGGGGAGTGACCCTGCTGCTGGCCACCCACGACCTCCGGGACCTGGCCCTGACCTGTCCACGGGTGCTAATGGTCCACCGGGGACGGATCCTGTACGACGGTGGCCAGGAGGAACTGCTGGGCCGGTACGGCCAGGAAGTGCAGGTGGTCGCGGAGCTTGAGCGGCAGGCCCCGCCGTTCACCCTCCCCGGGGTCAGCGTGCTCCGGCAGGACGCCGGCCGGCTGGAGGTTGTCTTCAACCGGCGGTCGGTGCCCGTGGCGGCAGTCCTGGCCGCCGTGACCGAGTCCTGCCCGGTGCGGGACCTCTCGGTCCGGGAGGCCGACCTGGAGAGTATCGTGCAGCGCCTCTACGGGGGTGATCGGCGTTGAGCGGGTTGGGCGCCATCACCCGGGCGGCAGCGCTCCGCCGGGCCGCCTACCGGGTGGACTACTGGATGGGCCTGGGGAGCCTGGCGGTCATGCTGTCGGTGCAGTACCATCTCTGGCGGGCGGTTCACGCCGGGGCCGGCTCCCTGGCGGGGCTGGGCCTGCCCCAACTGCTCACCTACGTGCTACTGGCCCGGGTAGTCGCGTCCGCCGTGCAGGTGGACGTTGACGCCAACCTGGGCTACCGGATGCGGCTGGGCGATCTGGTCCACGAACTGTGCCGGCCGGTCGACTGGCAAGCTGCCCTGCTTGCCGAGAGCCTGGGCCAGCAGGGTTTCACCCTGCTGGGCACCAGCCTGCCGGCCTACCTGATCTGCCGGCGGGTGGGGCTGGTGCTGCCGCCGGCGCCGGGCGCGACAGGCTGGTTCCTGGCCGGCCTGGTCCTCTCTTACCTCCTGATGTTCGGGCTGGCCTTCCTGGTGGGGGCCGCCGCCCTCCGGTTCCGTTCGGTGAGGGGGCTGATCGACCTGAAACTGGCCGTCATCCTGTTCTTCTCGGGGGGCCTGGTGCCTCTGGACCTGTACCCCGCCTGGCTCGGGAGGATCGCCGCGTGGCTACCCTTCCAGGGTATCTACCACTTGCCGGTGAGCCTGTACCTCGGGCGGGTGGCCAACCCGGCCGACGCGTTGGCCCTGCAGGCCGGCTGGGTGCTCGCGGTTGTGACGGCTGGCAGGCTAGCCTGGCTCGGCCTGCGGCGGCACCTGGTCATTCAGGGGGGATGAGAGACGTGCTGCGCCACATCATACTCTACGGCCTGTACCTCAGGGCCAACTGGTTGAGCCTGATGCAGTACCGGCTGGACTTCGCCGTCAAGAACATCTCCGGCCTCACCCTCAACCTGGTCCTGGTAGCCGGGGTGGGTATCATCTTCTCGCGGGTGGGCGAGATCGGCGGCTGGAGCTTCCACCAGGTGCTGTTCATCTATGCCCTCGGCATGGTGTGCCGGGCGGTCTGGCACCTACTCTGGGTCGACACCCTGTCCATCGGCTTGCTGGTGCGCCGGGGGGGATTGGACCGGCTGCTGGTGCGCCCGCTCAACCCTCTCTTCCAGATCATGGCCGGTTACCTGGACGACGACGACTGGGGCGAGTTGCTGGTGGGTCTGGTCGGCCTGACCGTGGCCGGGAGGGAGTTGGGGCTGGTCGAGCACGGCGGCCAGGTGCTGCTGCTGGGACTCTTTGTGCTGTCCGGAGCCCTGATCTACTCCGCCATCCACCTGGCGGCCAACACCACCGCCTTCTGGCTGGTTAGCGCCAGGTCACTGGATCTCCTAGCCTGGGAGCTGGACAACTTCTCCCGCTACCCGCTCAACATCTTCGGGACCGGTATCCGCTTCCTGCTGACCTGGGTCGTGCCTTACGGCTTCGCCGGCTTCTACCCGGCGATGGCCGTCTTCGGGGAGACCCGGTGGGCCTTGCTGGGCTGGGCGACCGCTCTGGTGGGGCTGGGGGCGTTCGCCCTGGCTTACCGTTTCTGGCTGTACGGCCTGGCCAGCTACCAGGGAACGGGGACCTGAAGCGGAGGAACGAAGGCGCAGCGGGGAACGGAAGAGGGGCTGGAGCCGTATAGGAACTGGCTCACGAAGGGTTCACGTATGTTCTCAAGTCGGGTAGGGAAGGTAACGGGCACCTTGACCAGCGGCTGGAGTGCAACAAGGACCCGGATTACCTGCGATACTCCATTACCATTCTGCCCCTGAGGCCCTGAAACAGGTGGGCTCCTGCCGGTTGCCCAAGCGGGAGACCATCAAGGCTCGGTACTGCTAAGCAGGACCACAGTGACACTTTGTGGAAACAACTGCAACCGCGAAGTTACGCACTATGAGCAAGCGAGGGGATTCTTCTCATGCCCAAGCATCCGGGATCACC
Source organism: bacterium (assembly GCA_031082145.1). Lineage (GTDB taxonomy): Bacteria > Bacillota > Sulfobacillia > UBA995 > UBA995 > Ess09-15. Next base: position 8,025 of record JAVHLP010000012.1, on the reverse strand, counting down.
TCAAGTCTATGAGGTCATGAACCTCTTCGAGCAGCGATGCCTGCGCTCGGACGGGTGCCTGCTGTGGGATGACCCGGGGATCTGGACCCTGGACCATGTGTCCATCCTAGTACATCGCTTTGTGGAAGAACCTCATTACGGCGACCGATCCTTCTGGGAGAAACTCGAAGAGCAGTTGTCCGACCTTCCCCAGGCCTGCCATAAGGTGCTGGCCGATTCGTTTGTCGTCTACTCCCTTCCCTCCACCTTCATGCGGCCAGAGACCAAATGGGGATTTGTCACCCGTATCTGCCGAATGGGCGGTGTGCCCGAACCCCTTCAGCAGTCCCCGGTCCGGGAGGCACTGTCCCAAGGCTTCACCCGCACCTCGCAGCGCTACCACCAGAAGTACCTGCAGCTATGGCTGGTCCTTCTTATGGCGCGGGAGTTGAAGCGCCTGCCCGATCCCGGCGCAACGCTGGACGATCCGTGGCAGACGGCAAGCCTTCTTGACGCCTGTCTTGAGCAGGTCAACCCCAGTGATCGAGCCTACGACATGCGGCACGCCTTGCTGCATATGCGTTTCCCCGGTGAATTCGAGCGGATCATCAGCAGTAGTGACAAGCACCGGATCGCTCTGACCTATTCTCACTGCCTGCCTCCCGAGGCGAAAGAGGCGCCCCTGGATCGAAGAATCTCCTTGATCCGCGAGCGGTTGCAGTCCGACCGGACCGATGAGCCGGTGAACTTCTACGCGCCGGAGCTCAAGCGGCAGTGGCGTGAGCCAAAACCTGGGACCGGTACCGATATTCCCCCCGAAGATGCTGATGGACCGCCGGAAGCCGATCCGCTCCTGGAGCAGCTGTGCAGACCCCTGACCGAGACGGGGCAGATCGTACTGTACGGGCCGCCGGGGACGGGAAAGACCTACTACGCGCGTCGCCTCGCCGAGACAATCATCGCCACCAACAACTTCGACAAAGCAGACGTCTCCGCCCTCACCGCGGACGAACGCGAGACGCTGCGGGTGGACGGCACTTCGCGGGAGACACAGGCGACCTGGTGGTGTGTGGCCAACCCCGGCAGGGGGTCCTGGCAGTCTTTCCGCAAGCAAGACAGTGTTGACTTTGTTTTTGGCCGCATTCATCAGAGCTTTCAGGCAGCCCAAGTGGGCGACCTGGTCTTTGGCTACGAGGCGACCCCGGGTCTGGCCCTCATGGCTCTGGCCCGAGTGCACCAGGAGCTGCATGACACCGAGCATGATCGGGTCCTGACCCTGGAGCGGGTGGCTCTGTTGGATGAGCCGGTGCCTTACGAGGAGATTCGCAAGCACCCGGTACTCCGGGCTTCGCGACCGGTGAGGATGTCCAATCGCGGGACGCTCTTCCCCATCGAGCCTGGGGAGGCGCAACACCTGCTGCGCCTGATCGTGGAGCGAAATCCGGGCCTGGCAGGACATATCAAGACGGAACAGCGACCAGCAGTTCCTTACCTCCGCATGTGTACCTTCCACCCCGCCTACGGTTACGAAGAGTTCGTGGAGGGGTATCGGCCTTATCTTACCGATGACGGGACGCCCCATTTCCAGATTCAGGACGGGCTCTTCAAGCAGCTTTGCCGGGACGCCCGGCAGGAACCGGACCGTACCTTTGTGCTTATCATTGATGAGGTGAACCGCGGGAACACTCCCCGGATCTTCGGGGAGTTGATCACTCTTCTTGAGCGGGATAAGAGGTGGCGGCCGGACGACCCCGGTTCCGTCTCGGTGCAATTGCCCATCTCGGGGGACTCGTTCGCGGTGCCGGAGAACATCTATATCATCGCGACCATGAATACCGCCGACAAGAGCATCGCCGTCCTGGATACGGCCTTGCGCCGGCGGTTCGCTTTTCGAGAACTCATGCCGGATCCCACCTTGCTAAGCGGTACGGACCTGAACGGGATCCCGTTGGACCAGCTGCTCATGGCGCTGAACGATCGGATCGTGAGGGTACTGAACCGAAACCTCCAGATTGGCCATGCCTACTTCCTGGACGCAACTGGTGAGTCCCTGAGAACGGCAACCGCCCTGGCCGCTGTGCTGAGGGACAAGGTGTTACCGCTGTTACAGGACTACTGCTACGACGACTATGCCATGCTGCAGCAGATTCTGGGCTCCGGGCTGGTAGACGAGGTCCGGCAACGGTTTCATCCCGAGGTGATGGCATCGGGACACGAATCCTTGCTACTGGAGCGGGTCCGCCAGCTGATCAACGCAGAGGTAGTGGGCGAGCAGCCGTGATGCTAGCACCGGCCTATCCAGTCATCTCTGTGGCCGAATGGTCCCGTGAGTACTTCGACGAGCGGGATCCCGCGTGTGTGTTACCGCCCCTGACATGGCGGGATCGAAGGTTCATCGAGCGATTGCGAGAGCAGGGCAAGCTTGAGATCCGTGAACTACGCGCGGGAATGGAAATCGAGACGTGGTCCCATGTCGGCTATGTGCCGTTCGAGCACTTTGCCCTGCGCATCGATCCGCGCCTACCCCATCCGGACATGCTCCGTATGATGCAGTACGCCTACGGCGTTGATGATCTGACCCTCTATGAGCGGTCGGGAGTGGCCGGCATATCCAGATTGGCAGCGGAAGACTTGGTTGTTGCGGGCTTGGTTCGTCACGTTAGTGGGCTGGTGCGCCAGGGGCTCTTTCAGTCCTATGTCGAGGAAGAGGCTGAGCTTGCCACGGTTCGTGGCAGTATTCGCTTTGCGGGGGTGGCGACCAGCCCACGGGTGGGGGCGACGCTGCCTTGCCGTTACGAGCGCCGAACCACGGACGTATTGGTGAACCAGTTGGTTACGGGGGCCCTAGCGCTGGCGCGACGCCTGACCAGGAACCGCTTCTTGCTCCGGGAGCTTGGGACCCTTCAGACGTTCCTGGAGGAGTGCGCCACCCCGATAACCCTAACGGAGAGCGCTTTTCGCACAGCTTATCGAAGCCTGACCCGGTTGAACCAGCACTACCGCCCAGCACTGGATCTCTGCTATCTGCTTCACCAGGAGGCGAGCCTGGACCGATCTGACGGGCACACTTGCCATTTTCCGGGCTTCCTACTGAATATGAGTCATCTGTTCGAGCGCTTCATCGGGCGATTGCTGGAGGATGTGGTTCCGGACGGGCATCGGGTTGCGAAGCAGATTTGCCTTTCCTTCTACACGGCTCCGCCTGGCCAACCAACTCCCCGGATGCGCCCGGATTTTCGCGTGCTTGACTCTGAGGGTCGGGTTATCGCGATTGTGGACGCCAAGTACAAGTTTCTTGATCGCCGATCAACCGATGTGGGCGATCTGTATCAACTGACGATCTACGGACTCGCCGACAACCCCTCAAAGGGTAGGGTGATCGCGCTATATCCCGGTTCGCCGAGTGCACAACTGCACTCATCCGGCGATGACCGAGTGTACGGGTTCGAGGGGCCGAACGGGCGGAGGATGGACGTGGTATTCCGGCGGGTACGCCTTGGTGATTGTCTGGAATGCCCTGAGTTCGCGGGAAGGAAGGGTGGCACTCTACAATGAGTTGGCGCGCTAAGGGTGGTCAGCGCACTAGTCAGGTGCACAGAGGGAACTCTTGCTCGGCGGCTGCGGACGGCAGAGGATCAACTGGCGGTGGAGTGCCCCGGCTGCAGGGCACGGAAGGACCCGGCCAGGCCGCGCAGCTCGTAGAGGACGGTACCCATGTAGAGCTCCTGACCCATGCCGGCCTATACGCCAGCCTGTTCTAGCCCCCAACTGGTGAGCAGGGAGTCCGGCTAGTGGGAACTGCAGCCAAGGCGATTCTGTTCCGGTTGACGGCTTTCCTGGCATTATGGGGAACGCTTCTGGCGCCGCTGACGGTACCCATCATCCGGAAGTACGAGGCAGCGGAGGCACTGGACCGCCCGTTTTCACGGTTGGTGCTGGAGAGCCTGTCGCTCGTGAGCACCATTCTGGCCGTGGCAATGGTGATGTGGCTCTTTGACAGGCGGAGCTTTGCCTCGATCGGCTTCCTGAGGGGCACGTCCTTTCAGCACATGCTCTTGGGCCTTGGGCTGGGCGCGGGAATGGTGGGCCTCACGTTGGCAATACTTCGGCTCACCGGTCACTTGGAGTTAGGCTCCCGCGGCAGGCCGATCTGGTGGCCCCTGCTGGTGATGATCTCTGCTGTTCTGTTGAACGCAATAACGCAGCAGGTGATGGTCCGCTACGTCCAGGTCACGGTGGCGGAGTTCATCAGCCCTCTGGCGGGACTGGTCGTGTCGGCACTGGTGTTTTCAGCGCTTCATCTCGGAGCGACACGAGGGGCCCCGCTGGCCTCCTTCAACCTTCTGCTGGCAGGGGTGCTTCTCGGGTATAGCTATCTGTCCACGCAAGACCTGTGGCTGCCGATAGCGGTTCATTTCAGCTGGAATGCCCTTTGGGGCCCGGTCTTGGGGCTCACGGTAAGCGGCCGGTCACTGAGCAGTGGCTGGCAGTTGGTCAGACTGACAGGCTCTGAGACCGTAACAGGGGGATCCTTCGGCGTCGAAGGAGGTGTTGCCGCGACGATCGCTACCATATGGGGACTGCTCCTCGTGTTCCTCCGCTATGGCTACTAGACGAGAGTTGATCACCACGAAACCGAGAAACCGCTGTGCCTCCTAGCTTCATGAACCGTGGCCGGTGACGGACACAGTTCTTCGGGCGGGCCATGGCAAGCGCGGATGTGGGCTGTGGGGGCTGAAGAATAGGAGAGGGGTCGCCCGAGGTGTTGGATCGCATACTGTACCGGCTCGCCACCGGCGACTGGGGCCGCTTCCGCTTCCTGCCCGGTCCCGGGCCGGAGAATGGGCTGCAGACGGCACTGGGGATCTACGTGCACATACCTTTCTGCCGCCGCCTGTGCTCCTTCTGCCCCTACACCCGGGTCCTCTACACGCCCGACGCGGCCGAGCGCTACCGCGAGGCCCTGAGCCGCGAGGCGGCATCGTTAGCGATCCGGCCCGGGCTCGCCGTGTCCTCCGTCTACTTCGGCGGTGGTACTCCCGCTACCGTGCCGGCTGCCGTCAGCCGATTACTGCAACTCCTGCGACCCTGCCTGACGGAGAGTCCGGCACTGGCCATCGAACTACACCCGCGGGATGCCACCACCGAAGGCCTGGAGTGGTTGTTGGAGCAAGGCATCAACATGGTGAGCCTTGGTGTGGAGTCCCTCCAGGAAAGGGCCTTACACTGGCTGGGGCGTGACTATGGGCCGGCCGAAGCCTTGGCGGCGACTGAAGCCGCCCTGGCGGCGGGGCTGGCCACCGTGAACATCGACCTCATCACGGGCCTGCCGGGCCAGACCGCGGAGCAGGCGGGCCGGGACATGGACCGGCTGCTGTCCCTGGGTGTCGATCAGGTATCGGCTTACCCCTTCATGGAGTTCCCCTTCACCAACGCTGTCAGTCATTACTCTCTCTTGCGGCAGTGGCATACTCTGAACGCCCTGGCCGATACGGCCGCCGCTCGCGCCTACGAACGGACATCAGTCTGGACCTGGACCCACCCAGGCAAAGTGCCCTATACCTCGATCACGCGTCAACGCTACATCGGGCTGGGGGTGGGGGCGGCGTCTTGCCTGGACGGCTGCTTCCGGGTGAATACCTTCGATCTCGCGGCTTACTGCGACGCCGTGCTGTCCGGCCGGTCGCCGGCGGCCCTGCACACCCGGTTGACCGCGGCTGAGGCCGCCCTCTACCGGCTGTTCTGGGCCTGCTACGAGGGGCGTATAGATCCCGCCGACCCTGCCTGGGCCTCGCTCCCGTACTTCCATCGCCGGTTGGTGGCTGCCCGCCGGCTGGGGCTGGTGACCCCCGACGGTGGGGGGGTCACCTTCACCCGACGCGGTTTCTTCCTTTACCACCTGCTGGAGCGTTATTACACCAGTCGCTATATCGCCGGTCTCTGGCAGGCTGGCCGCCGGGCGGCCTTTCCGGGCGAACTCGAGCTGTAGCTCAGTTCTACCAGAACCGCAGCAGGGTGGCCAAGGCGCTGGGACGCAACCGCTGGGCCTCGGTTATCTCCATGCAAGCCGTGAAGCCGCAATCCCGGCAGGTTGCCGGATTGGCGTAGCGGCAGCAGAAGTGCTCGCCCGCCACATCGGCGATGAGGGAGATGGGGCCCGGCCGCTTCCCGGTGCCGTCCCGAAACGCCCGCAGCGCGGCGTAGGAGTTCAGCACCGGCAGCCCCTGTCGCTTGAAACCGATGAGCTTGTCGGTAAGCCGCCCTCGCTCCTCCCGCGCGATGAACAGCTCGTCAATGCCGTAGTAGGGGGTGTGGAAGTAGAACATGACGCCCCGGGCGCTCAAGTCCTCGTCCCGGACCAGGACCAGGAAATCCCCAATGACGTGCTTGTTCAGGTTGTTGACGGTGTAGATGATGGCTGTCTTGCGCTTCGGGGCGCTCTTGAGGGTCGTCAGGACGCGGTCGAAGGAACGGCCTCGCAAGCAGTCGTGTTGCTCGCGGGTTCCGTCCAGGCTGACCCAGAAGAAATCCGCCCCCGCGTCCAAGCCGAAAGTGCCGTTGGTGTAGACATGAACGTGAAGATACCCGGCTCGCCTGGCTTCCGCTATCACGTCGCCGAGTGTGAAAGGGCCGTCTTGCCACAGAAAGGGTTCTCCGCCCTCGATGTATAGCTCGCAGTAGCCCCGGCGGCGGAACTCTGTCAGCCGGGCTCTGATCTCCTCCATGGTCATGTCCCGCCGGCCCGTGTTGGTTACCCGACAGTGGCGACAGGCCAGGTTGCAGCGGTCGGTGATGACCAGACCGAGCACCAGCGGCACCGGCCGCCGGAGGACGAAGAAGGGGACCGACAGCCGGAGGTAGGTCAAGACCTGACGCAGTACGGCGGCCATCATGCACCGACCCCCCGGCGAGTGCGTCCCTGCAGACTTCGCCGGATCTCTTGCTTCCCCTCTGGCGCCGGGTATCCAGCCTGCCTCCCAGCAGGCCGGGGTCGTCGCTTTCGCCCTGGTCCACTGTCACTGGGTCGATGGTCTGGCCAGCTGCCGGGAACAGGCACCTCGGCCCTCGACTGGAGAGGAGAAGCGGGGGCAGCGGTGGAACGGTGGGAACGGGGGTGGGGCAGAGTGGCTGGGCGGCGGCTGTGGCTTGTCTCGGTTTTGGTCCTCCTCCTCTTGGGCGGCGGCTTGAGCTATGTGTGGATCCAGGCTGGGGTGAACCCGCTTCACCTGGCCCGGGCGATCCTCGTGTTGCAGTGCACCGGGCAAGAGATGGTCAGGGTGACTCCGCGGGTGTTCATCCAGCGGGCCGGGCCCGGAGACGGCCCCCTCAACGCCTATCTGGCCGCCCGGGGTTGGGAGTTCCGCGATCGGCTAGGAGCCATCCTGGCCTATGAGCGGGAAGGCGCTCATCTGCTCGTTCATGTCCGCCACACCCGGGGCTATCTCCTCTACGAGCTCCAGGGGGAGGACCTGTAGCCGTGGCCCTTGCCGTCGGCTTTGATCTGGGGGACACCCTGATCCGCTACCGGGATGTGCCCCTCAACTGGCGGGAGCTGTATCCGCCGGCGCTATCGGCGGTGGCCGCCGCCTGCGGCCTGAACGTCGGTGAGAGCGGGCGGGCGGCCGCGGAAGCGATTCTGCTCCGCTACAATACGCGGGTGAACCCACGGGTGGAGGAGGTGACCGCCGACCGCGTCTTCGGCGAGATCCTGACCGCCTGGGGGGAATCGACGCACCGGGCGCCGGTCGCGGCGGAGGCTTTCTTTGCCTTCTTCCGCCGGGAGAGCGAGCTCTGTCCCGATGTGCTGCCGCTACTCCAACAGCTGCGGGCACGGAAGGTCCCCGTGGGGATCCTGACCGACGTCGCCTACGGCATGCCGCGGGAAATCGTCGAGCGCGACCTGGCGCCGTTCCAGCAGTATGTTGAGGTCCTTATCACCTCGGTGGAGGTCGGCTGCCGCAAACCGGATCCGCGGGGCTACGTCGCTCTTGCCGGGCACCTGGGGGTTGCTCCGGCTGGAGTTTGACAAACGCAGGTCACACAAAG
>JAVHLP010000011.1 GCA_031082145.1 bacterium | reverse complement strand
CTACGGCTTTCCGCGTCTTCCTACTCCTCAGTGCCGAAAAACCCCGCCATTACGGGACCCCCATCTCGCCATGTGCCTCTGATTTGTCAAACTCCAGTCCGGCCGACCTCTTCTACGTAGGGAATGAGCCCAAGGACGTGGAGGGTGCCCGGCGGGCGGGCTGCCGTCCGGTGTTCCTGGCTCGTGAGGGCGAGTCCGGCCCCGACGGGGAGCGCCGGATCACGACCCTGGCGGAGATCCGGGGTTGGCTGGACGGTGCCTGGCCATGCTGCTAGTCGGCCTGGTGGGAAGCCCTGGCGGTGGGGGAGTACGCGCTCTGGCCGGAGTCCCGGGGGATGCCCCAGGCAAGCTGGTCGTTGGCGACCATACGATGTCGGTTCCAGCGGGAATGAGGGTTTGAAGAATCGCATGTCATCCCGCTTGCGAAACGATAGAGCATACGAAAAAGCGTTATGGGTGGAGAGGGCTATCCTGGTAGCCAATATCATCCCGTCCAGGAGACCGCCGGCAGTTGGCGGCTGAGTCCCCGAGGCCGACAGCAGCTACCGATCCGGTCCGTGCCGGTCTATGACGAGCGTTGCCTGCATCTATTCGCACAATGCGTCCACAAGGAAGAACCCTCACAGCGCTTCTAACGGCTCGGCCCCACGGCTACACGGTTTCGAGCCGGTTCCTAGCACCGAACTCGTGTGCTCGGCTGAAGGTCAGGATGCCACGTAATGGGCGGTACTGCCAAGAAAGGGATATTGTCCCTGGCTAACGAATAGCCGGGTTAGTTGCTGGGGGGGTGATAGGGATGAGATCGGTCAAAAGGGCGAGTTATCTTGTCCTGGCCGGGTTGTTGCTGCTGGCCTCAAGTTCCGCCGCAACGTCTCCGCTGGACCGCCTGGCAAGGTGGCGGTCTGGGAGATGGTAGCGGAAGTGAGGACTGGTCCGGGGCCCAATGCAGTGCGGTACGAATCACGGGTGGAGGGTTGATCCCCGAGGGGGCCGGAGGCGGTCACGGTCTGGCAGCAGATGCTCTATGTCCTGGATTCTGTGAACTGCCAGGTTCACTGCTTGAACCCTCGAGGCGAACTCGCGAGGACGATCGAGCTACCGTTCGCGGGCTACCCCCTGGATCTGGTGCGGACGCCGGAAGCTTTCTACGTGCTTGACGACAGCAATCAAGTTTTCAAGGTGTCCCCCGACGGCCGCCTCCTGGAGGAGTACCTATTACCCGAGGGCATGTGTTCCTACCAGGTCTACCGGCTCGTTGCCGAGGGCGACCGGGTGAGGCTGTGGGTCCAGAACTACCACGAGTTTGACCTCGACGAGTTGCCGTCATCGGTCGACTTGGACGCCTTTATGAATGAGAACAAGCAAGTTGGCCCCGGTATCACCTCCCCCGACGGTACGCGGTGGGTCGCCCAGTTTGCCGGGTTGACCGAAGGGTGGCTGGTGAACTTGGATACCGGAAAGACAATCCGGATCGAGGCCAATGGTCTGTTCGGGTCGGCCCGGCTGGTTGGCTTCGACGGGAAGGGGCATGTCTACCTCGTTGTGGAAGATCTCTACGACGAGGAGGCTGGGCTCGGGGTGGAGGTTACGCTTCGCAAGTACGCTCCGGATGGCACTCTTGCCGGAGTGGCCGTCATGCCGAGTGACCTTGCCTTCGTACCCAGACGGCTGGCTGAGGTTACCCCTGATGGGGAGATCTTCGTGATGGTTCCCCGGCTTGCCGAGGTCGAGGTGCACCGGCTGACCCCCGGTTCCCAATCCGCGTCGGGCGCTTCCCGGCCCGTGCTGGACTCGGCAGGCGGGCTCTCGCAGAAGCCCGAGTCTGGTGAGTCGACCATCCAGTCAGACTGGATGCCGCGCTACCAGGTCTATAACCGGGCCGTGGAGATGACCACGGTGTCGTGGACGTGGTATGGCAGCTACAACTGGTTTAACCGCGAGTGGTTTGCGGACAATGAGGCAAGGAGCGGCCGGTAGACGACGCACCAATTCCAAAGCAGTTGCGTTCGGCAGCCGACGGGTCGACCCAAGCGGGAATCCCCTATTACTTCGGCGGCTTCGATAGCCCGTGGACCAGGAGTGATTGGGCAGCCGGGCGCTGGTCAAGCTGGAGCGGATCTCTTACGTACTATCGGAGCAGGGGACAGCAGGGTCCACTGGTGGGTGATACGGACAGCAAGTGCGGGACGCTGCCTAATAACTATCTTCCCAACAGCCCGGTGTACAAGGGTGGTGCAGGCGTTGACTGCTCCGGGTTCGTGGCCGCCGCTTCCGGGCGGGACTTCCCCTCGAAAACCACACACGTCACACCTGTTACCCCAGGGGTACGACTGGGGTAGCCTGTTGGGCCTGCAGCCGATGAACTTCCTGGTTAGCAGCACGCACGCGTTGTACTACGTTAAGAGGCACTATGACCTAGGCGGCATCCACACTCTTGAGTCCACGGTTACAGGCGACTTCCAGGGAGCAAAGGCTTTCTTCCAGGCGAGCCTCATCCCCTACACCCAGCACGGGTCTTGGTGGCCGAGGAGTCGGGGCGAGTGGCCTGGTGACCCGCACGAGTTGGCCGGTAGATATGCGGGTCACTACGATCTGGCAGGTCAAGTGCTCTGGTATAGGTTCTCCGTGGCCGGGCCGGGAGTGGTAACCCTTAGTGCCATCAGCGGGGGTGATCCAGACCTCTACGTCTACAACTCGAACCTTGACCCGGTTGGGTGGTCGTTCATGGGTGGCACGGCGAACGAATCGGTCAGTCTGCCGGAACCTACTATGCCATGGTTCATATTTGGACTACCAGCGGGACCACATACTGGAACATCAGTTGGTCGGAGCACTCTCCACCGCCTCAAGACCCCCCGCCGGATGAGCCTCCGCCGCCGGACGACCCGCCTCCGCCGGACGACCCACCCCCAGGCGGCGGTGGCGGTGTGCCATGGCCCCCACCCGACACATTCCCATACAGTGAGTCGGAGGCCGGTTCCCCGATCGAGCCCTGGCGAGCAAGTGAGACGGATAGCCGGCAGTTGCCTTAGGCAGGGTGGCGCCCGCCCGAGGGCGTAGTTCCCTGGGGGCGGGTGCCGCCCTGTTGCCCTGGCTGTCAGGAAGGAGGATCCCGGTGCGGAAGCGGCTTGGGGTCGCCTTGGCCCTGCTTGCCATGACCCTTTCTCCTGCTCCAACGCTTGCTTGTGAGGAGGGACCGCCACCGGCGGCGGCCGTCCAGCCATTACACCCCACCCTGGTGACACTTGAGGCCCTGGACGTGAGGGTAACCGTCATGGCCGATCGCTCCGAGGTGCAAGCAGCCTTCACGCTGAGAAACACCGGGCCCGCCACCACCGTGCTGATGGGCTTCGCCGAATGGCAACCTGAAGAGGGGGAACCCTGCACCGGCATGCACGACCTTCGGGTCTCGGTGGACGGGTCGGAGGTTCCCGTCAAGCGTGACCCCGACGTGGTTCCCGAACCCCGCCCCCTCGGAGAGGTTCCGGCCTGGCACACGTGGGAAGTCGATTTCGCCTCCGGGCAAACCCGCCGGGTGAGTTACAGCTGCTGGTCCGTGGTCACCCTGATCCAAGAGGGCCGGCTGGTGGCTTACAACCTCGAACCGGCCGCTGCGTGGCATGACAGTACAGGTGCCGCCAGGGTAGTCCTTGAGCTACTGGGATACCCACCCTACAGCATCCCGAACGCACAGCCCGCCGGCTATCGTTTCGAAGGGGACGCTCTGGTCTGGGAGTGGCAAGACTCCGAACGGTGGCACCAGGTGACGGCCATCCTCAGTGGGCTCTCCTTGCTCAAGAGCGTATATGACAGGCCTGGGACCTCGGTTTTCTACCGCGCCAAGGAGTGGGAAGAACTCAGCCTGGCCGGCAACCACGAGGAACTCCTGGCTGCGGTCGAGAGACACCGGGACGATGAGGGTCTGGGGCTGAACCCCTTCCTGGTGCCCCTCTATGAGGCAAGAGGCCAACTGGCTCTGGGCAGGACGGGCGACGCCGTGCGGAACTGGCAGCATATCCTGGATCTCACGCTTCCCGAGGGCCACGACTACTGGCGGCTCTACCCGGCACAGGAAGAGGCCTACTATCAACTTGCGCGGCACTCCCACGCCGCCGGCGACCAGGACTGCGTGGCGGAGCTATACGAGCAGCTGAAGCGCAGGCCAAGCCCCGGGGGCCTCACGCCACCTCTGGTGCTGCTTCGGTGGATGGAGTCTTTGCTCCCCCCGGAGTTCACGGTTGGCCAGCCGCCGGTTGTCCGTGCTGTCCTCAAGCCAGGCCCTCCGATCTACATCACTCACGGGTCGGGCGGCTGGTTGCGCCTCTGCTCTCTGGTGATCGACGCTGAAGACCCGGACGCCGACCTCGTCCGGCTGGAGTGGACCGTGTGGCACCCCAGCGACGACTCCGAGCGGGCGGCCAGGGGAGAGGCCTTGGTGGGGCCGACCCGTGAAATCCATAGCCTCGGCGATGTATGGATCCGGCCCGGCGTGCCCGTGTTGTACTGGGTTGACGCATATGACCAGAAGGGGAACCACGGTTCGACCGGAGTCTTGGAGTACCTGCTGCCGGAGGAGACGCCCGGCGCGGCCGGGGAGCCCCAGGGGGAGGGGCCGGGCGGGCCGCCCGCTCCCTTCGCCTCTGGCCCGTCAGTCTGGCTGCTGGCCGGGGGGGGAGTGATCGCCGGTGCCCTCGGTGCACTCGCATTCGCCTTGCGGGGTCGGCAGGTAGGCCACCGACGAAGGCGGGGTGGCCAGCGCGGAGAGGCAGTGGGAGGAGAACACTAGCAGCAGCCGGGCTCCAGCGGCGACGGCATCCGCCCGCTCTACTCCGAAGCAGGGATCTTGTGCAGTTCCTGATGGACTCGTGGGCCACGCTGCATCGGCAGGACGATCCTCCGGGGCTGCCGTCTTGTTTGTCGGGATCGTGAAGCTGCAATCGCTACGTCCCGCTTACGGCGCGACAATATCGCTCCCCCTGGCACGCTCCCAGTAACCACCAATTGACGCCGTAGGGCCTCCCCCTTATAATGAAGAGGCGAACACATGTTCGCCTTTTTTGCCGGAGGGGGTTCCCCCCATGAAGTGGGTCGCTTACATTACTCTCCCCGGCCTGGCGGCCCGGGTCGAGGCGGCGACGGCGGGGGGCCGCCCGGTAGCGGTGGTGCGAGACGGCCGGGTACTGGACGTCTCGGCCGCCGCCACCGGGCGGGGGCTGTCACCCGGCCTGTCCCTGCCGGCGGCCCGGGCTACCTGCCCGGACGTAGTCTTCCGTCCTTACCGGGAGGAGAGCTACCGGGAAGAGGCGGGACGGGCCTGGGATCTCTATGCCCGCCGGACTCCCCGGGTGGAGCCGGATGGTCCGGCCGGTGCCTTCCTGGAGCTCCTGGACGGTGACGTCCGGGGGGAGGTGGGGGATATCCTCGCCGCCGTGCGGGAGACTCTGGAACTTGACCCCCGGGCGGGGGTGGCCCCGGGCAAGTTGGTGGCCCGCATCGCCGCCGGCCGGGCCGGGCCGGACCGGATCCGGGTCGTCCCTCCGGCGGCCGTCGAGACCTTCCTGGCCACCCTGCCCCTGGGCGAGCTCTGGCGGCTGGATGAGCGCCGGCGGGAGGAACTGGAGCGGTTAGGCTTCCGCAAAATCGGCGACCTGGCCGGTTTCCCCGAGTCCGAACTGGTCCGGCGGTTTGGTCCCGAAGGCCGGCGGTTGGCCGCCTGGAGCCGGGGCCGGGACGACGAGCCGGTCCGGCCGCTCTACCCTCCCCCTCGCTGGGAACTGGAGGTGGAGCGGGAAGGGGGAGAGGGGCTGGAATCGGCCGTAGGGCGCCTGGCCCGGGGTCTCGGGGAGCGGTTGGCGGCGGCCGGGCAGGGGGCCCTCGAGTTGACCCTGGAGGTCGGCCCTGAACGGCGTGTTCGCCGCTTCGCCCGGCCCCTGGCGTCCGCCGCCGCCCTGGCCGGAGCCATGGCCGAACTGCTGGCGGGGGAGGAACCCATCCGCCTGAGGGCGACGGTGACCGGCGTTGCCCGTGGCTGGCGTCAACTGACGCTGGCCGGAGACCGGCGGGAGAACCTGGACCGGGTGCTGGAGAGCCTGCGCCGGCGTCACGGCGAGGCGATCCGGCGGGGATCGGTTCCCGGATGCCGGCGGGAGAAGCTCCTGGAACTGTTCGACCCCTTCCGCCTGCGGCCATGAAGCGGCTGGCGGTGAGATCTGATGGCGGCGGCCGGCCGGTGGCCGTGCGCTGGGAGGGGCGTTTTCTCCTGGCCCGGATCCTCGATGCCTGGGAAGACGCCGGGGCTTGGTGGGAGGGGGAGGGGGAGAAGAACTTCTACCGGGTGGAACTCACCTCCGGCCCCTTGGTAGAACTATGCCGGGACACGGGAACGGGAAGCTGGTATGTCTACCGGGTCTACGACTAAGGGATTCGCCCACTTGCACCTGCACTCGCCCTTTTCCTTCCTGGACGGCGCCTCCCGGCTGGAGGAGCTGGTGGCCGGAGCGGCGAGGTACGGGCAGCCGGCCCTGGCCTTGACCGACCACGACAACGTGTCGGGAGCCGTCCTCTTCCACCGCCTGGCCACCGCGGCGGGTCTCAAGCCGATCCAGGGGGCCGAGATCAGCCTGGAGGGTGGGTACCACCTCACCTTGCTGGCCCGGAACCCGCGGGGCTACGCCAATCTCTGCGCGCTGTTGACCCGGGCCCATTTGGGGAGCGAGCGGCGCCGGCCGGCACTGAAGCTGGAGACCGTTCCCGGGGAGCTGTTCACCGATATCTACGCCCTGTCCGGGTGCCGGCGGGGAGAAGTGCCCCACCTCCTGCTCCGGCGGCAGTACGCGGCGGCCCAGACGGCGGCCCGCCGCTACGCCCGGTTGTTCGGCCGGGCCAGCTTCTTCCTGGAGTTGTCGGCCGAGCCCTTGCCGGGAACCCGGGCCCTGAACCGGACCCTGGCCGACCTGGCCGGGCGTCTGGGCCTCGGTGTGGTGGCGACGGGTAACGTCCACTACCGTGACCGGTCCGGCTTCCCACTGCATGACCTGCTGACCTGCGTTCGCACGCTCACCCGGCTGGACCAGGTGCATCCCGAGCGGAGGCTGAACGCCGGCAACTACCTGCGTTCCACCGCCGAGATGGCGGCGGCCCTGGCGGAACACCCGCGGGCCCTGGCCACCGCTGCGTTCCTGGCGGAGAACTGCCGGCCCGCGCTGGACCTGGAAGCCCGGCGCCACCCCCGCTTTTCCCTGCCCCCGGGGAAGGTTGATAGCGAGGCTTACCTGCGGGAACTGGTATACGCCGGGGCCCGCCGGCGTTACGGTCGCCTCCCGGCGGCGGCCGCCACCCGGCTGGAGCACGAGTTGGGGGTCATCAACGCCCTGGGCTTCGCCGACTACTTCCTCTTGGTGGAAGACGTGGTGCGGTACGCCCGGGAACGGGGCATCCGCTGTGCCGGCCGGGGATCGGCGGCGGACTCGGCCGTCACCTACTGCCTGGGCATCACCGAGGTCGACGCTTTCTCCCGGGGGCTCTTGTTCGAGAGGTTCATGAGCCGGGAGCGGGCGGAGAAACCCGACATCGACCTGGACCTCGACGCCCGGCGAAGGGATGAGGTGGCGGCCTACGTGTACGAGAAGTACGGGCGGGAACGGGTGGCCGCCGTCTGCACCTACCACACTTATCACGCCCGGTCCGCCTTGCGGGACTTCGGCAAGGCGATGGGGTTCCCCCCGGAGGAGATCGACCGCCTGGCCCGGCGCTTTCCCTGGACCGGGGCGGACGAGATCGACCGGGCGGTGAGGGAACTGCCGGAGTTGAGGGATAGCGGGCTTCCCCTGGAGCGGTTCCGGGAACTGTTCCGGGCTTGCGCCGGCGTGGCCGGGTTTCCCCGGCACCAGGGAACCCATCTGGGCGGCCTGGTCATCGGTGACCGACCCCTGACCGAGGTCACCCCCTTACAGTTGGCCGCCAAGGGAGTGGTGGTCTGCCAGTTCGACCGGGATTACGTTGAGGATCTGGGCCTGGTCAAGTTGGACCTACTCTTCCTGCGCACCCTGGGGGCGGTGGACGAAGCGGCCCGGAGCATCGCCCGGCGGAGCCCGGATTTCGACTACGAACGGATACCCCTGGACGACCGGGCGACTTTCCGGATGATCAACCGGGGCCAGACCATGGGGGTCTTCCAGCTGGAGAGCCCTGCCCAGCGGGCCCTGCAGAGCCGGCTAGGGGCCAGGCACCTGGAAGATATCGTGGCCAGCCTGGCCCTGATCCGGCCCGGCCCCATCAAGGGCAACATGGTGGAGCCTTTCATCGCCCGCCGGCGGGGGGAAGAGCCGGTGAGTTATCCCCATCCCCGGCTGGAACCCATCCTCCAGAAGACTTACGGCGTGGTGCTGTTCCAGGAACAGGTGATCGAGATCGCCACCGCCGTGGCCGGGTTCAGCCCCGGCGAGGCCGACCGGCTGCGGCGGGTGATGACCCACGCCCGCTCGGCGGAGGAGATGGAGTCGATCGGGGAACTCTTCCTGGCCCGGGCGGCCGGCGCCGGGGTGGACGGGGAGACGGCCCGGGCCATCTTCTCCTGCCTGGCCGGTTACGCCAGCTACGGGTTTTGCGAGGCTCATGCCGCCGCCTTCTCGGTGACCGCCTACAAGACAGCGTACCTGGTTCGCCACTACCCGGCCGAATTCTACGCCGCCGTCCTGAGCCTGCAGCCCATGGGCTATTACCCGCCCGCCACCATCTGCCGGGAGGCCATCGGGCGGGGAGTTCCCATCCTGCCCCTGGACATCAACGCCAGCGGCCCGGATTTCACGGTGGAGGAGATGGGAGGCAAGCGAGGGATAAGGGTGTCCCTGGCCCGGGTCAAGGGGATGGGTCCCGAGCCCCTGGCCGCCATTCTGGCCGCCAGGGAAGAAGCCCCCTTCCGTTCCCTGGACGACTTCCGGCGCCGGGTCCGGATCGATCGGGATCTCCTGGAGAACCTGGTCCTGGCGGGCGCCTTTGACCGCATCCACGCCAACCGGCGCCGGCTGGTCTGGGAACTGGGCAGGCCCTGCGGGGCGGGGATGTTCCGGGAAGAGGCTGCCCCCGGCGTGGATGACTACCGGGAAGAGGAGAAGTATCTCCTGGAACTCGGGATTCTGAGCTTCAGCCCCGGGGGCCACCTGATGGACTTTCTCCGGGCCGGATTGCGGCGAGCCGGTTACCTGACCACCGCCGAGGCGCGGCGGCTACCGGCGGGCCGGGCGGTCCGGGTGGCGGGCCTGCCCGTCCGGCCTCACCGTCCGCCCACCCGCAGCGGCCGGACGGTGGTCTTCCTGACCCTGGAGGATGAATGCGGCCTGCTGGATGTCACCATTTTCGAACGGGCTTACCAGCGGTACGGGGCCCTGCTGTTCGGGGGGGAGAGCGGCCCCCTGGGCTTTGAGGGCCGGGTCGAGCGGCGGGGCAGGGGAGTCAGTCTGACTGCCTGGGAGGTACGGTCCCTGGCCGGGCAGGTAAAGAGCCTGCCTCCTGGCGAAGATCAGACTTGAGACGGTGGAGGGCTCTGACTGCAGGTGCAGCGAGCCGGGAGATCCACGTCCGGGGCCGGGCCTCTAAGAGACGCAATCATTCTTCCGGGTAGGAAGGTGATCGCCATGCGAGCGCACAATCGCGCCCAATGGATCGTGGCCGAGTATCGCGACCATCTCCTTGAGATTCTGGGAGAAGATCTCGATTCCGTAGTCCTCTACGGTTCTCAAGCGCGCGGAGACGCCAGTGCGGAATCTGACATCGATGTCCTCTGTGTCATGAAGCGGCCGTTCAACTACGGAGAACTGATTCTCATGACAGCCGAGGCTTCCGCGGCCGTCAGCCTGAAGTACGATGTCGTTGTCTCCACTGCTTTTGCCACGCGGAGGGACTTTGACACCCGAAACACCCCTTTCCTACTAAACGTGCGACGGGAGGCGCTGACTATATGAGTGCAATCGAAGCGCTGATTAACAGGGCCAAAGACAGTCTGGCGGCCGCCCGCGGCACCTTGCGGGACGGCTTTCCTGACTTCGCCGCCGCACGGGCGTACTATGCGATGTTCTACGTAGCCCAGGCCCTGTTGGCTCACCGTGGCCAGTCATACAGCAGCCATTCGGCGATCATCTCTGCGTTCGGACGGGAGTTCGCCAAGACGGCCAGGATGGATCCCAAGTTTCACCGAGGGCTGATCGCCGCCCAGAACTTCAGGAATGTCGGTGACTATGGCGTCGAAGCGCATGTCTCCCGGGAACAGGCTGAACTGGTGTGTGGTTGGGCGGAGGAGTTCATCCGGGCCGCTGAGGAACTCCTTGGTGAGGACGAGTAGATGCGTGCACAAGCGCCGCCACCGGGACGTGGAGAGGAGGTGGCCCCGTGAGCCTGAACGTGGTCGCGTTGGCCGGTTCGCCCCGTGCCCGCTCCTTCACCCACCGGCTACTGGAGGCCTTCCTGGAGGGTACTGGGGAAGGGACGGCGGTGGAGCGCTTCGACTTGCGGGAACTGAAGATCAACGCCTGCCAAGGTTGTTTTGCCTGCTGGTTCGTTACTCCCGGCCGCTGCGCCCAGGAAGATGACTTCCCCCGGGTGGCCGCCAGCCTGGACCGGGCGGACGCCGTGATCCTGGCCGCGCCGCTCTACTTTGACGGGTTGCCCGGCCCGGTGAAGACCTTGCTGGACCGCTGTGTCTGCGGGGTTGAGCCGTACTTCTCGGTCGACCGCCAGGGTCGTTCGGTTCATCGCTCGAACCGCCTCCTGGCCGGCGGCAGCCGGCAGGCGGCGGTGTTGATCTCCACCTGCGGCTTCCCCGAGCTGGCCAACTTCGCCCCGCTGGAGGAGCACTTCCGAGCGATCTGCCGGAACGCCTCCTGGGACGAGGGGGGAAGCCTGCTGGTCGCCGGCGCCGGCTTCCTGGATCCGGCCGGCCGCCGCCAGGAAGTGCTGGACCTGGCCGCCCGGGCGGGCGAGGGATTCGCGGTCGCACGGCACATACCGGCAGCTGTCCAGCAGCGAATGCGGGGACCCTGGGTGGACGCCGCCGCGGCCCGCCAGGCCATGAACCATTTCTTCGCCCGCCGGCTGGGGCACGAGCGGCCACCCCCGGACTGATCCTCCGATCCCCAGCCGCCCTTCCTTGACCGGCAAGTCGCGGTCAGAGATAATCAAGAAGGCATTCTGTCCTGCGGAGGAGCTTGCTGTTGGCCAAGACCATTGGTCGCCGGGTGCCCGCCGGGTTGCTGGCCGTCGTTCTGCTGGCCGGCGTCCTGGGCGTCTACCTGTGGCGGTCGGGGCCGGGCCGGGGTCGGGAAGATGTCGTGATCCGCGGCTTCGCCATGGACACCGTGGTGGCCATCCGGGTGCCCGCCGGTCACGAGCCGGCGGCCCGGCAAGCGCTGGCCGAGCTCAACCGCCTGGAGCGCATCTTCGACCGCCACGACCCGGCGAGCGAGGTGGCGCGGGTCAACGCCGGCGCCGGCGATTGGGTGGCGGTCGGCCCCGAGGTCATGGAAGTGCTGGCCTTAGTGGAGGACATGGCCGCCGTGACCGGAGGTCTCTTTGACGTCACGGTGGGGCCGCTGCTGGAGCTGTGGGGGTTCGGCGGTGAGACCGCGCGCGTGCCGGGACCGGCCGAACTCGCCCGGGCGCTCGATCTGGTTGGCGGTCGTCTCGTTGAGCTGGACCGGGCCGGTGGTCGGGTTCGCCTGGCCCGGCAGGGCATGGTCATCGACCTGGGCGGGGTGGCCAAGGGTTACGCCATCGACCGGGCCGCCCGGGTGCTGCGGGACCGGGGTGTGGACTACGGCCTGGTAGAGGTCGGCGGCGATATATACCTCTTTGGCGGCCGATCCGGCGACCGGCCCTGGCGGGTTGGAGTGGAGCACCCCCGCCATGGCGGCGAGATGCTGGGCCGCATCCACCTCTGGGAGGGGGCGGTGGCCACTTCAGGCGACTACCAGCGCTTCTTCATGGAGGGCGGCGAGCGCTACCACCACATCCTGGACCCCCGGACCGGGCGGCCCGGCCGCCAGGCCCAGTTGGCCACCGTTGTCGGCCCCAGCGTAGCCGAGGTTGACATTCTCTCCACAGCCTTGTTCCTGATGGGACCCGAATGGGGGCTCGAGGTGCTGGAAGGGTTGCCGGGGATTGAGGGCATCATCGTCGACAAGGACGGTGGCGTCCGGGTCAGCTCGGGACTCCGGGATCGGCCCGAACCTTTCTTCGAGGACTAGCCAGGCCGGCATGGTTGGAGGAGTGAAACCACCGGCCTCGAATAGCCCTCCAATGTCTGAAACCGAGCTAGATAGTCTTTGTCGGAACAAGTAGGGGGTTGCCGGCGCAGGTGAGAGGAAGAAGTACCGGACGACTGGCAAGGTTGGCCCTACTGGTAGCCATGGGGCTGATCGTCTGGGTGGTGGAGATGGCCATACCCATTCCCTTCGCCATCCCCGGCGCCAAGCTGGGCCTGGTTAACGTGATCATCCTGTGGTGCCTGATCCGGTTCGGCTTGCGGGACGCCCTTCTGGTCAACGGATTGCGGATAGTGCTGGGAACACTGCTCACGGGCGCCTTTCTCAGCACGTCCTTCTTCCTCGCGCTGGCCGGAGGCGTCAGCAGCGCGTTGATCATGGGGCTGTTACACCGCGGTGCCGGCCGGCTGAGCGTGGTGGGCATCAGCCTGGCCGGCGCCTTCACCCACAACCTGGCCCAAGTTCTGATGGCCGCGCTTCTGATCGGCCACCTGGGCGTGCTGGCGTATCTCCCTTACCTGCTCCTGTTTGCCCTGCCCACCGGGTTCTTCGTCGGTCTGGTAGTCATGGCCTTGGTTCGCGCCGGGGCGGCGACGCTCCCCGAGACCCCCCTGGGGGTCGGCGGCCGGCCGGGCGGGCGGTGATGCCTGGGTCCTAACTACCATCCTGGGAGACTACACTAGTTACTGGGGGAGTGAGCAGAGTGCAGAAGAACAGGCTGTTTGCAGTGGCCGGCATTCTCTTTGTCCTGGTTCTGGCGGCCGGCTGCCGGCCAGGCGGGGCCGCCCAAGATGCCTACGTGTACCGGGACGGGGTCTACACGGGGGTGTCGGACGGCGCAACGACGGGTTATGTCCAGGCGAAGGTGTTCATCGCCGGGGACGAGATCCTGGGCATCGATGTGGTGGAGCACGACGGCACCGGCCTGGCCAAGGTATACGCGCTTTACGGCGGCGACCGCTTCACCGTGCTCCAGGAGTCCCACGATACCCTGGCCCGGCGCATGATGGACGCGGCGACCTGGGACGTGGAGGCCTTCACCGGCGCCACCAGCACTTCCGACAAGGTCAAAGAGGCCGTCCGGCGGGCCCTGGACAAGGCCCTGGTGGACAGGCCGGGGACCGGCGTCCACTTCGACGGCACCTTCATGGGCATGTCGGATCGGACCGCCAGGGGTTGGGGATTGGCCTGGGTTACGATCAAGGACGGCAAGATCACGGAGATCAAGCTGGCCGGCACCCAGCCGCGGCGTGACGCCGAGGGTCAACCGGTTATGGACGGCTGGGGGAACCCCACCTGGGCGCTCAAGGATGAAGCCTATCCCCACCCGCCTTACCATGAGGGCAAGATTGCCATCGCCAGGGCCCTGGTTGACTCGCAGGGCGCTCGCGTGGACACCTTTACCGGCGCCACGAGCAGTTCACGGCAGTGGATGCAGGCCGTCGAGCGGGCAATGGAAGCCGCCCGGCGCTAGCCCGCGGACCGTTGGATAACCCTGGGGGAGGCCGGAGCCTCCCCCTCGGGTTGGCCACGCCAGGACGCAATCGGTTACTGGGGTCTGGGGGCTTCCGGCGGCACCGGCGCGGGAGATCCTGAGATCTGGCGCTGGGCCCGGATCAGGGCCGCTCGCACCAGGCTCCCGCAGGTCCGGGAGGATACGGCGCCCCAGCCCTCCCTGCTTACGACTTCGGCGACGCCCATCTCCCGGGCGAGGTCGGCCCGCAGTTGTTCAGACATTGTCTCCGCCACGTGTCATCCCTCCGGGCTTAGTCTGCCGGGAAGGTTGGGAAGCATTCGCCGGGGAATAAGGCTGCCGGGTGGTAATGCTTGCGCCGGCTCGTCGTGCTTTTCCTGGCCGTCACTCTTGTCTTGGCTATCCTGCCGGGCTGTGGTCCTGCCCGGGGCCAACTGGTTCTGCACTTCCTGGACGTCGGCCAGGGGGACGCCATCCTGGTACGAACTCCCGCCGGCCTCCATCTCCTCATCGACACCGGTCCTGACGCTCCCTCCATCCTGGACCACCTGCGCCGGCATGGCGTACGGCGATTGGACGTCCTGGTGCTGACGCATCCCCACCAGGATCACATCGGTGGCGCCCGGGCGGTCCTGGCCGATATCCCGGTAGCCACCGTGTACGATAGCGGCAAGGCTCACACCAGTCGGACCTATGAGAGCCTGCTGGAGGCCGTCGAGCTCGAAGTCGAGGCCGGGCGGACCCGGTTCATCCTGGCCCGGGCGGGCATGCGGATCGACCTCGATCCCGCGGTGACGATCGAGGTGCTCCATCCCGGCGATGACGTGGCCGGTATAAGCGTGAACAACTGCTCGGTGGTCCTGAAGCTCACCCACGGCCAGGTTGTTTTCTTGCTCCCCGGAGACGCCGAGACCGAGGTGGAGGAAGCCCTCGTGGCATCCGGCCTCGACCTGACGGCCACCGTCCTCAAGGTGGGCCATCACGGCAGCCGCTCGTCGACCGGCGCCGGCTTCCTGGCCCAGGTAGGGCCGCGGGTGGCGGTGATCATGTGCGGCGTCAACCCCTACGGGCATCCTCACCCCGAGGTGCTCGACCGGCTCAGGGCCGCCGGTGCCGACGTTTACTCGACGCGGGACCGGGGCACTATCTCGGTGTTCAGCGACGGCCGGGGCTACCGGGTGCGGACCGACCGCTAGGGAGGGACATGACTTGCGCTTGCGGGTTGCCGTGGATAGAGTGGAGGGGAACACGGCCGTGCTCATCCCCCGTGAAGGCCCGCCGGCGGCCATCCACTGGCCGCTCGAACTACTGCCCGCCGGTACCCGCGAGGGCGCCATCCTTGACCTGGAGGCCAGGGTGGACGAGGGCGAGACCGAGCGGGTGCGCCGGCGGGTGCAAGGACTCATTGACGACCTGGCCCGCCGGTCGCGCCAGGACCGGGAGTGAACAGGGTGACCGCAACCGTACTGCTCACCAATGACGATGGCATCCAGGCCGCCGGCCTGAAGGCTTGCCCGCCGGGACGGTGCTGAATCTGAACGTTCCCGGCCGCCGGCGGGAGGAGATCACGGGGTTTGCGGTCACCCGCCTGGGGGGAGCGGTCTGGATGAACCAGGTGGAGCGGCGGGTCGACGATACCGGCCGGGCCCACTACTGGCTGGCCACGGGACCCGACGGTGTGGTGGACGAGCCGGGCACCGACCATGCCGCCGTGGCGGAAGGGTTGGTCTCCATCACCCCCATTCACATCGATCTCACCCACCGGCCCGGCCTCGACCTGCTGACAGGGTGGGAGCTGGAGGAGACGTGGAAGTCGCTGGGCGGGGACAGGGAGTAGGCGCCTGATCCCGGCCTTATCCTCCAGCGGATGGGGGCGTTAGCCCTCTCTTTCCGCCAGGAACAAGCACAGTTCATGAACAATGGGCCCGTGCTCCCGCAGGGTGGCACACGGGAACTCCTCGCAGTCAAAGCAGAACTCGCTGCCCTTGGCGTGGGCGCAGGCGGCAACCGGGCAGCGGGCGTTCTCCCGGGGCCGGCAACCAACGTCGCCGGACGGGCAGGCGCCCCGCCGGCGGCGCGGGCACACCTCGCAGGCTATCCCGCAGACGCTGATCCGCATCTCCCGCACCTCGGCTGGGTATTCGGCGGGCCGCTTCGCTTTTTCCTCCCTGGGGGCGGTAGGCCCGTGCTCCCCCGCATAGGCTCGACCGGGAGGTGTCAACCGCCATGGCCCGGCACCCGGCCGCCTTCCTGGCCCTGCTAGTGCTGCTCGCAGCCGGCTGCGCGAGGCTGCCGGCGGCGATCCCCGAAGGGAGCGGCGTGTGGAGAGGTTGCCTCAACCGTAACCCGGTCACCCTTGATCCAGCCTATGTGGTGACCCTGCTCGACTCGTCGATCTGCGCCCTCCTGTACAATGGTCTGGTCCGCTTCGACGAGAGCGGCCGGGTGGTGCCGGATCTGGCCCGGACCATGCCCGACGTATCCGCCGATGGCCTGACCTACACCTTTGAGCTGCGCCGGGGCGTGCGATTCCACAATGGCAGGGAGTTGACGGCGGAGGACGTTGTCTACTCCTTCCGCCGGATACTGGACCCGGCCACCATCTCCCGCCGGTCCTGGGTGTTCGAGGCGGTCGAGGGCGCCGTCGCCTTCAACCGCGACGAGCGGACCGACCTGCCCGGGGTGCGGGCGGAAGGCAGCCACCGGGTGGTTATCACCCTCGCCTGGCCCCTGGCCCATTTCCTCAGTCTGCTGGCCATGCCGGCCGGGTACGTGGTGGACCGCAACGAAGTGGAGCGGCACACCGACCCGCGGGACTATGGTTTCCACCCCGTGGGCACCGGGCCCTGGGTACTGGAGAGCTGGGTGCCAGGGGCCTACCTGCGGCTCAGGGCTAACCCCGACTACTTCGAAGGTCGCCCTCACCTTGACGCCCTGGACTACCGCATCATCGAGGACGGCGCCACCGCCGTGGCTGAGTTCCGGGCCGGGAACCTGCACCTCCTGCGCCTGGGACCGGTTGAGCACGCGGTCTTCCAGCGCGACCCTCGCTGGGAGGGCTTCCTGGTCGGGGCTCCCGACCTGGCCGTCTACTACCTGGCCCTCAACTGCGAGAAAGAACCCTTTGACAACGTGCTGGTGCGCCAGGCCGTCAACCATGCCATCGACCGGCAGGCCATCCTGGAGGCGGTGCTGCCCGGGCGCTACGTGCTGGCCAACGGGTCGATCCCTCCCGGCCTGGATGGTCACGACCCCCATCTCGAGGGCTACCGTTATGACCCGGCCCTGGCCCGGCGGCTGCTGGCCGCGGCCGGCTATCCCCGGGGTTTCCGCATGGAGATCGTGCAGACTTCCTCGCCCGGCGTGCTGCAGATCACCGAGCCCATCCAGCGCATGCTGGCCGAGGTGGGCGTTGAGGCCCGGCTGGTTCAGCTCGAGAGCGGGGCCTTCTTCGCCACCATCGGCGACCAAGGCAACCCCGACTGCTTCTTCGTGTCCTGGTGGGCCGACATTCCCGATGCCGAGAACTTCCTGTATCCCTTGTTTCATAGCCGCAACCGGGGGGGTGGGGGGAACCGGGCGCGCTTCTCCGACCCCGCCGTCGACGCGATCCTGGACCGGGCGCGGCTCACCCTCGGCGCGGCCGAGCGATCGGAACTCTACCGGGACGCACAGCGGCTGGTCTTCAGCCAGGCGCCGTGGGTGCCGCTCTACTTCCCCATCAACTACCTGGCCTGCCGGCCCGAGGTGGGCGGGTTTGTCGCCTGCTCCATCGCCAATGCCCAGAAAATGACCGGGGTCTGGCTGGCCCCGCCACCGGCGGCTGATTAGGGGTTGGGGGCGGGAATAGGCTTGCGGGGGAGAGAGCTTTGACCGCGTATATCGTTCGCCGCCTGGCGCTCATGGTTCCCCTGCTGGTGGGGGTGAGCCTGGTTACCTTCACTCTCCTTTACCTCGTGCCCGGCGATCCGGTGCAGTCGCTGGTGGGCGAGAGAGCCACACCCCAGATGGTCGAGAGCATCCGGCGTGAACTGGGACTGGATCTCCCGCTGCACCTGCGTTACGGGCGGTGGCTGGCCCGCACCGTCAGGGGCGACCTGGGCCGCTCCTGGGCCACCCACCGGCCGGTCATGGTGTCACTGATCGACCGTTTCCCCATCACCCTGAAGCTATCGGTTCTCGCCTTCGCCCTGTCGACACTGCTGGGGGTCACGGTGGGAGTGGCCACCGCGGTGCGCGAGGAGGCGGGAGGTGACCACCTGGCCCGCTGGGCGCTGCTCGGGGGTCAGTCGGTGCCCATCATCTACCTCTGCCTCGTCTTCATGTACGTCTTCGGGGTGTGGCTTCGCCTCACCCCCGTCTCCGGTCTGGGTGACGGGAGCATCCGCTACTTCCTGCTGCCGGCGGGAGCCTTGGGGCTCTATACCTCGGTCTACAAGGCTCGCATGACGCGCTCGGCAATGCTCGAAGTGCTGCGTCAGGACTACATCCGCACCGCCCGGGCCAAGGGCCTTTCGGAGCGCGTCGTGATCTACCGGCACGCGCTCAAGAACGCCATGGTTACGGTGGTGACGGTGCTCGGCGCCGGACTGTCGGCATTGCTGGTCGGCTCGGTGCTCACGGAGACTGTCTTCGGTCTCCCCGGCATCGGCAAGCTGCAGATCGATGGCGTTTACGCCCGCGACTTCCCGGTGGTCATGGGCTGCTTTCTCTTTCAGGCCGTGGTCCTCAGCTTCACCAATCTGGCCATGGATATGGCCTACGCCTGGGCGAACCCGCGCATTCGCTTCGACTGAGGGGGGTGAGCCGTTGGGGTACGGGATGGACGGGCTCTGGGCCCGGGCCCGCCGGCGCCTCGGGCGCAACCGCGGTGCCAGGGCGGGCCTGGTCATCGTCGGGACGCTGGCCGTGGCCGCCTTGCTGGCCCCGGTGTTGGCCCCCCAGCCGCCCGGCCGCATGGACCTTGACCGGGTGCTCCTGCCGCCCGGTCCCGGCCACCCGCTGGGCACCGACTACTTCGGGCGGGATATGCTCTCCCGCCTCATCTACGGGGCGAGGGTATCGCTGACGGTGGGAGTGGTGGCCCAGTCGCTGTCGGCAACGGTGGGAGTCACCCTGGGACTGGTTGCGGGCTACTGTGGCGGGTGGACCGATCTCGTGATCATGCGGCTGGTGGAGTTGATGCTGTGTTTCCCCGATCTCCTGCTGGCGGTGGGGCTCACGGTAGCCCTGGGACCCGGACCCTACACCCTCTTCCTGGCCCTGGGGCTGGTCGGCTGGCCCGGCATGGCCCGTCTGGTGCGAGGCGAGGCCCTGGCCCTGCGGGATCGGGAGTTCTTGGAGGCCGCCCGGGCGACCGGCACCGGGCCGGTGCGCGTGCTGTGGGGACACCTGTTCCCCAATTGCCTCTCGCCGGTCATCATCGCCGTCACCGGCGGCATGGCGGCGTGTATCATGGCCGAGGCCAGTCTCTCCTTCCTGGGACTGGGAGCCCAGCCGCCCACGCCCAGCTGGGGGAGCATGCTGAACCTGGGCCGGCCCTACCTGCACCTTGCGCCTCACCTGGTGATCTTCCCCGGCCTGGCCATTGCCCTGGCCGTCTTCGGGTTCAACCTGCTGGGGGATGGCTTGCGGGATGCCCTGGATCCCCGGCGGAGCGATTTCCCCGGGTGACAACGAAAAGTCCGGTCAGACCTGCAGGAAATCCACGGGAAGATGGCCAAGTAAAAAAAGCTCCCAGGATACGGGGCCCAGACTAACCCCGGCGAGGTGGGTGGATCACGGTGAGCAGGCTGTTGGAGCTTGATAAGCTCAAGACATACTTCTACACGGAGGAAGGCGTGGTTCTGGCGGTTGACGGCGTATCCTTCCACATTGAGCGGGGAGAGACGCTCGGCGTGGTGGGAGAGTCGGGATGTGGCAAGAGCGTGACCGCGCTGTCCATCCTGCGGCTGGTCCCCAACCCGCCCGGGAGGATCATCGGTGGCGACATCCTCTTCGAGGGTCAGAGCATCCTGCGCAAGACCGAGGCCCAGATGCGCGACCTCCGGGGTAACGACATCGCGATGATCTTCCAGGAGCCCATGACGTCGCTCAATCCGGTCTACACCTGTGGCGAGCAGATAGCGGAGGCTATCGAGCTGCATCAGGGCCTGCGCAAACGGGAGGCCCTGGAGAAGGCCGTGGACATGCTCAAGTTGGTGGGGATCCCCGGACCCGAGCGGAGAGTGCGGGAATACCCTCACCAGTTGTCAGGCGGGATGCGGCAACGGGTCATGATCGCCATGGCCCTGTCGTGCAACCCCAAGTTGCTGATGGCCGACGAGCCCACCACCGCCCTTGACGTGACCATCCAGGCCCAGATCCTGGAGCTCATGAAAGACCTGAAGCAGGAACTGGGCATGGCCATCATGCTGATCACCCACGACCTAGGCGTCATCGCCGAGATGGCGAAGCGGGTGGTCGTCATGTACGCCGGCAAGGTGGTCGAGGAGGCAGACGTGGCCGGCCTATTCCGGAAACCCCTGCACCCCTATACCGAGGGACTGCTGAGCTCGATACCCCGCCTGAACCGGCCCCAGGGGAGGCTGCACGTCATCACCGGCCAGGTACCCAACCCGGTGAACCTGCCTCCGGGGTGCCGTTTCCACCCCCGCTGCCCGTACACCGAGGACATCTGTCTCCAGCGGGAACCGGAACTGGTGGACACCGGTGGGGGCCGGCTGGTCAGCTGCTGGGTGAGGGCCGGCGGCTCGCGAGCGGAGGTGGCCTAGATGCCGGGGAAGAGACGCCAGGTTGCCGTCAGCGGGGAGGAGCCCCGGGGTGACGTCCTGGTAGAGGTCAAAGACCTCAAAAAGTGGTTTCCGGTGACCGGCGGTGTCTTCGGGCGTCTGGTCGGCCATGTCAAGGCGGTCGACGGGGTCAGCTTCTACATCAAGCCCGGCGAGACCCTGGGCCTGGTGGGAGAATCCGGCTGTGGCAAGACCACCACCGGCCGGGTGATCCTGCGCCTGCTGGAACCGACCGAGGGTGCGGTCTACTTTGAGGGCGCCAACATCTTCGACCTGAACCGGGAGCAGATGCGGCGGCTCCGCCGACAGATGCAGATCGTCTTCCAGGATCCCTACAGCTCACTCAACCCTCGGATGACGGTGGGCGACATCGTGGGCGAGGCCCTGGAGATCCACGGTGTGGCCCGGGGGAGATCCAAGGAAAAGAGGGTTAGGGAGCTGCTGGATGTGGTGGGTCTGAACCCCCAGCATATTCGCCGTTACCCCCACGAGTTCTCCGGCGGTCAGCGCCAGCGTATCGGCGTGGCCCGGGCCCTGGCCCTCAACCCCAAGCTCATCATCTGCGACGAACCGGTGAGCGCCCTGGATGTGTCCATCCAGTCCCAGATCCTTAACCTGCTGGAGGATCTCCAGGCCGAGTTCAACCTCACCTACCTCTTCATAGCCCACAACCTGTCGGTCGTCAAGCATATATCCGACCGCGTCGGCGTCATGTACCTGGGGCAAGTCGTCGAGCTCGGCGGGGCGGAGGAGTTGTTCGCCAATCCCTTGCACCCCTATACCGAGGCCTTGTTGTCGGCCATCCCGTTGCCGGATCCGGAGCTCAAGCGGGATCGGATCATCCTGGAAGGCGACGTGCCCAGCCCCCTCAACCCTCCCTCAGGGTGCCACTTCCACACCCGCTGCCGTTGGGTCCAGCCGATCTGCAGAGACGAGAACCCCCCGTTCGTGGACGTGGGGGACGAGCACTTCGTCGCCTGCCACCTGCGCAAGACCAGGGAGAAACAGTAGCCGCCCTGTTCCGGGGAGGCTTGGGGCCGGCGCGGGGCGCCGGCCCCCGTTTCTTGGGAATGGAAACCAGGGCTCTCGGTCCGTCGTCTTGTCAAGTAGCCCGGAGTCTATCGCCTTATAATAGGGACTGGGAGGTGACCGGGCTTGGGGCTGGTGGTGGTCACGGTAATCCTGGTGCTGGCCGGCATTCACCGCCTGACCGCCCGTTACCTGTATGGACCTCGCAGCTCACGGGCCCTGGTCGGGACGGCGCTGGCCGCGGCCGCGGCCGGACTGCTGCTCGCCGTCCTGGTGTTCCCGGGAACCCGGGGGGTGCTGCGGCTGCTCGCGGCGGCCGGGCTGAGCATCCCCCTATTTGTGCTGCTGGCCCTGGTCCTGGTGGAGTTCCTGGCCAAGAGCAGGCGGAAGACCTACGACGAGGCGATCGTGGCCCTGGTCCGCCGGGAGCAGGCCTGCCGGAACCGGATCGGCCGCATCAAGGAGGCCATGCAGGACCTCGTCCAGCGCCAGCGCGGGCTGGAGGCGAGTGGCGGCGATCACCTGCCCGAGTCCAAGCGCCTGAATGCCCAGGTCGATGGCTGGCTGCAAGAAGAGGGCCTGGCCCGGGTCCGCAGCCTCAAGGTTCAGGAGTGGCGGGAGCAACTGGCCGCCATGGACCTGGCGGCTCTGGCCGGGCACCGGCAGCGGCTGGAGCGGGAACTTGAGGGGGCGGGCCCGGACCGGGAACGCTCGGAAGCGATCCGGGTCCAGGTCGCACTGCTCGAACTGAGCGAGCGGGCGCGCCCGGGAGACGACCCCGGCCGTCAGATCCGTCACCTCGACCAGCGTATCCTGGAGCTGTCAGAGGAACGCCGGCAGTTGGAGCGGGAACTGGCGGAGACCCAGGACAGCCTCAGGGAGTGGGAAGCCCGGCGCCGGGATTTCCTGGCCAAGGATATCAGCCTGGATTGAGGGGAGAAGGGGTGAGGGTATGAGCCTGCTCACTGCGTATTCGACTCAGATCCGGGTGGCGCCCTACACCGGCCCCGAGACCCGCTCCCACCCTACCTGGCGGCTGCTCGAGCAGGCCCTTCAGGTCACGGCGGAGGAGTTCGCGGGCGAGCTCAAGGAGGGCGTTGTCGACTATTACGGGAACTACCAGGCCTGCGACTTCGCGCTGGTCACACCCATCTTTCCCCGAGGCCTGGGGGTGAAGGTGTCCCCCGCCACCGGTGAGGTCCGCTTCCTCTACGACCCCTACGGCGGCTACGAGCGGCACGCCAACCGGCTCCGGGACTCCCTCACCCAGAACTACACCGCCCTGGCGGTTGCCGAGGCCCTCAGAACCCTGAACTACGAGGTGGAGATGGAGGAAGAGAGGATTGCGGGCGGGCCGGAGAAGCGGGTGGTAGTGCGGGGAGCCCTGTAGAGGGGGGTGGGAGAGTGCGCCGGATCAAGTTCGAAGTCGACCCCCGGGGTCGGGTCAAGGCTGACTTCTCGGGGTTTGCGGGCGAGGACTGCCGCGAAGAGGAGGAGAAGCTACGGCGATTGCTGGCTGGACTGGGATTGGCGATGGCCACCGCCAGCGTCAGGCCCAAGGAACCGGGAGTCATTGCCGCCGAGCTTGGGCTGGCGGGGGAAGAGGCAGGAGAGGAGGTGGGACACCGGTGAAGTCCGTCCGCCCCAAGGCCGTCCCCCGGGAGCAGGTGGAGATCCGCGTGTTCGCAGGCCGGCTGGAAGTCAACGATCGGGAAGGCACGGGTCTGGCATCGCGGCTGGTCCGGGTCCTGGAAGACCTCGGCGTGAGGACCGGCCGCCGCTTCGAATCTCCCTGCGGGTGAGGTGATCCCGGTGGCCTCCTCCCTCAAGGAACTCGACACCGGATGGATCGAACGCGGGCTCCTCAAGCGGCGGTCTAACCACTCACCGGTCGTCTGCTTTGAGACTACCGACCCCCGGCGGCTGCACCAGCTCAAGAGCTACCTGAGTTGGCAGCCGGAGTTCGCCCGCTACGAGCAAGTCTTCGTCTACGACCAGTGGAACGGCCTCGAGCGGCTGATCCGGGGGGACGGCCCACCCCGGACGGAGCCGTACCGCAAGACCGCCCCCGCCTCGCCGCTGGGCCAGCGGCTGCGGGAAGAGGGCGTCTCCCTGCACGCCTTCAAGGCCGCCCTCAAGGAAGTCGATCCTTACCTCCGGAAGGGCAACACCATCTTCATCATCCAGAATGTGTCCGAGCATCGCGAGAGCGAGTCGGGCCTCGAGAGCGCCATCAAGGCCTGGGCCATCGACCAGGGGGTGGTTGCCAGGGGATCAACGGTGTTCATACTGACCGCCGACGCGGGACGGATCCTCGACGAGTTCACCCGCGAGCTGGCGGTCATCATCGAGGTTGATCCCTCCCTGGCCTCCGAGCGGGAGGCGATCATCGAGTCCACCGCCCGCGAACTGGAGGTTCCACTAGACGATGAACTGCGGTTTCAACTGGTGGTGGCCACCGCCGGGCTCAACCTGCACCAGCTGGAGAGCATCCTCCTGGAGTCCTACTTCACGACCCGGCGGTTCGACCCCATGCGGCTGAAGACCCTCAAGTCGGAGCTCGTCCGGAAATCCGGGGTGCTGGAGGTCTCCGATCCCCGGGCCGGGTTCGATGACATCGGGGGCTACGCGATCCTGAAGGACTTCGTCAGGAAGTACATTGTGAACGTGCTGCGTCACCCCGAGCGGGCGGGGCGTTTCGGGGTTCCCCTCCCCAAGGGCATACTGTTCTTTGGTCCTCCCGGCACCGGCAAGAGTCTCTTCGCCAACGCCCTGGCCAGCGAGATCGGGCTCCCCTTCATCAACCTGGTCACCGAGAACATCTACTCCAAGTGGCTGGGCGAGTCGGGTCAGAAGATGAAGAGCGCCATTCGGCTGGCAGAGAAGATGTCGCCCGCCATCGTCTTTGTGGACGAGATCGACCGCTTTGGCCGCCGGGGGGTGGCCGCCGACTCTGCCGGGGAAGAGACCCGACGGGTCTTCTCCCAGTTCCTGGAGTGGCTGGGCCGGCCCGACCGCGAGGCCATCATCGTGGGCACCACCAACGTTCCCGAGCACTTGGACGAGGCCTTCACCCGCACCGGCCGCTTCGATTACAAGATACCCTTCCTCTACCCGGGACCGGCCGCCCGCCTGGATATCCTGAAGGTGCACCTTGGCCTCGGGGCGGGAACCCGCCACCGCCGGCCGCCCCTGGCCATGGAAGGCGACGCGCTGGTGACCTTCCTGGCCCGGGACGTGGTGCCGGCCACCGGCGCCTTCTCCGGGGCCGAACTCGAGGAAGTGGTCACCCGGGCCCGGCGGCTCGGCTTCGACCGCGGAGCGGAGGTCATCGGGGCCGAGGACTTCCTGGCGGCCGTGCGCAGCTTCCGGGTGGACCATGGTCACCGCCAGCGGACCATTGCCGGCTGCCTGGCCCAGGCCCGTCGCCTGACCGACGACCAGGGATTCCTGGACGCCATTGAGCAGGAGATGGAGGTCGGGGAAGAGGACTAGCGGGCCCCCGCGGGAAGTCGGACCATTGCGGCTTCTCCCGTCGCCTTTACTTGCCTCCCGGCGCGGCCTATAATCATATCGGCTGAGCCCGGCCGGGACGGGAGAAGACGGTGGAGACCTGGCGGCAGCGCTTGGGCAACTGGCGACACCTCACCAAGCTGGACCCCGACCGGCTGCTGGACGACCGGCGGTTGGAGGCGGTGCTGGGCAGCGGGACCGACGCCCTGGTGCTGGGGGGAACCCAGGGCATCACCTCGGCGCGGGTCCAGTCCCTGCTCCGGCGCGTCGCGGGCCAGGGCCTGCCGGTGGCCATCGAGGTGTCCTCCTTCTCCGCGCTGGTTCCGGGGGCCGACCTCTACCTGGTGCCGGTGGTTCTCAACGCCGGCGATCCTTTCTGGATAGTCGGAGCCCACCAGCAGGCGGTCAGAGCCGTTGGTGAGTGGACCCGGGAGCTCTGGGACCTCGTCGTCGCCGAGGGGTACGTGATCCTCAACCCGGCCTCCGCGGTGGCCCAGCTCACCGCCGCCACCGCCGGCCTGTCGGCGGAGGAAGTGGTGGCTTACGCGCGTTGCGCCGAGGAACTCCTAGGCCTGCCCGTCCTCTATCTCGAGTACAGTGGCTGCTATGGCGATCCCCGGGTGGTCCGGGCGGTGGGGGCGATCCTCGGGCGGGCCCGGCTCTTTTACGGTGGCGGCATCGACTCCCCGGCACGCGCGCGGGAGATGGCCGCCCTGGCCGACACCGTCGTGGTTGGGAACCTCGTCTACGAAGGCGATCCCCGCCTCCTGGCCCAGGTGGTGGCTGCCGTCCGGTCAACCCCGGCGAGGACACCGCCTTGAGGGAGGGCCTGGTCGTACTGAACCCGTCATCCGGCTCCGGCCGGGCGGGCCGGCTATGGCCCGAGGCCCGGGGCCGCCTGGTCAGGGAAGGGTTCCGCTTCGACCTGGTCCGCCATGACGGTCTGCCGGGCTTGGCGGGACTGGCTCGCGACAAGGCGGCGAGCGGGTACGCGACGGTGGTGGCGATGGGCGGTGA
Source organism: bacterium (assembly GCA_031082145.1). Taxonomy (GTDB): domain Bacteria; phylum Bacillota; class Sulfobacillia; order UBA995; family UBA995; genus Ess09-15. Next base: position 39,707 of record JAVHLP010000011.1, on the reverse strand, counting down.
TGGGACGGTGCGGGAGGTGGCCCGGGGCCTCGCCGGAACCGGGGCCTCGCTGGCCATCATCCCCGCCGGCACCGGCAACGGCACCGCCCAGTCACTGGGTTTGCCAGCGGACCTGGAAAGGGCCTGCCGCGTGGCGGCCCGCGGCGTCCCCCGGCCGGTCGACGTCGGGAGCTCGCCGCTGGGGTTGTTCCTGAACGTCGCCGGGGTGGGACTGGACGCCCGCATCACCCAGGAGTACCGGCTGGGGCCGTACCCGCCCGGACTGCCCGGTTACGCGGCGGCCGCCCTGCGGTCGCTGCCGGGCTTCCACCCCTCGCGGCTGACGGTGACCCTGGATGACACGGCTCAGACCTTGCAGGGGATGCTGGCCCTGATCGGGAACGGGGGTTACTACGGGAAGGGCGTACGCTTCGCCCGCCGGGCCGACCCGGCCGACGGCCGGTTCGACGTGTACCTGGTGGAAGAGGCCAACCTGGCCGAGATCGCCGCCCTGTTCTCGCTGCTGATCCTGGGCAGGGTGGCCGAGCACCCGCTGGTGCACGCCTATCGCGCCCGCCGGGTGGCGGTCACCGCCGATGTTCCCTTGCTGGTACACCTGGACGGGGACGTGGTGGGGGAGACTCCGGCGAGCTTCGAGTTATTGCCCGGCCGGCTGAAGGTGCTCGCCCCTGGGCCGGCCGATTCCGGTCAGTGAGGAGAGAACAGGTGCTCATGGCCCAAGCAGACCAGCCAACCCCCCTCAAGGGTCTGTTTGCCCCCTCGGCGGTAGCGATAGTGGGAGCTTCGCGCAAGGAGGGCAAGATAGGCTACTCTATCCTGAGGAACGTCATCGACTCCGGCTACGGGGGAGAGCTCTACCCGATCAACCCCAACGAGGACGAGATCCTGGGCCGCCGGTGCTACGCCAGCCTGGCCGATTGCCCGGGGCCGGTGGACCTGGCGGTGATCGCCGTGCCGGCCGCCGCCGTCGCTGCGGTGGCCGAGGAATGCGGATGTCAAGGGGTCAAGTCGCTGGTGGTGATCACCGCCGGCTACAAGGAGATCGGCCGTGAAGGACTGGCCCGGGAGAAGGAACTCCTGGCCACCGTCAGGCGCCACGGCATGCGGATGCTGGGCCCCAACTGCCTGGGGCTCATGGACACCCATACTCCCCTGAACGCCTCCTTCGCCGCCGGTTTTCCGCTGAAGGGGGACATCGCTTTCCTGTCCCAGAGCGGCGCCGTATGCGCCGCCATCCTGGACTGGAGCCTCTCGGTGGGCCTGGGTTTCTCGAAGTTCGTGAGCCTGGGCAACAAGGCCGACCTCACTGAGACCGACTTCATCCGCGACGCCGCCCTCGATACCTACTCCAAGGTGATCCTCTGCTACATCGAGGATGTGGTGGACGGGGAAGCCTTCCTGGAGACGGCGCGACAGGTGGGGGCCCGGACCCCGGTGGTGATCCTGAAATCAGGTTCCAGCCAGGCCGGGGCCAGGGCGGCCTCTTCCCACACCGGCGCCCTGGCGGGAAGCGATCTGGCCTATGAGGTGGCGTTCAGCCAGGCCGGTGTGCTGCGGGCCCGCACCATGGAGGAACTGTTTGACCTGGCCATCGCCTTCACCACCCAGCCACTGCCGGTCGGGGACCGGGTCGGCATCGTGACCAACTCCGGCGGTCCCGGCATCATCGCCACCGATGCCGTCGAGGCTCGGGGCCTGAAGATGGCCGAACTGGCCCGGGAGACGGTCGAGGCCTTGCGTCAGGGTTTGCCGCCCACGGCCAGCTTCTACAACCCCGTTGACGTCATCGGCGACGCCGACGACCGCCGCTACGACTTCGCCCTGTCCCACGTGCTGGCCGATCCCGGGGTGGACAGCGTGGTCTGCCTGTTGACCCGGCCCGCGGTGATCAACCCGGCGCTGGTCGCCCGCGCCATCGTGGCCCGGCGCCGTGAGCACCCGGCCAAGCCGGTCGTCGCCGCCTTCCTGGGCGGCGAGAACGTTGCCGAGGCCTCGCGGGAGCTGGTGGCGGCGGGCGTGCCCTGCTTCAGCTTCCCCGAGCGGGCCGTCACCGCGCTCTCCGGCCTGGCCCGCTACCGCGGGTTCCGGGAGCGGGATCGGGAAGCGCACCACCCGCTCACGGTGAAGGGAGTGGACCGCGGGCGGGCGGCCGCCGCCCTGGACCGGGCCCGGGAGGATCGGCGGGTGGTACTGCTCGCCGATGAGACCATGGAGGTCATGCGAGCCTACGGCGTGGCCGTGGTCCCCTCCGGGCTGGCCCGGGGCCCCGAGGAGGCGGTGGTCCTGGCCAAGCAACTGGGCTACCCGGTTGCCCTCAAGGTGGCGTCACCGCAGATCCTGCACAAGACGGACTTCGGCGGTGTCCGGCTGGGGATCAAGAGCCCGAAAGAGACCATGCAAGCCTTCTTCGAGATCGTGGAGGACACCCAGCGTCACCTCCCCCGCGCTTCCATCTACGGGGTGGAGGTGCAGAAGATGATGCCTCCCGGCACCGAGTTGATCGTGGGCATGAGCCGGGACGTCCATTTCGGACCGCTCCTAATGTTCGGCCTGGGCGGCATCTACGTCAACCTGTTCCGGGATGTCAGCTTCCGGTTGGCCCGGGGCTTGACCTGGGGCGAGATTGAGGCGATGCTGGCCGACACCAAGGCCTTCGCGCTCCTCAAGGGTTACCGTGGCAAGCGTCCGGCCGACGTGGACGCAGTGATCGATACCCTGGGCCGGGTCGCCGCGCTGGTACTGGATTTCCCCGAAATCGCCGAGCTGGATGTCAACCCCCTCTTCGCCTACGAGCGAGGGGAAGGGGTTTGTGCCCTGGACGTGAAGATCACCCTGAGCGAGTAGAGACGAGGTGAAGCCGGTGAAAGCGATTTGCGTCATGGGGGGCTTCGGCAGCGGCAAGACGGCCGTCTGCCTGGGGCTGGCCCTCTCCCTCAAGGACCGGGGGTACCGGGTGGCCTTCTTGAAGCCGATGTGGAACCCGGGTGGCCTGGCCCGTCCGGCCGTTGACGACGACGCCACCCTGATGCGGGCAGTGCTCGGCATGGCGGAACCGGTCGAAGGCATCTCGGTCCTCCTCACCAGTCCTCACTACCTGCAGAAGTACGAGCGGCCGGAGGCGGACCGGCAGGCCGTCCTGGAGGCTTTCGGCCGGGTCGCCCGCAAGGCGGACGTGGTGGTGCTGGAGGGAGCCTCCCCGCACATCATGATGAGCCTGAACCTGGATACGGTCAGCCTGTGCCGTGAACTGGCGGCCCCCGGCCTCTTCGTGGCCCGGGTGGAGAACGACTTCAGCCTGGACACCACCTTGCTCTTCAACGAGCATCTGCGGGCCAGGGAGATGGGGATCCTGGGGACGGTCTTCAACAACGTTCCGCGGACCCTGCTGGACAAGGTGAAGGGGATCTACGCACCGATTATGGAGGCCCGGGGCTTTCCCGTCCTGGGGGTCATCCCCAAGCACCTGGAGGTGGCCGTCCCCACCGTATCCGAGTACTACGACGTGCTGGGCGGGGAGATCCTGGTCGGCGAGGAGCATCTCGATCGCCTGGTAGAGGATGTGCTGGTTGGTGCCATGACCGTCGAGAGCGCGCTGAGCTACCTCAGGCGGGGCACCAACAAGGTGGTGATCACCGGGGGCGATCGGGCCGACATCGCCCTGGCCGCGCTGGAGACCAGCACCTCCGCCCTGATCCTGACCGGTGGGCTGTACCCCGACGTCAGGGTCATCTCCCGGGCGGGGGACAAGGGAGTCCCCATCATCCTGGTCCACTACGACACCTACACCGCCCTGTCCAAGTTGCAGGAGGTCTCACGGAGGATCAAGCCCGCCGACGCCCAGGGGATCGCCCTGGCCCGGGGCAACTTCGAGCACCACTGCGACCTTGAACGGCTGCTGGCCGCGCTGCAACTCCCGCCGCCGGCCCGGTGAGGCCCGGGGGGGCCACCGGCCCCGAATGCCGGCCCATCCCGGGCGGCATTATACTCCCAGGTCTGGCAGGGGGAGGGATTTCTCTGCGGCGCCGTGCGGCCGGGTGGCTGCTGCTACTCATGTTGGGACCCGCGGCCGGGGTATGGGCTCGACCGCTCGAGGGCCCCCCGCCGGGACTGGCCGAATTGCTGCCCGCGCCCCGGGTGGAGGCGGCCGGAGCGGTCCTGGCCGAGGCGGTGTCCGGCCAGATCCTGGCTCTCCAGGATCCCGACGAGAGCCGCCCACCGGCCAGCCTGGCCAAGCTCATGACCTTGCGCCTGGCCTGGCAAGCCCTGACCCGGGGGGAGATCGAGCCCGGCGAGTTGGTCATTGTCAGCGAGAACGCCTGGCGCACCCCCGGCAGTCGTATGTTCATCGAGGTCGGCGAGCGGGTTAGCGTGGCCGACCTGCTCCGAGGCATCGCCATCGCCTCCGGCAACGACGCCGCCGTGGCCCTGGCCGAGCGGCTGGCGGGGACGGAAGAGGCTTTCGTCGCCCGCATGAACGCCGAGGCAGCCCGGCTGGGCCTGGCCGACACCCGCTTTGCCGACTCCCACGGGCTGGCGGGGACGGAGGCGGGAGCGGCAACCACCGCCCTCGACGTGGCCCGGCTGGCCGTCCAGTACCTGCGCGACCACCCCCAGAGCCTGGAACTCCACTCCACCCGCCGCGTCACCTACGGCCTCTCCCCCGGGGGGATCCCCATCACCCAGGAGAACCGCAACCGGCTACTCTGGCGGTACGAAGGGGTGGACGGGCTCAAGACCGGGTTCATCGCCGAGGCCGGGTACCACCTGGTGGCCACCGCCGAACGGGAGGGGATGCGCCTGGTCGCAGTCATCCTGGGTGCGCCCAGCGAGGCGGCCCGCGAAGCCCAGGCGGCGACCCTGCTGGACTACGGGTTTGCCAACTTCACCCTGCTGGACGTGGGGAGGCAGCTGGAGCCGCACGGGCTGGCCCGGGTGTGGCGGGGCAAGGAGAACTGGGTGCGCGTGGCGCCGGACGACATCACCCGGGTGACCGTGCCCCGGCGCCAGGCGGGAATGGTCGAAGTGGACGTGCATCCCCGGGAGCACCTCTTCGCTCCCGTCCGCCGCGGCCAGGCGGTGGCCGACGCCGTCATCCGCCTCGACGGCATGGAACTCAGACGGATCGTCCTCCGGGCCGAGGAGGACGTTGAGCGCGGCGGCTGGTGGAAGATGGCAACCGACACCCTGCGTTTCTTCTGGCTGCGCTTCACCCGCCGCCTGGAGCCCCTGCCGGGGGAAGGAACCACCCCCGCAGTCGCCGAAGTGGCCGCCGGTAGGCAATCCGGTCTGGGGAGGGATCGGCATTGGGTGACAAGCTGACGCTTTCCACCATCAAGGCTGATGTTGGCGGCTTCGTCGGGCACTGCGGGGTGCACCCCGACTTGCTCGACGAAGCCCGGCAGCGGCTCGCCGAGTCCGAGCTTCTGCTGGACTTCCACGTGACCTCGGTCGGAGACGACATCAACCTGATCATGACCCACCGGCATGGGGTTGAGCACGAGGGAGTTCACCGCCTGGCCTGGGATACCTTCGTGGCCTGCACCGGCATCGCCCGCAAGCTGAAGCTCTACGGGGCCGGCCAGGATCTGCTCAAGGATGCCTTCTCCGGCAACGTCAAGGGAATGGGGCCGGGAGTGGCGGAGATGGAACTGGAGGAACGGGAGAGCGAGCCGGTTATCGTCTTCATGGCCGACAAGACGGAGCCGGGCGCCTGGAACTACCCCCTCTTCAAGATGTTTGCCGATCCGTTCAACACCGCCGGCCTGGTCATCGACCCCAAGCTGCACGGTGGCTTCCGGTTTGAGGTTCATGACCTGATGGAGCACAAGGCGGTGGACTTCAACCTGCCCGAGGAGATGTACGACCTGCTGGTCTTCATCGGAGCCCCCGGCCGCTTCGCCATCAAGTCGATCTTCTCCCGGGAGACGGGGTGGATCGGTGCGACTTCCTCCACCCAGAAGCTCAACTTGCTGGCCGGCAGGTACGTCGGCAAGGACGACCCGGTCTGCATGGTCCGCTGCCAGAGCGGTTTCCCCGCCGTGGGTGAGGCGCTCGAACCCTTCGCCCTGCCCCACTTGGTCTCGGGGTGGATGCGGGGGTCGCACTCCGGACCCTTGATGCCGGTCAGCCACAAGCAGGCTCACCCGACCCGCTTCGACGGGCCGCCCCGGGTGATAGCTCTGGGCTTCCAACTCTGCCAGGGCAAACTCATCGGGCCCCAGGACTTCTTCGCCGACCCCTCCTATGACCGGGCCCGCCAGGTGGCCAACGAGATCGCCGACTACCTCCGGCGGCTGGGCCCCTTTGAGCCCCACCGCCTGGGCCTGGAGCAGATGGAGTACACAACCATGCCCCAGGTGATGACGAAGCTCCAGGGCCGCTTCCGGGAAGTGGACTGACCAGGATGGCCGGCCTGTGGGAGTATGCGGGAGTGCTGCACGCGCACTCCCGCTACTCCGATGGGTCGGGAACGGTGCCCGAACTGGTCGCGGCGGCCCGCCGCAGCCGGCTGGACTTCCTGATCCTGACCGACCATAGTACCCTGGCCGCCCGCGACGTCGAGGGAGAGGGCTGGCGGGACGGTGTGCTGCTCCTGGTAGGGATGGAGATCACCCCCCGCCATAACCACTACCTGGCCTTGGGCGTGAAGCAGCCCGTGCCGGCGGATGAGAACGCCCGCGTCTACGTGGAGGCGGTCCAGAAGCAAGGAGGGTTGGGCCTGGCCGCCCACCCCTCCGACCGCGGTAGCCCCTTTCTGGGTATCCCCAGTTTCGAGTGGAACGCCACTGATCTCCCGATCCAGGGCCTGGAGGTCTGGAACTTCTTCTCCCGGTGGTTGGGTCGCATCCGGGGGCCGGTCTCACTGGTCCGCGGTATCCTGAACCCCTACTGCCTGGTCCCCGGACCGGAACCCGAGGATCTGGCCCGCTGGGATGAGCTGGGCCGCTCCCGCCGCCTGCCCGGTGTGGGCGCGGTGGATGCCCACGGCTCGCCGGTGCTCAGCACCCGCCTGTTGCCCTACCACCGCATGTTCCGCACCGTCCGCACGCACGTCCTGCTCGAGAGCCCCTTCAGCGGCGATGCCGGTCTGGACTCCGCCCGCCTCCTGGCGGCCATGGGCGAGGGGCGCTGTTTCATCCAAGCCGGGCCCTGGCCGCCGCGGCGGGGGTTCCGCTTCACCGCCCAGGCTGGAGGGCACGTCCACCACCAGGGAGCCGAGCTCCGGGAAGAAGCCCGCTTCGAGGTGAGCCTGCCGGCTGCAGCCGGCATCAGCCTGCTGAAGGACGGCCGGCCCTACGTACGGGTCCGGGGACGGCGCCTGGAGTGCCCGTCCGCCGGCCCCGGAGTCTACCGCGTGGAGGTCCATCGCCGGTGGGCAGGCCGGGCCCGCCCCTGGATCTTCTCCAATCCCATCTACCTGCGATAGCGGTCGGCCCCTGTTCGGCGGCCGGGTTCCCCGGTATAATAGCGGAAGAGCACGGGAGAGGAGGTCCGAGCTTGCGCGAAGCGGTTGCCAAGGCCCTGGAGCAGATCCGCCCCCGCCTGCAGCAGGACGGGGGCGACGTGGAACTGGTTGCCGTCGAGGACGGCGTGGTCAAGGTAAAGCTGACCGGAGCGTGCGGAGGCTGCCCCATGGCCCAAATCACGCTCAAGAACGGCATCGAGCGTCACCTCAAGGCCCAGGTACAAGGGGTCAAGACGGTGGAATCGGTCTGAGCCGAGCGGGCGTCCCGGGACACCGGGACGCCCGGGTATGGCGCCATTCTCCTGCTTTCCGCTATTTCCCTCCCCGCCACGCTCGCCATCGGCTTGGCCCCGGCCACCGTATCTTATCCTCCGCTGGCAGGCAATACTAACCCGCGAGGAGGTGGTGATGGGTGATCGATCGGGACGGGCGACGGCATCTGGTCGTTGAGGCGGCGGCTCAAGCGCGCCATCTGGCCGCCAAGCATGCCCACTGGGCCGCCCAGGCTGATGACCCCGGGGTCACCGGGTTGTTCCGCCGGCTGGCCGATGACGAGGGGCGGCTGGCGGCAGAACTCCAGCGCTGGCTGGAGTGGACGCCAGGCATTGTCGGATAGGAGGTGCGGGTCTTGTACGAAGAGGAGAGAACGTACGGTTTCCAGCGGGACTTCGGGGCCCGGGAGATGCTCGAGGACGCCCGGCGCGACAAGCTGCATAGCTCCCAGGTCTACAGCCGGTGCGCCGCCGAATCGCGCCATCCCGACCTCCACCGCCTGTTCATGATCGCCCATGAAAACGAGCAGGCGCAGTTGCGGGAAATAGGCAGCTACCTGGAAGGCCTTGGCTCGCCGCTCCGCCCCCCGGCAGGAGCGCCGGAGTGCGACCGCGGCCGTCCGGGACTGCGGCCGCGGCCGGGCTTCTACGGTCCCCCAGGCTACCCGCAACAAGGACCTCAGATCCCCGGCGGGCCGGGCAACCTCCCCGGCGCCGGGACCACCTACCCGACCGAATCCCTGGGCATCGATGACCGGCCGGCCACCGGGGGAGAAGTGCAGGCCAGGCCCGCCGGTGAGACCGGGAGCGAGTGGGCGCCCGGCCTGGAGGAAGAACGGAACGACTGACAGGCTGAGCCCCAGGCCGCTTGGGGGCCGGGGGCGGGAGGATTATCCCCCGGCCTGGCGAACCATGCAAGAACGTGGCGGAGCTTGCAGGGGGAGTTGGCCGGGGGGGACCGAAGCTGCTCGACTGTCCGCTCAAGGTGCTGCTCATCAGCGATAGGGCGGGGACGGTAACCCGGATCGGGCAGATGCTCGACTCGCCGGGCTATGAGTTTGATGTCGTGGCGGCGGGAGAGTTCACCGCCACCGGTACGCCTCACGTCATCCTTCTGGACGTGGAGGGCTCACCCGTCGAAGGCGAGCGCATCTTGACCCGCCTGCGGGGCATGGAGCCCACCCGGGAGACCCCGGTTGTTCTCTTGACCGGAGAGGATGGCGCCGAGCGTTGGCTGTCCCGGCTCGAAGGAGGGTTGGTCGACTACCTGGGACCAGCCTATAGCCGGGACGACTTGGCGATGCGGATCACCCTGGTGCGCCGGACAAGGGCCGTCCTGGACGAGGCCAGGCAGCTCAACCGGCGGCTGGAGACGATGTCCATCACCGACCCCTTGACCGGACTGTACAACAGCTGGTACCTGCAGCACCGCTGCCGGGAAGAGATCACCCGGGCCAAGCGCCACCAGCACTCCGTGTCCTGCCTGTTTCTGGACGTGGACAACTTCAAGCGGGTCAACGACTCGTACGGCCACCCCGCCGGTAACGCCGTCCTGGCTGAACTGGGGGGATTGCTCAAGAGTGCCACCCGGGCCTCCGACATCGTCGGCCGGTACGGCGGGGAGGAGTTCCTCTTGATTCTCCCCGAGACCAACCGGGGTGAAGCCGTGGTCCTCGGCGAGCGGTTGTGCCGGGTGGTGGAGATGCACCAGTTTTCGGTTGGCGAGGAAGTCCTGAACGTGACCGTGAGCGCGGGCGTGGCGACTTTTCCGGGCGAGGGGGTCCGGGGCCACGAGACGCTCGTGGGCCAGGCGGATCGGGCTTGTTACCGGGCCAAGCTGAACGGGCGCAACCAGGTCGGGGCCGGTTGAGGGGGGCGCGCGATGGCCGGGGAGACGATCCACTCTGGCGGGCGGGTCTTGCTGGGCAAGCTCCCCGCCGGAGTGGACCTGCGGGAGTTCCTGGAAGGTGTGGCCGCCAGGCACGGAGTTCGGTTGGGCACCGTGCTGGCCCTGGGCGCGGTGGAGCGCGCCGCCTTCGCCTTCCTGGACCAGCATAGCCGCCGTTACCAGACGGTCCACCTCAACGAGAATCTGGAGCTGCTGAACCTGACCGGCCGCGTGAGCTGGAGCGGCGAGGAACCGGAACTCCACGCGCACGTCACCCTCGGCGATGCCGAGGGCCATGCATTCGGCGGGCACCTCCTGCCGGGTACCGTCATCTTCGCCGGCGAGTACTGGATGCAGGAACTGCTGAAGCGCTGAGCTCGCCGGACCGACAGTTGAACTCCTTTGCGGCGATACCGGATTTGATCTATAATGTTCTACGACGAACGGCGTGCGCCTATAGCTCAGTGGATCAGAGCACCGGCCTCCGGAGCCGGGTGCGCAGGTTCGAGTCCTGCTAGGCGCACCATTTCCTTTTGGGGGGGTCGCCGTGGAGATTGTACTGTTCTTGGCGATTGCCGCCTTCGTGCTCATCGTCCTGGCCGGCATGTACAACCGGCTCATCACCCTCAAGCACCGGGTGGACAACGCCTGGGCCCAGATCGATGTCCAGCTCAAGCGCCGCGCCGACCTGGTGCCCAATCTGGTCGAGACCGTAAAGGGCTACATGCAGCACGAACGCCGGACATTGGAGGCGGTCACCGAGGCGCGGGCCCGCCTGACTCGCGGCGGCAGTGTGGGTGAGCAGGCGCAGGCGAACAACATGCTCAGCGAGGCCCTGCGCACGGTTTTCGCCGTGGCCGAGGCCTACCCACAACTCAAGGCGGACCGCAACTTCCTCCTGCTCCAGGAGGAACTCTCCGGCATTGAGAACAAGATCGCGTATGCCCGCCAGCACTACAATGATAACGTGCTGGGACTCAACGCCGCGACCGAGCGCTTCCCGACCAACCTGGTGGCCGGCATCTTCGGGATCCGGCGCCGCGATTACTTCGAAGTCCAGGCAGCCGACCGCGAACCGGTGCGGGTTGAGTTCTGACCTGGAGGGTGAGCTCTCGTGTTGCACGACGCGGTTGCGGCGAACGTGCGCCGCAGTTGGCTGATCATCCTCGTTTTTGCCGTCTTCGTAGGCCTGGTGGCCTACGCCTTTGCCGCCCTGCTGGAACTGGGTGAACTGGGGGTAGCCTTCGCGGTGGTGGCGGCCCTGGTCAGCGCATGGGGCGGCTACTTCTACTCCGACCGCCTGGCGCTGGCGGTCAGCGGGGCCCGGCCGGCCCGCAAGGACGAGTTTCCCTACCTGGTCAACATCACCGAGGCCCTGGCCCTGGGCGCCGGCATCCCCGCCCCCCGCATCTACGTGATCGACGATGACGCCCCCAACGCCTTCGCCACCGGCCGCAACCCCAAGCAGGGGGTAGTTGCGGTGACCACCGGTCTCCTGGCCAAACTCGACCGGGCCGAGTTGGAGGGGGTCGTGGGCCACGAGATCTCCCACATCGCGAACTACGACATCCTGGTCGCCACCCTGGCCGTGACCATGGTGGGCATTGTCGCCTTGCTGGGGGACTGGATGGCCCGAGCCGTCTTCTACGGACACCGGGGGAGTCGCCGCTCTTCCTCGCGGGGTGGCGAGCGGGGTGCGGGATTCTTGTTGCTGGCGGCCATGCTGCTGGCGATCGTGGCCCCCTTGGTGGCCCAGTTGCTCCGGCTGGCCGTCTCCCGCCAGCGGGAGTACCTGGCCGACTCCAGTGCCGCCCTGCTCACCCGGTACCCGCCGGGGCTCGCCGCCGCCCTGCGCAAGATCGCCGCCGACCCGCAGCCGCTCCGCGCCGCCAACCCGGCCACCGCCCACCTCTACATCTACAACCCGTTACTCGACCGCAAGCATCGCCTCGACGGCCTCTTCAACACCCACCCGCCCATCCAGGAGCGCATCCGCAGGTTGGAGGCTTTGTAAGGGGAGGGGCGCCGGGGAGCCGGCGCCCCGGAGGCCCTAGCTAACGGCAGCGGGCCGGCCGGCCCGGGGGACGGGAAAGGCCAATTGCTCGATGGTTCTCTGCATCTTGACTACTACGTACAGCGAAATGGGGAAGAAGACGAGGATGAAGAACGCGTAGTGGGCGACCTCAAACACGAACTGGCTCCGGGTCAGGGTTACTCCCAGGGCGGTGAAGACGGCGAGGAAGATCCAGTTCAGATTGGTGAACAGCCTTAGCCGGGGCAGGAAGGCGGTGTCGGTGCCCGCGCGGCGGGCCAGGGCCCCCAGGTAGAGGAAGAAGAGGGCGAAGGCCAGATAGTCGGCAGCCCCCATGAAGTTCTTGACCAGCGCCGGCACGTGGATCCCGCTCCAAAGGTAGACCACCCCGGATACCCCCAGGTAGCCCAAGGGCCACAGGAAGTCGACGGCGCTGAACCAGACCAGCATGTCCACCAGGCTGTGCAGCAGCATGCCCAGGCCGGCGCCGAGGGCCAGGCCGGCCCCGCCCGGCTCCCTCCGCCGCCAGGCCCACAGGAGTAGCGTGACCAGGGCGATGACCAGGATGCTGTGGGACCAGGTGCGATGCAGGGTCAGGGCCTGCCGGGCGTTCACCAGGAACCAGGGGCCGAGCAGGAAGAAGTCGGTATCGGGAAGCAGGTTGCCCAGCACGAACCCGAAGACAAAGGCTTTCCGGGCCGCGTCGCCCCGGATGACGACCGGGGCCAGGTGTCTCGACAAACAGATGCCTGCCACGCCATGGAGACCGGCTTGGGCCATGCGATTCCCCCCTTCAGGTTGGTGCCGGTTTCGCCGCCGGTCAGGCCACGTCCTGCCCGTCCTTACCGTCGTCGTCGCGGTAGAGGATGGGCCGCAGCCGGGCCGTTGCGCGGGCGGCAGCCCTTCGGGTCCACCGGGGTAGCAGCCGGGCCATTCTGGAATGGAGGACGCGGGCGTTCCGCATGAAGAACGGGGCCAGCAGGGTCATGGCGAATACGTACAGCCCGGTGAAGTTGTAGAGCTCGGCCGAGACGACACCCGCCGCCGCTCCCACCTGGGCGTAGATGAGTGCGTACTCGCCCCGGGCGATCATGCCGGTTCCCACGGCGACCGCGGTGCGCCCCCGCAGCCCGCTGAGCCAGGCCGCGCCCGAAGTCACCACCAGCTCCGTCGCCACCGAGACGGGCACCGCTATGGCCACGAGTCGCAGCACCCCCGCCGCTCCCCGGGGGTCCACCAGCATGGCAAAGGTCACGAAGAAGAGGATTAGGAAGGCGTCCCGGAGGGGGGCGACCCGGGCGCTGATTCGCTGTACGAGGCCAGGCTGAGTGAGCACCATGCCCAGCACGAAGGCTCCCGCCGCCGGGGCCAGGCCGGCCAGCGCCGCCACGCCGCTCGCCAGCAGCACCAGGCCGAAGATCAGGGCCACGAAGACCTCGTCGGAGTCCACGCTCTCCAGCCGGGGGGCCAGCCAGGCCATCAACCGGGGTCCCAGGAGCAAGGCTATAGCGTAGAAGGAGGCCACCTTGAGCAAGGCCAGGCTGACGGCGCCGGCCTTGACCACGGCCGCCCCGGCCATGGCCGTGAGCACGGCCAGGAGGATCACGGCGGCGAAGTCCTCAAAGACCACGACTCCCATCAGGACTTCGGCTTCCCGGGAGGCGGTGCGCCGGAGCTCGAACAGGAGCTTGGCGGCGATCGCGCTGGAACTCATGGCCATTATGCCGGCGAGGAACAGCCGCTCCAGGAGCCCGAAACCCGCCAGCCAGGCCAGCCCGTACCCGGCCAGGAGGTTGCCGGCCAGCTCGAGCCCGCCGACCCACAACACCGGCCGGCGGACTCTGGCGAACCGCTCCACGGAGAACTCCAGGCCCAGGAAGAACATGAGGAAGAGTACGCCCAGGCCGGCGAATGCCTCCACCGCCGCCGGATCGGTCACCAGGCCGAGCCCGTGAGGGCCTATGAGGGCGCCGAGCAGGAGATAGCCTACCAGGGCGGACTGGCCCAGGCGGATGAAGACCAGGGCCGCCAGCCCCGCCAGCAGGAAGATCCAGCTGAGGTGAGCGAGGAAAGCAGTGTCCAACGGTTACTCCATCGGGCTGCCGGGGGCGGGGGAGACCAGAGCGTCGAAGGCCGCCACGCCTTCGCGGGTGCCGGCCACCACCAGGATGTCGCCGGCCTGGATGCGGTAGTCCGGGCCGGGGTTGGGCAGGCACTCCTCTTCCCGTAAGGCGGCGATCACCGACACGCCGGCCGCCTGGCGCACTCCCAGGCCGCCGATGGTCCGGCCGGCCACCGGCGAGTCCGGACTCACCGGGAACCACTCGATCCGGATGCCCTTGAGTCTAACCTGCAGGTTCGCCAGGGCCTGGGGCATGAAGAAAGCCCCGCCCAGGATGGCTCCTGCCTGCCGGGCCTCATCGTCGTGGAGGGTGACGGAAGCCAGCGGCTCCTCGTCCTGATCCACGATGTAGATCTCGCGTCTGCCGTCATGGTGCAGGATCAGCACCAGTTGCCCGCCGTCGTGGGTTTTCAGGCAGTACTTGCGCCCCACCCCTGGCAGATCGGCCTGGCGCATCTCGGCCACGGTGTCATCCCTCCACAAAAAAGCAGCCTGAGCCTATTCTCCGCTGCGCTCCGACTATCCTCTCAGGCCGGCCCGCCCGGGCGGCGGCGATGGTCGCCGATCCACCGCCGGGCGTAGGGGTCGCGGCCGAGCAGCAGGCCGGCCGCCAGGACGGCCCGGCGCACGGCAGGGTGGGTGGGATCGGCGATGGGGCAGGTCACGCCCTGGCCGATGGCCAGGGCCAGGAAGGCGGCGTTCAACTCGGCCCGGCCGGGCAGGCCGAAAGACACGTTGCTGGCCCCCAGGGTGATGTTGACGCCGTAGGTGGCCGCGATCCCGGCTATGGTCGCCAGCGTCACCGCGGCCGCCCCGGTGTCGGCGGCGACGGCCAGGACGACCGGGTCGAGCACCAGGTCGGACGGTGGCAGGCCTTCCCGCTCGGCCCGCCGGACGATGCGATCGGCCAGTTGGAGTCGTCCGTCCGCCGTTCCGGGGATCCCCCCCTCGTCGGTTAGCAGGCCCACCAGGGCGGCCCCGTGCTCACGGGCCAGGGGGACCAGGCGGTCCAACAGGGCGGGGTCGGCGGTGGTCGAGTTGAGAAGGGCCTTTCCCCGGTAGACGCGCAGCCCGGCGGCCAGAGCCTCCGGCTCAGGGCTATCCAGGCAGAGGGGTACGTCCACGACCGCCTGGACGGCCTCCACGACCCGCGGCAACCACTCGACCTGATCCAGGCCGGGGACCCCCACGTTCACGTCGAGGACGGCGGCTCCCGCCTCCACCTGCGCCCGCGCCTCCCTCAGCAAGGGCTCCAGGTTGCCCTCGCCCAGGGCCCGGGCCAGGAACCTTCGCCCGGTGGGGTTGATGCGCTCGCCGATGATGACCACCGGACCGCCGCCGATGGTGACGCTCCGTCCGGCCCCCTCAAGAATGGTCACCAACCTCGCGCTCATCAACTCACCGGTTTCTCCCCGGGAGTTCCCCGGTCCTCTATCCCTATGCCGGCGGGGGGATCACTGACCGGGGCCAGGTTCACCACCCTGCGGGGCCCGGCTCTATCTCCCCTTGAACTCGGGGGGGCGCTTCTGCACAAAGGCCATGCCGCCTTCCACGGCATCCTCGGTCGCCAGCACGCGCAGCATCCGGTCCAGCTCCACCGCCATGCTGGTGTCGACCCCGGAGTCCAGCCCCTCGTTGACCGCCTCGATGATGTAGCGGAGGGCCAGCGGCGCCTGTCGCGACAGCTTGTGGGCGATCGCCAGCCCCTTGTCCACGCATTCGGCCAGGGGCACCACGTGGTTGACCAGCCCGGTGTGGAGGGCCAGCTCGGGGGGGATGTTGTCTCCGGTCAGAAGATACTCCAGGGCCAGGCCCCGGCCCATCAGCCGGGGCAACCGCTGGGTCCCGCCGTAACCGGGGATGATGCCCAGCTTGATCTCGGGCTGTCCCAGGACCGCCTCGGCGGCCAGGATCCTGACGTGGCACGCCATCACGAGTTCGCAGCCTCCGCCCAGGGCGTTGCCGTTGATGGCGACCACCACCGGCTTGGGGAAACGCTGCAGCCGGGTGACGATACGGGAACCGCCGGCGACGGCGTCCCGCGCCCCGCCCCCGAAGAAGGTCTCGCCGAACTCCTTGATGTCCGCCCCGGCGCAGAAGAACTTGGCCGCCCGGGTGCGGATGTCCTCGCCGGCGGTGAGCAGGACGGCGCGCACCGTGCCATCGCCCTCGAGCTCGTCAAGAACGGCGGCCAGATCGGCCATGAGGGCGGCCGACAAGGCGTTGACCGGCGGGCGGTTCATCACCGCCACCGCCACCGCCTCGTCCCGGGTGATCTGGAAGAACTCGTAGCCCATCGCGGATCACACTCCTTCCTAGAACGTGAACAGGGTTATGCCGTTGGAGACGTCCAGGCAGATGCCGCTGATGTACCGGGCCCGCTCCGAGCACAGAAAGCAGATCGCCCAGGCGATGTCGGCCGGCTCGGCCTCCCGCCGCAGGACGGTCCGGGCCCGGATGCGGTTCTTCATGTCCTCCCGCATGAACTGGAACATCTCTGTCCCGACGATCCCCGGGAATAAGACGTTCGCGGTGATCCCGTACCGGCCCTGCTCCAAGGCAACGGTCTTCATGAGGCCGGTGATGGCCGCCTTGGTTGAGGAGTAGCCGGCCTGGCCAAACCCGCCCAGCATGCCGGCAACCGAGGAGATGCTGATGATGCGACCCCAACCGGCCCGCTGCATCGGCGACAGGGCGGCCCGGGTGCAGTTGAAGACACCGGTCAGGTTCACCCGGAGGTCCCGCTCCCACATGGCCTGGGCCATACCCTCGATCTTGGAGACATTGTCCAGGACCGCCGCGTTGTTGACAAGGATCTGTACGCCTCCCAGATCGGCTGCAATCCGCTCGAAGGTGGCGTTCACCTGCTCGACATCACCCACATCGCAGTTGTAGCCGGCCGCCCGCCGGCCGCCGGCCCGGATCTCGGCGACCACCTGCTCAATGCCCTCGTCCAGGACGTCGATCACGGCCACCTCGGCACCTTCCCGGGCCAGCTCCAAGGCGGTGGCCTTGCCGATTCCCCGGATCGCCCCGGTCACCACCGCCACCTTGCCAGTGATCCCCAAGTCCATCGCTCACTCCTCCTCTCTCGCACTCAGGACAAAACGGCTTACCTCCCCGTCCGGGCGCTCCTCCAGCCGGCCCCCGGCGGCCAGGAGATCCAGATGGCCGACCACCTCCGAGAGACCGAGAAAGAGCCCGTCCGGCCCGAGCGAGGGGAACAGGAGCCGGCAAATCGCGTGGGCGGTCAGCCCCCGGTCCCCGGCCGCCGCCAGCAGCCGGGCCAGTCTGGCTTGCCGCCGGTCGTAGTGACGGAAGCGGCGGTCGATGACCCCCCGGTGATCGCCGAAGGCACGCCCGTGGCCGGGGAAGACCCGTTCGACGTCCCATTCCCCGCCCCGGCGGAGGGAAGCGAGGTAGGTGAGCAGGCTGCGCTCGCGAGGCCGGCCCGTCTCCTGCGGCGGCTCCAGCAAGGCGTTGCTCGATATGCCCTGGAGGAGGTAGTCTCCGGACAGGAGCCGCCTAGTCAAGGGGTCATACAGGCACACGCAGCCCGAGCTGTGGCCCGGCGTGTGCAAGACTCGCCAGACCTTTCCCCCCAACTCCAACTCGTCGCCGTCCTCCAGCCCGCGGGCCTCGGAGACTGGTCGGGCATACCGGCCCAGGCGTCGCATGCTCGCCTCCAGCCCCTGGATAGCGGGTCCGGGCGCGCCGAGCCGGGCGAACTCGGCCCGCAGGAAGCCGGCTCGCCGCACCCATTCGCCGTCCAGGCTCGTCAGCCAGGGCAAGGCCAGGTGGTGGGCCAGCACTTCGGCCCCGGAGATGGCCACCACCGACGCCGCGGCGCCGAAGTGGTCCAGGTGGGGGTGGGTGATCAGGAGCCGGCGGACGTCCTCCAGCCGGTGCCCGAGCCGGTCCAGGGATGACCGCAAGGCCCGCCAGGCCGGGCCATAAGCGGGCCCCGGGTCCACCAGGGTCAGCGGATCCCCCTCCAACAGGTAGGCGTTGACCGGGCCGACCGGGAAGGGTGTGGGTAAGGCCAGTCGGTGCAGGTCGCCCAAGGCCGGCACCTCCGGTGCGGGCTGTAGGGATGGCCGGGGCTGCCCTGCCGGCTTATCCGGCCGGGCGGCCCCGGCGGCCCCGGTCTAGAAGAATCCCCGGCCGGCAACGGCCCGGGAGATTACCAGCCGCTGTATCTCGGCGGTGCCCTCCCAGATCTGGTATATCTTCGCGTCCCGCATCCATCTCTCCACCGGGAAGTCCTTCATGTAGCCGTAACCCCCCAGGATCTGCACCGCCTGGGTGGTCACCCACATGGCCGTGTCTCCCGCAAAGAGCTTGGCCATGCTACCCTCGGCGTTCTTGAAGGGGAGGTTCTGCCGCTGCATCCAGCCGGCCCGCCAGCACAGCAGGCGGGCGGCATCGATGGCGGTGGCCATGTCCGCCAGCGGGAAGGAGATGGCCTGCTTGGTCAGGATGGGCTTGCCGAACTGCACTCGCTGCTGGGCATATTCCAGCGCGAACTCGTAGGCGGCCCGGGCGATGCCCACCGCCGCCGACCCGACGCCTGGCCGGGTGTACTCCAACATCTTGAGGGCTCCCAGGGCCCCAAAGCCGGCCCCGCCGGACGGATCGAAGCCCAGCTGATTCTCGACCGGGATGCGGCAGTCGTCCAGGAAGAGCTCTGAAGTGTGAGAAGCCCTGACCCCAAGCTTCTTCTCTTTCTTGCCCATGACCAGGCCCGGCGTGTCCTTCTCGATCACAAAGCCCGCCAGCCCGGCCCAGCCCAGGCTGGGATCGGTGGTGGCGAAGACCACGTGCAGGTCGGCAATGCCTCCGTTGGTTATGAAGCACTTCTTGCCGTTCAGCACCCAGGAGTCGTTCTCCCGCCGGGCGACGGTCTTGATGGCCTGGGCGTCCGAGCCGGCTTCCGGCTCGGTCAGGGCCATGGCTCCGATCCGGAGTTCATCCCCGCAGAACATGGGGATCCACTGTTCTTTCTGCGCCTCCGTCCCCATGCCCATGATCGCTGCCGCCGCCAGGCCGGTGCTGGAAATGCAGGTCTGAATGCCCCCGCAACCCCAGGCCAGTTCCTCGTTGATGATGAAATGGGTGATCGGATCCTGGACCCCGCCACCCCCGTACTCCTCGGGGAAGTAGAAGGTGGTTAGCCCCAGCCGGTGGGCCTTCCGCATTACCTCCCAGGGCATCTCCTCCGTCTCGTCATGGTGCTCAGCCACCGGCCGGATCTCCTTGACCGCGAAATCGTGGGCGAGCTTCTGAAAATCCCTCTGCTCATCGGTAAGGGTGAAGTCGACCATTCCCTCAGCCACCTTTCAGGGGGTTGTCCTACCAACCGTTCGGTTAGCCCGAAGTGATTCTACTCCTCGCGCGAAGATTCCTTCACCGTGGAGAGGGGGCGGACCAAAAAGGAAACGCCGGGGCGGAGGGTGAAGCCTCGCCGGGGGAGGGATCGGCTTGGGTGGGCGGGGGCGGGTCATTCAGGCGCGACCGGGGATCAACCCCAATTCGAGCGGTCACGGGGTCATGTGGGGGCTCCTGTTCTTCCTGCCCCCGGCCGTGG
The DNA here is from genome assembly GCA_031082145.1 of bacterium. Taxonomy (GTDB): domain Bacteria; phylum Bacillota; class Sulfobacillia; order UBA995; family UBA995; genus Ess09-15. Next base: position 20,341 of record JAVHLP010000011.1, on the reverse strand, counting down.
CCGGTGGATTGCTGGCCGCCTGGCTCGAACGGCGGCTGGCAGCGGCGATGCCGGTGGAGGTCCCGGGCAGGACTCGCCGGGGGCCGCAAGTGGCCGCCTGGCTCACATGGCTTCTGGCCTGGTCAGCTTATGCTGCCGGCTGGACTGTCTTCGCGAGCGTGGTCACGCAGACGCACGGCTTCTGGCCCCACGCCGGTTGGGCAACCCTCCTGGGGCTGCCGGCCCTGGGGGTAGTTGCCCTGGCCTGGCGCAGGCTGGCGATGCCCGCCTGGAGGCGTGCTACCTGGCTGGCCGTGGCCGGAGCGGCTGCCCTGGCCCTGCTCCTCAATCATCTCCTCACGCCGGTGATTCACCTCGACGATCTGGCCGGGCGCATCCTGCTTTTCCTGTACTGCCTGTTGCCACCCCTGGCCCTGGGCCTGGCCGGTACCGCCTGGCGACTCGGCCGCCCCGGGGACTCTCTCGGTCTGGCCCCGTCGGCGCTTATTTTCGTCGTCGTTGGCGCCTTCCTGGTCCTTCCGTTCCCGCCCCTCCCGGCGGACAGCTACAACCCGGTGGGGGCCTTGTTCGTGTTCTGGGGGGCCTGGGCCCCGGCCGGAATGGCCCTGGCCGCCCTGGCCGGCCGCCGTGCGCGTGCATAAGGTCAGGTTCGAGGGCTTCGGTGGCATCGTCGGCACCGCCGACCCTCCCGGGCTCTACTGGGTGGACCGCCCGTACCTCCAGGAGCGCGGTTACCACGGGGGGGCGGCATGGGCAGGTCCGGCTTCCCCGGGGCTCAGCGGGCCGGTTGAGATGGAGATCGCCGTCACCACCCGCTGTAACCTGGCTTGTGGGTGCTGCTATACCGATGCCCGGCCCGGCGGCGGAGAGGTCCCCACCTTCCGCGTGGAAGCGGCCCTGGAGGCAGCCGCCGGCCTGGGGGTCTTCCATGTGGCCTTCGGGGGCGGCGAGCCCCTCCTCCATCCGGAACTGCTCGATCTCGCCCGCCGGGCCCGGGAGCTCGGCCTCCTGCCTTCCCTGACCACCAACGGGACCCTGGTCGACCCCAATTGGGCGCGGGCGGCGGCCACCGTCTTCGCCCGGGTGAACGTCAGCGTCGACCTGCCCGGCGGCCCCCGGGACGGGCGCGCTGTGAACTCCGCCTGGGCGGCGGTGCGGCGGTTACGGCGGGAAGGGGTGACCGCTGGCGTTAACTACGTGGTCACCCGCCGGAACCTGGACCGGCTGGGCGAGGTCTTCCGGCTTGCCCGGCAGGCCGGGGCCGACAGCCTGCTCGTCCTCCGTCCCAAGCCGGGCGGCCGGGGGACGGCCACCTACCCCGGCCTGGCGCTCTCCCTCGAGCAGGCCCGGACCCTCCTCGGCCGGCTGGGCCGGCTGGCCGTCAGGCACCGGCTGCACTTCCACCTGGATTGCGCCTTGGCCCCGCTGCTCATCTCCAGGCCGGTCTCCCGGCCTCGCCTGGTCTACCTGGGCGCGAGAGGCTGCATCGCCGGCGACCTCCTGCTGACGGTGGACGCCGCCGGCATGGTGGCCCCTTGCAGCCACCTCCCGCCCATCGGCCGGCTGGAGGACCTGCCCGGGCTGTGGCAGGACAGTCCCCGCCTGGCCGGTCTGCGAGAGCGCCTCCCCGCCGGGTGCTCCGGCTGCCCAAACGCCGACCTCTGCCGGGGGGGCTGCGCGGCGGTAGCCGCTCTGCACGGTGAACTGCCCCACGCTTCCGATCCCGATCTGCCCTGCACCGGCTGCCGCATCTCCTAGCCCGGATCCGGGGCGTGGATCTCCAGGAGCTGTCCCAGGCGCCTTGCCCGGCGGGCTACGGCCCGGCTCTCAACCGAGGGTACGGCCAGCAGGCGTGTGAGCTCCCGGTAAACTTCGGGTTCGCCCAGAATCTCCACCACCTGCTCGCGGATCCACTTGTCGTAGGCTATAGGGTAGGTACGGCGGGCGATGAAGAGGGCTTGGAGGAATTCCTGGAAAGCGTCACAGAGCCGGTGGAAGGCCTGGAAGTAGAGCCCCCGCCGCACGAAGAGGGGAATGTGATCCAGGTTGTTGAGGCAATAACGCCGGACCGCGGCCAGCCTCTCCCGTCGCAAGGTCTCGGCGTAATAGGGGAGCCATTGCCGCTTCAGCAGCTGGAGGTAATCGGCGCCCTCCCAGAGTGGCTCGCCGTACACCAGCAGGTTGCCTATTTCCAGCTCAAAAGAGTCCGGCCCCGACGTCCAGCCCCGGGGCTCAGGGGCAAACCGGCCGTCGGTGAGGTCGAGGTCGACATGGGCGTAGCGGCCTACCGCCCCCATCTCCAGCAAGGTCGGCTCCTTGTCTCGCCATGCCCGCCACTCGCCGGCCAGGGCCTCCCGTCCGGCCGGGGATAGGCCTGGATCCACCAGGACGGCCAGGTCGAGGCAGCTGTCGGCTGTGGCCTTGCCGCGAGCGCAGGATCCAACCAGCAGCACGGCCTGAATGTCTGCCCGGCCGCGGAAGAAGGCGGTAGTGGCCGCGGCTGCTCTCGCGTGCTGGGCTGTTGGATACTCGGACCGCCCCGGTCCCCTGACCGGCCCGGCGCCTGCCGGGACGCGTTCTGCGAGGGGAGATCTCTCCGGTCGCCTAACCATCGCCGTCTCCTCCCGGTGGCTGCCGGCCGGGGCCGGGAGCCTCCCGGCCTTATTCGCCGGCAGCAGGTGTCGCCCCTTCGCCGTGCCCGGAGCGGTCGTTGACAGACCTGTCCGGCGCCTGCTAAGATATTACCAACCGTTTGGTTGGGCAAAGAGGGGGATCCCGTGGGCAACGGCAAGGGCCAGGAGATCCTGGAGACGGCCGTCCGGCTGTTCCGCAAGCAGGGTTACCACGCCACTTCGGTGCAGGACATCGCCGACGCGGTGGGTCTCCAGAAGGGCAGCCTCTACCACTATATCACGGGCAAGGAGGAGCTCTTGGCCCGCATCATAGCCGAGGGCATGCAGGGGTACGCCCAGGTCCTGGAGGAGATCGTGGCCCAGCCTCTCCCCGCCCGGGAGCGGCTGGCCCGGGCGGTGCGCCACCACGTGGCGATGATCGCCGAGAACCTGGGCATTTACACCGTGTTCCTGCGGGAGCGGCACGCCCTGACGCCCGAGCAGCAGAAGCTGGTGGCCGAGAGCATGCGGCGATACCAGGCCCTGTTCGAGAGAACGGTTGAGGAAGGGATCGAGCAGGGGGAGTTCCGGGCGGTGTCGCCTCGCCTGGCGGCCATGCTCATGCTCGGCGCCGGCAATTGGCTTTACCAGTGGTTCTCGCCCGAGGGAAGGTTGTCGGCGACCGAGATCGCCGAGGCGTTCCTGGACTTGTTCCTGAGGGGGCTGGAGCGGGGAGGTGGTGGAGGGGACGCGGCAAGCGAGAGGGAACGCTCCGGATAATTCATGCCGAGGAGGGATTGGCGTGACCGTCAAGGAGATCTTTGAGGAGATCGAGAAGCGGCTGGCGGCTAACCCGGCCAAGATCCAGGGTCTGAACGCCGTCTTCCAGTTCACCCTGTCCGGCGCCGAGGCGGGGACCTGGCAGGTCAAGACCGAGGGGGGCAAGGCCGAGTTCAGTGAGGGGACGCCCCACACCCCGGGGGTGACCATCGTCATGAGCAGCGAGGATTTCAAGGAGATGGTGGGCGGCAAGCTCAATCCCACCCAGGCTTTCATGACCGGCCGGCTCAAGCTGCAGGGCGACATGGGCCTGGCCATGAAGCTGCAGAACGTCCTCATGTGAGCGGGGGAGAGCCGGTGCCGGCCCGGGCGGCCGGCACCGGGGGTCCCGGGGCCCTGGCCGGAACCCGGGTCCTGGACCTCACCTCGCTTGTACCCGGCGCCTATGCCACGCGGCTGCTGGCCGACCTCGGCGCCGATGTGCTCAAGCTGGAACGCCCGTCGCCGGCGCCTTTTCCTTCCCTGGGGGGCTGGGCCCCGGCCGTCAGTCAGGCCCTGGACGGTGGCAAGAGAAGCCTGGCCGTGAACCTGAAGCACCCTCGCGGTGCTGCCCTGGTACGGGAGCTTGCGGGGACGGCCGACGTTTTGCTAGAGGGCTTCCGGCCCGGCGTGGCCGCCCGGCTGGGCCTGGGCTATCGAGACCTGGCCGGGAGCTGTCCGCGGCTCGTCTACTGTTCTCTGACCGGGTACGGGCAGACCGGCGCCCGGGCCGGGGAGGCCGGCCATGACCTGAACTACCTGGCCGTCACCGGCCTGCTCAGCCTCACCGCCAATCCCGGCCAGGCCCCCGTCCTGCTCCCGACCTTGCTGGCCGACCTGGCGGGAGGAGCCATGGCCGCGCTGGGTATCCTGGCCGGTCTGGCCGCCCGGGAACGGACCGGCCAGGGCTCCTACCTTGACGTACCCCTGGCCGGCGTCGTGGCCTCCTGGTTGCCGCCGGGAGTTCGAGATCGCGCCGGTTTCCCCCTGGCCGGCCAGTATGCCTGTTACACCGTCTGGGAGACCGGAGACGGCCGTCACGTCGCCCTGGCCGCCCTGGAGCCCCGCTTCTGGGAGAACTTCTGCCGGGCGGCGGGGCGGGAGGACCTACTGCCGGCGCAGTTCAGCCGGGCCTCGGATCCGGCCTGGGCCGAGTTGGCGGGACTCTTCAAGGGGCGTAGCCGCGAGGAGTGGACCCGGTTGGCCGCCGGGAAGGATCTCTGCCTGACCCCGGTCCTGGATCCCATCGAGGCGGGGACGGATGGGGGACCGGGGCTGCCTTTCGCGGCCGGCGGCATCGCCCTGGATCAGCGGCGCCACCCTCCCCGCCGGGGGGAGCACACGCGGGAGGTGCTCGAGGGCTTGGGCCTACCCGGCCCGGCCATCGACGATCTGGCGGCCGGTAGAGTGATTGAGCTCGAGGATTGAGGAGGTGCCCCCTTGCGCGATGCGGTTATCGTGGAGGCCGTCCGCACCCCCGTCGGCCGGCGCAACGGTACCCTGAGTCACATCCGGCCCGACGAGCTGGCCGCCTTGAACCTGGCCGAGATCGTTCGCCGGGCCGGCGTTCCCCCGGAGGCGGTGGACGACATCATCATGGGGTGTGTCACCCAAGTCGGCGAGCAGGGCTTTAACATTGGACGGGTGGCCGCGTTGATCGCCGGCTTGCCGGTCGAGGTCCCCGCCGTCAGCGTCAACCGGATGTGCGGCTCGAGCCAGCAGGCGATCCACTTCGCGGCCCAGGCCATAGTGGCCGGCGACATGGACCTGGTGATCGCCGCCGGGGTGGAGAGCATGAGCCGGGTGACCATGGGGTCCGACGGGGGCCCCCTCAGCCCCGAGCTCATCCGGCGCTGGCCGCTGGTGCCGCAAGGCATATCGGCGGAGATGATCGCCGAGCGCTGGGGGATCGGCCGCGGGGAACTCGACGAGTTCTCCTTCCAGAGTCACTCCAGGGCCTTGCGGGCGACCGCCGAAGGGGCGTTCGAGCGGGAGATCATGCCGGTCACGGTCACCACCGCCGACGGCTCCACGGTGACCCTGGACCGGGACGAGGGGCCCCGGCCGGACACCTCGGTTGACAAGATGGCCGGCCTCAAGCCGGCCTTCAAGGTCGACGGGGTGATCACCGCCGGCAACTCCTCTCAAATCTCCGACGGCGCCGCCGCGGTCATGCTGGCCTCGCGCGAACGGGCGGCGGAACTGGGGCTGCGACCGAGGGCCCGGGTCGTGGCCCGGGCGGTGGCCGCCGTCGAACCGGTCATCATGCTGACCGGAGTTATCCCCGCCACCCGCAAGGTGTTGGCCCGGGCCGGGCTCGGCCTGGAGGCCATGGACGTCATCGAGGTCAACGAGGCGTTTGCCTCGGTGGTGCTGGCCTGGCAGCGCGAGCTGGACCCGGACCTGGAGCGGGTCAACCCCAACGGGGGAGCCATCGCCCTGGGGCACCCGCTGGGGGCCAGCGGAGCCAGGATCATGTGCACCCTGCTGCACGAACTGGAGCGCAGGGGCGGCCGCCGGGGCCTGCAGGTGATGTGCATCGGGCACGGCATGGCCACCGCCACCATCATCGAGATCGAGAACCAGGTATGAGGGCGGGACCGGGCGCATAGGGGATTGGCAGATTGGCCAGGCGAGGTGTCCCCCGTGGCCCGACCCCGGTGCTTCATGGTCCTGCCGGGAAGGAAGCTATCAGGCTGGGCCGGTATCCTTTCGCTGCTGGCGATGGCGGTGCTCGGGGGCTGGACCGTGCCCGAGTACCGCCTGTTCGCGGGCGGGGCCCCGGCCGGTGATCCGGATGAGATAGCGGCGCGGGTCCCCGTCGTCCGCCTGGGGACCTGGTGGCTCCTGCAGGCGCAAGCTCACCCCTTTGCCGCCGCGGCCGAGATCGTATCCGGCCAGCCTCTCATCGTCATCGACGCGGACCGGCGGCAGTTGACCCTCTTCGTGGACGGCGAGCCGCTTCACGTCTACCCCTGCGCGGTCGGCAAGCCCAGCACTCCCAGCCCGGTCGGCGAGTGGAAGATCGTCAGCAAGAGCTACAACTGGGGCGGGGGCTTCGGATCGCGCTGGCTGGGACTCAACGTCCCCTGGGGGATCTACGGCATTCACGGCACCAACAAGAACTGGTCGATCGGCCGCAATGTCAGCGGGGGCTGTATCCGGATGCTCAACCGGGACGTCGAGGAGTTGTTCCGGCTGGTCCAGGTAGGGACGCCGGTCAAGATGGTCGGCCCCTGGCCCTCGGTCCGCCCCCGCGAAGTCTTCCCCGCCCGGGGCAGTGGCCGGGACGTGGTGCTGTTCCAGCTCAAGCTGAAGGAGACCGGATTCTCGCCTGACTGGGCCGATGGCCGCCTGGGGCCGCGCACCGAGCGGGCGGTCTGCGAGGTCCAGGCTTTCTACGGGCTGGCGGTGGATGGACGGGGAACTCGCAGCGTCCAGGCGCTGATCGGCCTCCTCCCGGGGGTGACGGTGCCGTGAGCCGGCGGCTCTGCCTGGTGGCGCTCGTCCTGGCCCTGGCCGTGGGCGCCTGCCGCCCCGGCCCGCCCGGCGAGGCGCCACCGATCCGCTTCCGGCCCGTCCCCCTGGACCCGAATGAGGAGTATGCCGTGCGGCTCTGGGACTTCCGTTACCCGGTGGGACCGGTCCTCCCCTACGAGGAAGGGGGCGAGCGCTACCGGGAGAGCCTGCAGGCCGTCCTGGACGCCTTCACCGCCTCCTTCCCGAACGTGCGGGTGGAGGTCACCCTGCTGGATTTCGAAGGGGGCGACCAGGCCTTGCTGGAGGCCTTGGCCGCCGGCGACCCCCCCGACGTGTTCGCCAGTTGGTGGCAGTACCCCCGGCCCGACCACGAACTCGTGGTTCCCGTGGAACCGTACCTGGACCCGGAGGAAGCCGCCGCCTATCACCCCCTGGCCTGGCAACTGGCCGGGGCGGGCGCCTGGCCGCGCTGGCTCTTCCCCCTACCCATCCTGGCGAGGACGGCGGCCCTGGAAGGCGACCCCGCCGGCCGGTGGGAGTCGGGCTGGGAGTGGGCGGATCTCCTGGCCCAGGCCGCCGGGGCCGCGCGCCGGGGGACGGCCCGCTACGGGCTGGCCGCTGCCAGCGGCGAATCCGCCCTGGGCTGGCTCTTGGCGAGCCAGGGGGCCGGGCTCTTCGGCCGGGGCCCCGAACTGCCCCGGGCCCTGGGCTGGGTCCGCCAGGCCGTGGAAGGTGGGGCCCTGCTCACCGGGAAGGAGGCCGACGATCAGGCGGTATACCTGTTCGCCTCCGGCCGGGCCGCCTTCCTGCTGGGGGTCAATCCGGCCCTGGCCCGGCGCCTGCTAGCCGACCCCACGGTCGTCGCCCTGCCTGTCCCCCGGTTTGCCGAAGCCGCCGCGGCGACGCCGGTGGGCGCCGCCCACCTGGTGGTCTTCCGGCAGCGTGACTTCAAGGGACTGGAACACACCCGGGCTGCCGTGGAACTGGCTCGCTGGCTGAGCCGGGCCGGGGAGCTGTTTCCCGGGGAATTGCTCTTGGGTATACCGGCCTGGGGGGCTACCGCCGGGGAGGTGAGCGCCCGCCTCCTCGAGGCGGCCCGCGGTCCTAACCCCGGACTCTACCCCGGCTCCCGGTCCTCTCCCGAAGAGTTCCAGGCGGCTCAGGCGGCTCGCGGTCCCCTCGCCCGCTGGTGGGCCGGCGAACTGACCGACGGCGAACTGGAGGAACGGCTGGGAATGCTCCTTCCCGTGTTCGCCCCCCGGCGGTAGGTGTTGGGGCTGCTGGCGCCGAATGGCTGACCGTTCCGTCAGCCACAGGGGGAATGGAGCATGCGGATGACCGTCAAGGAACTGGTGACCGGCGCGCTGCTGGCCGCCATGGCGCTCGTGATTCCTCTCTTCTTCCGGGGTTGGCTGCAGATAGTGATCCCGCCCTTCAGCGCCACCCTGGCCTCCCATGTCCCGGTGATGCTGGCCATGTTCATCTCGCCGGTCGTGGCGGCCATGGTCGGCCTTGCCTCCACGCTGGGCTTCCTGGTTACCCTGGGGGCGGTCGTGGCCGCCCGGGCCTCCATCCACATCGGCTGGGCCTTCCTGGGGGCCATTCTCTACCGCCGGGGCCTGCACCCCCTCGCCGTGCTCCTCCTCGCGATCCCCCTGCATGCCGGGGGCGAGGGGCTGGTCGTGATCCCCCTGGGCTTCGCCTTGCCGGCAGCCTGGCTGGTGGCGTGGGGTACGGCCGTGCACCACCTCTTGGACATGTCCATCACCCTCCTGATCTACCCCCTGCTGCTGTCCTACTTCCCCCGTCCCGGCCGGGTCAGGGGTGGATGATCACCGGCGAGCCGTCAGGCACGTTCTCATAGAGCCACCTGGCGTTCACCAGATCCAGGCGCACGCAGCCGTGGCTGGCCGGCCAGCCCAACTTGAGCTCTTCAAGGGCGATGATGTCGCCCGTGGCGTCGAAGGGTACGGAGTGGAAAAGGTAGGATCCCTGAAAGCGCACCCAGTAGTAGGCGCCCTCGCCGTAACGGGGATTCCAGAAGGACTCCCCCCGGCCGCCGACGCGGAAGACTCCTGCCGGGGTGGGTTTGTCGGCCCCGCCCGCCGAGGCCGCCATGACCCGGATCAGCTCCCGCCCGTGGTGGACTCGCACCACCTGGGGTGGCGTCAGGCAGACCTCCAGCCAGTAGCCTGGCAGCTCTTCCGTCTCCAGGGACAGCCACAGATCGGGGGCCTGCTCACCGCCGGCCACCCCCCGGAGTTGGGCGACGTACCGGGTGCCGGGCAGGAGGGCCCGGGCGGGCCGGAAAGCGACCCGGGATCCCTCGTGGACCGTCTGCCCCGGCACTCCCACCAGCGCGAGATAAGCTTCGTCGAGTTCCCTGTCGGCCACCGCCTCCAGTCCCGGGTACAGGGGTAGGGGGCCGCGGGGATAGCTGAGCCACCGCACCGCCTCGGCGGTACGGAAGGAGATCTCCAAGGGCCCCGACTCCGTGCCGCCCGGCCCGGTCAGGCCGGGTTCAACCAGGAAACGGTAGGTCGTCGCGTTGGCCAGCGGTGGACGGGGATCAAAACGCCAGCGGGTGGGGTCGCCGGGGACCGGGCCCAGGGTACCTCCGGTCTCAGGTTCCAGTCGCACCCGCGTCTGGTCCGGATCCACCTCCGTGCTGAACCGGAGGAAGACTGGGCCCCGCGTCGGCACCGGCTCCTCCGGCTCCACGCCCAGAATGGCCGGTGTGACCGGCTGGCGGTAGCTCCCCGTCAGATCCGGTCCCAGCCGGAAGGCCCAGCCGCCGCCGGCCCGGATGCGGTAGCGCAGTTCCCGGCCGAAAGGCGGCTCCGGTTCGACCACCGTCACCACCAGCAGGTAGGGATCGACCCAGGTCTCGGCCACGCGCGGGGCGGGTTCCGGGGGATCGGCGGTGACCGTCACCCGCGGCCGCCACTGGTAACGGCCGGCCGGGAGGGCGAAGCGGACGACCAGGGTGGAGTGGCCCGGCGGGCCGGCCAGGTCGATCTCGACCGTGGCCAGGGCATGACGGCGGACCTCAGCCGCCGGCGCGAGGGCGGCTCCGGAAAGCGCTACCAGCAAGCCCAGGACCGGCCAGCTTGCTCGGCGCAAGGCAGAGCCCCCGTTCCCATCCAGCCTACGGCCGGGACCCCGGGTTGATGCCGCCGATCGGGGGGGAGACTTGAGGGCGGGAGGGACGATTCCTGTTCTGGTTCTGGCTACTCCTACTGGTGGCCCTCGGTACGGCCATTCACACCACCTGGTTCGCCGTCTTGCAGTGGCGCGACGGCAACCGCCTCGCCGGGGTGGGGGTGCTGGTGCTGGCGGCGGCGGCGGTGGCGGTGCCGGTCTACCTGCTCTGGAGAGGTTTCTAGGGTGGCGCCGGCAGCCAGTACAGCAGGCCGTCCTGGCGGAATACCACCTCCGTCCGCACCCGCACGGTGGCCCCGGGGTACTGCTTCTCCCAGGCGAATCTCTCCCACTGGGGCAGGGTGGCGAAGGTCCGCCGCACCCGGCGCCCGAAGCCGAAGCTGTCCGCCCGCAGCTCTTCCTGGCTGCGCCGCACCAGGTCGTCCAACCGGGGGGTCAGCCAGGCCTCCAGCCCCCGGGCAAGCTCCCGGAAGGTCTCGCGCCCGGCCGAGGTGAGGTGCGGGCCGCCGATCTCCACCACCTCGGCCTCCAGGCGGAGCGTCACATCGATCTCGACCGGCCCGCCGGCCGGACGGCGGGCGCCGATAAGCGGCCGGGAGCGGGAGATCCTGACCGAGACCGGCCTGCGGGGGTCCCGGGGGTCGGGGAGGGTGAAGGTGCCATCCCTCCCTTCACCCCGAAGCATCAACGTCAGCCTGGTCTCCTCCAGGTCCAGTTCGCCCACCATGGCGTCGCCGCGGAAGGCGGCCGCCCCCACCAGGCGGGCCTTGCTGGGCGCTCCCGCCAGGATGCGTGGGTCGGGGCCGGTGGGACCGGCCTCCTGCCGCTCCAGGAGGGGGAGCAGGGGAGCCAGGCTGCGGCTGTCCAGGGCCAGCAGGATGTCGGTGACCCGGGTGACAAGACCCTGGCCGGCGGCGTTGTTCTGCCGCACCAGGCCTTCCAGGTACCGCGAGGGGCGGGGATCCACCAGGGGCCGTATGGTGAGGAGGTCGGAGGCTCTCCCCCGGGCCACGACGGCGACCACGTTGCCCCGGAACTCGGGCAGGTCCTTCAGGCTACCCAGCAAAGTGGCAACGCCCTGGCGGGCCAGTTCCTCCCCCAGCACCAGCAGCTCGTTGTGGATCAAGGTGGGCCGCCGGGCGTAGTTGGTGGTCAGGATGGCCATCGCCTCGGTCAGGTCACGGGCCCGGACGCTCACGGTCTCGTACCCGTCCATCCCCGGTCCGCCCCCGCTTCCGCCGGCGCCCCCGCCCCCGCCTCCCCCGGGCGAAGCTACCAGGTTCCGCGGCACCGCGATCTGGAAGACGGCCTCGATCTCTCCCGGGCCCGCCGTGTCCAGCCCCAGGGCTACTACCAGGGCGAGGTCGTCGAGTTCCTCGAGATCCCAGCAACCGGCGGCCGACAGGGGGAGGAGGACGGCCAGGGCCACGGCCAGGGCTACCCGCAGGCTCAGAGCGGGCCGGTCACCGGCTCCGGGCAGCGCCGCCACCCCCCTTCCGCCGCCCTGCCGCCAGCGCCAGCAAGGCCAGGGGCAAGCCGACCACCAGCACCCAAAGCACCTCGCGGATGACGGTGAAATCCAGGGCGGCCGCCTCGGTCACGGAGAGGGGGACGAAGGACAGCCCGTAGGCGAGGACGGTCAGGGCGGGCACGAGCGGCCGGTGGTGGCCCAGGTCCAGGCTGCCGGCCAGTAGGAAAGCGGCGCCCAGCAGGGTAACGCTCTTCCTCAGGGTGAGGGCCAGGAAGAAGAGGAAGACGAAAACCGCCTCCACTCGCTCCAGGAACCTCCCCAGGGCGACCGAGCGGGCCAGGACGAAGACGGGGAAGGAGAGACGGGCCGCGCCCTCCGGCGAGAGCACCGCCACGGTCAGGACCGACAGGCTGGCGAGCACCAGCCAGGTCCCGCCGATGGCCAGGGCGCCGGCCCGCCACAGTTCCTGGCGACGGCGAACCAGCGGCGCCACCACTCCCAGCAAGAGATACTCGGGGTATAGGCCGCTGTCCTTCCATCCCTGGATCGCCAGCGAACCCAGGCCCGGGCCCCACAGCGGGGTGAGGTTCGAGAAGTCGGCCAGGGTCACAAAGCTTGCCAGCAGGGGGACCAGGAAGAGGGCGATGATCAGGCTCCAGAGCATGGCGGCCCGGACCAGGGTCTCCAGCCCCAGGCTGGCCGTGGCGCCGGCCAGGCCCAGCAGCACCGCCGCGGTGACCGGCACCGGGGTGTTCGGCAGGAGGGCGAGGTACAGGTTCTCGGCGAACTCGCGGCCGGTGAGAGCGGTGTCGGCGAGGAAGTAAAGAAAGAGAGGTAGCACCAGCAGTCGGCCGACGACGGGTCCGGCCACCTCGGCGGCCACTCCCACCAGGCCCTGACCGCGGAAGCGGGCCAGGGCGGTCACCAGCAGGGTCAGGCCTGCCAGCGCGACCAAGGCGCCCAGGCCCATGGCCAGCCACCCCGCGCCGCCGGCCCGCAGGGCCACGAAACGGGGCAGGGCCAGGAAGCCGTTGGCCGACATGGCGACGATCAGCACTATCGCCAGGTGAGTGCCGTCGACGTGACCGGCCCGTGGCTTCAGCGTCCGCTCACCTCCCCGGCGGCCGGGGCCCCGACCCCTCACCCGGCTCCGCCGAGGGCGGGCGCTCGAGCTCGGCGGAGTGGGGATCCCACTTCCGGAGGAGGCGGCGCTGGCTTATCGCGTCCAGCGGCCGCAGGTAAACGGGCCGCCGGCTCAGCCGGGTCAACTGGCCGCGGACCACGACGTCGGGCGGCCCCCCGCGGTAGGGGGCGATGGGGCTCATATAGGGAACGCCGAAGGATTTGGTGCTGCACAGGAGCAGGGCCATGGCGTACAACCCGGCGGCGATGCCGAAGAAACCCAGGATGAGGCCCAGCAGCGCAAAAGGAATGCGGTAAGCCCGGAGCAGCATGGCTGCGGAGTAGTTGGGGACGGCAAAGGAGCCCAGGGCGGTGACGGCCACGATGATAATCAGTACTGGGCTGATCAGGTTGGCGGCCACCGCCGCCTGGCCCAGGATGACCGCGCCCACAATGCCGATGGTGGGGCCGATCACGCTCGGTATCCGCACGCCGGCCTCGCGGATGAGTTCGAAGCCCGCTTCCAGGAAGAACAACTCCACGAAGGAGGGGAAGGGGACCGCTTCCCGGGCCGCGCTGATGGCCAGGGTAAGTTCGGTGGGGATCATCTCCTGGTGGAAGTTTATCAGGGCCACGTAGGCGGCGGGGAGGAGGAGGGTGACGAAGACGCCCGCCAGGCGTATCAGACGCAACATGGTGCCCAGCGGCCAGCGGAGGTAAACATCCTCCGGGTTGTGGTAGAAAGTCTCGAAAGTGGCCGGGGCGATGAGGGCGAAGGGGGAGTCGCCTACCAGCAGGGCCACGTGACCGTCGGCCAGGAACGCGGCCACCCGGTCGGGCCGCTCGGTGGCCAGGACGGTGGGCAGCAGGGCCGGGGCGTCTTCCAGGTACTGCTCTACCTGGCCGGAATCCAGGATGCGATCGACGTCGATGGCCGCCAGTCGCCGGCGGGTCTCCTGGATGAGCCGCGGGTTGGTCAGCCCGTCCACGTACAGTAGGGCCGTCTCGGTGCGGGTCAGCCGGCCCAGCCGCCAGCTCTCCACCACCAGGGCGGCGCAGCGGAAGGACCGGCGCACCAGCGAGGTGTTGACCCGCAAGTTCTCGGTGAACGCGTGCTTGGGGCCGCGCACCACCTGCTCAGCGGTGGGCTGCTCCACCGCCCGGAATTCGAAGCCCCGCGTCTGCACCACCAGGCCCGCGGCCTCGCCGTCCACGAAGAGGGCGGTGTGGCCTGCCAACACTCCTTCCACCAAGGGCGCCAGTTCCTTCTCCTCCTGGACCTGGTTGTGGGGCAGCAGGGCTTCCGAGACCATCTTCACGCGCTCTCGCCGCGGCAGGGGCCGGCCCAGGCGGGAGAGCACCATCAAGGGCTGCAGCACCGCCCCGTGCAGGTGGTTCTTGTCGGTTAACCCCTCAATGAAGACCAGGCCGGCCCGGATGGCCGGCGAGTTGCCGAAGCGGAATTCCCGCACCACCACGTCGGAATTCCGGGGGAGGTTGAAAACCTCGCGCACCCGGCGCAGGTTGTCCTCCAGCCGGGAGCTGACCTTCTCATGCTCGATGCGGGCGGTGGGTGCTCCCGGCGGGCCCGCCGGCTGGCGGGTCGAGCGTGGCGGTGGGGGTCCCTTCTCAGCCTGACGGCTCCGGCGGGCGCGGAATGGTTCCCGCCGGCCCAGTGAGAAAGTCCGGCTTGCCAGGTTGCGGGAAGGCCGGAAGACGCGCAAGAGTCTCTCCCACCACAGCTTGGCCAATAGCCGCCCAGGCTCCTTCCCCGAGGACCATGCCTGTAGCATGGCCCTTCTCCCGTGGCTTTATGGCCGGGCAGACTAGCCTCGGCGGAGGTGAGGGCGATGGCTGGGAAGGGGAGGGCCGGGCTCGGTGGCCTCTGGCGCAGCGTGGCCAGCTGGTTCGGCCGGATGATCGGGCAGGCCGGCGGCGACCGCTGGGCAGTTTACCGGCGAGCCCGGCGGGGAGCGCCGGATCCGGGACCGCGGCGAGAAGCGCTCATCAGCGACTTGATCTTCGAACGCCAGCGTCACCAGGAGCACCGCCACGTAGAAGCCTACGACCGGCTGATCCGGCGCCTGCGCCTGGGCGTCAAGGGCACCAAGCGGCGGGAAGAGTAGCGGGCACTCGCCCCGGCCGGGGAAGGCAATCCCGCCCCCGCACCGTATTATGGTGAGTAGTTCGCCGGAGGAAGCCGGCCCGGCGGCGAGGGGGGCGATCCCGTGCGGCTGGAGGTCTTTCCCACCGTCGAGGCGGCCCGGCCGGATCATCTGGCCGGCCGCGCCGTCGTGGCGGTCGACGTCCTGCGGGCTACTACCACCGTGGTGACGGCGCTGGCCCACGGGGCCAGGGGAGTCTGGCCGGCTGGCGACCCGGCCGCCGCCGAGGTCCTGGCTGCCGGTCTTGAACCCGGCAGTTTCCTCAAGGGAGGCGAGAGAGGGAGTTTTCGCCTCCCCGGCTACGATCTGGGCAACTCGCCGCTGGAGTACGTCCCGGCGCTGGTGGCGGGGAAGTGGCTCGTCCTAACCACCACCAACGGCACCGGAACCATCCGCCTGGCCAGCGCCGGCCGTCTGGCCCTGGCCGCCGCCCTGGTCAACGGACGCGCCGTG
Source organism: bacterium (assembly GCA_031082145.1). GTDB lineage: Bacteria > Bacillota > Sulfobacillia > UBA995 > UBA995 > Ess09-15. The sequence goes on along the minus strand of JAVHLP010000011.1, from coordinate 5,057 downwards.
GGCGCCTGGGTGGCCAAGACAGGCCTGGAGGTGAGCATCCTCTGCGCGGGTACCAGAGGGGAATTCAGCCTGGACGACGTTCTCTGCGCCGGGCAGGTGGTTGACGCGGTGGTTGAGACCGTGGACGGCGACGTCGACAGTTCCGACCTGGCCCGGGCCGCCCGTCAGCTGTACCTGGCCAACCGGGATGATCTGGCCCGGGCCCTGCGGGACACCCACCACGGCCGCCGTCTCTGCCAGCTGGGGTTCACGGCTGATCTCGAGCACGCCGCGCGGGCCGACCTCTACCAGGTCGTCCCCGTGTACGCCGGCGGTGTCGTGACGGCCGGTGCACCCCTGTCCCCGCCGCCCTAGCCGGTGGGCGTCAGCCCGCGATCTGGCCGTCGTGGAGGGTTACCGTGCGCTGCATGTCCTCGGCCACCGCCGGGTTATGGGTGACCACAACCACGGTCGCGCCGGTCTGGTTGAGCCTGCTGAAGCAGGTGAGCACGTCGGCCTGGGCAGTGGAGTCGAGATTGCCGGTTGGTTCGTCGGCCAGCACCAACCGAGGCTGGATGACGAGGGCCCGGGCAATGGCCACCCGCTGCTCCTCGCCGCCACTGAGTTCATTGGGCAGGTGGTCGGCCCGGCCGGCCAGCCCGACCTCGGCCAGAGCCGCCATCGCCCGCCGGCGGCGTTCGCGGGGCGGCACGCCGGCGTAGGTCAAGGGCAAGGCGACGTTGCGCCAGGCGGGGAGTTCGGGCAGCAGGTTATAAGACTGGAACACGAAACCGACAAACCGGTTCCTGAAGACGGACAACTGGTAGTCGGTCAGGCTCCCCAGGTCGCGGCCGTCCACCAGGCAGCTTCCCGATGAAGGCGACTCGAGGCCGCCGACGATGTTGAGCAGGGTCGTCTTGCCCGAGCCGCTCGGCCCCATTATGGCGACCCCTTCCCCCCGGGCGACGGTAAGACTGACCCCGCGCAAGGCGGTGATCGCCTGCGAGCCTTTGTGATACACCTTGGTCACACTCTCCAGGACTACCAGACTGTCAGCGGGGACGCTCACCGCAGCCGTTCCTCCTCTCCGGTCATAGCCTCCCCCGGATGAGCGACCCGGGAGGTTGGGCAGCCACGAAGGTTGCGGGGACAACCCCGCCCAGGATCCCCGACGCCAGGCCCAGAGCCGAGCCGGCGGCGATCCAGGAGGGCAGGAAGAGCATCGGCCAGGCGGCGGTTCGAGCGATGGCTCCCAGGACGGCGAGGGCGCCGCCCACCCCCAACCCGGTTCCGGTCATGGCCAGGACCATTGTCTCGACCAGCAACTGCCTCCTGATCTCGGCCTGGGTGGCGCCCAGGGCCCGGCGGATCCCGATCGAGCGGGCGCGCTCGGCTGCCCGTAGCATGGCGACGTTTCCCAGACCGACGGTGGCCAGGAGAAAGGCCAGCCCCGCGATCAGGGAGAAGACTGGGTTCAGGCGACTGTGAATGGCCCGCAGGCGGCTCAGATCACCGGCGGGGCGGCGCACCAGGGGCAGTTGCAGGCCTGGGTGGGCATTGGCGAGAACCTCGGGGATGTCGGCCAGCAGGCTACCCGCGGCGGCCTCGTCACCGGCCCGCACCAGGATGACGTGCCGGGTGACCTGGTACCGGGTATCCTCCACCAGCGACCAGGCCCCGGCGGGGATGAAGAGGGTCTGATTGCGGTTGAGCACCGGGTCAACGACATCGCGAGGGCGTGGCTCCAGTACACCGATGACCCGGAAAGCGGTTCCGCCGACATCCACGGTCTCCCCGATCAGCCTTCGGGCTGCCTCCTGCGTTCCCGCCACCGTAGAGCCCAGTACCACCACTGGTTCGTTCCCGTCATCGTCGGTCCACTGCTGGCCGGCCGCGAAGCCGAGGCCGGCGGCGGCGAAGTAATCCGGCTCCACGGCCGCCAGCGACCAGTTCCCCGCCCGGCTAGGGGGGTCTCCCCGGGCGGGGGCGGAGACAGGGATGACCCGCAAGTAGCTTGTTCCCGTCACTCCCGGTATGGCCAACAGCTCACTGGCCAGACGGGGGTCAACCGACAGCCGTTCGCCGGTTGAGGCCACCTCAAACGGGGAGCCTGCTTCCACTACCAGAAGGTCCTCCCCAGCCTGCTCGAGAACGGCCGCCACCTTGGCGTCCACACTCCGCCCGATGCCGAGGGTGCAGAGGACGCCGGTGACGCCGACGGCAATGGCCAGGCTCACCAGGACAACCCGGGGGTCTCTCCAGACCGGGGCGGCCGTCCAGGGCACCTGCCCCCGCATCGCCCGGGCGGGCGAGATGGCGGCCGTGACCGCCGCCGGGTAGAGCCCGGCAAGGCTGGCGGAGATGGTTGTGGCGCCCACCGCGGCCAGGCCAGTCCACACGGTGGGAGCCAAGGTTTGCCCCACCGCCCGGCCCAGGAAGGGCGCCGCCAGCAGCCCGGCGACGCTCCCGATGGTCGCGGGCAGGAAGGCCAGGGCCAGCGCCTTCACGATGATCTCCAGGAACACCTCTCCCCGGGTGGCCCCCAGGCTCCGCTTCACCCCCAGTTGGCGCACGTGTTTCGCTGCCAAGACAAAGAGCAACACGGCGGCGTTGAAGGAGCTGATCAAGAGAGTCAGGCCGGCCGTCGCGTACATGGCCGTGCCGATGGTCTCCCTGGTTCGCTGGTGGACAACTTGACCGGTGGAGTACGGGTCGCAGCGGACAGACGCTTCCGCCGTGTTCCATTCCGCCAGCGCGGCCGCCACCCTGACCATGGCTTCTTCCAAGCGCCCGGCTTGGGGTTGCACCCACAGGGCGAACCCCATGCTTGACGGGGACTGGACAACGGGTTCAGTTCGCGGGCGGATGACCGTCACCAAGTCTGGCTCAAGCTCAGCAAAAGGCTCGGCGCCCGGGGGAACGAATATCCCCTGGTCAAAGCCTCGGATTCCGGTGCGGGGAAGGACGCCTACGATCACGTATTCCGGCGACGGCCCCGCTTGGCAGAAGAGGGCGAACCGGTCCCCTACTGCCGGTAGCGATCCGCTGGAGGTCCCGGCCCTCGGCGTCCACTCTCCCGCTTCTGGTGACGGCCCGTCGACGGCGAAGGCGTCACATCCCACGACGGCGACAGGGGCGCCGGTGGCGGCTTCGCCGGAGGTGAAGCTCCTCCCCTCCGACAGCGGCACTCCCCTCACCGCGAAGTAGTTCGGGGTAATCGCCATGGCCATCCGTATGTTGAACTGGTAAACGAATGAACCTTGAGAAGCCGGCATGGCCGTCACATTGTACTCAAACCAATGGTGATGCCCCTGGGCGGCCACATCGGCCACCTCGGGAAGCTGCCGGATGGTCTCTAGCACCTCGAGAGGGAACATCGAAGGCCCGGGGTACCCGGTGGGTGCTGACGGCGACCGCGTGACCACGAAGACGTCGGTGGCGGTCTCTTCGGTCACCCTCTCGATCTGCCCCCGCAGACCTCCCTGTACGCCGAAGGCGCTCACCAACAGGGCGGCGGAGAAAGCGAAACACAGGGCTGTCAGGGTGAGGCTGCGGGTTCCCATCGGGCCAGGCCGGGCGGGGCGTGGGGCCACCGGTGGTCGCCTCCGGTCTGGGGTCTGGGTGGGTCCGGGGCGTGGCGGGCCGCCTCCAATAATACCATGTCCTGCCTCCAGGAGGCAACGGGTGGGTCATGTTCTTCACCAGACCACCATAGAAGGCAGAGCCGGGATGATCCCCGACTGAGGGTCAGGGCGAGGCCGGTGGGCTATCCTCGAAGGAGTGCTCCAGGAACGGGGCCAGGGGGTCGGTCTCCAGGAGCGGCCAGGGGTTCACCGGGACCAGGCCCCAACTCACCGTCCAGTGGAGGTGGGGCCCGGTGGAGAACCCGGTCGACCCCACCATGCCGATCAACTTTCCCCGTTCCACTTCTTCGCCTACCTGAACCAGAGTGGCCGAGAGGTGCAGGTAAAGCGTGAACAGGTTCAGGCCGTGATCCAGGATCACCGTCGTGCCGCTCAGGTGCAGGTCGCCGCTGAATACGACTACCCCCGCCGCCGCCGCCAGCACTGGCGTTCCCGGGGGGGCGGCGATGTCCAGCCCCGAGTGGGGACTGCCACTGGGAGCCTGGTTGACGTAGCGCAGCTCGGCGTAGTCGGTGGTCAGCCGGCCCTCCACCGGCATCAGGAAGGGGCCGTCCCACAGCGGCCGGGGCACCGGGTTCGCCCGGGCCGCGGTGGTCCGCGCCCGGTCGCTGGCCAGATTGGCCGCGGTCAGGAGCCCGGTCAGGGCCGTCCCCGCCCGCAGGTGCTGGACGGGGAACTCGCGGCTGCCAACCTCGACGACGGAGCCAAGCCCGTAGACCTCACCGTCGGAGCGGGTCACCTCAACTCTAAGGTAGTAGCGGGCGGCGGGAGTGCTGGAGGGGATTCCCACCAGGGCCACCAGTGACCGCTCCAGGGGGTAGAAGTGGATCTCCCGCCCCAGCACCTGGCCGGTCGCGGCCGTCACCCGGTAGAGGGGGGACTCACCGCTCACTCTTATGGCGAGGAGGTCGCCGGGGAGGACCACTTCCGGGTGGAAGCTGAGCTCCAGGCTGAAGCCGTCCGGAGGGTCCTCGGGCCAGGGCCAGGTGACGGCGGCCATAACTACCGCCACGGCGACGGTGACCAGGGCCAGCCACCAGGCGAGGCGGCAGAGTCGCATCCGGCACCTCCTTCCCGGTGTTTACCACAACCGTAGCCAAAAGCCTTCCCGGTTACAACAGGCAACTTCGGCCATTGAGGGGCCGGTAGCGGCCCGGCGGGGTTAGGCCATGCTTCCAAGCAGGGATGAAAAGGTTGACAGGAAGGCCCGGTGATGGTACCATCTACGCCAAGACGACATAACCTCATAGCGACGACGCCTCACTTCTCGCGAAGTGAGGTAGAGGCGCGGAGTTCCAGGAGTACCCGGGGGAGGGTGGCACCCCGAGAACCCGGTGAAAGGGGAACCCGCCGAAGTCCGGACGGCCGGCCGGGCCGCCGGGCTGGGGTTGCACCGAATAGGTGCAGCACTGTCACCGGTTCTTGACCCTCGAG
>JAVHLP010000010.1 GCA_031082145.1 bacterium | reverse complement strand
GACGGGTCCGATCCCTTGCCCGCTCGTCTCTCGCTGTTCAGTTTTCAAGGACCAGGCGATTCACAACAGCCCTTATGTTACAGGGCAAGACGGCCTCTGTCAAGGGCATCCCGGCAAACTAGCATACGCTGTTCGGCCGACTATCAACCCAAAAAAACTGGTGGCCCAAACGGGATTCGAACCCGTGATACCGCCTTGAGAGGGCGGCGTCCTAGGCCTCTAGACTATTGGGCCACACACACCTCCGGCCCGAAGGCCGTCAAGTTGTCTGGCTGGGGGAGGAGGATTCGAACCCCCACAACGAGAGCCAGAATCTCGGGTCCTACCGTTAGACGATCCCCCAGCGCTCACCAATGCAGCACATCCGATTATACCATCGCCACCCGCCGTGTTCAAGCACCCGGCCGGAGGCCGGTTGACGGCGCTTCTGGCAGGTGATATGATGCCGGCAGATATCCTACTGTTTTGCTAGGGATTCGCTGGTTGAGGTGGTTCCCTTGCTCAAGCTGCTTCGGGAAGATGTGGCTACCGTCTTCGAACGCGACCCCGCCGTGAAGAGTGTGCTCGAGGCCGTCACCTGCTATCCCGGCCTTCACGCAATCTGGCTGCACCGGCTGTCTCACCGGCTCTACCGGCGCCGGCTGTACCTGGCGGCCAGGTTCATCTCTCACCTTGTTCGCTTCCTCACCGGCATCGAGATCCACCCGGGGGCCAGAATCGGGCGCCGTTGCTTCATCGACCACGGCCTGGGAGTGGTGATCGGAGAGACGGCCGAAATCGGAAACGACGTCACCATCTACCAGGGAGTCACTCTGGGCGGGACCGGGAAGCAGAGAGGAAAGCGCCATCCCACGCTGGCTGATGGAGTGGTGGTAGCCGCCGGAGCCAAGGTGCTAGGGGCCGTAGCGGTGGGAGCCAACTCCCGGATCGGGGCCGGCGCGGTCGTCGTCCGCCCCGTTCCCCCGAACTGTACGGTGGTGGGCGTTCCCGGCCGCATCGTGGTCAGGGACGGTGTCCGGCTTAACCCCCTCGATCACGGCAACCTGCCCGACCCCCAGGTTGAGCTGATGGACGACCTTCTCCAGCGGGTCGCCCGGCTCGAGCGACAGTTGGGGTCCACGAGCAGGCGGGCGGCGGGGCGTTGAGACCGCGCATCGCCGGCTCGGTGACCGAACTGGTCGGCGGCACCCCGCTGGTCCGTCTCAACCGGGTCGCCAATGGCACCCGGGCCAGAGTCGTGGCCAAGCTGGAGTCCTTCAACCCTTGCGGTAGCGTGAAGGATCGCATCGGCGTGGCCATGGTCGATGCCGCCGAGGCGGCCGGCCTGGTTGGGCGCGACACCGTACTGGTTGAGGCCACCAGCGGCAACACCGGGGTGGCGCTCGCTTTTGTGGCCGCCGCCCGGGGCTACCGTTTGATTCTCACCATGCCTGATACCATGTCCATCGAGCGCCGGGGCCTGCTGGAGGCCCTGGGGGCGGAGATCGTGCTCACGCCGGGAGCGGACGGTGTTCCGGGGGCCATGCGCCGGGCCGAGGATCTGGCTCGCTCCATCCCCGGCGCGTTCATGCCCCGGCAGTTCACCAACCCGGCCAACCCCGAGATCCACGCCCGCACCACGGCCGCCGAGATCTGGCGTGATACCGGCGGCTCGGTGGACATCCTGGTCGCCGGAGTAGGCACCGGGGGGACGATCTCCGGGGTGGCCGCTGCCTTGCGGCCTCTCCGCCCTGGCCTTTTGGTCATAGCGGTCGAGCCCGCAGAGTCTCCCGTGCTCTCCGGCGGGATCTCCGGGCCCCATCCCATCCAGGGCATCGGGGCCGGTTTCGTCCCTGGAGTGCTGCGGATGGACCTGGTCGATGAGGTTATCCGGGTTTCCGGCGATCAGGCCTCGGCCATGGCGCGGGCCCTGGCCCGCCGAGAAGGAATCCTGGCCGGAGTATCTTCCGGTGCCGCAGCCTGGGCTGCCGTCCGGGTGGCAGGGCGGCGTGAGCACCGCGGCAAGCTGGTGGTGGTCGTTTTCCCCGACACCGGTGAGCGTTACCTCTCTACCGACCTGTTCAAGCCCACTCGGGAAGGAGCCAAGCCATGATCCGGGATGTCCTCCTGCTGGGGAACCCTTCCCTGCGCCAGCCCTGTGAGCCGGTGACTTGCGCCGGCCTGCCGGCTGCCCGCGAGGCCGCTCAGGACCTGAGGGAGACATTGGTCGACCTGCGGCGACGTCTTGGCTTCGGCCGGGGGCTGGCCGCGCCCCAGATCGGATCCCGTCTTCGCGTCGTCAGCCTCCTCTGGCCGGCCGACATGATCCTGTTCAACCCCAAGATTGTCACGGCCGAGGGCGAGCAATGGGTATGGGACGACTGCTTCAGCATCCCCGGCCTGATGATGCGCGTCCGGCGGGCCCTATCGGTGACCGCCACCTACGCCGACAGCCGGGGCGAGGAGGCCGAACTCCGAGCAGAGGGCGCGGCCGCCGAACTCCTGCAACACGAGATCGACCACCTGGACGGGATCCTTGCCTTGGACCGGGTGGACACCATGGCCGACGTCATGGTGCGGGAGGAGTGGCGGCGGCAGTTCAGGCCGGAGTGACCCGTAGCCGTTCGGCCCACTTCCGTAACCGGGCAAGAGTCTCTTGCCTGCCCAGGAGAACCATGATCGTGAAGAGGCCAGGGCCCACCGTCCGGCCGGTGAGGGCCAGCCGGGTGGGGTGGATGAGCTCGGCGGCGCGGATCCCCAATCGGCCGGCGAGATCCCGGTACGCCCGCTCCGTGCCTTCCAGCGTGAACTCGTTCTCGGCCAGCCCCGCCAGTACTTCGCAACCTCTTTCCAGCAGGTCGGCCGCTCCGGGACGGGCCAGATGTTTCTGGAAACCCGCTTCGTCGCAGTCAAAGTCGTCCCGGAAATAGTAGGAGAGGGCATCGGGCAACTCCGCCAGCAGCTTGACGCGGTCCTGGGTAGCGGCCACCAGATCCCGCATTCTGTTCTCGTCCACCACGTACCCCTCCGCGCGCATGAACGGCATCGCCCGGCGGGCGACCTCCCCCGGCGGCAACTCCCGCAGGTAGTGACCGTTCAACCACTCGATCTTGCGGTCATCATACACCGAGGCGCTGGGAGAAATGCGGTCCAGCGAGAAGCAGCGGGCCGCCTCCTCCAGCGAGAAGACCTCCCTCCCCCCGGGGTAGGACCAGCCCAGCAAGGCCAGGTAGTTGGCCAAGGCCTCGGGCAGGTAGCCCTGGTCCCGGTACTGCTGAACGGAGGTGGCGCCATGCCGCTTGGACAGTTTGGAGCGGTCCGGGGCCAGGATCATAGGGATGTGTGCGAACTCGGGCAGTGGGTACTCCAGGGCCTGGTACAGCAGGCTCTGCCGGGGAGTGTTACTGAGGTGCTCCTCTCCGCGGATGACATGGGAGATCCGCATCAGGTGATCGTCCACCACGCAGGCGAAGTTGTAGGTGGGGCGGCCGTCCGAACGAACCAGGATGAAGTCGTCCAGTTCGCCGTGGAGGAAGCGGACCTCGCCCCGGACCAGATCGGAGACCACGGTCTGACCCGAAAGGGGGCTCTTCAGCCTCAGGGCATGGGGGAGACCCCGCTCCCTTAGCGACTGCCGCTCCTCGACGGTCAGATCCCGACAGCGTCGATCATAGCCGGGTGCCCGCCCCTTCTCCCCCGCCTGGGCGCGTCGCCGGGCCAGTTCCCGGGGTGAGCAGAAGCAAGGGTAGGCCTGCCCCCCGGCGAGCAGGCGCCGGCCATGCTCATGGTACAGGGCCAGTCGCTCGGACTGACGGTAGGGCTCGAAGGGACCACCCCGATCCGGCCCCTCGTCCCAGTCCATACCAAGCCAAGCCAGAGCTTCCTGGACGGCGGTTTCGCCGTCTTCACGGTTGCGCTCGGGATCGGTGTCCTCGATCCGCAATATGAAGCGGCCCTGCCGGCTGCGGGCGAACAGCCAGCAGAAGAGGGCGGTGCGAGCGTTGCCGATGTGCAACTCGCCCGTGGGACTGGGAGCAAACCGGACCCTGATCGCGTCCACGCCTTTCAGCCTTCCACGCGGCGGAGCAAGGCCTCCCACTTCCGGTCGACCTCTGCCTGGGCGGCGGCCAGGACCTCCCGGTTCTGCTGCTTGAAGAGGTGACGGAACCGGCCCTGGACCTTCAGGAACTCGGCCACCGGAACCTTCTCCTTGGGGCGGTAGCTAAGGGTCCAGCGGCCCTCACTCACCTCGAATAGAGGCCAGAAGCAGGTGTCCACCGCGAGGGTGAGGATCTCGATGGTCTTCGCGGGATCGAACCGCCATCCCCGGGGGCACGGCGCGAGCACGTTCATGAAGCTGGCGCCGTCCGTGTCCAGGGCTCGCTTCCCCTTGGTGACGAGATCGCGCCAGCGATGCGGGGCGGCCTGGGCGACGTAGGGAACATCGTGGGCGGCTATGATGGCCGTGAGATCCTTGCGGGGCCGGCTCTTGCCCGGTAGTACGCTGCCCACGGGGCTGGTCGTAGTCTCGGCCCCCAGCGGGGTCGCGCTCGAACGCTGGATCCCGGTATTCATGTAAGCCTGATTGTCGTAACAGAGGTAGAGCATGCGGTGCCCGCGTTCCATAGCCCCCGACAGGGCCTGGAAGCCTATGTCGTAGGTGCCTCCATCGCCGCCAATGGCTATGAAGCGGAAGTCCTCCGCGACGGCGCCCCGGCGGCGCAAGGCCTTGTACGCGGCTTCGACGCCACTGATGGTGGCCGCCACGTTCTCGAAAGCGCTGTGGATATAGGAGGTGCGCCAGGCGGTATAGGGGTAGATGGTGGTGGCAACCTCCAGGCAGCCGGTGGCGCACCCCACCACCATGGGGTTGTCCACCGCCGCCAGCAGCTGGCGGATGACAATAGACGCCCCGCAACCGGCGCACAGCCGGTGCCCGCCGGAAAGGCGTTCCGGCCTCGCCGCAAGTTCCTTGAGTGTTGTCATCGTCCGTCTCCCTCCCTGCGGCCGCCTAGTCGCGGACGCCGATGTGGGTCACCTGTTGACGGGCCTCTCCTGCTTCGGCCGCCCGCAGCAAGTCCGCGAACACCTGCTCGATCTGGTCCGGTCCGACATCCCGGCCGCCCAGACCATAGATGTGGTTGAGCACCAGCGGATGGCGGGGCCGTCCCAGGAGGGCGGACCTCACCTCCACGAAGAGCGGGCCCCCGGCCGCCGACAGTCCCTCGGCCCGATCCATTATTCCCACCACCGACAAGCCGGCCAGGGCCTCGGCCAACGCGGCGCCGGGGAAGGGCCGAAACACACGCAGCTTGAGCAAGCCCGCCCTGACTCCCCGCCGGCGCAACTGGTCCACAACCGCCCGGGCGGTCCCCGCCGCGGAGTTCAGGACCATCACTGCGACCTCGGCATCGTCCATGCGGTAGGCCTCGAAGAAGCTGTACTTCCGGCCGGTCAGCCGGGCGTACTCGTCCGCCACCGCTTCTATGATCGGAGCCGACCGTACCATGGCCTCAGCTTCCTGGCGCTTGTGCTCGAAGTAGAAATCCTGCAGTTCAAGGGCTCCCACGGTGATCGGGCGCTTGGCGTCCAGCAGCCTCGCGTCCGGCCGGTAGTCGCCCACAAACGCCGTCACCTGCTCCTTGTCTAGCACCTTGAGGTTCTCCAGGGAGTGGCTGATGATGAACCCGTCCAGGCACACCATGACCGGCAACAGCACGTCGGGGTGCTCTCCGATCCGTACCGCCTGGAGGATGTTGTCGTAGGCCTCCTGGGCGTCCTCGGAGTACAGCTGGATCCAGCCCGAGTCCCGGGCCCCCATGCTGTCCGAGTGATCGCAGTGGATGTTGATGGGGGCGGAGAGAGCCCGGTTTACTACCGGCATCACGATCGGCAACCGGAGCCCGGCCGCTATGTACAGCACTTCCCACATCAGGGCCAGACCGTTGGCGGAGGTCGCGGTCATCGCCCGGGCCCCGGCCGCAGCAGCGCCCACGCAAGCGCTCATGGCGCTATGCTCGCTCTCCACGGTCACGAACTCGGTCTGGACCTCGCCGTCGGCCACAAAAGAGGAGAAGTACTGCACTATGTCGGTCTGGGGGGTAATCGGGTAAGCGGCCACCACGTCCGGCTCCACTTGCTTCATCGCCAGGGCGACCGCCTCGTTGCCGGTGATGGCGACCCGGTTCTGCTGTGCTCTGCTCATCAACGCTGCCTCCCACTTGACAGGCAGGCCTATGCCTCCCTGTGCGAACTTAGGGTGAGGTTGGGGTCAACTGCCGGCCTGCGCCGTAACGGAGCCCTCCGTGACCATGGTCAGGGCTCCCGTACGGGGGCACTGGTTGGCGCAGATGCCGCACCCCTTGCAGAAATCGAGGTTGATCCCTTTCATCTTGCCCTCCGCGACCAGGATCGCCGCGTCAGGGCAGTACACCCAGCAGAACAAACAGTGGCTGCAGGCCTCGGGATCCCACACCGGTCGCAGAGAACGCCAGTCGCCCGTGAGGTACTGGGCGGCATTACCCGCCTCCAGGATCAGCCCACCCCGGGGGATCTGCTTCCACCCCGGCTTCCGCTCGCTCACGCTCCCCGCACCTCCTGAATGGCGCGGTCGATAGCTTTGAGGTTGCCTTCGGCCACGTCCCGCTTGCCCTTGAATTTGGCTTCCAACTGCTTCTGGATGATGGCGCGCAGTTGCTCCCGGGGGAGAACCCCCGCCACGGCGAGCAGGACTCCCATCATGGGCATGTTGGGAATATCCAAGCCGATGGTCTCCCTGGCGATGTGGCTGGCGTCGACGGCGAACACCCGCTGCCCGGCCGCCAAACCCAGGGCGCTCCGTAGCTGAGCCGGATCCTGTGCGGTATTGACCAGGACCAGCCCTTCGGCGGTGAGCCCCTCAACAATCGAGGAGCCCTTGATGAGCGTGGGATCCAAGATCACAACGATGTTGGGGTTGCTGACGTGGCAATGAAGCCGGATGGGCTCGTCGCTCAGGCGGTTGAAGGCGGCTACCGGCGCCCCCATGCGCTCCGGACCGTACTCGGGAAAACCCTGCACGTACTTGCCGGCCTCGGATACGGCCTCCGCCAGCAACAGGGCCGCCGTCTTGGCGCCCTGACCTCCCCGACCGTGCCATCGAATCTCGGTGACGGTTGACAAGCGGCCTCGCTCCTTCCCGCAGTCGAGCCGGCCGACTGTGCCGGCGAGCACAAGCTTGTACCTTCACCAGTGTAACACTAAGGTTGGGGGTGTGCAAGAAAGGCGAGTACAGGAGAGGGCCGTTGCGCTGGTGCGTCAGGCGGTCAGGTGCCGCAAGGTCAGGATAAGCAGGAAGCCGGGCAAGCCCAGGTAGCCAATAGTCAGAGCGGTAAACAGGTTGATTGGCAAGGAGAAGGCGACCAGCGAGCCGACGAGGTTGACGCCCCACAGGATCAGCACGCCCAGAGCACCCCGCCAGGCTATTCGCAGCAGGAATCGCAGAGGAGCGTACACGGTACGCAGCACCAGGTACAGAATAACCAGGGCGAATGTGAAGGCGACAATAGTCTGGGTGTCCAGGGCCGCCACCTCCCCCCGGTTAGATCCCTATGCCGGGGGGGTTCCGGCGATACCTTCCGCCTTGGCCCGCTTGATGAGGTAGCCGTACTTGCGCTCGGCCGCCTCCACCATGTAGATGGCGTGATCCACCAGGTCCGGGTCGGAGACGGCATCGAAGTAAGCCTGGGCCGCTTGCCACTCTCGCCATGCCTGCTCCACTACCTCCTGAAGCGGCGGTCGGCCCGGGAGATCCGATCCCGGCTGGTAGTCCGGGATCAACCGGTTGGACAGGTTGCCCAGTACTTCGCTCAAGCGTCTCGGCATCGCGCTCCTCCGCCCCACCGGGGGGATCACACCCTCCATGCTATGGCGGCCGGACGGAACCGGTTCCGTTCTCCCCTACGGGGCTTTCTGGAAGCAGTCTGCCCGGACCGGGCCAGGCTATGCAGTGGGTGCGGCGAGCGGCCTCAGAGTTCGCGGCGGCCTTGCAGGGCGCGGCTGAGGGTAACCTGGTCGGCGTATTCCAGGTCGCCTCCGGCGGGGAGGCCGGACGCCAGCCGGGTCACTCTGATCCCGAGCGGCTTGACCAGGCGGGCGATGTACATGGCGGTCGCTTCTCCTTCAACCGAGGGGTTGGTGGCCACTATGACCTCCCGGCACGTCCCCTCACCCAGACGCCGCAGCAATTCAGCGAGCCGGATGTCCTCGGGGCCAACCCCTTCCAGGGGCGAGATGACGCCGTGAAGCACGTGGTAACGGCCGTGGAAATCACGGGTTCGTTCCACCGCCTGGACGTCGGCAGGTCGTTCCACCACGCAGATCGCGTCACGGTCACGACGGGAATCAGAGCACAGTGGGCAGGGGTCCTCCTCCGTGAGATTGCAGCAGACTCCACATTGGCGGGTGTTCTGGCGGGCCCGGAGTAGGGCCTCGGCCAGGGACTGGACATCCGCTATCGGCTGGGCCAGCAGGAAGAAGGCCAGCCGTTGAGCGGTCTTGGGCCCGACGCCGGGCAATCGGGTTAGCTCCTGGATCAACCTGGCGACGCCGCCCGGATAGGACACCGGCTCAGGAGAGGCCGGGGAGGCTCGCCCCGGTCACCCTGGTCATCTCCTCGGCCAGCATAGCTTCGGCCTTTCGGAGAGCCTCGTTAACGGCCGCCCTTATCAGGTCCTGCAGGATGTCCACGTCCGCCGGGTCTACCACCTGAGGGTCAATGATCACCTCGACGAGCTCCCGGCGCCCGGTGGCGACCGCCCGTACCATGCCGCCACCGGCCGTGGCCTCGACGCGCCGTTCGGCCATTTCCTCAAGCACCCGGTTCAGCTCCGCCTGGGCCCGCTGCAGGTTCCTCAGCAGATCACCGGCTCCCTTCATCCCCGTCCCGCCTCCTCGTCTTCCACGACGACCCCGCCGAAGAGATCCACTACCTGCTTCTCCAACGTCCCACCGGATCCGGCACACTGGGGAGGAGACTCCTCCACCAGGTTGAACCGGATGTCCCAGTCCTGCCCGGTTACCTCTCGCAAGGCCTCCGTCAGGATCTTCTTGCCCCTGGTGGCTATCCGCCTCATCTGTACCTCCGAGGAAAACGGGAAACCGAGCGTCACGGTACCTTCGGCCGAGCCCACGGGGCGTCCCGATTGCAGGAAGCTGCGGAGGGGAACGCTCCTGGCCTCCACCGCTCGCAAGACCTGGGGCCATAACCGGTCCAGGTCGGCCGGGGTGGCGGCAGCCGGCCCGGGCGCTGCCGTAGCTTCCGGCTCGGGAGTCGCCGGTTGCGGCGGACCCAGGGGTTCTCCCGCCTCTACGCTGCCGCCGGTTGCCGCCCGGCAACCGGTCAGGCGGAACAGGGCCATCTCGAGGACCAGGCGAGGCTGGGGACTCCATCGCATGTCCGCTTCGGCCTGGGCCAGACCCTCCAGCGCGCTGAGCAGTTCCCCGAGGGCCCAGCCCTCGCCGGAGCCCGCCAGGGCCGCCACCAGGCGTCCCCGGAGGTGCTCGGTCAGGTCCCGGGTGAGCTGGCGAATGTCCTTCCCCGCGGCGACCACCTCGTCCAACAGCTCCAGCAACGGCACGATGGTCCCCTGGCGGAGGCAACCGGCCATCCGGTCGAGTATGTCCTGCTGGACGGTACCGAGCACCTCGTGAACCTGTTCCACGTCAACCCGGGAGCCCGCGTAGGCCAGGCATTGATCGAGGACTCCGAGAGCGTCGCGCAGCGAACCCTCGGCCCGGCGGGCGATGGCCGCCACCGCCCCGGGCTGAACCTCGGCCTCCTCGGCCGCCGCCACCGTGGTCAGGACATCCCGGATCTCGTTCTCCGCCAACCGCCGGAAGTCAAAGCGCTGGCACCTGGACATGACCGTCAGCGGGATCTTGTGGGGCTCGGTGGTGGCCAGTACGAAAATGGCGTGCGAGGGTGGCTCTTCAAGCGTTTTCAGGAGCGCGTTGAAAGCCTCGGGAGTGAGCATGTGGACTTCGTCCACCACGTATACGCGGTAACGCGAGGCAGCCGGCGCAAACCGCACCCGCTCCCGCAGGTCCCGCATCTCATCGATGCCCCGGTGGGAGGCGGCATCGATCTCCACCACGTCCGGCGATGATCCGGCCAGGCTGCTCCGGCAGGGAGCGCACTCGTTGCACGGTTCCGGACTGGGTCCGGTTTCGCAGTTGACCGCCCGGGCCAGAATGCGAGCGACCGTGGTCTTGCCGGTTCCCCGGGGACCGGTGAAGAGGTAGGCATGGCTGATACGACCCGCCTTCAGGGCGTTCTGCAGTGTGCGCGTTATGTGAGCTTGCCCCGCTACCTCGCTGAAGCTCCGGGGCCGCCACTGCCGGTACAGGGCCAGATAGGTCAATGGGCTTTCCCCCTGGAAGGGAGGCCGGGCCCGCCGACCGGACCCGGCCGATCTGTGAGCGGCCGTGCACCTGCCTCCGACCTGGCCCCCCGGGCGCTGGCGACGCCGGCGGCTCCGCCCGGATTTCCCCGCGGCACCCGGGCTCTCCTGGTTACCGCTGCTCCCTTCCGGGCCTGACGGGGTTCCCAGGCGCCCGTCGCGCGGGATCCGGCCTTCTTCACCGCCCACGCCGCGCCGTCCCCGGTTGACCGGGGCCTCGGGCAGGAGTTCAACCCCGCTATAGCGGGTTGCGGGTTACAGGGCACCGCTACCTCCCCGTCTAGCACGGCCAAGACTGGCGGAAGGGGTGGGATTTGAACCCACGAGGCGGGTTCCCCCGCCTACACGCTCTCCAGGCGTGCCTGTTCAGCCACTCCAGCACCCTTCCTTGGCACAACTGGCGGAGGGGGTGGGATTCGAACCCACGGAGGGCTTGCGCCCTCAACGGTTTTCGAGACCGCCCGGTTCAACCGCTCTCGCACCCCTCCGGAACACTTCCCCTCCTCGCCCGGAAAAAATCGCGGAGGACGGCTGCGCACTCTTCCTCCCGCACGCCGCCGGTAACCTTCACCCGGTGGTTGAAACGGTCGTCCTCCACCAGGTTAACCAGGGATCCGGCCGCGCCTGCCTTGGGATCCCTGGCCCCGTAGACCAGCTCGGCCAGTCTGGCCTGGACCATGGCCCCCGCGCACATCGGGCAGGGCTCCAGGGTCACGTACAGGATGGCCTCGTTCAGGCGCCAGCTCCCGAGCCGCCGGCACGCACCCTGGATGGCCAGCAACTCGGCGTGGGCGGTGGCGTCCGCCGTCTCCTCCCGGCGATTGTGAGCGCGGGCCACGACCTGACCCCGCCACACCACCACTGCCCCAACCGGCACCTCGCCCCGGATGGCGGCAAGCCTAGCCTGTTCCAGGGCTTCTGCCATGTAAAGGCCGTTATCCCGCAAGCAGCCTCCCCTGATCTGGTGCGCCCGGCAGGAATCGAACCTGCGGCTCGCGGTTTAGGAAACCGCTGCTCTATCCTCTGAGCTACGGGCGCCAAGCCCAAACCGGGGCCGGGCTTGACCCGTCCCCGGCGTCTTCGCTCCTGTTTGATCACCGGAACTCACGATGCGATCCTGTCTACAGTCTACCCTGCGAGTGCCGTCCAAGCAAGACGCATTTCACCGGCCCGCCGGGCCGGAGCGACGTTCATGCCCGAGTACCCGCCGGTTGCCTGCTCGATCCGGCCGTGTCTTCCGGCCTGGTTCACAATGGCGAGCGCCCGGTTCCTGGCTGGAGCCATCCCTGCCCCGCGAGCTGCAGGTTCCGGCGGCCCGGCCCCCGAACAACAGGGGCATGAAGCTGCGTCATCTTCTGGTCGCGATCGTTCTGTGCCTGACGGCCTGTTCGCCGGCAGGCGGGGGCGGACCCGATCACATCCCCGTCCTGATGTACCACAGCGTGGACGAGACGTCAAGGTCTCCGGCCAGCGTATCCATCGAAGAGTTCACCTGGCAGATGGAGGCTCTGCTGGCGGCGGGGTTTACCGCGGTGAAGGTCGCCGACGTCGAACGCTTCCTCAAGGGAGACCGCGATCTTCCCCCCCATCCGGTGTTGATCACCTTTGATGATGGCTACCGGTCGGTGTACGTCAACGTCTTCCCTGTTCTCCAGCGCCTCGGCCTCCGCGCCGCCCTGTTCATCATCGCCGGCGGGCGGCCCGGCGAGGAGCTGGAATGGTTTCACCACGCCGCCAGCGGCCACATGAGCTGGGACGAGTTAGCGGTCATGGTGACGGCGGGGGTGGCCGAAGTTCACTCCCATACCTACGGGCTGCACCGTCTGCTGCCGGTCGGGGACGAAGGCGAGCCGGGGAATCCGTTGACGGGCCGTCTCCTCCTCGACGGCCGGGTGGAGACGGAAGCCGAATACTCGGCCCGGGTGCTCGAGGATCTCCTCCGATCCAGGACGGTCATCCGAGCCCGCCTCGGCGAGGAAGCACTGGCCTTCGCCTTCCCCTGGGGTGAGTACACGCCCGAGGTCGTCGCCTTGGTCCAAGAGGCAGGCCACAAGCTCCTGTTCACGACTGAGGAGGGGATGATCACCGCGGCTTCCGATCCCTTGGCGCTCCCCCGGCGGGCCGTGTACCCCGGAATGAGCCGCAACGTATTCCTGTCTCTCCTCCGCCCTCCGGGAGACTAAGTGGGCGGGGTACAACCCCGGTTGAGACGCCCCGTTTACCCCGAGAGGACTTCACCCTGTTACGTCGAACACCGGCCCGACGAGGAGCCGGCCGCCCACCGCTCGGCTCTGGACCACGCGCTTCCACGGGATGGTCGCCGGCCGGCGATCACCGATGCAAAGGGGTCCTGTTTTGGCGAAGAGGGGGGAGAGGGATGGCGGAGAGACCTGCGGTCGGGGAGTCGGGTTCGGCAGCTGGCGGGCAGAGGTTTCTGTCGCCGCCGGCGACCAGGGCCGGACGGTGGTCGGTGGGGCTGGCGGCCGCTTTTCTGGTCTTGTTCATCATCAACATCACGGTCTTCCAACCCGGGTGGTCGGAGGCCCTGAAGACCTGGTGGGAGGTATTGCTGCCTTTCTACGCCGCGGCCATGCTGGCTTGCGCGCTGGCCGGCGGAGTCTGCGGTCTGGTCGCGCTGGGGCGTCGCGAGCGCTCCTGGCTCGTATGGCTGTCGCTGCTACCCGGGCTCATGGTGGCCGTGTTCCTGGCCGGGGAGTTCCTGGTGCCGCACTGAGCCAAAGGGCGCCGGTCTCCCCATTATTCGCTACCCCCGGCCGAGGTGAGTGTGCGGCACGCCGCCGGGAGGCTGCTAGGGGATCTCCACCTCCTGCACGAGCCGCGTTACCTTGGCGGAACTGCCGGGGCCGACATAGCCACCGAAGACATAGATCTTGTTCCCAACGACAGCGGCGCAGTGGGCTGTCACCGGGGTTCTCAGAGTTGCGGCTCCTGACTTGGCGCCGGGGAGGCCCTGCCACCTGTCAGCGGCTGGATCGTAGCAGTCGATCGAACCCGTACTGGCCCCGCTTTTCGCCCCGCCGGCGACGATCACCCGGTTTCCCGCAGCTACGGCCTGCAAACCAGTGCGGGCGCTCTCCATTGGCCGGCATTCGCTCCATTTGCCTGTAGCGGGGTCGAAGACGAGTACCCTGGCAGTTGCCAGTGACTGTTCCGAACCGACTCCTGCCCCCTCTCTGCCTCCTACGATGTAGATCTTGCCGTCCAGAACCGCCACTCCCGCGCCCTGTATGGCGAACGGCATATCGGGACCCCGGCTCCACCTGTTCGTGGCGAGATCCAGGATCTGTACGTGACGGACGGCCTGTCGATGGTCTCCGATCCCCTGAATGCCGCCGAAGACGTAGATCCTATTGCCGGCTACTGCGGCCATGCACTGCCATACGCGCTCGGGCATTGGCGGGCCCTCGGTCCAGGAGTCTTCGACAGGGCTGTAGATGTCCACCCTATTGAGCACATCGTCGTCAAGTCGGCCACCGAGGACGTAGATGCGATCTGCCGACACGGCCGGGGCCCCCCCACGCGGGAGGGGCATTCGGGGCTTGTTGGCCCACTTGCCCGTGGCCGGATCGAACTCCTCTACTCTGTCCAGGTACTCGCTTAGAGTGACACCTCCGAGAACATAGACCTTGCCTCCAAGCACAGCGCATGCGGCTGATGCCCTGGCCGTCGGCATCGGATCGGGGCCACCAGCGGAGCACGAACAGACCACCAAAGCGACACAAGCCGATAGCAAGAGGATACGAGATAGCCCGCGCTTCACGTTGGTCAACTCCTAACGGCTCCGGGCGAAGAGGACTTGGCTGCCGATCGACTGCAGCTTCTTCGTCATTGCCAAGAATCCTCTCCCAAAGATGACCGCTGGGACACCGAGAGGCCGCCCGGGTGGGCGACCTCTTTGCGGTGCAACTGCCGGTTTGCTGGTGCGCCCGGGAGGATTTGAACCCCCGGCCTACTGATCCGTAGTCAGTCGCTCTAATCCACTGAGCTACGGGCGCATTATGGCGGAGGGAGAGGGATTTGAACCCTCGCTAGAGCTTACGCCCTACTACAGGTTTAGCAAACCCGCCCCTTCAGCCGCTTGGGTATCCCTCCGCGCTGTCCTATCATGATAGCATACCGATCCGGTCAACACAAGCAAGCGGCGGCGACCACGAGATGGCGGAAGGGGTGGGATTCGAACCCACGGAGGGCGTGAACCCTCAACGGTTTTCAAGACCGCCGCGATCGACCACTCTGCCACCCTTCCGCGCTCATCGTGAGTATAGCATCGCGGCTCAGGACGGTCAATTTGGTGGGCACCGCGCTGGAGTCGCCGGGCGAGGCGGTCAGCCGGTCGCCGTCAGTCGCTCGAGCAGGCGTTTGGCATCTTCGAACATATAGTGATTGGCGAACAAGCAGTAGGCGCCGGGATTCTTCCTGAGCAGCGCCGCCAGCTTGTCGAGCTCGGGTTCAGTGTACTGGTAGCGGTAGTCTCCCATCCCCGTCAGGCGGTAGTACTTGCGCCGGCCGTGCAGCGACCGCGAGACGAAGGGGTCGACGGCGTGGATCAGGTCCAGTTCGTCGCATAGTGGCTTCAGCGTTTCGGCCGGCCAGTTGCCGCGGGGATCCCACGCCAGCAGGTAGTCACGGCGCTCCAACTGGCCAAAGAAGCTCCGCACCCTCGCGACGTTGGCCGGAGTCGGCTCGAAGCGGGGGGGTGTCTGGAAGAAGATCACGCGGGCCCTGAGCGCTTGCGCCACCTCGTCGGTCTTCTGCCAGGCCGCCCAGACCTCGTCGGTGTCCTGGAAAGCACCGAAGTACTCCTTGCGGTCATCCGGGATCGGAAAACGCAACCGCCGGTAGCTCGGATGGGTGGGCTCGTGGGTGATCAGCAACCAGGCCCGCAGCATGAAGTCGAAGGCCAGCGGAGCCTCCTGGCGCAGGGCCCGGGCCGTTCGCAGGGGGAGGGGGTGGTAGAAAGTCTGCTGGACCTCAACCATCGCGAGGAGGTCGTAGCACTCCTGGCGTGGGCGGGGGAACCCCGCGGAGCCAACCCGGGGCCGTCCGACCCATGTCGTCATGGGCACATCTCCTCCTCCCGGCCGGCCACCCGGGCGAGGCCGGCCGCGAAGGGGGGCCGGATCACGCCCTTCTCGGTGATGATAGCCGTCAGGTAGCGGTGGGGGGTCACATCGAAGGCCGGGTTGGCCGCTCCCGCGCCTTCCGGAGCCAGCCGGGCGCCGGCCAGTTCAACAACCTCGCCCGCCGATCGCTGCTCGATGGCGATCTGACTGCCGTCGGCCATCGAGAGATCGATGGTGGAGATGGGGGCCGCGACGTAGAAGGGCAGACCGTGGATCGCCGTCAGCAGGGCGAGCCCGTAGGTCCCGATCTTGTTGGCGGTGTCGCCGTTGGCGGCGATGCGGTCCGCCCCCACCAGCACCACATCTACCTCTCTTCGCCCCATGAAGTAGGCGGCCATGCCGTCGGTGATCACGGTTACCGGGAAGCCCTCCCGGCCCAGTTCCCAGGCGGTCAGCCGGGACCCCTGGAGCAGAGGCCGGGTCTCTCCGGCGATGACGTTCACCCGCTTCCCCGCCTCGCGGGCCGCGCGCAGGACTCCCAGCGCCGTACCGTAGCCCCCGGTGGCCAGGGCGCCGGCGTTGCAGTGGGTCAGCACCCGGGCCCCGTCATGGATCAGCGGCTGGCCTGAGCGGCCGATGGCCCGGTTGGCCGCGATGTCCTCGCGGTGGATGCTGGCAGCCTCAACTCGCAACCGTTCCAGGAAGGACGCCGGGTCGAGGGTGGCGTTGGCTCTGGCCACCCGCTCCATGCGGTCAAGCGCCCAGAAGAGATTCCGGGCGGTTGGGCGCGTGGCCGCCAGGCGCCCCTTGATGGGATGGCGGGCAGCGGCTTCGCGGGCGGTGGCGCCCAACCGGCGGCAGCCCAAGTAGTAGCCGTAGGCGGCGGCGATGCCGATGGCGGGCGCTCCCCGCACCGCCAGATCCTCGATGGCCCGGGCCACTTCCTCCTCATCCCGGCAGCAAAACCATGTCTCGTGACCCGGCAACCGCCGCTGGTCCAGGAGTTCGAGTCCCTCCTCGGCCAATCGCAAGGGTTGCAGGTGTTCCAAGTCCGGCCCTCCCCGTTAGCCCTGGAACCGCCCCCGGGCCTGAGTATCTCCGCACTCGCACCCCCGCTCGCGGGGGATCCGCTCTACCAAGGCCAGGAGCAGCCGGCGCAGCCGTTCGTTGTTGGCCTTGAAGACCCGCACGACTTCCTCTGCCGTCACCGACGGCACGTCAGAACGGCCCGCCAGACCCACGTCGTAGTCGGTGATCAGGGACACGTTCAGGTAGCACATGTCCAGCTCCCGGGCCAGGACGACCTCGGGATACTGGGTCATGTTGATGACCTGCCAGCCCTGGCCGGAGAACCAGCGGCTCTCGGCGCGGGTGGAGAAGCGGGGCCCCTGGATCACAACTACCGTTCCCTCGCCGTGAACCTCGAGTCCCTGGGCCCTGGCCAACTCCAAACCCAGGCGACGCAGTTCGGGGCAGTAGGGGTCGGCGGTGCTCACGTGGACCGTGGACGGCCCGTCGAAATAGGTGTCGGAGCGTCCCCGGGTGCGGTCCACAAACTGGTCGGCCAGCACGAAGTCGCCCGGGCGGACCTCCGGTTGCAGGCTGCCGGCGGCGCAGGGCCCGATGAGGCGGGTAACTCCCAGTTCGCGCATTGCCCACACGTTGGCCCGGAAAGGAATGCGATGGGGAGGCCACTGGTGGTCCTTGCCGTGGCGGGGGAGAAAGGCAATCCGCCGCCCGGCCACCTCGGCCAGCGCCACCCGATCACTGGGAGGCCCGTAAGGGGTCTCCACCTTGACTTCCTCCACCTCCGGCAGGAGGGAGTAGAAGCCCGACCCGCCGAAGATCCCGATCTCCGCCCGCTGCCGCCGCACCGCCACCCCTCCCCGGGGTCAGTTCTCGACCGTCTCTCGCTACCCCTTCATAACCCCCAGCGGCCGCAGCCGCGCCACCCGCCGCGAGAGACCGGCCCCTTCAGCCACCTCCACGACCCGGGAGACGTCCTTGTAGGCCTCGGGCGCCTCTTCCGCCAGCCCGGCCATCGACTTCGCCCGTACCGCTATCCCCTGGCCCTCCAGACGCCGGTGCAACTCCTCTCCCCGGATCGCCCGCTTCGCCGCCGCCCGGCTCATCTGCCGGCCGGCCCCGTGACAGGTTGAGCCGAAGCTCTCGGCCATGGCCGCGGAGGTGCCCACCAGCACGTAAGAATGGGTCCCCATGTCTCCGGGCACCAGGACCGGCTGGCCCACCTCGCGGTAGGCGGCCGGGAGATCGGGATGGCCCGGCCCGAAGGCGCGAGTGGCTCCCTTGCGGTGAACCCACAGGCGCCGGGGCTTGCCCTCCACCACGTGTTCCTCCGGCTTGACGATGTTGTGGCCGAGGTCGTACAGGACGCTCACTCCGAGCTCGCGGGGGGCGGTGCCGAGCGCCCGGGCCAGGGCCTGGCGGGCCAAGTGGCCGAGGTACAGGCGATTCGCCCACCCGAAGTTGGCCGCGGCGGCCATGGCCCCGAAGTAATCCTTCCCCTCCGGCGAGCCGGCGGGGGCGCAGGCCAGTTGCCGGTCGGGCAGTTTGATTCCGTAGCGGACGATCGCCTCGTTCATAGTCTCCAGGTAATCGGTGCACACCTGGTGGCCCAGACCGCGGGAGCCGGAGTGGATCATCACCAGGATGCTCCCCTCCTGCAGGCCGAAGGCCTGAGCGGCTGCCTTGTCGAACAACTCCTCCACTGCCTGGACTTCCACGAAGTGATTGCCGGAGCCGAGGGTACCCAGTTGGTCCCGGGCACGCTTCTTGGCCCGGCTGCTGACCTTCTCCGGGTCGGCCCCGGCCAGGCGCCCCCGTTCCTCCATGAACTCGAGGTCGGCCGCATCCGCACCGTGCCGGCGGGCCACCCAGGTCGCCCCCTGCTCCAGTACCCCGTCGAGTTCGGCCGGAGACAGCTTGAGGGAGCCCGAAACGCCGACTCCACTGGGAATGGAGGCATACAGCTCATCCATTATGCGACCGACCCGCCCGGCCACGTCGGCCAAGCCGAGCCCGGTGCGCAGTAGGTGCATGCCGCAGTTGATGTCGAAGCCGACCCCGCCCGGTGAGAGAACCCCCTGCCGGAAGTCGGTGGCGGCCACTCCCCCGATGGGAAACCCATAGCCCCAGTGAATGTCCGGCATGGCCAGCGAGTGCCCCAGGATCCCCGGCAGGCAGGCGACGTTGGCCACCTGCTCGAGAGCCTGGTCGGCGCGGATCTGCTCCAGCAGCTCCGAGTCGGCATAGATGAGCCCGGGCACGTTCATGCCGTCCTTGTAGCTCCGGGGCAGGCGCCACCGGTTGACCCCCGCCGTCTCCAGCGGGCCCGCCCAGCCCTCAGCCATGGGTCAGCTCACCTCGCCCTAGATATCCAGGACTATCTCGGCCCACCAGGAGCCGCGGGGAACGCCGGGAGGGGCCGCGGCCGAGGGGGGTCGTACTGTCAGCCCGTGGTAGGTGGCTGCCTTCACCTCGGCCCCGCCCTGCCGCCAGGGGGCGGGGGCCCCGACCCAGCCTTCCAAACAAGAGCCGCCGTCATGGCGCACGACGTCCACACCGCAGGCCGCGGGCGGCCCTCCCTCCGCCGCGGCCAGGTAGATGATTTCGTTCAGCCAGGCTACCAGGAGCCCCTCGCGGTCGCGGGCAGTCAGGCCGACCCGGCGGCGCCCACCGGGGGATGCGCTCTCGCCCATAACGGCCAACAACCCGCAGCCCGCTGCCTCGAACAGGGCTTCTTCGCTGGGCCCGTGGGCCAGGAGGCAGAGGTCGGCGGTGTGCTCCAGCAGCCGGTGGCCTCCTCGCATCAGAACAGCGTCCCCTGTTCCCCCCCGGCGGGTGACTCGGCTTCCCGGGGATCGACGACCCGGGCCAGGGCTCCCACCGTGTGCTCGCCGGGCAGCCGCATCAGGGTCACCCCCCGGGTGAGGCGACCCTGGGTTGGAATATCGGCGACCTTAAGGCGGATGAGGGTTCCCTCGGCCGATACGGCCATTACCTCGTCATCCGGCCGTACGACCATGGCCCCGGCCACCGGTCCCCGCTCGGGAGTCAACTTGATGCCGATCAGTCCCCTGCCGCGTCGCCCCTGGGTCCGGAACCCCTTCAGGGACACCCGCTTGCCAAAACCCCTGGCGGTCACCAGCAACAGGGCGCCTTCGGCCCGGTCCACATCCATGGCGACCACCCCATCCCCCGGGTCCAGGGCGATGCCCTTGACCCCGCGAGCCTGCCTTCCCATGGGCCGGACCTCGGTCTCCCGGAAGCGAATCACCATCCCGTTCCTGGTCACCAGCAAGACTTCCTGGTCGCCGGCGGTGAGCCGCACCCCAATCAGGTCGTCCCCCGGAGCCAGGTTGAGAGCAATGAGGCCCCCCGCTCGTACGTTCTCGAACTCGGACAGGGGGGTCTTCTTGACAATACCCTGCCGGGTCACCATCATCAGGTACTTGCCGGTGAAGTCGCGCACCGGGATCACGGCCTGGACGGACTCCCCCGACTCGATGCGGATCAGGTTCACGATGGCCGTTCCCCGGGCCTGCCGGCCCGCCTCAGGCAGCTCATGCACCTTGAGCCGGTGGACGTGCCCCCGCGAGGTGAAGAAAAAGAGGTGGTGGTGAGTGGTGGTCACGAAGAGGTGCTCCAGGAAGTCGTCCTCCCGGGTCCCCGCCGCGGTCACCCCCCGGCCGCCACGGCGCTGGGCATGGTAAGTCGCCAGGGGTAGCCGCTTGACGTAGCCGAAATGGGTGAGGGTTATCACGACATCCTCTTCGGCAATTAGGTCCTCGGGGTCCACCTGGTCCACCTGGTCGATAATACGGGTGCGGCGGGGGTCGGTGAAGCGCTCCCGGATCTCGGCCAACTCGCGGCGGATGATCTTGCGGACCAGCCGCTCGTCACCCAGCACCTTGCGATGATAGGCGATGTCCTTCAGCAGGCCCCGGTACTCGCCGTCCAGCTTCTCCCGTTCCAGGCCGGTCAGCCGTTGCAGCCGCATGTCCAGTATCGCCTGGGCTTGCTTCTCGGTGAGGCCGAAGGCCGCTGTAAGCCCCTCCCGGGCCTCGTCGACCGTCCGGCTGGCCCGGATCATGGCTACCACCCGGTCGATGTGATCCAGGGCTAGTCGCAGCCCTTCCACGATGTGAGCCCGCTGCTCAGCCCTCTCCAGGTCAAACCGAGTGCGTCGGACGATCACCTCCGCCTGGTAGTCCAGGTAGTGGCGGAGGGCCGTCCGCAAGTCCATGATCTGGGGCGTTCCGTCGACCAGGGCCAGGAGGATAACCCCGAAGCTGTCTTCCATCTGGGTGAAGCGGTAGAGCCGGTTCAGAATGACCTGGGCGGCGGCGTCCCGGCGCAACTCGATGACTATCCGGATGCCGCTGCGATCCGACTCGTCCCGCAGGTCGGTTATGCCGTCGATCTTGCGCTCCCGTACCAGATCGGCGATGCGCTCCACCAGGCGCGCCTTGTTCACCTGATAAGGCAGTTCGGTCACCACGATCCGCTGGCGACCGCCGCGGCCGACTTCGGCCTGCGCCACCGCTCGCATGCGGATCAGGCCCCGGCCGGTGGCGTAGGCTTCGGCGATTCCCGAGTGGCCCAGGATGAGGGCCCCGGTGGGGAAATCCGGGCCGGGGATGACCCGGAGCAGATCGGCCAGCGACGCGTCGGGGTTGTCCTGGAGCAAGAAGAGGCCGTCGATGAGCTCCCCCAGGTTATGGGGAGGGATGTTGGTGGCCATGCCGACGGCGATGCCGGACACCCCGTTCGCCAACAGGTTGGGAATGCGGGCGGGTAGCACCACGGGCTCCTCGGTGGTCTCGTCGTAGTTGGGGGTAAAGTCCACCGTGGCCCGGTCTATGTCGCGCAGCATCTCCATGGCCAGGGGGGCCAGGCGAGACTCGGTATACCGTATGGCGGCGGGGGGATCCCCGTCAACCGATCCGAAGTTGCCGTGACCGTCAACCAGGAGGTACCGGGACGCGAAATCCTGGGCCAGGCGCACCATCGCGTCGTAGACGGCGGTGTCGCTATGCGGGTGGTAGCGGGCCAGCACCTCGCCGACCACCCGGGCCGACTTCTTGTGAGGCCGGTCAGGGCCAAACCCCAGCTCGGACATCGCGTAAAGGATCCGTCGCTGCACCGGCTTCAGGCCATCGCGAACGTCGGGGAGGGCGCGGCTCACGATCACGCTCATGGCGTAATCGATGTAAGACCGTTTCATCTCCTCCACCAGTGGGATCGGGACTACCGCGGCTTCCTTCCTCAACCGACAACACCTCGTCCGTGACGGCTATCCAACCGTGTCCAGGAAGCGGACCTCCTTGGCATGGGTCTCGATGAACTCCCGGCGGGGCTCGACTCGTTCTCCCATCAGGATGGTGAAGATCTCGTGGGCGAGGATGGCGTCCTCCAGTTCGACCCGGAGGAGGGTCCGGTGTTCGGGATTCATGGTGGTCTCCCACAACTGCTCCGCCGCCATCTCCCCCAGTCCCTTGTAGCGCTGGATAGTAACCCCGGCGCGGCCCGCGCGGGCGAGGTGCCGCTCCAGTTCCCGGTCGGAGTAGAGGTACACTCCCTTCTTGCCCTGCTTTACCTGGTACAGGGGAGGCTGGGCGATGTAGACCCGGCCGGCGGTGATGAGCTGTTCCATGTACCGGTAGAAAAAGGTCAGGAGCAGGGTGCGGATGTGGGCGCCGTCGATGTCGGCGTCGGTCATTATGATGACGCGCCCGTAACGCGCCCGCGCCAGGTTGAAGTCCTCCCCGACGCCGGTACCGATGGCGGTGATGATGGCCCGGATCTCCTCGTTGGCCAACACCTTGTCCAGCCGGGCCTTCTCGACGTTGATCACTTTCCCCCGCAGGGGGAGGATGGCCTGGAAGGTTCGATCACGCCCCTGTTTGGCCGAGCCTCCCGCCGAGTCTCCCTCCACCAGGAACAGCTCCGTATTCTCGGCATCTCGCTGTGAGCAGTCGGCTAGCTTGCCGGGCAGGGCCGAGAGCTCCAGGCTGTTCTTGCGCCGCGTGAGCTCGCGAGCCTTGCGCGCTGCCTCCCGTGCCCGTGCGGCTGTTAACGTCTTCTCGAGGATGCGGCGGGCGGGGCCGGGGTTCTCCTCAAAGAAGGCCCCCAGCTCCTCGGCCACTACCGTCTCGACCAGGCTGCGCACCTCGCTGTTCCCTAGCTTGGTCTTGGTCTGCCCCTCGAACTGGGGATCGGCCAGCTTGACGCTGAGGATGGCCGTGAGCCCCTCCCGAATGTCCTCTCCGGCGAGGTTGGGTTCGTTCTCCTTGAGAGCGCCGGTGCGGCGAGCGTAGTCGTTGGCTACCCGGGTCAGGGCCCGCTTGAAGCCTTCCTCGTGAGTGCCCCCCTCGGTGGTGTGGATGGTATTGGCATAGGAGAAGAGGTGGTCGGTGTAGCCGGTGTTCCACTGCAGGGCCAGTTCCACGTGAGCCCCGTTGCGCAAGGCCTCCAGGTGGATTGGCTTGTCATGGAGCACGTCCTTGTCCTTGTTGAGGTGGCCGACGAAGGAGACGACGCCCCCTTCGTACCTGAACTCGCGCTCCTCACCGGTGCGCTCGTCGCGGAAGACAATCCTGAGGCCACGGTTCAGAAAGGCGAGTTCACGCAGGCGCTGGACCAGGATCTCGGCGCTGAACTCGGTGGTCTCGAAGATGCTGGGATCTGGGTAGAAGGCCACCACGGTGCCGGTGCCTTCCGCGTCCCCCACTCGCTCCACTTCGGTGACCGGTATCCCCCGCTCATAGCGCTGGCGGAAGTGCCCGCCCTCGCGGCGGATATCCACTTCCAACCAGAGGGACAGCGCGTTGACCACCGAAACGCCCACGCCGTGCAGGCCGCCGGATACCTTGTAGCCTTGCCCGCCAAACTTGCCGCCGGCGTGCAGGACGGTCAGGGCAACTTCGACCGCCGGGCGTCCCGTCTGGGGATGCGTTCCGACCGGAATGCCCCTCCCGTCATCCCGCACCAGCGCGGCGCCATCGGCCCTGATGGTGACCTCAATGGCCGTGCAGGCCCCGGCCAGTGCCTCGTCCACACTGTTGTCAACAACCTCGTAGACCAGGTGATGGAGGCCCCGCGGCCCGGTGGAGCCCACGTACATGCTGGGACGACGGCGGACCGCCTCCAGCCCCTCCAGGACCTGGATTTGGGTCTCGTCGTACTCGGGCTTGCGATCCCTGGGCCCCACACCGCCACCCCTTGCCCGTACAAGAAAAAACTCGGGCCTGTCCGGCCCCCACGGCCGAATTATAGCACGGGGGACCCCGGTCACTCAAGGGAACCACGCGGCCGCCGCCCGGCCCTCTGGGCCAGGGTGGCTGCGGAGATGGGAGACAGGAGGACCTCTTCCGCGGTCAGCACCGCCGCCCGGGGAGGACCGGTAGTTACCTCCACCAGGCGACGCTCGGCGCGCGCCAGTTCGATGAACTCACGCGTACACAGGGCTCCCCCGGCTGCCTCCAGATCGATGATGGCGACAATGGCCGCCATGGGAACCGCGACGTCGTCTCCGATGTGCAGGAACGGCACCGATGCACCTCCCCCGGCCTAGCTTCTCCGGGAAAGGGAGGAAACTACCCCTGGCAGCGGTTTATGTGACCACCGCCCACCTGGTACGCACGGTCGTCGCCCCGGGCCGGGGGCACCCCGTCAGGGGCAGCCGCGGTAACCAGAGTCTGGCCCGGTCGCTCGAGCAACCTGAGCAGGGCCCCCCGGCGGCCGGGATCCAGTTCGGAGAAGACGTCGTCCAGGAGAAGGACCGGCTCCTCGCCCTGACGGCGCAGCAGCTCCACCTCGGCCAGTTTGAGCGCCAGGGCGACCGTGCGCTGCTGGCCTTGAGAGGCTGTCGCCCGGGCATCGCGTCCGTCCAGCCGCAACACCAGTTCGTCGCGGTGGGGCCCGGCCATGGTCGTTCCCCGGCGCCGCTCCAAGGGGCGGGCCCGGACTAGATGGCGGTGGAAGGCCTCGGCGGGATCGCCGGCCGGCGGCAGGAGAACTCCCGGCCTGTACTCCACCTGGAGGTCTTCCCGCCCCCCGGCCACTGCGGCCTGGAGGCCGGGAACCACCTCGTTCAGGCTGGCCACCAGGCGCCGGCGATCTTCGATCAGGGGGCCTCCGGTGGCAACCAGCTGGCTGTCCCAGACCTCTTGTTCCTTGGGTGGTGGCGTACCCCCGGTTGCCCGCAGCAGCTTGTTGCGCTGGGCCAGGACTCTCTGGTATTCCAGCCATTGATCGTAGTAGGCGGGGCGCACCTGGCAGAGCAGGAGGTCAAGATACCGGCGGCGGAAGACGGGGCCGGATTGGACCAGGTCCAGATCTTGGGGGGAGAAGATGACCACCGGTACCTGCCCGAGGACATCGGCCAGGCGGGGGAGGGGAGCCCGATCCAGCGTGGCCCGCTTGCCGGTCCCTTGTTCCCAGGTAACCTCCAGTTCCACCGACCGCCGGCTTCCGGCTGCCTTCAGGCGGACCCGGAAAGCGGCGGTGCCCCAGCGAGCGAGCTCCGCATCCTGGGCCCCCCGGTGAGAGCGACCATGGGCTCCGACACGGATGGCCTCTAGCAGGTTCGTCTTCCCGGCCCCGTTCGGGCCAAACAGGTAGTTGCGCCCGGGAGCCAACTCCAGGCCCAGCCTTGGGTAGTTGCGGAAGTTGGTCAGGTGTACCTGCTGGATCCACACCGGGCTGTTACTCCAGCCTCACCGGGAGAACGACATAGAGAAAGCCGTCTTCGCCCTCAAGACAGGCGGGGCCGTTCGGCCCGGTGAAGCGGCACACCACGCTGGCGGCGGACACGACCCGGATGCCCTCCAGCAGGTACCGCGGGTTGAAAGCGATCCTCAGCGGTTCGCCCTCGAGGGCTGCCGGCAGTTCACCCTCCAGTTGCCCGCGCTCGGGGGCGTTGGCCTGGATCCGGAGTGAATCCGGGGCCAGATCAAGCCGCATGGCCTGTCCCGATTCCCTCAGGGCGGCGAGCGCGAGGTCACAGGCCGCTTCCAGGGCTTGTCTCTCGATGGTCAGGGTGGTTCGGAACTCGCGGGGTATGACCTGGCGGTAGGGAGGAAACTGTCCCTCGACCAGGCGCGTCACCACCCGCAAGGAGGAGGTCTCGAAGGCCGCAAGGGACTTACCAATGCCGACGGAAACCGGAGGCCCGTCGCCCTCGATCAGGCCGGCCAATTCCCCCAGCACGCGGCCTGGCAGGACGGATTGGAGCTCGCCGTCCAACTTGCCGGGAAGCGCTCCCCTGGTGACGGCCAGCCGGAACCCGTCGGTGGCGACCAGCGACAGTTGTCCTTCTTCCACCGCAATGAGGAGCCCGGTGAAGACGATCCGGGTGGTATCTGTCGACGCGGCGAATAGCGTCTGCCGGACCATCCGCCGCAGTTGGTCGCGCGGGATCTCGAACCCGGCACTGGGAACAACCTGTGGGGTCAGCGGGAATTCGGCCGGGTCAAATCCCTGTACCGTCAGCCTTCCCCGGCTCCAGGACAAGCTAATGCTACGCTGCGATAGATCGGCGTCAACGGACACTTGTTCCGGAGGAATGCGGCGTACCAGTTCTGTCAGGTACCGCGCGGGCACGACCAGCGAACCGGCCGCAGCCACGGTAGCGGGGATCGACAGCTCCAACCAAGTCTCATTATCACTTCCCACCAGGCGCAGCTGGCCATCACCGGCTTCCAGCAAGACACCGGTCAGTACGGGCAGGATGGCCCGGGATGAGACAATCCGGCTGATCACGGTGAGGCTCTGAACCAGTTGCTGCTGGGGAACGGCGAAGTTCAAGGGGCAGCCTCCTTCCGGTTGGAGATCCTGTCAATCCATAAGAGATCTTGTTTGTAGTAATTGGGGTTGGGGATATGGTGGATAACCACACGATAGCGCGTGATTGCGGGACCAGTGGCCGGGGAAAAGCGGTGGACTAGTCGCGGCCGGCTGTGGAGCATTCTGTCGAGCCGGGCGGCCGGCCCGGGGTGGGAGGCGGGATCGGCGGGGGAGGTGACCCCGTCCCCAGACGGTCCCCAGGTTATCCACGGAGTTGTCCCCAGTCCCACGCTCAGGATCCCCTTATCCGATTGGCGATTTCAGCCAGCACCGCATGAAGCTGGCCATCCTGCTCCAGTTGGCCGCGGATCTTGTCATGCGCGTGCATCACGGTGGTGTGATCCCGTCCCCCGAAGTCCTCTCCGATCCGGGGCAGCGATGCATCGGTGAGTTCGCGGCAGAGGTACATTGCCACTTGTCGGGGAAAGGCGACGGCCCGGGTCCGTCGTTTGGCCTTGAAGTCCTCGACCCTCAAGCCGTAATGCTCGGCGACGACGGTCTGGATGACGGGAATGGTGATGGTGCGGGGGCGGGCGTTGGTGACGAGGTCCTGCAAGGCCTCACTGGCCATCTGGATGTCGACCGGGGAGCCGGCGAAGGATGCGTAGGCGATGACGCGGGTGAGCGCGCCCTCGAGCTCGCGGATGTTGTGGGTGACCCGGGTAGCTATGAAAGAGAGGACCTCGTCGGGGATCGACAAGTTCTCAAACTGCGCTTTCTTCCGAAGGATGGCGACACGGGTCTCGAAGTCCGGCGGCTGGATATCGGCGATCAGGCCCCACTCGAAGCGAGTTCGCAGCCGTTCCTCGAGGGTGGGGATCTCCTTGGGGGGCCGATCACTGGAGATGACTATCTGCCGGGAAGCGCTATGAAGCGCTTCGAAGGTGTAGAAGAACTCCTCCTGGGTCCGTTCCTTGCCGGCCAGGAACTGAATGTCGTCGATGAGGAGGAGGTCCATGTTGCGGTAGCGGTTCTTGAAGTCGGGCATCCGGTCGTCCCGGATGCTGTTGATCATCTCGTTCATGAACTTCTCGGACGAGAGATAGACCACCTGCTGTTCCGGGCGAAGCTGCAAGGAGTAGTGAGCGATGGCCTGCATGAGATGGGTCTTCCCCAAGCCCACACCGCCGTAGATGAAGAGAGGGTTATAAGACCGTGCGGGCGCCTCGGCCACCGCCAGGGATGCGGCGTGAGCCAGGCGGTTCTGAGCCCCCACGACGAAGGTCTCGAAAGCGTACTTGGGGTTCAGTTGGGCATGAGCGGGAAGGGTGGCCGCTCGCGGCAGGTGAGTAGCGGCCGCCTCCAGGAGGGCGGGTCCGTCGGCAGGCAGCCCCCCGGGCTGGGTAATCATGAACTTCAGGTTCAGCTCCCGGCCGGCCACGATCCTGAGGGTGCGGCGGATGTCATCCGCGTAACGCCTCTCCAGCCAGTCACGGGCGAACTCGTTGGGGACGCCGATGATGAGGGTATCGTCCATGAGGCCGAGGGGCTGGGTGTTGCGAAGCCAGGTGTCAAAACTGGGCCGCAGCAATTCGCTCTGCATCGCTTCAAGAGTGCGGATCCAGATATCGGCCAGTTGAGGTTTCACCGCCCCAACCTCCCTGCTTATCCACAAGATACCCACAGCCCGGGACCAAGGGGACTCCCGATCCGCCGAAAACCCGCGCCGTCGCGGCCCCGGAGCCGAAAAGCGCTGCTAAGAGGCCATGCCAGGCGGTTCCATACAGCCGATGAATATTCTGATGTCAGCCCCGAAGACCACTCCGCGCGGGCTGGGGTTGAACCCGGACTCCCCGCCTATCCACAGGATATCCACAACCGGTGCATAGGTAGGAAGTTCGTGGCAATGGGTACCGGGAAGGGGATTCGTGTACAGAGCCCGTGTCCCCAATGATAACAGAGCACCCCCCCCGAGGCAAGCCGCCGCAAGGGGCTGCGGCACAGGCATGGCGCCGGCCTGGCGGCTTGACACTGCTGAGAACGGCGGCTATAATCGAGAAAGACTTCGGGGCAGAGGAACTGGTTCCTCTTTTTTTTCGGGCTCCCGGGAGGGCTCAGGGGTGAAACGGACCTACCAACCCAGCCAACGCCGGCGCAAGCGAACACATGGTTTTCTGCAGCGGATGAGCACCAGCGGGGGCCGGAAGGTGATCTTGCGTCGCCGGAGCAAGGGCCGTAAGCGTCTTTCCGCCTGAGGAAGGGTGGCAATGGGTGCGCGGCTGCGGCGTCGCCAGGATTTCAGGATGGTCTTGAGGGCGGGCAGACGGTATGCTAACCGGCTGGTCGCCCTATACGTCCTTTCCGGCGGTGACGGCCCCGCCCGGCTGGGCGTGACGACTGGGCGGCGGATCGGCACCGCCGTGACGCGCAATCGGGTGAGACGCCGCTTGCGGGAAGCGTACCGGGCCCACGGGGGCGAGTTGGCACCGGGAGTGGATGCGGTCCTGGTTGGCCGGTCTGAAGCTGCCCTTGCCGATTTTGGCTGTCTCACCGGGGCCGTCTTGGATGTGCTGTGCCGGGCGGGTCTCATCTCCCGGGAGGATGATGCCAGGCCATGAGCGAACAGGGAACTTTGTCCCGGGCCCAGCGCGCCGCACTGGCAGCCATCGGGTTCTATCGGAAGTGGCTATCGCCCCTGAAGCCGGCATCGTGCCGTTTTCTGCCCACCTGCTCGGTTTATGCCGGTGAGGCGATTGCCGGGCATGGCTTCAGCAGAGGCGCCAGGCTGGTAGTGAGACGTGTGCTCCGGTGCCATCCCTGGCATCCGGCCGCTTACGATCCGGTGCCCCAACCGGAAGGAGGCAAGGCCCTTGAGCTGGCTGGTGCAGATCGTGCTGGACGGCCTCAACTCCCTCTTCAACCTGACCGGTAGCTATGGGATCGCCATTATCCTGCTGACGGTGGTAATCCGGACCATGCTCTTGCCGATTACCATCTCCCAGACTCGCTCGCAGCTCAAGATGCAGGAGCTCAATCCCAAGATGGCCGAGCTGCGCGAGAAGTTCAAGAACGACAAGGACCGGCTCAACCGCGAGACCATGGAGCTGTGGAAGAAGCACAAGGTCAATCCCTTGTCCGGTTGCCTCCTGGCCATCCTGCAGTTGCCGTTCCTCCTGGCCGTCTTCTACGCCTTGCGACAAGTGGAATACCAGGGAGCGGCTCGGTTCCTCTTCTTCAACCTGGCCGAACCCGATCCGTGGATCCTGCCGCTGCTGGCGGGGGTCACCACTTTCTGGCAGTCCAAGCTGATGGGCATGGCCGACCCCTCCCAGCGTACGATGACATACGTGTTCCCCGTCCTGATCGCCTGGATCTCGAGGCAGTTTCCCTCCGGGCTCGCCATGTACTGGGTGGTCGCCAACCTCTACGGGGTCGGCGAGCGGTACGTGATGGCCCTGTTCAGGAAGCAGGGGGAGGAGACTGCCCGGTGAGAACGGTCGAGGCCGAGGGGCGGTCGGTGGACGAGGCGGTCCAGCTGGCCCTGGCCGAGACCGGCTGGTCCAGCGATGACGTTGATGTCGAGGTCCTGCAGGGCGGGGCGGGGAGGCTGGGCTGGCTGGGCGCGAGGCGGCGCACCCGGGTCCGGGTGTCCCTGAGGACGAACAAGCTTGAGGTCGCGGCCGCGTTCCTGCGGGAGATGGCCCGTGTCATGGGCCTGGGACCGCTGGCTGTGGAGACCACCGAGACCCTCGACTATCTGCTCGTAGATGCCCGTGGACCAGGCCTGGGCCTGCTGATCGGCAGGCGGGGCGCCATTCTCGAGGACTTGGAGCGGATCGTCAACGCCGTGGCCGGCCGCGCCGCCCCCGACCGGCGTCGGGTCCTGGTGGACATCGAGGGATACCGCCGCAAGCGCGAGGATACCCTGGAGCGGCTGGCCGCGCGGCTCGCCGAGCGGGTGCGGCGAACCGGGGCGCCGGCTACGCTGGAGCCCATGAAACCTTCCGAGCGACGGGTGATCCACCTCGCCCTGCGGGACAGCCCGTACGTCAACACCCGTAGCGAAGGTGAGGAACCACGGCGGCGGGTGGTCATCTCACCCGCCGGCGGCGACTCCCCGCGAAGAGAGGGCAGGCCATAGTTGGAACGGCCTTGTCTCCTGACGGAGGGGCTGGCCGAGCTGGACTTGCCATTGCCGGCGGCGAGCATGGCCGGACTCCGGCGCTTCAGGGAATGCCTTCTGACCGCACCCACCAGCTGTGTCGGATTGCGACAGGGGGCGGAACTGGAGCTGAAGGGGATTGTCGACTCGCTCACCTGCCTCAAAGTCCTTCCCCTGGCGCCCGGCGAGCGGCTGGTGGATGTCGGCAGCGGCGCCGGGCTCCCCGGACTGCCGCTGGCGATTGCCGTTCCCGGCCTGCGGGTGACCCTGCTGGAGGCCTCGGCCGCTAAGAGCCGGTTCCTGCGGGCAGTAGTGACCGAGCTGGGGTTGGCCGGGGTGGACGTGGCGACCGCCCGGGCCGAGGTGTTCGGCCGGACGGAGGAGCGAGAGAGCTTCGATGCGGCGGTCGCGAGAGCTGTTGGCCCCCTGGCCGTGGTGGCCGAGTACGGACTACCCCTGGTAAAGGTGGGCGGGTTCCTGCTGGCCATGAAGGGGCCGGGCGTGCACGCCGAACTGGCGGCGGGGAGTGAGGCCGCCCGCTTGTTGGGGGGAGGATCGCCCCGGGCTGTCGAAATGAGTCTGCCGGTGCTGGGACACCGGCGGGCGCTGGTCCTGATCCACAAGCTCGGACCCACTCCGGCGCGGTATCCCCGCCGTACCGGGGTAGTGGCCAAGCGACCCCTGGGCGGGAGGTGACGGCCGTGAGCGGGCTTCTTGACGAGGAGATCGTCCAGGTTCCCATAGATCGCATACGGGATAACCCGCATCAACCCCGTCGCGCCTTTGATGAGGACAAGCTGCAGGAGTTGGCCGTGTCGATTCGTGCCCACGGGCTCATCCAGCCGGTGGTTGTGAGGCGCGTCCCCGGCGGCTATGAGCTGGTGGTGGGGGAGAGGAGGCTGCGAGCCGCCTCCCTCGCCGGGCTGGGGACGGTGCCTGCCGTTGTGCGCAGGCTGAGCGATCGCGACGTGGCGCTGCTGGCGCTGGTGGAGAACTTGCAGCGGGAAGATCTCGATGTCCTTGAGGAAGCCGAGGGATATGGGCGGTTGCTGGAGGACTTCGGTCTGACCCAAGAGGAATTGGGCAAGCTCGTCGGCAAGAGCCAGTCTACCATCGCCAACAAGCTCCGCCTGCGCAAGCTGGAGCAGTCAGTGCGGGACCGGATCTCCAGGGACCGCATCAGCGAGCGGCACGCCCGGGCACTGCTCGAAGTGGGGGATCCAGCCTGGCAGCATCGGATTCTTGATGCCGTGACGGACCAGGGGTTAACCGTACGCGAGACGGAGCGGCTGGTCGAGGAAGTCGCGGCGGCGCTGGCGCGGGGGCAGGAACCGGAGGACCCGAGCCGACCCGGGCGGGCCCGGCTGGTGCGGCGGGTCATCCGGGACATTCGCATCTTCCTCAACTCGTTCCAGCAGGCGGTGGACGCCCTGCGGGAAGCCGGCTTCGAGGCCGAGATGACGCGGGAGGACATGGGCGACTGGCTGGAGATCCGGGTTCGGGTTCCCAAGCAGCGGGGGACGGTCTGACCGGGGGAGCGGCCGCCAGCGGCAGGAACCGCGTCAGGTGCGGAGAAGTAGCCCGACGAGCCCGGGGGTGAGTCGAGCTTGGGGAAGGTCATGGCCATCGCGAACCAGAAAGGCGGCGTGGGTAAGACCACCACCACCGTGAACCTGGGCGCCGGGTTGGCCTCCCTCGGAAAGAGAGTGCTCCTGGTGGACATCGACCCCCAGGGCCACACCGGCAGCGGGCTGGGACTGGACCGGCGGGCGATCCTGAGCAGCATGTACGAGATCCTGGTGGGCGAGACGGCGCTGGCCGACGCCGTTCTGGCTACGCAGTGGCCGGACCTCTATGTGGTCCCTTCCACCGTGGACCTGGCCGGGGCCGAGGTCGAACTGGTGAATGCTCTTTCACGAGAGACCCGGCTGAAGCAGGCGCTCAAGGGCGTCAAGGAGGACTACGACTTCATCCTGGTGGACTGCCCGCCGTCTCTGGGGCTGCTCACCGTAAACGCGTTGACCGCCGCCGACACGGTCCTGGTCCCCATCCAGTGCGAGTACTATGCGCTGGAGGGCCTCAGCCAGCTGATGAACACCGTTCACCTGGTGAGGACCCACCTCAACCCCAGCCTGCAGATCGAGGGGGTGGTCCTGACCATGTTTGACGGGCGGACCAACCTCTCACTGGAGGTTGTGAACGAGGTCCGGAGGTACTTCCGGGAGAAGGTGTACCAGACTATCATCCCTCGCAACGTGAGGCTGAGCGAGGCCCCCAGCCACGGTCTTCCGATTACCGCCTATGACCCGCGCTCCCGGGGAGCGGAGGTATACCTCGAGCTGGCGAAGGAAGTGGTGAACAGTGCCTAGGCGGGGCCTGGGACGCGGCCTGGACGCCTTGATTCCCGGCATCGAGGAGGGCGAGTTTCAGGAGTTGCCGGTATCGTCGCTCCGGCCGAGCCCCTTTCAGCCGCGCCAGACCATGGATGAGGACCGGCTGGAGGAACTGGTCCAGTCGATCCGGGAGCATGGCGTGGTCCAGCCGGTGGTGGTACGGCGAGCCGGAGAGCACTACGAGCTGGTCGTCGGCGAGCGGCGCTGGCGGGCCGCGGCAAGGGCCGGCCTGCAGACTATTCCCGCGCTGGTTAGGGATTTCTCGGACTCGAGGGCGGTTGAGCTCGCGCTAATCGAGAACCTGCAGCGGGAGGACTTGAACCCGCTGGACGAGGCGGCCGCCTATCGGCGTCTGGTTGACGAGTTCGGGCTTACCCAGGAAGCCGTGGCGCAGCGGGTCGGGCGGGACCGCAGCCACATCGCCCACTGCTTGCGCCTGCTCAATTTGGAGGCGGAGGTTCAGGAAGGGATTCGGGGGGGCGCGCTCTCCCTCGGGCACGGCAAAGTTCTGGCCGGGGTGCAGGCTGCTTTCGATCAGCGCAGACTGGCGAGGAGAGTTCGCGAGGAGGGCCTTTCGGTCCGGGCGCTGGAAGAACTGGCGGGTCGGCGCGGGCTCAGCGCTCGCCCCTCCCGGGTAGCCGCTCCGGCGCCGCCGGACGCCGAGATCGCCGGCCTGGAGGAGAGGATGGCGCGGCGCCTGGGTACCCGGGTAAGGATCCTGGCCGGGAAGGAAGGCGGGCGGATCGAGATCCGGTACTTCAGTCTGGACGAGTTGGAGCGGCTGGCCGGGCTGCTCCTGGGAGACGGGCGTGACACGTAGCACGTCAGCGGGCAGGGGAGGGCCACGGTGCTCGGAACGGTAGCCAACGCCCTGGCCATAGTGATCGGTGGCGCGGCCGGCCTCCTGGCCGGCCGCAGCCTTCCCGAGCCGGTGCGGCAGGCGGCCATCCAGGGGATAGGGCTGGCGGTCCTGCTGATCGGCCTGCAGATGAGCCTGCGCGCCGGACCGAGTCCCTGCCGATCATCCTCGCTCTGGCCCTGGGAGGCGTACTGGGCCGGGCGGTGAGCCTCGGGGACGGACTGGAGCGGTGGGCGAGCCGGCTGGGCGGTGAAGGCCTTGCGCGCGGCTTCATCGCCGCCACACTGCTCTACTGCGTGGGCGCCATGGCCATCGTGGGCGCTCTCGAGGGCGGGCTGGAAGGCCGCCACGACACCCTCCTGGCCAAAGCCGCTCTTGACGGGATCGTCTCCATTGTGCTGGCCGCCTCGTTGGGGGCGGGTGTCCTCCTCTCCGCCCTGCCGGTTCTCCTCTACCAGGGAGGGATCGCCCTGCTGGCCAGGGTTCTGGCGCCCCTGCTGCACGGGCCTTCTCTGGCGGCCCT
This sequence comes from bacterium, assembly GCA_031082145.1. Classification (GTDB taxonomy): domain Bacteria; phylum Bacillota; class Sulfobacillia; order UBA995; family UBA995; genus Ess09-15. The sequence continues at coordinate 37,466 of JAVHLP010000010.1, read as the reverse complement.
GACTGCGACGGGGGGTCTCCTGGTCGTGGCCATAGGCCTGAACCTGGTGGGTGCTACCCGCCTCAAGGTGGCCGATCTCCTCCCGGCGATCGTGCTCGCCCCGTTAATGGCCGCCTTGCTCTGAGCGACACGTTGCGTTAGCCCGGGAGGCGCCACGGGGCTTCTCTCGTCCCCCGCCGGTGCCGGCAGGAGAAAGCCTGGGCCGGGTCGAATGGGGCACCACTTTCCCCCCGGGGGCGGCTCCCATTGCCTGGAGGAGTTCTGCTGCTCTCACCGGCCGTTTTACTCGGGTGCCTGGTGGTCCTGGCGGTGACCGCGGCCGCCACCTGCTGGTCCCTGGGCAGAGTGGCCGCGCAGGTCCGCGCTTCGCTGGGCGGGCCCCCCGGCGTTGACCTGGATCGCGAGCGTCGCCGGCAGGCGACGCGAGTCCTGGAGCTCACCCAGCGCATTGACCAGCTGGAGACCCGGCTGGCGATCTTGGAGGAGGCGATGGCGGGCTCCCTGCAACGACTTGGCCTGGTCCGGTTCAGCGCGTTTGAGGACACCGGGTCGGACCAGAGCTTTGCCTTGGCCCTGGTGGACGCCGGGGACAACGGGGTAATCCTAACCTCCCTCTCGGGCAGAAGCGAGACCCGAGTCTACGCCAAGCCGCTGCTGGCCGGCAGATCCCCCCACAAGCTCTCCGCCGAAGAACTCGCGGCCGTCGCGCGGGCCCGCGAGGGCAAGGGGTGGACCTCCCTGGTTACCGGCAAGGGGGGCGCGGCTACCGGCGGGCGCCGCTAGCTCACGAAATTGGCTGTCGGGGCAGGGATTACCAGGGCGGACGGAGAAGGCAGGAGAATCTGGTGGTGAGCCATGCGGCGGGCTAGCGACAACCTCTACACCGTCATCTTCGTGCCCCACACGGAGAGCCCCGTGGCCTCCTTCCGGGTCCGGGTGCTTCACCTCCAGGTGATCATCCTTGTCCTGGTCGTCTTCTTCGTCGGCCTCATCGCCCTGGTCAACCAGAATGCCCAGCTGGCAGGGCAGTTGCGTGAGCTTGATGAACTCCGCTTTGTCAACCAGGAGCAGCGAGTCCTCATCCGCGCTCTGTCCGAGGAGGCATCCTTCCTCCAGGAACAAATGGTCCTTCTTCAGGAACTTGAGCGGCAACTCCTGGAGATGACCAAGCTCTCGCCGGAGGAGATCCGGCGAGCGGGTCCGCAGAGCTTCGTCCCCGGGGATACCGGTGGCATCGCCACGGTGGCCACGGCCCACCCCATCGCCGCTCCGGCGGAGCCGCCGGCCGGCGCCGACAAGGTAGTCAGCCTGGTGCCCGTTGCCCAGGCAATGGAGACGGTAGCCCGGCTGGCCGACATCAAGGAGGAGATCCTGCTCCGCCAGGGGACCCTGGAGATCCTCCGCAAGAGCATTGCCGCCTCCCAGGCAGAGGTGGCGGCCCGCCCTTCCTGCTGGCCCGTGGAGGGCTACATCACCTCCCGCTTTGGTTACCGCACTTCGCCCTTGGGGCTGGGCACCGAGTTTCACGCCGGCCTGGACATCTCCAGCCGCCGTGGCACTCCCATAGTCGCCACCGCCGACGCCGTTGTAGTCTTCTCGGGCTGGATGGGGCGCTATGGAAACACCGTCATCCTCGATCATGGCTACGGCTACCGTACGCTTTACGGGCACAACGACAAGAATGCCGCCGGGGTGGGAGAAAGGGTCACCCGGGGCCAGATCATTGCCTACATGGGCTCCACCGGGAGGAGCACCGGTCCCCACGTGCACTACGAGGTTCACGTCAACGGCAAGCAGGTGAACCCCACGCCTTTCCTCCGGGGGCAGTGAACGGATCCGGGCCGGCTGCCCTCTCCCTTCCCGGAACACCTTGGGCGCGCGCGGGGGGTAGACGATGTTCAAGAGAGACCCGGACGCGGGACTTGAACGAGTGGAAACCATCATCGGCCGGGGAGCCCACCTGAACGGCAGCTTGACCGGCACCGGGACCCTTCGGATCGACGGACGGGTGGAAGGCCAAGTCGTTCACCGCGGCGACGTCGTCGTGGGTGAGACGGGCTTGGTGGAAGCCAGCATCCAGGCCCGCAACGTTACCGTCGCGGGAGAAGTTCGCGGCTCGGTGGAGGCCGAGGGGAAACTCGAGTTGATCTCCACCGCCAAGCTGACCGGGGATGTGAAGGCGGCCGCCCTGGTAGTGAATGACGGCGCCTACTTCCAGGGATCTAGCGCCATGTCCCGGGCGGAGGGAAAGGCCGCCCGGCCGGCCCCGGCGGGGACCGAATAGGGCTATGAAGACCTTCGTGGTCGTCAACGGTACGGCCGGCGCGGGGCGTGCCCTCCGGCTGTGGCCGCGGGTAAAGGATGAGCTGGCGTCGATCCGACCCTTTGACTTCGGCGTCACCGGCCGGGCCGGTCACGCCGTGGAGCTTGCCCGCGACGCCGCCCGGGGCGGCTACGGCCTGGTCGTCGCGTTCGGGGGCGACGGCACCGTCTTCGAGACCGCCAACGGGCTCATGCGGGAAGACCGGGCGCTCGCCACCCTGGGGGTGATACCCGCCGGATCGGGCAACGACATCGCCCGCACGCTCGGGATTCCCCGCGAGCCAGCGGCGGCCTGCGAGCTACTGCGAGATCCGACCCCTCGCCATGTCGACATGTTCCGGGTCAACGACCGGTACGTTGTGGGTACCGGCGGGGTAGGCTTCGACGCCGAGGTGGCCGCCCTCGCCAACCGCTGGCCCAAGTACCTGCCAGGCACCATTACCTACGTCCTGGCCATCTTCGCCCGCCTGGCCACCTTCAGCCCGGTGGAGGTGGAGTTGACCCTGGACGGTCAGACCCAGCGGACTCGGGTGTTGCTGGTGGCCGTGGGTAACACGCAATACTACGGCGGCGGGATGCGCGTCTGTCCCCAGGCCCGCGTCGACGATGGCCTCCTGGAGGTCATAGTGGCCGGTCCCCTGAGCAAGGCGCAGACCATCCGGCTGCTCCCAACCATCTTCAGTGGTCGTCATATCCTCCACCCCCTGGTCACATGCTACCGGGCGAGGGAAGTGACCATCAGCTCGGCGGTGCCGCTGTCCATACAGACCGATGGCGAGGTGGTGGGGCAGCTACCGGTCACCTTCCGCGTCCTGCCGGGGGCGCTCCCGGTGGTGGCCGGCGAACCCCTTTCACCGATGGAACTGTAGGTGGTATGAAATGCTCTTCCTGGACCGGGTCGACGCCGGCCGCCGGCTGGCCCGCCGGCTGGCCCGGGCCGGCCTTCCCGACCCCGTGGTGCTGGCCATCCCGCGGGGCGGGGTAGTGGTGGCCGCCGAAGTCGCCCGCGAACTGGACGCACCGTTGGACCTGGTGATCCCTCGCAAGATCGGCGCTCCCCACAACGAGGAACTGGCCGTCGGCGCCGTCGGTCCCGACGGCTCTCTCCACCTAGATCAAGATCTGGTGAAGGCCCTGGCCCTCACGCCGGCCTACCTGGAGGAGGAAGCCAGGCGTCAGGTCCAGGAGATCACCCGCCGCATGAGCCGCTACCGCGGCGACCGGCCCTACCCTGATCTGGCCGGGAAGACCGTCATTGTGGTTGACGATGGAGTCGCCACCGGGTCAACGGTCACCGCCGCGCTGACGGGGCTGCGGGCGAGGCATCCGGCCCGGCTGGTGCTGGCCGTTCCCGTCGCTCCCCGCGACACCCTGCAGCGCCTGGCCGCCGAGGCGGACGAGGTCTTCTGCCTGGCCACCCCGGAGCCATTCCACGCGGTCGGCCAGTTCTACCAGTCCTTCGGTCAGACCTCGGACGAGGAAGTGGTCCGCCTGCTGGCGGATAATCCCGCTCCCGGGTGAGAAGACTGGCCCCCGGGGGGTGGGGGGTTATGCCGGGAGATCGCATCGTGGCCGTCGAGGAAGCCCTGAGTGATGTGAGCGCCGCCCTGAGCGAGCGGGGGTATCGGGTAGTCGACCTGGACCAGGAGACGAGCGCCGGGATACTGGTCCTGAGCGGTCAGGATACGGACGTCACGGGTGTGCGGACGACTGACCGGTCGGTGCCGGTGGTGGTGGCCCGCGGGCGTACCGCCCGCGAGGTCGCCGACGAAGTAGACCGGCGCTATCCCCTAGCCGGTCCACTGCATTGAGGTGGGGATTCAGCTACCAGCAGGCGGAAAGCCTCGGCGATGACCCCCGCCATCTTCACCACGAGCGAGAGCCGGGTGTTCTGGAGGACGAAGTACTCCATAAAGCCCCCAACGTTCACCACACCCGTCAAGCAGACGTCGCCTACCTCGGGCAATCGCTTGTGTACGCCCGCCCCCGGCCGCAAGGGCCCCCGCCCCAGGCTAATCGTGCCCACCGCCTCGGGGTTACCCAGACAGGCATCTACCGCCACCAAGGCCCGGTCCCGATAGCGGACCGCTGTCGCCGCCAGAACCCGCTCCAGGTTGGTCGCATGCACCGGATCATCCAGGGTACCGCGAACCATCAGCCCCGGCAGCGACATCTCCGCCAGCCGGCTTCCGGTCAGAGGGCCGAGCGCGTCACCGGTGGACCGATCAGACCCCACGCATAGCACCAAGGCCTGCTCTCCAGAGTAGCCCAGCTCCCCCAGCAGGCCGGCCAACCGGGCGGCCAGGGTCCGGGCGGCATCGGGATCACCTACGTGAACCCGGAGCCCGTCCGCGGCCTCCCCCGGCCGGGGGTAGACGGCAAGGCCTGGCAAGCACACCCCTCCCCTGCCAACTGCCCCAAGTATACGGGGGCGGGCGGCGCGATATTCGGGAGGAGGGACGGGGGCCCCGACGAAGTAGTCCGCCGTGAAGTGGTACTGGCGTCGATCCCGCCCGCCCCCAACCGGGGCGCTGGCCGCCGGCCTCTTCCTGGCTGCCACCCTGGGGGCTATCGCCCTGGTCCTGGTCCTCGGGGGCCAGGAGACCGCCCGGCGCCCGAATGCCGGGTTCTACCCTCAATTGCTGTGGGAGCAGTCCGTAGCGCCCGGCACGGTCGGCGCCCTTTCCCCCGGGAGCCTGGTGTTTCTCCGGGAGGGGTCCCGGCTGCGGATCGTCGATCCTGGCGGCCGGACTGTCGCCAGCCGCGACCTTGGCCGATCCCCGGTCTGCCTTCTCCTGGATGGGCAGGAGGCTGACACCGCGTTCCTCGCGCTCTCGGTCAGGCCGGTTCGATCCGGCGACCCCGCCTTTGGCGAGACGATCCAGGCTGACATGGCCGGTGCTTCCTGGCAGTATGCCCTGCCGGGGGCAGTTCTCGTAACCGCCGCCGCGACACCGGACGGGCAGCTGGTGGCTCTCAGTTCCCTTCACCTGGACCGGGAATCGCCCGAGGGATGGCTGCACCTGTTGGATGCCGAGGGAGGGGTCCTGGCCCGCCTCAACCCTGAAGCCGGCGCCATCTTCCGCCTTGCGCTGAGCGCCGACGGGACTCGCCTGGCCGCGATCGACTCCCGGGCCCTGCACTACCTGGAATGCCCCCAGGGCACTCTGTGGAGCCGGCCTCTGCCCACCGAGCCGAGAGACCTGGCCCTGCTCTCCCACGGGGGACCGGCGGCGCTTGCGTCGGGCGCCCTGTACGTCTACGACGAGCGAGGACGCCTCTTGTGGCGGCGGATCCTGGAGGCCCCCGGCGTTGCCCTGGCCGTGGCCCCGGGGATCGTGGCCGTGGCCACCCGCGAGGGAGTCACCGGCTATCATGAAGACGGTCGCCGGGCCTGGCAGTGGTCCCCGGGAGTGGTTCCCCGCAGTCTCAGCCTGTCAACCGACGGAAGTCTCCTTCTACTGGTGGGAGACGACGGCCGTGCCGGGCTCTACCGGCTCGCAGGGATCGAGTAGGCCCCCGGCGAAGAGCAGCGCGGTGGAACACGGTGAAAGCTCGGGTATATTTGCTGGTCTTGGTCGGGACCGCCGCCGTCGCGGCGACGGCCGACTGGTTGGGAGCGATCTTGATCCCCGGATCGCCCCGGTGGGCCCACGGCGTTGCCTTCTTCCTACTGGTCAAGCTCACCGGTGACCTCATCCGAGGGCTGGCTGAGCCCCGAGCCCAGCTAACCGCCTTCTGGGCCGAGCGGCTGGCAGAGATGGCTTTCTTCGCCGGCCTGGGCCTGGTAGCGGCCTGGGCCGCCGACGTCGCCGGGGCCGTGCTGGGCGCCCGGGCCAATCTGGCCGCCGTCGCCGTCCTGGCTCACCTCGGCGTCCTGTTCCTGGGGGGGGAGAAGCGATGAACTGGCTGGACGCGGGCATCCTGATCCTGCTGGCGCTCGGGGCCCTGAGAGGCCTCCGCCGGGGCATCGGGGTGGTGTTCGTGGGGCTGGCGGGGTTCCTGGTGGCTCTGGCCGCCGCCGCTTACGCCTGCCCCCGGCTGGTGGATGCCGCCGACGCCCGGTACGGCCTGCTCGCCCGGACCGGCGAGTTCCTCGAGCGACACGTGCGGTTGCCGGTCCCCACGGCGGCCGTGAGACTGGCGGGCACGGCCCCGGAGGACATTCAGGCGGCTCTGGAGGGATTGCCGGTTAGCGGCTGGGTTCGCGCGCTCCTGCTCGAGCATGGGCCAGAGGTGGCCGCCGCGGGGGGTGACACCCTGGTCAGCGTGGGCGATGTGGTCTACCACGTCTTGGCCGGCTACCTGGTGGCGGTGGGGATCTTCGTGGGGACATTCATCCTGGCCCGGTTAGTCTTGGACTGGCTGGGGGGCGCGATCAGCGATTTCCTGGGCGCCATACCCGTCCTGGGGGGGATCAGCCGCCTTGCCGGCGCGGCCCTGGGGGCCGCCGAGAGGGGGCTGCTGGCGGTCGTGATCCTGGGTGCCGCCAGTGCGTTCAGCCCGCTGGCCCCCTTCCTGGACGCGCCTCTGGCGGCCTCCCGCCTTGCCCCGTTGGCCCTGGAGGTGTTCCGGCGCCTCCTGCCCCTGGCCCCCACCCTGCGGATGCTGCTGGGATCGTGAAAGAAGGGGAGATCGCATGCCGATGGACTTCCTCCGGGGGCTCACCGCCGAAGGCGGTCTACTGACGGTCGCCGCCCTGACCGGCCTGGGCATCCGGGCCGCCCAGATCCTGCTGGTCATCCTTCTCGGGCGTCTCGTCCTCCTGGTGGCCGGGCGGCTCGTGGACGGCCTGCTGGCCGGCGATCGCCGCACCATGCGGTATCTCGAAGAGCGGCGCGCCCGGACCCTGGCCGCCCTGGTCAGAAGCGTGTTGCGCTACCTGGTGGACTTCCTGGTGGCCCTTACCGTCCTGTCCATGCTGGGCATCGACACCAGTTCCATCCTGGTCGGGGCCGGGCTGGTAGGGCTGGCCGTCGGCTTTGGCGCTCAGAACCTGGTGCGCGACTTCTTGAGCGGGTTCTTCATCTTGCTGGAGGACCAGTACGGAGTGGGCGAATTGGTCCGGGCGGGCGGTCACGAGGGGGTGGTTGAGGAGATAGGGCTCCGCACCACCCGCCTCCGCTCCTTCGGCGGCGAGATTCACACCATTCCCAACGGCAAGATCGAAGACGTAACCAACATGAGCCGGGGGGACATGCGGGTCATGTTCGAGGTCGTCATCGCCTACGAGGCCGACCTGGACCAGGCCACCACGGTCATCGACGAGGCCCTGGGCAAGTACGCGGCCGAGAACCCGGCAGTGGTGGAGGGGCCGCGGGTGCTGGGTGTTCAGGACCTGGGCGAGTCAGGGGTAAGCCTACTAATATGGGGCCGGACAAAGCCCATGCAGCAGTGGAGCGTCGGCCGGGACCTGCGCCGGCGGGTGAAGCAGGCCCTTGACGGCGCCGGCATCGAGATTCCCTACCCGCGGCGGGTAATGGTGCCCCCCGAGGCCACCAGTATCGGCCGGAAGGAGTAGGGCCTTGCGCCCCGGCGAGCATCGCTTCGAGGTGGGCGAGGTGGTCCGGCTGAAGAAGCCGCATCCCTGCGGATCCGACCGCTGGCAGATCACCCGCACCGGGATCGACTTCGGCCTGAAGTGCCTGGGCTGCGGCCGTCGGGTCATGGTGCCCCGGCGGCAGTTCGAGCGGGCCGTCCGGGCGGTGGTGGCCCCCGCCGGCGGCCGGGAGGGCGAGCAATGGCCTGGTCCTGGGGGCTCGTAGGTCTCCCCAACGCGGGCAAGTCCACCGTCTTCAACGCGCTCACCCGCGGCCGTGCCGAGACGGGGGTCTACCCTTTCACCACCGTCGATCCCCACCGGGGGGCCTTCCCGGTTGCCGACGGCCGGCTGGATCGCCTCCGGGACCTGGCCGGGTCACGGTCGGCCACCCCCGCCGCCATGGAGGTAGTCGACATAGCCGGCCTGGTCCGCGGAGCTAGCCGGGGTGAAGGCCTGGGCAACCAGTTCCTCGCTCACATCCGGGAAGCCGACGCGATCATCCATGTGCTTCGTTGCTTTGAGTCTCCCCGCGTGAGCCATCCCGAAGGATCCGTGGACCCGGTGCGAGATCGGGAAGTGGTCCTGACCGAGTTGGCTCTCGCCGACCTGGAGACGGTTCGTCGCCGCCGGGACCGGGTGATCAAGCCCGCCCGGCTGGGTGAGCGGCCCGCCGTCGAGGAGCTCGCCCTGTTGGAACGGGTCGAGGCGGTCCTCGACAGGGGATCCCTCCCCGGGGACATGGACCTGGCGCCAGGCGACCGGGCTCACCTCTCCCGTGAGCTCTTCCTGCTAACTGTCAAGCCTTGTGTCTGCCTGGCCAACGCCGGCGACGATGATCTGTCCGCCCATCCCTGGTGGGAGCCTCTCAGCCGCCGGGCGGAGGCTGACGGCATACCCCTGATCCCTCTCCGCGGCCGCCTCGAAGCCGAGCTGGCCGAACTGGATCCCGGCGAGCGGGAGGAGTTTGCCCGCGACCTGGGTCTGGACGGAGCCGGCGGCCTGATCGCCGCCCTGAAAGTCACGCTGGGGTTGATCAGCTTCTTCACCTGCAATGCCAACGAGGCCCGGGCCTGGTTGGTGCCTGCCGGCACGACGGCTGTCGCGGCCGCGGGGAAGGTTCATTCCGACATGGAGGAGGGTTTTGTCCGAGCGGAGGTCGTCCCTTACCATGCCCTGGTCGCCGCCGGCTCGCTCGCCGCAGCGCGCGAGCAGGGTCTGACCCGCATCGAGGGCCGTGACTACCCGGTGGCCGAGGGCGACATCATCCACTTCCGCTTCCGGCCGCCGGCCCTGTGAGCCGGCGCCGGGAGGCAACTGGGCACGATTCCGCCGGCGGCGTTGCCCATCGCCCCGGGCAGTGATATAATGGCGGCGTTGACCGTTGTCCGTGCCCCGCCCCGCGCCACCGCGCGGGGCCACAGGCCAAGGGGAGGAGGTGAACGGACATGCGGCTTTACGAGACCACCTTCATCTTGCGGCCCGACCTGGACGAAGAAGCCGTGGCGGCCGCCGTCAGCAAGGTAACCACCCTCATCACAGCCGGTGGCGGCGTCATCGAGGGACGGGATGACTGGGGCAAGCGCCGGCTGGCCTACGAGATCGATGGCGAGCGAGACGGGATCTACGTCATCCTGCGCTTCCGGGCGCAACCGGCCACCCTCAAGGAGTTGGAACGTCTATTCCGCCTCACCGAGGAGGTTCTTCGCCACCTGGTCGTACGCTGGGAGGTGCCGCCGCCGGCGGAGAAGCCCGCGGAGAGCGCCACCGCCTCGGAAGTGTCGCCGATCACGCCTCCCCAGCCGGCGCCGGAGACGAAGGAGATCGCCCCCCCAGCCCCGGAGACAGAGACTCCGCCATCCCCGGAGGTGAAGGAGGATGCTTAACCGGGTGGTGTTGATCGGCCGGCTGGCCCAGGATCCGGAGTTGCGCTACACTCCCCAGGGAACGCCGGTCTGCAGCTTCACGCTGGCAGTCCAGCGAAGCCGGGCCGGTGAGTCGGGAGAACGGGAGGCCGACTTCGTGCCCATCGTCACCTGGCAAAAGCTGGCCGAGACCTGCAACAGCTACTTGGCCAAGGGACGATTGGTGGCCGTGGACGGCCGCCTTCAGATCAGGAGTTACGAGGCCCGCGACGGCGGGAAGCGGCGGGTCGCCGAAGTCGTGGCCCAGGACGTACGCTTCCTGGACAAGGCTTCGCCGGCGCAAGCCCCCGACCAGGGGCTGGGCAGCTTCGGCCAGGAGGCCGACGCACCGGAGGATGACCTTCCCTTCTAGAGGAGGCATGACTGATTGGCCAGGAGAGAACGCGGCCGGCGGCCCAAGCGGAAAGTGTGCGTCTTCTGCGTGGACCGGATCGCCGCCATCGACTACAAGGACGTGGGGAGACTGAAGCGCTTCCTCTCCGAGCGAGGCAAGATACTGCCCCGCCGGGTGACCGGCAACTGCGCGCGTCACCAGCGGCAGTTGACAACGGCCATCAAGCAAGCCCGGACCGTAGCCCTGCTGCCCTACGTTCAGGATTAGTCTCGGAAAATATTGAAGGAGCGGCGCCGGAGGGATCGCCTCGCGAGACGCAGAATCCCCTCCCGGAGGCATCCGGCTTGAACCAGGAAGTTGGCGTGGCCAGGAACATCCGGTCCGTGGAGTGGCTGAAGGCGGAGCTTGCCGGGGGCGCCGGCACCGTCTGCAAAGCGTTGCTCAAGGGAAACCCCGAGGCGGTGGCGGACAGCCTGGCCGGGTTGGTTGTTTCCTGTTACCTGTTGGGCCGCCGGGTGGGACTGGACTACGGGCGCCTGGATGAAGCCATTGGGGTCAAGTTGGAGCTTAACGTGCGCTCAGGCCACGAACTGGAGACCTGGTACGGCGATCTGAGCCAGTTGCGCGATCACCTCCGGGGGCGCCGGCGGTGAGCGGACGCCTGGCCACCCGCTCCTTGACCGAGGGAGCACTGCTGGCGACCGTAGCGGTGATCCTGGCCCTCGCCGGTGTGTACTTCCCCCTGCTCGGCACCCTGGCCTTGCTGGCCTGGCCAACACCGGTGATGCTGGCCCAAATGCGCCAGGGGATGCGCCTGAGCCTGCTGACTATGGCGGTGACCGGCGTCTTGCTGGCCAGCCTGGTCGGGCCGGTTCCCGCGCTGGCGCTGGTGGTCCCCCTGGGTCCCCTGGGCATCACCATGGGCGAGGCCTTCCGGCGCAACCTGGCGCCGTGGCCCACTCTGGGCGTGGCGACCGCCGCCGCCCTGGCCAGCCAGCTGGCAGGATTCGGGGTCACCCTGCTGCTCATGGGACAGAACCCCATCGAGCTCTACCGGAGCGTGTTCGACCAGTCCATCCAGATGGCGGGCTCCCTCTACGGCCGGATGGGGCTCGACACGGAGGCCATCCTGCGGCCCTTCCAGGAGCAGGCCGCGAGCCTGCTGGGCACCCTCCTTCCCGCCACCCTGGTGGTGGCTGCGGTAATGACCGCCGGCATCACCTATGGGATATCCACTCTCGTGCTCAGGCGCCTCGGCTACCGCGGGGAGCCCTTTCCACCCTTCGCCCGGTGGCAGCTGCCGCCCCACGCCCCTCTTTTCTACATCGCCGCCGTAAGCCTGGTGTATCTGGACGCCGGCCGCGGGGGGCCTCTGCACCTGGTCGGGGCCAATCTCGCCATGATCACCCAGCTGGTCTTCGTGGTCATCGGCATAGCGGCGATCTACTGGTGGCTCACCCGGTTCGGACTGAGCCGGGTCTTCAGGATCGTGCTGATGGTCTACGTCTTCGTGTTCCCCGTCCTGGTGTACGCGGCGATGCTAATGGGCCTCCTGGACAGCTTGTTTGACTGGAGGAAGCTCCGGGTGCAGAAGGGGGAGGCGGGCCCATGAAGATCTTGTTGTTACGGGACGTGCCCAAGCTCGGCCGGCAGGGAGACGTGAAGGAGGTTGCGGACGGTTACGCCCGCAACTACCTGATCCCCCGCGGCCTGGCCCAGCCCGCGACCGGAGCCTTGCAGCGCGTGGCGCGGGGAAGGGCGCAGGCGACTACCGCCCGGGCCGATCGGGAGATCAGGGAAGCCCGGGAGACGGCGGCCCGGCTCGACGGGTTCAGCTTGACCATCAGGGCCCGGGTGGGGGAGAAGGGCCGCCTGTTCGGATCCGTGACCAACCAGGATGTGGCGCGGGGTCTGGCCGAGATCGCCGGCGTGAGGGTGGACCGGCGCCGGGTGGCACTGGACGAAGCCATCAAGACTCCCGGTGTCTACAGGATACCGGTGCGGTTGCACCCGGATGTGCAGGCCGTCGTCGAGGTGCGGGTGGAAGGCGAGGACGGGAGAGGAGAAGAGGTTTGAGGGACTCAGGCGGGCGCAAGGGACCGGACCCGGGCAAGCTGAAGCGCCAGGTGGGAGCCCTCTTTGGGCTCATGTCCAACCTCTACGGTCCTGACAAGCTGGTGCTCAAGGCGGGTAAGCTGGAGGCCTTGGACGGCATGCGCTCCAGCGTGCTTGAAGAGCAGGTCCTGGCCCTGCAGAAGCTGGTATTCGAGGACCCCACCATCCAGCAGCTGCCCTCCTTTGAGGAGATCCCCCGGTTGCTGGAGGAGATAGAGGACGAACTGGCCGACTTGATCGCCCGGCGGTCGCTGGAAGACAAGCTGGAGAAGAAGATCGCCGAACGCATGCAGCAGCGGCACGAGGAGTACGTGAAAGAACTGCGGCTACAGGTCATCAAGGAGACCGCCGGCCCCGAGAACGCCCAGACCCTCAAGCGTTATGCGACCTTGGAGAAGATGGAGCGGCAGCGCCTGACGCGCTCCATCATGGAGATCCTCCGCCCCGCCCGGCTGGACGAGATCGTGGGGCAGGAGCGGGCGGTGAGGGCCCTCCTGGCCAAGATCGCCGCCCCCTTCCCCCAGCACGTGATCCTCTACGGCCCGCCCGGAGTGGGCAAGACCTCGGCCGCGCGGTTGGTGCTGGAGGCGGCGAGGAAGGTCAAGCATAGCCCCTTCCGGGAAGGAGCTCCCTTCGTCGAGGTGGACGGTACCACGCTGCGCTGGGATCCCCGGGAGATTACCAACCCGCTCTTGGGTTCGGTCCATGACCCGATCTACCAGGGAGCCCGCCGCGATCTGGCCGAGGGCGGGGTCCCCGAGCCCAAACTGGGCCTGGTCAGCGAGGCTCACGGCGGCGTCCTGTTCATCGACGAGATCGGGGAGATGGACCTGCACCTTCAGGCCAAGCTCCTCAAAGTCCTGGAGGAGAAGCGAGTTAGTTTCGACTCCTCTTACTACGACTCTTCCGATCCCAACGTCCCCCGTTATGTTAAGAAGCTCTTCGAGGAGGGGGCCCCGGCCGACTTCTTGCTGGTTGGCGCGACCACCCGTTGTCAGGAGGACATCAGCCCCGCCGTTCGCTCGCGATGTGCCGAGGTCTTCTTCGACCCGCTCTCGCCCGCTGACATCATCCGCATCGTCAGCGACGCCGGGCGGAAGCTCGACGTGATCTTGGAGGATGGGGTGGCGGAGCTGATCGCCGAGTACACCGTCGAGGGACGCAAGGCGATTGGCATCATGGCCGACGCCTACAGCCTGGCCAAGCTGAGCCGGCGCCGCAGCAGGTTGGTCCTCCGGCCGGGCGACGTCCGGGAGGTCATCAAGACAAGCCGTCTGCTACCTTACGTCACCCATAAAGGGCACTCCGGCCTGGAGGTCGGCCGGGTCTTCGGCATGGCCGTCTCCGGCTACCTGGGGTCGCTGGTAGAGGTGGAAGCGGTGGTGTTTCCCGCCCGCCGGGCCGGCCGGGGAAGCCACCGTTTCAACGACACCGCCGGCAGCATGGCGCGGGACTCCGTGTTCAACGCCCTGTCGGTCGTCCGCCGGCTGACGGGCGAAGACCTTGCCAACTACGACATTCACGTCAACGTGGTGGGAGGCGGACGCATCGACGGCCCCTCGGCCGGGGCGGCCATCCTGGCGGCGGTGGTCAGCGCGATGCAGGGGAGGCCCGCCCGGCAGGATGTGGCCGTCACCGGCGAGGTCTCGCTTCAGGGCAAGATCCGCCCGGTGGGCGGGCTGGCCGAGAAACTGTACGGAGCGAGGCAGGCGGGCATGCGACAGGCGGTGGTGCCGGAGGAGAACCTGAAGGACCTGCCGGTGGGGCCCCACGGCGTCGGCGTCACCGGCGTCGCCACTGCCGAGCAGCTGGTGCAGGCGGTGCTGCCGCCTGCGGCGCCGGAGAAGAGTGCCGGGCGGACCGCCCGCTCGCGCAAGGGGGGAACCCCGCCCCGCCCCGGCCGGGGTTCGGTCCCAGCTTAGTAGGGGGCGGGTGGAGTGGCCGTCGAATCCCGGGTACCCCCTCACAATCTTGAAGCCGAGCAGTCGGTGCTGGGAGCCGTGTTCCTGGACCGTCAGGCCCTGGAACGAGTCGGCGAGCTCCTGGCCCCGGAGGATTTCTTCCGCCCGGCCCATCGCCTGATCTTCGAGAGCGCCCTCGCCGTCTCCGACCGGGGAGAGCCGCTCGACCTGGTTACCCTGGGAGAGGACCTCCGGCGCCGGGGTCGACTGGAAGCGGCCGGTGGGCTGAGTTACCTGGCCGAACTGGCCACCCTGGTCCCCACGGCGGCCCACGCCCAGCACTATGCCCGCATTGTCCGTGAGAAGTCCCTCCTGCGAGCGGTGATCGACGCCTCGGCCAGGATCCAGGAGCTCGCCTACGACGGCACCGGGCAGCTGGCGGCAGTACTGGACCAGGCCGAGCAGCACATCTTCGCCGTCACCCAGCGGGGAACTCGCCCGGAGTACCAGCATCTGAAGGACGTTCTGCCCCGGGCCTTGGACCGCATCGAGCGCCTCTACGAGAGCAATCAGCCGCTCACCGGCCTGCCCACCGGTTACGGCCAGCTCGACCGGCTGACCTCCGGTCTCCAACCATCGGACCTCGTCATCCTGGCCGGGCGCCCCGGCAACGGCAAGACCGCGCTGGCCCTTTGCCTCGCGCGGAACGCGGCGCTGAAAACCCAGCAGCCGGTCCTGGTCTTCAGCCTGGAGATGTCGGCCGAGCAGCTGTGCCTGCGCCTGATGGCGGCCGAGGCGAACGTGGACTCAACCCGCCTGCGCAGCGGCCGGCTGGCCGGCGACGACTGGCAACGCCTGTCTGAAGCCGTCTCCCGCCTCCGCGACGCACCCCTGCTGCTGGACGACACCCCGGCCCTGACCCTCCTGGAACTCAAGGGCCGGGCCCGCCGGCTGCGAGCCGAACAGAAGGTAGCCTTCATCGTGGTTGACTACCTGCAACTCTTGAGCGTCCCCGGGCGGCACGACAGCCGGCAGCAGGAGATCAGCGAGATCTCCCGGGCCCTCAAGGCCCTGGCCCGCGAGTTGGAAGTTCCCGTTCTGGCCTGCTCCCAGCTATCGAGGGCCGTGGAGCGACGGGGTGAAGGTAGCCGCCCGCAACTGTCCGATCTCCGCGAGTCGGGCGCCATCGAGCAGGACGCCGACGTGGTCATGTTCATCCACTTTGATCCCACCAAGGAGAACCGCGACCTCGCCGAGGTCATCCTGGCCAAGCAGAGAAACGGGCCGACCGACAGGTTCCAACTCTTCTTCCGCCGCGACGTGGCCCGGTTTGAGACCGTCGAGGTCCGGATGGAATCGCCTGCCTAGAGCAGGGAGCGCCCCCGGCCATCGGGCCGGGAGCGCCCCGCAGCCAGCCCATCGAGTCTTCCTAGTAGTCCATGTCGGGGGGCATCGGCGGCCCGCCCTTCTTCTCTTTCTCGGGGATGTCGGTGACCAGGGCCTCGGTCGTCAGCACCAGGGAGGCGATGCTGGCGGCGTTCTGCAGCGCGAAGCGGACTACCTTGGCGGGGTCGACGATGCCGGCCTTGACCAGGTCTTCGTACTGCTCGTTGACTGCG
The DNA here is from genome assembly GCA_031082145.1 of bacterium. Taxonomy (GTDB): domain Bacteria; phylum Bacillota; class Sulfobacillia; order UBA995; family UBA995; genus Ess09-15. Next base: position 21,711 of record JAVHLP010000010.1, on the reverse strand, counting down.
TTGAAGCCGATCCCCGGCTTCTCCCGGCGGACGCGCTCCACCACTACCGAGCCTTCCTGGCCAGCGTTGTTGGCTATCTGGCGGAGGGGTTCCTCCAGGGCCCGGCGGACGATCTGAACGCCCACCCGCTCGTCCCCCTCAGCCTCGATCTCCGCCAGGGCGGGGAGCGCGTTGAGGTAGGTTACACCCCCGCCGGGGACGATGCCTTCCTCAACCGCCGCCCGGGTGGCCGACAGAGCATCCTCGACCCGGTGCTTCTTCTCCTTGAGTTCGGTCTCGGTGGAGGCGCCGACCTTGATGACCGCAACTCCTCCGGCCAGCTTGGCCAGGCGCTCCTGCAGTTTCTCGCGGTCGTAGTCGGAGTCCGTGTCCTCGATCTGGCGCTTGATCTGGCTGATCCGGGCCTGGATGTTCTCCCGGGTCCCATGGCCCTCGACGACGGTGGTCTTCTCCTTGTTGATCTTGACCGTCTTGGCCCGTCCCATCTGGTCTAACTGCACGTTCTCCAGCTTGACACCCAGGTCTTCCGAGATGAAGGTGCCGCCGGTCAGGATGGCGATGTCTTCCATCATGGCCTTGCGGCGATCACCGAAGCCCGGCGCCTTGACCGCGACGCAGGCCAGGGTGCCCCGGAGCTTGTTGACCACCAGCGTGGCGAGCGCCTCCCCGTCCACGTCCTCGGCGATGATGACCAGCGGCTTGCCGGTACGAACGACCCGCTCCAGCAACGGCAGCAGATCGCCGATGGCGGAGATCTTCTTCTCGTGAATGAGAATGTAGGGCTCCTCCACGAGGGCCTCCATGGCCTCGGCGTTGGTGACGAAGTAGGGGGAGATGTAGCCCTTATCGAACTCCATTCCCTCCACGACCTCAACCGTGGTCTCCGTCCCCTTGGACTCCTCCACGGTGATGACGCCTTCCTTGCCCACCTTGTCCATGGCTTCGGCAACCAGGTCGCCGATAAGGCTCTCGTTGCCGGCGATGGCCGCCACATGGGCGATGTCCTGCTTGCCCTCCACCGGGATGGAGATCTTCTTGATGGCCTCGACCGCCGCTTCCACCGCCCGGTCAATGCCCTTCTTGACGAACATCGGATTGGCGCCTGCCGCCACGTTCTTGAGCCCCTCCAGGACGATCGCCTGGGCCAGCACGGTGGCGGTGGTGGTGCCATCTCCCGCCACGTCGTTGGTCTTGGCGGCGACCTCCTTGCAGAGCTGGGCTCCCATGTTCTCGTAAGGCTCCTCCAGCTCGATCTCCTTGGCGACGGTCACGCCGTCCTTGGTGATCACCGGCGATCCGAACTTCTTGCCCAACACGACGTTGCGGCCTTTGGGGCCCAGGGTAACCCTCACCGCCTGGGCCACCGTGTTCACTCCCCGCTCGAGGGACCGGCGGGCCTCAACGCTGAAGGCCAGTTGCTTCGGCATGCCTTCCCTTCGACCTCCTCTCTACCTCGGCCGTCATTCCTTGACGGCCAGGATATCCGATTCCCGCAGCACGAGGTATTCCTCGTCCTCGAACTTGACCTCGGTGCCGCCATACTTCGGGTAGATGACCCGGTCGCCGACCTTGACTTCCGGGGACAGCCGCTTCCCGTTATCCAGCAGCCGTCCCGGCCCCACCGCCACAACCTCGCCCTCTTGAGGCTTCTCCTTGGCGGTGTCGGGGAGCACAATGCCTCCGCGGGTCTTCTCCTCGGCGGTGATGGCCCGTACCACCACCCGGTCCGCCAGCGGCTTGAGCACTCCTCTCGCCCCTCCTTCCTCGGTCCGGAAACGTCTTAGCACTCACCGGCCGCGAGTGCTAACAGTATACTACCAGTATCTTCTCCCCCTTGTCAACGCCCCATGAGCAGGACTTCAAACCCCGTGGGGGCCGGCTTGAAGGGCGGGGGCAAGCGCGATATACTGGGACCCGGGAGGGGGGGAACCCCTTGACCGATGCCTACACCGGCTTCAGCCGCGTCTACGACCGCATCATGGCCCACGTGGGATACGAGCAATGGGCCGACTACGTGGAGGAGCTCCTGGCCCGTCACGGCGCCCGGCCCCGCCACGTGCTGGACCTGGCTTGCGGCACCGGCTCCAGCTCCCTTCCTTTCGCCCGCCGAGGCTACCGGGTAACGGGAGTGGACCTCTCGCCGCCGATGCTGGCCATTGCCCGCGAGAAGGCGGCGGCCGCCGGCCTGGAGGCGGACTTCCGGCAGGGGGACATGCGGGATCTGGCCGTTGTCTTCGGCGACGCCCCGGCTTCCTTCGATCTGGTGATCTGTCTTTACGACAGCATCAACTACATTCTGGACCACGGGGACCTGACGGCGGTCTTCCGGGGTGTGGAGCGGCTGCTGGCTCCCGGGGGGCTGTTCATCTTTGACGTGAACTCCGCCCACCGGCTGTCCACCAGCCCCGACACCACCACCCTGTTCGAAGAGGAAGACCTGGCCCTGGTCTGGGAGAACACTTATGATCGGGACCGGCGTATCTGGCAGGTGACTCTCACCGGCTTCCTGCGAGGTGAAGATGGCCGGTGGGAACGTTTCCGGGAAGTCCACCGCGAGCGCGCCTACACCGAGGAGGAGATGGCGGCGGCGCTGGCCGCGGCGGGCCTGGGCGCCCGGGGCGTTTACGGGGCCTTCGGGACCGGCCCTCCGGCTCCCGACACGCCGCGGATATACTACGTAGTGGGGCGGGAGTCTTGACAAGAGCCCACGATGTCATCATCGTCGGGGGGGGGCCCGCCGGCATCTTCGCGGCCCGCGAACTCGCCGAGCGATCCTCGCTGGATGTCCTGCTGCTGGAGAAGGGGCCCCCACTCGATCGGCGGGACTGCCCGCGGTCGACTCGGGGTTGCGCCCTCTGCGCCCCGTGTCGTCTGCTCTCGGGCTGGGGCGGGGCGGGAGCTTTCAGTGACGGCAAGCTGACGCTGACCCCGGACATCGGCGGCAGCCTGGGCGACTACCTGGACCGGACCGCCCTTGAGGCCCTGATCAGGCATGTTGATCAGATCTACCTGGACTTTGGCGCCCCCGACCGCCTGTACGGAACCGACCCCGGGGCCTTCCGCGATCTGCAGCGTCAGGCCGCCAGCGCCGACCTCATCTTCGTCCCCGCTCCCGTTCGCCACCTGGGCACCGAGGTCTGTGCTGAAGTTCTCAAGGCGCTCCACGAACGGCTGCGCGACCGGGTCGACATCCGCACCGGCACCCGGGCGGAGGAGATCCTGGTGGAGAATGGGGCTGTCCACGGCGTCCGGGTGGCATCCGGCGAGACCTTCCGGTCCCGCTACGTGGTAGTGGTACCGGGCAGGGAGGGGGCTGAATGGTTCCGCGGGCAGGCCAGGGGCCTCGGCATCGGACTGGACAACAACCCGGTGGACATAGGGGTCCGCGTCGAACTGCCGGCGGTGGTGCTGCAGCACCTGACCGATCCGCTGTACGAGGCGAAGCTCATCTACTACTCCCGGGCTTTCGATGACCAAGTGCGCGTGTTCTGTCTATGTCCCCACGGCGAGGTGGTGGTGGAGAACACCGGGGGCCTGTTGACGGTGAACGGGCACAGCTACGCTACCCGCAAGACGGAATGGACCAACTTCGCCTTGTTGGTGGCCAAGACCTTCACCCGCCCTTTCGACCGCCCCATTGACTACGGCAAGTATGTGGCCTCCTTGGCCAACATGCTGGCCGGGGGCGTACTGGTGCAGCGATTGGGGGACCTGCGGGCGGGCCGCCGCTCCACCGAGAAGCGCCTGGCCAAGGGTGTGGTGCGCCCCACCTTGCCGGAGGCCACCCCGGGCGACCTCTCCCTGGTTCTCCCCTACCGGCACCTGGTCAGCATCTTGGAGATGCTCGAAGCCCTCGATCGCATCGCGCCGGGGGTGAACTCGCGGCATACCCTGCTCTATGGGGTGGAGGTCAAGTTCTACTCGTCCCGCGTGGACCTATCGCCGGCCCTGGAGACCAAGGTGCGTGGGTTGTACGCTGCCGGCGACGGCGCCGGCGTCACCCGCGGCCTGGTACAAGCGTCGGCCTCGGGAGTGCATGTGGCTCGCCAGATCCTCTGCCGGGAAGGCCTGGCGGCCGGTGGGGAGGGATAGGCCGTGAGCACGCTGGTCTTGGTGGGAACGCAGTGGGGCGACGAGGGTAAGGGCAAGACGACCGACTACCTGGCCGCGCGGGCCGACATGGTGGTACGCTACCAGGGAGGGAACAACGCCGGTCACACCGTGGTGGTGGGGGACCGTGAGTTCCGGATGCGCCTGGTACCGTCCGGGGTCTTCCACGGTAAGGACTGCGTCATCGGCAACGGGGTCGTCCTGGACCCGTCGGTCCTGGTACAGGAACTGGACTACCTGGCCGGGCACGGGGTGGCCGTGGACCGCATCTGGGTCAGCGGCGGGGCCCACGTCATCCTGCCCTACCACATCCGCCTGGACCAACTGGAGGAGGAACGGCGCGGGCCCTACCGCCTGGGAACCACCGGGCGGGGCATCGGTCCCGCCTACGCGGATAAGGCGGCCCGGATCGGTATCCGGTTCAGCGAGTTGCTCAACCCGACCGTCTTCCCGGCCAAGTTACGGATCAACCTCGAGGAGAAGAACCACCTGCTGCAGGCAGTGTACGGGGCGTCCGGCTTCGATGAACAGGAGGTCCTGGACCAGTACCTGGCCTATGCCGACCGTCTCCGTCCCCTGGCCGCGGACACGTCGCTACTCATCAACCGGGCCATTGACCGGGGCGACAAGGTGCTCTTTGAGGGCGCCCAGGGGACCTTGCTGGACCTAGACCATGGGACCTATCCTTACGTTACCTCCTCCCATCCGGTGGCGGGGGGAGCCTGCATCGGCGCCGGTGTCGGTCCTACCCGGATTAACCGCGTGCTGGGAGTCGTCAAGGCCTACACCAGCCGGGTGGGTGACGGTCCCTTCCCCACCGAACTGCCGGGCCCGGAAGGGGACTGGATCCGGGAACGGGGCCAGGAATACGGTACCATAACCCGCCGCCCGCGTCGCTGCGGCTGGCTCGACACGGTGATCGTCCGGTACGCGGCCCGGCTGAGCGGTGTGACCGATCTGGCCGTGACTCGCCTGGACATTCTGGCCGGGCTGGAGCGGGTCCGGATCAGCACCGCCTACCGGCTCGACAACAGCCTGGTGACCGAGTTCCCGCTGGACGGGGCCGACTTTGCCGCCTGCGAGCCGGTTTACGAGGACTTGCCGGGCTGGACGGCCACCGGCGAGCCGCTCGGCCTGGCCGATCTGCCGGCGGCGGCCCGCGCCTACCTTGAGCGGGTTGAGGAGCTCTGCGACCTGCCGGTCGCCGTCGTGTCCCTCGGCCGCGAACGCGGGCAGACATTGGAGTTGTGTGACTTGTTCGCCGCCGGCACGGCTTGCGCCGCCAAGCCTAGTCGGCTATAATGAGGTCAACAAAGCGATAGCCATGCGAGCGGGAGTAGTTTAGCGGTAGAACATCGGCTTCCCAAGCCGAGGGTCGCGGGTTCGAGTCCCGTCTCCCGCTCCATTATCTTCCCCGGGCTGGCGTAGCTCAGAGGCAGAGCGGGGTCCTCGTAAGACTCAGGCCGCGGGTTCGACTCCCGCCGCCAGCTCCAGGTTCCGGCCGGCGTCAGCCGGCCTTTTCCATTGGTGCACTGCAGTCCCAGGCTACATAAGATGGACGCCAAGAGGGTAGAATTGGTTCTGGTTGTCGTCCGATTCCTTGGCTGGCAGGAAGGACTATGGACGCCGGGGGAGGAAAAGCTTCCTCCCTTGGCGAATTCTACCCCAGCTATACAGGGGCGACACGAAGGGGGCCGGGTATTGAGACGGACCAAGCCGGCTCTGCCTGAGAAACCCCGCCGGCGCCACCGGCTGCCGCGGGTTGTCCTGGCGGGCCTGGCTGTGTTGGCCGTTGTGGCCGGGCTGGCATTGATGCACGCGGGTGTTGCTGACGCCGTGTTCGGGATCGAGTACGGCGGCGAACTCGTCGGGGTGCTGGCCGACGCTCCCGCCGCGGGTGAAGCCGTGGAGCTGTTCCTGGCCCAGGCGGCGGCCGAGCTCGGCCGCGAGGTGGCGCCGGTCGGGCCCTTGACAGTGGTCCAGTTGCCGGCCCGGGAGTCGCCTCCTCCGGTCGAGCCGGAGGTCGTTGTTGCCGCCTTGCGGGAACGGGTCAGCTTCCTGACCCTGGCCTGGGCGGTGACGGTCAACGGGGAGAGCGTTCTCATCCTCGCCACGCGGGAAGAAGCCGAGGCAGTACGGGACGGCATCCTGGAGGACGCCCGCCGGGCCCTGGTCGAGCGCCAGGGCACGGAGGTCCTCTCAGTCCGCTACCGGGAGGATGTGGGCGTGCGCCAGGTGACCACCCACCTGGAAGGGTTCTACGGCGCGGACGAGGCCAAGCGCATCCTGCTCCGCGGCACCGACCGGGTCGATGTATACGTGGTCAAGCGCAGCGACTCGCTCTGGAGCATTGCCAGCGCCCACCAGATGAGCGTACCCGATCTGCAGCGGGCCAACCCGCAGATCGCTAACGCCAACCTCATCCGCCCCGGCGACGAGATCAACCTCATCGTGCCCACGCCCTACGTCAACGTGGAGTCGGCCGAGCTCTACACCTTCACCCGCTCGATCGCGTTCGCCACCCGTACCGTGCTCGACCCCGAACGGTGGCCCCATGAGAGCTACGTGCGGGAGCGCGGCGTGGCCGGCCGGGAGCAGGTGACAGTGGAGATCGCTCGCGTCAATGGGCAGGAGGTTGAGCGCAAGATCGTCAACCTGGTCCGCCTGTCCGATCCCCAGGTCCAGGTGAACGTCAAGGGCAGCCGTCTCTACCCCAATCTCGGGTCGGGGGTTCTGGCCTGGCCCGTGGGCGGTGACGGCGGCCGCATTACCTCCCCCTACGGCTGGCGCTGGGGCAGTTTTCACCAGGGCGTGGACATCGCCGCTGTCCTGGGCTCGCCTGTGCTGGCGGCCGACGCGGGAACGGTCACCGACGCCGCCTACCGCGGTAACTACGGCTGGGTGGTCGGCATCGACCATGGCGAGGGGAGCTTGACTACTCTCTACGCCCACCTGACCTCCAACCTACAGGTCAAGACGGGCCAGGTACTCGCCAAGGGTCAGGTCATAGGCTACGTTGGCAGCAGCGGCCGTAGCACGGGCCCCCACCTTCACTTCGAGATTCGCATCAATGGCTTGCTGGTCGACCCCCTCACGCAGTATCCTTCCGGCAGGTAGCTTTCGGAAGCCTCCGCGACCGGCAGGAAAACCCGCTGGCTGCTGCGAATCGGATATACTTGCGCATCCTAGCAAAGGTGGAGGAGCGGTGGCCAAGCTGATCATCCGGGGAGGCAGACCCCTCCGGGGCCGGGTTCGAGTGGGCGGCCGCAAGAATTCGGCCGTGGCCGTCCTCCCCGCCACCCTGCTGGCCGACGGGGTCAGCACTCTGGAGAACCTGCCGTCCATCGACGACGTCAGGGTGTATGCGGACATTCTGGGCGGCCTGGGTTGTGATGTTCAGATCGCGACCGCGGCGTCCGGCAACGGGACGATCACGGTCAACCCCGCCGGCTTCTCGCCCCTGGCGGTCCCCCACGACGTGACCAAGCGGCTGCGAGCATCATACTACCTGCTGGGAGTGTTGCTGGCCCGCTGCGGCCGGGCCGAGGTGCCCCTGCCGGGCGGCTGTGACATCGGCCTCCGGCCGATTGACCAGCACCTTAAAGGGTTCCGGGCTCTCGGCGCCGACGTGGTCATTGAACACGGCATGGTCCGGGCGACCGCCCCAGCGCTGGCGGGGGCGAGTATCTACCTGGACGTCGTCAGTGTGGGAGCCACCATCAACATCATGCTGGCAGCTACTCTGGCCGAGGGGACTACGGTGATTGAGAACGCGGCCAAGGAGCCGCACGTGGTTGACCTGGCCAACTACCTGAACGCCGCCGGGGCCCGGGTTCAGGGGGCCGGCACGGACGTCATTCGCATTCGCGGTGTTGAACGCCTGAACGGCTGCACGCACTCCATCATCCCCGACGAGATCGAGGCGGCCACCTACATGATCGCCGCCGCCGCCACCCGGGGGGACGTACTGGTGGAGAACGTCATCCCCAAGCACCTGGACCCGGTGGTGGCCAAGCTCCACGAGGCGGGGGCGGATATCGAGGAGGAAGGCGACGTTCTCCGCCTGAAGATGAACGGGAGGCCCCGCGCCGTTAACGTGAAAACCCTGCCCTATCCGGGTTTCCCCACCGACGCCCAGCAGCCGATGACGGTGCTCCTTAGCCTGGCCGAGGGCACCAGCATCGTCACCGAGAGTATCTGGGAGAGTCGCTTCAAGCACGTGGACGAGCTCAAGCGGATGGGTACCAGCATCCGGGTCGAGGGCCGGACCGCCATCATCGAAGGGGTGGAGCGGCTGACCGGGGCCCCGGTCCGCGCCACCGATCTCCGCGCGGGGGCCGCGTTGGTGGTGGCCGCGCTGGCCGCCGAGGGCGAGACCGAGATCACCGGCATCGAGCTGGTGGATCGGGGCTATGAGCGGGTGCTGGAGAAGCTCAACGGCCTGGGTGCGGACGTCGCCCGCGAGGAGTGAAGGGCTGTGGCTGAAGCCGGCAAGGACAAGCGCCCGTCCCGGCCCGGGCCCCGCCCGTCGGGGGGCCGGCCTCGGATACCGGCGGTGCCCCGAAAGGTGATCAACCCCCGCGGCCACAAGAAGAAGTGAGAGGCAGGCCGGTTCCCCGGCTCAGGTACCTCGCTGCCCTGCCGGTCACGGTATTCCTCGGATTCCTGGCCGGACGCCGGGTGGACGCCTTTCTGGGCACCGCTCCCTGGTTGGCCCTGCTCGGCGTCGTAGCCGGGGCCGGCGCGGGCCTGCTGGTCTTCATCCAGGAGGTTGATCCCGACCTTTTCCGCCGTTGAGAGTGGGAGGTGCTGAGCTTGTCCTACTTCGCAGATTCGAGATCGCGCCGCCGTCCCTGGGGCTACCTCGTCAGTGCCCTGGCCGGAGTCCTGCTGGGAGTGTTCCTGGTGGTCTACCTCCTCCCCGGGTTGCTGGCCCAGCGCCTGCTGCCGTACCTGCCGCAGCCTCCCGCCGAGGGGCCTGCCCTACCGCCGGCGATCGTCCACCAGCCCACCGACTCGCCGGTGGTGCATGCTGCCGACCGGGTCCTTCCCTCGGTGGTTGGGATCATCAACGCGGTCCAGGTCCGGGATCGGCTATGGGGCCGGGTGTACGAGGAACGCTGGACCGGGTCCGGGGTGATCATCCGTCCCGACGGCTACATATTGACCAACGAACACGTGGTGTCCGGCCTGCTCGGTGAGAGTCGGCTGACCGTGGTGCTCGAGGACGGCCGCGAGGTGCCGGCCACTCTGGTGGGGTCCGACCTCCGCACCGACCTGGCCGTCATCAAGGTGGACGAGGGCGGCCTGCCGGCCGCCGAGCTCGGCGATTCCGACCGCCTGCGGGTCGGCGAGCTGGCGGTGGCCATCGGCAATCCCGCCGGGCTTGACTTCCCCCGGTCGGTCACGGCTGGGGTCATCAGCGGTCTGGACCGCGTGATCCGCCACCAGGAGGCCGTCTTCCGCCTGATCCAGACCGACGCCGCCATCAACCAGGGCAACAGCGGTGGTCCGCTGGTCAACGCGGCCGGCCAGGTCATCGGCATCAACACCCTCAAGTTCGCCGCCGACGGCTTCGAGGGCATGGGTTTTGCCATTCCCATCAACCAGGCCGGTGCCATAGCGGAGGAACTCATGGCCCACGGCCGGGTCATCCGGCCCTGGCTCGGGATCACCCTCGCCGAGGCTGAAGAAGCCCTCCGCCGGTACAACGTCAGGCTGGAGCGGGGAGTGCTCTTGGTGCACGTGTGGTCCGGCAGCCCCGCCGGCAAGGCCGGCCTGCGGGCCGGCGACATACTGCTCACGCTGGACGGCCGGCCGATCAACGACTACGTGGCCCTCCGCCTGGTTCTCGATCAGAAACGGGTCGGTGACGTGGTACAGGTCGGTTATCGCCGAGAAGGCGCCGATCACGCGCTGACCCTCACCCTGGCCGAGATGCCGGAGACACCCGATTAGTGGCAGGGCGCGGCCTCGCCCTGGCCGTCCTGGCCACGGCCTGTTTTGGCAGTGCCGCCGTCCTGGTTCGGCTGGCCGCGGGACTGGCTCCCGCCCAGGTGGCCTTCTGCCGCATGTTCCTGGGTGCCCTGCTGGTGGGCGCCTGGGCCCGTCTACGGGGGCAGCCGCTGGACTTCCGTCCCGGAAGGCTCACCCTCTACGGCTTCATCGCCGCCCTCCACTTCCTCTTCTACATCACCTCCCTCGGCTTGACCACCATCGCCCACGCCCTGGTCCTGGTCAACCTGTCTCCCGTCTTCGTGGTCTTGCTCTCCCGGCCGATCCTGGGTGAGCGCCTCCATCCCTCCCGCTATCCCGGGATCATCATGGCCCTGCTCGGTGTTGCCGTCATGGCCGGCTTCGAGCCCGCCCTCAACGGCCGCCTGCTGCTGGGCGATTTCCTGGCCTTGCTCTCGGGGCTCTGTTACGCTGTCTACTCGCTGGCCGGCCGGCGGGAGCGCGATAGCTATCCCCTGTACACTTACGCTTCCAGCGTATACCTGGCCGCGGCCGTCTTCCTTGCCCCCCTGGCCCTGCTCTCCCCGGTCTCCTGGCCCGGGCTGGCCCGGGCGGCCGCGCCCTTGTTCCTCCTGGCCCTGATCCCGACCGCCCTGGGCCACACCCTCTACAATGCCGCCCTCCGCCTGGCCCCCGCCCCCCTGGTCAACCTGGTTGCCACCCAGGAGGTTACCGCCGGCGTCCTCCTCGGGCTGCTGGTGATCGGCGAGCGACCGACCGGCCCCGCCCTGGGCGGCGGGCTCCTCTCGCTCCTCGGCGTCATCCTCGTCCTGCGGGGAAAAGTGGGCCCCGGGGCAGAGGGGGGGCTGGGTCCCGTTGACGAAGATCTCCTCCTCACCGGGGCAAGTGGGACCGGCCGTGAGTCCCGTCTCCCGGCACACCCGCATCCATCGCACCCCCGGCGCGGGGGAGAAGTCGCGGACCGGTGAGCCGGCCAGGGCCTGCCGGACGAAGCTGACCCACACCGGCCCGGCCAGGCCGGCGCCGCCGGTGGGCAGGGGCGACGGCCGGTCGCAGCCCACCCAGACGGCTACCGCCAGCTCCGGCGTCATGCCCACGAACCAGGCATCCTGCCGGTCAGAGCTGGTGCCCGTCTTCGCCGCCGCCGGCCGGCCGAGCAAGGCCCCCAACCTGGCCGCCGTGCCCCCGGGCCGCAGCACCGACTTCATGAGGTCGACCACCACGTAAGCCACCGCCGGCCGCAGGGCTTGCCGCGACCGGCCCTGATGCCGGTAGAGGACGCGGCCCCGGCGGTCCTCGACCCGCAGTAGCCCCACCGGCTGGCGCCAGAGCCCTCCCGCCGCCAGCGTGGCATAGGCGGAGGCCATCTCCAGCGGGCTCGTCTCCGACGTGCCCAGCGGTATCGACAGGACCGGCCGCAGGGCGCTAGTCACCCCCAGGCGGGCGGCGTACTCGGCGACCACCGCCGGGCCCAGGCGGTTGGCCCAGGTCACGGCGACCACGTTGCAGGACTGGGCGAGCGCTTCGCGCACGCTGAGGTCCCTATGGTGGTAGGGTTCAGCCCCGAAGTCGGTGGGACTATAAGGCGGGCTGCCCCGCACGTCAAAGGTTACCGGTTGGCAGCGCACCCGATCGACGGTGGTGAAGCCACGGTCGATGACCGCCGCGTAGAGGAAGGGCTTGAAGGCGGAGCCCGGCGGCCGCCGCATCCCCCGGTAATCCCCCTCCGGGGCGACGGCGCGGTTGAGCTGGGTCTGCCGGTAGTCCCGGCCTCCCACCATGGCCAGCACATGCCCGTTTTGGGGGTCGATGGCGACCAGCGCCGCCTGGGGTTGGTCGACCCCCCGCCCGTCGGGCTGGGCCGGCGGCAAGCCGTCGCGAACCGCCGCCTCGGCTGCCGCCTGCAGGCGAACATCGAGCGTCGTGTACAGGCGGTACCCTCCCACCGCCAGGTCCGGGGCCAGATCCGGACGCCCCCGCAGCAGCTCTTCCACGATCCAGTCGACGAAGTAGGGAGCCCCTCGGCGGGCTACCGGCAGGCCGGCCAGCTCCAGTTCCTGGACCCCCGCCTCCTCTGCCTGCTCCGGCGATATCAGGCCCGCGTCCACCATGGCTGCCAGAACGGTCGCCCGCCGCCGCAAGGCCCGTTCCGGGTTCCGGTAGGGGGAGTATACCTCTGGTCCCCGGGCCAGCGCGGCCAGCAGGGCAGCCTCGGCCAGGGTCAAATCGGCCGCTCCCTTGCCGAAGTAAGTGCGGGCCGCCACCTCCACCCCGTGGCTACCGTGACCGAGGTAGATCTGGTTGAGATACCGCTCCAGGATCTGGTCCTTGGACAGGTTGACTTCCAGCTTGAAGGTCCACGGAAGCTCCAGCAGCTTTCGGGTCAGCGTTCGCTCCGGCCGGAGGAAGAGGATCTTCGCCAGTTGCTGGGTGATGGTGCTGCCACCCTCGACCACCCGCCCCGCCAGCAGGTTACGGTACAGGGCCCGCAAGACTCCCAGCGGGTCGACCCCGGGGTGCCGGTAGAAGTGCCGGTCCTCGATGGCCACCACCGCCGCCGGGAGGTACCTGGGCAGGCTGGCCAGCGGGACTTCCACCCGGTTCTCCCGGAACAGGCTGGCCACCAGTTCACCGTTGATGTCGAACACCCGGGTGGCCTCCAGCTGGGGCAGCGGCGGCAGGGGGATCAGGAACACAAAGCCCAGGGTGGCCAGGACCGCCACCAGCAACAGCACGGACAGGGCCACGGTGACGGAACCTCTCCCGCGCGGCACTGGCGACGCCCCTTTCAGCGCTATTGTCTCTCGTTGACGCGATTACCCCTCAGTGCTAGAATGGGTAAAGCCTGCCGGCCGGAGTAGCACCGGCCGGGCAACCCCAACCCCGCGAGGGAACCGCCATGAAGCGCACCCTGGCTGCCGAAGTCCCCGGCCGCACCGGCGACCGCGTCTTGCTCAAGGGATGGGTCCATGCCATCCGTCCTCTGGGCGGCATCGGCTTCCTGGTCGTCCGCGATCGGTCCGGCCAGGCGCAGGTGGTCCTGGAAGGTCAGGACGAGTTCCTGCGCGCCCTCCCCGAGGCCTCGGCGGTCGTGGTCCGGGGGGTGGCCGCGGCCGAACCCCGGGCCCCCGGCGGCGCCGAGATCCGCCAGGCCGAGGTTGAGGTCGTGGCCAAGGCCGTGCCCGAACTGCCCTTCGAGGTGAACCACCCCGGCCTGGCGGCCGGCCTGGATACACAACTGGATCACCGGGTGCTGAGCCTGCGCCATCCCCGCCAGGCGGCCGTCTTCCGGGTCCAGGCCGAACTGGTCCGCGGCTTCCGGGAAGCCTTGCGGTCGCGCGGCTTTCTGGAAGTGCACACCCCCAAGCTGGTGGCCACCGGTACCGAGGGAGGGGCCGAACTCTTCGCCGTGGACTACTTCGGCCGCCGGGCCTACCTGGCCCAGAGCCCCCAGTTCTACAAGCAGATGCTGGTCGGGGCCGGCCTGGAGCGGGTCTTCGAGGTGGGTCCGGTGTACCGGGCCGAGGACCACGATACCTCCCGGCATCTCAACGAGTACGTCAGCCTGGACCTCGAGGTCGGGTTCCTGGACGGCTTGGCCGACCTCATGGACCTCGAGGAAGCCGTCCTGGAGGACATGTTCGCCGCCGTGACCTCCTCCGCCGGCGACGCCCTGCGCCTGTGGGGCGCCGCTACACCCCGGGTCCGCGGCATTCCCCGCATCCGGCTGGATGAAGCCGCCGCGATCCTGGACCGCCGGCACGGCCACCAGATCCCCGAGGGCAACCTGGACCCGGAAGGCGAGCGGTTGCTCGCGGCCGAGATGGAGCGGGATCACGGGTGCGAGTTGGTCTTTGTCACCCACTACCCCGCCTCCAAGCGGCCGGTGTACGCCATGCCGGACCCCGCCGATCCTGCCCTTACGCTCAGTTTCGACCTGCTCTTCCGGGGCCTCGAGGTCACCACCGGCGGCCAGCGGATCCACGACGGCGAGACCTTGCGGCGGCGCCTGGACGGACGGGGGTTGGACCCGGAGGCTTTCGCCCCTTACCTGGAGGCTTTTCAGTACGGCATGCCTCCCCACGGCGGGCTGGCCATCGGCCTGGAACGGCTCACCATGAAGCTCCTGGGGCTGGGCAACGTCCGCGAGGCGAGTCTGTTCCCGCGGGACCGGGGCCGGCTGGCGCCCTAGTACTACTCCGTTAACTAGCTGCAATTCTCACTCGTCCATGGCAGAATGAGCGCCGCCGGACGACCCGTCGCCGCCGGACGATCCACCCCAGGCGGCGGTGGCGGTGTGCCATGGCCCCCACCCGACACATTCCCATACAGTGAGTCGGAGGCCGGTTCTCTGATCGAGGCCTAGCGAGCAGGTGAGACGGATTGCCGGCAGTTGCCTTAGGCAGGGTGGCGCCCGCCCGAGGGCGTAGTTCCCTGGTGGTGGGTTCCGCCCTGCCGACCTGGCTGTCGGGAAGGAGGATCCCGGTGCGGAAGCGGCTTGCAGTCGCCCTGGTCCTGCTTGCCATGACCCTTTCTCCTGCTCCGACGCTTGCTTGTGAGGAGGGACCACCACCGGCGGCGGCCGTCCAGCCACTACACCCCACCCTGGTGACACTTGAGGCCCTGGACGTGAGGGTAACCGTCATGGCCGATCGCTCCGAGGTGGAAGCAGTCTTCACGCTAAGGAACACCGGGCCCGCCACCACCGTTCTAATGGGCTTCGCCGAATGGCAACCTGAAGAGGGGGAATCCTGCACCGGCATGCATGACCTCCAGGTCTCGGTGGACGGGTCGGAGGTTTCCGTCAAACGTGATCCCGACGTGGTTCCCGAACCTAACCCCCTCGGACAGGTTGCGGCCTGGCACACGTGGGAGGTCGATTTCGACGCCGGACAGACGCGGCGCCTTGGCTACACCTGCTGGAGCCATAGCGCCCCAAGTCAAGGCTACCGGTCGACCGGTTACCTCCTCGCGCCTGTCGGGGCCTGGCATGGCAACGTCGGCCGAACCAGGGTGGTCCTAGAGCTGGCGCAGTACCGCCCCTATGACATCTCGCGCGCAAGCCCCCTGGGGCATCGCTTCGAGGGAGACGACCTGGTCTGGGAGTGGCAAGATTCCCCGTTACCGCACAACATCCATCTCGTCTTTCACGGGCTGCTTTCCCTGGAGAAGACCTTGCGTGCAGGAGGCCGGAGCTTCGTCAAGCAATGGGATGAACTGGACCGTTCGGGCAATTACGACGAGCTCCTGGCTCAGGTCAAGTTGCACCATGACGACGAAGATCTCAACCTGGATCCCCACCTGGCACCTCTCTACGAGGCGAGGGCACAGATGGGCCTGGGACAGACTGACGACGCTGTACGGAACTGGCGGCACATCCTAGATCTAACGATGCAGCCAGGTACGGAGTACCTGATCCACCCGGCACAGGACGAGGCCTACTACCACCTCGCCCGGTATTACCACGAAGCTGGCGATGAAGATCAGGTGAGAGATATCTACCAGGAGCTGAAGCGGAGAGTTCTGCCCCCGGGTGGCTTTCTTCCATTCGAACTGCTTCGATGGCTGGAGTCCCTGCTCCCACCGGCACTGACGGTTGGCCAGCCGCCGGTCGTCCAGGCCGTCCTCCGTGCGAGGAAAGGACCTGTCTACATGGGGACGTCCCACGGGTACTCTCTTGAGTACCAGGTCGAGGACCCCGACGGCGATTTCAACCGGCTGGGGTGGGCTATCTGGTTCCCCGGCGACGACCCCGATCACCCATCGTACACCAGCTACTCCCTACTCGGTGGTCCGGCCCGAGAGAGCCAGGGTAGCTTGTCTGTCAGCGGACCCGGGGAGCCGGTCTGGTACCAGGTTGACGCCGTTGACCTGAAAGGGAACCGCGGCTCAACCGGGATCCTGGAATACGTGGGGCCGGATGAGCTACCTGAGCCCGGAAGTGAGCTGCCGGGAAGACCCCCTGGGGCCTTAAAGGAGTCCGGAGACGAGCCCCCGGCGGCTCTCCCCCGGCGCAAGCCTCCCTGGACCCTGATCATCGGAGGGGTGTCCGCCGTAGGCTTAGCCGCATTGCTGAGAGCGCGACGACGGCGAGCACGTAGCCTCTAGTTGTGCAGACTCATCGGGATGTGGTGGCGAGAGTCGCCGCCGTTCCGGATGCGAGCTCAGGACCAGGCGCCGAGGAGAGCTTGTCACGACATCTTGGGGGTTCCGAATGAGAGGGAACAGAGCGCTGAAAGAGAGTTGGGGGTGGGAGGGCTATCCTCGTAGCCAACGCATTCCGGTTCAGGTGACCGTCGGCAGCGCCCTCTTAGTCGGTCAGCCCGGTAGAAACTAGGGTCCCCCCAAACCGGCGCTCGACCTGCCGCTGGCATTGTTTCCCGGCCCGATAGGAACCGTCCCCTCACATGGCGAATGCCAGTCTCATCCGGGGTCCCAAGAGAGGGGGATGCACATGCGAGTCCTGCGCAAGCGTTTGCTGGCCGGGGTTACCGTCGCGGTCGTTATAATCCTGGCCGGCACCGCCTTTGCCTCGATCCGGGCGATCCGGGCGCCCTTTACCGACGCCGTGGGCCACGAGTTCGGGCGCGAGATCACGCTGCTGGCCGCGCTCCGGATCCTGAGGGGCGACACCGGCACCACCAACGTACGCCCCGACGCTCCCATCAGCCGGGCCGAGGTCGCGGCGGTGATCGTGCGGATGCTGGACCGGGAGGCGCACGCCAACCAGGTGGCCACCATCAAACCGCCGTTCAAGGACGACACTCCCACCTGGGCCTGGGGCTACGTCAACCTCGCCACCAGCCTGGGCATAATCCGGGGCTATGACGACGGTACTTTCCGGCCCGGCCAGAACGTCAACCACGCCGAAGTCCTGGCCATGCTGGTCCGCGCCACCGGGCACGACCCCGGGGTCATCGGCGCCTGGCCCTTCAACTACGTACTGGCCGGGTATGAGCGGGGCATCACCGGCCGGGTCCAGATCTTCGCTTACCTCCCGGCTACCCGCGGCGAGGTGGCCCACCTGGTCTACAACGCCCTCTTCATCAAGCGGGGCACCGGCCTGGGCGACCGCTACGACCCCGAGGGCGCCGCCGCCATCCTGGCCGCCCGCAGTTTCACCGGGCTGGTCACGGCGTGCAACGAGGCGGCCAAGACCATCGATATCTTCGGGCAAGCCCGGAAGAACATGGCCGATGAGGTCTACCTGTCCTCCCACGCCTCCCTGGTGGCGCTCCTGAACACCACCGTCAGGGCGGTAGCCAACCCGGCGGGGGCGATCGTCTACATCGAGCCCCACGAAGCCCTGGATGTCACCCGGGAGGTCTTCCAACGCTACGAGATCACCGGTGGGGTCTATTACCTGGTACTTGCCGACGGGTCCCGGGTGGCCTACACCCCGGGCACAACCCGGCTGAGCGTGAACCAGGGCGCCGACCGGGCCCTCGCCCAGGGGGACGCCGGCCTGCTGCCGGGGGACCGGGTGAGCATCACTGTCACCGCGGGCCGGGCGGCTTTCGTGGATGCCTTCCGCTTCAACTTGGCCAACAAGGTGGTGGAGGGCAAGACCGCCGCCGGGACTACCCCTCTGTACTTGCACCTGGACAGCACTGACGTGGTGGGGGTGCCCGAGGGCGCGGCGGTGATCTTGAACGGCGCCTTGGCCCGGCCCGCCGACCTGCGGGTGGACGACGTGGTCTATGTCGCCACCGCCGGCGCCCAGGCCGGCCAACCGGCCATCCAGGTCGAAGCCATCCGCCAGACGGTGTCGGGGACGTTCGTCAGCGATCGCCGGGTCTACACCGAGGCCACCAAGTTTGAGTGGTACTTCAAGCTCCGGCAGGCGGACGGCAGCGAGCGGGAGTTCCGGTGGTACCAGCCCTTCACCGGGGGTGCGACACCGCCTGCCATCGCTCCCGGCGCAGCCCTCATCTACGCCCTGGACAAGGAAGGACTGGCCCGCCGGGCCGTGGCCGGCGTAACCTCCGAAGTCTACGCCAAGGTGCTGCCCGGTGTCAGCACCATTCCCGGATCCACCAAGGTCCGGGTGACGCTCGACGTCCGCGGCACAACCGTGAGCTACGTTGCGGCCACCGGCACGGTTACCAGCTGGGCGGCCGCCATCGGCAAGGTCGGCCGCATCGGGGTGGTGGCGGCTACCGGGGAGATCGGGGTCTGGGATCCCTTGTGGGCTTCCAGCGCCGATGCGCCCCACCTGGGCCGGGTGCACCTGCTGGATACTGCCGCCAACTACGTCATGATCCAACTCTATGACTCCGGGGCCGCCGCCCTGAGCCAGGTGTACCTGGTGACCCACCCCGACTTCGTGATTTACCAGGAGGCGGCGGACGGGACCATCGGGGATCACGTCCGGCTCTCCAACCTGACTGTGGGGACCCGGATCCGGCTGGTCCGGCACCACGACGGCCGAGTTCTCTTCATCCTGCGCAAGCACAATCAAGCCACCTGGTAGGCACAGGGCTAACGGTGGGAGGGGCGCTTGCGCGCCCCTCCCGTGATCTCCGATGCCCCCCGGGCCACTAGATCCGGGACCAGAGAACAATCCCTTCCCCGGTCATGCGGTCCAGCGTGGGCTTCAGTTCCCGGTACTCGGCCTCGGCGTAGACGTGGGGCTCCAGGCGGAGTACATCCAGCGTGAGCTTGGCCAGCGAGAAAGCCCGCTCATCCCGTTCTCCCCGGTACACCAACAGGAGATCGACATCGCTGGCCACCGTGTAGTCACCTCGGGCGTAGGAACCGAAAAGCACGGCCAAAAGCAAGGGAAGCCGGGAGTCGAATGCGGGCAGCTGGGCCTCCAGGCGCTCAATCACGTCCTGGCGGCTTATCTCCGGATAGAAGATCCTGACAGAACCGGACGACTTCCTCGGCATAACCCAGCATCCTCTCGGCTTCTTCAGGCGTGTAGCGGCTGCTCGCTGAGCCCCGGGGATGGGCGTCGGCGTATCTGGCTCCGACGTAGGCCTTGTCCAGTTCCAGCGCCTTCCTCACCAGCGCCGGGGCACACGACCCCTCACCCGGCAACTCCCGCAGGAGGTCGGCTACCGAGTGACCCCAGGCGACTGCCCCGAGCCGCTGACAGAGCGCCTTGACGGCCTTCCCGGCTCCCTGTTGGGCGGCGAAGCAGGACCAGTTGTAGTGACCGCCTTCGGCTGAGGCCCGAGCGTGCTCCAGGTCCCTCGCCGCATCCTCCATCCAGTCCTGGCTACGGTCCAACCGGCCCTCGGCCCGGCGGGGCCGGGCGGGCCACCCGCACCCGGGCCGGCCGCAGCACCTCGTCGCCATGGCGGTACCCACGTTGTAGCTCCTCCGCCACCACCTCGGTGTCGACCCCGGGGTCCTCCAGCACCGCCACCGCCTCGTGCAGGGCCGGGTCAAAGAAACAGCCTTCGGCTTCTATGGCGGCCACCCCCTCCCGCTCCAGCAAGACGTCGAACTGGCGCAGGATGAGCTCCAGGCCTTCGCGCAGGGAACCAGACTCGCCGGGGGTCTTCAGGGCCAGTTCGAGGTTGTCCTTGAGGGCCAGAAAACCCAGCAGGAACTCACCCTTGCCCCGGCGGATGGAGGCCGCCAGGTCCCGCTCCACCCGCCGGCGGTAGTTCTCGTTGTCCGCCACCGCCCGGAGAAAGCGCTCCCAGTTCTCGCGGGCCTCCTGGCGAGCGGCCTCCAGCTCGGTCCGGAGGTCGTCCCCCGTCTCGGAAGGGGTCTTGGCCTCGTCCGGGCGGTCCCCCTCGCGGCGCGCCTCCTCACTCATGCCGGGCCCTCCTCGCCCTTGTCCTTGGCCTGGTACTCGGCGTCAATGACGTCACCCTCGGCCGCCGCCTGGCCGCCGGCGTCACCGGGAGAGGCCTGGGCGGTCTGGCGGTAGAGAGCCTCCGCGAGCTTGTAGGAAGCCTGCTGCAGTTTCTCGATCCCGGCCCGGATGGCGGTCGGGTCGTCCTGGGCCCCCTTCAGCTCGGCGATGGCGTCCTCGGCGGCCCGGCGGTCGTCCGCCCCAACCTTGTCGCCCAGCTCCTTCAGGTTCTTCTCGGTCTGGTAGATCAGGCTGTCGGCCTGGTTGCGCAGGTCCACCAACTCCCGCCGCTTGCGATCCTCCTCCGCGTGTTCCTGGGCGTTCTTGACCATGTCCTCGACTTCGGCCTTGTCCAGGGTCGTGGAGGCGGTGATGGTTATCTTCTGTTCCTTGCCGGTGCCGAGGTCCTTGGCCGAGACGTTGAGGATCCCGTTGGCGTCGATGTCGAAACTGACCTGGATCTGAGGTACGCCACGGGGGGCCGGCGGTATACCCACCAGGTGGAACCGTCCCAGGGTCCGGCTGTCGGCGGCGAATTCCCGTTCGCCCTGCAGCACGTGGATTTCCACCGTGGTCTGGCCGTCGGCGGCGGTCGTGAAGACCTGCTCCTTCTTGGACGGTATGGCCGTGTTCCGCTCCACGAGGCGGGTCATGACGCCGCCCAGGGTCTCGATGCCGAGGGAGAGGGGAGTGACGTCCACCAGCACGAGGCCCTTGACCTCGCCGGCGAGGACTCCCGCCTGGATGGCCGCACCCACCGCCACCACCTCATCCGGGTTGACCCCGCGGTGGGGCTCCTTTCCGGTCAGCTTCTTTACCAGTTCCTGAATAACGGGCATGCGGGTGGCCCCCCCGACCAGGATGACCTCGGACAGCTCCTCCGGCCGGATCTTGGCGTCGTTGAGGGCCTGGCGGAAGGGGCCGATACAGCGCTCGGTGAGGTCGGCAGTGAGCTGCTCGAACTTGGCTCGGGTCAACCGGGTCTCCAGGTGCCGGGGACCCTCGTGGGTGGCGGTGACGAAGGGCAGGCTGATCGTGGTCTCGGGTACGGTGGACAGTTCCTGCTTGGCTTTCTCCGCCGCCTCCCGGAGCCGTTGCAGGGCTTGGCGATCCTTACGCAGGTCCACTCCTTGCTCCTTCTGGAACTCATCGGCGAGGTACTTCACGATCCGCTCATCGTAGTCGTCGCCGCCCAGGTGGGTGTCGCCTGCCGTCGACTTCACCTCGTAGACGTTATTGTCCACCTCCAGCACGGAGACGTCGAAGGTCCCCCCACCCAGGTCCCAGACCAGGATGGTCTGGGCGGTCTTCTTCTCCAAGCCGTAAGCCAGGGCCGCCGCCGTCGGCTCGTTGATGATGCGGAGCACCTCGAGGCCGGCTATCCGGCCGGCGTCCTTGGTGGCCTGGCGTTGGGAGTCGTTGAAGTAGGCGGGAACGGTGATCACCGCCCGGGTGACCTTCTCGCCCAGGTACCGTTCGGCGTCCTCCTTCAGCTTGGCCAGCACCAGGGCGGAGATCTCCTCCGGGGTGAACTCCTTCTCCGCCACCGGGATCGCCACCCGGACGCTGTCGTTGGTGCCCGCTTTCACCTGGTAGGATACTTGCGCGCGCTCCTCCCGCACCTCGCTGTGACGCCGGCCCATGAACCGCTTGATGGAATACACGGTGTTCTCGGGGTTCAGGATCGCCTGGCGGCGGGCCAGTTGGCCCACCAGCCGTTCACCCGCCCGGGTGAAGCCGACTACCGACGGGGTGAGGCGGTTTCCCTCCGCGTTCACGATGACGGTGGGCTTGCCCGCCTCCATGACGGCGAC